>JACRNC010000019.1 GCA_016219375.1 Burkholderiales bacterium
AATTCACGCTTGCGCGTCTTCTTGGTCGACAGGTTCAATCCCAGGCTGACTTGCTTCATGTTCTTGCTGCGCGATTCAACTTGACGACATCATCATGCAAGACCCGCGCCCTGCGACGGGGTTTTGCAGACCTTCCCTAGAATCCTGGCGTGGCCTTCCTCAACGCCGATCTCCACTGCCATTCCAACGTATCGGACGGCACGCTCACGCCCGAGGACTTGGCCGCGCGGGCCCGCGGCAACGGTGTGGAGCTGTGGTCGCTGACCGACCATGACGAAGTCGGCGGCCAGCACCGCGCGCGCAGCGCGGCGACGGCCCTGGGGCTGCCCTTCCTGTCGGGCGTGGAGATCTCGGTCACCTTTGCCGACAAGACCGTGCACATCGTCGGCTTGGGCTTCGATCCCGACCATGAAGGCCTGCGCCAGGGCCTGGCCGACACCCGCGGCGGCCGCGAGCGCCGCGCCCGCGACATCGCCGCCGACCTGGCCCGCGTGGGCATCCGCGGCGCCTACGAAGGCGCGCTGCGCTACGTGGGCAACCCGGATCTGATCTCGCGCACGCACTTCGCCCGCTACATCGTCGAGAGCGGCCACTGCAGCGAGACGCGCGAGGTCTTCCAGCGCTACCTCACCGAAGGCAAGCCCGGCTTCGTGCCGCACAGCTGGGCGCGCCTGGGCGAGGCCGTGGGCTGGATCACCCAGGCCGGCGGCATCGCGGTGATCGCCCACCCGGGGCGCTACGGCTTCACGCCCAACGAGGAATACGCGCTCTTCAGCGAGTTCAAGGCCCACGGCGGCCTGGGCGTGGAGGTGGTGACCGGCAGCCACACCGAGGCCGAGTACGTCCGCTATGCCGACATGGCCCGCGAGTTCGACCTGCTGGCCTCGCGCGGCTCGGACTTCCACGCCCCGGGCGAAAGCCGCGTGGACCTGGGCGCGTTGCCCTATCTGTCGGGCACGCTCACCCCGGTGTGGGAGGCGCTGGCGCACCGCATCGTGCAGCCCGGCTAGCCCTGGCCCCGACTCCCCTTGCCGGGCGGGCACCGCGCCTGCCTGTCGGCCGCACCCCCAATCGCGCTTCCCAATCGCTCCTCAATCGCGCTTCCCCTCCGCACATCCCGCATCGCCGGCTCATGGCCCAGTTCTTCACCGTCCACCCGGTCAACCCGCAGCCCCGGCTGCTCAAGCAGGCGGCGCAGATCCTGGAAGGCGGCGGCGTGGTCGCCCTGCCCACCGACTCCAGCTACGCGCTGGCCTGCCACCTGGACGACAAGGCCGCGGTCGATGCGCTGCGCCGCATCCGCGGCGTCGATGACCGTCACCATCTCACGCTGCTGTGCCGAGACCTGTCGGAGCTGGCCAGCTACGCCCGCGTGGACAACCGCCAGTACCGGCTGCTCAAGCTGGCCACGCCCGGGCCCTACACCTTCATCCTGGAGGCCACCAAGGAGGTGCCGCGCAGAGTCAGCCATCCGTCGCGCCGCACCATCGGCCTGCGCGTGCCCGAGCATGCGGTAACGCAGGCCCTGCTGGAGCTGCACGGCGCGCCGCTGCTGGCCACCACGCTGATCCCGCCCGGCGAGGACGAGCCGCTCAACGACGCCGAGGAGATCCGCGAGCGCTACGAAAAGCTGGTGCAGGCGGTCGTCGATGCCGGCGCCTGCCCGCGCGAGCCGACCACCGTGGTCGATCTGACCGGCGAGGAGCCGGTGGTGCTGCGCGAAGGCCGCGGCGACGTTCAGGCGCTGGGCCTCAGCGTGGCGGGCTAGCGTGCCGGTTCAGGTGCCGGTTCAGCGCGCGGCCGGCGAGGCCGCCAGCGCCGGCCGGCGCAGCGCCTCGACGATGGCCGGTGCGCTGTAGCCGCGCAGCAGCCGGCCCTTGATCATGAAGGTGGGCGTGCCCGCGGCGCCCAGCTGCTCATAGCGGGCCATGCAGGCGCGGTCGCGCTCGATGTAGCACTCGGAGAACGGCGCGCCGTGTGCGGTCAGCCAGGCCCGGGCGCGGTCGCAGTAGATGCAGGTCACGCTGGAGACCATCTCGATGTCGCCCGGCCGGGCCAGGCGGGCCAGCTCCGCGCCGAGGCGGTCGTCCTCGCGGCTGCGCCACCAGGCCGGGCCGGCCAGCGCCGCGCCGACCAGGGCGGCCAGCACGCCGTACTCGACCAGCTTGCGCCGGGTGTCGGGCTGCATCAGGGCGCGCTCGTCAGGCCTTGTCGGCCGGTGCGGCCTTCTGGCCGATGCGGCTTTCGGTGCCGGCCAGCAGCTTGCGGATGTTGGGCGCATGACGCCACAGCAGCAGCAGGCTCATCACCGCCACGCCTACCGCGCCAGCATCCAGGCCGACCAGCGCCGCATAGAGAAAAGGCGCCGCCACGGCCGCGACGATGGACGCCAGCGAGGAGTAGCGAAAGACGATCGCCATCCCCAGCCACACGCCCAGCGTGGCCAGGCCCAGCCAGGGGCTCAAGCCCAGCAGTACGCCGGCGGCGGTGGCCACGCCCTTGCCGCCCTCGAAGCGGAAGAATATGGGCCACAGATGACCCAGGAAGGCCGCCACGCCCACGGCCACCACGCTGGCCGCCGGCCAGGCCAGGGCATCGGCATGCTGCAGCGCCAGCACCGTGGGCACCCAGCCCTTGACCGCGTCGAACAGCAGCGTCAGCACGGCCGCGCCCTTGTTGCCCGAGCGCAGTACGTTGGTCGCGCCCGGGTTCTTCGATCCATACGTGCGCGGGTCCGCCAGGCCGAAGACGCGGCTGACGATGACCGCGAACGACAGCGATCCGACGAGATAGGCGGCAACGACCGCGACGAGCGAGGCGAAGACAGGCTGCATGGAGGGGCGACGGTGAAGCGGGGCCCCGAGTTTAGGTGGCCGGGCAAGCCCGTCACGGGCGGGTCGCAGCGGGCCGCCACAATGAGCCGATCACAGGCGGCGGGCCGAGGCCCGGCCGCCGCAAGTCAGGAGACCCGCCATGATCCGATTCGACGACAAGCGGCCGCAGCGCCTGCTGTTGGCCGCAGGTGCCGCCGCCGTGGCCGTGGCCGCCGCAGCTTGGTGGTTCAACCGGCCGGCCGGCCTGGGCCGCGGCGTGGCCGGCGGCGACTACGCCGGCGAGCCGGCCCGCGCGGCCAGCGGCACGGCCTTCCCGTGGGCGCGCGCCGGCAGCTCCGGCGCCGCTGCGGCACGCGCGCCGGTGGCCGCGCTGGACCACACCGGCCCCGACGGCCGCCCGGCCTTCATTACCCAGGAGGAATGGTCCGCGCTGCAGGAAACGCTCAAGGACCATCCCCAGCGCGAGCAGGAGATGGCCCGCATCGTCGCCTACCTGCGCTTCCAGAAGGAGTTCGAGTCCTGGCAGGCCCTGCGCGACTCGGGCGATGCCGCCCAGCGCCACGCCCTGGCCCAGCGCCTGCTGGACCAGCTGCCCACGCGCGTCGCGCAGCGCGAGGTCAACGCCGGCGAGGCCTTCATGCTGCAGGCCGCGCTCGTCGAGGACCTGGTGGCCGACCCCTCGCAGCGTGAGCAGCGCCTGGCGCAGGAAAAGCAGCGCCTGGCCCAGGCGCCCACGTCCGAAGAGGCCCAGGCCACGGCCCGCGAGGAGCGCCAGCTGCGCGACTTCGAGCAGCGCCAGGCGGCCATCGTCGCGCAGTGGCAGGCCATGCCGGCCGAGCAGCGCGATCAGAAGTGGCTGGACGCGCAGCTGGAGGCCGCGCGCCGCGCGGCGTTCTCCAGCCGCTGATCTGCGACCGGGCAGGGCGACGTCCCACGACCCCACGACCCCGCGGCGTCACTGCATCCAGCAGCGCTGGCGGCGCACTGGATCGGCTCGATGAGCCGAAGCTGGTTGCGACGGCCGGGGGGATGACGCCTGCCGTCGCGGCGGCAGGCGCTCGGTCGGCCCCTCCAGCCAGAACCCAAGCCACCCACGCAGGCCACCCGCGCAGGCCACCACTTGGGCGAGTGCCCGGGAGCCCCCGAATAGAATCGCAGGCTTTGCGCCCGCAGCGGGCCGGTGCGGTGCATCGGGGGCTGCGGCAGAGTCCGGCCGGTGCGCCGGCGCCCGCGCTCTTCCTACCGCCTGCACGCCCCTTGAAGCTGCCCTGTTGCCCCATCGCCGCCCGGCCTGCCGCCTGCGTGCCGCATGCCGGCGCCACGGCTGCGAGCGGGCGTGCCACAGCCGTGCTGGCGGCAGCGCGCGCGGAGTGAAGCGCATGGCGGCCGTCATGCGCCAGATCCCGCTGCCCCTGGGGCCCGATCCGGCCCTGGACTTCGACGGCTTCCTGCCTGGGGCCAACGAGGCCGCCGTGGCCCAGCTGCGCGACGCCCCGTGGTCTGCCGCGCCGGTGGTCTATCTCTGGGGCCCTGCCGGCGCCGGCAAGAGCCACCTGCTGAGCGCAGCCGCCCACCGCATGCAGGCCGAGGGCGGCCGCGTTGTCTGGGCCGGGGCCGCGCGCCCGGCGCCCTGGGATTGGCCCGAGGACAGCGACCGCCCGGCTCTGGCCGTGATCGACGACTGCGACGCGCTGGACGCCGCGCAGCAGCAGGCCGCGTTCGCGCTCTTCGTGCGCGCGGCAGGCGCCCGCCAGCCGATACTGGCCGCCGGCAGCCGCCCGCCGGTGGACCTGCCGCTGCGCGACGACCTGCGCAGCCGGCTGGGCTGGGGGCTGGTCTTCCAGATCGAGCCGCTGCAGGACGAGGAGGTGCGCGCCGTGCTCGTGCACGAGGCCGGCCGCCGCGGCATCCCGCTGGGCGAGGACGTCGCCCGCTACCTGCAGACCCGCTTTTCGCGCGATCTCGCCTCGCTGATGCGCCTGCTCGACCGCCTGGACCGCTATGCGCTGGCGCGACAGCGTGGCGTCACCGTGCCCCTGCTCAAGGCCATGCTGGCCGAAGACGAACCGATCGCATGAACCTCTGTCTCTTCGACCTCGACCACACGCTGCTGCCGCTGGACTCCGACCACGAATGGGGCGAGTTCATGGTGCGCATCGGCTGGGCCGACGAGGCCGAGTTCCGCCGCCGCAACGACGAGTTCTACCGCCAGTACCAGGAGGGCGTGCTCGACCTGCCGGCCTACATCGACTTCGCCACCGGCGTGTGGCGCCACCGCGCGCCGGATGAGCTCGACGCCGTGCGGCGGCAGTTCATGGACAGCGTGATCCGCCCGGCCTTGCAGGCTCAGGCCCTGGACCTGGTGCGCAGGCACCAGCAGCAGGGCGACCTGGTGGCCGTGGTCACCGCCACCAACGAGTTCGTCACCGCGCCCATCGTCGAGGCCTTCGGCGTGCCGCACCTGCTGGCCGTGCAGCTGCACCGCGGCGAGGGCGGGCGCGTCACCGGCCGCATCGACGGCGTGCCCACCTTCCGCGAAGGCAAGGTCGCCCGCGTGGAGCAGTGGCTGGCCGACCAGGGCCGCACCCTGGCCGACTTCGGCCGCGTGAGCTTCTACAGCGACTCGCTCAACGACCTGCCGCTGCTGGAGCGCGCCACCGACCCGGTGGCCACCAACCCCAGCCCCCCGCTCGAAGCCCTGGCCCGCTCGCGCGGCTGGCGCATCCTCAAGTTGTTCGCATGATCAAGAAACTCATCACCTCGCTGCTGGGTCGTGCGCGCCCGGCACCCCAGCGCACCAAGCTGGCCATCAAGACCGGGCGCCGCGTGGACGTGCCCCATGCCGAGCACGGCATCGACGTCACGCTGGTGGACGAGCGTGCCATCAAGGTGGTCGAGACGCTCAAGCACGCCGGCTTCGAGGCCTACATCGTCGGCGGCGCCGTGCGCGACCTGCTGCTGGGCCTGCGCCCCAAGGACTTCGACGTGGCCACCAATGCCACGCCCGAGGAGGTCAAGGCGCTGTTCCGCCGCGCCTTCATCATCGGCCGGCGCTTTCGCATCGTGCACGTGGTCTACGGCCGCGGGCGCGATCACGAGGTGATCGAGGTCTCCACCTTCCGCGCCTATGTGGACGCGGCCGATGCCGAGCAGGTCAAGGGCAACGAGAAGACGGCCAAGGCCGAGCTGGCGGGCAAGAACCACGTGGTCGATGCCAGCGGCCGCGTGCTGCGCGACAACGTCTGGGGCCCGCAGATCGAGGACGCGGCGCGGCGCGACTTCACCGTCAACGCCCTCTACTACGACCCGCAGACGCAGATCGTCGTCGACTACCACCACGGCATCCGCGACGCCAAGAAGCGCGTGCTGCGCATGATCGGCGACCCGATGCACCGCTACCGCGAAGACCCGGTGCGCGTGCTGCGCGTCATCCGCTTTGCGGCCAAGCTGGGCTTCGAGATCGAGCCGCAGACGCGTGAGCCCATCCGCGAGGCTGCCGAGCTGCTGGCCAACGTGCCGGCCTCGCGCCTGTTCGACGAGATGATCAAGCTGCTGCAGACCGGGCATGCGCTGGCCTCCGTGGAAGAGCTGCGCCGCCACGGCCTGGACCGCGGCATCTTCCCGGTGCTGGAGGCCGCGCTGGGCGGCGCCGCCCCGGGCAGCGAGCGCGAGCGCTTCGTCAAGCTGGCCCTGGCCGACACCGACCGCCGCGTCGGCGAGGGCAAGCCGGTGGCGCCCAGTTTCCTGCTTGCCTGCCTGCTCTGGCACGACGTGCGCGACGGCTGGCAGCAGGGCCTGGACCGCGGCCAGCCGCCCTTCGTGGCCCTGCAGGAGGCGATCGACGCGGCCTTCGATGCGCGCATCGGCGACATCTCCGGCCGCGGCAAGCTCGCGGCCGACATGCGCGAGATCTGGATGATGCAGCCGCGCTTCGACAAGCGCGTAGGCAGCGGCCCGCTGACGCTGGTCGAGCAGCCGCGCTTTCGCGCGGGCTTCGACTTCCTGCGCCTGCGCGCCCAGGTCGGCGAGATCGATGCGGCGCTGTCGCAGTGGTGGGAGGCCTTCTCCACCGCGGACCCCGCCGAGCGTCAGGCCCTGCTGGAGCAGGCACGCAAGGAGCAGGGCCCCAAGCGCGCCCGCGCGCCGCGCAAGGCCGCCTCTGCCCGGCGTGACGAGGATGTCGGCCGCCCGGTGCGCATCGTGCCGCCAGGTGAAGTGGAGCAGGCCGGGCATGCTGAAGCGGGCGAGCCCGCGGACGGCGCCGCCGAAGCGTCAGAGGAAGCGGCAACGGCCGAAGAAGGCGCCCCGCGCAAGCGTCGCCGCCGTCGGCGCAAGCCGGCTGGTGGGGCGGGCGAGGGCGCAGCACCGTCCGGCGCAGTCGGCCCTGACGGCGGCCACGGCAGCGACGACTGAACGCCGTCCAGGCTCGCTCCCGCCCGCTTCGCGCACCGGGCCACCCGGGCCGCTTGCCATGCCGCCATCCACCGCAGCCGCGACCACCTGCATTCCCTGCACGGCCTGGATCGGCCTGGGCGCCAACCTGGGCGATGCCCGCGCCACGCTGGCCGGTGCGGTGCAGGCCCTGGCCGCGCTGCCGGGCTCGCGGCTGGAGGGCGTCTCGCCGCTCTACCGCAGCGCGCCGTGGCAGGCCGATGGGCCGGACTACCTCAATGCCGTTGCCCGGCTGCAGACGTCCCTGGCGCCGCTGGCGCTGCTGGACGCGCTGCAGGCCATCGAGGCCGCCGCGGGCCGCACCCGGCCCTATCCCAACGCTCCGCGCACGCTGGACCTGGACCTGCTGACCCACGGCGATACCGTCTGCTCCACGCCGCGGCTGACGCTGCCCCACCCGCGCCTGACGCAGCGGGCCTTCGTGCTGCGGCCCTGGCATGACCTGGCGCCCCAGGCAGCGGTGCCCGGCGCAGGCCCCGTGGCCGCGCTGCTGCCGGCGGTGGCCGATCAGGATGCCAGCGTGGCTCTGCGCGGCGACTGGTGGGTGGCGTGACGCTCTAAGCGGTCAACGTACCTGGGCCGAGGCCACGCGGGCCGACGCCGTGCGCGTGCGCGAGGCCTTGGCATGGCTGTCGGCGCGGGCCACGGCCGTGCGCTTTTGCGCCGCGGGCGCCTTGGCCACGCGGGTGGAGCGGGCGGCCGACGCCTTGGTGCCCGCCTTGCCGGAGGATGCCTTGGCGGTACGGGTGGCCTTGGCCGGGGCAGACGCCTTGCCGGCGCGTGCGCTGCGGCGATCGTCGTCGTCATCCCGCGCGCGGGCCGAGGAGCGCGACGACGACCGCGTGGATTGAGCCTCGGCCACCGCCGTGCGCCCGCCGCGGGCGGTGGGCACATACAGGACCACCTTGGTGCCGCGCGCCAGCCGGGCCTGCGCCGAGCCCTTGTTCCAGCGCAGCACCTGGTCCACGTCGAGCTTGTAGCGCCGCGCGATGCTGGCCAGCGTGTCGCGCTTGCCGGCGCTCACCACCTTGCGCTTGAGCGGCGGCACGTCGGGCGCCAGCGCCATCATGGCGTTGTCCACCACATTGGCGGCCAGGTCGCTGGCCCGGTGCTCGGAGCGCGGCACCAGCAGCGTGGAGCCGGCCTTCACCAGCATGCGCGGCGGGATCTTGTTGAGCTCGCGCAGCTTGTCCTCGCTCATGCCCAGCTGGCGGGCCGCGTCGGCCGGGCGCATGGTGCGCGGCACGACCCACGCCGTCCAGCTGGCCAGCGGGCCGCGGTGGCGCTCCAGGTTCTGGATGAAGCGCTCGGCGTTGTCATAGGGCAGCAGCACCTGCGGCGTGCCGGCGGCAAAGATCACCGGCTTGTTCTGCGACGGGTTGAGCGCGTGGAACTCGTCCATCGACAGCCCGGCCAGCCGCGCAGCCAGGGCGGCGTCGATGTCGCGCTGGATGGGCACGGCGATGAAGTACGGGTGGTTGGCCACCGGCGTCAGTGCCAGGCCGTAGGCGTCCGGGCGGCTGACGATGTTCTTGACCGCCTGCAGCTTGGGCAGGTAGTTGCGCGTCTCGTCGGGCATGCGCAGGCTGGCGTAGTCGGTGGGCAGGCCGGCCTGCTCGTTGCGCTTGATGGCGCGCATCACATTGCCCTGGCCCCAGTTGTAGGCCGCCAGGGCGAGCTGCCAGTCGCCGAACATGCGGTGCAACTGGCCCAGGTAGTCCAGCGCGGCGCGGGTGGAGGCCATCACGTCGCGGCGGTCGTCGCGAAAGAGGTTCTGCTTGAGCGAATAGTCCTTGCCGGTGGACGGGATGAACTGCCACATGCCCGAGGCCTTGGCCACCGACATCGCACGCGGGTTGAACGCGCTCTCGATGAAGGGCAGCAGGGCCAGCTCGGTGGGCATGTTGCGGCGCTCGATCTCCTCGACCACGTGGTAGAGGTAGCGCCCGGCGCGCTCGGTCATGCGCTGCACGTAGTCGGGCCGCGAGGCATACCACTGCTCATGGCGGGCCACCAGGTCGGCGTCGGCGACCTCGGGCATGCCGAAGCCGGTGCGCACCCGGGCCCACAGGTCGATGCGGGCGGCGCGGTCGTCCAGGTTGACGGTCTTCTCGGGCTCAAGCGGATCGACCGGCGCGCCGGCGACGTCGCGGCCGCTTTCCACCGGCAGGCTGATCGCCGGCGGCAGCGCCGGGCCGGCCGGCTCACCCGCGGGCAGCACCTTGGCGGCCACGGCCGGCGCCAGGGCGGCCTGCGAGCGCGGGGGCAGCTCGACGGTGGAGCAGCCGGCCAGCACGGCGGCTGCCAGCAGTGCCAGGGAGGCACGCAGCAGGCGCGGGCGGCCTGGCGCAGCGGTTGCGGCGGGGAGGGCGATGGGCGTCGCGATCAGAGTCAGAGTCGCGACAGAAAAAGGGCGGGCGTGTCGGGCGGGCGGCAACGAGGTCATCGGTATGTGTTCTTCCACCGTCTGAGCGCGGCGAACACCGCGCAAGGGTCGGCATCGGCTGCGCCATGCGGCCGGGCGGCAAGGGCGACTGCGGGCTGATCGCAGCGCAGGAAGGGATTGATGCGGTGCTCCAGCGCCATGCGCGAGGGCAGGGTGGGGCGGCCAGCGGCACGCAGCGCCTCACAGCGCACGGCATGCCGGGCAATCTCGGGATTGTCGGGCTCCACCGCCTGGGCGAAGCGCAGATTTGCCAGGGTGTATTCGTGCGTACAACACACCAGCGTGGCCGGCGGCAGGCCGCCCAGGCGCTGGACGGAGGCCTGCAGCGCCTCCACCGTGCCGTCGAACACCCGGCCGCAGCCGGCCGAGAACAGCGTGTCGCCGCAGAAGAGCAGGGGAGCGGGCGCCGTCGCATTGCCGGCAGCCTCGTCATCGAAAGGCGTGGCGGCCGACGCCGCCGACAGCGGCAGCGCATCGCAAAAGTAGGCGATGTGCCCTGCGGTGTGCCCCGGCACGTCGAGCACCTGCCAGTCACAGCCCAGTGCTGCGATGCAGTCGCCTTCGTGCACGGGATGGTCCACGCCGGCTATAGCCTCACCGGCCGGGCCCCACACCGGGCCCTTGAGTCGAGGGCGCAGGCCGGGCAGCCCGGCGACATGATCGGCGTGATGGTGGGTCACTAGAATGCCCGCCAGTTCGAGCGAGCGCTCATCGAGGGCTCGGCACACCGCAGCCGCATCACCCGGATCGACGACGAGGGCCTGTGACCCTTGGCGAAGCATCCAGATGTAGTTGTCGGCAAGGGCGGGCAGCGCGATGAGTTCCATGACGCAAACCGGCGGGATTATAGAGTTGCACCCCTGGCTGGACAGCCCCGCCGGCCGGCTGCTGCAGCAGTGGGAGCAGGCCCAGCTGGACCGCGCGGTGGCCGACATCTTCGGCTTCCATGCGCTGCAGCTGGGGCTGCCGGAGCTGGACGCCTTGCGGGCCAACCGCATGGCTCACCGCTGGATTGCGCTGGACCATGCCTATGCCGCCTGGCCGGTGCGCGGCGAGGGCGCAAGCCCCGCGGGCTCTCATCCCCCAGCCGGCGGGTGCACGGCAGACCAGGACGCTGCCGTGCCGATTGCGCTGCGCTGCGACTTCCACGCCTTGCCTTTCCCGGCCAATAGCCTGGACCTGGTCGTGCTGCCGCATGCGTTGGAGCTGGCCAGCGACCCGCACGAGACGCTGCGCGAGGTCGAGCGCGTGCTGGTGCCCGACGGGCGGGTGGTGATCATCGGCTTCAACCCGGCCAGCCTGTGGGGCGCCTGGCAGCGCGCCGGCCGCTGGGGCGCGCGCAGCGCCTGCGTGCTGCCGCAGGGCGAGTTCATCGGCTACTGGCGGCTGCGTGACTGGCTGCGGCTGCTGGGCCTGCACATGGAGACCGGCTGCTTCGGCTGCTACCGTCCGGCATGGCGCTCGGAGCGCTGGCTGGAGCGATTCGCCTGGATGGAGCGCGTGGGCGACCGCTGGTGGCCGGTGCTGGGCGGCGTGTACTTCATCGTCGCGGCCAAGCGCGTGCGCGGTATGCGGCTGGTGGGCAAGCTCAAGCGCGCCAAGGCGGCTGCCCATGCGGCGCCCGCCGTGCTGACCAACCGCCGCTGATCCACGGCCACTGATCCACGGCCACTGACCCCCGCGCCAAGCCGCCAGCCGGTCGGCCGGCGCATTGCCCTTTTTCCTTCCACAAGACAGACGACGAGGTTCGATTGATGCATTGGGTGGCCTACACCGATGGCGCATGCGCCCCGACCAACCCCGGACCGGCCGCCTGGGGCGCCGTGCTGATCGCCCCGGACGGCCAGACCGTCACGCCCTGCTACGGCTTCATCGGCCACGGCACCAACCAGATCGCCGAAATCACGGCCGCCTTGGAGGGCCTGCGCCGCACGCCCGAAGGTGCGCAGGTGGAGCTGGTGTCCGACAGCCAGTACGTGCTGAAGGGCCTGACCGAGTGGCGCAAGGGCTGGGAGCGCAAGGGCTGGCGCAACTCCAAGGGCGAAGTGGTCGCGAACCTGGAGCTGTGGCAGCGCCTTTTTGCGATGGCCGATGCGCGCAAGGTGACGACCCGCTGGGTGCGCGGCCACAACGGCGACCGCTACAACGAACAGGCCGACGCCCTGGCCAACGAGGCGCTGCGGGTCAGGGGCTCGCAGGGCTGACGCCAGCCTGCCCGCGCGTCTTCCACAGCGAGAACAACACGCCGCCGACCAGCATGGTGGCCGTGACGGCCAGGCTGATCTCCGCCGGCATCTTGCCGCCCCACAGCAGGTCGCCCAGCACGATCTTGGCGCCGATGAAGATCAGCACACCGGCCAGCGCGTACTTCAGGTAGTGGAAACGGTGGACCATCGCCGCCAGCGCGAAGTACAGCGCCCGCAGGCCCAGGATGGCGAAGATATTTGACGTGTAGACGATGAACGCATCCGGCGTGATGGCGAAGATGGCCGGCACCGAGTCGATGGCGAAGACCAGGTCGGCGATCTCCACCAGCACCAGGCACATGAAGAGCGGCGTGGCCCACAGCACCAGCTTGCCGGTCTGCGGGTGCGCCTCGCGCACGAAGAAGCGCTCGCCGCGCAGGTCGGCCGTCACGCGCAGGTGCTTCTTGAGGAACTTGAGCACCGCGTTGTCGCCGACGTTCACTGCCTCGTTCATCGACAGCAGCATCTTGATGCCGGTGACGACCAGGATCACCGCAAAGACATACATCAGCCAGGCGAACTGCATCAGCAGCGCCGCACCCAGGCCGATCATCAGCGCGCGCAGCACGATCACGCCCAGGATGCCCCAGAACAGTACGCGGTGCTGGTGGATGCGCGGCACGGCGAAGTAGCTGAAGATCATCGAGATGACGAAGACGTTGTCCATCGCCAGCGTCTTCTCCACCAGATAGCCGGTGATGTAGAGCTTGACCGCGGTCCACGCGCGGTCGGTGGCCTCGGGCAGCGCGGCGATCTGCGGGTCCACCGAGTTCTGCCCCGAATAGCGCATGTAGAGGTGGTAGACCGCCACCGACCAGGCCAGGCCCAGGCCGATGTAGAGCGCCGACATCCACAGGCTCTCGCGCACGCCGATCTCGTGGGCCTCCCGGTGCATCACGCCCAGGTCGAAGACGAGCAGCGCGATCACCACGCCGATGAAGGCCAGCCACGCCCATGCGGGCATGCCGAGCCAGGGGGTCAGGAGCAGTTCCATGATGGTGTCCGGTAGTGGGGCGCGGGGCGGTCAGCTCCGCAGCCGGCGGGCGAAGTCGGTGGCGCTGCGCTGCAGCGGCTGCAGCGCGCGGGGCAGGTCCCAGGGGCCGATGTCCCAGCATTCGCCGAAGGCGCGCAGCACGATAGTCTCGCCGTCGTGCAGCACCTCGTCGGCCTGCATCAGCTCCACGCACAGGTCGAGCACCAGCAGGCGCAGCTGCGCGTCCACCACATCGGCCAGCACGCGGCGGATCTGCCGCGGCGTCAGGATGCACGCGTCCTCGTCATGCGCGGTGGCGGCCATCAGGTCATCGCAGAACCCGGACAGCACGTCATGGAACTGCGGCCGGCTCAAGCCCAGGCGCTCGGCCACGCGCAGCTCGCGCAGCGCGGCGGTTTCCTCGCGCTGCAGCTGGCCGTCGGCCACCAGGGCCAGGCAAACGACGCGGGCCGCGGCCTGGGGCGAGTCGATGGGATAGAGACGCAGGGTAGGGGGCATGGTGATCTCCAGCAGATGGGTGGGCCGATGCCGCGGCGCCGAGGGGTTGCGGGCACCGGCCGGGGTCATGGGAGCGGGCGCGCGGGCTCAGTCGAAGTCGAAGATCTCGCCCAGCAGCGACTTGCGCTTGCGCGCGCCGTAGGCCTGGCCGTGACCGTGGTGGCGGTAGTCCGAATCGACGAAGTCCGGCCGGTGGGGCGGGCGAGCCCCGGGCGCGGCGGCGGGCGGCGTGGCCGCGGCGCGGGCCGGCACGTCGGCTGCGGCGCGCTCGATGAGCTTGTCCAGCTCGCCGCGGTCCAGCCAGACGCCGCGGCAGCGCGGGCAGTAGTCGATCTCCACGCCCTGGCGGTCGGCCATGACGAGCAGGGTGTCGGGGCAGTGCGGGCATTTCATCGCGGGCTCACTCGTCGGAGCCGCCCAGGCCGAACAGGCTGAGCAGGCTGGTGAACAGGTTGAAGATGGACACATACAAGCCGATGGTGGCCAGGATGTAGTTGGTCTCGCCGCCGTGGACGATGCGGCTGGTCTCGAACAGGATCAGCCCGGCTGACAGCAGCACCACCATCGCGGAGATGGCCAAGCCCAGGGCCGGGATGTCGAAGAACGCCGCGCCCAGCCCGCCGAGCACGGCCACGACCATGCCGGCGAACAGCAACCCGCCCATCGCGCTGAAGTCGCGCCGCGACACCAGGGCCCAGGCCGACAAGGCGAGGAAGGTGACGGCCGTTGCACCCAGCGCCATCGTGATCACCTGGCTGCCGCCGGGCAGCCCGGCTACGCGGTCCAGCACCGGGCCCAGCGTGTAGCCCATGAACCCCGTCAGCGCGAACACCGACGCCAGGCCCCAAGCGCTGCGGCTGAGCCTGTAGGTCAGGAACAGCAGGCCGAAATAGCCGGCCAGCGTGAGCAGCAGGCCAGGTGCGGGCAGGTTCATCGCCATGCTGGCCGCGGCCGTGCCCGCGCTGAAGAGCAACGTCAGGCCGAGCAGCGCATAGGTATTGCGCAGCACGCGGTGGCTGGCGAGGAGGCTGCCGGCGCCGGAGCGGCTGAGCGAGCCGGGATGCGCGAGGGTCGTGGTGACGTCGCGCGGTGCGGTGTCGAGGTGGTTCATGTGGACCTCCATCAATGTCGGTTGCGGAATGGATGGGCAGCGGCCGGTCGATCAGCGGCCGGACTCTTGCGCCGCCAGAACGGCGGCCGCCTCGTGGCGCGGCAGGAAGCGCTGCAGCGACTCCTGCTGCACGCGCTTGCGCACCGCGCGGCTGGCGCTGGCGAAGCAGCGGTCGATCAAGGCGGGCAGCTCGTCGCCCGTGCGCTCCACGAACAGCGCCGGGCCGTGGTCCAGGTGGATGAGCACGCCACAGCGCTTGTCCACGCCGCCGCGCGGGCCGTTGATGTCGGCCAGGTGCAGCTCCAGCCGGGTCAGCCGGCTGGCCACGCGGGACAGGGCGAAGCTGGCGCGCCGCTGGATGAGCTCGCGCAGCTCATCGCTGAGCGCGATGCGGCAGGCATGGATGTCGATGCGCATGGGCCACTCCTTGCAGGCAGGTCACGACGACCGTGACAAGGCTGCAATCTAGAGCCGGGCGCTTTTCGGGAAAATGCGATTTATCGTTGCCGATGCTTCGGATTTGCCGAAGTGTCGAGCGGGCCGGCGTGCCGCCTCGTGCGCCGCATGGCCCGCGCATTGGAGAGGCCTGGGATGAACTACAAGCACCTGCAGTACTTCTGGGTGGCGGCCAAGGCGGGCGGCGTCATGCGCGCGGCCGAGCAGCTGCATGTGACCGCCCAGACGCTGTCCGAGCAGATCAAGCTGCTGGAGGACCGGCTGGGCCGCAAGCTCTTCAAGCGTGTGGGCCGGCGGCTGGAGCTGACCGAGGACGGCCGCCTGGTGCTGGGCTATGCCGAGGAGATCTTCGGCCTGGGGCGCGAGCTGGAGACCGTGCTGCGCCAGGGCGGCGCGGCGCGCTCGCTGGAGTTCCGCGTCGGCGTGGCCGACTCGGTGCCCAAGTCGATGGCCTACCGGCTGCTGGAGCCGGCGCTGGCCGTGCCCGAGCCGGTGCGCCTGATCGCCGAGGAAGGCCGCTTCGAGGAACTGGTGGCGCGCCTGGCCGTGCACCGCCTGGACCTGGTGATCGCCGACGAGCCGCTGCGCCGCACGATGAGCATCAAGGCCTTCAACCACTCGCTGGGCAGCACGCCGATGAGCTTTTATGCCGCGCCCGGGCCGCTGCTGAGCTCGGCGCGGCGGGCGGGCTTTCCGGCCTGCCTGGACGGCGCGCCCATGCTGCTGCCGGGTGCCGCATCACCCAATCGCGGCCGGCTGGAGGCCTGGCTGTCCCGCCACGGATTGCGCCCGCTGGTCGTTGCCGAGTTCGACGACGGCGCGTTGATGAAGGCCTTCGGCCGCGAAGGCCGCGGCATCTTCGCCGCGCCCAGCGTGCTGGATGCCGACACCGTCGGCCAGTACGGCGTCCGGCCGCTGGGCACGACGGAGGAGATCGTCGAGGAGTTCTTCGCCATCTCAGCCGAGCGGCGCATCACGCATCCATGCGTGGCCGCGATCACGGCCACGGCACGGGGGCTGTTGGTGGCGTGAAGCTGGAGGCGGTGGCGGGCCTCGCCCACCGTTTAACCAATGACAATGTATATTATGTCAAGTCACGCACGAGAGCGCCTGGGGCCCAGAGCTCCGCGGCAGCGGCCTCCACGGCGTTCATCGTCCTCAGGAAAGCCACCGCGTCCCGGCTCAGGATCCGCGCCTGCACGCCGGCGCCGTTGGGCAACGTCCGACCCCGCAGCGGCGCAAGCTCGTGCGGCCAGCGCGGACCAAAGGGCATCGAGCAGGCCCGCTCGCTCGACGGCCGGCGCCAGCAGCCAGGCATGAAGTCGGGCTGATCGATCAGGCCGGGCACCTGGCGTGCAGGCGCCCGGCCGGCGTCAGCGTGCAGCCGGCTCGGTCCAGCCGCCGCCCAGCGCGCGGTACAGCGCGATCTCGTTCTGGCGCTGCGCCAGTCGCACCTGGATGGCCGACTGCTGCGCGGTGAAGACCGAGCGCTGGGCATCCAGCACGTCCAGCGAGCTGGCCACGCCGTTGCGGAAGCGCAGGTCCACCAGCCGGGCGCGCACGGCCTCGGCCTCGGCCTGGGCCTGCTGGGCGCGCGCCTGCTCGGCATAGGTGGCGCGGGCGGCCAGCGCGTCGGCCACTTCGCGGAACGCCGTCTGGATGGCGCCTTCGTACTGGGCCACGGCGATGTCGCGGTTGGCCGTGGCGATGCCCAGGTTGGCGTTGTTGCGGCCGGCGTCGAAGATCGGCAGCACCAGTTGCGGGGCGAAGCTCCAGGCGCGCGTGCCGTCCTTGAACAGCAGGTCGAGCTGGTCGCTGACCACGCCGCCGCTGGCCGTGAGCGTGATGCGCGGGAAGAAGGCCGCACGCGCCGCGCCGATGTTGGCGTTGGCCGCGATCAGCGTGTGCTCGGCCTGGCGCACGTCGGGCCGGCGCAGCAGCACGCTGGAGTCCAGGCCCACCGGCAATGCGCGGGTCACGTCCGCGCCCTGGTAGAGGCTGCCCGGCTCGCCGGGCGCCGCGGGCAGGCCGGCCGGCATCACGCCGCACAGCTGCTGCAGCGCGTTGGCCGCCTGGGCCTGCGCGCGCTGCTGCTGGGCCACGGCGGCGCGCGCGGTCTCGACCAGCGACTCGGCCAGGCGCAGGTCGATCTCCGACGCCGTGCCGTTGTCGAACTGCAGCTTGGCCAGCCGCCAGGACGACTCGCGCGTGGCCAGCGTGTCGCGGGCCAACTGCAGCTGCTCGCCGGCGGCCTGCCAGCTCAGCCAGGTCTGGGCGACATCGGCGATCAGCGAGATCTGCGTGGTCTTGCGCGCTTCCTCGGTGGCCAGGTACTGCTCCAGCGCGGCGGCCGACAGGTTGCGCACGCGGCCGAAGAAGTCCAGCTCGAAGGCCGACAGCCCCAGGCCGGCCGTGTAGGCGCTGGCCACGCCCTCGCCATCGTTGCCGGTGTTGGGCTGCTGCCGCGAGCCGGTGACCGACAGGTTGACAGTGGGCAGCCGGTCGGCCCGCACCACGCCGTACTGCGCGCGGGCGCGCTCGATGTTGAGGATGGCCACGCGCAGGTCGCGGTTGTGGGCCAGGGCCGCTTCGATCAGCTGCTTGAGCCGCGCATCGGTGAAGAACTCCTGCCAGGGCAGGTCCGCAGGTGCGGCGGCCGCGCCCTGCTCTGCCCCGGGCAGCGTGCCCGGCACCGGCAGCGCCGGGCGCTCGTAGGTGGGCGCCAGCGAGCAGCCGGCCAGGGTGGCGGCCGCCACCGCGGCCAGGCTCAGCGCCCGCGCGGCACGACGGCCTTGGGGGCGGATGGGGTCAGCGCGGCGGCTCATGCCGGCTCTCCTTGCGTGCCGGCTTCAGCAGGCGGCGGTGAGGCATAACGCCCCTTGCGGCCCTTGAAGATCCGGCTGATGACGACGTAGAAAACAGGCACAAAGATCACGGCCAGCACCGTGGCCGAGATCATCCCGGCCATCACGCCGGTGCCGATGGCGCGCTGGCTGGCCGACCCCGCGCCGCTGGCCAGCACCAGCGGCAGCACGCCCAGGATGAAGGCCAGTGAGGTCATGATGATCGGCCTGAAGCGCAGGTGGCAGGCCTCCAGCGTGGCCTCGATCAGGCCCTTGCCCTGCTCCCGCAGATCCTTGGCGAACTCGATGATCAGGATGGCGTTCTTGGCTGACAGGCCAATGATCGCGATCAGGCCGACCTTGAAGTACACGTCGTTGGACAGCCCGCGCATCGACGCACCCAGCAGCGAGCCGATCACGCCCAGCGGCACCACCAGCAGCACCGCCACCGGCACGCTCCAGCTCTCATACAGGGCGGCCAGGGCCAGGAAGACGGCCAGCAGCGAGAAGGCCATCAGGATGACCGCCGTGGAGCCGGCGATCTTTTCCTCGCGCGACTGCCCGGTCCACTGGAAGCTGAAGCCTGGCGGCAGCTGGGCCGCCAGCCGCTCCATCTCCGCCATGGCGTCGCCCGAGCTGTAGCCTGGCGCCGCATCACCCGCGATGCGCATGGCGGGGTAGCCGTTGTAGCGGATGGTCTGGATGGGGCCGGTGACCCAGCTGGTGGTGGCGAAGGTGGACAGCGGCACGGCCACGCCCTGGCTGTTGACTGCGTTCAGCCGCAGCAGATCCTCAGGCTGCATGCGCCGCGGCGCATCAGCCTGCACGATCACGCGCTGCATCCGCCCCTGGTTGGGGAAGTCGTTCACGTAGGACGAGCCCAGTGCCGTGGAGATGGTGGCGTTGATGGCGTCGAAGCTCACGCCCTGCGCGGCGGCCTTCTCGCGGTCGATGTCCACGCGCAGCTGCGGCGCCGGCTCCAGGCCGTCAGGGCGCACGCCGGTCAGCACCTTGCTCTGCGAGGCCATGCCCAGCAGCTGGTTGCGCGCGGCATACAGCGCCTCGAAGCCCTGCCCCGCTCGGTCCTGCAGGCGGAAGGAGAAGCCCGTGGCATTGCCCAGCTCGGGAATGGGCGGCGGGCTCAGCGGGAAGATGAAGGCATCACGGATCTGCGACAGCGCGCCGAACGCCCGGCCGGCCACGGCCTGTGCCGTGTGCTCTGCCCCCTTGCGCTCGTCCCAGTCCTTGAGCGTGACGAAGGCCAGGCCGGCGTTCTGCCCACTGCCCGAGAAGCTGAAGCCCAGCACGCCCACCATGCTCTTGACCTCGGGCTGCTTGAGCACGAAGCCCTCGACCTGCTTCATCACCTCCAGCGTGCGCTCGCGCGTGGCGCCCGGCGGCAGTTGCACGTTGACGATGATGTAGCCCTGGTCCTCATTGGGCAGGAAGGCCGACGGCATGCGGATGAACATCCAGGCCACCGCCGCCACGATCGCACCGAAGAGCACCAGCATGCGCCCGCTGCGGCCCAGCAGCCGGGCCACCCAGCCTTCGTAACGCTTGGCCGTGCGCGAGAAGCCGCGGTTGAACCAGCCGAAGAAGCCGCGCTTCTCGTGGTGATGGCCGGCCTCCACCGGCTTGAGCAGCGTGGCGCACAGCGCCGGCGTCAGCGACAGCGCCAGGAAGGCCGAGAACATCATCGACGACACCATCGCCAGCGAGAACTGGCGGTAGATGTTGCCCACCGATCCGGCGAAGAAGGCCATCGGCAGGAACACCGCGATCAGCACCGTGGTGATGCCGATGATGGCGCCCGAGATCTGCCCCATCGCCTTGCGCGTGGCCTCCTTGGGCGACAGGCCCTCCTCGCTCATGATGCGCTCGACGTTCTCCACCACCACGATGGCATCGTCCACCAGGATGCCGATGGCCAGCACCAGGCCGAACATGGTCAGCACGTTGATGGTGAAGCCCGCGGCCAGCATCACGCCAAAGGTGCCCAGCAGCGCCACCGGCACCACCAGCGTCGGGATCAGCGTGTAGCGCATGTTCTGCAGGAACAGGAACATGACGATGAACACGAGGATCACCGCCTCGATCAGCGTCTCCACCACCTGCGAGATGGAGATGCTCACGAAGCGCGAGCTGTCATAGGGGATGTCGTACTTGACCCCGGCCGGGAACAGCTTGGAGAGCTCCTCCATGCGCTCGCGGATGGCCTTGGCCGTCTGCAGCGCATTGCCGGTGGGCGAGAGCTGCACGCCGATGCCGGTGGACGGCGAGCCGTTCAGGCGCGCCGACGTGGCATAGGCCTGGCCGCCCAGCTCGATGCGGGCCACGTCACGCAGCCGCACGCTGGAGCCATCGGCATTGGCGCGCAGCACGATGGCGCCGAACTGCTCCACCGAGCCGAGCTGCCCGGTGACCACCACCGGCGCCCACACGGTCTGGCCGGCGTCCAGCGGCAGGTCACCGATGGTGCCGGAGGCCACCTGAGCGTTCTGCGTGCGGATGGCAGCGGTCACGTCGGCGGCCGACAGGCCGAAGCCCACCAGCTTGTCCGGGTCGATCCAGATGCGCATCGCGCGCTCGGTACCGAACAGCTGCGCCTGGCCCACGCCGGGGATACGCTGGATCTCCGGCAGTACGTTGCGCGAGGCGTAGTCGCCCAGCTCCACTGGGTCACGCCGCCCGTCGGCGGACGCCAGCGTGACGAAGAGCAGGAAGTTCGACCGCGCCTTGTCCACGCGCACGCCCTGCTGCGTCACGGCCGACGGCAGCCGCGGCGTGGCACGGCTCAGGCGGTTCTGCACGTCCACCTGGGCCAGGTCCGGGTTGGTGCCGGGCTCGAAGGTGACGGTGATCTGGCCGGTGCCGTTGGCCTGGGTCACCGACTCCATGTAGATCATCCCGGGCGAGCCGTTGAGCTCCTGCTCGATGACGCTGATGACGGTGTTCTCCAGCACCTGCGCGGTAGCACCCGGGTAGCTGGCGTTGATGACGATGGACGGCGGCGCCACCACCGGGTACTGCGACACCGGCAGCTGGGTGACGGCCACGCCGCCCATCACCATGATGAAGATCGCGATGACCCACGCGAAGATGGGCCGGTCGATGAAGAAACGTGCCATGAGAGCTGCTCCGGCCTATCAGCGCGCGGCGCCTGCTGCAGACGCGCCACCGGCCGGCGCCGACGCGCCCTGCGCCGCAGGCGCTCCGGAGGCGGCCGCGTCCTGCCAGGGCACCGGCTGCACCGGCGCGTTGGGCTTGAGCTTCTGGAAGCCGTCGACGATCACCTTCTCGCCGCTCTTGAGCCCGTCCAGCACCACCCAGCGGTTGCCCTGGGCCGGGCCCAGCTTGACCGGGCGCGGCGCCACCTTGCCCTGCGCATCGACCACCATCACGGTGTCGCCCTGGGCGCCGCGCGTGACGGCCTGCTGCGGCAGCAGGATGGCGCCTTCCACCTTGGCCTGCTCCAGCTGCGCCCGCACATACATGCCGGGCAGCAGCAGCCCTTCGGGGTTGGGCACTTCCGCGCGCAGCGTGATCTGGCCGCTGGCCGGGTCCACCGTCAGGTCCGAGAACAGCAGCCGGCCGGCATGCGGGTAGACCGTGCCGTCGTCCAGCATCACCTTGACCGAGGCGCCCTGCCCGCCCGCACGCTTGTATTGGCCGGCAGCCACGGCCTTGCGCAGGCGCAGCACCTCGCTGGCCGGCTGGGTCACGTTGACGTAGATCGGGTTGATCTGCTGGATCACGGCCAGCGGCGTGGCCTCGCCCTGCCCCACCAGCGCGCCCTCGGTCACCAGGGCGCGGCCGATGCGGCCGCTGATCGGTGCCGTCACCCGCGCATAGCCCAGGTTGATCTGCGCCGTCTGCACCGCGGCCTTGCCGGCAGCGACATCGGCCTCAGCCTGCTTCTGCGACGTGACGGTGTTGAGGAACTCCTGCTTGCTGATGGCATTGGCCTCGACCAGCGGACGGTTGCGCTCGACCAGCGCGTTGTACTGAGCCAGGTTGGCCTGGGCGCGGGCGAGCGTCGCCTGCGCGCTCTGCAGCGCTGCCTGGTAGGGCGACGGGTCGATGGCGAACAGCAGCTGCCCGGCCTTGACGTCGCTGCCCTCCTGGAAGAGGCGCTTTTGCAGGATGCCGGCAGCGCGCGCACGCACCTGGGCCACGCGCAGGGCCTCGACCCGGCCCGGCAGCTCGTTGGCCAGGCCCACGGCAGAGGGCTCCACCGTCACCACGCCCACCTGGGCGGGCGGCGGCGCCCCACCGCCGGCAGCGGGGGCGCCGCCCTGCTGACCCTTGGAGCCCTCCCCGCAGCCGGCCAGCAGCAACACGGCAGCCAGCGAGGCAACGCTCAGCCCGCGCAGGACGGAAGAAGGAATCGGGTGGTGTGCTGCAGCCGGCATGGACGTTCGCCTTTGTTCGGAATCAATACACGTCAAGACAAGCGGGCCATTCTTACATACATGCTTGCATGTAACCGCAGGCAACGCCGACAATGCCCTCAGCTTCCGTCGGCCCTTGTGCCTGACGGCTTGCTGTCTTCATCGGAGTCTGCACACATGGCCCGCCGCACCAAGGAACAAGCCCTTGCCACCCGCAATCTGCTGCTCGATGCGGCCGAGGAGGTGTTCCATCGCCAGGGCGTGGCCCGCTCCTCGCTCGACGACATCGCCCGCACCGCGGGCATGACGCGCGGCGCGGTGTACTGGCACTTCGCCGACAAGGCGGATCTGTTCGCCGCCATGATGGACCGCGCCATCCTGCCGATGGAGCAGGCCCTGCGCCAGGCCACGGACGAGCCGGGCCCGGACGCCATCGCCGCCATGCGGCAGACGCTGATCGAGGTGCTGCACAGCGTCGCACACGAGCCGCGGATCCGCCGTGCGCTGGAGATCGCCATCTTCCGCGTCGAGGTGACCGGCGACATGGCGGCCATGCAGGCGCGTCGCATCGCGGTGCGGGCGGCCTTCCTGGAGCTCTACGAACGCTCGCTCGCCCGCGCCCAGGCCAGCGGCCAGATCCGCGCCCCGCAGGCGGCGCGGGTGCTGGCCCTCGGGCTCTTCGCTCTGGTGGACGGGCTGACACAGAACTGGCTGCTGCAGCCTGACGGCTTCGATCTGGTGCGCGACGGCGCAGCCGCCGTGGACCACTATCTGGCCGGTTTGGGATGGCAGGCCGGCGCAGGCCGGCAGCAGCCTGCGGCCAATGACTGACGGCTGACTTGTAACGTTTGCTGCAGCGCAACAAAACCGCTTGCGCCCCAAGCAGCAAGGCCTATACTGATGGTCATGTTGCAGTGCAACATTCGCTGTGTTCCCGTCCACCTCTTACCGGAGCCGCCAACATGCTGACTGCCGAGCAATTCCTCGCCGCCCAGAAGTCCAACATCTCCACGCTGTTCGACTTGTCCCAGAAGGCCTTTGAAGGCGTGGAAAAGCTGGTCGAGCTCAACCTGCAGGTCGCCAAGGCCACGTTGGACGAAGCCTCCCAGCACGCCCGCGCCGTGCTGTCGGTCAAGGACGCGCAGGAGCTGCTGTCGCTGCAGGCCAGCCTGCTGCAGCCGGTGGCCGAGAAGGCCGCCGCCTACGGCCGCCATCTGTATGACATCGCCTCCGGCACCAGCGCCGAGCTCAGCCGCCTGACTGAAGGCCAGCTGGCCGACGCTCAGCAGAAGTTCATGGCCGTGGTTGACACCGCCGTCAAGAACGCCCCGGCTGGCACCGAGAACGCGGTGGTCCTGGTCAAGTCCGCCGTGGCCGCTGCCAACAACGCCTTCGACACTGTGCAGAAGGCCGCCAAGCAGGCTGCCGACGTGGCCGAGGCCAACATCCAGGCCATGACCAGCACCGCGGTCAAGGCCAGCCAGGCCGCCGCCGCCAACGTCAAGGCGCCGCGCCGCGCTGCCTGACGCGCGACTTCCCGGGCGGCCCACCCGCCCACGTACCTTGTCTCCTCGGTACCTCCTCGAAACCTGGTTTTCAAGGTACCTTTCAGGGCCCGGTTCACCCCGGGCCCTTTTTTCTTGGCCCGCCGCCTGTCGTGCTGCGCGCAGCCGGCGCTTGCTCCGCCGCGCCAGCCCTTCCCCGACCCTCAGCCCATGATCCGCTGGCTCGCTGCGCACGACCTGCACTTCCCGGACACGGCTCAGGCGCTCGGGCCCGACAGCGAGGCGGCCGGCCTGCTAGCCGCGGGGGGCGACCTGCGCGTGGAGCGGCTGCGCGCGGCCTACCGGCGCGGCATCTTCCCGTGGTTCGCCCGCGGCCAGCCGCCGCTGTGGTGGAGCCCGGATCCGCGCATGGTGCTGCAGGTGGCCGACTTCAAGGTCTCGCGCTCGCTGCGCAAGACGCTGCAGCGCTTCATCCGCACACCCGGCTGCGAGATCCGCATCGACAGCGCCTTCGATCGCGTCATCGGCAACTGCTCGGCCACGCCACGGCCGGGGCAGGACGACACCTGGATCGTGCCGGAGATGGTCGCCGCCTATACCGCCTGGCACCGGGCCGGGCAGGTGCACAGCTTCGAATGCTGGATGGCCGGCGAGCTGGTCGGCGGCCTGTACGGCGTCAACCTCGGGCGCATGTTCTTCGGCGAGTCGATGTTCGCCCACCGTACCGACGCGTCCAAGATCGCGCTAGCCGCGCTGGTTGCCTTCTGCCGCGAGCACGGCATCGCCTGGATCGATTGCCAGCAGCAGACTTCGCACCTGGCCTCGCTGGGCGCGGCACCCGTGCCGCGGGCGGTGTTCGAGGCTCATCTGCGGGAAACCGTCGACGCCCCGGGGCCGCAGGCGTGGACCTATCATGGCTCGACGTGGCGGCAGGTGCTGCCGCTTCTGGACGACGGGGCCGCTGCCCAGCAGAGCGCCTGAGCGCCCCGCCCGCGTCGCCCGGCTCCACGCCGACACCGATCCCGCCGACCGAGGACGACCGTGACGCATCTCAAAGAGCTTCCCCTGGCTTCTTTGCAGTTCTATGCGACGGCGCCCTATCCGTGCAGCTACCTGGACGGCCGCATGGCCCGCTCGCAGGTGGTGACACCCAGCCACCTGATCCATGCCGATGCCTACTCCGGACTGGTGGAGCGGGGCTTCCGGCGCAGCGGCATGTTCACCTACCGGCCGCATTGCGACGGCTGCCGCGCCTGCGTGCCGCTGCGCATCCCCGTGGGCAGCTTTGCGCCCAGCCGCAGCCAGCGCCGGGCCTGGGCCGCGCACCAGGGCCTGCAGGCGCGCGTGCTGCGGCTGTGCTTCATCCCTGAGCATTACGAGCTCTATCTGCGCTACCAGGCGGGGCGCCACAGCGGCGGCGGCATGGACCACGACTCGGTGGACCAGTACACACAGTTCCTGCTGCAGAGCCGCGTCAACTCCCGGCTGGTGGAGTTCCGCGAGCCGGCCGAGCCCGGCAGCAACCGGCCCGGCGCGCTGCGCATGGTGTCCATCCTGGACGTGCTCAGCGACGGGCTGTCGGCCGTCTACACCTTCTACGAGCCTGATCAGCGCGCCAGCTACGGCACCTACAACGTGCTGTGGCAGATCGAGCAGACGCGGCAGCTCGGCCTGGCTCACCTCTATCTGGGCTACTGGATCCACGAGAGCCCGAAGATGGCCTACAAGGCGCGCTTTCAGCCGCACGAGCTGCTGATCGACGGCGCCTGGGTGCGCCAGGCCGACGGCTGAGCGAAGTCCGAGCGACGGCGCCTGGGCCGGCATGTCGGGCGCGGCCTGATGCGCGCGCAGCGAGCCCTGCGGCAAGGGCCGCCGCCGCAGGGCCGGCTCCTACAATGGCCCGCCTCTTGCCCCTGCATCGAACGCCATGCCGCTCTACGAGATCGACGACCAGCGCCCTGCCCTGCATCCCAGCGTCTACGTGGCCGATTCGGCCGACCTGATCGGGCGGGTGGAGCTGGCCGAGGGCGCAAGCGTGTGGTCGCACGTGAGCATCCGCGCCGACAACGAGCCGGTACGCATCGGCGCGCGCTCCAACGTGCAGGAAGGCAGCGTGCTGCACACCGACCTGGGTTTTCCCTTGACCGTAGGCGTGGATGTCACCATCGGCCACCAGGCCATGCTGCACGGGTGCACGATAGGCGACGGTGCGCTGATCGGCATCCAGGCGGTGGTGCTCAACGGCGCGCGCATCGGCCGCAACTGCCTGGTCGGCGCCGGTGCGCTGGTGACCGAAGGCAAGGTATTCGAGGACGGCATGCTGATCCTGGGCAGCCCGGCCAAGGCGGTGCGCCCGCTGACCGAAGCCGAGATCGCCGGCATGCACCTGGGCACCGCCAGCTATGTGCAGCGCGCCGCCGAGTTCAAGACGCGGCTCAAGCGGGTTGAGCGCTGAAGGCGCGCGGCGCAGCACGAAAGGCGAATCCCGTGAGCGAGTTGCACAAGTTCATCTTCGAAGGCCTGCCGGTGCGCGGCATGCTGGTGCGCCTGACCGACGCCTGGCGCGAGATCCTGCTGCGCCGCGCCGCCAGCTCGTCCGGCGAGTACCCCGCGCCGCTGCGTGCCCTGCTGGGTGAGATGGCCGCGGCCGGCGTTCTCATGCAGGCCAACATCAAGTTCAACGGCGCGCTGATCCTGCAGGTCTTCGGCGACGGCCCGGTGAAGCTGGCCGTGGCCGAGGTGCAGCCCGACCTTGCCGTGCGCGCCACCGCCAAGCTGGTGGGCAAGGTCTATGACGAGGACCGCGTCGAGGCCATGCTCAACGTGCACGGCCGCGGCCGCTGCGCCATCACGCTGGACCCGCGCGACCGCCTGCCCGGCCAGCAGCCCTACCAGGGCGTGGTGCCGCTGCACGGCGATCGCGGCGAGCCGCTGCAGGACCTGGGCGACGTGCTGGAGCACTACATGCTGCAGTCCGAGCAGCTCGACACCAAGCTCATCCTGGCGGCCAACGACGAGGTGGCCGCGGGCCTGCTGATCCAGCGCCTGCCCGTGGAAGGCGAAGGCAACCTCGCCGGGCGGCGCAACGAGGACGAGATCGGCCTGAACGAGGGCTACAACCGCATCGCGCACCTGGCCTCCACGCTGACCCGCGAGGAGCTGCTGACGCTGGATGCCGACACCATCCTGCATCGCCTCTTCTGGGAAGAGACGGTGCGCCGCTTCGAATCCCTGCGCGGCCCGGACGGCCCGCACTTCGCCTGCACCTGCTCGCGCGAGCGCGTCGGCGGCATGCTGCGCGGCCTGGGCCGCGACGAGGTGGAGGACATCCTGCGCGAGCAGGGCCGCGTGGAGATCGGCTGCGATTTCTGCGGCGCGCTCTATCCTTTCGACGCGGTGGACGTAGGCGAGCTCTTCATCCCGGCACAGGACCAGCCGCCGGGATCGCACATGGTGCAGTGACGGGCGGGGTGACGGCGCAGGGCGGACGCCTTCACCTGCGCCGTGGCGTCAGCTGAGAGCCGAGATGCCGCCCAGGCCTGCAGCCTGTCTCGGCGGCCCGCCAGCCGCGGTGCCCCGCGCTATCGCAGCACCCGCTGCCCGCCCTCGTCCCAATGCCATTGCGGCAGCGCCAGCACGGCGTGCCAATCGGCATTGAAGGCCGCCTGCAGCGGCGAGCAGACGGCCGGCAGGCGCGAATCCGCGTCCGTGCCCGGGTCTTCCTTCGGCCGCAGCGACCATGCATGCAGCCACAGCCGCTGCACGCCCAGGTGCCGCGCCCACCAGCGGTTGATGGCGCCCTTGCCGTGGGTGGCATCACCGATCACCGGATGCGCGGCGTGCTTGAGATGCCGGCGGATCTGGTGGCGCCGCCCGGTCAGCGGGCGGGCCTCCACCAGCGCAGCACGCACCGAGGGCCAGCCGCCCAGCGGCTCGTCGATCTGCAGCCTGGCCAGCCGGGTGAAGACGGTGACCGCCTCCTGAGCGGGTGTGTCGCGCGGCGCGTCGTCCGGGCGCAGGGCATGGTTCACCGTGAAGGCCGCCGGCGGCCAGCCGCGCACCAGGGCCAGGTAGCGCTTGGCCAGCACGCGGCCGGCAAAGCGATCGGCCCAGGTGCGGGCCGCATCGGGAGTCAGGGCCAGCACCAGCACGCCGGACGTGCCCTTGTCGAGGCGATGCACCGGATACACCGGCTGGCCGATCTGGTCGCGCAGCGCCTGCAGCACGATGCGCGGCTCGTGGGCGTCCAGCCCCGTGCGGTGCACGAGCCAGCCCGCGGGCTTGTGGATCGCCAGCCAGTCTTCGTCGCGGTGCAGGATGGTGAAGGGCCGGCCGGCATCGGCTGGATGAGCCGGCGGCTCGCCCGCCATGTCTGCCGGTGCACCGTCTGCAGGGTCTGCACGGTCTACGCCGGCTGATGCGCCAGCCATTGCAGGATGGGCTTGCGCGGCCTCGGCGCTCGTCGGCGGGCTGCCGGTCCTAGCGTGCGGGATGCCCCGCGCCGGCGGCCTGGTGGTCAGCTGGGTTGTCAGCTCGCTCGTCGGCTGCGTAGCGGCGTGAACCGTCAAGCCCATTGCCTCGAAGGCATGGCTCTCGCACTCGCCGTCGTCGCAGTCAGGGCAGATCCAGCGCCAGCGCGGCCCGGCAGTCGGCTGGCGCAGCGACGCGCGCAGGGCGGACAGCGCGCGCTCCAGCCCGTGCGGCGGTGGCGGCACGATGGCGTAGGGAATGTTCAGCCCAGCCAGCGTCTCGCGCAGCCGCTGCTCCTGTGCGGCCTGCGCCGGGCCGGCGGGGCTGCAGACCAGCAGCGCCTGCCGTGCACCAGCCAGGTGGGCCGCGGCGTCTGGAGGCAGGGGCGCGCCGGGCGGCAGATGAGGCAGGGCGCGGAGCCGAAACGGCGCCAGGCCGCCGGCGTCTTGCGCCCGCTCCGGCGCATGCGTTGGGGGAGCCTGCTGAAGCGCGGCCGTCAAGGCAGTCATCAAGGCGGCCACCTGAGCGGCGTCCGCACCGGCCAGCACGATGAGGGCCGGCGTCGGCAAGCTGGGCCGGCCCGGCTGCGGCTTCATCGCTTCAGCCCCGGCCAGCGGCTCAGGGGCGAGCCGGCGCGGTGGGGTCGGTGCGCGGATCGATGTGGACGTAGATCTCGTCGGGCTTGACCATGCCCAGCTCGTAGCGGGCCTTCTCCTCGACGATCTCCAGCCCCTCGCGCAGGTCGTCGACCTCGGCCGCCAGGCGCGCATTGCGCTCGGCCGCCTCGGCATTGCGCCCCTGCGCCTGGGCCAGGTCCTCGCGCAGCGCCCACACCCGCGGCAGGCTGCCCTTGCCGAGCCAGAGCTCCGCCTGCACGGCCACCAGCAGCGCAAGCAGGACGAGGCTGATCAGGCGCATGGCGGCTGCTCAGGCCGCCACGCGCTCAGGCGCGGCCGGGGTGCGGGACGATGCCAAGGGCAGGCGTTCAGCGCAGGTTGTAGAACGCCGAGCGGCCCGGGTACACCGCCACGTCGCCCAGGTCTTCCTCGATGCGCAGCAGCTGGTTGTACTTGGCGATGCGGTCGGAGCGGCTCATCGAGCCGGTCTTGATCTGGCCGGCGTTGGTGCCCACCGCGATGTCGGCGATGGTGGAGTCTTCGGTCTCGCCCGAGCGGTGGCTGATCACGGCGGTGTAGCCCGCGCGCTTGGCCATCTCGATGGCGGCAAAGGTTTCGGTGAGCGTGCCGATCTGGTTGATCTTGATGAGGATGGAGTTGGCGATGCCCTTGTCGATGCCTTCCTTCAGGATCTTGGTGTTGGTGACGAAGAGGTCGTCGCCCACCAGCTGCACCTTCTTGCCCAGGGCCTCGGTCAGGTGCTTCCAGCCGTCCCAGTCGCCCTCGCCCATGCCGTCCTCGATCGAGATGATGGGGTACTTGTCGCACCAGGTGGCCAGGATGTTGGTCCACTCGGGGGCCGACAGGGTCAGGCCCTCGCCTTCGAGGTGGTACTTGCCGTCCTTGTAGAACTCGCTGGCGGCGCAGTCCAGGCCCAGCGCGATCTGCGTGCCGGCCTCATAGCCGGCCTTGTCGATGGCTTCCAGGATGAGCTGGATGGCGGCCTCGTGGCTGGCCACGCTGGGGGCGAAGCCGCCCTCGTCGCCCACGGCGGTGCTCATGCCCTTGTCGTGGATGATCTTCTTGAGCGCGTGGAAGACCTCGGTGCCGTAGCGCACGGCCTCGCGGAAGGTCGGTGCGCCCACCGGCAGGATCATGAATTCCTGCAGGTCGAGGTTGTTGTTGGCATGCGCGCCGCCGTTGATGACGTTCATCATCGGCACCGGCATCTGCACCGCGCCCATGCCGCCGAAGTAGCGGTAGAGCGGCAGGCCGGACTCTTCAGCCGCGGCGCGGGCCACCGCCATCGAGACGGCCAGCGTGGCATTGGCGCCGATGCGCGACTTGTTGTCCGTGCCGTCCAGGTCGATCAGCGTCTTGTCCAGGAAGGACTGCTCGGACGCATCCAGGCCCAGCACGGCCTCGGAGATCTCGGTGTTGATGTGCTCCACGGCCTTGAGCACGCCCTTGCCCAGGTAGCGCGTCTTGTCGCCATCGCGCAGCTCGATCGCCTCGCGCGAGCCGGTGGAGGCGCCGGACGGCACCGCAGCGCGGCCCATCGTGCCGCTTTCCAGCAGCACGTCGCATTCGACGGTCGGGTTGCCGCGGCTGTCGAGGATCTCGCGGCCGACGATGTCAACGATGGCACTCATTCAAGGCTCCTGTAGTCTCTGGATGAATCGAAGAATCAGTTGAAGTCGTTCTCGAGGAAGCCGGCGCGCTTGGTCGCGCGGTCCAGCTCCAGCAGGGTTTCGAGCAGCGCGCGCATGCGCCCCAGCGGCACGGCATTGGGCCCGTCGGACAGCGCCTGCGCCGGGTTGGGGTGGGTTTCCATGAAGAGGCCCGAGATGCCCACGGCCACGGCCGCGCGCGCCAGCACAGGCACGAACTCGCGCTGACCGCCACTGGACGTGCCCTGCCCGCCCGGCAGCTGCACGGAGTGGGTCGCGTCGAAGACCACCGGCGCGCCGGTCTCGCGCATGATGGCCAGGCTGCGCATGTCGGACACCAGGTTGTTGTAGCCGAAGCTCACGCCGCGCTCGCAGGCCATGAACACGTCGTCGGCCAGGCCCTTGTCACGCGCGGCGGCGCGGGCCTTGTCGATCACGTTCTTCATGTCGTGGGGCGCGAGGAACTGCCCCTTCTTGATGTTGACCGGCTTGCCGCTTTGCGCCACCGCACGGATGAAGTCGGTCTGGCGGCAGAGAAACGCCGGCGTCTGCAGCACATCGACCACGGCGGCCACGGCCGGCACCTCGGCCTCGGTGTGCACGTCGGTCAGCACCGGCACGCCGATCTCGCGCTTGACGCGGGCCAGGATCTCCAGGCCCTGCTCCATGCCCGGGCCGCGGAAGGACGTGCCGGAAGAGCGGTTGGCCTTGTCGTAGCTCGACTTGAAGATGAAGGGGATGCCCAGGGCGCTGGTGATCTCCCTGAGCTGGCCAGCCACGTCGAGCTGAAGCTGCGCCGACTCGACCACGCAGGGCCCGGCGATCAGGAAGAAGGGCCGGTCCAGGCCGACATCGAATCCGCAGAGCTTCATGAGCGCTCCTCAGCCTTGGCGGCTTTGCTGGTGAGGCTCTTGCCGAGCCCCTTGATGCGCTTCGTGGTGGGCCTCTTGATGCGCGATGGCTGCCTGGATGTAGCTGTTGAACAGCGGATGGCCGTCCCAGGGCGTGGACTTGAACTCGGGGTGGAACTGCACGCCGACGAACCAGGGGTGGGTGCTGGTGGGCAGCTCGATCACCTCGGTGAGCTTCTCGCGCTGGGTAATGGCGGAGATGACCAGGCCCGCCTGCTGCAGCCGGTCCAGGTAATGCTCGTTGGCCTCGTAGCGGTGGCGGTGGCGCTCGGTGACCACGTCGCCGTAGATGCGGTGCGCGATGGTGCCGGGCTTCACATCGGAGCTCTGCGCGCCCAGGCGCATGGTGCCGCCCAGGTCCGAGCTGGCGTCGCGCTTCTGCACGGTGCCGTCGGCGTCCTGCCATTCGTCGATCAGGGCGATGACCGGGTGCGGCGTCTCGGGGTCGAACTCGGTGCTGTTGGCGCCGTCCAGGCCGGCCTTGTGACGGGCGTACTCGATGGTGGCCACCTGCATGCCCAGGCAGATGCCCAGGTACGGGATGCCGTGCTCGCGGGCATATTGCGCCGCGCAGATCTTGCCCTCCACACCGCGCTTGCCGAAGCCGCCGGGCACGAGGATGGCGTCGAAGCGCTCCAGCTGCCGCGCCGTCTCGGGCGTGAGCGTCTCGGAGTCGACGTACTCGATGTTGACCCGCGCGTGGTTCTGGATGCCGGCGTGGCGCAGGGCCTCGTTGAGCGACTTGTACGAGTCCGACAGGTCGGTGTACTTGCCGCACATGGCGATGGTGACCTGGCGCTGCGGATGCTCGACCTCGTAGACGAGGTGGTCCCAGCGCGAGAGGTCCGCCGGCTTGGTGAAGAGCTGCAGCTTGGTGCAGATCAGCTCGTCCAGGCGCTGCTCGTGGAGCATGCGCGGCACCTTGTAGATCGTGTCTGCGTCCCACACCGAGATGACGCCCGACTCGGCCACGTTGGTGAACAGCGAAATCTTCTCGCGCTCGTCCTCGGGGATGGGGCGGTCGGCCCGGCACAGCAGGGCATCGGGCTGGATGCCGATTTCGCGCAGCTTCTGCACGGTGTGCTGCGTGGGCTTGGTCTTGAGCTCGCCGGCCGCGGCGATGAAGGGCACGTAGGTCAGGTGCACGAAGGCCGTGTTGGACGGGCCCTGCTTGAGGCTCATCTGGCGCACGGCCTCCAGGAAGGGCAGCGACTCGATGTCGCCCACGGTGCCGCCGATCTCGACGATGGCCACATCCACCGCCTCGGCCGTGCCGACGCCGGCGCCGCGGCGCACGAAATCCTGGATCTCGTTGGTGATGTGGGGGATGACCTGGACCGTCTTGCCCAGGTAGTCGCCACGGCGTTCCTTCTCGAGGACGCTCTTGTAGATCTGGCCGGTGGTGAAGTTGTTGGCCCGCTTCATCCGCGTGGTGATGAAGCGCTCGTAGTGGCCAAGATCCAGGTCGGTCTCGGCCCCGTCATCGGTCACGAACACCTCGCCGTGCTGGAACGGCGACATGGTGCCCGGGTCGACGTTGATGTAGGGGTCGAGCTTGATGAGGGTCACGCGCAGGCCGCGCGATTCGAGGATGGCGGCCAGCGACGCAGCGGCGATGCCCTTGCCCAGCGAGGACACCACGCCACCGGTGACGAAGACGAACTTGGTCATGTGCGCGACAGGCAGCCTGCCCTGCCGGGAGACTGCTGCGGTGGTAAATCGGCATTATAGGCGGCGGGGTCTGGCCGCCCGGGCGCCACAGGGGTGCGCCGGGCAGGCTATCCGGCAGTCTGTCGCGACGGGGCTGGCGCGTCTGCGGCCTCCGCGCCCGGGCGCGATGCCAGGCCGGGCAAGCCGGAGAGTTCGCCGGCCGGCTTCTGCCCCGCCATGCCGGGGAACTCGGTGCGCGGGCTCTGCCCTGCGGCGGCGGGCTGCCTGGGCAGCCGCACGCGGATGCAGGTCCAGCCTTTAGGCGCGGCGGCCAGTTGCACCGTGCCGCCATGCGCGCGGGTGAACTGATCGACGATGAAGAGCCCCAGGCCCAGCCCGCGCGCGGGCGCGCTGTCGGTGCGGCTGGAGTGGAAAGGCTGGAACAGCGTATCGCGCGTGGCCGTGGGGATGTCACCGCCGTTGGCCACCTCGATCACCACCTCGGTGGCGCTGCTGCCGTCCAGGCGCACCTGGACGGGCCAGTCGGGCTGGCCGTGCTCGACCGCGTTGCCCACCAGGTTGGACAGCACCTGGGCGATGCGGTCGCCATCCAGCCGCGCCCGCAGGTCGCCCTGGGCCTGCAGCTCCAGGCGTGAGGTACTGCGGCCGGTGAACTCGGCCAGCACGCGGCGCGTGAGCTCGGCCACATCCAGCGTCTGCGCATCCAGGCGCAGGCCCTGGGCACGCAGGCGGGCGCAGTCCAGCAGCTGGTCGATCATGCGGGCCATGCGCTCGCTGCACTGGTTGATGCGCTCGGCGGCCTCGCGCACGACGGGCAGCTCGCCAGCCTGGCGCTCCAGCAGCCGGCCGGTCATGCGGATGGCCGACAGCGGGTTGCGCAGGTCGTGGCTGAGCACGGCGGTGAAGAGCTCGTTGATGCGCAGCGACTCCTGCAGCGCATCGCGCTGCTCGGCCAGCTGCCGGCGCTGGCGGTGCATGTCCACGAAGATGCGCACCTTGCTGGCGATGACGTGCGGCTCGATGGGCTTGTGCAGGAAGTCCACCGCCCCGGCGTCATAGCCGCGGAAGAGCCGCTGCTGGTCTTCGGCGGCGGCGGTCAGGAAGATCAGCGGCACGTGGCGGGTGCGCTCGGCGCCCCGCATCAGCTCGGCCAGCTCGAAGCCGTCCATGCCGGGCATGTGCACGTCGAGCAGGGCCACGGCCACGTCGTGCAGCAGCAGCGACTCCAGCGCGGCGGGGCCGGAGGCGGCGGTGATCACGCGCACGCCGGGCTCCTGCAGCAGGGCCTGCATGGCAACCAGATTGGCCGGGATGTCGTCGACGACGAGTACGGTGGTGTCCATGATCATCCCCTACAGCAGGTGGTCAGCCGGCGTGCCATCTCCGGCAGGTCGAGCACGGCATCGGCGCCGGCTGCGGCCAGGCCCGCGGCCGGCATGGTGGGCACGGCGGCGGTGGCCGGGTCCTGCACCCAGGCGGTGCCGCCGCAGCGCCGCACCGCGGCCAGCCCCTGGCTGCCGTCGGCACTGCCGCCGGTCAGCAGCACGGCGAGCAGCCGGGGGCCCCAGGCGATGGCGGCCGACTCGAACAGCGGGTCGATGGCCGGGCGCGAGTACAGCACCGGCTCGTCCATCGACAGTGCCACGGTGTGGTCGGGCTCGACGAGCAGGTGGTAGTCGGGCGGGGCGATCAGCACCTCGCCGGCGCGGATGGGCGCCTTGTCGCAGGCCTCGACCACCGGCAGAGCGCAGCGGGCGGCGAACAGGCCGGCCAGCAGGCTGGGCCGCTCGGCCGGGATGTGGATGACCACCAGCACCGCGAGCGGGCAGCCGGCCGGCAGCGCGGCCAGCAGCTGACCGACCGCGTCCACGCCGCCGGCGGACGCGCCGATGACCACGGCGTCGTAGCGGCTCGCGCGCGGCACACCCTCGGGCAGCGCGGGCGGCGTGGGCAGGGAGGTCGGGCGGGCGGACATGGCAGGCGCGGCTGGCTCGGGTCGGTGCGCGTCGGTCGGTGCGCGTCGGTCGAAGCGTGTCGGTCGAAGGTGTCGGTCGGTGCGGGGTGGGCCGTGCGGAGGCTCAACGCTTGCGGTAGATGCGCTGCTGCGGCCACACGGCGTCGAAGGCGTCGGCGTGGGCGGTGAAGGCCAGGCTCTCGCGGCTGCCCAGGCCCAGGAAGCCCTTGTGCACCAGCGCCTCGCGGAACAGGCCGATGGCGCGGTCCTGCAGCTCACGGTTGAAGTAGATCAGCACGTTGCGGCAGGAGACAAGATGCACCTCCGAGAACACGCTGTCGGTGGCCAGGCTGTGGTCGGCGAAGAGCACGCGCGCGCCCAGCGAGCGCCCGAAGACGGCGGCGTCGTACGCGGCGACGTAATGATCGGACAGCGAGCCGGTGCCGCCGGCCTGAAGGTAGTTGGCGCTGAAGCGGGCCAGCCGCTCCAGCGGGTAGACGCCGGCCTCGGCCTGGCGCAGGGCATGCGGGTTGATGTCGGTGGCATAGAACACCGTGCGCGGCAGCAGGCCGGTCTCCGCAAAGAGGATGACCAGCGACCACAGCTCCTCGCCGCTGCTGCAGCCGGCCACCCAGACCTTGATCGACGGATAGGTGGACAGCACCGGCAGCACCTCGTCGCGCAGGGTGCGGAAGTACTCCGGGTCGCGGAACATCTCGCTGACCTGCACGGTGAAGTAGGACAGCGCCTGGGCGAAGACCTCGGGCTCGCGCAGCAGCCGGTCCTGCAGCTGCGACAGCCGCTCGCAGCCGAAGTGCTGCAGCGCCTGGCGCAGCCGGCGGCGCAGCGAGGCCACGGCGTAGTTGCGGAAGTCATGCTGGTAGCGCAGGTAGATGCCTTCCAGCAGCAGCCGGATCTCGATGTCGAAGATCTCGTCTTCGCTCACGCCGCCGCTCCCCTGCCCCGCGCCCGGCCGGCTCATCACTTGGGCATCCACACCCGGCACAGCGACACCAGCTTGTCGACGTCGATGGGCTTGGAGATGTAGTCGTCCGCACCCGCATCCAGGCAGTGCTGGCGGTCCTCGGGCATGGCCTTGGCGGTCAGCGCGATGACCGGCAGCTTGGCGTGCTTGGGCCGGCGGCGCAGCTCGCGCATGGCGGTCAGGCCGTCCATCTCCGGCATCATGATGTCCATCAGCACCAGATCGACGCGCGTGCCGCCGGCCAGGCGGTCCAGGGCCTCGCGGCCATTGCGCGCGATCTCCAGCTTGACGCCCAGCGGCTCCAGCACGCTCGAGAGCGCAAAGATGTTGCGCACGTCGTCCTCGGCCAGCAGGATGGTGCGGCCGTCGAGCACGCTGTCGCGCTGGCGGGCCTCGCGCAGCAGGCGCTGCTGGTCAGGCGGCAGGGCCGACTCCACGCTGTGCAGGAAGAGCGTCACCTCGTCGAGCAGCCGCTCCGGCGAGCGCGCGCCCTTGATGATGATGGAGCGCGAATAGCGGCGCAGGCGCTGCTCCTCGTCGGCGCTGAGCACACGGCCGGTGTAGACGATGACCGGCGGAAAGGCGTAGTGCCCGCCTTCGGCCATGCGCTCCAGCAGGTCGTAGCCGGAGGCATCGGGCAGCGCCAGGTCCATCACCATGCAGTCATAGGTCTGGCGCGACAGGTGATCCAGCGCATCGGCCACCGTGCCGACGGCGTCGATCTCGACCTGATCGGTCTTGAGCAGCAGGCCGATGTTGTCGCGCAGCGCCGGGTCGTCCTCGACCACCAGGATGCGATGCAGGCGCTGCTGCAGCTTGGCCTGCAGCTTGTGCACGGCCTGGGCGATCTGCTCGCGGGCCAGCGGCTTCATCAGGTAGCCCACCGCGCCCAGCTCCAGCGCGGTCTGCGCACGGTCGTGCAGCGACAGCATGTGCACGGGGATGTGACGCGTGGCCGGGTCGCGCTTGAGGCGCTCCAGCACGCTCAGGCCAGATTCATCGGGCAGGCCGACGTCGAGCAGCACGCCGGCGGGCTGCAGCGTGCGGGCCAGCTCCAGCGCCTCGCGGCCCGAGGCGCTGAGCACGCAGTCGAAGTCCATCTCGTGCACCAGGTCGTAGAGCACGCGGGCGAAGTGCGGGTCGTCCTCCACCGCCAGGATCAGGCGGCCCGGGCGGGCCCGGTGGCGGTCGTCCTCGATGCCGTGGGTGGCGGTTGCGGGGGTGGCAGCGCCGGCTGGCGCGACGGCGGGCGTGACAGACAGCGGCCGCTGCACCCCAGCCGCTGGCGCCGGGGCGGAGCCCGCCCCTTCCGGCAGGGCTGCTGCCGCAGGGGCCTGCACCGATTGAGCCGGGGGCGCGGCCGGGGCGTTGTGGGCAGCGGATGCGGTGGACGATGCAGCGCCCGCAGCCGGCTCGGCCACCACCGGGATGTCCAGCGTGAAGGTGCTGCCCTGCCCCTGCTGGCTGTGTACCGTGATGTCGCCGCCCAGCAGCCGGGCCAGCTCGCGCGAGATGGACAGGCCTAGGCCGGTGCCGCCGTACTTGCGGCTGGTGGAGCCATCGGCCTGGCGGAAGGGCTCGAAGATGATGGCCTGCTGCTCGGGTGGGATGCCCACGCCGGTGTCGCGCACGGCAAAGGCGATGCGCTGCCCCGGTTGGGCGCGCACCTGCAGCCGCACCTCGCCGGCCTCGGTGAACTTGAAGGCGTTGGACAGCAGGTTGCGCAGGATCTGCAACAGGCGCTGCGGGTCGGTCACCAGCGTCGCGGGCGCGGCCGGCTCCACGTCGATGGAGAAGCCCAGGCCACGGTCGGCCGCGATGGGCGCGAAGGTGTCCTGCAGCCGGGCCAGCAGCGTCTCCAGCGCCACGGCTTCGATCTGCGTGTCGGCATGGCCGGATTCGATCTTGGCCAGGTCCAGGATGTCGTTGATCAGCGTGAGCAGGTCGTTGTTGGCCGACAGGATGGACTCGGCATAGCGCACCTGATCGGGCGTGAGGTTGCCGTTGCGGTTGTCAGCCAGCAGCTTGGCCAGGATCAGCGAGCTGTTGAGCGGCGTGCGCAGCTCGTGCGACATGTTGGCCAGGAACTCCGACTTGTAGCGGTTGGCCTGCTCCAGCTTGTCGGCATTGAGCCGCATGGCGCGCTGGGTGACGAGCAGCTCCTGCTTCTGGCGCTCCAGCCGCTCGGTCTGCTCTTCCAGCCTCACGTTGGTCGTCTCCAGCTCGGCCTGCTGGTCTTCCAGGCGGCTCTGCGATTCGCGCAGCGCGCGGCTTTGCTCCTCGAGCTCCTCGTTGGAGACGCGCAGCTCCTCCTGCTGGGCTTGCAGCTCTTCGGCCTGGCGCTGGGTCTCTTCCAGCAGATCGGCCTGGCGCTGGCGATACAGCGCGGCCTGCAGCGCCGCGCCGATGGGCTCGGCCAGGGCGCGGCACAGGGCCAGCAGCTCCGCCTCATCGACCGGCAGATGCAGCAGGCCCAGCTCGACGACGCCACAGACCTGCAGGTCGGCCGTGGCCGGCAGGATGACGATGTGGCGCGGCTCGGAGCTGCCCAGGGCCGAGCTGATGCGCAGGTGCGATTCGGCTAGCCCCTGCACCACGCGCGCCTCGCCGCTGACGGCCATCTGCCCAGCCAGGCCCTGGCCGCGCTGCAGGATGCGCGGCAGATCGCCGGCGCTGTCCAGCGCCCAGCCACCTTCGAGCAGCAGGCGCTCGCCATCGACACGGTAGAGCGCGGCCACCACGGCGCCCAGGTAGCCGGCCAGCGCAGCTGTGGCCTTGGTGGCCACATCGGCCACCGTCTGCTGGCCCAGCACGGCCTGGCCCACCGCGGCGCGGCCCTGCTGGATCCATGAGTCCAGCCGCTCGCGCTCGCGGGCGATGATCATGTAGCGCACCAGATAGCCGATCACCGCCATCGCCACGATGCCGATGGCGCGGTTGATGCCGGCGATCTCCACCGCATAGCCGGGCGGCGAGGCGAAGAAGCCCGCGATGGTCAGCGCGGACGAGACGGCGACGATGTAGAGCGGCAGCGATGCCCGCCGCTGGCGCAGGCACAGCCCGACCGGCAGCAGATAGAGGATCCACTCGGCCAGACCCAGCCGGGTCTGCAGGTCCATCCACAGGATGCCGGCCATCATCAGGACGATGGTGACCAGCAGCCGGTTCTCCTTGGCGCGATCGAATGCGAGCATGGAACAACTTCAGGCGAGGGCTCTGGCGCCCACTACGCGGGCACTGTAGGCGAGCGGGTGCAGTACCCGGCCCCGCACCGGGCGGGGCGGCCCTTGCAGTCAAGGGATGGACAGGCCCGCAGCGGCTGCGCTGCACGGCCGGCGCCGGTAGAAGCAGCCGCAAGAAGGCGCGCCGGGCGGCAGGCCTTGCCGCCGCCGCTGGCCCCGCGGATCAGCCCTGCGGGGCCTGGATGCGCATCAGCGGGTTCATGGCCTGGGCCTGCGGCGGCGGCGCCAGCTCATGGCCGGGCACGTCGGGCTGCCAGGTCGGATCCGGGATGGAGTCGAACACCTGCCGCAGCCGCTGGCCCCATGTGCTGCGGATCATGCGGAAGTAGGCGTTGCCCTCATCGATGTGGATGAGCTTGTCCACGCGCAGGCTGTCGGCCTCGTAGACGAGCAGGTCCAGCGGCAGGCCGACCGACAGGTTGGACTTGAGCGTGGAGTCCATCGAGATCAGCGCGCACTTGGCCGCCTCCTGCAGCGGCGTGTTGGGCGTGACCACGCGGTCGATCACCGGCTTGCCGTACTTGGACTCGCCGATCTGGAAGTAGCACACGCCCTCGATGCCGGCCTCGACGAAGTTGCCCGCGGCATAGATGTTGAAGAGCCGCATCGTTTCGCCGCGGATCTGGCCGCCGAAGATCAGGTTGACGTTGAACTCGATGCCGTGGTGCTTGAGCGCCTGCGCATCGCGCGCATGCACCTTGCGCACCGCGCTGCCCACGATGCGGGCGCAGTCGAAGAGGCTGCGGGCGTTCCAGATGGTGACCGGGCCCTCCGGGCTGTCGATGGACTCGGTGTTGAGCAGTTGCTTGACCGCCTGGGTGATGGCCAGGTTGCCGGCCGAGAGCATCACCATCACCCGGTCGCCCGGCTGCTCGTAGACCGTCATCTTGCGGAAGGTGCTGATCTGGTCGAGCCCCGCATTGGTGCGCGAGTCCGACAGGAACACGAGCCCGGTGTTCAGGCGCATGGCGACGCAATAGGTCATGGCTGGGCGATGGCTTTGAGTCGGTAGAGCGCATCCAGCGCTTCGCGAGGGGTCAGGGTATCAGGCTCGATGGCGGCCAGCAGGCGCTGCAGCTCGCTCGGCGCGGCCTCGATCACGGGCGGCTCGGGCTCGGCCGGGGCCAGGGCGAAGAGATCGATCTGCTTTTGCGCGCGGCGCTCGTCGGCCTCCAGCGCATCGAGTGCCGCCCGCGCCTGGCGGATCACGCCCGCGGGCATGCCGGCCAGGCGAGCAACTTGCACGCCATAGCTGCGGCTGGCCGGCCCGGGGCGGATGTCGTGCAGGAAGACGATGTCGTCGCCTGATTCGGCCGCGCCCACGTGCACGTTGACGGCGCGCGGGTGCTTCTGGGCAAAGGCCGTCAGCTCGAAGTAGTGCGTGGCGAACAGCGTGAAGGCGCGGTTGCGGTCATGCAGGTGGCTGGCGATGCTGCCGGCCAGGGCCAGGCCGTCCAGCGTGGAGGTGCCCCGGCCGATCTCGTCCATCAGCACCAGCGACTGCTCGGTGGCGCTGTGCAGGATGGAGGCGGCCTCCACCATCTCCAGCATGAAGGTGGACTGCGCATTGGCCAGGTCGTCGGCCGCGCCGATGCGGGTGTGGATGGCATCGATGGGCCCCAGCCGGCAGGCGCGCGCCGGCACGAAGGAGCCGATGGAGGCCAGCAGTGCGATCAGCGCCACCTGGCGCATGAAGGTCGACTTGCCGCCCATGTTGGGCCCGGTGATCAGCAGCATGCGCCGATTGGCATCCAGCCGGCAGTCGTTGGGCATGAAGCGGCCGGCGCCCGTCTCCTGCAGCCGGGCTTCGACCACCGGGTGGCGGCCCTGCTCGATCTCGATGCACGGGTGCGGGGCGAACTGCGGGCGCGTCCAGTCCAGCGTGGTGGCGCGCTCGGCGAGCGCAGCCAGCACGTCCAGCGTGGACAGGGCGCGGGCCAGCGCGGTGAGCACGGCCAGGTGCGGCATCAGCGCGTCCAGCAGCTGCTCGTAGAGCAGCTTCTCGCGCGCCAGGGACCGCTCCTGCGCGGACAGCGCCTTGTCCTCGAAGGCCTTGAGCTCCGGGGTGATGAAGCGCTCGGCGTTCTTCATCGTCTGCCGGCGCCGGTAGTCGGCCGGCACGCGGTCGGCGTTGCTGCTGGTGACCTCGATGTAGAAGCCGTGCACGCGGTTGAACTGCACCCGCAGATTGGCGATGCCGGTGCGGGCTCGCTCGCGGGCCTCCAGGTCGAGCAAGAAGGCGTCGCAGTTCTGCGCGATGGCGCGCAGCTCGTCCAGCTCGGCATCGAAGCCGGGCGCGATGACCCCGCCGTCGCGCAGCAGCACGGCGGGCTCCTCGGCAATGGCGCGGGTCAGCAGATCGGCCAGTGAGGCGTCGGGCGTGAGCGCGGCCGCGCACTGATCCAGCAGCGTGCAGCCCGCCTGCGGCAGCGTGGCGCGCAGGGCGGGCAGCCCGGCCAGCGTGCTGCGCAGGCCAGCCAGCTCGCGCGGGCGCACCTGGCGCAGGGCGATGCGGGCGGTGATGCGCTCCACGTCGCTGATGTGGCGCAGCGCATCGCGCAGGGATTCGACGCCGTGCGCGCGCAGCACGTCGATGGCATCCAGCCGCGCGGTGGCCAGGCTGCGGTCGCGGCGGGGGTGGGTCAGCCAGTGGCGAAGCGCGCGGCTGCCCATGCCGGTGCGGCAGGTGTCCAGCAGCGACAGCAGCGTGGGCGCGTCCTCGCCGCGCAGGGTCTGCAGCAGCTCCAGGTTGCGCTGCGTGGCCGGCGGCAGGTCCAGCAGCTCGCTGCTGCGCTCCACGCGCAGGCCGCGCACGTGCGTGAGCGCCCTGCCCTGGGTGTGTTCGGCAAAGCTCAGCAGGGCCGATGCGGCGGCATGGGCCAGCGGCAGGCCGTCGGCGTTGTAGCCGGCCAGCGTGGTGGCGCCCAGCTGCTCGCAGAGCTTGCGCTGGCCCAGAGCGGCGTCGAACTGCCAGGTCGGCCGGTGCGTGAGCGGCGCGCGCGCCTGGGCCAGCGCCGGGCCGACGCGGTCGCGGTCAGCCAGGATCTCGGCCGGCTGCAGCCGAGCCAGCCAGGCGGGCAGCTCGGTGTCCTCGCACTCGGTGAGCACGATCTCACCGGTGGTCAGGCCCAGCCAGGCCAGGCCGTGGCGCGGGCGGCCCGGCTTGCCCGGCGCTGGCGGGCGCGTGGAGGCCACGGCCAGCAGGATGGCGTCGGCCCGCTCGGCCAGCAGCTCGGTGTCGGTGACGGTGCCGGGCGTGACCACGCGCACCACCTTGCGCTCCACCGGTCCCTTGGCCGTGGCGACGTCGCCCACCTGCTCGGCAATGGCCACCGCCTCGCCCAGGCGGATCAGCTTGGCCAGATAGCTCTCCACCGCATGCACCGGCACGCCGGCCATCACCACCGGCTCGCCGTTGCTCTGCCCGCGCGTGGTCAGCGTGATGTCGAGCAGCCGGTGCGCCTTGCGCGCGTCATCGAAGAACAGCTCGTAGAAATCCCCCATCCGGTAGAAGACCAGCGTGTCGGGGAAGTCCGCTTTGATTCGCAAATATTGCGACATCATCGGCGTATGGCCCGCGAAGCGGTCGGGATCGCGCAGGGGATCGGCTTGCGGATGAGCCGGCGCGGCGGCGGGGGCGGTATCGGTCATGCCGGGCAGGTGCATGCCGCGGCGCCCGCCGGGCGGCGGGACGAAGTCGCCTGCGGCGTGGCGGATCGCAAAAAGGGGCCAGCACTGTAGCCCAAGCGGGCGCCGCGCCTGCCGGCCGCAGCAGATCGCCGCGGGCGCTCAGCCCCCCGGCGCCGGGCCGGTGTGCAGCGGGGTGGGGTTGCCGGAGGGGAAAGGGTTCTCCGCCTCCGGCGGGCCGGGCTCGTCGCTGCCGGCGTTGGCGATGGTGGCCTCCAGCGCAACGGGCGTGTCGCCGTCCTGCTCGCGCAGCGAGCGGCGGGCGGCGTCCAGGCCGGCGGTGTCGGCGGCGCTGCTGCCCTCCCAGGACTGGACGGGCGTGCCCTGGCCGGTGGCGCGGCCTTCGGGCAGCTCGGCCCGCTTCTGCTGGGCCTGCCAGTACTGGTAGCCGCGGTAGGCGGCCATGCCCAGGGCGCCGAGCGCGGCGGCGCGGAACATGAATCGGAACATATGGAGCCCTCCTGATGGCGGCCGGCATGCGGCAGCGCGGTGTCGCGGGCCCGGCGTGCCTGCGTCTGCACCGCGCCGCTGCCCCATGCGGGGCGAGCAGGCGGCCACGAGCCAGCCGGGGATGCGGGCCTCACCGGCAAGAGAGGTGCCGCCGGCTGGCGCCGTGCGGTACCGCAACCATCGGCCAGCTCCTTCACCGGCTCGTGCAGGCAGCACAGCCAGCGCGCGGGCGGGCCGAGGACGGGCGAAGGCGGGTGCGCCGCCCCTTGAAGGCGCTTGCCTGCGCCTCAGCGCGGGCCGCGCGGGCCCGGGCGGCCGGTCTTGCGGGCAGCCGGGCCGGCAGACTTGCCCGCGGCACGGCCACGGGGGCCGCCGGCCGGCTCATACGGGCTGCGGCCGGCGCCGCCCTCGCGGGCCGGGCGCTGGGGCCGCTCGTCGGCATGGCGCGGGCCGCGTCGCTCGTCGCCGGGGCGATCCTCGCGGCGCACGGGGGCGGGCCGGCGGCCCTCATCGGCCGGCGGCGCGGGCGGCAGATCGGCCTTGCGGATGCGCACCGGGGCGCGCTTGACTGCAGGCGGTGCGGCCTGCGCCCGGCCGGTGGCTTGCGAGTCATCGGCCGTCTCGTCGTCGCTGCCGGCCTGCTCGCCGGCCACGTCGCTGGTGCGCGGCTCCTCGGCGCCCTGGGCCACGGCGTCTTCCACCGCGCGCTTGAGCGCCCGCAGCGGCGCATCGTCTTCTGCCCGGGCGGTCGCACTGGCCGGCGCCTCGCCGCGGGCGCCATCCTCCTTGTCTTCCTTCTCGTCCTTGATGACGCGGCTGAAGGGCGCCAGCAGGCTCACCAATTGGCCATAGATGCGCGGGTTGCCGGCCACGACCTCGCGTTGGTAGAGGAAGTCAGCCTCGCCGGTGAAGTTGCCGATCAGGCCACCGGCCTCGGTGATGATCAGTGCGCCTGCGGCGATGTCCCAGGGGCTCAGGCCCGTCTCGAAGAAGCCCTCGTAGTAGCCGGCAGCCACGTAGCAGAGATCCAGCGATGCCGCGCCAGGCCGGCGCAGCCCGGCGCACAGCGGCATCAGCAGCTCGAACATCTTGAGGTAGCGCTGGAAGTTGTCGCCGCGGCGGAACGGAAAGCCCGTGCCGATCAGCGACTCGGCCATGCGCGCGCGCTTGGAGACGCGGATGCGCCGGTCGTTCAGATACGCGCCCTTGCCCTTGGACGCGTAGAAGAGGTCGTTGCGCGCCGGGTCGTAGACCACGGCCTGCTGGATCTGGCCGCGGAAGGTCAGCGCGATGGACACCGCGTAGACCGGAAAGCCGTGGATGAAGTTGGTGGTGCCGTCCAGCGGATCGATGATCCAGACGTAGTCGCTGTCCTTGGCGCCCCGCGCGCGGCCGGATTCCTCGGCCAGGATGCCGTGCCCCGGATAGGCGGTCAGCAGCGTGTCGATGATGACGTTCTCGGCCGCTTCGTCGACCTCGGTGACGAAGTCGTTGGGCGCCTTGCTGCTGATCCCGATGCGCTCCAGGTCCAGCGAGGCCCGGTTGATGATCGCCCCGGCGGCGCGCGCGGCCTTGATGGCGATGTTGAGCATGGGATGCAGGGCTTGGGACATGGCTGGCCTTGTGAAGCGGTGAGCGGCACGCGGCCATCCAGGCGGACGGCCGGTGCGAGGAGATGCGGGGCGACGGTGACGAAAGAGCGGCACTGCGGCTGGCCCGCAGGCGGTGGCGCACGGAGCGCCACGGATAATTGCGGGATTCTACCGACCGAGCTGCCGCCGACGTGTCTTCTGTGCCCCCCTGCCCTGCGGCCGTGACGGATCCGACACGCTTCGTGCTGGTGGGCACCAGCCATGCCGGCAACGTTGGTGCCGCGGCCCGCGCCATCAAGGTGATGGGTTTTGCCGAGCTGGTGCTGGTGGCGCCGCGCTTTGCCGATGTGCTGAGCCGCGAGGAGACGGTGGCCATGGCCAGCGGCGCGGCCGACGTGCTGACCCGCGCGCGCATCGTGCCCACGCTGGCCGAGGCGCTTAAGGGCATCACCTGGGCCTGTGCCACGGCGATGACGCCGCGCGACTTCGGCCCGCCCACGGCGGCACCGCGTCCGGCGCTGGCAGATCTGTCCACCACCGGCCACCGCGTGGCCTTCGTCTTCGGCTGCGAGCGCTACGGCCTGTCCAACGACGATGTCTACCGCTGCCACCAGTGCCTGAGCGTGCCCACCGCACCGGGATATGGGTCGCTGAACCTGTCGCAGGCGGTGCAGGTCATCGCCTATGAATGGCGGCAGGCTCTGGGTGGCTTCGAGGTGCAGCCGCGCCGCGTCGAGCCCACTTGGGCGGGGGCGGATGCGGTGCAGGGCGTGCTGCAGCACTGGCAGCAGGCGCTGGAGCACATCGGCTTCCTCGACCCGGCCGCGCCCAAGAAGCTGATGCCGCGCCTGAACCAGCTGCTCAACCGCACCGTGCTGACCGAGGAAGAGGTGCACATCCTGCGCGGCATCGCCCGCACGCTGCTCAAGCGCTGAGACAGGTCAATTTGCCCACGCCGGCCGCCGCTGATCGGCGCATCGCCGCCGGCCCTTGGGGCGAAGATCGACAGGCTGACCATTCTTGACGCCTGCATGACCTCCTTCGCCCGCACCATCCCCGCTGATCTGGCCGACGATGCCCTGCCCGCCCACCGGGCCGCGCGCGACTTTTGCACGCCGGACGGCCAGGCCGTGGTGCTGGCCGACCTGGACGCCGTCTGGCACGCCGCCAATGCGCAGGTGCACCTGCTGCACGACTGGCGGCTGGGCGAGGTGCTGGTGGCCAACGGCAGCCTCCAGCCCGAGGCACTGCAGCAGGCGCTGGCCCGCCAGCGCAGCCAGCAGCCGCACCAGCCGCTGGGCCAACTGCTGCAGGACGCCGGGCTGGTCACGCCCGCCGAGCTCAACGTGGCCCTCGCCGCCACCATGAGCATGCCGGTGGTGGACACCGCCGAGCTGCAGCCGGAGCCTGAAGCTCTGGCCGCGCTGCCTGAGGCCTTCGCACGCCGCCAGCGCGCGCTGCCGCTGCTACGCCGCCCGGGCACGCTCGTCGTGGCCGTGGACGACCCCTGGGCGCGGCCACTGCTCGATGAGATGCGCTTCCTGACCAACCTGCGCATCCTGCCGGTGATGGCCCTGCCGCAAACGCTGGACCGCGCCGTGGCCCAGGCCTACGAGCGCCGCCGCCAGGCGCAGATCAAGCAGGAGCACGCCATCGAGGAGCTGGCTGCCGAGCTCTCGGCCCAGGCCGCCGCATCAGCCCCGCTGCCGGCCGACGACGAGGTCATCACCGAAAGCAGCAGCGCCCTGGTGCGCCTGGTGCACACGATGATCGAGGACGCGGTGCAGCGGCATGCCTCGGACATCCACATCGAGGCCACCGGCCCGGCCACCCCGGTAGTGATCCGCTTCCGCGTGGACGGCACGCTGGTGCCCTATCTGGAGATGCCCGCACGCTGGCGCCCGGCCATCGTGGCGCGGCTGAAGATCATGTCCGACCTGGACATCGCCGAGCACCGCAAGCCGCAGGACGGCAAGATCGATTTCTCACGCTTTTCCACCACGCCAATGGAGCTGCGCGTGGTCATCGTGCCCACCTCGCACGGCGTGGAGGACGTGGTGCTGCGCCTGCTCAGCGGTGCCAAGCCCATGCCGCTGGACGACATCGGCCTGAATGCCGACAACCTGGCCCGGCTGCGCCAGGTGATCGCCAAGCCCTACGGCCTGGTCGTGGTGTGCGGGCCCACCGGCTGCGGCAAGACCACCTCGCTGCACTCCATCCTGCGCGAGCTCAACAACGGCGAGCGCAAGATCTGGACGGCCGAAGACCCGATCGAGATCACCCAGCCGGGGCTGTGCCAGGTGCAGGTCAACTCGCGTATCGGCTGGACCTTCGCCGCGGCCATGCGCACCTTCCTGCGCGCCGACCCGGACGTGATCATGATCGGCGAGATGCGCGACGAAGAGACCGCGCGCATCGCCATCGAGGCCTCGCTGACCGGCCACCTGGTGTTCTCCACTCTGCACACCAACTCGGCCGCCGAGAGCATCGCCCGGCTGCTGGAGATCGGGCTGGACCCGTTCAACTTCTCCGACTCGCTGCTGGGCGTGCTGGCGCAGCGCCTGGTGCGGCGGCTGTGCACGCAATGCCGCCGCGCCGAGGTGGCCGGCGACGACGAGATCGACGCAATGGCCCACGCCTGGCTGCGGTCCAGCCATGAGGACGACGAGCCCGCCCGGCGCGACGCGCTGCTCACGCGCTGGCGCCACAGCTATGGCGACGGCCAGGGCCGGCTGCGCCTGTGGCGGCGCGGTGGCTGCCCGGCCTGCGGCGGCCACGGCTACAAGGGCCGCATGGGCATCCACGAGCTGCTGGTTGCCGACGACACCATCCGCCACCACATCCGCCACCGCGCCAGCGCGGCCGACATCCTGCACAGCGCACTGGACGAGCACATGCTGACCATGCGGCAGGACGGCATCGAGAAGGTGCTGCAGGGCCTGACCGACATGGCCGAGGTGCTGGCGGCCAACAACAACTGAGTCCGGCCGCACGGCGCGGGCGCCGGGTTCGCCCCCGCCCGGCCGTCAGGTGGCACCGTCTAAAATCCGTGAATACTTCACGAACCATAGGCGGGCCCGGCCCGGCTGCCCCACGCGGCCGGCCACGGCGGCAGCCCTCGGCGCCCGCCCCCGAGGTGATCCATGTGGCATGGCAGCGGGCAGCACGGAGGGCAGGACCAGGCGGCGGGCACGGCAGACGGCGTGCATCGCGAGGTGCTGGACGCCATCGACGAGGGCTACTGCCGCATCCAGATCCTGCTGGATGACGCCGGCCAGGCGGCCGACTATCGCTTCCTCGACGTCAACCCGGCCTTCACCCGCCAGACCGGCCTGACCGACGTGATCGGCCGCACCGCGCGCGAGCTGGTGCCGGGCCTGGACCGCTTCTGGTTCGATACCTATGGCCGCGTGGCCCAGACCGGCAAGCCGGTGCGCATCGAGCAGGAAGCCGCGGCAATGGGCCGCTGGTTCAGCGTTTACGCCTTCCGGCTGGGTGCGCCGCAGGACCGGCAAGTGGGCCTGCTGTTCTCCGACATCACCGGCCGCCGCGCCGCCGAGGCCGAGCTGCGCCGCAGCGAGCAGCGCTTCCGCCAGGCGCAGGAGGCCGGGCAGGTGGGCGTGTGGGAGTGGGACATCGACGCCGGCCGCACCTACTGGTCGGACACCATGTGGTCGATCTACGGCCGCGAGCCCGACCCCGCCGCCGAGCCCGAGGCCATCTTCCAGGCCGCCGTGCTGCCCGATGACCTGCCCGGCATGCAGGCCGAGCTGCAGCGCTGTCTGTCCGGGCGCACGCCGCAGCTGCAGTGCGTCTTCCGCATCCAGCGGCCCGACGGCAGCCTGCGCTGGATCGAGGCTCGCGCCCAGCCCACCTGGCGCGACGGCCGCCCGCGCTTTCTCTCAGGCGTCAACCTCGACGTGACCGAGCGTGTGCAGGCCACCTCGCGGCTGCTGGAGTCGGAAGAGCGCTTCCGCACGATGGCCGACGGCCTGCCGCTGATCGTCTGGGTGCACGACGCGCACGGCGCGCTGCGCTTCGTCAACGCCACCTATTGCGAGTTCTTCGGCATCACGCCCGAGCAGGTCACCGGCTCGGGCTGGGTGCCGCTGGTGCATGAGGACGATGCCGCCGCCTACGCGGCCGACTTCCTGTGCTGCGTGCGCGAGCGGCGCGCCTTCCATGCCATCGTGCGCGTGCGTGACGGGCTGGGCCGCTGGCGGCACATCGAATCCTGGGCGCGCCCGCAGTTCGCCGCCAACGGCGAGTTCCTGGGCCACGTCGGCACCAGCGCCGACATCACCGAGCGCATCCAGGCCGAGGAGGCCGCCCGCCGCAGCGCCCAGCTGATGCGCGAGGCGGCCGACGCCGCCGAGGCCGAGCGCGTCACGCTGCGCACCATCATGCAGACGATGACCGAGGCGCTGGCCATGTTCGATGCCGACGGCCGCGTCATCGCCGCCAACCCCGCGTTCGCCCGCATGCACGGCGTCAGCCCCGATGCGGTGGTGGGCATGGACCTGGCCGACTTCGACCAGGCCTACCGCAGCCTGCATGCCGATGGCCGGCCGTTCGCGGTGGAGGACTGGCCCATCGTCCGCGCGCTGCACGGCGAGACGGTGCACAACCTGGAGATGCACGTGCGCCACCCGCAGGCCGGCAAGGACTGGATGGCGCTCTACAGCGCCGCGCCGGTGCTCGACGCCCAGGGCCGCGCGCGGGCGGCGGTCATCACCATCGCCGACGTCACCGAGATGAAGCGCGCCGAGCAGGAGCTGCTGCACAACCGCGAGCTGCTGCTGTCCATCCTCGACAACGCCGAAGCCGCCATCTATGCCAAGGACGCGCAGGGCCGCTTCCTGCTGAGCAACCGCCACCATGCCACGCTGCTGGGCCGATCAGCGCAGGACGTCATCGGCAAGACCGATGCGGACTTCGTCAGCGACAGCGCGCTGCTGGCGCTCTACCGCGCGCAGGACCAGGCGGTACTTGCCCATGCCAAGGCAATGGAGTTCGAGGACACGGTGCAGGGCCCGGGGGGGCCGCGCGCCTATGCGTCCATCAAGTTCCCGCTGCGCGACGGCGGCGGGCGCATCTACGGCGTGTGCGCGCTGTCCACGGACATCACCGAGCGCCGCCGCACCGCCGAGGCCTACCGCGAGAAGGCCGAGGAGCTGGAGCGGCTGATGCAGGTCACGCCGGTGGGCATCTGGGTGTGCTACGACCCGCAGTGCCGTCACGTCAGCGGCAACCGCATGGCCAACGCCATCTTCGAGGCCGACGAGCACGAGAACCTGTCGGAGAACCCGTCGGAGAACCTGCCGGCGACGGGCGGCCTGCGCCGGCGGTACTTCGGCGCCGACGGGCGCGAGCTGCAGCCGCACGAACTGCCCATGCAGCAGGCCGTGGCCCGCGGCGAGGACGTGCGCGATCAGGAGATCACCGTGCTGCTGCCCAGCGGCCGTCGCCGCACGCTGCTGTGCAGCGCCACGCCGCTGCGCGACGCCGCCCACCAGGTGCGCGGCTGCTTGTGCACGGGGCTGGACATCACCGACCGCGTGGCTGTGGAGCACGCGCTGCGCGAGAGCGAATCCAAGCTGCGCGCCCTGGCCGACAACATGGCCCAGCTCGCCTGGATGGCCGACGAGCAGGGCCTGGCCTTCTGGTTCAACCTGCAGTGGTTCGACTTCTCCGGCCTCACACCCCTGGCGGCCAACGGCGACGGCTGGCTGCACCTGGTGCACCCCGACCACCGCCAGCGGGTGGCCCAGGGCATCCGCCGCCACGCCGCCGAGGGCCGCATCTGGGAAGACAGTTTCCCGCTGCTGCGCCGCGACGACGAATACCGCTGGATGCTCTCGCGCGCCACGCCCATCCGCGATGCCGATGGCCGTGTCTACCGCTGGTTCGGCACCCACACCGACATCACCGAGCAGCGCGCCGCTGAAGAGGCCCTCAAGGAGGCCGACCGCCGCAAGGACGACTTCCTGGCCATGCTGGCCCATGAGCTGCGCAATCCGCTGGCGCCGGTGCGCAACGCGGTGGAGATCATCCGCCGCAGCGGCAACGCCCCGGCCACCGTGGAGCGCGCCCGCGACATGATCGAGCGCCAGGTCACGCACATGGCGCGGCTGATCGACGACCTGCTGGATGTCTCGCGCATCGCCAAGGGCAAGATCCAGCTGCGCATGGCGCGCTGCGACCTGGCCGAGCTGGTGCGCCAGACGGCGCTGGACCTGCGGCCCTCGCTGGAGGCCGCCGGCATCGAGCTGGCCCTGTCGGTGGCCGATGCGCCGGTGTGGGTGCACGGCGACCGCACGCGGCTGGCGCAGATGGTGGGCAACCTGCTGCACAACGCCATCAAGTTCACCGACGCTGGCGGCTGCGTGGGCCTGCGCCTGCATGCCGATGCGGCGGGCGGCCGGGTGCGGCTGGTGGTCGAGGACAGCGGCATCGGCATGGAGCCCGACTTCATGCGCCGGCTGTTCGAGCCCTTCACCCAGGCCGACCGCAGCATCGACCGCAGCCGCGGCGGCCTGGGCCTGGGTCTGGCGCTGGTCAAGGGCCTGGCCGAGCTGCACGGCGGCGAGGTCCAGGTGCACAGCGAAGGCCCGGGCCGCGGCTCGCGCTTCACCATCAGCCTGCCGCTGGATGCGTCGGTGCCGGCCGCGCGCGAGCCGCTGTCCACCGACGTGCCGGCCGCCGCGCCGGCCGCCTGCAGCCGCCGCATCCTCGTCATCGAGGACAACGCCGACGTGGCCGAGAGCCTGGAGGCGCTGCTGAGCCTGTGCGGCCACCAGGTGCGCGTGGCGGCGGACGGCCGCATCGGCATCGCCCGTGCGCTGGAGGCGCCGCCCGACGTGGTGCTGTGCGATCTGGGGCTGCCCGGCGGCATGGACGGCTATGCCGTGGCCCGCGAGCTGCGCCGGCTGCTGGGCAGGCGCATCGCCCGCATGATCGCGCTCAGCGGCTACGGCACGGCCGAGGACCAGCGCCTGGCCCGCGAGGCCGGCTTCGATCTGCACCTGACCAAGCCGGTCGACTACGGCGCACTGGAGACGCTGATCGCCGAATCGCCGCAGGCCGCGCCCCAAGGCGCCTGAGCGCGCAAGACGAACAGCCGGCCAGCGAGGCTGCTTGGCCCTTGCGCGATCTGCCTGGCGCGCTCTGGCTTGCGCCCTCTGCCTTGCACCTTTTCGCTTCCGCCCGCTGCCTTCCTCGATCGGCCTTCCATCCCGATCTGCCACAGGCGGCTCGTCGGCGGCGATGCAAGGCAAGGCAAGGGCTGGCAAGGCGCCGCTGGTCGCCCATCCGCCGCGCGATCCGTCCACTACGGCGCAGCGCCCCGCCCCTGCTGCCGGGCCGGCCGACATGCCGGCGTTAAGCTGCGCGCCCTCATGAAGCGCCCCGCCCTCACCCTTGCCTTGGCCATCGCCGCCTACGCGGCCGCCATGCTGCTGGCCAACTTCGCCGTGGCCGCCTTCGGGCCCGGCGTGACCGGCATCAACGCCTTCCTGTGGATCGGCCTGGACCTGGCCCTGCGCGACTGGCTGCACGTGCGGCTGCGGCCTTGGCAGATGGCCGCGCTCATCGTCACCACCGGCGTGCTGACCTGGGTGCTCAATCCGGCGGCCGGCGGCATCGCGCTGGCCTCGGCCATCGCCTTCTCGCTGTCCTCGCTGGCCGACTGGGCGGTGTTCTCACGCCTGCGCGGCTCCTGGCTGTGGCGCGCCAACGGCTCCAACGTGGCCGGCGCGGCCGTGGACTCGCTGGTCTTTCCCACGCTCGCCTTCGGCAGCCTGATGCCGGGAATCGTGGCCATGCAGTTCATCGCCAAGGTCGCCGGCGGCGCCATGTGGGCCTGGCTGCTGCGCCGGGTGCTGCCCGTCGGCGCCCAAGCCCCGTCGCCCCGCTGACCCGCGTGACGAGGCCCGGGTACAGGCTTCGGGTACAGGGTTCCGGTACAGGGTTCGGTACGCGGGAAAGAAAAAGCCCTCTAAGAGCTCATCGCTTCATAGAGGGCTTGGGTGTCTTTGGGGTGGCTGATGGGATCCAAAACGGCGACCTAAGCTGTTGATCTCATTGGGAAAAGCGCCGAGGAAAACTGACTTGTTCCCCCGTCTGTTCCCCTTGTCCGCATGGGACGTCTTGAGACCGTCAGCAACGACATTCTGGCGGTCCCGCTCGTGGCCTGCAACGTCGCGAGGCTCATCGGTCCTTTAACGCGGACAGGTGGGCGGTGGCAACCTCGACGCAGTGCTCCAGGCTCGGCCGATACCCAGTCGCAGCGATCGCCTCGAAGGTCGCCACAAACCCGGCCCCGGGTTGCCTGATCTGCTCCAGGAACCTGTCCCGGTGCCGCATGAGGAAAGGCGCGGCTGCCGCCAGCGCGTCCGGCTCCCGCTCGACCACCATGGCGAGGTCGAACAGATCGCGCGCCGTCGCACGGTCCCCGCGGTGGTACATCTTCTTGGCGATCACCTCCGCAGCCGTCTCGACGCGCACTGGCCGACCCTGGATGTCCCACCGCTCCCAGGCCGCTTCGGTGAGGTTCGGTGCGGCCACGAAGTCGATCTCGCCTTCCTCGAACTGCAGCTTGACGAACGAGCCCGGCATCTCCGTGTACTCCTCGGTCAGGGATGCCGCCGTGTCGCTGAGTCGCGGCGTCACGTAGCCGAGGTACTGTGGGTCCGGTACGAAGATGTCGATGTCCTTGCTGATGCGATGTCCGTACCTGAACATCAGGACAGTTCCGCCTCCGAAAGTCCAGAACGGGTCCGAAAGCCCGCCATTGCGCTGGATGTCGTCGACCAGCCGCAGCGCTCGCTGGAACAGCACTTCCCAGGGGCCGGACGGCAGCGACTTCATCACGCTCTCATCACGCCCACAAGCCCTGCCGGTGCACCGCCAGTGACCTGGCGAGCTTCGCGACGTTGCGCCACACAGCCTTGGGGGCCACGCCCTCGTTCGCGGCGGCTTCCTCCACGGCCATCACCACCAAGGGCACCGGCGCCTCGTCGAGCAGGTGCGTCAGGTGGGCCGCGTAGCCCTTCGGTACGCTGCCGCTGACCAGTGCATGGCCGAGCATGTCGGGCGGCACCTCCTGGACGTAACTCACGCTGGCGTTCTTCGCCGCCATCCACAGGCCCCGCTTACGGGAGCGCGCTGCCTGGCTCGGCGGATCGAGATCCAGCCCCAGCACCGCCAGCACCTGCGCGACCCGGTTGAATCCCAGATCGCTCAGCGCGCCCGCTTCCAGGCCGACCAGCGTCTGCCGCGAAAGCCCGCTCAGCTGTGCTAGCCGGGACTGCGTCAGCCCCAGCGCTTCGCGCCGCTCGCGGATGATGGTGCCCAGGTTGGAGAGGTCCACAGCTTGGCCGGAAGAATTGTCGAATATTTTGGACATTCTAGCGCCTCCGGACCATACCCGCCAGGCGCTCGCCAGCGGCGCCGCAGGCCGCTCGCTGCCCACAGCCGTGACAAACATGCTCGCTGTCGGGCCACTGCGGGCGATCGAGTCCATCGATCAGTCGACGGCGCCTCGCTGCAAGGGCTTCGATTTGCTCCCGCGACATCAAGCGGACCACTCGTGCGGCCGGCGGCGCTGAGTGCCGGCCAGGGAAGAGGACGAACGCCTCGTCAGACACTCGAACACGGAGTCCGTCCTCCACGGCCACCCGCTGCGCCGAGAGCTGGATGACATCCGACGCCCTCGCCGCCGCAGTCGACCGCGTCTTCAGTTCAACCAGCACGACCAGACCGCTCGGCAGCCGATAGGCCCTGTCCACCCTGGCCACGATGGGCCAGCGGCTCTTCGACCTGAACTGCGACTCCACGCAGATCAGTTCGGCGTCCCGCAGCCCGGCCGGTCGGTCCCGCCGCTCCGCGACGCGTGCGCGGTGCCGCCGGACCAGGTGCCACGTGACCGCCAAGGCAACAGCCAGGAGCAGCACCCACGGCCACATCGGCTCGAACCTCATGGTCGACGCCTTGCCGACCATCGCCGCCAGCCATGCGCCACGAAACCCAGGGTGCCCCTGGTCATCCACAGCAACGGCGGGCAGCGCTGGAGCACTCTGCAAAGTCGCGGACCGGCGGCATAGTAGGCTGCCACCAGGCGTCGCCCCCACGGCCGTGGCATCAGGACCGTGTCCCTGAAGTCACGCAGCGCATGGGTCTGCCATGCGTCTCCGAAGACCATCGTGGCGATGAAGCACCTCCCGCCCGGTCGTCGAGTCGACCCCTCGCCTGGCGCTGTGGCGCGCCGACCCTGCAGTTCGAAGCGCAGATGGGCAGCAATGCCCTTCCGGCGCGCCTCTTCCTGTGGAGTGCTTCGACGCGGGCCGTGCAGGGATTCGAGAACCACCAGGCGTTCGCACCGGCCCATCTGCGCCAGCTCGGAGGCCCCTACCGACCTACCCTGGCGGCACCTCGCACGACTCCTCATGGTCCATCCCGGCCGTCGATCCCGGGCTCGAAGAGTCCGTTCGTGACTTCCGCCCCGTCGCCGTCGAAACCGATCGACCCGGACACATCGCTCGATGCCTGCCCAGGGAGCTTCAGGATGCCCTGCTGGACCAGCAGTCCCTCATAGGCCAGCGTGCGCAGCCTGCCGACGCGCTTCACGCCCTTGTGGAACCGTGCGAGTTCGTCATAGAGACGAGGCAGTTCCGCCCTCTCGAGCTGGAACACGAGCCGGATGCGTGGCGGCTCCGAGGTCTTGGTGGGGCCGGTCATGCGGCATCTCCTGCGGCGCGCTCGGCCGCGGTCGACCTGTCGCGATCGGCCGCCAGCACGGTTCGCGCGTAGGTCATCCCGGCCAACTGGAACCCCCTCACGTTGGCGAACACAGGCTCCTTGATCTCGAGGATCCGGTGGCGCGGAAACGCCGACTTCACGGCCTTCCGGAACAGGAAGGCGCCTCCGCCCACGAGGATGATGTTCTGCAGGCTGTGCGGCGATTCGATCCACTCCTTCATGCTCGACACGGCCTGCTCCGTCACGCTCTCGGCCAGCGGCAGCAGCCGCTTGAGGTCGTAGGGCTTCTGGAAGATCACTGGGGCCTTGCCGGTCCGCAGCGCCATGTCGATGGCGTCCAGATCGCGGAAGGGCGTGCCGATGTCCTTGGTGATCTCGGCGGCGAGCAGCTTCAGCACGTCGGCGACACCCCGATTCACGGAGTGGCTCTGCTTCGCCACCAGTCGCATGCCCTGGGCGACGAGCCAGTCGAAGGTTCTCGCGCCCGGATCGATGATCAGGCTGCGCTCCTTGCCGATCTCGCCAAGCTTGCCGTGGGCGTGCGCGTAGAAGGCCAGCGCGCCCTGAGGCTGGGCAACGGCCAGCGTGCGCACCACACTGACCTTCCTCCCGCCGCCGACATCGTGCTCGCCCGTCATGACCCGCTCCAGGGCCGCCTTCTTCACCGCGAACAGCGCCACCGGAAGGCCGACGACCAGCAGGTCGATCTGGCTCTGCCGCATCGAGCGCAGCGCACCGCGCAGCAGCGCCATGTACTCCGGCGACTCGATGTAGTCGTCGTGCAGCTGCGTCGCCCGGAAGGTGTCGGCCGCGAGCCTGACCTCGGGACCGACTTCATAGAAAAGCGACCCGACCGGGATGAACATCGTCTTGGCCCCATCGCCGCCGGGCCAGAGTGGTTGTCCGTTGCTGGACGGGTAGGCCAGCGACGGGAAGCTTGCGCAGCGGATCTCGCTGTCTGCCGTGCCGGTGACGAACTTGGTGTTGCCGGAACCGACATCCACCGCCCTCACGATCAGGTTCATGGTGTTCTCCGAGTGAACGAAAGAGTGCTCAGGATCGACAGACCGACCCCGTTCCTCCACGCGGATACCTGCCTCTGCAGGCGCGATTTCGACGTCGGATCCGTCCCGGTGTCACTGCGCTGGCACTGCAGAAGCACTGCACTGCCCCTCGGATGACACCGAACGGACGAGGAGGCCGCGTGGTGTCACCACGGTCACACTGCAAAGTCACTCGTCAACCCCGTCCATCGGCGCGCACGCCGGCGCCTCACACCGCCAAGCGAGGCCGGTACCGGCCTCGTCGGGGTACCTGAGGCGGCAACCTTGCCCGTCAACCCCGCGCCGTTGCTGGCGATCCGGGCCATTGCGACGCTAGATGGGCCCTGCCGCCGAATCTCGTGCCGTCAACTGCCTGCCCCAAGGGCCCGCCGATCAGGGGTCTTGCGGCAGGCGCCGCGCACGCGGCCTTGACCGCGGATGCCGTCGCGGTTTCCACTGTGGGCTCCCGAGGGCTCCTGGCCCGCTCCGTCCTCTCGAAGAAGACGAGCATTGCAGGCGTCGCAGTCGTTACCTGCCTCGTGCCTTCAACCGAAGTTCCCGTCCCGAACGGGTGGCGCGACCGGCCTCGACCTCCAGAAGGATCGACGCCGCGAGCGTGCCGAGTCATCCACCACAGCAGTGACCTGCCCGGTCCTTGCCAGCCGCATCCCCGCGATGTCGGCTGGGCGCTCCTGAAGCGCACCGGCGCAGCAGAACCCCGTGGCGGCACCTGATGCCGCGCACCGTTCCCGCCAGCCCTTGAGCACGCGCGCATGACGCGCATCGCGCGGCGTGATGGCCTCCATGAGGCTCCCCGCACGACCCTCGCTCATCAACTCGACACCGCCCTGGACTCTCGGTCAGGGGTGGACCCATGCGAGCGGCCGGCGCTGCACACCAGGCCTGATCCACCGAATGACCCAGGGCTCGACCCTGGCGTCGATGTCGCACCCAGCCCCGAGCGGGGTGGACATCACCCCTGTCGTCGCGTCGCAGAAATGCGCAGACGGCCTGGATCAACGTGTTCCATTTTTAAGTCTGACCGAGCTGACCCAGGCCCCTCGCCGAAGGCCACGAGGAGCCCGGACAGCAAAGCCATGGGTGGGTGCGGCGCTGCAGAGATCGGCCGCCGCACCGACGTTGCACACGATCTCCATCGCCGTGGGCTTGCCAGGAATCGGCCCCGGGGATGTCCAGATGGATTCCTCCAATTCCGGTCCCCCTGACCGTTCATCCACCGGCGTGCTGTTCGGGCAGTCCGCCACCTTGCAGAAAGCCCACCATGTCCCGTATCCGCCGTGCAGAACCCTCGCGCCGCCGCCGGCAGGCACCGCTCTCCCTCAACGACCGCCGCAACGACCCGCACGATGGCTCCACCCTGCCCCCCTCATCCACCCGCCCTTCCAGGAACTCCTCGATGACCTCGGCCAGCCCGGGCCGCGTGCATGGCCAGGACTCGCCACGCCGCCAGAACTGGGCCGGCAAGTCGCCCCAGCAGGTGCTGGCCATGTACCCGCCGGGCAGGACGCCCGTGAACCGTGTGGTGGACGTGCTGATCGAGCTGTTCAACCCGCTGCACACCGCGCTGGAGAAGACCGTGTCGCACAAGACGCGCTACGAGCGCGCCCACTTCCTGCGACGCTTCTTCCGCGAACTGCACACCGACGCCGGCTTCAAGCTGGCGCCCGATCCCCGCAACCTGGGCCAGCGGCATGTCCAGGCGATGGTGAAGGTCTGGCAGCGCCGCAAGCTTTCGCCGGGGACGATCCAGACCTACCTGAGCTTTCTGCGTGGCCTGGCGATGTGGCTCAACAAGCCGGGCTTCATCCGCAGGCCCGAGCACTACGGCCTGACGCCTGACGAATACGAGCGCCACGAGAACGCCCAGCGAGACAAGAGCTGGAGCGGCAACGGCATCGACGTGGAGGCCTTGCTGGCCCAGGTCTCTGCCTACGATGCCCGCATCGGCGCGTCGATGCGCCTGATGGTGAAGGTCGGCCTGCGGCGCAAGGAGTCGGTGATGTGCCGCCCCTACGCCCACGTGCACCCGTTCGAGGAGACAGGCCTGCCCGACGAGCAACGGGAGGCGGATGGGTATCTGTGGACGAAGGGCAAGGGAGGCCGTGCGCGCTGGCTGCCGCTGGCCACCGAGGAGCAGCAGTCGGCCATCGCGCATGCCCGCAGCGTGGTCAGCGGCCATGACGCACACATGGGAGCGCCGGATCGGGACCTGAAGTCCAACCTCCGTCGCCTGGACTATGCGCTGCGCAAGTTCGGCCTCACGAAGCGCGCGAGCGGCACCACCGGGCACGGGGCGCGGCACGACCACCTTCAAGGCCAGTACCAGGACACGACGGGCACGCCCGCGCCGGTGCGTGGCGGTGGGCCTGTCGATCAGGACCTCGACCGCCAGGCGCGGCTGCGTGTGGCCCGTATCGCGGGCCATGCCCGCCTGCGCTCGGCCGGCGCCTACATCGGTGCGATCCGGCGCTCGCCTGCAGGGAGCCGCGACCCGGCCCAGGGCGAGACCGGCAAGCCTGGGCCGGGGAGCATCGGGGACGACGGTGACACGCCTGTCCCGGTCGCATGAGCCGGCCCGGCCCGGGCCGGCCCTGCGTTCAGGCGCAGGCAGGCGCCTCGGTCCGTGCTGGATCGTTGGCGTCGAACGCCACGCCACCCGTCGCCGGGGCATCGGCGTCCGGCTGCACGCGCAGGCAGTCGGGCAACCAGCCACGCCCGGCGAGCAGTTGTTCGGCCTGCGCCACCGCGGCATCCTTCTTCAGCGCCGCGAGCGGGCCTGCCGCCTTGGCGCCGGCCACGGTGTGCACCACCTCGACCACCCTCGCCTTGGACACGTGCTGAAGGTAGGCCTCCCCCGTCGCCGACCACCATCGCGTCATGTCCAGGCCGAGGGCGCGGGCCAGACCGTCATTGACCGGTCGGCCGGCGTCGGTGCCGGTGATGCCGTTCACGGTGGACGCGACCAGGAAGGTCAGCAGCCGCTGCACCGTCTGCGGCGGCTGCCGCAGCATCCAGTCGAACACCGCGTCGGGTTCCTTCGGCAGGTGCTCGATCCAGGCGACGCGGTCGGCTTCGATGCGCTGGGCCGCCGGGCTCGCCTCGATGTCCTCGGCCGCGCCCCGCAGTTCGTGCTGATTGCCGGTCGCGCTGATCGCCAGCAGGTTGGGCAGTCGGTAGGCGCCATGGAGCGGGTCGGCCAGCAGCTTGAGTGTCAGGTGGGTCGTCAGTGCCGCCAGCGCAACCTCGGGTCGGTCCAGCAGCTCGGCCTGGATCGCGGCGACACGCTGGGCCGTGAGGCGGCGCATGAGCTTCTCGGAGTGCACGGGCCGTGTCGTGGCGCCGGCTGCCGATGGAAGCGACTGCAGGGCCGGGAGCCCCGAGCCGCGCGCAGGATCCGCGTCGCCCTTCGCGTCGCCCGCCGAGCCGCCTCCACCGGCCGACTTCTGTTCGGCAGCCTTGGTGATGGCCTGCGCCAGATCGGCCCGATCCTCGGGGCGGATGAGCCCTGCCTTGATCGCGGCACGGCCGTCCGCGCCCACATGCAGCACGCACCCGGCGAGCGCCATCCAGGCCACGGGCCATTCGGTCAGCGCTTCCAGTCTCGCCTTGCGCTCTTCCTCCAGCCCATCGGCCTCGGACTCCAGGGCGAGGAAGGCACGGTCGCGCGACGCGTCGTCATTGTCGGCGGCGTCGTTCGCCTCGCTGGCGCCGCTGACGCCCTCGCCGGCATCGCCATCGCCGTCGCGGTCCACCAGCGCGTCCATCTGCTCGTGCAGGGCAGCGATGCGCGTGTCCAGCGCCTTCAGCGCCTCGGCTTCCTCGGGCGTCGGTGCGCGGCGGGGCTTGCGCAGCTCGCCGTGCTTGACGTACTCGTCGTAGGCGAAGCGCGGACGGATGTCGACCCACTTCCAGCCTTCAGACAGGAGTTGCTTCGCGCGCTTGCCCAGCTTGTCGGCGGCGAGGCGCTCCAGCAGGGCCGGGTCCAGCAGGTAGGCCTTGCGGTCGTCGTCGCTGAACAGGTCGCGGCGCAGGGGTCCGCCGGCCTTCTCGTAGGCCTTGACGGTGACGAACCGGGCCAGCGGGTCGGCGTCCGATTCGATCTCGCCCCGGGTCAGCAACTGGCGCAGATGCTCCGGGCGCTGGTTCCAGCTCGGCAGACCAGCCCAGGCCTGCTCCTGGCGCTGGTGATCGTCGACCGAGGCCAGCACCATGAGGCAGTCCAGGCCGATGCCGCCTTCGCGGTACAGGGCCATCAGCTGGGGCGAGACGGTGGCGAGCTTCATGCGTCGCTTGACGATGAGCGGCGTCACGCCGAAGGCTGCGGCCACGTCCTCGACGGATTTGCCCTGCGCGAGCAGTCTGGCGAAGGCGGCGAACTCGTCGGCCGGGTGCATCGGCACGTGGAAGCAGTTCTCGGCAAGGCTCGCGATGAGCGCCTTGTCGGCCGGCACGACGAGCACCGGCACGGGGTAGTTGTCGGCGATGTCGCCCTGCTGCACGAGCAGCGCGAGCGCGGCGAGCCGCCGTCCGCCGGCACAGACCTCGTAGCGCCCGCGCGCCGCCTGGACGACGACGAGGTTCTGCAGCACGCCGCTGTCCTTGATCGACGCGGCCAGTTCCGGCAGCGACATCACGGGCGCCGTGGCACTGCGGGCCTGGTGGTCCTCGGACAGCACCAGCTTGTTGAAGGGAACGAAGGTGCGAGGGGACGCCTCGATGATGGCGTCGACCTCGGCTTTGGAGAATTTCATGAGGGACTCCTGATCGGTTGCATGGCAGGCCGGCGGCCCACCATGCAGTCAGGATCCCATTGAGCCCGTGCACTTCAAGGGTGGCGAGGCGCGCTCGCCGATGGTCCGGTCAGGACGCCGGACCGGGCGCCGGCAGGCCTACGATGGCCCGCCCGATTTCAGGGCTGCCAGACGCTCCACCACCTCGCGCTTGCCGACTCCGCGCAAGGCAGCGATGGCGGCGAGGTTCTTGCCTCTGGGGCGTGCTTTGCCCTGCTCCCAGGCGTACACGCTCTGCCCCGATGCGCCGACCAGCAGCCCGAAATCCGCAGCCGACAAGCCCAGGCGCTTGCGATTGCTGGCCATGCCGGAGGCGCGGAACCGGAATCTGTCGGCGCCGTCCGCTTCCTTGACCGCAGGTGGCGATGGCGGCCGAGCGGGCGCGGCGCGCGCGGACTGCCGCACGGACCGCTCCAGTTCGCTGACCCTGCGCTTCAACGCGGCGCTTTCCGCGCGCGCTGCCGCGAGCGCCTTTCTGATCGAATCGACCTCGCCGCGCAATTCCTTGCGAGCCAGACGAACGATCTCGGCCTTGAGCACGGATGCAATGTTGGGCATCCAAGGATTGTGCCAAGGACCCGAGGAAGACCGGGGATCATCGCCGTACGGGCGGAAGCCGTCAGGACCCGTGTCGCAGTTCAAAGCGACCGCTTTCCGGCGTAGGTCGGCGAGGTCGCTGTCCATGGACGACCCGTTGCAGTCCCACGCGCGACTGAATCAGCCGCCTTGAAGCCGTCGTTCGCGGCCCCGATCCCGGATGCCAAACCAGGCCGTCACCTGAGTTGATGCACAGGATCCTGGTTCCGATTGCAACCGGGATCGCCGTGGGGCTGGGTACCCCTCGGTACACTCCCGACCCGAATGCGCCGCACGTCCGTCCTCCTCGTCATGCTGTTTGCCATGCTGTGGCAATCGGTGGCGCTCGCGCGCGCGGGTTCGACGGTCAACGCTCTGGCCGACATGGAGCACGCCGCGCTGCACTGGCAGGAAGAGGGCCACCATCACCACGAGGATGGTTCCTACCACCGCGACGACTCGCCCGAATCCGTCCAGCACGTGATCGCCGATCATGTGAGTGCCTCCGCGGCGCTGCTCGTGTCGACGTCTCATGGCTTTCCTCCCCCGGGATCGACAGTACCCGCAGGCCTCCTGAAGGCCGCCGTGCCCGACCCCGACCCTGAAGGCCTGCTCCGGCCACCTCGCTTCTACTCCTGACCCGCCTTCGCGGCGGGCGCCCGCCCATGGGCGCCCGGCCTTCCGCCGCAATGGCCTTCCACGCAAGCCCCTGTCCGCCGCTGGCGTGACGCGAGCGTGTGTCCGGCCGCGCCGGCTGCCGAACTGTCAGGATCGATGTGAAACCTCTCCCATGGCTGTCTGCCTGCGTGATCGCGGGCAGCCTGGCCGGTGGGCCCGCGTGGGCCCAGCCGGCCGCATCCCCGCCGGCTTCACCGGCCTCCGCGCCGATTCCAACCGCAGGCACCGTGAGCCTCCGAGCAGCCCTGGAAGCTGCTTGGCAGCGCGCGGTGGTGGCGCGCGAGAGGGAGGGCCAGCGCCGCCGTGCCGAGGTCGACCGCGCCGTGGCGTCGAGCCTTTGGGCTGCGCCGCCCTCGCTGGCCATGAGCCACCGCGACGACCGCCTGCAGGGCAACGCGGGCCGCCGCGAAACGGAGATCGGTGTCGCCGTGCCCTTGTGGCTGCTGGGCCAGCGCGCCGCACGCGCCGGCACGGCCGAGGCTGCCGCCACCCAGGCCCTGGCCGCAGAACAGGTGGCGCGCCTGCGCCTGGCCGGTGACCTGCGCGAAGCCGCGTGGCAGCTCGCCGCGCTGCAGGCCGAAATGGCGCAGGCCGAAGCCCAGGCGCAAGCGCTGAAGCAGCTGGCCGACGACGTCGACCGGCGGGTGCGGGCCGGTGACCTGGCGCGCGCTGATGCCCTGGCCGCGCAGGCCGAGGCGCTCGCCGCGTCCGCGCTGAAGACCGACGTGCAGCAACGGCTTCAGGCGGCGCGGTCGCGTTGGACCTTGCTGACCGGACTGACGGCAGCGCCGGACTTGAAGGCGGACCTCGCGACCGAAGCGCCCGCCGCCGCACACCCCGAACTGCAGTTCGCCAGCCAGTCCACCGAGCTGGCGCGCCAAAGGGTCGAGCTGATGCGCCGCTCGCGCCGCGATGCGCCCGAACTGACCATCGGCGTGCGGCAGGACACGCCAGGCCGCGCCGAGTCCTCCCAGGGCAGCCTGGTCGTGGGCCTGCGCCTGCCCTTCGGCACCGACGACCGCAACCGGCCGCTGGAGGCGGCGGCGCTCACGGAACTCGACGTGGCCCAGACCCAGGAGCGGCGCTTGCGCGAGCGCCTGGACAGCGACATCGCCGCGGCGCGCGAGGCGCAGCGCTCGGCCCAGGCGCAACTCGAGGCCGAGACCGCCCGAGCCCGGCTGCTCCGCGAACGGACGACGCTGATCGACAAGTCCTTCCGTGCCGGCGAGACGCCGCTGCCGGACCTGCTGCGTGCGCTCGCCGCCGCATCGCAGGCCGACAGCGCCGCCGCCCGCCAGACCGCTGCGTTGGGCCTCGCCCGCGCCCGACTCCAACAAGCCCTCGGACTCCTCCCATGAACACTCCATCCTCGCGCCGCGCCAAGAGGCCGCTGCCGGCCCTCGCGCTGGCCGCACTGCTGGTCTGCGGCAACACCCCCGCGCTCGCCGCCCCCGGTGCCCACGGCCCCAATGGCGAGCACCTGGACAGCCCGAGCACGATGCGCGCGGCATCCGCGCTGCCGCGTGTCGAAGCCAAGTCCGAGACCTTCGAGCTGGTCGCCGAACTGCGCACCGGCGAGCTCACCATCCTCGTCGACCGCTACGAATCGAACGAGCCGGTGCTCGGTGCCCAGCTTGAGGTCGAGAGCGGCCCGCTCAAGGCCGTCGCGGCCTTCCGTGCCGAGCAAGGCGACTACGTGGTCACCGATGCCGCGATGCTGAAGGCGCTCGCTGCGCCGGGCGAGCACGGCCTCGTCTTCACGCTGGTGGCCGGCAAGGACAGCGACCTGCTCGACGGCACGCTGGTCAGCACCTCGGCCCGCGCTGTCGCCTCGGCGAAGGACGATCACGGCCACGCGCACGGTGGCGATGACCATGGTGACGACCACGAACTGGAGCGCGCGGCCTGGATCGGTGCCGGTGTCGCGGCCCTGGGCCTGATCGGCGGCATCGCCTGGTGGCGCCAGCGACGCCGCGAGGCCGGCAAGCTGCAGGGAGGCCTGTGATGCAACACCAGCTCGCTCGAACCTCCGTCGCCCTGGCGCTGGTCCTCGCCGCTGCGATGCTGCCGGTGGCCGTGACCCGCGCAGCACCCGGCGCCCACGGCCCCAACGGCGAACACCTCGACGCGCCCGGCGCGGCTGTCAATGCCTCCGGCCTGGCGCGCCTTCCCGACGGCAGCGTCAACGTGCCCAAGCTTGCGCAACGCCGCATGGCCATTCGCACCGTGTTGGCGCCTGAGTCCGAACCCGCCGCCACGGTCGAACTGCCGGGCCGCGTGGTCATGGACCCGAACGCGAGCGGCCGCGTGCAGGCCGTGCACGGCGGCCGCATCGAACCGGGTCCGCGAGGCCTGCCGGTCGCAGGTCAGGCGGTGAAACGCGGCGACGTGCTGGCCTACGTGCGGCACCATGCCGAGCCCTACGCGCTGGGTACGCAGCAGGCCCAGCTGGTCGAACTGCGCGCGCAGCGCCAGATCGCCGAGCAGCGCGTGCAGCGCCTCGAAGGCCTGGAAGGCACCGTGCCGCGCAAGGAGATCGACGCGGCCCGCACCGAAGCAAAGAGCCTGGCGGAGCGCGAGCGCAGCATCGGCGCCAGCCTGTCGTCGCGCGAGGCGCTCATCGCGCCGATCAGCGGCGTGATCGCCCGCGCGGACCTCGTCGTCGGGCAGGTCGTCGAGCCGCGCGACGTGCTGTTCGAAGTGGTCGACCCGGCCCGGATGCTGGTCGAGGCCACCACCGCCGACGCCAGCCTGGCGGCCCGCCTGGCCGGCGCTTCAGTGCAAGGACTTCCGGACGTGTCGCTGCGCCTGCTGGGCGCGTCGCGCTCGATGCGAGACGGCGTACTGCCGATCACCTTCGCCGTCGGTGCGGCCAAGCCGGGCACGGCGTTGCCGCTGGCGATCGGACAGCCGGTCACGGTGGTGGCGCAATCGAAGGAGCGCATCAAGGGCGTCGTGCTGCCGGCGGAGGCGGTGGTGCGCAACCCGTCCAACGAGCCCATCGTCTGGATCAAGTCCGGCGCCGAGCGCTTCATCCCGCAGCCGGTTCAGTTCCGGCCGCTGGACGCGAACACGGTGGTCATCACCCAGGGCCTCAGCGCGGACAACCGCGTCGTCGTCCAGGGCGCACCGCTGATCGCGCAGATCCGCTGAACGGAGACTTCTCATGTTCAACTGGATCGTTCGCTACAGCCTGCACAACCGGCTCTTCGTGCTGGCGGTCGCGGCGCTGCTGATGGTTTACGGCGCGATGACGGCCTGGCGTACGCCGGTCGACGTCTTCCCCGACCTCAACAAGCCGCTGATCACCGTGCTCACCGAGGCCGGCGGCATGGCGCCGGAAGAGGTCGAGCAGCTCGTCACCTTCCCGCTGGAGACGGCGCTCAACGGCATGCCCGGCGTGACCCGCGTACGCAGCACCTCGGGCGTCGGCCTGTCGCTGGTCTACGCCGAGTTCGACTGGGGCACGGACATCTACCGCAACCGCCAACTGGTGGCCGAACGGCTGGCCATCGTGCGCACCCAGTTGCCCGGCGACATCACGCCGGTGATGGGCCCGGTGTCGTCGATCATGGGCGAGGTGATGCTCGTCGCGCTGCCATTGGTTCCCGGTGACGGCAAGGCACCCGTGGCCACGCCGATGCAGGCACGCGAGTACGCCGACTTCGTGTTGCGCCCGCGCCTGCTGTCGATTCCGGGCGTGTCGCAAGTGATCCCCATCGGTGGCGAGGTTCGCACGCTGCGCGTGGCGCCCAACACGGCGCGAATGGCTCAGTTCGGTGTCTCGCTGACCCAGGTGGAGCAGTCGCTGAAGGGCTACGCCTCGAACGCTGGCGGCGGCTTCATCGACCTGAACAGCCGCGAGTACCTCATCCGCCACCTGGGCCGCACGAACCGCGCCGAGGACCTGGGCGGCATCGCGGTGGCCTGGAAGGACGGTCGCGCGATCCTGCTGGACCAGGTCGCCACGGTCTCGTTCGCGGCGGGACTGAAGCGCGGCGACGCCGGCTACAACGGCCTGCCGGCCGTCGTGATCAGCATCCAGAAGCAGCCCGATGCCGACACCGTCAAGCTCACCGCGCAGATCGAATCGGCGCTCACCGAGCTGAAGCAGGGGCTGCCACGAGGCCTCGCCGAACCGCGCGTGCTGTTCCGCCAGGCCGACTTCATCAAGGCGTCCATTGGCAACGTGGCCGAGGCGCTGCGCGACGGCGCCATCATGGTCGCCATCGTGCTGTTCGCCTTCCTGCTGTCGGCGCGCACAACAGTCATCTCGCTGGTGGCGATCCCGCTGTCGCTGGCGGTCACGGCGCTGGTGTTCCAGTGGCTCGGCCAGTCGATCAATGTGATGACGCTCGGCGGCCTGGCCATTGCCATCGGCGAACTGGTCGACGATGCGGTGGTGGATGTCGAGAACATCCTTCGCCGGCTCAAGCAGAACCGGGCAACCGGCAACCCGCTGTCGGTGCTGGAGGTGGTGCGCCGCGCCAGCGTCGAGGTGCGCTCCGGCATCGTCTACGCCACGGTCATCGTCGTGCTCGTCTTCGTGCCGTTGTTCGCGCTGCCGGGCATCGAGGGGCGCCTCTTCACACCGCTGGGCATCGCGTACATCGTGTCCATCGGCGCCTCGATGCTGGTCTCGATGACCGTCACGCCCGTCATGTGCTACTACATGCTGCCGACGATGAAGCGGCTGGACCATGGCGACAGCCCGCTGGTCGCGTGGCTCAAGCGCCAGGACACCCGGCTGCTGAAATGGTCCTTCGGCCGCGCCCGGCTGCTGATCGCGCTGGCTGCCCTGGCCGTGGCCGGTGCCGCGGCGACGGTGCCCTTCTTCCCGCGCGCCTTCCTGCCAGTCTTCAACGAGGGTTCGCTGGTGCTGGGCCTGGTGATGCAGCCGGGCACGTCGCTGGCCGAGGCCAACCGCGTCGGCGCGGTGGCCGAGACGCTGATCCGCCAGGTGCCCGAGGTCGCGCAGGTGGGCCGCCGCACCGGCCGCGCCGAACTCGACGAACACGCCGAGGGCGTGCACTCGGCCGAGATCGACGTCGACCTCAAGCGCTCGGACCGCGACCGCGAGGCCATCATGGCCGACATCCGCGACCGCCTGTCCACGCTGCCCGCGCAGGTGGCCATCGGCCAACCCATCAGCCACCGGCTGGACCACCTGCTGTCGGGCGTGCGGGCGCAGATCGCCGTGAAGATCTTCGGCGACGACACCGACACGCTGCGCGGCCTGGCCGAGGAGACGCGCGGCAAGCTGGCCACCGTGCCGGGGCTGGTCGACCTCACGGTCGAGAAGCAGGTGCTGATCCCGCAGATCACCGTGCGCCTGGACCACCGCAAGGCGGCGCAGATGGGCCTGTCGCCCGGCGAGGCGATCCGCGTGCTGCAGGCACTGACCGACGGTGCGCACCGCGCAGACATCGTCGACGGGCCACGCCGCTACGAACTGGTGCTGCGCCTGCCCGACCAGCAGCGCAGCCCGCAGGACCTGGCGCGCACGCTGATCGACACGCCGGCCGGGCGCATCCCCGTGTCCAGCATCGCCACGGTGGAAGAAACCGACGGGCCGAACCAGATCGGCCGCGAGAACGGGCGCCGCCGCATCATCGTCTACGCCAACACCGACGGCGGCGACATGGGGCAGGTCATCAAGGACATCCGCGGCATCATCGCCAAGACGCCCCTGCCGCCCGGCAACTTCATCAGTCTCGAAGGCCAGTTCCAGGCGCAGGAACAGGCAACGCGCCTGATCGCGGGCCTGTCAGTCGTATCGCTGGCGATGATCTTCCTGGTGCTGTACAGCCGCTACCAGTCGGCGGTTCTGGCGGGCATCATCATGGCCAACATCCCGCTCGCGCTGATCGGCTCGGTGGTGGCGATGTGGATCGCGGGCGTGCAACTGTCGGTGGCGTCGATGGTGGGCTTCATCACCCTGGCCGGCATCGCCACGCGCAACGGCATCCTGAAGATCAGCCACTACATCAACCTCGTCAAGTTCGAGGGCGAGAGCTTCTCGCAGGCGATGATCGTGCGCGGCTCGCTGGAACGGCTGACGCCGGTGCTGATGACGGCGCTGGTGGCGGCCTTCGCGCTGACACCGCTGCTGCTGGCGGCCGACGCGCCGGGCAAGGAGATCCTGCACCCGGTGGCGGTGGTGATCTTCGGCGGGCTGGTGAGCTCGACACTGCTCGACACGCTGCTCACGCCGGTGCTGTTCTGGCTGTTCGGCGAGAAGGCCACGAAGCGGCTGACCCAACCCGAGCTCGACCCGGCCCCAGACGCCACGCCGGCGCAGGAAGCCTATTGAGTTGAAATCAGGCCTGGCGGCGCCGCCTGCTCCAGTGCGCCGCACCCCAAAGGAGTTTGCAGAGATGAAGAACAAGCTGTTGGCCGCCGTCGTGCTGGGCCTGTCGGTCCTGTCGTTCAACGCCGCCATGGCCCACGGTGGCGCCAAGCCCAAGCACGGCGGCGTCGTCGCCACCGCCAGCGACCTGGGCTTCGAACTGGTCGGCACGCCCGCAGGCGCCGCGATTTACATCGAAGACCACGGCAAGCCTATGGCGCCTACCGGCATGAGCGGCAAGCTCACCGTGCTCAACGGCGCCGAGAAGTCGGAAGCCGAGCTGACCGTGGCCGGCGACAAGCTGGAGGCCAAGGGCGTGAAACTGGCGCCGGGTGCCAAGGTCGTGGCCGCGCTCACGACCCCGGCGAAGAAGGCGATCACGGTGCGCTTCACCGTCAAGTAGATGGCCTTGTCACCCGACGCACTGCCTGCCCTGCGAGGCGGGCTGCTCGCCCTGCTGGCCGCGGCGCTGTTCGGCGTCAGCACGCCGCTGGTGCAGCAGTTCGGTGCCGGGCTGGGCGCCTTCAGCACCGCAGCGCTGCTGTACGCGGGTGCTGCGGCGGTGGGCCTGTTGTCGCGCCAGCGCATCGAGCGCGAAGCCCGCCTGCAGCGCAGCGACCTGCCGCGGTTGTTGGCCATGGCCGCCTTCGGCGCGGCCATTGGCCCGGTGGCGCTGGCCTGGGGCCTGCAGAACACGAGCGGCACCAGCGCCTCGCTGATGCTCACACTCGAAGCGCTGTTCACCGCCGTGCTGGCCTGGCGCCTGTACCGCGAGACCATGGACGGTCGCGTCTGGACGGCGATGGCGCTGCTGCTGGCCGGGGGCATGGTGCTGGTGCTCGACCAGGGTCGCACGGGAGGTGCCCAGCTGTGGGGCCTGCTGGCCGTGCTGCTGGCCACCGCGGCTTGGGGCATCGACAACACCCTGTCTCGGGCGCTGGCGGAGCGAGACCCCGGGCAGGTCGTGATGGCCAAGGCGCTGCTGGGTGCCACCGCGACGGCTGCGCTGGCCCTGGCCTTCGGCGAGCCGCTGCCTTCGGCGATGGCGGCGCTGGCGCTGTTCGTCATCGGTGCCACGGGCTACGGCCTGAGCCTGCGGTTCTACCTGCTGGCACAGCGGGCCTTCGGCGCTGCACGCACGGGTTCGGTGTTCGCCTTTGCGCCCTTCATCGGCGCGGCGTTCGCGGTGCTGCTGGGCGACCGCGCCGTCAGCGGCCTGATGCTGCTGGGCAGCGTGCTGATGTTGGCCGGCGTGTTGCTGCACCTGGCCGAGTCGCACGGCCACGAGCACGAGCACGAGGCGTTGGAGCACGAGCACGCCCACCGCCACGACGACGGGCACCACGAGCACGTGCACGATGTGATGCCCGTGGGTGAGCACAGCCACCGCCACCGGCACGAGCCGATGCGGCATGCACACGCCCATGTGCCGGATGCGCATCACGCGCATCGCCACTGAGCGCGGGACGTTGCGGCCGGCGCGGAAGGGCTACGGGCCGACGCGGCGCCGTACCGCGTCGACCAAGGGCCCGATCGCCGACGGCGGAAACGGCGACACGCTGCTGACGTTGATCTCGCACAGCACGTAGCGCTCGGCGCCGTCGGCCGCGGGCTCGCCGAGCATGAAGTCGCAGTCCCACAGCAGCGGAAGCTGGTCGTGCGCGAGGCCGACACGCTCTCGCAGCAGCGTGATCCAGCCCGACTCCAAGTGCTGCCTGAGCGGTTGGAATGCAGGCAGCTCTGGCCCGTGATAGAGCCGCGGCCCCGGCAGCGGGGCATCGGGATGCAGGGCGTTCACCGCCTGGAGCCCGAAACCCGCCACGCGATCCGCCACCAGATACGCGCGCACCATGCCCTCGCTCAGCCGCGGCTGCCACGCCTGGTCGATCATGTGGCCGCCTTCGGCAGGCTCGAAGTACGGCGCCAGCGTCGCCTGCAGTGTCGCCATGTCCATGCACTGCGACGTGCTGCCGCGCTGGGCATGCCGCGCGGTCAGAACGCCATCGCCGGCCTGCTCGACCCGCCACACGCCGATGCCGCTGTGGCCGCGATGCTGCTTGAGGACGCGCGGGCCGTGGCGCAGGCGCAGTGGCAACTCCGACGCCAGCTGCGCCAGGCTGTCCACGCGGCGCACGTCGCTGCCGAACGGCAGGTCGCGGGTCTCGACCAGCACGTCCTTGGTGCCCAGGCGCACGATCGCATCGGGGTGCGCGCTGACGAGGGCGCCGGCCTGTGCCACCTCGCGCAGCAGCGCATCGAGACGGTCGCGCCGGCGGCCATCCTCGATCGGGTTGCACCACACCAGCACGGCCTGCACGCCGCGCAACTGGGCCATCACCTCGTCGGCGAAATCGTCGTGCCAGACCGCCGGCTCGGCGACCACGCCGGCCTCAGCGAGTGCCTCGAACAGCGCCGCGAATCGGCTCGCCGCGGGGTCGGCACGGTCGCGCGCGGAACGGTCGCCGGGATACAGCAGCGCGACCCTCGGAGCGGGCACGGCGCTCATGGTGTCTGGGGCCTGTCGACCAGGGGCCGGCCCGCTGCCTGCCAGCCGTCGATGCCGCCACGCAGATAGCGCGCGTTCAGGCCGGCGGCACGCAGTCGCATCGCCGTCGCTCGGCCGACCTCGTGACCGTACACGCAGTACACGACCAGTTCGCGGTCGGCGGGCAGTTCTGCGGCCCAGTCGGCCGCCAAGGCAGGGTCGCACCAGCGTGCCCCGGGAAGCATCTTGCGTGCCTGCGCGAACACGCCGGCCCGGCGCACGTCGAGCACCACCGCGTCGCCGACCTCGTCCAGGCTGGCGCCGAAGGCCTCGCTGGCACAGTGCACGGCCCGCTGGTAGCGGCCGTACACCGCAGCCCAGTCGATGTTGCCCATGAACGCATCGACGTAGGCGCCCGCGGCAGCGCCGTAGTCCATGTGATACGCATGCTCGTACATGTCCAGCGCCAGGATCGGCACGCCGCCGGCCACCGTGTGGGTGTGGTCGGCGGCCCACTGGTTGACCAGGGTTCCTTCGCGCGGCTGGAACACCAGCAGCACCCAGCCGGAGCCACCACCCAAGGACCTGCCCATGGCAATGAACTCCTCGCGCCAGCGCTCGACGCTGCCGAAGTTGGCATCGAGCGACAGCTTCATGGCCGGCTCCATCGTGACGCCGTCGCCGCCGAGGCTGCCGAAGTAGAGCTCGTGCAACAGCATCGAGTTGGTGGCGATCAGTTCCTCGCGCTTGAGCCCGTTGACTTGGAAGCCCGGCGCGGTGCCGAACGGCAGGGCCGCCAGCTTTGCGCGGATCGCGTTCAAGCGCTTGACGGCGCCGCTGTAGTTGTTGTCGTAGTGGCTGTCGATCAGCTCCTGGGACAGGTTGCGCAGCGTCGAGGGATCGATCGGCAGCGGTTGGATGCGTGCGTCCATGGAAGTGCCCTTTCAGCGCAGCGCAGGCGCGAACAAGGTGATGACCAGGCCGGCAGCGGCGCAGGCGCCGAGCAATGGGATCACGCCGACCTTGAAGCGAAACAGCGCCACTGCGGCGGCCAGGCAGATCACCGCCGACAGCAGGTCGAATCGCCCGCCGAAGCCTTGTGGCCAGAGCACATGGTAGGCAAAGAACATCGCCAGGTTCAGGATCACGCCGACCACCGCCGCCGTGATGGCCGACAGCGGCGCCGTGAAGCCCAGCTTGCCGTGCGTGGCCTCGACCAGCGGCCCGCCGGCCAGGATGAAGACGAACGACGGCAGGAACGTGAAGAAGGTGACCACGGTGGCGGCCAGCGCGCCGCCGACAAACAGCGCCTCGGGCCCCAGCACCTGCTTCAGCCAGCCGCCGACGAACCCGACGAAGGCCACCACGATGATCAGCGGGCCGGGAGTCGTCTCGCCCAGCGCCAGGCCATCGATCATCTGCGGCCCGCTGAGCCACTGGTGCGTCTCGACCGCGCCCTGGTACACATAGGGCAGCACCGCATAGGCGCCGCCGAAGGTGAGCAACGCGGCCTTGGTGAAGAACCAGCCCATCTGCGTCAGCGTGCCCTGCAGGCCGTTCGCCGCCACCAGCGCGGCCATCACCAGCAGCCACAGCCCGAAGCCCGCCGCCAGCACCTTCGCCAGGTGGCGGCGCGAGAGCCGGGCGTGCCGGGGCGTCGGCGTGTCGTCGTCGATCAGCGCGGGCCCGTAGCTGGCCTTGGCACTGCCGTGACCGCCGCCCAGCGCGAACACCTGCGGCCAGCGTCGCGCGCCGAAGTGGCCGACCAGGCCGGCCGCCAGCACGATGGCGGGGAACGGCGTATCGAAGGCGAAGATCGCGATGAACGAGCCCGCGGCGATGCCCCACATCCAGCGGTTCTTCAAGGCCCGCGTGCCGATGCGATGGGCGGCGTGCAGCACGAGTGCGGTCACGGCGGGCTTCAGGCCGAAGAAGATGCCGGCCACCAAGGGCACGTCACCGAAGCGCAGGTAGATCCACGACAGCGCAATCAGGATGAACAGCGAGGGCAGCACGAACAGCGCGCCGGCCACGATGCCGCCCCAGGTGCGGTGCATCAGCCAGCCGATGTAGGTGGCGAGTTGCTGCGCCTCCGGGCCCGGCAGCAGCATGCAGTAGTTGAGCGCGTGCAGGAAACGCTGCTCGCTGATCCAGCGCCGGCGCTCGACCAGCTCGGTGTGCATGATTGCGATCTGCCCGGCCGGGCCGCCGAAGCTGATGAAGCCGAGCTTGAGCCAGAAGCGGAAGGCCTCGGCAAAGCTCACTGCGGCCGGTGCGGCTGCGGGAGCCGTGGGCTCCTCGGCGATAGGTGTCGTGGCCGTGCTCATGTCGCTGGTCCCGGTGCGGCGTACAGCGCGTCGAACACGGACGCCGCCGCCAGGTTGAGTTGATCGTCGTCGGCGTGGACCTCGCGCAGGCCGGACAACACGGCCTCCAGACCGGCAGCCTCGGGCACGGGAATGCCGCCGATGTCGAGGAAGTGCACGGCCCGCGCGATGCGCTGCAGCCTCGGGTCCGTATCCAGCCCGAAGCTGGCCGCCAGCACTTCGAAGCTCACGCGCGAGCCGACGTGCGTGAAGCGCGCACCGTCGTAGTCGAAGCCCAGCGCGCCACGAGGTGCGGGGGTCGCTCCTGCCGGATCGGCCAGCCAGACGAAGCGCGCCTCGGGATCAACGAAGCGGCGGATCAGCCAGGCGCAAGCCAGCCGATCCACCCAGGGCCGCGCGCGCGTGGCCCAGCGCTTGCCACGGAACTTGCGCGGGTCGAGGCGCGGTATGCCGTGCGGTGCCTGCGCCACCGGCTCACCGCGCGAGAAGCGCGCGTCGAGTGCCTGGCGCAGCACGTTGAGTTCGGCCTGCGCCTGTTCGGCAGCCGCGCCGGGGTAGTAGTCGATGCGCCGCAGCCCTTGCAGCGCCTCGTCGATGCCGCGCCAGCGCCGCCGGGCCTCGGTCTCGTCGAGCGAGGCCAGGGAGGCGGCGAGATCCTGCGCCTCAGCGCGCCATTCGCCATAGGCATCGCTGCGGTCGAACAGGGCCAGCACCTCGGCACGCTGAGCCTCGTCGCTGGTGGACAGTTCGAGCACGCTGGCCTGCCCGCCGTGGGCGCGGACCTCGACCACGAGCGGATCGAACAGCCCAGCCTGGGCCTTCGGCAGCACGTAGGCGCCATCACGCAGCGCGCCGCAGCCTAGGCCCTTCAGCGCACGCCAGACGCGCAGGCGAACGGCATTCGGCTGCGTCGGCAGGGTCAGGAAGAGCACGCTCCACATGTTCGAAGCATACGCTACACCGTGAGAAATAAACACTACATCAACTTGGACCAGCAGCTCCGATGGCGCTGGCGGCTCGATCGAGCCTCGAGGGTGGGGCAATTTCCCCGCCCGCCACAATGAATCGCATGCCGCGTCGGGTGATTGCCCTCCTTTTCTTCCGTTGTCTTCTTCTGGTCCGGTATCAGCGCACTCAAGGCACCGAGCGACTTTGCGCAGCCGTCGACGGACCAGCAGCACCCCATCACCCACGCTGGGGGACCGGCCGCATTGAACGACGGCTCGGTGGCAGACCACCACCTGGACGACCTGCCCTCTCAGGCGCAGAGCGATCCATCCACCGACACACCGGGTCTGCTGCGGGCACCCGTAGCATCCGTTGCGCCTGCATCGGTGATGACCATGGCACGAGCCGCCGTGACCACGGCTGCAGGTTCGCCGTGCCTCGCCGGGCCTCTGCGCCCACCTCGCAGCGACGCCATCAAGGCCTGACCAGCGGCTTCGTGCCCTGGCGCCTGGCCGCTGCGCAGCCGCGCGACGACGTCGCACCAACCCCAAGAACAACCACGGCGCCACGACTGGGTTCGCTCGTCGCGTGCGATGCCTCCTGTCGCTGCTGACCCTGCGGGGTCCGGCCAGCGACACCAACGAATTGCGGACAGCCCGCACTCTCCATGGAAATCGCCATCCTCTTCGCGCTCATCGTGCTCAACGGGCTTTTCGCGATGTCAGAGATCTCGCTCGTGACCGCGCGCAAGGATGTAGCCATGGCATGGCTGTGCTTGGCGACACTCGTGTGGGCGTACATGCCGCGGCGTCGGCTATCGCCATCGGGTGGTACCAGACATCGTCCAGGCGGTCGTTGGCGAAGGCCCGCACTTGGCCGAGTCCGGGTACTTGTGTAGGGCCGCTGTGTAGACACTCATCGCCACGTCGCTGGCCCACTCGAGCAGCGCAACTGCCGTGGTCGCCGGGGTCCGACCAGCGCTCTCGCTTAGACGTTCCAGCCTGCCCGGCACCTCGCGTGTTTCACCCAGGATGGGTCTCGCCAGTCCCCGGTGGATCATCGGCGGCGACAACCGGCCCGACACAGCCCGCATCCAGCAGGCGCTCCCACTCGGCCAGGGTCAGATCGAGCTCGCGGCCACCCAGGCGCACGCGGAACACCAGCGATCGCCGCTCGACATGGTGAACGCCAGCGGGAATGCGCAGCGGCACGCCTGCCGCCGTGGTGGCTTCGCAGTCGGTGAAGGCATAGCGCTCGACGGTCATGGTCAGGGCGGAACCGGTCTGCAGGAGATGTTGATCCGCCCACTATACGAACCGTCAGCCTGCCCGCACGCCCAGCAACTGGGCAGCGCCACGTTCCGGGCCCCCGACGTGGAGGACTCGGAATCGATTGCCCGCCCAAGCGTCGGCCGAGCCGGTCGCTTGGGCGGGCATTGCCGCGATGAGACCTCGGGTCCGTTGCCGACCGAGGGACCCCGTCCGATACTGACTTGGCTTCCTGCGGACATCGCGTCTGCTCAGCCTTCATCGGTGGCTCCGGTCGCCCTGAAGTCCAGCCCAGCTGGCGTCGCAGTCGTTACCTGCCTTGTGTCCCGTCCGGCAGCTCCGTGTGCCGGGCCGATTCAGATCCATCCGGATCCGAAACCAGGAGCCGGCCATGACCCCGTGTCGTGGCCCCTCCTCGCATGCGCCGATCACGACCTCTGCGTCGTGACGCGCCCTGCGCTCACCAGCCCGGCCTGATCTCGATCAGTAGCCTGGCCTGACGCACGCATCTGCCCTGGTCCCGTCCTCTCGGATGCGGACCTCTGCAGCTCGCGCACGCATTGGTGCGCGACCAAGCGCCTTGTCTTCCCGGCAAGGCATCCCAGACGGGGAACCCCAGTTCCCCGCCAGGGATGGGCGTTCCCCTTCACCCCTGAAGGAGAACCCCCATGAGTCCCGTTCCCTGGAACCGCGCTGTCGCGCCGGTGTGTGCACTGCTGGGTGGTGCCGGGCTTGCCCGTGTGCCCGCCCGGCGGCCTGTCACCCTTCCGGCGCTGCTCCGGCCCCGGCCCTGCACGCCCCATGCGTCCACGCGCGTGGTGTGCGAGGCCGCGGACCCTCTGGCGTCCGAGCGCTGCACGACGGTGTGCTGACCATGACGGTCGACACCTACCGCAGGCGCATCGCCTCGACGGCCATCGTGCTGGCCCGGGAGGATCCCCTCCTGGTCAAGGAAGTCATCGCCCGGCTCCGCGCCTCGGGCGAGATCGCGGCCGACGACCTGGTCTATCTGGACCGGATCGCCGACCGCTGGATCGGCATTGCCGAGGGCCTGCGCAGAGGCGCCGCTCGCGTGCTCACGACCTGATGGTCGCGGGCATCGAGTCGTCCGTCGCGGCACCGCCGTCGGCTCGAACTCGTGCCGATCGAGTCCTGGGTTTCGGGGATGGTGAACCGACCGCCAGCGATGGCATCGGGACGCCATCACCCGACACCCCGTTTTCCTCGGCTCTCAGCCGTCCTCGCCATCCACCCTCCGGGAGTCACCGTCTCCCGTCGGGGTCGGGGTTCCCTCGCCTTCTTGGAGAACCCCATGAGTCACGCTTTCCCAGACAGATCCTTCCAGAGCGCGTCACCGCGGCGCAGCACCATCGACATCGAGGAACAGCGCGCCTGGGTCGGCTTCTACAGACGCGTCGGCCGTGACGTCGCCCTCGCCGCCGAGGTGATGGCGCAGCTCGACGGCGACGCCGAGATGAAGCGTCGCCACCTGGCGCTGTACCTGTCCTGCAAGCAGTCGCTGCGCGTCCACAAGGCGCGCCAGGCCCGCGACAAGCGCATCGGGCAGTGGCTGCGCCTGCTGGTCCAGTGGACGCTGCAGCGACCCGCAGCCTTCGTCGGCGGCGTCACGCAGAAGGCGTACCACCGCACTGCCGACGTCCTGGACGAGGCCATTGCCGCTGCACCGCCAGCCTCGCCAGCAACATCGAAGCGGGGCGCGCGCCCAGCCGCGGCCCGTGACGCCGACAGCAGGCCCGAACCGGCCGCCGCGCAGGTTCGTCAGCTGCTGGGCGATGCCGAGTTCGCCGACGCGCACGCCCGCTTCCAGCACCAGGCCGGCATGTCCCCGGCGTCGCCGGTCAGTGGCTCCGAAGGCCGCTCCGAGCGTGCCCCGGAACCTCCCGTCGACGGCCCCGCACCCGCCGTGCAGATCAGCCGGCGCTGATCCGAAAACCGAACCCCGGCGCAGCCCCATCGGCTGCACCGGGTTCGATCGCTGACGTGCCTCGGCCAAGGACTGACGTCCAGCGGCCTGGCGCGACCGGCACCCCATCCAACCGCCCGCGGGCCCGCCCGCCAGGGCCGGTGTCCGCCCTCCCCACTTCGAGAGTTCACCATGCGAGACATCACCCTGAATCCCGAGCAACGCCTGTATGTGATCGCCACCGAAGGTGGCGTGACCTGCTTCGGCTTCGACAACGCCCGCGACCATGCCCGGCAGATCGCGCAGCGCCTTAAGCGTCCCGACCTGATGCCGACCGCCGACGACGCGGCCAGCCTCACCGGCTACGAGAAGTACCTCGCTGCGGTGCGTGCCTGGGGCGAGTCCGCCCAGGGCCACGGCACCTACTTCGATCCCGGCACGGACCCTCGCCTGGCGAGGGTGCTGGAGACCTGCCGCCGGGACGGCCGCAAGGTGCGGCTGGTGCTGGGCGACACCGGCACCGGCGCGAGCTGGCTCGACGAGTTCGACGCGGTCGGCACGGTCGGCCGCTCGACCGGCCTGCTGAAGGTGCCGCTGCTCGTCGAGCCGGGCGAGGCGGCCGGCACGGCCATCCTCTGTGCGCATGTGCTGGCACTGATGGACTGGGACACCGGCCTGCCCCTGTACCGCCACCCGCGCTGGCAGCCGCCGGAACTGCGCATCCGCGCCAGTAATGACGATGTCCGTCCCTGGGCCGTGGTGCTGCACGAGCAGCCCGTGGCGAACTTCGACGACATCGGCAAGGCCGGTGCGTACCTCGCGTTCATGCGCGGGGCAAGCGTCGAGCCGCGCGTGTTCCGCTGAACCATCCGGTCGAACGTTCGAGGCCCTTCAGACGGCCCGATCCAGATCCACGCTAGGCCGTCACCCAGCACGCCCCCGGTCCAGCACCGGGGGCGTTCCTGTTTCCGCAACCGCGAACAGGGCGACGGGCGCTCAGCGTCCGGTCAGGGACTGCACCTCACGCTCGATCAGCCATTGCAGGAAGCGGGTGTCATCGGAGTGGCCCCAGTAGTGGGCCTTGCATCGGCGGACGTAGGCCTGCAGGTCCGCGACGCTTCGGATGGACCCCGGCTCGATGGCGGTGATGCGGGCCAGCCGCGCCCGTTCGGGTCGGGTCAGTCGAAGCTGGTTTCCGGAGCGCAGCATGTCGGGTCGGCCTTGTCGGTAAGCCGCGCATCTTCGCGCGCCTGAGCAAGTCTGTGCGCATCCGCTGCTGCCCGCGGCGAAGAAATTTCTGCAGTGACAGCCGAGTGCCTCTGCGGTGTCACTTTTGCAGTCTGCCCGCCAAGACATCCGCGCAGGCCGTGGCCCAACCACAACGGCGCGGCCACGCGCAGTGCGGTCACGCGAACCGTGCCACCTCCCCGCGTACCGATGCCCGACCAAGGCACGGACCCTGGCGCCCTTTGCGCGGGCAAGCGCGGCAAAGGCGCTGTCGCTGGCACCGCCCCGGTTGAATCCCCGGCGCCGATGGCGCAGACTTGATGGGCTCACACCCACTCCCGAGAGGAGTGTTTCCGATGCCGACCGAACGGGCGGCAGCGGCGTCGCAGTCGTTACCTGCCTCGGATGATCATCTGAGCCACCGTGCCGGCCACGTTCCGTCGTGTGTCTGCACATCCTTCCCTTGCGGGGACACCAGTCCCTAGCCTGTGAAGGAAGGGAACGGCGTTCCCGTCTTCCTTTTCGCCACGAGAGGAGAACGCCATGAACTTCCACCCTTTCCAGGGTCTTCAAGATCTGCCGGACCTGCCCGATGCCGCCCATGCGTCTCGGGAGGACCTGGTGGCAGAGATGCTGGGCCTGCAGGCCCACCCATTGCCAGGCCCGACGCCGGCAGCGCTGCGCGTCAGCGACCGGGAGACGCCCCACGAGGACCCGGCCACGCAGCAGCTCCTGACGCGCCGACTCGGTGTCGCCCGCGAGTTGCTGATGCGCGATCTGCGTGACCGGATGGCGCAGGGGCCCGTGATGTCGTCGCCCCAGGTCCTTCGGGACTGGCTGCGCCTGCGCTGCGCAGGCCTGCAGCACGAGGTCTTCCTCGCGCTGTACCTGGATGCCAACCACCGGCTGATCACCCACGAGGAGGTGTTCCGGGGCACGCTCACCCAGACCTCGGTGTACCCGCGGGAACTGGTCAAGAGCGCCCTGGCCCGCAACGCCGCCGCGATCGCGGTGGCCCACAACCACCCGAGCGGCCAGGCCGAGCCGAGCCGCGCGGACGAGTTCCTGACGCAGACGCTGAAGTCGGCGCTGGCGCTGGTGGACATCCGCCTGATCGACCACTTCGTCGTCGCCGGCGACCAGTGCGTCAGCTTCGCGGAGCGCGGACTGCTCTGACGCCATGTGCGGCAGTCACGCCCTGCACGACCCAGTCGCGAGAAGGGCGCCGCCGAGGCGGTGCCCCTCCCGCCGATCCCACCCCAACCAAGGATGCCCATGTCGGCGAGAAGACGCCCGACCTGCCCCTGCTGTGCCGGCCACGGCGTGCCCCTGGGCGCGCTCGGTCGCCTGCACTGGTTCCGCTGCCGCGACTGCGGCATGACGTTCGCCCGCGCCGGACGTTCGAAGCGCACGCCCCGTGCGCCCTCGACCGCAAGGCAGGCGACCGAGTCCCCCACATCTCCCAGTTCATCCCGAGGAGGAAGCCACGATGCATACCCTGCCCGCCACCGGCCTGCGACAGCAGGCCGAGATGCTGGCCAGCCTGTCCCTGAAGCATCTGAGTTCGGCGACGCGCAACAAGCTCGCCGATGACGACCTGTCCGTGAACGCCTACCCGACCGACTGCGGCGGGTTCGTCTATGTCGGGGCACCGAAGTACCGCGTGCCGTCGGAACCCGATCTGGCCATGCTGTTCGAGGTGGCCGAGTCCGCCGGCGTGGCCTGGCTGATGTTCGACCGCGAGGCGGCGGTCATCGACGGGCTGCCCGTGTTCGACAGCACGGAGCCCGGACCATGAGCCAGCACCTCGCGACGGCGACGCTCGACGAACACCCCGTCGAAATCGTGGCCGGCTTCGATCGACGCCTGGGGGACTACTTTCTCCAGGTCATCGACGAGCGCAACGACATGCTCTACACCAGCCTGCAGGAGCCCCTGCTGGACTGGACGGACATCGGGACCCTGCGCGCCAAGGTCGCCGAACTCGGCCTTCGGCTGCCTGCGCAGTTGGTCGACGAGGTCGAGGGCGATGGCCGTCGACGCGCGGGCAACCGCATCGTCCGCCACCTGGCAGACGGGCCGCCAGTCACGCTGCTGGCGGGCTGACGCTGCCCGCTGATCGACCTCGGCGCCGCGCGCCCATCCCGGCGGGGATGGGGCCGGCGCCCTTTCTCTTTCTGCCACACCGGGTCACGACTGCACCGCTCGTTCACGTTGACGCTGCCGAAGGCGCTTCACGTACGGCGCATCGACCGCCTCGTCCGGACCCAGGCCCAGAGCGCAGCTCAGCAAGCTGGCGACGCAGCGATCACTGAGTTCAAAGGAATGCGGCAGGAACCCGAAGTTCCGACTGCTCTGCTCGTCGATAGCGACGAAGAACGCCCTGAACGTGTCCGCCAGGCTCGCACGCGGCCCTTCGGTCCCGGCCGCCGTGAGCGGATCGTGCGGAAGGGGAGCCGCTCGCGCCGCATCATCGGCAATGGCCTGAGCCACAGCGCTCAACGGCGGCCAGTACTTGAGATCGAACTGACCTGTCAGGGTTTCGAGCCTCGCCTTCACCCACTGTTCGTAGCTGTAGTTCCGTGCGGCAGCAGCGTGAATCGCATCCACCGGGTGGTAGAGCGTTTCACAAGAGAACCCGGAATGGTTCTTCAACTCGGTGCGCTCGTCCAGCAACTCGGCCAGGTGCGCCGCAACCCTTTCGATCTCCTGGTTGACCTCGACCAGCCTGGCCCTTCCTCTGCGAGCCTCCTGATTCGACTCAGGACTCCAGAACGCCGCCGTGCTCTGCACCAGATCGAAGAAGACCTTCAGGGCCGGCGGATGCTGGACGAGCTTGCCGTGGATCTCGGCATAGGCGTCCTCCAGCTCGAGGCCTCGTTCAAGCAGTCGGTCGATCACCCTGACTTCACTGGGCAGGATCGACTTCTCAGTCTTGTCGGCACGATCGGCCTTCAACAGCTGCTCGCAGGCGTGCCGGGCTTGCTTGGGCGTGGTCGGATGCGTCGTCATCGTGAATCCTCTTTCGATGTGCGAAAGAGTACTCGTGGCGCCGCGAGCCGTCGGTACCTGAATCCGTGAGTCGCGCTGGCGCTTCAGGTACCCGGCCGTGTTCACCAGAGATGCCGCAACCGCGCCATTCCGCCCACGTGCGCTGCTCTACTCGACCGACGAGGTTGAGTGCAACGCCGCCATCGCGTCCAGATCGATCACCGCATCCGCCATCGCCGTCAGCTCCGGCGTCTGCGACACGAAGAATTCCCGCGCGTAGCCACCCAGTTCCAGCACCCGCCGCTTCATCGCCATGAACATGCGCTTGCGCTCCGGGTCCAGCGGTCCGTCGGTCTCGTCGGAGAACAGGGTGTCGTAGCGCCGGCCGGTGTTCTGCGCCAGGTACAGCGCGACGGCCCTCACCAGGCACTCGTTGATCCACTATGCCGAGAACCCGGACATGCCGAGTCCGCGATCCGGCCGGCGTCCCCGCCCCTGCAACTGCGCCGCAGGTGCCTGCGAAGCGATGCGGCATAACACGTCGGGATTCGGGACGATGAGCCCAGACGCGCGCGGCGGCAAGAGCCTCAGCCTGATGAGCGGCGGTGAGCGAACTTTCATCGACGCCTGCCTGACGCGCGCGGTCGCCCTGTACTTGGCCCAGAACACCGGACGGCGATTCGACACGCTGTTCTCCGACGAGGCCGATGGGCCGTTGGACCCAGAACACAAGCGCATGTTCATGGCCATGAAGCGCGAAGTCCTTCGGCTCGGCGGCTACCGGCAGGAGTTCTTCATCACCCAGACCCCGCACCTCGCAACGATGGCCGATGCAATCATCGACCTCGACGCCATGCAGGTCGATGCGCTTCGGGACGTTGCACTCGTCGCTGAAGAAGCCAGGATGTAGAGCGAGCGGATCACGATCGCGGCGCGGGGTTCCTGATCGAATGGAAGGGTCGTTCGGTCGACACACCGCAAACGTCGGCACGTACCGCGTACCGCATTGGGCGCGATATCGACTCTACGAGGCGAACGTGCGCGATGTGCGCACAGGTGCCGTTCAACCGCGAGGGCTGTGCGTCTGTGGACGGCCAGCAGCCGTTGGGTGGTGCGTCCGGAAGCGGACGTGGATTACCCAGACCAGCTCATTGCATCAAAGCTCCGATCAATGGGCAGGTGGGCGGAGCGGGCGTCGGCGCCTAGCTGAAGGGTAATCGCGTGTCGCCGAGGGCTGAACCTTCGACATGCGAAGCGGGGCCGGGACGTTAGCGGGCAGCCCCAGTGGTCGCATCTGCCTGGGCGATGAACGCCAGCAACGCGGGCGTCGACTGCTTCTCACGATGCACAACCAGATGACATTGCCGAAGCTGCCGCGGCAATGTCGTGGAGACGCGGCACAGACGTCCAGCCTCCAGCGCATCGTTCACTACCCAGGCGGACAGGCAAGCCACCCCCAACCCTTCCTGAGCGGCACGCTGGATGGCCTCCGAACTGCCTAGCTCGATGCTGCGCCGGTAAGAACGCAGGTGGGGCAGCAAGCTCTGGTCGGTGGCCTCGCGCGTGCCAGAGCCCGTTTCGCGAACCAGCCAGACCGCCTCACGCAGCGTGCGCAGGGGAATGCGATCGCCCGCCCGGCTTGACTGGGCCAGCGCACTGTCGGGCGCAGCCACGACCACCATCTCGTCCTGCAGCCAGGGGGTGACCACCAGCTCCGGCTGGTGGCTGGGCCCCTCGATCAGCCCCACGTCGAGTTCGAAAGCGGTCACGGCATCGCAGATGGCGGCGGTGTTCCCGATAACGACCTTCGACCGCCAGGCGGCGGCGCTGCCGGGCTGCTGTGCCCCCATGAAGCCAGCGAGCAGCTTGGGCAACACGTAGTTGCCAATCGTCGTGCTGGCGCCGATGCGCAGCGACTGCGCCTGCGCGCTGCCGTCGCGCGACATCTGCTCGATGCCTGCGGCGCCGTCGAGCAAAGCCAAAGCCCGCGGCAACAGCGCGCGGCCGTTGTCGTTCAACAGCAGGCGTTTGCCGGCGCGGTCGAACAGGCGCAGCGAAAGCAGGCGTTCCAGCTCGTTGACGGCCGAACTGGTGGCCGATTGCGACAGCGCTATCTCAGCGCTGGCCGCCGTGGTGCTGCCGCTGCGCGCCACGGCGACAAAAATCTGCAGCTGACGCAGGGTGAGTCGAAGCACGTCCACGGTGATTGCCGTTGTTATCGATTTCGCAGGTACATCTTAGTCATACAACCCGTTGGACGGGTTGATTGCCAAGCTCTAAATTTGCCTGGCCGCTCGATCACGGGGCGGCGGCCCGCCGCACCACCACCGGCATCTGGAGCCCGACATGCTGACCCTTGAACGAACAACCCCACGCCCCGCAGCACCCGGCCCGCTGGCCCCACAGGCACTGCATGCCCTTCAATGGGTTGCTGCCCGGCGGCCAGTGGCGGGCTTCATGGGGCCGGCCCGCGACGTGGCCCATGCCGTCTCGACCACCTTGGCCGCCGACAGCAGCATCGACCCGCAGGTGCTGCGCTGGATGCCGGTCGCAGTGCCGCTGGCGGCCGTGCTGCTGTGCGCCGGCATCGCCTTGATCTGGGTGCTGGCGTGATGCACGCGCTGTCGACCTCACAAGCCAGCCCTGGCCCGGTAGCCCGCCGCCGCGCAGCCCAGTTGCGCTTGCAGTTCGCGGCACTGATGCCTGGCCTCGTGTTGAGCGGCGCTTTGGCCGGTGCGGGCATGGCGCTAGGCCGCATCGGCTGGCTGCAGGACCACGGCTTCAGTGCGCTGACGCTGGCCATCGTGCTGGGCATGATCGTCGGCAACACGGTCTATCCGTTGGTCCCGCGCCTGGCCGCGGCCAGCGGTGCCGGCGTCAACGTGTCCAAGCAGAACCTGCTGCGCCTGGGGGTCGTGCTGTACGGCCTGCGGCTGACGGTGCAGGACATCGGCCACGTCGGCATCGCCGGCGTCGCCATCGACGCGCTGGTGCTGGGCTCGACCTTCGCGCTGGCCTGCTTCATCGGCACGCGCTGGTTGGGCCTGGACCGCAAGACGGCGATGCTGATCGGCACCGGCAGCTCCATCTGCGGCGCCGCCGCGGTGATGGCTGCCGAACCGGTGGTCAAGGCGCGCGCCGAGCAGGTAACGGTGGCGGTGGCCACGGTGGTGGTGTTCGGCACGCTGGCGATCTTCCTGTACCCGGCGCTGTTCGAGCTGAACCAGCACTGGGCGCTGATTCCGGGTGGCGCCAACGGCTTCGGCATCTATGCCGGCTCGACCATCCACGAGGTGGCCCAGGTGGTGGCCGCGGCGCGTTCGGTGGGCCCGGACGCGGCCAACTCGGCCGTCATCGCGAAGATGGTGCGGGTGATGATGCTGGCGCCGTTCCTGGTGATGTTGTCGGCCTGGCTGGCACGTGACGACAAACGCCACGCCCAGACTTCCGCCGCCACGGGCCACGCTCAAGGCAAGCTCGCCGTGCCCTGGTTCGCCTTCGGCTTCGTCGCGGTGGTGTTGTTCAACTCGCTGCAGTGGCTGCCGGCCTCGGTGGTGGCGGTGACGACCGAGATCGACACCGCTTTGTTGGCCATGGCCATGGCCGCACTCGGCCTGGCCACGCACATCGGTGCCATCCGCAAGGCCGGTGCCAAGCCGTTGCTGCTGGCGCTGATCCTGCTCGGCTGGCTCATCGTCGGCGGTGCCTTGATCAACCGCTGGGTGCCGGCCCTGCTGGGCTGAAGCCTCGAATTCACGGCCCGACGGAATACGCCGCCGGCCGTCAACGTCCACCAAAGCAAACCTGTTTCTCTTTTCATCCCTCGACGAAAGACATCCCATGAATACCTTCTTCCGCACCACCGCGCTGGCCTTGTGCAGCACCTTGGTCCTGGTGGCGGCCAGCCTGCCCGCAGGCGCCGCCGAAGTCACCCCGGCCCGTATCACCTTCGACGGCCAGATCCGCAACAACTCGCTGGCGCTGAGCCCCGACGAGGCCACCGCCGTGGTGTCTTACAGCGAGCGCCCGGACGTCATCGTCTACGACCTGGCCACCGGTGCCGTGCGCGGTGTGCTGCGCGGCTACGTCACGCCGCGCAACATCGTGTTCGCGCCCGACGGCAAGAGCTTCTATGTCTCCGACAGCAGCCTGGGCACGGTGACGCGCCTGGACACCACCACGCTCAAGCCGCTGGCCACCGCGTCGACGCTGGCGGCCGGCCCCGGCGCCTTCGGCACCGCGCTCAGCAAGGACGGCAGCGCGCTGTATGTCAACAACCAGGCCAGCAGCACGGTGACGCGACTGGACACCGCCAGCGGGCAGGCCAAGGCCGTGATCACCGGCTTTGCGCAGCCGCGCCAGGGCGTGCGCCTGAGCCCGGACGGCGCGAAGCTCTACGTCACCAACTTCCTGGGCGACAAGGTGACCATCGTCGACACGCAGACCGACAAGATCGAGGGCGAGATCACCGGCTTCAACAAGATCCGCGCCATCTCCGTCACCGCCGACGGCAAGACCCTGTTTGCGGCCAACAGCGGCAGCAACGACATCGCGGTGGTGGACATCGCCGCGCGCCGCGTCACCGGCACCGTGCCGGTGGGCCGCGACCCCTACGGCGCCGCGCTCACGCCCGACGGCCGCTTCGTCTACTCGGGCAACTTGGCCGACAACACGGTGTCGGTGATCGACGTGGCCACGTTGAAGGTGGTCGCCACCATCGCCGGCTTCAAGCAGCCGCGCCAGGCCATCGTGTTCACGCGCGACGGCAAGACGGCCTACGTGCTGAACGAGGACCTGAGCATCTCCAAGGTCGAGCGTGCCGGGCAGCGAATCGTCGCCACGGTGGCCGCTGCGCAGGCGGTGGCGGCGTACTGAAAACCGGGAACTGTCAGAGAACCGGCGCACCGCACGACCGAGCCGGGGGCTTGCCGCTTCCGGTTCGCCCCGTTGTCGCCCCGCCCGCACAAAGGATCGAATGAAAACTCTGGCCAACCCCTGCCGGCGCCGCTTGGCGGCACTTTGTCTGGCCATGTGCACGCTGCCCGCCGCGTTCGCAGCTCAGGCCCAGACGGCCGCCCCGCCGGCGCTGGAACTCGTGGTGCTGGGCTCGGGCGGCCCGGGTGCCACCGGCCGCGCGGGCTCGGCCTTCGTGGTGTTGGTGGATGGCGTGGCGCGTGTTTTCGTCGACGCCGGCCCGGGATCTTTCGTGCGCCTGGGTGAAGCCAAGCTGGCGCTGGGTCGGGCCGACATCGTGCTGCTGACGCACCTTCATGTGGACCATGCCGGTGGACTGCCAGGCCTCTTCAAGGCCCGTGCGGTGTCCAACCGCGGGCCGGTCGATTTCAAGATCTTCGGGCCGGCAGGGCGGCGTGCGCTCGATGCCGACGATGCCGACTTCCCGGCCACCAGCCGCTTCATCGACCTCTTGTTCGGCAAGCAGGGCGCCTTCGGCTACCTGAAGGACTTCTCGGCGCCGCTGCGCTTTCAAGTGAACGACATCGACGCACCCGCCACGGCGTCAGCCCTGCCCGAAGTGCACACGGTGTTCGATGAGGGCGGCCTGCGCATCAGCGCCGTGGCCGGCCACCACCGCGACGCACCGGCGGTGGTCTACCGCATCGACCACGCCGGCAAGAGCATCACCTTCAGCGGCGACATCGACGCCAGCGGGCTGGCGGGTCTGCGGCGAATCGCCCAAGGCACCAGCCTGCTGGTCTTCAACAGCGTGGTGCTCGACCCACCCGGCTCGCCCGACGTGCTGTACACCTTGCACACGCCACCCAAGGCCATCGGCGAAGTGGCCGATGCGGTGCGCGCAGGCCAGCTGCTGCTGAGCCACCTGTCACCTGCGCTCGACGCGCAGCGTGATGCCGTCAAGGCGTCGATTGCCGCGCACTACGCCGGCGGGGTGGTGTTTGCGCAAGACGGTCAGCGGCTGGCGCCCTGAGGCGCGCAGCCGCCGGCGATAGTGCCGGTACCAGCCCCGAGTTCGACTCCCGTGCCCACCGACCCCACGAAGGCGATCACGCGAGCCATGCCGTCGGGCCACAGGAACACGGCGGCGTCGAACTTCACGCTCCGGCCGACCGATGGACTGCCGCTCACGAAACCTTCGGTGCCGACACCGCGGTCCAGGCCCCGCAAGTAGAAGGCGCCCGCCGTGGTGCCGAGGGCGTCGGCAAAGGTGCCCGAGAAGCTGAAGGTGTCGCTGGCCGGGTCGTAGCCGGCGAACGCGCTCGCCACATCCACGTCGCCGTTCTGCGGACCGATGTACGTGGGCAGTAGGTCGCCAATGGGGTCGGTGATGCCTTGCGCCAGCGCACCGGTCGCGGCGGTGAACAAGCTGGCCAGCAGCAGGAAGGTCAGGGTTCGCTTCATCGGAGCAATTGGTGGAGCGTGTCGGGCGGGTCAACTGCCGATGGCGTGACAGAAAAAGTTTTTGCGTGGGCCGGAATAGACCGCCTGCCGGCGCCGTCTGCCCTTGTGTCGGGACCTCATGGACCCTTCATCCACCACCGACCACCCCTCACTTCACATCAAGCCTTCAACGGAGCCCTCCATGTTCAAGACATTCGCCTTTGCTGCCACTGCCCTGACGCTTGCCGCTGGCAGCGCCTTCGCCGCCCCTTCCGACGACGCCCGCACGCACTTCCAGGCCATCGCTTCGGGCGACACCCAGATCGTGATGCGCGCCTACGCCGACCAGGCCCAGCTGAACTGGGTCGGCGGCCCGCTGGACGGCACCTACGCCACCACCGACGCCATCCGCGGCACCTGGGAAAAGTTCGGCAAGGCCGTCGGCCCGCTGAAGCTCACCATCGGCTCCATCGAAGAATCGGCCAACCCCAAGGGCTCGACGGTCTCCGCCAACGTCGTCTTCGAAGGCAAGATGCCCATCAAGGTGCGCTACGTGCTGACCTACCGCGAAGGCAAGATCGTCAGCGAAACGTGGCAGATCGACCCCAAGTTGAACGTCGCCCTGGCAGCCACGGCCGAAACCGCCGGCAAGACCGCGACCTACTGATGCACCAGCGCCGCGCCGCACCGGGCCAGACCGGGGGCGGTGCGCACCTGCGTCGTTCGGGTTCATTCCCCGCAGTTGACAACGGAATACCCGCAAGCGCCCGTGCGTCGACCTGTTTGAAGTGGTTAACGCACTGCTCACCCATCCCCCCAGGAGCTCCCCATGCGACACCCGCTTTCCAAACTTTCGGCTGTGCTGATGCACGCTGCTCTCGCGGCCGCGGCAGGCCTTGCTTCACTGCCCGGCCACGCCGCAGACGGCGCTGAATCCCTGACCTATACCAACATCACCAAGATACGCGACGGCATGGGCGCACGCGGCGACCTCGCACCGATCGCACGCATCGTCTCGCCGCTGGCGGATTCGCAGATCGTGCCGGGCGAAGGCCGCATTGGCGCAGGCAGCGTGAATGGCACCGGCTTCGTGTTGAACATCGAGGTCGTCACGCGCGACGCGACACCGATCGCCGCGAAAGAATCGCTCAACATCAGAAACACCGCGCTGCTCGGCCAGATCAACCCGAACATTCCGGGCCTCTATGTCTTCCTCGACACCGACCTCGTCAAGCCCGACGGTGGCGTGATCCCGAAGAACACCAACCTGGCGAACCTCTTCAACATCCTGGGCACTGACGACACGCCGGGCGCGGGCGTGACGCTGTGGCTGGGCTGGCACGTGCTTGAATCGCTGCCGCTCGACACGAGCCGCTTCAACATCACCACCGCCGTGGTCGACACCGCCGGTCGCATCGGCTTCGACAGGGTCTCGATGGCGGTGCTGCGCGGCGGTATCACATCGGGGCAGGCACTGACGCCCCTTCCGATCGATGTGTTCGATGACGGCATCGACGACGCGGACGGACCGGAGGTGACGATGATTGCGCCCCGCGTGCCGTCGCGTGTGTCACCCGGGCCGCAAACCGGCAATCCGACGCCGCCTGCGAATGCATCGCTGTTCTTCATTCAAGTGGCGGCGCTGGACCGCTCGCGTCACGGCATCGGCGTCAGCGAAAACGGCCAAGGCACGGCGGCCCGCTCGGTGTTGGGAACCATCCTGGATGGCAGCCAGATCCAGAACCCGATCACGCATCCCAGCAACGGCACGAACCGCAATTTCCCGGGTCTGAACGTGACCTTCGACGTGCCCTTGCGTCAGCCCAACGGCAACGTGGTGCCGGCGGGCTCGAACCTGGCGCCGATCTTCAACGTTGCCGGCAGCGAGCTGGACGCTGACGGCTATGTCGTGACGACGGCCGATTGGGTGGTGGGGGGATCGCTCCTAATGCCTGCGGGCAAGCGTTCGGTCACGATCACCGCCCGGGTCACCGACAACGCCAACCGCACCCGCAGCGTCAGCCACGTCGTGGGCATCAGCCCGGTCGAGAACGGCCAAAACCTGACGCCCGCACCCTGAGAACGAGGCCGCGCGGCTCCGACCATGGAGCCGCGCTGGACGCACAGGGCAGCGGCAGCCCGCCACCCTGCACAACCAACACCCCATCTTTTTTTCACGCCTGCGGAATAAAAGGCCTGAGCGTGCCGTCTGCCCCGATGTGAGCAACATCTCACCCACGCTGCCCGATCCGCCACCACCTCCACGGAGCTTCCCATGTTCAAAACCCTCGCCATCGCCGCATCGGCGGCAACTTTTTTGGTCACTGCCGGCTGTGCCAACATGGTCGAGCCGCCTGCCAAGGCGCCCGCCATGTTGTCTGGCGGCGCGCTCGTCACACCCGCTGGCATGACCCTCTACACCTTCGACCAGGACGTGGCGAACAGCGGCAAGAGCGCCTGCAACGGCGGCTGCGCCGCGCTGTGGCCGCCGATGATGGCCACCGCCACCGACCAGACCACGGGTGCCTACAGCATCGTCACTCGCGACGATGGGTCACGCCAGTGGGCCTACAAGGGCAAGCCGGTGTACACCTACAAGGCCGACCAGAAGGCCGGCGACCGCAGCGGCGACAACTTCAAACAGGTCTGGCACATCATCAAGGAATGACGCCTGTACACCCGCCTGTACACCCGCCTGTACACCCGCCTGCACACCCAGCTTCGCGCGGGCTCACCCCATCGTCAACATCTTGATGAACGACGACCATCAACTGCTGAGCTGGGTGCCGCGCTTGCGCCGCTATTCCCGGGCGCTGGTGAACAACCGTGACGACGCCGACGACCTGGTGCAGGACACGCTGGAGCGGGCCTGGGCCAAGTCGGGCCTGTGGGGCAGCGTGGCGGACATGCGCGCCTGGCTCTTCAGCATCATGCACAACCTGCACGTCGATGGCGTGCGCCGGCCCAGGCTGCACACCGTGACCATGGACGATGACACCCCCGAGGTGCCGGTGATGCCGACGCAAGGCGACAGGTTGGCGGTGCTGGACCTGCAGGCCGCGCTGGACCTGCTGCCCGTCGAGCAGAAGGAAGTGCTGCTGCTGGTGGCGCTGGAAGACATGGCCTATGCCGACGTGGCGCAGGCCCTGGGCATTCCCATCGGCACGGTGATGTCGCGCTTGTCGCGCGGCCGTGAGCGCCTGCGCGGCCTGATGGAAGGTCGTGCCGAACCCGTGCGGCTGAAGGTCGTCAAATGAATGCATTGCGAAGCACCCTATGAGTACCGATCGCCCATCGCCGCCCACCCTCCCGCCCACCCCCCCGGTCACCGAGGCCGAGCTGCATGCGTTTGTCGATGGCCGTCTGCCCGCAGAGCGTGAGGCCGAGATCGCCGCCTACCTGGCCGCGCGCCCCGACGATGCGCAGCGCGTCGAGGCCTACCGTGCGCAGAAGCGCGAGCTGCACGCCCTGTTCGACCCCGTGCTGGACGAGCAGCCGCCGCAACGCCTGCTGAAGTCGGCGCGCCCGCGCGCCGTAGCTCCAACGCCCTGGTACCTGCAGCGCCTGGCCGCCGGGTTGGCCATTGCCGTCATGAGCGGCGCCACCGGTTGGGGGCTGCGCGGCGTCGGGCCCGGCGCCGGCGGTGACGATGCGGCGCGCATGGCGGCTGTGCAACCGGCTCCGGGTGGCCTGACCCTGGTGTCTGCCAGCGGCTTCGCGCAGCGCGCCGCCGTCGCGCACGCGGTCTACAGCCCCGATGCGCGCCGGCCCGTGGAAGTGGACGCCGCGCACGAAGACCAGCTCGTGGCCTGGCTGTCCAAGCGCATGGGCGCGCCGATGAAGCCGCCGCACCTGCAGTCGCAGGGCTACACGCTGGAGGGCGGACGCCTGCTGCCGGGTGGCCAGGGGCCGGTGGCGCAGTTCATGTACCGCAATGAACTCGGCAGCAAGCTGACGCTGTATGTGTCCAACGACGTCGCTGACGTGGGCAGCGCGGCCGGGCCGGGCGGGGCGCCCCAGCCGGGCGCGAAGAACGCCGACACGGCCTTCCGCTTTGCGCGCGAAGGCGCGGTCAATGTCTTCTACTGGGTTGACGGGCCTTTCGGCTACGCCTTGTCGTCAGACGCCGACCGCAGCGTGTTGGCGCAGGTGTCGGCCGCGGTTTACCAGCAGCTGGGCGCCCGGCGCTGATGGCCGCGGACGGGCCGGTGTGGCACTTCTTTTAGTCGGCAGTGGAATCAAACGGCGCGCGGCGCGCTCTTGGTCCACACGTCCACACGTCCACACGTCCACACGTCCACACGTCCTACCGGCGCAAGCTGGCAGGCGCCCGAACCCAGCCCGCCACCGGAGACGCCATGCCCACCCTTGCCCTGCCCTTGAGCTTGATGCTCAGTCTGACGCTGGCCCTGGCCGGCTGCCAGACGCCGACACCTGCAGTACCCGCATCTGCACCGCCCGTCGAGAAGCAGGTGCGCGTCAACGACACTGACATCCGCTACATCGAACAAGGCCAGGGCGTGCCGGTGGTCTTCGTGCACGGCTCGATGAGCGACCAGCGCGTGTGGGACGCCTACCGCCCGCAAGTGGCGGCGCGCTACCGTTACATCGCCGTCAACCAGCGCTACTTCGGCGTGCAGCCATGGGACGACAGCGGTGCGCGCTTCTCGCAGCCCATGCACGCCGCTGACCTGGCAGCCTTCATCCAGAGTTTGGGCGCCGGCCCGGTGCACGTCGTGGCCTGGTCCTACGGTGGCTCGGTGGCCACGCTGGCGGCCAGCCAGCACCCCGAGCTGTTCCGCAGCCTGACCCTGCATGAGCCCACCATCGGCAGCCTGATCACCGGCACGCCCGAGGGCAAGGCCGCCATCGCGGCCTTCGGCGGCGAGGTCGGCCGCATCCGCACCGTCGCCAACGGCGGTGACACGCCAGCGGCGATGCGCCAGTTCTGGGAATTCGTGCTGAAGCTGCCGCCGGGCGGCTTCGACGCCGAGCCCGTGGCGCTGCAGCGCATGGTGCTGGACAACCAGCGCACCGTGCCGCTGACCCTGAACGCGCCGCCACAGCCCATCAGTTGCGAGATGGTGGGTGCCATCCGCGCACCGGCGCTGGTGACCGTGGGCGCCGACACGCGGCCCTTGTGGGCGCTGTCCGCTGCCGCCTGGCAGCGCTGCGCCGCCCAGGCCGAACTGGCCACCATCCCGAACAGCAACCACGACGCCGTCGTGCGTTCACCGCAGGCCTTCGCCGCGCTGCTGATGCCTTTCCTGGCGCGGCATTGACCGCTCCCCACTCCACATCGAAAGCACCCATGACCACCCAACGCCGCGACATCCTCAAGTACTCGCTCGCCGCTGCTGCAGCCAGCGCGCTGCCCGCAGTGCAAGCCCAGGTACCAGCCGCACCCGGCACCGGATCCGGTACCGCAGCCGGCCCCGGCATCGACCCGCGCGACCGCGTCTTCATCACCAACGAAGACTCCAACACGCTCGTCGTCATCGATCCCAAGACCAACACCGTCGAGAGCACGATCAACCTGACCAGCTTCGACGAAGACCCGCGCCCGCCATTCCGCTACGTCACGGCCGGCGTGGCGCCGACGCACGCTGCCATGATCCACAAGCCGCTGTACCACGGCTGCATCGACGCCCACGGCGCCGTGCCTTCGCCCGACGGCCGGCTGCTGGCCACCAGCGGGCGCGGCTCCAGCAACATCTATTTGATCGACGCCGAGCAGCGCCGCGTCATCGGCAACACGCCCAACCCGGCCGCCGGCCCGACGACCCGACCCGAACGCCTGAGCAGCGGCCTGCTGCTGGGCCGCGAGCCGCACGAGCCCACCTTCACGCGCAACGGAAAGGAGCTCTGGGTCACGCTGCGCGGTGAAGACCGCATTGCCATCCTCGACGTCGACCGCGCCGTGCGCCAGTTGAAGGGCGCCGACAGCGCGGGCTCGACGGCCGTCCGCCAGTTCCTGCCGACGCTGAACGGCCCGGCACAGGTGTGGTTCAACCGCGAAGGCACGCTGGCTTTCGTGGCCAGCCAGAAGGTGTCGCAGGTCGACGTGTTCCGCGTCAACGCGGGCGCCGATGGCCGCAGCCAGCCGCAGCGCGTGACCACGCTGGACATCAGCGCCCAGGACAAGCCCGGCTTCACACCCTTCATGAAGACCACGTCCGATGGCGCCGAGGTGTGGTTCTCGCACAAGCTGGCCGATGCGCTGTCGTGCCGCTCGACGCAGGGCGGCTTCGATCTTGTCGACAGCGTGCCACTGGGCATGGGCGCGCGGCCCAACCACGTCGAGTTCGTCAGCAACGCGCGCGGCAGCGTGGTCTACGCCAGCCTGGCGCGCATCGACGACGGCGGCCCTGGCGGCGTGGCATCCAGCCCCATCGCCATCATCGACCGCAGCGCCGCGGGCGGCCAGCGCAAGGTGGTGGGCACCTTCTTCAGCCACGGCCGCGAATCGCACGGGCTGTGGACCAACCCCGAGAACACGCTGCTCTACGTGGCGCACGAACAGGACGAACTGCCCGGCACGCCCAACGCCGGCCAAACGGTGTGCAGCGCTTTCGACGTGAGCGACCCGTTCAAGCCGGCCTTCATCGCGCAGATTCCGCTGGGTAACCTGGCCCTGCCTTCGGGCGCATTGCGCAACAAGAAGAGCATCAACCTTGTCTACGTGCGCGTGGGTGCGAAGGGCCAGACCGCATGAAAGGCATGAAGGGCAGCCGCGCACAGCTTGGAGTCAATGCCTTCCAGCGCGAGATGGACGAATCCATGGCGCGCATGATGCAAGACATGCACGGCCCGGGCTACGTGGGCCAGGCCGACATCGACTTCCTGGCGATGATGATTCCGCACCACGCCGGCGCCGTCGACATGGCGCGGCTGGTGCTGCAGCACGGCCGCGACCCGGCCACGCGGCAACTGGCCGAGGAGATCATCGCCGGGCAGACCATCGAGATCGAAAGCATGACGCGGCGGCTGGCGGCTTTGCGCAAGCCGTCCGGCACGGGTTCGGCGGCCGAATTCCCCTCGCTGGGCGGCACGCGGGGGCCTTGATTGCTGGGCTCAGGGTAAGCACTGACGATGGCCGTGGAATGAACAGCAGCGCCGGTCGCTCTTGATCACCATGCTCTTGCAGTCTGCCGAGTCCCGCTACAACGCCTGGGTGCGGGACCACTACCGCTTTTTGCTTCGCAGCGCCTGGGCGCTGACCGGCTCGCGCGCGATCGCCGAAGACGTGGTGCAGGACTGTTTTGCCAACGCATGGAAACACCGCGAGCAGTTGCGGGATGGGGCGTTGGCACGGGCCTGGCTGTTCCAGATCATGCGCCGCGCCGCCTTCCGCCAGGCGGTGCCCAGCATGCAGTCGCTGGACGATGAAGAGCAGCCCGAGCAGACCGCGCCTGACGCCGGCTTGGACGACAAGCTCGATGTCGTCAAGGCACTCGCACGGCTGGCGCCCATTCACCGCGAAGTGCTGGTGCTGTTCTATTTCGACGACATGCCGACTGCGCAGATGGCCGAGGCGCTGGAGATCGCGCCGGGCACCGTGCTGTCGCGCCTGGCCCGTGCGCGCGACGCGCTGAAGCAGGTGATGGGCGTGCCCGTGCGGGCGACCAGCGGCGGCCAGGTCACGCCGTTGAGGAAGATCCAGACATGACGCCCGAATTCCGACCCCCCGAGTTCCCCGACAGTGACTTCGACCTGCGCGCACGCGCCGAGCTCGCGCTGGCTTATCCCGCCGACGCCGCCCCGGCGCACCTGTTCCGCAAGGCGCAGCCACTTCTGGCGCGGCGCAGCTTCCAGCGCGCTGTCCTGGGCCTGCTGCTGGCCGGCAGCGGCACTGGCGCCGTGTTGGCCATGCGCCCGCCCGAACTCGTGCGCGGCGCCATCGAGCACGAATACTTCGAGCGCACATTGCGCGGCACCTTTATGGACAGCGCGCCCTTGCTTCAGCACCTGGGGCTAGGTGGCAAGCAAGTCGTGCCGGGCTTTCCGCAGCTGATGCGGCCTTGCGACATCGACGGCCACCTGGTCTACCACCTCACCACCTTTTTCGAGAAGGGCGGCATGGTCACCGTGTTCGCCTTTGACAAGGCCGTTGCGCTGACGGAGGGCAGCGGCTGGTGGGGCAATGTCCACTGGAAAGTCATCACCTCGCGCGACGGCAAGCCGCTGGTGCTGGTGGCGCAGAAGAAGCAGGCCCTGGCCGTGGCGCAAAGCCAGTTCGGCCCAGCCACCGACATGTCCCCACCGAATTCCACAACGACCCCCAAGGAGACCCGATGAACAAGACCTTGAACTCGCTGCCGCGGCGCCAGATGCTGGCCGGCAGCGCCAGCGCCCTGGCCGCGGCCGGGCTGGCGACCTTCACGCGCGGCGCCGCCGCCGCGGGGGAAACCCCTGTGGCCACCGCCACGCCGAAGCCGCTGCCCGCCTACGTGGCCTGGAAAGACCCGGCCAGCGTCATCGTGCACAGCAGCACCACCATCGAGACCAAGCGCGCGGCCTTCGGCAGTGGCGTCATCACGCCGGCCGAGCAGCTCTACATCCGCAACAACCTGCCGGCGCCCGACGCCTCCATCGTGGCCGACCGCGACGCGTGGGAAGTGGCCATCGAAGGCGTGAAGGCCCCGCGCAAGCTGACGCTGCGCGAGCTGAAGACGATGGGCGTGGAGACCACTGCGATGGTGCTGCAGTGCTCAGGCAATGGCCGCGGCTACTTTCCCAGCAAGCCCAGCGGTACGCCCTGGCAGGTGGGCGCGGCCGGCTGCGTGATGTGGACCGGCGTGCCGGTGCGGGTGGTGGCCGAGGCGCTGGGCGGCGTGGTGCCCGGCGCGGCCTTCCTAACTGGCACCGGCGGCGAGAAGCTGCCCGAAGGCCTGGACCCGTTGAGCATCATCGTCGAGCGCTCGGTGCCGGCCGCGGCCATGGCCGATGCGCTGCTGGCCTGGGAAATGAACGGCGTGCCGATCTCGCTGGCCCACGGCGGCCCGCTGCGCCTGATCGTGCCCGGTTACACCGGCGTGAACAACATCAAGTACATCAAGCGCCTGGCCTTCACGGCCAAGGAGACGGACGCGAAGATCATGTCGCATGGCTACCGCATCTCGCCGCCGGGCGGCAAGGGCGAACCCAGCCAGCCGTCGGTGCAGGAGATGACGGTCAAGTCGTGGATCAACTCGCCCGCACCCGACGCAGCTGGCGTGAGGGCCGGCCTGGTGCAGGTGCAGGGCGTGGCCTTCGGCGGGCTGAACGGCATCAAGCGCGTCGAGGTGTCGCTGGACGGCGGCAAGACCTGGAGCGACGCGCGGCTCACCGGGCCCGACCTTGGCCGCTATGCCTGGCGCCAGTTCGTGCTGCCGGCCAGGCTGCCGGCCGGCAGCCACACGCTGGCCAGCCGCGCCACCGACACGGCAGGCAACGTGCAACCCGAGCAGCGCATGGAAAACGCCGGCGGCTACAACAACACGAGCTGGGCCGACCACGCCGTGAAAGTGACGGTGGCCTGATCATGCGCAGCACCATCCAGCAGCGCTTCATGTTGCATGCAATGAGGGTCGCGTCGGTGCTCGTCGCCGGCTTGGCGCTGCCCGTTCTACCCGCGCTGGCGGCCGACGACAGGGCGCAACTCGCGCTAGGGAAGAAGCTGTTCCTGCAAGGCGTCGTCCCGTCGTGCGCCGTTTGCCACACCTTGCAGGCCGCGGGCGCCGAGGGCGCCGTCGGCCCGGTGCTGGACGAGTTGAAGCCCGACGCTGCGCGCGTGGCGAAGGCGCTGCGCAACGGGCTGGGCCAGATGCCTTCGTACAAGGACAAGCTCACCGATGCAGAGATTGAGGCTCTGTCGCTGTATGTGTCGAAGGCCAGCGGGGGTGCCAAGTGAGACTTCAGGTGGGTGGAATCTGTGGTGCATCCCCACCGATAAAGGCTCGTCCGCGCGGGCCGCAAGACGCTGACTGGCACCGAAACGCAGGGCATCTTCATCGGTCGCCGCCGTCGGCAGCGACTGCTTCTCAACTCCTCGACAGACTGGATTGGGTCGATCTGGAACAGTCAGGGCGACGGCACGAACGAGCGCGATCTGAGCACAGCAGTCCTTCGCGCGGGTTCCGCCAACTCCCTTCGTGGTCATCGCCAATGCCGAGGCCCTGCGGTCCCAGATGGTTGTTCTGGAGCCCTCATGGACGGTTAGCCGAGGCCTGCCCGCATGGCCGCCGCCGGTACGCACACGGCGGCGGCATGCAACACTGGCAAGCCGATGACGGAGTGCGACCGGTTCAGAGCGCACTGAGGAACGCCATCAACTTGTCCTCCGGCCGATAGCGCCTGGCCTGCACACTGGGAGGCGCAACCGTGTCCAGCACACGCTCCTTCAACGTCAGATCGGCATCGAGGTAAATCTGAGTGGTCTCCAGCGATTCGTGGCCAAGCCACATCGCGATCACCGACCGATCTACTCCAGCCTGAAGGAGCTCCATCGCCGTGGTGTGCCGCAACACATGTGGCGTCACGCGCTTGCACGTCAAGGATGCGCAGGTCCGGCCAGCTGTGGCAACGTGCTTGGCCACAAGGTACTGGACGCCGTCGGCACTGAGGCGGTTGCCTCTGGCACTCGGGAACAGAATGACGGGCTCAGGTCCCAAGTCGCTGCTCATCCATGACCGCAACGCTGCCTGTGTCTGTTTGGCCAGCGGCGTGCAGCGCTCCTTGCGCCCTTTCCCGAGCACGTGGACGTGGGCGCCCGTGCCGAGCCTGACATCGGCGGCTCGTAGACCGGTGATCTCGGACAGACGCAGCCCGGTCTGAACCGCAAGCAACAACAGGGCATGGTCGCGCCGCCCCGCCCATGTGGTCCGATCGGGTGCGGCAAGCAAGGCTTCGACCTCTTCACGTGTCAGATGGCAGACCTGCTTGCGAGTGCACCGCTTGCTGGGAATCGCCAGGACCCGCTGGATCAGGCCTGCATGACCAGGCGATTCAAAGGCGGCGTACTGAAAGAACGACCGAATGGCGCTCTGCCGCAGGTTCCGGCTTCTGGCAGTCACGCCGCGTTCGTGCTCAAGGTCGGCAAGGAACGCCGCGATCAGCGGCGCGTCGAGTTGCTCCAACACCAGCGCGCTCGGGGCAACCTTGAGGCGCTTCTGGGCGAACCGGAGGAAGAGCCGGAAGGTGTCACGATAGGACGCGATCGTATGGGCGCTTGCCTGCCGCTGCTGCATGAGTCTTCGGGTGAAGAACCCCTCCAGCAGCACAGGGAGATTGCCAGTCGCGGCCGTCATGACAGCTTCTCCCAGTGACGCTCGAACCGGGCGAGCGCGTGGCCCATCAACTCGGGACACGCGCTGAGGTACCAGTAGGTGTACTCAATGCGCACGTGACCCAGAAAGGTTGACAAGGTCGGCAGGTGGCGCTCTACATCCTGGCCGGATCTGTACCAGCGCAGCAACGTTTGGATGGCAAAGCGGTGGCGCAGGTCATGCAACCGAGGGCGTGGAGCACCCGCGGAGGCGCGCACCTCCGCTTGGTCGAGCAACTGATAGAAGGTCCGATGGATGTGTCCCGGGTCAAGCGCCGTCCTCCGACCCGAGATGAAGAACTGCGGAGGCGCCAGCCGCTTGGCGAAGCGATCGCGGTGCGCGCGGTATTCCGCGAGTGCTGACCTGGTCGAGTCAGCAATCGGAGCCAGCCGAGACTTGCCGAACTTCGTCTGCCGAATGGTCAGCAAGCCTTGGTCGAGATCGACATCGCCGACCTCGAGACGGATCGCCTCACCGAGCCGCATCCCGGTGACGCTGAGCAGCCCCAAGAGGCAGTGGTAGGTCGCCCCTCGCAGGCCATCTGTAGGAGGCAGCGTCAACGCGCAAGCCATCAAGCGAGCAAGCTCATCGTCCGAGTACAGGTACGGTTGTCGCCGATGCCGATGTGAAGGAAGGAGGTTGGCGGGGGTGACCTCCGTGGCAGGGTCGAGCAACCGGTGGTGGAGCGTGAAGCCGCGAATCCGACGCAGCCGATCGGCGGCGAAGCCAGGGCGCGTGGATGGTTTGCTCAGGGCCCACTCTACGGCGGCGGCCGCCGTGATGGTCGTGACGCCGCGCCGGTCGAGAAAGTCCGTGAACTCGATCAGCGCATCTTCGTTCGCCCGAAGCTTGAACCCGAGCGCTCGCCGGAGTGCAAGGTAGTCGGAGGCAGCCTGTCTCAGCGGCGTCATTGCGCACCTCCCGGCCAAGAAGGAGCGACGGCCCGCAGGGAGCGAAGATCCACCTTCGCATAGATCGTCGTTGTCTGCTGCTGGCGGTGACGCAGCACTTCGCCGATCTCGGGCAGCGACGACCCCTCGCGCAGCAGTCGTGTGGCCAAGGTGTGACGGAGCACATGCGCTCCCTTGCTCGGCACATCGATGCCGGCGCGCTGAAGCGCGCGGCGGACGATCGCTGCAACAGCGGTACCACTGGAGAAGCCCTCGATCGGTGCCTGTGCTCGAAGGAAGACCTGCCGGGAGGAACAGCGTGGCCGGGCCTCGCTCAAGTATTGCGCCAGCGCTTGGCCCACCTCGTATGGAAGCGGGAGGCGATCGACTCGGGTTTGTCCATTGCGAACCAGCAACTCGCCGGCGTGCCAGTCGATGTCCTCCAGTTGTAGTGCTACCACCTCGCCAGCCCGCAGCCCGAGCCGCGCAAGTAGGACGATGACCGCGTAGTCACGACACCCACTCAGCTTAGCCCGATCACATTGGGCGAGGGTGTGCAGAACCTGATCGTCCTGGAGCGAGCGGGGGATCGATGATTGCGACCAAACAGCAGGCGCCGGTATGTGCGAAGACATATCGGTGTCGAGCCAGCCGCGGTAAAGCGCGAACCGTAGGAACGCCCGAACTCCACCGACGACTCTGCATGCAGAGTTCGGACGGCAGGTCTTCGTCGCCAGCCTGATGTGCGCCATGACGTCCGGCGCCCCCACGCTGTCGAACGTCAAAGGCCCGTTGGCGAAGAGGAACGTCAACAGATTTCTGGCCGTGATCCGGTTGGAGCGGATGGTTGCAGGCGCCAGATTGCGCTCGTGGCGCATGTAGTCGACATACTCGGCCTCGATCTGCTCAACCGCAGTTGGAGTGCGCTCAGCTGAGGGTGTGCAGATGATGCCCTGTGCCGCCAGATGCGCGAGCAGCCTCAGCAGCGTCGAACGGTCTTCGGCCCTTGGGGCGCGACGGCGCCTGCGGCCTCGCAAGAAGGTATCGACCGACTCTTCGGCTACTGCCGCGGCGGCTACGCCGCGTCCGTCCAACCACCGGCTGAAGTCTCCAACCAACCATGCGGCGCGGCGTCGTGAGTCGCGGCTATAGCCCTTTGCTGCCAATGAATCGATGAAGGAATCGATGCACACGCCCAGCGGGCCCTCGCGCATCCGCATCAGTGCGCGCGGGCGCACAAACAACTCTTCCATGAGGGTCTCCTTCCGGAGAAACCGTCCCCGGTGGAGTCGAACATATGGCAGTGAGGTTCCACCCCTGAACCCGAGTAGGTCGTGTCACCGATCGGAAGCATCGATGCCCGCTCGCGGCTCGGCCTGCATGGCGTCAAGGTCGATGACTGCATCGGCCATCGTTGCGAGGTGCGGGGTCTGGGTGATGAAGAACTCCTGCCGGTAGCCGCCGAGCCGAAGGACTTCGCGCTTCATGGCCATGAACATGCGCTTGTGTTCTGGGTCCAGCGGCCCATCGGCCTCGTCGGAGAACAGCGTGTCGAATCGCCGTCCGGTGTTCTGGGCCAAGTACAGGGCGATCGCGCGCGTCAGGCAGGCGTCGATGAAGGTTCGCTCACCGCCGCTCATCAGGCTAAGGCTCTTGCCACCGCGCGCGTCGGGGCTCAGCGTCCCGGATCCCGACGTGCTATGCCGCATCGCTTCGCAGGTACCTGCGGCGCAGTTGCAGGGGCGGGGACGCCGGCCGGATCGCGAACTCGGCATATCCGGGGTCTCGGCATAGTGGATCTCATGCCGATCACGGCATGAGATCCAGACCCTCTCGCCGCCGCTCATCGCCGTGACGCTCTTGGCCTCGCCCGACTCCGCGTCGTAGACGCGGATGTCGAAGCCCTCGCGCTGCTCGCCCTTGGCCGTCTCCTGCAGGGTCTCGATGGCCACCGTGAAGCGCGGGCCATAGCAGGCCAGCAGCAGATCGTTCACCAGGCCTGACAACGTCGGGCCCGCATCGTCAATGGCCAGCGCGATCAGGCCATCGTTGCCCATGCAGCGGGTGAACAGCAGCCAGTTGGCGAGTTCCTGCTCCACCCGTGCCGTGCGGGCTGCGGCTGCGTCGCGCCTCCGGCCATGCTCCTCCATCTGGGTCGACAGGGCGGCAAGCGCCTGCGCGTCGCGGACAGCGGCCAGATGCGCGCGCTCCGCCTCTTCGAGAACACCCTGCCAGCGCTCCACCTGGGCCCGGGCCTGTACGAGCCGCGCAGCATCCGGCGGTGACGGCAGTGCATCGATCGCGGTCTGGAGTCGCTGGATGGCCGCCTGGATCTGAGCTTCCAGCAGCGAGACACGCTCGGCAACGCGCATTCGGCTGGCGATGATCTGCTGGCGCTCAGCAGCCTCGGAGTCGGTGTCGATCGCGATGTCCGCCCCGGCCGACGGGTCTTGAGTTGGAGGAAGAGCGGCGAGTTCGACCTCCGCTTCGACAAGACCCGCGCGCGCCTGGCCTATCTCCGCCCCGCGCGCAGCCAAGGCGGCATAGGCCGTCTGACGGGCCAGGGCTCGCCTCGACTGGCACTCGGCTCGGCTCAGGCTCTGCGGTGCGCCAACGTTGAGGCTCACCGCCTCTTGCTGGGCCTGCAGTTCAAGCCGAAGACTGTCCCGCTCCGCAGCGAGTTGACGAATCCGCTGCAGGGCGCTCGGCGCCAGCGCGGTCGCTTCGCGTGCGTCCGACAAAAGGGTGCATTGACCCTGCATGGGCATGCCGCTGCAGGGCACGCGGTTGCTCAGGGCCAGGCGGCGGCTCAGGTCTTCCGCCTGGAGCGCGGCCTGGCCCGCCTCGCGCTCGAGCGATGCCAGCCGCTGCCCGATCCCTGCGACAGCATCGCGACGACGCGCAAGGTCCTGGACGGCATCGCGAAGCGCCAGCACGCGGTCCTCGCGGCGACGCACCACCTCTGTCGCCTGCGGCAGACGGCGGCCGGCTCGAGCCACCGCGCCCTCGTCCGCCAGCACCCGCTGCAGGGACCGGATGCGGGCCTCCAGTCGTTCGCGCTGCGCCCTGGCCTGCGCGACACGCTGCGCCACACGACCATCGAGCCGTGCGAGTTGCTCCGTTGCCTCCCGGTCCTGCGTGCGCAGGTCCTGCAGGGTGCGATCACCCTCGGCACGGGCGCCCGCCAGTTCCTCCACCAACTGCGCTCGCCGGCTCTCGACAGCCTTCGCCTGCTCCTGCAGGGCCATCAACGACGCCTCGTGCGTTCGCGCAGCCTCCCGTTGTTCGTGGGCCGCCTGCCGGCTGGCTTGCGCCGCCTTGACCCTCTCGTCTACGCCGTGCCATCGACGGGCGTCATCCTCCAACCGCTGGCGCTCGGCATCGAACGCGGTCGCTTCAGCGCGCAATGCCGCCAGCGCCGCCTTCAACTGCCGCGCCGTCTCGCCCGCCTTCTGACCGAGCGCGCGGATGTCCTCCTGCCCCAGCAGGTCGGCCAGCAGTGCCTTGATCTCGCCGTTGCGGTAGGCGCTGAGCTGCCGCTTCCCTTGAGCCGCGAAGACCGACGTGAAGAAGGTGTCCGCTGGCCCGCAGATGGCCTCGACGCAGCGCGCATAGGTCTCGACCTTGCCATCGGAGACGGTGCCGTCGGGCAGCGCGGCGGGAGACCACGTGCCGGCGTCATCGAGCATCAGCAGGTAGGCCTCGGTCCTGCGGCGGCTCGCGGTTCGACCGTTCATTCGGATGACCACCTGCGAGCGGTAGCAGCGCCCGGCGTGCGCCCAGTGCAGATCCTTCTCGTTCTCGGGCAGACAGGCCTGGTCGTAGTACGAGAAACCGCCCGGCCCGGCCTGCGCCGCCCGCGACGGCATGGTCAGGTAGGGATGCAGGTTGTCCATCACCGTGGACTTGCCGCGGCCGTTGGCGCCTGCGATGGCGACCAGCGCGGCGCCATCGGCCAGCCGCTCCAGATCGAGGGTCAGCTCGTCCAGCCCGAGGCCGTCGCGGATGCCCCTGAAGCCCCGGAGCCTGAGTGAAAGCGGCTGCATGATGCGTCCTGTTCTGGAGTGGGCGTCCGAACAGACTGCCACTCAGATTTCCGGCATCAAGGTCTATGCGCCGAGTGACCGCTGAAGATCCGGGCCCGCGCATTCGACCCGGGCGAACAGACTCACACAGACGGCCATCTGCAGACGTTCAGTACCGGCAGCATTCGGGCACTTCATTGAGCTGCACCACGCGGCGCCGATCAGGCACGTGCACGCAACTCCCTCACGCCGCGGCCCAGCTTGCGTCGCAACAGGTTGCGAAGGGTCACACCGTCGGAATAGCCGATCTGTGCGGCGATTTGGTCGACGCTCTCGCTGCCGGTTCGCAGCAGATGCACCGCACGCTCGACGCGCAGATCCTGGAAGTACGAGAGGGGTGTCTTGCCCAATACGCTTTGCACGCGCCGCGCCAAGGTGCGTTCACTGGCGCCCGCTGCGATGGCCGCATCGGCGAGAGAGAACCCGTGCGCGAGTTGCTGCCTGGCCCAGCCCTCAAAGCGCTCGACCACCGGGTCGGCATGGGCCAGGTGATCGGGGATCACGAACTCAGCTTGCGAGCCGCGGGCCTCTACCAGCAGGTATCGCGCCGCCAGAGCCGCCAGCGCTGGGCTACGGCTGCGCACGACGCTCAATGCCAGGTCGAGATGAGCCAAGGCGGCGCCGGCCGTGGTGAAGCCGGCCGAATTCACAAGCATGCGGGACTCGTCGAGCACCACGTGCGGATAGCGCTGCCGAAACATTGGCGCCAGCCACCACGAAGTTGTGGCGCGCTGGCCATCTAGCAGCGCGCTTTCCGCCAGCAAGAACGTGCCAGTGCAGGCGGCGCCAGCGGCCGCGCGGGCGCTTGACCATTGCTGCAACGCGACGACCGCGTCGGCCACGTCCGCATGCGCGAGACGCGCGGCGAGTGCGTCTGGCATCTTGGCGCCGAGTGCGGGCACCAGAACAACGTCAGGGTTTTGCACGCGGTGCACTGGCACGACCGGTACCGCCAGACCGTGCGCGGTGCGCACGCGACGCCGAACGCCGACCAACGTGACGTTGATGGGCGGCGGCGCCTGTGCGAGCGAGCCTGCCAGTTCATTGGCCGTGCTCAGTGTGTCCATGAGTGCAGCAAGACCCAGGTCGAACACGCCATCGAGAACAAGAAGGTGCAGATTCATGGCGGAAATGATATCAATGTTGTCATTCCTGCCACTAGCAAAAACTGCCGTGGCACCGGAGACTTCGGACTCGCCAAAGCTTTCACCCGTTCAACCAGAGGATCACTCCATGACCAAGTTCGCCCTGTTCGTCCGCCTTGAAGCCAAGCCTGGCCAGGAAATCGCCGTTGCCGACTTTCTGAGAAGCGCGTTGCCGCTCGCCAACGCCGAATCGGGCACCACCGCCTGGTTCGCATTGAAGTTCGGCCCATCGACGTTCGGCGTCTTTGACGCTTTTGCGGACGAGGCCGGCCGCGAGGCTCACCTGCACGGCCAGATCGCCGCCGCGTTGATGGCGAACGCAGCCGCCTTGCTCAGTACACCGCCTAACATCGAGAAGATCGAGCTGCTGGCGGCGAAATTGCCTGGCTGACGAGCTGTCCGCGGCGGCAAATGTGAAGCTCCACATGGCTTGAGTGATCGGGATGAAGAGGTCCTGTCCTCGTGCGCCGCTCCTTCAAACCGATCCCGATTGAACCGCTCTTGCCGGCGGTGGTCGCAACCAAGTCGTCGCTGCCACAAACCGCCTCTGGGAGAGGGCGGCTAGGCCGCACGGTCTTAACCCGCGCGTTGCGCCTCCATCGCGCTGACTACCGTCTACCCGCGTGTGCCGTCCACGGGGCGACCGGCGTACCGGGCCGACCGCTTCGTGACGCCGGATTCAGGGCCGTGGATGTCGGTTCAGGGTCGTCAGCGGGTCATGTTCGGCGCGGCCAAGGCGCCTGCTGTCTGTACACCAGCGGTCGCTCGCGCTAAGCATCAGCTCCCGAAACTTCGTCGGCATGCGGCGCCAGGACTGCCGCGACGATGTCCTCGGGCTCGGTCGTCGTCACCCGTTCCAGGCACTCCAGCAGCGGCTGCGCGTGGACGTCCGTCGCCGTGGCCCAGGCCCTGACCTTGTCGGCCAGACTGACGAGCTGCGAGATGCCGGGCGCGCGGGTGCGCACCACAGGCACGATCCGCCCTTCGAGCTGGACAGCGGCGGCGCCGGACAAGGCACGCTCGATAGCCCCGCGGTCCACCTCGTGCCGGTCCTCGTCGGCCACGGTCCATCGGACCCGCACGCTGACGCCGACCAGTTCCTGCGCGCGAACCGCCTCTCGCAACTGGTCCATGTCGGGTCGGCCCTCGAACACGATGTCCAGCGTCCGTCTCGCAGGACTCGGTTCGAGGCGACAGTCCACCCCGTCCGGTCCGAGTTCCCACAGCAGGAACCCCTTGTCGCCCTGCTCACCGTGGTGGAAGCGACCGATGGACCCGGCATAGGCGATGCACTGGCGACGTTCGCCCTCCCCTTGCGTCCAGACCTGGTGCCGATGGATGTGGCCGAGCAACGCGGCCTCCGCGCCGGCGCCGAATAGCGCACCCGTGGTGAACTCGTGGTCGAACCCGGCCATCGGCACGCCGTGCTCGGTCACGCAGCCGAAGACCGTGCCATGCGACACCGCGAGCGTCGGCACGCCGGCAGCCTGGGCCAGGCCGTGGATGCCGGCGTAGCCCTGCAGCAGCGAGGCCAGTTGCTCGCCCTGGGCCTCGGCGGCAGTGGTGGCGCCGACCGCTGCCGCGACGGCCGCCTTGTTGATCGAGGGAATGCAGGTGAACAGTGCCCTGGCGCCAGGCGGCACCTCTGCGAATCGCGGGCCTTCGGACACGAGCCAAAGGTCGGCGCCAGGCGCATCGGTCACCGACAGGTCCCCAGACGATCCGCTGCCCATCAACGCCACCTGCCCGATCCTGTCCGCGACGAAGACCCGATGGCGGCTTCCCAGCATCCTGAACACGGACAGCGTGCCGGGCGGCTCGTGCGACCACGTGCCCTGGAGCATCAGCACCGGGCAATGGTCGGCCAGCCGTCGCACCTGCGCCAGCAGCCTCAGTGCCGCAGGCGCATGCAGGTCCAGGGCGTGATCGGTGGCATCCCCGGAGATCACGGCCACATCGATGGCGAGTTCGATGGCGCGGTCCACGGCCGCCGAGAAGCAGCGATCGGCCTCCTCCAGGTGGCGCGGCCCATAGTGCAGGTCGGACAGGTGCGCCACTCGCAAGCGATGCGCCTGACGGTGCGAACCGTGCGCTCGCGGACGCCCATGCGGGATGCGCGGCGCCTCCGCGCGTTGCGCACCGGTACCGCCTTGCGGTCGTCCCGGCGCGCTCACGATGCCACCTGCTGCAGCTCTGCGTTGACCTTGTCCGCATAGCCCTTCGGATCGTTCCGGAAGCGCTCCAGCTCGCCGAGGGCCCGCTGCCGCCCTTGCGGATTGAGCTTCCACCCAGGACCCCAGCGCGTGGCCGCGTAGCTCAGCCAGGTCTTCGCAGGCACGCCCATCGCCGCCAGCCGCCCGAGCACATGCTCCAGCGTGGGCGGCATGCCGTCTGCCGTGGAGTCGCTCGCAGCCACAGGTTCGTCGACGGACTCCGGCCCCTTCCCAGGCGTCGAGGAAGCGTCCGCCCGGCACCCCTGGAGCACGCGGGCGGCAACATCGGCCTGCAGGAGCACGGTGTCCTGATCGTCCTGCTCCCGCATGAGCGTCGCCACGTCGACCGGCGCTTCCAGTTCGATGATCCACTGCGGCACCCGGACAGGCCGCCCATGGTCATCGATGTGCGCCACCTCCATCAGCCGCTTGGTCAGGTAGAACGGCGTGCCCTGGCGGTCCAGGAAGCCGGCCAGTCGGCCACCCCGCAGGAACGCCACGGTCTCGAAGGTGCGGATCGCCGCATTCATCGCGTAGAAGCTGCGCGTGTGCAGCTCGAAGGCGCTGATCGAGCGGATGCCGGGGATGAAGAACAGGAAGCGTCCGGTGAGGTTGCACTGCCGCTGCTGGTACTCCGGGCAGGACTCCGGCTGGCACAGACCGCCGTTGTCCTCGCGCGGGATCGTCTTGCGGCCGCCGAACAGCCGCACCGTGCGGCGCCCGGTCGCGTCCATCGGCACTGGGGCGTGCGTCATGCAGTGGCGCCACCGTCCGTCGGTCGAATACTCGGACCAGAAGCGCTTGTCCTGCGCACCCCAGGTGGCCAGTTCATGCGGCATCACGCTCTGCCAGCGATCGGTCGGGAACACCACCGGGAAGCGATAGAGGCGCCGGCCCTCGCCACGGTCCTCTCCATGAAGGTCGAGGATCTGTGTCGCCAGTTCGGGGTTCGGGAAGTCCTGGGCGCGCACGGTGAACCACGGCACGTTGCGCGGAACGAGCGGGCTCTTGAGCTCCGGGCAGGCCTCGGCCAGCGCACGCTCGATCTGGTCGAACGACTGGCCCTCGTTCAGGCCCTGTTCGTAGATCGCCTGCGCACGCGGCACCTCGGCAGCCCGGCGGGTCAGGACCTTGATGCCTGCGCGGATCTTGCCGCCCGTAGGCAGGCGGGGCGCTCCGCCGCCCAGCAGGGTGGGCAGAGCGGTGGGCCCGCCGTGCAGCACGACGGCGGGCCGGGGATCGGGGGATGGAGAAGAGGCCATCGGCGTTCCTCGGTGGGCGTCGGGGGATTCCGACGAACCATCGTCCCGCCTCGGCTCGTGCTTTCAACCCCGGGTGCCGTCCGGATGCCATGATGCGACGCGGTCCGCACGCCATGGTCTCGTGCAATCGCATCGCCCGAACCCGCCCCTTTCATGCAAGCCGAGTCGCCCTCAAGCCCACAAGACAGCGCAGACATAGACGACGAGGAACTGCGGCGGGTACTCGCCGCCTCCGAGGCCTTCGACGATGATCTGCTTGCACTGCTTCGAGCCGGCTGGAACACGTCGTCCCGACGCTCGACCATCTGCCTGGCCTTCTGTCGTTCGGCGATCGAGCATGCGATCGCGCAGCGGGTCCTGATCGAAGCCGGCCTGATGGGGACCGCACTCAGCCTGATCCGCCTGCAGTTCGAGGCGGTTGTCCGTGCCGCCTGGGTGCTTCACGCCGCCAAGGAGGACTGGCTGGACAAGTTCTCCGCGCCGGTGCCGGACGGCGAACTCTCGGAACCCCAGATGGGGCCACCGATCCCCGCCATGATCGAGGCCATCGGCGCGGTCGCCGGCCCGGCGGCCACCGAACTGAAGCGACTGCATGGCACCGTCAAGGTGATGCACTCGTTCGTGCACGGCGGTGTCCACCTGGTCGTCCACGCCCTGCGTGGCTACCCGGCAGCAAAGCTGACGTCCGTGCTGCAGAACCGCAACCTGCTCTCGCTGATGCTGGCCAACGTGATCGTGATCGTCAGTCAGGATCCCGGCCTGCGGGGTTCGGTAGGACGGTTGTCGGGCCTGCATGCGAACTGCATGCCGCCGCTCCAGCGGTGAGCCTCGTCGACGGGCCGGGCAGGACCGGCATGGCCTCGCCAGGCAACCAGAGCCAGGACCTGGCCCGGGCAGACTCGAATGCCCTTCGCTTGGCACCCTGTTCGGCCTCGCCCATGAAGCTGCTGACGACATGGAGGTCGACCGGCGACGCGCCCACGTCCAGCAGGATGGCATTCGCGAACCCGGCCACCGATCGCGCGTCGTACCGCATGGGCTTCACGAACCGCCGCCCCTGCGACACCAGCGCACGCACCAGCGGCGCCTCGTGCACCCCCTCCAGCGGAATCCACTCCTCGCTGGTCAGCATCAGGCTGGCGAGGTCGACCTCGTAGGTGTGCTCTCGGCGTGCCCGGATAAGCGCCGCCAGCATCAGACGCAGCCCTCGCCCTCCGTCCGAGTCGAGCGCCTCGAAGAGCGGCGCGAAGCGGCGCTGCACCCGAGCCCACGTCCGCGCGTCGGCCAGCAAGGGGGCGTCCGGCATGTGGCGCATCCAGATGCGCGCGCCCGCGGGTGCCGACTCCCAGCCCTTGAACTCGCCCAGAACCACCGCCAGCGGCTGACGCCCGTCATGCGGCTGCAGCACCGACAGCCGGGCACGCCGCCGTTCGGCCTGCTCGGCCCTCGCGGTCTCGCTGAAGGCTTCCGGCACGTACAGCCGGTTCGACAGCGGCTCGCCTTTCACCTGGATCGTCTCGGCGGCCTGCATCAGGTACTTGTGAAGCACCGCCTGGTTGCGCTTCCCGGCCATGGCCGGCGACCAGCGGTTGAAGCCGGCCCGCTCGAACAGGAAGTGCATCAGCGCCCGCAGGCTCATCCGGCGACGGGTGCGGCCGACCTCCGACGGCTCAGCAGGCTCGCGGCTCACCCCAGGCCGCCCGGGTACACGCGCCCACGGGAAGTCCACGTGCAGTTCCACCCGTGCCGGATCCAGCTGGACGACGGCCTCGCCGACCAGTTCGCCCAGGCCCGACATCGCAGGCCCCGGCTCGTAGCTCGGGCAGGCGGGGTGGTGCCGGTCCCCGGTCTCGGGCATGCGCTTGATCTGGAAGTGGCGATGGAAGGCGACGTACATCTCGACGCCGCCGGCCACGCACAGGCAGCGCGGCCGGCTCGGCGCCTCGTAGGCCCGGGCCAGCAGGTCCTGCAGCTGCGGGTCGTCGGCGTCGACCACGCGCCCACCGATCGCAAAGCGCTGCCCGTCCACCCCCGACGCCATCCCCGACTCCATCGCCGTTGCAGCCCGTCAGCGGGCGCGCCGTGTCATGCCAGCTCCTCGAGCACCTTGGACAGCTCGGGTCGCGGCCTCGGCAGCTGCTCGCGCACGGCACTTCGATCGGCGATGCCCAGCACCAGCCCGACCTGATCCTCGTCGGCGCCACGCTCGTACATCCGCGACATCAGGGTCAGCCGTGCCGACTGCGTGCACAGACCGGGTATGTCGGCCTGGCGGAAGATCTTGCGGTAGATCTCCAGCAGGGGACGGCAGACGTAGCGGTTCTGGCCCTCGCCGCCGTTCGGCGTGATCGGATAGACCTCGCCCTCCGCGCCCAGGAACAGCGGTCCGTGCCGATCCAGGCCGCGCCAGTGCTCGGCGGCGCCGAGGCCATGGCCGGCACGGACCCGCTCGTCGAGATAGGCGCCGAGCGCCTCGTCGAGACGGCGGTGGTTGAAGAACAGCGGTCGGACCCTGCCGTTGATCGCAACATCGGCGCGCACCCTCGACTCTCGCCGCACGCTGCCGTCCTCCAGCAGGTAGTCGCCCACCGTCAGGCGCGCGACCTCCAGCGGGCGCAGGCCGGTCGCGAAGGGCAGGTAGTAGAGCGCCAGGTCGTGCAGCGGCCGCGTGGATCGGCTGCGCACGCGGCGCGCCCCGAGATCGACCTCATCGGGATTGAGAACACGGGCCTCGCGCTGGGAGCTCACCTGCGTCGGGTCGAAGTGCTCCAGTGCCTGGAGGATCGCGTCCCGGTGCATGCGCAGGCGCTTCACGAAGGCGGCGCCGCTCTCCTGCAGGCCATCGACGCCCACTGCCTGCGTGAGCTGCACCGCGAGCCCCTTGATGCGCCGGTCGACGGCCGAACGCGACAGCCCCCATCGCTGCGCCACGGTCGCGTAGGGATCGCCGTCGATCACCTCGCGCAGCATCTGGATCGTCTGCAATGTCTGCCGGCGATCGCCGGCGGCTTCCGGATCGTCTTCCATTGTTGTTACTCCCTGGACGACGGAATCACCGACGGACGCTGGCCGGGCGCGGCGTCGTGGTCGCTTCGCGCCAATCGCTTCCTCGATGTCGACGGCATGGACCACGCACGGCCCGAGCACATGCATGGCGTCCCCACCTCTAACGCGCGAACCTGCGACTCCCGTGTGACCAGTCGTTTCGCGGCCGATACACGCCAGGCCCTGTCGCGTTCACGGCCGCGGCGAGACCTCGCCCGACCGCGTTGCGGCTTCAATGTGCCCGGGCATGCGTGCCGCCTTGTTGCCGAGGCGTTACCGCGTGCAGCGCGATGCGTCCGTCGCCTTTCCAGGTGCGTCATGACGCAACCCCCTGCTGCTCGATCCAGCGGCGGATGTCCTCGGCGCGCCAGACGGTCACGCGCTCGGACAGCTTGACCGGCTCCGGAAACGTGCGCGCATGCACGCGCCGCCAGAGGGTGGACTTGGAGATGGGGACGAAGGACAGCACCTGCGGCTGGCGCAGGAAGCCGGTGTCCGGCAGCGCGGCGCTGGGCGCTGCGGCCGGGGAATCCGCCGACGGCGCGGCGGGAACAGGAACGCGGGGCATGATCGGCCTCTCATCGGCATGCAGCCGGCAAAGGTCATGACCTGCTCTGCGACGACGGCGCTCGGTCAGGAAACGCGCCAGCCGCCCGGGAACGCTCGACTCCTGGACCACCGCGGGCGTTCCGTTCGCGCGGTGGATGAAGATGCCTTCCGAAGAGGGCCCCTGCCGAGGGCCCCCTTCGGTGTGATTCGATCGCCACCCCCTTGGGGGTGCATGCCGGCTGCCAAGCGTTGCGGGTCCGCGCGCTCGATGCCGCGGAGGGCCGAATCCGGCACCGGGTGCGTTCGGTCGCCGAGCGGGGCAAGGCGGGTCCGTCGGAACTGGCCGGCACGCTGGAGGTAGCGGGCCGACGTTGGACGAGGCAGGTATCGACTGCGACGCCACCCGATGCGGGTGGAGGCCCGGGGCGATTCGCCCGTTGAACGGGTGATCGGCGCTACGGTGGCGCCGATATGCCTCTTCGGGCAGCCCACGGCCTGGACACACGGTAGCGTCCGCACCGCTTATGGGCAACACGCCCGCGCCGATTGCCCGCGCAAGCGTCGGTGGGTGCCGCCGCTTGGGAGAGACATCGGACGGCTTGCAATTCCACCGCCTACTCCGCCACTGCGGCGACTGCCGCCGGCGCAGGCAGCGGCTCCACGTCGCGGCCCGCTGATGGTGGGGGATCTGCAGGTCCGTCCTGTGCCCTGGTCGTCGAATCGACGACTCCGCCGACGGCGGTAACGTGCGCGTCGTCAGGAACTTCGGCATCGTCGGGCGACGTGGCGCGGGCATCGAGCGCGTTCATGCGCCGCCGCAGGCCCGTCGCAAAGCTGCGCGCACCATTGGCGATGTCGCGCACCTGGCGCTTGAGGCCCGCACGCTGCGTGTCCACCGCCTGCGCCGACACCACCTCGTGGATCTCCAGCGTCTGCAGCAGCGGCATCAGCTGGTCGAGCTTGACCAGCACCTCCAGGAATCGGCGGCTGATCGACGACAGCACGCGCACGTCCACGTCCAGCGGTACCGTGTCGTAGGACGCCAGGCTGGTGATGCCGTGTGCCTTGAACAGCGCCTCGGCGCCGTCGATGGCCTCGTTCAGGCTGGCGGTCGCGGCATCGATCCTGCCGCGCAGCGCCGTCTCGATCCTGCCGATGTCCTCGTGGTCGAGCCGGGTGCGGGCGATGACCGAGATGAAATGCATGTTCAGCTGCAGGGTGTTGAACATGCGCACGAACATGCGCTTGCCCTCGGCACTGCTGAACCGCGTGGCGATCTTGAGGCTGGCCGCCTCGACGCGTCGGAAGTCGACCTTGGCTTCGCGGGCCAGGATGCGGGCGTTGGCGCCGCCCTGGTCCACCTTCACGATCTCGACATTGGCCATGCCCGCGGCTCCTTGTGCTGACAACGGGGTCGATGGCATCTTCCGAACGAGCACGGCCCTTTGCCACGCGAAAGCCCCGGCACCTCGGGGCGCTTTCGCGATCAGTTGCGTGGCGACGGGCATCGGCCCATTGACCGGGCGGAAACGGCGACCTACCTTTGCGCCATGCAGCAGCTGGCCCTGCATCCAGACTCGGCAAGCCTTGGAGATTTCCTGAACTGATCCCCCGCGTGGGTGCCCGTGCAGGTCGCACAGGCACCCGTGGGGACGATCGAATCGCGGTGATGCACGCCCCACCGATGGGGGACACCCGTTGCGGTGTCGCTCCGTCGGGTGCCCCTGTGCATCGCCGTGCCGAGGACCGCGCAAGCGATCAGGCACGCCGGGGCATTCGCCTCAGGCCGGGCCTTCGAGGCAAGGGCCGCGACCCGGTGCCGAGCGCATCTGCTCGAGCGCCGCACCGACCGCGCCCTTGCCTCCCGGGCTCGTCCCGTTCCCGCCGATGTCCCCCCGATCGGACGCTGACACCGATCACCGCGCTCGCGCGCGCCACTGAACCCGGTCAGCCCTGGAGTTCCACGCCCCGACCGCAAGGCGGCCGGCGCCACATCACCCAACCGTCACCCGCATGGGGGCCCGCGCGCCCTCCACGGGGTGCACGTGGTCTCCCTTCCCATCCAAGGAGTCCACGATGCACAGCACCAACGCCTGCCGTCAGGCCGGCGCCCCTGTCGGCTCGCCACAGACGGCAAGCCTCGACGCAAACCGAGCCCGACTCGGCTCGACGACGACCCCGTTCGTCGTCGACGCCCTGTTCGACATGCCGACCGCCCTGGATCATCAGGACGATCCCGGCGCAGACAGCGCCGACAGCGCCATCGGCGCACCGGGCAGCACCCGCGAGGCGTGGGTGGAGGAATGGAGCGAGGACGACATCGTCCTGCTGCACTGGCGCCTGCTGCAGGAGATCCGGCACCTGGCCGACCCGGCCACGCCGCTGGAGGAGAAGCTCGACACCCTGCGATGGGTGTTCACCGAACGCGAGAAGGACGGCCTGCCGTTCTCGTTCGTGAACTGCCTGCGCGTGGTCGGCTGTAGCCCGCTGTCGCCGATCCCGTACTGCGGACTCGTCGACGCCGAGGAGGTTCGCGAGCGCATCCGCCATGGGCTGCGGCCCTGGCTGCACGCGACGCTGGCCCGCTACCCCGACTGGGTGCGCGAGGCCGTGGCGACCCACCCCGAATGGGTCGAGTCCCGGCTGACCCGCAATCCCCAGTGGATCAACGAGCAGCTCAAGCAGATGTCCGCGCAGGGCGACCTGTTCGCGTGATCACGCCCACCCCGGGCGCCGTGCCTCGGCCGCGCCGACCGACCCGGTCAGGCCGCGGCGGCACGCGCCCATCCGTTCGAAGGAACTCACCATGCTCACGTTCAAGGAAGCCCTCTGCCTGCTGGCGATCGTCATCGCCTACGGCATCACCGGGCGCATGGACTACGAAGACGCCCTGCTGATGGAGCAAGTCCGGCAGCAGGTCGGCGCCGACTGCATCCTGCCGCTTGAAGGCGACGACACCCTCCCGGAAGCGGGACCCACCGGGCACCCGCCGGTGGCCCGCCCCATCGAGGGCGCCCGTCCGGAGGCGCCCTGCGTCCCGGACGCTGCGTCGGACCAGCCCATGCGGCTGACTAGGCACTGAGGGGAGCCGCCATGCACACCGATGCACGCCTGGTTCCCGGCCGCGTGCGCCTGCTGTCCGTGCAGGCGCCCGAGGACATCGAGTACCTCGTCAAGGAGAGCGAAGTGCTGACCGGTCGGTCCGGCCGCACCTTCGTCATCGCCGGTGCCGACCGGCTCGTCTACCGCGTCCATTGGCAGCCGCTCACCGAATCCGGTGGCCATGCCGCCGGGCCGGTGGTCGAGCGCCTCGGCCACCACGGCGAGGTCCTGAGTCGCCAGCACCTGCAGCTCTGGGAGTTCCTGGAGCACAGCCTCGTCGAGGCGCAGGCCGCCGGCCAGTTGTTCACCCCTCCGGTCCGCACGAAGCCCTGATGGGCACCGATCCGCGCTGACCGGCCCACACACCCCGGCGGGTGCATCCCGCCAGGGGTGCCTCCGCCGGTTCTTCCCCCGATCGGGATGCCCCCGAAGGAGTCAACGATGAAGATCCAAGTCCGAATCAACGAAGAAGGCGCGCTGCGCAACCAGCGCCATGCCTTCAGCAACCGGTTCACCCTGGTGTCCGAGCTGCTGCAGAACGCGCGCCGTGCCGGCGCGCGCCTGATCCGGATCGACCACGATCCGCAGGCACAGATCCTGACCGTGCAGGACGACGGCCACGGCCTGGACGATTTCCAGAAGCTGCTCAGCATCCACGAGTCGGGATGGGACGCCGACACCTGCACGCAGGAGCGCCCCTTCGGCGTCGGGTTCTCGAAGTGCCTGTACGCCGCCTCGCGCTGCGTGGTGGCCTCGGGCCGGCGCCGCGTCGACATCGACACCGCGGCTGCACTGGCCAAGGCACTCGTCGAGGTCGAGGAGCGCCCCCTGGATGACGCGGTGACAGGCACCCGGGTCGAGCTGCACGGCGTCGACCTGCCGGACCTTGCGCAGCGCGTCGAAGAACTGTGCGCCGGGTTTCCGGTGCCGGTGTGGTTCAACGGCGAGCCGCTCAAGCGCGCCATGGCCGAGGCCCACCTGGCCACCCAGGCCAGCGCCATCGGCGCCGTGCACCTCGCGGGCACCCGCGACGGCCGGTACACCCACGACACCTGGGTGTTCCTGCAGGGCTTCTGCGTGCTGCGGCCGGCCTGGTCCACACGCGAGGACGTGAATGTCGTGCACCTGGACTCGCGCCAGTTCATGGCGCGCCTGCCGGACCGCGACCGCCTGATCGACGAGGACGTGCAGCGCCAGCGCATCGACACCGAGCTGAAGGCCTGCTGGCGGCGCACGCTGGAGAGCGCCAAGGCTGAGCTGCCACCGCGCCACTTCATCGACACCTACTACGGCGTCATGCGGGGCTGGGGGCACCTCGACCTGCTGAACGACCTCGGCACGCTGCCGGCGGAGCTGTGCAGCCTGGTGTTGGGCTACCCGGTGCAGGTGGAGCATGGCGAGCGCCGCCACCTGACGCCGGTTCCGACCGCGCCCACGCGCGAGGCCATCGAGTCGGGTGCCGTGCAGCTGGTGGCCCTGGACGACGTGGGCGACGACAACGCGCCGCGCTGGATGATGGCGCGCGCCCGCGGGTGGCTGGTGTTCGACTGGATCGGCGTGCATGCCGATCACTGGGTGATGCGCCACGTCCGCTTCCTCGAGGAAGAGGGTCAGCGCGTGACGCCGGTGGGCGAGAAGCTGCGCACGGCGCTGGAGGGCCGCTGGGTCTGGCCCACGGTCATCCTCTGCGAGAAGGTTCGCCTGCGCGTCGGCGACGACGAGACGCTGGTCAGCGACGCCGGGGTCTGCCACGACGGCAATCTGTACATCCCCGACGGCGAGACGACGGGCGCGCCGGTGGAACAGCTGTCTTCGTTCACCGACGAGCACGACCAGTTCCTCGATGCCGACCGCGACGCCGACCGTGACGCGCTGGCCGATCTGCTGCGCCTGCTGCGGGCGGTGGACCCGGTGCAGACGCTGGACTCGCTGCTGCAGTCCCTGCGGCTGGGCAAGTACCCGCTGCTGCACGGCAAGACCTTCCAGCTGACGGTGGGCGTGGGTCTCGCGCCCGGTCACACCGTCGATCTGGTCGACCACGCAGCGGCAGGCGGAGGAGCCCATGCAGGACGCTGACTACGCGGCACGCATCGACGCCGTGAAGCAGCGCGCGCACGGCCGCTGGAGCGAGGTGCTGGCTGCGGCCGGCATCGAGGAGCGCATCCTCAGGCACCGCAACGGGCCCTGCCCGTCCTGCGGCGGGACGGACCGCTTCCAGTACACCGACAAGTTCGGCGAGGGCAACTACCACTGCCGGCAATGCGGCCCGGGTGGCGGCTTCAAGCTGCTGCAGGCCGTGCGCGGCGTGGACTTCCACGCTGCCCTGTGCGAGGTGGAACGTTGTCTGGGCATGCTGCCTGCGGCGGTGGCCAACGAAGCCGGTGCCCCGGCGGCACCAGGGGAGCGAATGCGCCGGCTGGTGCAGCGCATCTGGGACGAGGCGCGGCCGGTGGTGGCCGGCGACGAAGTCGACCGCTACCTGCGCGGGCGCGGGCTGACCCTGCATCGGCATCCGCCGGTGCTGCGGTTCCACCCGTCGCTCGGCTACTTCGAGAAGGGTGCGGACGGCAAGTCGCGGCAGATCGCGGCCTACCCCGCCATGCTGGCGCTGATCCAGGCGCCGGATGGTCAGGCCGTGACGCTGCACCGGACCTACCTGCGCGACGGCCGGAAGCTCGACGCCGTCGACGCGAAGAAGGTGCTCTCCGCGGGCATCCACGGCGCGGCCGTACGCCTGTTCGATGCCGGCGCGCAGCTCGCGCTGTGCGAAGGCATCGAGACCGCCTTGGCGGTGCACCTGGCCACCGGCAAGCCCGTGTGGGCCGGCATCAGCGCCGGCAACCTGGAGAAGCTCTGGGTGCCGGACACCGTGCGCGAGGTCTGCATCTACGCGGACAACGACGCCGGTGGCGACTTCGCCGGCCAGTGCTTCGCCTACGCGCTCGCGCGGCGGCTGAAGCGGGAGGAGAAGACCACCGGCCCGCGCCAGGTGCGGGTGTTCGTGCCGCGCCATGCGGGCACGGACTGGGCCGATGTGTGGTGCCAGCGTGCCACCGGTCCCGACCAGGGCCGGGGGCAAGCGACCGCATCGTCGTCGGCCGACCGGGCCTCGGGCAACCGGGTGGCCCTCGGTGGCTGAGGTACAGGTCATGAAGCTTGGGGTGCGGCGAGCCACGGCGGGCCGCACCCGCTTTTTCAGCGGCACTGGACGGGTCGGCGCATGCCCTGCGCCACGACCTGCCGGTGCCGGCGAAAAGGTCAGGCGCCGTCGGCCATGCGGCCGACGCGCTCCCCTCGTCGTTTCCCGACTGGTAGCTGCCAGACCAGGTGACGTCAAACGGCGCCACGAAGGCAGCCCTGGAGATCCCGCGCGACCGATGGCGACACCCGTGTCACCGAAGTCGCGCCCCTGCCTCGCCGATGCATCGCCAATCCACCCAGGACGCGCTGCATGCGGCGAGTTGTTGTCGTCAACCCACTGCGGGGACCCGTGCCCCGACGTGGGCCGTGCCGTCCCCGCTTTTCACACACCCCAACCCGATTGGAGAAAGTCATGAAGAGCGGACGTACCCTCGTGAGCCTGGCCCAGGAACTGGAGCGCCAGCTGCACTCGAAGAAGGACCTGATCGTGCCGTCGCAGCTGGTGCATCACAGCACCGGCGACGACGGCCAGACGCACATCATCGTCAACGAAGCCGGCAACCCGGTGCGCTACGGCGTCACGCCGCTGGCTCGCCGCCAGCTGGCCGACAAGCTGAAGATCCCGCACGCGTACTTCGAGCGCATGCGCGAGGAGCAACCGGTGCTGCTGGACCGCAACGTCAACACCTGGCTGCAGAGCGAGGACGACCGGCGCATGCTGCGCACCCTGGACGGCCAGGTGCGCGCGGTGCTGTCGGACCGCTACCGCCGGCTCGACAACTTCGACCTCGCCGAGAGCGTGCTGCCCATCCTGCAGCAGCTTCCCGACGTGCGTTTCGAGTCGGTCGAGCTGACCGAGACGCGCATGTACCTGAAGTGCATCACCTCGCGCCTGACCTACGAGATGGCGCCGGGCGACGTGGTGCAGGCCGGCGTGGTGATCTCGAACTCCGAGGTCGGCCAGGGCACGCTGTCGGTGCAGCCGCTACTGTACCGGCTGGTCTGCCGCAACGGCCTGATCGCGGCCGACCGGTCGCTGCGCAAGACGCATGTGGGCCGTTCGCTCGGCACCGAGGACGAGGGCCTGCAGGTCTACCAGGACGACACCCTGCGTGCCGACGACAAGGCCTTCTTCCTGAAGGTGCGCGACGTGGTGCAGGCGGCGGTGTCGGAGGCGAGCTTCCGGCAGACGGCGCAGAAGCTGCAGAAGACGCTGAGGATCCCCCTCGTCGGCGACCCGGTGAGGACGGTCGAGGTGCTGGCCCAGCGCTACACGCTCAACGATGTCGAGCGCTCGGGCGTGCTGCGGCACCTGATCACCGAGGGCGAGCTCTCGGGCTACGGGCTGGTCAATGCTGTGACGCACTACAGCCAGGAGATCGACGACTACGACCGCGCCACGGAGTTCGAGGCGCTGGGCGGCAAGCTGATCGAGCTCGGCACCGCCGAGTGGAAGGGCCTGGCCGAAGCGATCTGAGCACGGCCTGAGCAGGCAGTCCGGCACGACGGCGAGCGGGGGCAACCCCGTTCGCCGACCGTGCCGGCGCCGACGTTGCACGGCGCCCCGACAAGGGCGTCGTTCACGCCGCACATCGAGTCATGCGGTCGCGCTCACGCATTCGCCGGAATTCGCCAGGGCTTGCGAGTGGCAATTCGGTAAGCAGATGCACGGGCCCGCGCCGCCCATTGAAGTCGACCTGTCGCCCACCCTATGCTGGCCGCACAGCGCCGGAACCCTTCCTTCAGCTACCGCAACACGACCCGCATCCACCGACCAACCCCTCCACCCTGCCCTGCACGGGCTCGTGGTCCCCACGCGAGGACGCACCATGAACCAGGTCCAGCTCTCCGATGTGCAGATCGCCAACCTGACCCTGCTGCTCACCATCCGCGACGGCATCCTCCACGACCGCACGGCCGCGTGCTGCCGCTTCTCGCTCGACGCCATGCAGGCAGAGCGGCTCGGCACGATGAGCGTCCAGCAGTTGATGGCCATCGTGGCCAACCTGGGTGACGCCACGCTCTTCCCTCCGCGCCGCGACCTGGTCAGCCTGCTCGACACACCGCTGCCGCTGGTTCGACCGCTGGCCGCGGTCCACGCCCCCCGCCATGTGACGGCCAATTCGGCCGCCTGACGCTCAATTGCCGGGTCATTGGCCATGCAGTCGCGGGTCGATCGCCAGTTGCGCGCCCTGGCGCTGGCCAAGGCCTGTGCGGCCTGCGGTGCACGCGTGCGCACCATCGGTCATCTGACGGGCCTGCCGCCCCGCGAGGCGCTGCGCCTGCTCTTCCCCGATCGCCTCGCCGTGCCTCGAGGGCGCTCGCCGGACTCCCCGGAGTGGTACCACGGCGCCAACCTGCTCCACCGCGCCGAGGCCTCGATCGTCGTGGCCCTGTACCGCCGTCTGCGCGACGCCGACTTCTCTGCGGGTGAGGCTCTCGTCGGCGCCTACCGCCACTACGTCGGCATCTGCCAGCCGCCGCACCGCATCAGCTTCGACCGCGCCTTCGATCTGGCCGCGCACACGGACGGCCTGTGGCTCACCGACACGAGGAGCTTCTCGCTCGTCACCTGCCCGACCTGCCACAGCGAGTTCCTGGCGGCCTTCGGCTCCGTGGCACGCTCGAACGACCACTGCCCGTTCTGCAAGTTGGTGCAGCGGTACGGCACGGACCCGCGGGTGCAGGGGGCGTTTCCGGTGCAGCCGCTGGCTGCGCCGAGCGCGGAGCAGTTGGGGATGCTCATCCTGCTGCAGCGTTCCTTTGGCTCGTCGACGGGGCAGGCTGGCACGTCCTCGACGAGCGAAAGCCAGCCGTGAGCCAATCGGTTCGCAGCGGGACCTTCCCTGTAGGCTGGCGATGCGAGATACAGGGGAAGCAATTCCGATCTGGCGTGGACGGCACAGCGTCCTACTTGCATCACAAGCGGATGCCACCGGACTTCGGTGTCGCAAACTGGTCCGGCTCCTTGCCCAGCGGGAAAGCGACAACGTACAGAACGCTCACCGGCATCGGCTTGGCATCGGAGTCGGTTCCCCACTTCACCTGCATCTTGCGTTCGGCATAGCGCAATGACACGCCGAGCGCCTTCAGGCCATCGATGCGGGACTGCAGTTCGTCGTACACCTCGAACTTGGTCGACTCGGTGTAGAGGTCCGCGCAGTCACGGTACTCCCTGAAGTAGTCAACCAATCCGGCGAACGCCTCGTCTGCCTCCCGCTCGAGCTCGAACCCAGGCTCCGACAGATCCATCATGTGAGCTTCGGCGAGCTTGGCCAACTGCTTCCCCGTCGTCAGCGGGAGTGCAGTCAAGGTGACGTGTTCGCGATCGAACTTTGCCTTCTGTGCCTTGAGCTCCTCTTCCGTCGGGATCGCGAAAGGCTTGTTCAGTACATCCAGATCCTCGAACTCGAACGCACGGGCCAGAGCCCTTCGCGTGTCCAGGCTGGCCGCCAGGCCCTGTTCGACCCGCTGGATCGTGCGAACGTTGAGCCCGGAGATTTCAGCCAACTGCTCCTGAGACCACTGGCGCATCTCCCGGAACAGCCGCACGCACAGGCCGAATTCGGTCGGGGTCAGCAGGCGAGCGGTCGTCACTCTTTCGGCGGTGTCAATCACAAGGTTCTCCATGGTAGGACATCGATGGCATGCAGTATCAAAAGCACCGAAGGCGCTGACCACGACAGCAGCCCGACAGTAGCCCGCCATGGCGGTGCATGAACGCGGACGACGCACGCCGGATGTCGACCGCCAGCGATGTCGGATCAGGCCTGCCGCCGACGCCTGGTGTCGAAAGCCGTGCCCGAGAGTGATCCTTTCAGGTGTCGGCGTTCAACCGTGTCCATCAACATGGCCGCGGGTGCTCGCCTGCAATCGCCATGCTTTCGTCAGCTTCCCACGGAGCCTTTCCAGCGTCCGACCCGGGCTTCGCCGCCCTGCCCGTCCCTGACGTGCTAGCAGCGGCCGACGGCCTCGTCGGCCGCATCCGCCTGTGCTTCGGCCTGTCCCGCGACACCTTCGACGCGGAGGTGCAACCGCTGCTGCAGCGCTATGCCGGCTATGTCCACCTTCTCCCCGCCACCGCCGACAATTACTTCAGCTCACCTACCGGCCTGCTGAACCTCGGGCTGGAGGTCGCGTTCTACAGCCTGCAAGGCACCGACGCGCACATCTTCTCCGGACGATCGACGATCTCGGCGCGCCGCCAGCTTGAACCGCGCTGGCGCCTGGCCACCTTCATCGGTGGCCTGTGCTGCGAACTGCACCGGGTGCTCAGCCACCTGATCGTGACCGACGAGGCGGGTGGCGAGTGGCCGCAGTTCCTCGTCCCCCTGGGCGACTGGCTGGCATCGCGCAGTGCTACTCGCTACTTCGTTCGCTGGCGGCCGAACGCCACCGAGTCGCGCGGCCTGGGCGTGTTCGCACTGCCCCTGGTCATCCCGGGAGCCACGCTCCAGTACCTGGCGCAGGACAACAGCATCATCGTCCCGCACCTCCTGTCCAGCATCAGCGGGCAGCCGGTATACCGTGACCACAACGTCCTCGACGCTCTGGTGCGTCGATCGCTCGCGCTGGTGGTCGACCGGAACCTGCAGGCCAACGCCGATCGCTACGGTGTGCCTCAGTTCGGCTCGCACCTTGAGCGGTACCTGGTCGACGCCATGCGTCGCCTGGCATCCGGCAGTCCCAGCTGGTTCCCGAACCGGGAGAAGTCGCGCGCCTGGCTGGGGTCCGATGGGCTGTTCCTGCTGTGGCCGCAGGCGGCCCACGATGTCCAGGCACTCCTCGAAGCCGATCAGCTGGCCGGCATCCCGAAGGCGCCTGAGACGATGCTCGATCTGCTTCTGGAGGCCGGGGTCTTCGTGCAGCAGCCGGACGGTGCCTCGACTTGGTTCGTCCTGCCGCCTGAGTTGAAGACCGCCGCGGAGGCTGTGAAGCTGGCATCGCCGGCGATCCTGCTGAACGGTGTCACGCCGCCGGCCGAGCCATTGACCATCTCGTTGGTCTGCCCACCTGGCGCCACGCGGACCACACAGAAGGCGCCAACGACTGCACCGGCGCCAGCCCCGGCACCGCCGCCCGGCACCCAGTTCTCTTTGCTCGACGCCACCGAGGTGGCCACATCACCGGCAGCTCGCGCATCCCCGCCGCCGGTGTCACAGACCCCGGCACCGCCCCCTGCTGTCGTTGCCGACCTGGCTGTCCCGTCGCCGCCCCCTCCGCCCTCCCCGCCGCCGGCCGCGGCGCCGACCTTCAAGCTGAACGCACCCATGCGCCTGAACCCTGCCGTGCGCGATGCCCTCGCGGCCATCGTCGGCACCCTCAATGGGCCCGGCAGCGCTGCGGCCGCCGCACCTGTCGCGGCCGGCCTGTTCGTGCCGCTGGCTGAACTGGAGCGGCATGGCGTGCAGCCCGCGCTGGCGGGTCGGGCGCTGGCCGATGTCGGCCTGCTGGTACATGCCGGACGGGATGGCCCGGCCACCGTCACGGCCGACTTCCGCGGCGAGCCGACCATCGGGCTGGTCGTTGCCCCAGCCTGCATCGATGGTTTCGACCCTGCCGCCTTCGAGCCGGCCGCGCACGAGGAGCCCTGACATGCTGATGCGCCGCTACGAGATGCCCTGGCGGCGCGCCTACGAGGTGTACGCCGCCGCCGTCTGGGCATCCGCCCTGCTGTTCTTCGCAGTCACCGGCGGACTGGGCCTCCTCCCGCGACAGCTCGCACTCCCGCTCGCCGCTTTCTGCCTGGCGATGGGCGTCCTGCGGCTGGCGCAGGGCGTTCACACCCTGGTGCTGCGCGCCTCGCTATCCGGCCGAGGCATCCAGGTGCTGAGCACACGGGCCGTCGCCCGCTGGACCGAGAAGCCTGACGCGGTATTCCTGGGCTTTGGCTTCGAGTGGCGGCCCGTCCACTCGCAGCGCCTCTACGAACTGGCCAAGGTCGACTACCGGGAGTTCACCGTGTCGCCCCGCCTGCTGCAGGTGCTGGGCTACGACGCACGACCGCAACCCGATGCCGAGATCGGTCTGCCCTACATCCATGGCGTCGAACCGCGCGAGGTGCCCCTGCACCGGCCGCTGCAGAACTTCGAAGGCGGCACCTTGCTGGTGGGCACCACCCAGTCGGGCAAGGGCGTGGCGCTGGCCAACCTGGTGACGCAGGCCGTCCGCCGCGGCGACGTGGTGATCGTCATCGACCCCAAGAACAGCCGCCGCCTGAAGCGTGTCACCCAGCGTGCCTGCGAGGACTGGCGCGAGCCCGACACCTTCCTCGAGTTCCACCCCGCATTCCCTGAAGCCGGCGTGCGCCTGGACTTCACCTTCAACTGGCAGAAGCCCACCGAGATCGCCTCGCGGATCCAGTCGATCATGCCGCCGGACACGGCCGGCGCCTTCTCCGCCTTCGGCTGGGACGCCGTGAACGTGGTCGTGCAGGGCTTGGTCGAACTGGAGGAGCGGCCGAACCTGGTCAAGCTCACCAAGTACATCGAGGGCGGCATCGAGCCCGTGCTGGAAGCGACACTGCGCCGCTTCTACGAGCGGCTTCTCGGCACCGGCTGGCGCGACCAGCCGGAAATGAAGAAGCTGCTGCACGACGCGCACCGCGGCAACATGAAGCGCCCGTCGGAGGCGGCCAGTGCGGACCTGCTGGCCCTGGTCGCCTTCTACGAGCACCACGTCCCGCAGTCGCAGCGCAACAAGGTGCTTGACGCCCAGGTGCGCACCTTCCGCCACAACCGCGAGCACTACCAGAAGATCACCGCCAACCTGCTGCCGGTGCTCTCGATGCTGACCTCGGGCGACCTGGGCCGCAGCCTGTCGCCCGACCCCTTCGACGCCGGTGATGCGAGGCCGATCATGAACTTCGAGAAGATAGAGCGCGCGGGCCATGTGTTGTACATGTGCCTCGATTCCCTGCCCGACCCGTCGGTGGCTACCGCCATCGGCGCACTGGCCCTGGCCGACCTGGCCGCCCGTGCGGGCATGCGCTACAACCTGGGCGGCTACCGGCGCATCTCGCTGTTCGTGGACGAGGTGTCGAACGTCATCAACCAGCCGCTGATCGAGATCCTGAACAAGGGTGCCGAGGGTGGCATCTTCACCACCTGCGCGATGCAGACGCTGGCCGACCTGGCCAAGCGGCTGGGCAGTGAAGACGCGGCGCGCATGGCGCTGGGCAACCTGAACAACCTGATCGCGCTGCGCTCCAAGGACCGGCCGACGCAGGACTTCGTGGTCGAGACCTTCGGCAAGACCGCGATCCACTCGGTGCGCGTGGGCCTGAGCAGCGGCGCCGACGCACACCTGGGCGACTTCTCGTCGAGCTACTCGACGCAGCTCACCGAGAGCTTCGAGGAGATGGTGCCGGCCGACGTGCTGGGAAAGCTGCCGAACCTGCAGTACTTCGCCTCGGTGTCGGGCGGGCGGATCATCAAGGGGCGGTTTCCGATCCTCGACCCGGATGCGGACGAACCCAGAGCAACACGTGCGGCACCGCCCAAGCCGAACCGGACTCCAGCTGTAATGGCGGGACATCCGTCGTGATCCGCATCGTCAGCATCGCCGCCCTGCTCTGCCTGCTGGTGCTGGTGCTCTACCTGCCATCGGCGCATCCGCCAGAACGGTTCCTGACGCAGATTCGAAGCGAGCACCAGGCGATGGAAGAGATCTGGGGCGAGACGCCCGCGCTGCGGATCCTCGACCGGGCGCTGGTCCTCCAGGGCGCGGCACAAGAGGCAACGCCCATTCCCCCGACCGCCGGTGCGTCGGCGGCCAGCGGTGTGGACGGCGCCGTGGCGCGGGAGATGGCTTCCGTCAACCAGCGGCTGTTCGGGAACAGCTACTTCCGTGCGATCGATGCACTCGTGCTGCTGGCAGCCTTCAGGCTGTCGGCGATGCTGGAGTGGCTGCCTTGGATGGCGGCCTTCCTTGTCGCAGCGATGGCCGACGGCGCGATCAGCAGAGTGATCAAGTCGAAGGAGTTTCTTCACCACGATCCTGAGCGCTTCGCGCTGTACACCTCGGTGGCGATCGTGCTGGCCTGTGCGTTCGTAGTTTCGATGGTCGTGCCCATCGGCGTGCATCCGGTCGTTGGGCCGTGCGTCATGGCTATGCTGGGCATCTTGGCGGGACGTAGCCTCGCGCACTTCCACCGGAGGGGATAACCGCCCACTGGTGGTCCGTGATCTCGCGCCGCGCCTCGAAACCGGCGCGATCCCGCTCTACGCCGCAAGGCGCACAGCAAGCGTCGGCCGGCTCCGATTGGGACCCTTGGCCAGCACGGTCGAAGTACTCGTCACAGCTGGCAGCAAACACCACTCGCTGTCGTCTCAGTGCCGTGCGCAGGCATCAAGTCAGGGCGGATCACCAGGGGCAGGCCGCGGCGCCCACCACCACCCGGAACCTGACTGTTCCGCTCGGGATTGCGTCGTACCTGAAACGCGGCTACATTCTCACTCATGCAAGTGAGTGAACGAAATGTGTTGTCGGTTCGATCGACCATCGGAAGGTCGACGCTGGCAGGCGCGGCGGCGGGTCGCGAGGCCGCTGCCAAGCTTCAGGCCGGGGCAGCGACGCTCGAACATCCCTGGGTCCTGGACTTCGCCGACATGGAGCTTGTGACGGCGAGCGCGTTTCGTGAAGCCGTCTTGCCCATCGTCCGCTGGGCCGCGCAGGATGGCCAGCCCTGCCTTGTCGCCAATCTGGACGAGGTATCCCGAGAAGAGGCACTTCTGGCCGCTTCGACATCCGAAGTGGTCTTGCTCTTCTGCTCGTTGAACGACGGCGCCATTGCCGGAGCGTGTGCCCAAGGCCCGTTGGACGCCAAGCTCTCCCTCACCCTCGAACTGACGCTGCGACTCGGCGAGGCCGACGCGCGTGCGATCAGCGAGGTCTCAGGCGAGAACACCGTCATCACCGCTTGGAACAACCGCCTGGTTGCACTTACCCGAATGGGTCTGCTCACCGAGCGCAAAGTCGGCAAGACGAAGTTCTACTCTCCTGCAGTGAAGGGCATGTCGTATGGGAAATGAGTTTCTGCGAAAGCAGCGTGAAGGCCGGGCGAAAGGCTGGAATCGTCAGCTGCGCGCCAGTGAGCACGACATGCTCGCTTCGCTCGCACCCGGCCAGGAACTTGGGTGCCGCGCGACCGTCTCGGGCGACCTGCCGCCGGTTGGCAGCAAGCTGATGCTGCAGCTGATGCAGGGCGAGATCAAGGTTCGCGACCAAAACGTCTGCATCGGGGAAGTCAGCAATCCCAAAGAAGAACTTCTTCGGGGTCTCGAACGCGGCGCCGGACTCATGGTCGCCGAGGTGCGCTCACAACTGCAATCCTCCGGTTGCATCGATCTGGTCGTGGAGCGTTGACTTGCTGCCGCTGAATGCTGTCCGATTCGCATCGACTTTCAAGGACGTCGGCACCAGCCAGCCACTGCTTGGCTGCGGAAGCTGTATCGACCGCCCCGTCTGCGGCGGACTGCATCTGCGCGACACCGGCGCATTGCTGGTGGACTGCCTGTCGTTCTGCCACTGCGAGGACCGCAGCAAGTGCGACATGGTCTGCCCCAACAAGCCCGCTGAGTACGTGAGGCGTCATGAGGAGGTGGACGGCTGGGACCTCAGCACGATCCCATTGGCACGCGATGTCGACATGCCCCGACTGCCCGAATGGATCCCCCTGCTCCAGGGCAACCTCGTCGGTCCTCGCATCACATCGGTGGACGACTGCGTGGCGCTACCGCTGACATACGCCCTCAAAGGTCGCAAGCACGCCACTCGGGCCAGGACTCAGCAGGAACTGGCAAGCGCCTACGGCGTGCGACCGCGGCATGGCTGGGTGCTGTCCGGCGTCCAGGAAGATCCCGCCGTTGAACGGGTCTGGCCGCTGCCCGACATCGGCAGGATCGCGAGACAGATGGTCCACGCGGGTGCGATCTTCGCGACATCGCCGGACTTCAGCACGGTGATTGACTGCCCTCGACAGGACAACCTTCACGCAATGAAGCGCATCGCCTGGGTCTGGTACCACATGACCCAAGGCGGGCTCTGCACGGCCCTTCATGTCAACGGCCGCACCGATCACGACTTTGTGCGCTGGGCGGCTTTCATCCGCAACCAGACTGCCGTCAAGGCCATCGCCTATGAGTTCCTGACCGGCACAGCCACCAAGTTGAGCATCGGACAACACTGTCAGCGGCTGACCGAGCTTGCCAAGCAAGTCGGGCGCGACCTGACGCTCGTGGTACGAGGCAACGCTGAAGCTGCTCGGTCCCTGCGCGGAACCTTCAAGCAGGTGGTCATCATCGACTCCACGCCGTACATGCGTGCGATGAAACGCCGCAAGGCCTACGTGAACCCCGGTGGCAAGGCATCGTATGTGCCTGTACAGGCCGATTCAAGGCGCGAAACACGTGCACTTCTGAAGCACAACATCCGGGTCCTGCGTCTGGCCGCCACGATGCCGCCCGAACGCCCAAATGACGATCGCCAAGCGAGCTTCGACTTTCGGCCATCACCAGCGCAGCAGGACGCTGACGACGAATCCCCGCAGATGTCCTTGTTCACGGACTAAGAATCTGGGCTGGTCCGCAACCTGCACCAGCTCAAGGCTGGCCGAGTCGCTGCGAACGCGAACGCAACCGTCCAGAGACCGCACCGACTGGATCACCGACCGGAAGCCCAGCCCTCGGTGCGGATCACCGGTACGCGACCGATTGTCGATCACGGCCCAGGTCAGCGCCTCCTCGGCGGTGGCTGGCTTTGCCGGCAGTGGCGACTCTGCATAGCCGGCCCGAACGCCTCTTCCGCTGTCTGCCACTACCATCCAAGCTTCGCGGTCCAGGACCTCGAATGCGCCCAACCCATCCACTGCATCGCCCGCGTGCTCGTCGATGTTGGTCAGAAGTTCATGCAGAGCCGCCGAGAGCCGGCCCGCAGCGGTCGCCTGCACGCCGACTGCCACAAGCTGCGTCTGAAACGTCTTCGCGAAATCGTTCGATGCGGCATCTGCCGCGGCGTTGCCACCAGCGGGTCGGTGGATTGCTCCACAGGGCCCTTCGCTGACGAACAGTCGCGATGAAGCCAATAGCCGACGCAGCAGCCGCCCACGTGGTGTCGAGTCGGCCACAGCGATCCGTCGATCGGCCGTGCGGCGCAGCATCAGCAGCTCTACCAGCGCACCCAGGCTCGCACCGGAGGCATCGACCCGCAGAGCCTCGCGGGCACGGGTCATCATCTGCGCGGCGTCGTCAGACTGTGCAAATCGCTGCTGGAATGTCACCCGTCAACAGCCTCCGATGCCGAATCGACACCCACGTTCCGAAGCCCCACAGCCCGATCATGGTCGCCGAGCTCAAACCATCATCCCGCCGACTGCGCCCGCTCCAGCAGTCCCGCCACGTCCTTGAACTTGTCGTAGATCACGGGTTTCTCACCTACTGACAGCGCCTTGAAGTGCGCGCGGCCGCATTCGATCTTGGCGCTCTCGGCGTTTCGCAGATCACTGACGAATAGGCTGCTCTTGGTCTCCACGACGAAGTAGAGCCGATCGCCGTCGGGCGTCGCCACCAGTACGGCCCAGTCGGGGTTGTAGCTGCCCAGGGGCGTCGGCACCTTGAACCAGCCCGGCAGCTTGGCGTAGACCTTGATCGATTCGTTCTTCGACAGTTGGTCCGCGAAGTCGCGCTCGGT
>JACRNC010000002.1 GCA_016219375.1 Burkholderiales bacterium
GCACCGCGCAAGTCGTCGCCCTGACGACCGACGAAACCCGGGCGCTGACGAATACGCAGATCGCGGCGCTGACGAGCGCCCAGATCCAGGTCCTGGAAACGGCCGATCTCGCCGTTCTCGGCACGGCCCAGGCGCGAGCCATCGAGGCGGCCGACTTCGCCTTGCTGTCTACGGCGCAGATCAACGCCTTCACGACCGAACAACTTTCGGCCATCACTACCTCAAGCATCGCCGCCCTGACGACCGCCCAAGCCGCCAGCCTGACCAGCGATCAGGTCGCCGCCCTCACCACCGCCCAGATCCGCGCCATCGAGACCGCCGATCTGGCCGCCATGGGCACCGCCCAGGTCACGGCGCTGACCACGGCGCAGGTCGCCGCCGTCACCACCGCCCAGGTCGCGGCACTCACCACCGACCAGGTCGTCAATCTCACCACCGCCCAGATTCAGGCGCTGACCACCGCCGGCATCGCCGCCCTCGCCACCGCCCAGGCCCAGGTCCTCACCACCGATCAGGTCGGCGTCCTCAGTACCGCCCAGGCCCGTGCCCTCGAGACCGCCGACCTCGTCGTCCTCGCCACCGCCGCCGTCGCCAATCTCAGCACCGCCGACATCGCCGTTCTCAGCACGTCCCAGGTCGCCGCCCTCATCACCCGCCAGGTCGCGGCGCTGACCACCGACCAGGTCGAAGCCCTGACCTCCGCGCAGGCCCGCCGCCAGCGATCAGGTCGTGGCGCTCACCACCGAGCAGGTCGCCGCCCTCACCACCGCGGCCGTCGCCGCCCTCACCACGGCCCAGATCCGCGCCCTCGGCACGGCCGACGTCCAGGCCCTCACCACCGCCCAGATCCGGGCGCTCACCACCGCCCAGGCCCAGGTGCTCGAAACCGCCGACGTTGCGGCGCTGACCACGGCCCAGGCGCGCGCGCTCGAAACCGCCGACTTCGCGGCGCTCACCACCGCCCAGGTCCAGGTCGTCACCACGGCCCAGATCCAGGCCCTGGGCACCGCCAGCATCGTGGCGCTGACCACCGCCCAGGCCGCCGTCCTCACCACCGCCCAGGCCGCCAGCCTCACCACGGCCCAGGCCCGCGCCCTCGAAACGGCCGACGTCGCCGCACTGGCCACCGCCGCCGTCGCCGCCCTCAGCACCGCCGACGTCGTCGCGCTGACCACCGCCCAGGTGCGCGCGCTGACCACGGCCCAGGTCGCCGCACTCGCCACCGCCCAGGCCCAGGTGCTGACCACCGCCGATCTCGTCGCCTTCACCACCGCCCAGGCCCAGGCCCTGGAGACCGCCGACCTCGCCGCCCTCACCACCGCCCAGATCCGCGCCATCGAGACCGCCGATCTGGCCGCCATGGGCACCGATCAGGTCACGGCCCTGACCACGGCGCAGGTCGCCGCCATCACCACCGCCCAGGTCGCCAACCTCACCACCGACCAGGTCGTCAATCTCACCACCGCCCAGATTCAGGCGCTGACCACCGCCGGCATCGCCGCGCTCGCCACCGCCCAGGCCCAGGTCCTCACCACCGATCAGGTCGGCGTCCTCAGCACGGCCCAGGCCCGTGCCCTCGAGACCGCCGACCTCGTCGTGCTCGCCACCGCCGCCGTCGCCAATCTCAGCACCGCCGACATCGCCGTTCTCAGCACGTCCCAGGTCGCCGCCCTCATCACCCGCCAGGTCGCGGCGCTGACCACCGACCAGGTCGAAGCCCTGACCTCCGCGCAGGCCCGC
>JACRNC010000021.1 GCA_016219375.1 Burkholderiales bacterium
CAGTGGCTTTTGCAGGGCAAGAGCATCGATTGAGGCCGTTTCTGAACCCCGTTGAGCTCGTTTTCGATGCGGCCGATGTATTTGTCGATGTCATCACGCCGCCAAGTGCCTCGCAAACGAGTTATTCAGACCATCCCTAGGAGCTAGGAAAATGAAATGTCCCGTTTGTGGCGCGCCGAGCTGATTCGGTGCGTCCGCGACATGACCTTCGAGTACAAGGGGAGGACCACGACGCTGCCCAGCGTTGAGGGCGATCACTGCCCCGTTTGCAAGGAGGCTGTGCCGGACGAGGCAGAAGGGGACCGCGTGGCGGAGTTGGCGGGCCAACTCATCCGCGAGGTTCGGGCCAGTCTCGGCGCTCCAGACCGCCCCCAACTGCTAGACGGGCCGGCCCAAAAACAAAGCCGGATCGTTGAGTCGGGGAAAGGCCCGACCGATCCGGCTCTGGCCGCTGCAGCGACAGCCACAGACGACACGAATATTTTTCCCGACCCAGCCGCGGCAAGTCAACCACAAAGCACTGGAACGCCCCCTGCTCCAGAGTTCGGTACCCCGAGCGAGGCCAACGATCATGAGGAGGTCGCTCCACGCGCAGCCCTTGCGACTGTAGACACCAAGGGCAGCGATACCAGCGGGATGGACTGTCGCCCGACGGGCGCGTGGCGCAACCGGCTGTCAATCTATGCTTGGCGCCTCATGCGGTCAACCCGTTCGATGCGCATAACCCGCAAGCCAGGCCTGCAGTCGTTGGCCGCGACAGTGGGGTCTTCGACAGCACAAAGGCAACGGGCTCGCAGTGCGAGCCCGGGCCTCTCACTACTTCCGATAGCGGGGGAACAGAATCCTTCCCGCTTAGCCAGTGAGCAACTTGCCGAAATCGTACTAGAAGATTTCAGCGAGGGTCAACACGCCGACAAGCTGCGAAGGATTCGTTGCCGGTGGAAGGCCAAATAGGCTTGGTGACTAAGCTTCAGTGCCGTCACGCGGGCGACCAAAGGATCTGGCCATCAGCTTCAACGGTCATCCAGCCGCCGTCGAAAAGGGCATCCAAGTGCGGCGTCAGGCCATTGAAGGCATCCAATCGCTCGTCGTCGCTCAAGCACGCTGCCCAGGGCTTGATGTGAGATGCGCGCAGCAGCTGCGGCACGTCCAGCCCCGTGAGGCGGCAGCTCCAGCGCGCCATCGCGCTCCACGGGCGTCATCTCGAAGCCGCAGTAGGTGGCGGCTTTGTCGATGCGCAGCCGTTCGAGGGGGGTCATAAGGGGCGGATCTTTACCGGGGTCAGGGGCCTCAAGCCGACCCCGAAAATGGCACACGCTCCTGGCTCGACATCACGGCTGGGGCCCTGGCGTGGCCGGCGCTCTTGTACGGGCGATATGGGCGGTCACCACCACGAAGCGCAGCAGCAGCCACCAAGCGTACAGGAAGTCAGGGCTAAAGAATGCTCCGTCAGGCACCAAACCATGGGCAACCTGGTTGCGCAGGTTGCTGCCCAGCGGCTCGGCCAGCAGGTCCTGCAGTTGGAACACGCCAGCTGCGCCAAAGGCGTGTCTCGCCTCGGCCGAGTCGAGAAGAGCCGCCAGGGTGCGCTCTTCTTGCGTGCCGTCGGGTTTGAGCATCGGGCCTGGCCCACCGGCCAGCTCCACCGCCTGGCGGATGACCGCCTCAAGCTGCATGGGCACCATGTGCCCCGCCAACAGCATGTCGCCATGGAACCCCGCCACCAGAGCCCGGGTGATGCTCTCGTGGTGGCCTTCAGGGATCCACGGGCTGTGGCGGGTCAGGCTCATGACATCGGCACGCGCAGGCGCATGCTCATGCAGGATGGCCTTGCGCGCGGGCTCTATCACCACCCCCGCCGTGATGCTGCGAGCCATGCTCGCGCAGTGAAACATGCGCCACCGCAGGGCTGGCACTGCCGGGTCTGTCATCCCCCCCTCAAAGCCCGGCACCTTCGTCACCACCCGTCCCTGGGCGTTGACCACCTCCGTGGGCATGAGGTGGCTCAGCGGGGCTACCCGGGCTTGTTGCTCTACCTGGCTCCTCAGCGCTTCAAGGCTGGGCGGCCGGGTCAGCTTGCAAAACGCCATCACAGCATCACTGAAAGGCTTGCTGCTCACCCGGCGCGAGGCCGCTTGGATCTCTGCAGTCACGTCGACGCTGGTAGAAAAGCTCTCAAGCTCCGTCACGGCCTGTTCCTGCAGATCGATCAGCCGACGGCCCAGCTCATCCGCCCGCTCCTTCCCTCCTGGAGCTTGGCGCATCGCCTGGACGGCGCTGGACAGCATACTGGCCGCCGCCATCGCTCCGCGCCCTGGCTGGCCCAGCACTGCGTCCGCTTCCTTAACCAGGGACTCAGCAGCCGCGCGCCGGTATGCGCCCTCGTCGTCTGCCAGAGCAGCTGCGCGACAGCAGTCCGCCGCGAGGCCGAAGTAGTCGCTGGCGCGCCGGAAATTGCTTTCGCCCTCCGCTCCCTGCGCAGCAATAGCGGAGTACTTAGCCAGCTCGACCGCGTCACCGAAGCGGAACTCCAGCAGGATCTGCGTCAACTGCTTCGTGAGGTAGAGCGGATCCGCTCCACCGTACTGGCGGACGACGCTCAGGGCTTTGGCCAGCGCCAAGTCCTGCAGTTCCTTGCCTGACCGGCCGAGCGAGGCGGCTATGCGGACGGCGCGCTCCAGCCGATCGGCAAAGTCGGTCCAGTGTTCGGGGTGGAGCAGGTGCTCCGCGCTGATCAAGTAAGCCGTCACGGCTTCCTTGGCAGCCGGAAATTGCTTGCCGCCTACCCAGATCACGTCCAAGAAGCGAGCACGCAGCTCGGCATCCTGCAGCGTGGAAGCCCACGGATGAATGTCCACCAGCATCTCTTTCGAGAAGTCCCCTGGCAGGGCGCTCCGCCGATCTCCGAACTGAAACATCGGACCGAATGGCTCCGACGGCTCCTCGGGGCGCAATCTCATCTCAGTGACCTGCACCGCGAAGTCCAGGCACGCTGCCTGTGCCGGCGGCCAGCGATCCGGCTCTCTCCTCAAGCTGATCAGGTGCTGGCAGAAATCGAAGCAGCGCCGCGGCTCCACGTGCTGCAGCAGCTTCTCCAGCTCCAGGGCCTGGAGAGCGTCCGGTGTAATGAGCATGCAGTCCGGCAGCATGGTGTTGTGCGCTGCTGCGGTTTTCGAGGAGCTTGTCAAGGTAGAACCGAAGCCGGCAGTAACCCAGCTGGAGAACCTCTTCCCTCAGAAATCTGCCGTACTGAGGACGTCCATCAATGACCTTGCGACCACGTACTTTGCAGGATTCTCCCCAACTGCGAGGGCCCTAAAGTGCGCCTTGCCGCACTCAATCTTGGCGCTCTCCTTGTTGCGCAGGTCGTCGGTGAACAGGCTGCTCTTGGTCTCGACCACGAAGTACAGGCGCCGGGTGCCGTCCTTGTTGACCAGCACGGCCCAGTCGGGGTTGTAGCTGCCCAGAGGGGTGGGCACCTTGAACCAGCCGGGCAGCTTGGCGTACAGCACCACGTCGTCGTCCTTCTCCAGGGCGTCGGCGAAGTCGCGCTCGGTGGCTGAGTCGTAGACCACGTGCTCGTAGATCGAGCGCTTGGTGTCCCGCAGCATGTTGGTCAGGTAGCCGGTCAGCTCCTCGGTCTCGAACAGCTCCTGGGCCCAGACGGCGTCGTCGCCCAGGCGCTGGTAGCGGATGCCGTCCACCAGGGCCATGCGCTTGCAGCGGTTGATGATTTCCGCCGCCTGCTCGATGAACTGCTGCGGGTTGCGCTTGAAGTCGTCCAGCCGCTCGCACTCGGTCAGGATCTTGACCAGCGTGCGCCGCGTCAGCTGCGTGCGGTCCTGCAGGTCGGTCAGCAAGTCGGGCAGCTCGATGTCGGCCTCGTCCAGAACAACGGTCGCCGCACCTTTCACCTCGGTTGCATCTACGCCGGCCTTGCCGATGCCGATCTCTGCCTTGCGCCACTGCAGCCGGGCGCGGGCGATGTGCAGGTCACGGGTCAGCGCGGCCGTGCAGTCGCGGATGAGCTTGTCGTTGTCGAACTGCACGCGGTACGTGGTCTTGTGCTTGATGCGGTCCCACAGCGCCTTGAAGTCCTCGCTCAGCGTCACCGCCTTGCCGTCGGCGCCCTTGCGCAGCGGCACGGTCTCGCGGTCGTCGCGGTTCTTCACCTCGACGCGGCCGGTCACCTTGCGCAGCAGCTCGGCCACCTGGCCCCGGTAGGGCTCGAAGGCCTGGGGCAAGGCCAGCTTGCCGTCCTTCAAGGCGACCTTCAGCGAGTCCTGCACCTTGCCCTTGGCGTCGATGTGCCCCGCAGCGCGCAGGTGGTCCCACAGGGCTTTGGACTGGTCCACGCCCAGCGGGGCCACCTTGCCGTCGGGCGTGGTGATGGCGATGGTGGCGAACTGGTGCTGCTCGACGATGCCGAAGCGGATGCCCGTGTCGGCCTCGATCTCCTTCTGCAGCTGGTCGGCGAACTCCTGGTACGACTCGGTGGCAATCACTGTCAGCCGGTTCACGTCGTGCCCGTAGACGCGTTGCCCGTCCTGGTTGACGCACAGGCGCAGGCCCCGGCCCAGGGTCTGGCGGCGCTCGCGCTCGCTGCCCATCTCGCGCAGGGCGCAAATCTGGAAGACGTTGGGGTTGTCCCAGCCTTCCTTCAGGGCCGAGTGGGAGAAGATGAACTTCAGCGGCGTGCTGAAGGTGAGCAGCTTCTCCTTCTCCTTCATGATGAGGTTGTAGCCGCGCTCGGCGTCGGCGCGGCTGGTCTCGTTCTTCAGGCCGCCTTCCTTGTCCAGTTCGGGGTCCGCCCAGCGGCCCTTCTTGTCGATGGAGAAGTAGCCGTCGTGCACGGCGGCGGCTTCCTGCGCCAGGTCCACCTCGCCGAACAGGCTCTGGAACGCCGGCAGCTTGGCCGCGCGCCGATACTCTTCCTCGAAGATGCGGGCGTAGTCGCCCTTCACCGGGTTGCCGTCCTTGTCGTACTGGCGGTAGCGCGCCACCGACTCGATGAAGAACAGCGACAGCACCTTGATGCCCTTGGGCCGCAGCAGCTTCTCCTTTTCCAAGTGCTCCTTGATGGTCCGCCGGATCATCTCGCGCTGCACGGCCAGGGCATCCACCTCGCCGTGGGCCTGTCCCAGGGCCAGGTAGACCTCGCCGCCTGGGTAGCGCAGCTCCATGAACTCTTCGCCCTTGGCGGTATTGATCTCGCCGACCCGAAAGTCGGCGTACACCGCCCGCTTGGCCAGCTGCTGCAGGTCGTCGCCGTCGTTGACGGTCAGCACCTGCGGCTTGGCGCCGGTGGCCGTCTGCACGTGCAGTTCCACCTTGGCCGAGATGCCCTTCTTGTTGCTCACCTCCAGCAGTCGCACGTAGGGCTTGTTGAATGCGTCCTCGATGGTGGCCGCTGCCACCTCGATCTGTTTGACCAGCTTGCGCTCATAGGCGTCCACCGCATCCAGCCGGTACACCATGTGGTGCTTGTTGGCGTGGGTGGCCGAGTAGCGCAGGGTGCACAGCGGGTTCATCGCGTCCAGCGCGGCCCTGCCGGCGCCGCTGAGGCCGCCGTCCACGCTCTGCGGCTCGTCCACGATGACGATGGGCCGCGTGGCGCGGATCAGGTCGATGGGCTTTTCGCCGCCCGTCTTCTCGCTGTCCTTGTAGAGGTTGTTCACCTCCTTCTTGTTGATGGCGCCCACCGTCACCACCATGATTTGGATCGTGGCGCTGGTGGCGAAGTTGCGCACTTGGCCCAGCTTGCTGGAGTCGTACAGGAAGAAGTCCACCGGCACGCCGGCATACATGCTCTTGAAGTGCTCCTCGGTGATCTGCAGCGACTTGTAGACGCCTTCCTTGATGGCCACCGACGGCACCACGATGACGAACTTGGTGAAGCCGTAGCGCTTGTTCAGCTCGAAGATCGTGCGCAGGTAGACGTAGGTCTTGCCGGTGCCGGTCTCCATCTCGACCGTGAAGTCGCCCGATGCCAGCGTGCTGGACGGCGCCAAGCCATTGCGCAGCTGCACACTGCGCAGATTGTCCAGCAGCTGGTCATCTACCAGAGTCAGGCGGTTGCCCAGGCCCTTGTCGGTGTCTGCCACGCCCAGTGTCAGCTGCTGGTCTGGCAGCTTCATGGTGACGGTGAACTCGGTGCGGCAGGTCTCCTGGCCTCGGAACAGGTCGCAGACCGACTCGATGGCCTGGAGCTGGTAGTCCAGGTTGGGCTCGAAGTGAAGCTTCATCGCATCGGCCCTCACAGACTGCGCACGTTGGCGATGCCGTTCTGCTCCAGGATCGCGGCCATGTTGGTCTTGGCAACGTCGTCGGCGAATGCGCTGTCGCGGAACACGCAGGTGGTGTCGCCGGCTGGCGCCAGCTCCTTGTGCCAGGCAATGATGCCCTGGGCGAGGGGCTCGACATCGCTGGCCTGAATCTGTGGATCCAGGCAGGCGATGAGCACGCCCCCAGCAACGCTCCGAAGCTGCTTGCCAGCGACAGTTCGGGCCTGCATTGGCACGCAAAGGTCGAGACCGAGCTTCAGCAGAAGTTCTGCCAGAACGTCGTCGTCCGTGCGGTCAGGCAGAAGGTGTTCTGCGTGAGCCAGCAGGGTTTCAGCCATGCCGTCCGCTGCTGCGTTCCAAGCGCGGATGTTGGACGAGTCCAGCTTGAAGACGCGGAAGCCAACGTCGCCGCCGAATAGCGGGTTCTCGGCCTTCACCTTCGTGGCAGCGCGACGAATGCGTTCCTTGGTCAGCTCCGCAATGTTGCGTGGCTTCTTCAGCTTGTCGCAGAGGGCGGCCCCGGCCTTCTGGGCCTTGTCAGACGGATCTAGGGGCTCAGGAAGCTGTACGCAAATGAAGCGACGCGAGTGCGAGTCAAGTGCGTTCTGAGAGATTACGGCATGAGCGGTAGTGCCGGATCCCGCGAAGAAGTCAAGTACGCAGTCATCACCAGACGTTGCAGCTCTAACAAGTTGCGAGATTAGCTCTACTGGCTTCGGATACGAAAATACGTCGGCAAGCTGCAGGCTCTCAAGGTCCTTTTTGCCTTCTTCCGAGAGTACCTTGACGATCGAGTAGAGTTTCGAGCTCGCCTCGTCAAGTGGGATCCGGCGACAGATGGCGTGCATTCCGTTTTCCCACTGATGGAGGAAGTACTCGCCCGAGGCGAGTTTCTGGTCGATCTCAAGCTTCTTCTCGACACCCTTATAGCTTTCAAGTTGTTCATAGAAGCAGCGCCTATCGCCATCGCTTTTGTCGTACTTGCCGAACTGCTTGCGCACCACATCGTCATCAATCAAGAATTCCTTCCCGTCGATGAACTGAGTGCGGCCCTGCACTACCTTGTCGCGCCTGAGTGGCGCACACTTCTCCGAATCGCGAGCTACGACCAATATGTAGTCATGTCCCTTGACGATGTGACGCGCTTGACCGCCACCCTTTGCGCGCTGGTGAATGAGCGAACCGATCAGGCATTCCTCTCCAAAAAGTTCGGCAAGGATTTGCCGGACGTTTGCGAACTCAGTGTCATCAATGCTCAGTAGCAGATAACCATCTGGCCGAAGCAATGTCCGGGCAACGCGCAATCGCGCGTACATCATGTTGAGCCAATCGGTGTGGAAACGTCCGCTTGCCTCAGTGTTGCTGCTGATCTTTCGTCCACCTTCAGCTTGCCCCGTTAACTCCAAGTAGTTCCGGATGCTGTCCTGAAAGCTGTCGGGATACACAAAGTCTTTGCCCGTGTTGTATGGCGGGTCGATATAGATCAGCTTCACTTTGCCGGCGTAGCTCTTCTGAAGCAGCTTCAACACTTCAAGGTTATCGCCCTCGATCATCAGATTCTTCGTGGTATCCCAGTCCACGCTTTCGTCCGGGCAGGGGCGCAGCGTGCCAGTGCTGGGCGTCAAGGCCAGTTGCCGCGCGGCACGCTTGCCGTGCCAGTTCAGGCCGTACTTCTCTTCGGCATCGGTCACCGTCGCGTCGCCCACCAGCGCCTTCAGCACATCCACATTGACGGCCGGGCCGTTCGGCCCCTCGGTCACCAGCTCAGGGAACAGGGCCTTGAGCTGGGCCACGTTGTTGGCCACCAGGTTGGCGGATTGGGCCTCCGGGCTGGCCGCTTCGATTTTCTGCATCGTCATGTGTTTCATCCCTGCAAGCGCAGGCAATCAGTCTTTCAAGTGCACGAGCCGCGAGACGAGTTCGTGCATTGCTGTGTACGGTTGGGTGCCATCAAAGGCGTTGGTGAGCTCAGCCAGGCGATTCGCACGCGCCGTGGCATCGTCCAATCGGGCCTGCGTGGCTTGCCAATGGCCGCCGCCGCCCTTCTCGTAGCCGGGCAGATGAGCTTTCAGCCGCTCCAGCGCCTGGTGCCGGTGCAGCGGCGCCAGCACGTCTTCGAAGTGCAGCAGCAGCCAGAGCTCGAAGCACGGCACCGAGGCCACGGCCTCCACTGGCACAGCCACCTTGTTGTCATTGCGAAGCTTGCCGCTCTGCGCTGCAGCTTGGGCCAGTGCGGCGTGGTAGCTCTGGTGCTCGTCGCGGTCGAAGACTACGATGATCCGGTCGAACTCCTTGGCGTGAAGGCCACGGTCCCGGTCCCCCTGCTTGAAGACGGTCAGGGCGTACTCCAGCACCTGCTGCGGCTCGGTCCCGAACTGGCTGTGAAGCACCTGAACATGGGCCGTTGCCAGTCGGTAGGCACGCTGAATTTCACACAGGTACTGCGGCTCGGTCTTCTCGCCTTCGCAGACGATCAGCAGCCGCTCATAGGGCTGCCGCACGGCTGCACGCCGCTTCAGGTCTCGCGCGGCCTGCCGGTGTTTGGGCTGGTTGTCCTTCCCCATCGCTTCAATGCACCCCAGCCTTGGCTGGCGCTGGCCAATCGCTGAAGAAGGGCACGGCGCCGTAGCGGCCGGCCAGGTAGCCGCGCTCCCATGCCTCTTGCTTGCGGGGGCTGAAGTCGGTCAGCGGGTACAGGCGGGTGGCTTGGTCGGCATCCTTTTCGGTGAACCAGATTTGGTCGCGCCGGAAGAGGGTGTGGTCCAGCAGCGAGGTGTCGTGGGTGCTGAAGATCAGCTGCGCGCCGTTGGGATTGAGCTCGGGCGTCTGGAACATGGTGACCAGGCGCCGCACCAGCAGGGTGTGCAGGCTGCTGTCCAGTTCGTCCACCACCAGCACGCGCCCGTCACGCAGGCAATCCAACACCGGCGCGATCAGGCCGTACAGGCGCTGCGTGCCTTCGGACTCGTCATGCAACTCGAACTTGGCGGAGCCCTTGGGCGTGCTGTGCTCGAACACCGGCATCAAGAACTCACGCTCTTCCTGGCTGGCTTGCAGGCCACTGGCGCTCATCACCCATTGGGCCTGCACGCCCTTGCGGGGGACCGCCTGAACGTCGGCGATGGAGATGTCGGCGGCGGACAGGAACTCGCGGATCGAGGCCCGCCCTTGTTCTGTGGCCAGCAGCGCCGTGGTGAAGTCGGGCAACACGGCGGCGCCGGCGGGCAGGAACGCGATGTTGCGGACGATCCAGTTGAACACCGGGCTGAGCTGCTCGCTGTTGAGCTGGGCGGCCATGGACAAGAAAAGGGCGTTGGGGCGCGTGCTGTCCTGCCACAGCTTCCGAGGACCGGTGAGGTAGGCGCTGAACTCGTAGTCGTATCCATCACCATCGTTGTGTTGCCGGCTGAAAAGCTGAGTCGGCTTGCTGCTTCGATAGACCAGCAGCGACTCGCTGACGATGCGCTGTGGCGTCATCGCGAACGCGTACTGGTGCCGCACGCCCGACAGCAGGAAGGTGATCTCAAACTCGGTGGGCTGGTGGGCTGTGGCCGGGTCCAGCTTGAAGGGCTGCACGTTGTAGGTTTGGCCCGGCTGGATGACCGTGGCCGACTCGGCCACCACGGCGCGCATGTAGTCCAGCGCGCGCAGCAAGCTGGACTTGCCACTGGCGTTGGGCCCGTAGACCACCACAGTGCGCAAGGCGTGGGGCGCTGACTTCAGCCCGGTGGATGCCAGGTGCGTTGCAGCCAGTTCCTTGTCGCCAGACGCGATCAGGTTCAGGGCCTGCTCGTCGCGGATTGAACGGTAGTTCTGAACCCGGAATTCAAGCAACATGACCCATCTCCTCATGAACAAGGAGTTCATTCTTGCAGAAAATGTTCAAGATAGGCATCAATATTCGGTGAAGAATTGCGGATGTTCCCCCTAGCAACACTACGGGTCCAACCCTGGGTCCGCGCCATCGCGGTGCGTTCATAGCTGCGCACGGGCCGCTCTCAGGCGGGCATCCAGCCGTTGTAGTTCCAGATTCAGGTCCACTTGCTTGGCGATCTGTCGTTCCTTGGCGGCCAGGCTACGCAGGCGTGCCGCTTCTTGTTCCAGTCGTTGGCAGGCTCGCAGCGCGTCACGCTGGGCGGCGGCTGCGGCGGGGCCGCTGGGCAGGCGGAAGTTGCCGGTCAGGCGGGCGGCCTCTGCAGCGGTCAGGCAGTCCATCCAGCCCTGGTACAGGGCCATCAGGTCTCGATGGGGCTGGCGGTCCAGTGCCAGCGCCTCCAGCAGCGGGGCCACCACGGATGCGGCGGCGCTATCGGTGCCGAGCAGCTCGGATCGGACCAGCTCACCGTCGAGCACCACCTTGCCCGCTTCGTTTTGGGCAGCGCGCTTGTGCGCGAGGCTGAGGGCGAGCTGGGTCGGCGGCGTCGGCGTCGAGTCCTCGGACGCTGCTGCGGCGCCCGGCGTCAGCGCTTGGATCAGCAGCACGGGGTAGGGCACTGCCCGGTGCACCAGCTCGGCCAACCGCAGCCACTGCGATGCCTTGCCATGGGTGGCACGCACCTGCACGCTGAGCACGGCCACTTCCAGGTACTCGCGCCCGTCGGCACGGTGCTCCGGGATGGCCACGGTGCCGGGCTTCAGCGCAGCGATCCACTGCAGCTCCTCGATGCCGTCGGTCAGCAGGCGCCGGTCGGCCGCCGTCGGCGCGCCGTGCTCGGCCAGCATCTTCTTGGGCACGCGCTGGTCCACCCGGCAGGATGCGGGCAGGCGGAGTGCCTCGACCAGCTCGGCAACGCCCAGCACGGTCAGCCTCCGACGCGTGCGCGCGCACGCTGCTCGACGCGAGCCCGAAGGAGGGCTTGAATCTGCGCGTACAGACGCGATTGGACGTTGGCCCGGTCGGCAATGCTCACGCAAAGGGCGTAGGGCTCCAGGTCGTCGTTGACGGTCGACCAGGGGGCGTCTTGGCGGGTCACCACGATGAACAGCTGCCCGCGAGGGCGCTGCTTGAAGGTCCAGCGAGACACCTGCAGCGTGCCAGCCTGGCGTGCCTCGCCCGACAGCCAGCGGCTGTTGCTGCGTTCGGACATCCCCTCGTCGCGGTTGCGCTGAAAGGCCGCTGCCACTTCGTCCAGATTGTTGGCCACGACCAGATTGAACTTCAGCTTGGTCATGCGATAGTCCAGCCGCGTGGTTCGCACCACGGGGCTGTAGGCCAGGGCAACGGTCACCTCCCGAGTGCGTCGCCCGCCTTCCCAGAATTCGTCCGGGATGGGGACCGCGTAGAACTGGCAGCGGTCGTTGCCGATCTGCTCTTCGCAGATCAGCGACACGACGTTGTCGAGCGACTGCTCCAACGCATGGTCGTTGATGCAACCGTAGCCGACCAGGCGCGTGAGCTTCTCGCGGCCTTCGGCGTTGTCGTTGGGGTTGAGCAGGGGGACCGATGGGTCAGGCCACTTGGCATGGGCGCCCAGCAGCGCGCGCAGCAAGTTGTGGCTGGCGCCGGGCACGCGGCGCAGCAGCTTGGCCGCCCGGTGGGCAACCGCTGGCGCGGCGAAGCTGGTGCCGACCTCTTCCCTGAAGGCGTGGCCGCCGGCAAAGCCGCCGTTCGTCGTGACGACGCCAAGTCCACGATAGGTGGTGCGGCCGGTCAGCCGAACAACTGCCAGGTTGCCGGCATGCTCCACAAAGTCGGGCTTGATGGCACCGTTGACGGTCGGGCCCGACCTTGTGAGGGGGAAGGGGTGGCCTGTGCGGGCGATGGGCCTATCCTCGATGAGTTCCGGGCGCTGCTGCTGGCCGCGTGTGGCCTCATGGCGGGCAAGGCCTCCCACCGTCAAAGCGTTCAGCGCCGTGGCGGGGTCTACCAAGCGCGCCCGGTCCTCCAGCAAGTAGTCGGGGAACGATGCCAGTGGATCGGCGGGTAGGCCGTCCAGAGAGAGATTCCCGGTAGACACGACGAACACGACACCCAGCTCCCGCGTAAGGCGGTCCAGCGTGTAGGCCAGTCCTCGCACATGCCCACCGGCGTAGACCTTGTTCAAGTCGCCATAGCTGAGATTGAAGACTCGGCAGCCGAAGCCAGCGTGCAGGTCTCGGACCGCGCGCTCGACGGCGTTCTCGACGAATTCTGTTTGGTCGTCACCGTCATGGTTGAACACCCGCCCGGATACCAGGAAGAGGCTGGGCACGAACTCGCCGCTGGCGATTGCGGCTTCAATGTCACCGTACAAGGCAAGCCCGGCGACTGAGGTGCCATGCCACGGATCAGCGTCGTCCGGGCTGCGATGCGGCAGCACGTAGCCTTGGGCATGGCCGACCGCCGGAGCAAGCAGCGGCTGGCCGGTAACGAGCCCGGCATCCAGCACGGCGATCCGGGGTGCCTGAGCGTCGGGCTGCGCGGGAGGCGGAAAGCGGTTCACGTCCGCAGCAACGGTACCAACGGCCACGCCCCAGCGCGGCGGCAGATCTACTGTCCGCGCATCTCGGTAACGAAGCACTTGTTCCGCTGCTTGACGGCTACAGCGCAGGCGCACCATGAGCAACGACGCGGAGAAAACCGTGTCGATGATTTCCGCTCCTAGCTCCCCGGCGAAGGCCGTGAAGGATTCCATCGTGGACTGCCGGCGAGCCGGCTGCTCCTGCGGCCAGAGCTCGACATCCAACGTGCAGAGGCCGTCTTGCGGCAGGCCCTGTTCGGCGAGTGCCGCGCCAGTCCTATCTTCGGGTGTCCAGTGCTCGAACGCGTCGATGACGAACAGCAGCTCTTTGCGCGTCACTCGCCCGTCACGTGCCAGCGTCGCAAGCCGCTCTTCGACCAGGTTCAGCGCTGCCGCCGTGGCAAACGCGAGAACGACCTCGTGCCCCTCCTGGCTGACAACCTCCAGCCCATCGATAAGGTTGAAGTCGGGAAGCTGCCGCTCGCCCTCGCGCAGGCGGATCTTCAGCAGCTTGCGGTCGTCAAATCCACCTAGGTCCTCATTTGCTGCGACTTCGCGCACTGCGCGAAAGCTCCGAAGCAAGGCATTGCCGTGGCCTCTAGGGTCCGCAGGCGCAGGTGCGCCGAAGCCGCGGGGCCGATGCCGTTCGGTGACAGGAGACTCTTTTTCTAGTCGCAGGTGCTCATATGCCATCCAGTTGCCTCCCTAGGCCGCTCAGTGGGGTTGTTGGTATTCCTTCGCCAGCGCAGCCTCTAGGTGAGCCTTGGCGAGGAACTCACGATTGGACAGGACCATGTCCTTGACGGCGCGGCGAAGCACGCGCTCGATGTCCGCGTGAGACAGACCTTTGAAGAGCGCGGCGATCTTCGAGTCGTCGGTCTCGAAGTTCCGGCGCACGCCGGACAGCTTCAGGGCCAGCAGGCGCTTGGCCTGCTCCAGGTTCGGGGGCTCGAAGCGGATGACCTCGTCGAAGCGACGCCACACTGCCTTGTCGAGCAGGGTCTCGTAGTTCGTCGTCGCAATCAGGATGCTGGAGCCACGGTACCCGTCCATCATTTGCAGCACGGCGTTGACGGAGCGCTTCAGCTCGCCGTGGTCATCGCTGGCGCCGCGATCCTTGCTCAGGGCGTCGAACTCGTCGAAGAGCGCTACCACGGGACGCACCGACACGTAGTCGAAGACCTTGCGCAAGTTGGCTGAGGTCTCGCCCAGTAGCGAGGAGATGACGGAGTCCAGGCGAACGACCACCAGCGGCAATTCGAGCGCGCTGGCGATGACCTCGGCGGCGAGCGTCTTGCCGCAGCCAGGTGGGCCGCAGAACAGCAGGCGCTGGGCCGGCTGCAGCCCGTGGGCCAGCAGCACGTCGCCGCGTCGATGCTCCATCAGCACCTCGTCCAACGCCGACTGCGCGCCGTCGCCGAGCACGATGTCGCTTTCGTCGCGGACGGCTGGCCGCTCTTCGACCAGGGCCAGGCCGCTGTCCTTATTGATGGGCAGTTCCTTGGCGGGCAGCAGCCGCAGGTGGCCCCGGCCAGAGTTGGCCCGTTCGCCGTACAGCAGCAGTTCCAGGTCATTGGCGAGCAAGTGATGCTTCTTCTCGCGTTCTTCACGGATGACGGCCTCCGAGGCAGCCTTGAACCCGTCGGAGTCCCCCTCGATGCCGGCCTTGATCAACTGCCTGAGTAGCTTTGCGTTGGACATGCTTCACCTGTCCTTGTCTGAGTGTTCGTTCCTTGGGCCCCTGCCCGCGTCAGCAGGCAGGACCACCATGAATGCCAGTACCTCGAAGTCACCGGCCCCGGCGAACTCGCCCTTCATGGCGTGCGTGCCGCCGGGCGAGAACAAGCTGGCGACGGCGCGCTCTTCGGCCTTTCCGACCACTGAAGCCACGGCCGAGGCCAGCAGCTTCTGGGCGTGCCGCATGTCCTCGCCTTGGCGGGTCAGCTTGTCGTGGCGGCTGCTGGCGCCCAGGTCGGGCAGCTCGCGGCCCAGCGCCAGGCGCTTGAGGCGGTCCAGGATGCGCTTGGCCTGAGGGTAGGCGAGCACCGTGGTGCCGTCGTCGCCCACATGGGCCAGGTAGATCGGCGCCAGTGGGTAGTCGCCGGATCCGGCGCCGGCTGGGGCCTTGCTTGCGCCAGCGCCCTCGGCCCGCAGGCAGAAGATGATGCCGGGCTCGATGTCGGCGTCGATGCTGCTCGTGACGGCGTGCGCGCCCAGCGGCATGCCCTCCAGCACCGCCGGATGGTCGCGAAGGAACTGCGCGAGGTCGATGCGGAAGTCGGTCAGCGTCAGGTCGGTGATCGAGACCCCGCTGCTCAGGTCTTCCATGTCGATGACGGAGTCCTGCAGCTTCAAGAGCTGCTTGCGGCGGTACTCCAGGTCGTTCATCGGGTCGCCGGACTGTTGCTCGATGAGGTTCTCCTCACCGGTGGCCGACACGTCCAGCAGCACCATGCGCCCGCTGACGCGCTGCTCCAGATTGATGTACTCGTCGAGCGCGATGTTCGGCCAGAAGTTGACCAGCTGGATGCTGCGGTTGGGCGAGCCGATTCGGTCGATCCGGCCGAAGCGCTGGATGATGCGGACCGGGTTCCAGTGGATGTCGTAGTTGATGAGCCAGTCGCAGTCCTGCAGGTTCTGGCCCTCAGAGATGCAGTCGGTCGCAATCAGCAGGTCTATCTCGCCTTCACCGGCCATGTCGGCCGGGCGCTCTTTGGCGCGGGGCGCGAAGGCCGACAGCACGCTGCTCATGCTCTTGCGCAGGCCGGGCAGTGTGGTCTGGATGCCGGCGCTGCCGGTGACCAGGGCGGCGTCGATGCCCAGCGTGGCCTTGGCCCACGGCGCCAGGTTGGCGTAGAGGTACTGGGCGGTGTCCGAGAACGCCGTGAAGACGATGATCTTGCGGTTGCCGTCGTTGATGGGGTGGCGGCACTTGTCCTCCACCATCTCGCGCAGTTTGGCGAGCTTCGCGTCGCGCGCGGCATCCACCTGCTGAGCAGCGGCCAACAACGTGTCGAGGCGGTTGCGGTCCTCCACCAGATCCTGCCGCCACCGGATGAGGTCCACGTCGCCCAGCAGCACCTTCACCTTGCGGCCCACCAGCAGCGCCTCGAAGGCGGGGTCGTCGATGTCCACGTCGGCAATGTCCAGCTCTTCGATGCCGTCGCCGTTAGCGGCCTGGTCGGCATGCTGCTCGATCTGCGCGAGCACAGCCTCCACGTCGCGGAGTTGCCGTTGCAGCGTCAGCGCGAACGACGACACCGCGCTCTCCATGCGCTTGAGCACGTTCACCCGCAGCAGGTGGATGAGGCTTTCCTCGCGGTCGGCCTGGCGGAAGAAGCTCTCGCCGCCCCGGATCTCGGTGCTGTACTTGGCGTCGTAGGCGGCCTGCTTGTGCGGCAGCACGTAGCGCAGCGGAGCGTAGGCGGCCAGGTTCAGGCGCCGGATCTCCAGGTTGATGTCCTTGATGGCGCGGAACTGGCCCGCGCGGTCCACGTCGGCCTTGATGTTGATGGGCGGCCGGCGGTCTGGAAAGCGGCCGGTCTCCTGCGTGCCGTAGTACTTCTGGATGTGCCGGCGTGACCGTGCAATGGTCAGGTGGTCCAGCAGGGTGAAGTAGTCGAAGCCCAGCATCTCCACCAGGCGGCTGGGGGTGCGCTCTGTCTCTTCAAGTCCGAGCCAGCGGTTGAACTGAATCTGCGCCTTGCGCGTGGTTTGCTGGATGCTTTCGATGCCGTAGTCGGCCAGCGCCGTGTCGTCGCCTTCGGTGGCGAAGGCGATCTGGTTGCGCAGGTCGGTCAGCCGGTTGTTCACCGGGGTGGCCGACAGCATCAGCACCCGGGTCTTGACCCCTTCCCGGATGATCTTGCGCATCAGCCGGTCGTAGCGCGTCTCGGTGCCTTGCCGGGGCGACTTCTTGTTGCGGAAGTTGTGGCTCTCGTCGATGACGACCAGGTCGTAATTGCCCCAGTTCACATGGGACAGGTCGATGTCGCCCGAATGGCCGCCGTCGCGCGAGAGGTCGGTGTGGTTCAACACGTCGTAGTTGAACCGGTCCGCTGCCAGGATGTTGCGCTTGTCGTTGGCCTTGTAGAGGGTCCAGTTGTCGCGCAGGCGCTTGGGAGCCAGAACCAGCACCCGGTCGTTGCGCAGCTCGTGGTACTTGATGACGGCAAGGGCCTCCAAGGTCTTACCCAGCCCCACGCTGTCCGCAATGATGCAGCCGCCAAAGCGCGCCAGCTTGTCGATGGCGCCGACCACGCCATCCCGCTGGAACTTGAACAGCTTCTTCCAGACTACCGTGTTGCGGATGCCGGTGGCCGACTTGACGATGCGCTCCTCGTCCAGCGCATCCTCGCGGCCGCCGAACAGGTGGTTCAACATCAGCGCGTAGATCGCGAGCGGCGCTCGGTGTTCGCCGATGGACTTCAGTTGGTCGAGCAGTGCCTGTCGCGCGGCATCGGCCGACTCAGTGGCCGACGGCAGCGTCTCCCATTGCTGGTCGAACCATTGGGCCAGCATGGCGGCTTCTGCAGCGCTCTCCGAGGCTTGCGTCAGGCTCAGCGGGTTGCCGGGCGTCAGACCCAGCCCCTCCGTGCTCATGGCAACCGAGCCCATGACGACTTGCTTGGGTGTGCCCTGCGCGTTGCGCAGCACGGCCGCGCCTTGCGGGATTCGGCCGGGTGCGCGCCGCACCTCCACCTCGCCCTGAAGCCATGCGGCGCACTGGTTTGCCAGCCATCGCGACTGCAGCCGGTTGCGGGCTGCGCGGTCGCCTTCGCCTCCCTGGATCTCCAGGTCTTGGCCTTCGCCCGGCAGGATGAGTTGCGTCCGGTACAGGCGGATCAGCGCGTCGCGCAGCTCGGCATAGGCATAAAGCGAGAACGTCGGCGTCATCAACGCTAGCGAGTGGCCCGCGCCGAGTTGCGGCTGCAGCAGGTCAATGGTTCGGTCCAAGCCGCGGTTCTGTATCAGCCTCAAAGAACAATTCCTCCCAAAGGCTCACGCAACTTGGACGGCAGAGCCTCGTCTCCCCAATCAAGACCGCCGTACAGCGCGACTTGACATGTTGGGCACTGTGAACGAGTGTAATCACCGCATGTGCGCTCCCTCAAAGCGCTGGCAAGCCCATCCAGGAACGCCCCGCAGCGTTCCGGACGGCGGTTCAATGGCGGATTCGAGGGCTGAAATTGCGCAGTAACTCCCGCAGTAACCATGCAGAGCCGAACTTCTCGAAGCCTTGATCCATGAGGCTTCGGCGCAACAGTTCAAGGGACGCCGGCACCAATAAAGCTTCCGGATAGGTCCGGAAGCGTCCGAAAGGGCTAAGTGAATCAAGCACTTAGCTCTTTTTCTTGCCCGAATGGGCCAGATAGGCTATGCGCTGACCAGCGCAGTGACCGCCGAGGCCCTCGCGCTGGGGGGCAATCGCTGGCGCAGCGGGCTCAGTTGCCAGCCAAGCGCCGTTGGCTTGGCCACCGGCACCATAGACCGCTTCTCATGGTCCGGTGTGGCAATGGGGGCCATTGGCTCGGCTGCGGGCGTAGCAGCCGGCGGCATGGTGGGCAGGGCTGTCACGTTGAGCAACGTGGTGGCGCGTAGTACTCTAGGCAGCGCGCTGACCCAGGGCGCAGCGCTGGCTACCGGCCTGCAGCAGAAGTTCAACTGGCAAGGTGTGGCGGCAGCGGCCGTGGGCGGCGCCGCGGGCTACGGTATGCAAGCCGGGCTCAGCGACTTGGGAGTGAAGTTCGGCTCAACAACGTTCGCCAACCAAGTGGGCTACGGCACGGCCGCAGGCTTGGCAAACGGCGTGGTGCAAGCAGCCGTGTTCCAGCAAAGACCGAACTGGTCCGCGATTGCGGTGAACTCGTTTGGCAGTGCGTTGGGTGAAGCCGTAGTCGGAGAAATCCAGAGAAGAGACGAAATCCTTTCCACGCCGATTGCCAGCGGAGGCGATAACGCCCTTGATCGAGCAAATCTTCTGGTCGGTCAGCCTGCTGACCTGCCCCAGCTCCGTCTGAGCGAGGCGGCCTTTGCCCCAACATTCAATGCGGCACCGTCCGAGGACCAACTCGCTGCGATCAGGGAGCTCAGGGATTCTCTGAACAAGTCGACGCAGCTTGGGGACCCGGTATTGGTTGCGCAGCTCCAGCCGCGGCGGCAACCTAGCGTGATCGACGTCGCCAAGAGTGTCGTTGACTCGCCCGAGCTTTACTTCAGTGGGGCGGATTTCAACGGGCTCAAAGGTGTCTTTACTGCGGGGAGGCAGGCGCTCGCAAGCGCTTGGGAAGGTCTCAAGCCTTTTGACCCTCTTACCATTGCCACTGAACAGCTGCAGGATCTCGTCCGTGCAAAGGGCGACTTGGCAACATTTGCGGGAGTGCAGCAGCAAAAAGCTGTACTTTGGGCTAGCGGTCTGGAGTCACTCAAAGACGGACTGTTGACGTATCCCAGCCGGTTCGGTGAAGCGGTACAGAGCGGTAATGAATTCGAGACGGCTCGCTTGACCACCGAGGCAGCGCTGACCGTGGCCAGCCTGGGAGGACTCAGGATCGGCTCGGTTGGGAGGGTTGCAAACAGTGCTGGAGTTGCAGATGGTTTGAGGTTGAGCGGAACAGGCCCCACGCGCCTTATTGCACGCGACCCGGTGGAACTTGCGGCGCAGCGACGTCTAAATGCGCTAGATGGCGACGTAGGAAAATTTAGGCCAGGTGAGGCTGGTGTCGCCGCAGAGATGGAGAACTATCTGGGTGGAACGCTGAGGCGTGCCCCAGCGGGAACCAGTGCAGACTTCATCGTCGAAACTGGTCCTTTCGCTGGAGCTCGGATGGATCTTAAGCTCACGCCGGATACGTTTGCTCAGGCTGGCAAACTTAATTCATACTTCGACAAGACATTTCCGAAGTTTTCTGAATCCTTCGCTGCCAAACTCGCCAAACCCGATGGCGTTGATCTGATGCCATTTGATACTCGATTCTTGACGCCTTCGAACTCTCAAAAACTATTCGACTTCGTCGATACGTTGCCTCTTAGTTCTCAGCAAAAAATCATCTACCTGGGGCATTGAAATGACTGGAACAGTAATTGTCGCCAAAGGCAAATCGCTAGATGTGCGAACCGTTGATTTCGAATTGATTGCCAATTTGCTGCGTCAACGTGCAAAAAAATCAGCGGTTGCAGCAAAGTTACTTCAGTCGACCGACGAATTCGGCATGGATATGATTTGTGCAGACGAGCTAAATGCCATGGAGTTCATGGATTTCTATCAACTGTTTGGCGAAATTCGTGATGATCTATCCAATTCGCCCGGATTGGTTGGCTTCATCGACCAAGTGCGAGAAATCGCTTTAACGGACGAAAGATTTCATCGCTAGCAGCAATTAGTCAGGCCCACCACAAATGCGGGCCTGATTTATAAATGTTGCAAACAGTGGGACAGTTCTGGAGCAGGCGGGCCTCTCTAGGCTGGCATTGCCTCGCACACCTGGGCTTGGCTCGACATCCACTACGGCTGAACTTCTTCAAACAGGTGCATTGCCAGGCCGAGAAGGTGTGGTCTTGGGTCAACGGACTGTGCCATTTGGTGATGTTTGGAAGTTGTCGGAAAATTCTGGGGTCGAGTTTTTGCTGAGCCGAGAAAACGGCAAATTTGTTTTGCGTAGTGGCTCCGCGACAAGCGTTCCAATTCCTGGTGGCGTTCGTCCGATTGCGCATACCCACCCAGTAGATGCGGATGGGATTAATAGCCTCTTGCCTTCGAGAGCGGACATTAACGTGCTTAATGACTATTGGGCTAGGAATCCATCGCTTCAACGCCCAGTGTCTTAGATCATTACCGGTCCTAACCAAACCACTATCTTCCGTGCTACCGGCCTTGATCCATGGAGTGCCAAATGAACGATTCTGATGTCTTGAAATATCTGCTCAGTCATACTCCGTTGGATCGGTTTTATTTGTTTACCCCCGTGGAACTGACGACACGCTGATGAAGTACTCCGATTCAACAGGGGTGTCTTGGAATTTGATGGAGGATGACGATGAGACTGTTGCGCTTACAGTTGCCTTCTTGAAAAGATCAGGTGCCAAGTCCTTCGAGGACTATGGGGCGATGTTGGAGTACGAGCAGAGCGAAGGCGCTAGCAGGGATAGTGGAGTGAGGTCTTGACCTCACATAACCTTTAGCACGATAACCCCCGCTGCATGCGGGCGTTATTGCTTCAAGCCTGCTGAGCGAGCATGAGCGCCCTGGCCACGGTCATGAGCCGCACGCCCTGGTACTCATCGACAGTCAGCAAAGGCTGGTCGCCGGTGACGATAGCCCTGGCCTTGGCCGCCAGGGCGGTGCCGATGACCATATCGTCATCGGGATCAGGGGCGATGCGCGGGATCGCCACGGGCCCGACCACGGCCGTCAGCGCCGCGTAGCCTTCGACCAGTTGATCGACGGACAGCAGGGACGCCTCGATCTTCGTGGCGAACTTGGGGCGGGCGAGGATGTCGCCGAGTTTGGCCCGCATCGGCGGGCTGCTGAAGAGCCGGACGCGTTTCTCGCGCGCTGCCTGCAAGAGGATGCGAGGCGATCCGCTCCACAACAGCGCCGATGCCACGACATTGGTGTCAAGGACCAGGTGCAAGGGCGTGCGAGCCTGGGCCATCAGTTGGTGGTCTTGGCGCGGCGCTCGGCCCGGATGGCGGCCAGCTCGGCCTGCAACTCCGCTGGCGACATCAAGGCGGGTTCATTGACCACGGCCATGCGGTCCATGGCGGCGAACAGTTCATCGGTTTGGCGAGCCTGCAGCTGCTCACGCAGCCACTTCTCCAGGCGTTCGGGCGACAGCAGCCCGGCGCGCTGCGCTTCCTGCGCCAGTTTGTCGGGCAGGTTGATGTGGACGGTGGTCATGGTCGCTTCCTTTAGCCGCCAAAAAAGCCGGCGTGGCTGAGGTGCGGTTCTCCGTCTTGCGCTTGAGCTGGCCGCGCTCCATGAACGCATCGATCAACTGGAGCACCTGGCGCTTGTCGGCGGATCCAGCTTCTCGATGGCGAGCAGCCTGCGGCGCCCGCTTCGATGCCAGAGTGTCGTTCAGATGCCAAGGCATTTGGTGGCTGGCTCACCGCCCCCGCACATCCACCACCGCCTCGGTGCCAAAGACCTCCGCCAGCGCATGGGCCACCAGCCGCTCGGCGGCGTCCTCTGGCGACGTGAGCTGGCCTTGCAGCTTGAGCTGCTCGAAGCGCTCGCGCAGCGGGAAGCGCTCGGTGGGTGTGGTGCGGATCTGGGCCTGCATGGCGGTGTCCACCACGCCGGGGGCGACGCTGGCGATGAGCAGGCCGGGGATGCGGTCCAGCGCGGTAGCGCGGGCGTGGTGGTCCAGCGCAGCCTTGGTGGCGCAGTAGACGCTCCAGCCCGGGTAGGGGTTGCGGCCGGCGCCGCTGGAGACGTGGACGATGCGGCGGTCCCGCACGCCGGCCGTGGCCTGCACGAAGCCCTGGCTGAGCAGCAGCGGCGCGGTGACGTTGAGCGCCACAGCCCGGGCGATGTCGGCCGGCGGCTGCTCACCGGGCGGCCCGATGGGGGCGAGCTGGCCGGCGTTGTTGATGAGCAGGCTCTGGCGGCTGCCCTGGCAGAAGCTGCGCAGCGCGCCGCTGTTGATCCAGGCGGTCAGGGCCTGCGGGTCGGACAGGTCCAGCTGAGTCTGCCGGCGGGTGGCATCGCCGCCTGCCGGCCAGTCCGCGCGCAGCGAGCGGGCCAGGCCCAGGACGATGTAGCCGCGGCGCAGCAGGGCCTGGGCGATGGCCGCACCCAGACCGTGGGTGTGGCCGGTGACGATGGCGGTTTGCATGGTGGCCGATCCTTCAAGGCGATGGTTCAGTGTGCCCGCTTGCTGCGGCTCACGAAGCCCTGCAGCAGCCCCCCAGCGGCCGGGCGGTGCCGCCGACGCCGCGGCGGCCGCATGTTCGCGGTGTCCCGCCGGGCGGCTGCGTGGTGGCGCCGTGCCGACCGTGGAGCCGCCTCACCGGGTCTTGGCTGCGATGCGCTCCTTCAGCGGGCCCAGCATGCTCCACGCCGCCTCGCGGCCGGCCAGCACGGCCAGGCGGCGGGAGCTGAAGTCGCCGCTGGCGATGCCGGCCAGCTTGGGCCGCATCACCACGTCGGCGTCGGCCAGCTCATAGCGGCTGATGCTGCGGCTCATGATGGCGAATGTCTGCAGCAGCATCTTCATGGCGTCGCTGGTGGGGTTGCCCTCGGTGGACGCGGAGATGTCCACGGCGATGACCACGTCCGCACCCATCTGCCGCGCAAAGCGCACCGGCACCGGGGCGACCAGGCCGCCGTCCACGTATTCATGCCCGTTAATACGTACCGGCTCGAAGACGGCCGGCACGGCGCTGGACGCGCGCACCGCCGCGCCGGGGTCGCCGCGGCGGAAGAGCGCCGGCTCGCCGGTGTTCAGATCGGTGGCGAGGATGCCCAGCGGCAGCTTCATCTGCTCGATGGCCAGGCCGCCGGTCTGCTGGCGCACGTAGCGGGCCAGCGCCTCGCCGCGCAGCAGCGCGCGGCCGGGGAACATCCAGTCGGTGATGGCCGACTCGTCCATCGTCTGCGCCAGGCGGGCCATCTCCGCGCCCGATTTGCCGGACGCGTAGAGCGCCGCCACCAGGCTGCCGGCCGAAGTACCCACCACCAGGTCGGGCCGGATGCCCTGCTCCTCCAGCACCTGGATGACGCCGATATGGGCAAAGCCGCGGGCCGCGCCGCCGCCCAGAGCCAGGCCGATGCGCGGCGGGCGCGGCGCCGGCCGGGGCGTGGCGGCCACCGGCGCAGCGGGCCGGGGGGTGGCGTCGGGCTGAGGGGTGGTCGCCCCGATCAGGCCGGCACAACCGCCGAGGGCCGACAGGCCCAGGGCGCCGCCGGTGGCCAGCCAGGCCCGGCGAGTGGAACACGGTGCAGTCATCGGTCGATTCTAGGAAGCGGCTCGCAGGGGAGCCGGCCGGCGCCTGGCGTTGGGCGAGTGCGGGCATGGTTCGCCGGCACCGCCGGCTGCCGCCGCCCGCCCGTCTTCATTCCTGCCGCATATAAACAAAACAAAAAAATATGGTTCCCAAACATATAACGACTCTCTAGAGTCCAGCCTCCGCCGCTTTTCGCACCGCTTCCCGCGCCTGGCTGCGCTGCGGCGCCCTAGCGCTCATCTGCCGCCCGTCGCGGCTTCTTCATGGACCCTTACGCCATCCTCAGCGGCCTGCTCGTGGGCCTCATCGTCGGCCTGACCGGCGTCGGCGGCGGCTCGCTGATGACCCCCCTGCTGATCACGGTGTTCAAGCTCAACCCGGCAGTGGCCATCGGCACCGACCTGTGGTTTGCGGCGGCCACCAAGACCTCCGGCTCCGTCGCCCACCACCGCGCCGGGCATGTGCACTACCGCGTCATGGCGCTGCTGCTGGCCGGCAGCATCCCCGCCTCGCTGGGCATGGTGGCGCTGATGCATGCCACCGGCATCACCAAGGGCTGGGCCTCGGCCCTGACCTTCTCGCTGGGTATCGCGCTGCTGCTGACGGCCGTCACCGTGGCCTATCGCCGCGCTTGGCTGTCCATCGGGCTGAAGCTGGAAGCCTGGATCCCGGACAATCGCAAGCCCGCGCTCACCGTGGCCGCCGGCGCCCTGCTGGGCGTGCTGGTGTCGCTGAGCTCCATCGGCGCCGGTGCCATCGGCGCGACGCTGATCCTGCTGCTCTACCCGCGCATGCCGGCCCGCCAGCTGGTGGGCACCGACATCGCCCACGCGGTGCCGCTGACCCTGGTGGCCGGCATCGGCCACGCGACGCTGGGCCACGTGGACTGGTCGCTGCTGGCGGCGCTGCTGATGGGCTCCATCCCCGGCATCTGGCTGGGCGCGCACCTGACCACCCGCATGCCCGACGCCCTGGTGCGCGCGCTGCTGTGCGTGTCGCTGGTGACGGCCGGGCTCAAGGTGATCCGCTGACCCTGGCTGCCTGCCATTGCCCGCCATCCCGCGCCGCTGCCCGCACACAACCGACCACCTAAGACCTCGCCCCGCCTGGCCCGCCAGATCACGAGGAGACCTGCCATGTACCAGTACACCGATTTCGACAAGCAGTTCGTGCGCCAGCGCGCGGCCCAGTTCCGCGACCAGCTCACGCGCAACCTCAACGGAGAGCTGGGCGACGAGGAGTTCCGCCCGCTGCGCCTGCAAAACGGCTGGTACATCCAGCGCCATGCTCCGATGGCCCGCATCGCCGTGCCGTATGGCGAGCTGTCCAGCCGGCAGCTGCGCATGCTGGCCCGCATCGCGCGCGAGTTCGACCGCGGCTATGCCCACTTCACCACGCGGCAGAACTGCCAGTTCAACTGGATCCCGCTGCCGCAGGCGGCCGATGTGATGGACCTGCTGGCCGAGGTGGACATGCACGGCATCCAGACCAGCGGCAACTGCATCCGCAACATCACCAGCGACGCGCTGGTGGGCATCGCGCCCGATGAGATCGTCGATGCGCGGCCCTATTGCGAAATCATGCGCCAGTGGTCCACGCTGCACCCGGAGTTCGCCTTCCTGCCGCGCAAGTTCAAGATCGCCGTCAGCGGCGCGCGCGAGGACCGCGCGGCCATCGCCTGGCATGACATCGGCCTGCAGCTTTTGAAGGACGACGCCGGCGAGGTGGGCTTCAAGGTGCTGGTGGGCGGCGGCATGGGCCGCACGCCGGTCGTCGGCACGGTGATCCGCGACTTCCTGCCCTGGCAGCAGATCCTGGTCTACCTGGAGGCCATCGTGCGGGTCTACAACCGCTATGGCCGGCGCGACAACATGTACAAGGCGCGCATCAAGATCCTGGTCAAGGCCGAGGGCCCGCAGTTCGCCAAGGACGTCGAGGAAGAGTTCCAGAAGATCCTCGGCGAAGACGCCGGTGGCGCCGGCCACATCATTCCGCAGGCCGAGTTCGACCGCGTGGCCGCCTGCTTCGTGCGCCCGGCGGGCGTGGCGCCCGTCGCAGGCCCCGCCTGGACGCCGCCGGCCGATGCACCGGTGGCCTTTGCCAAATGGCTGGAGCGCAACACCCATGCGCACCAGCTGCCGGGCTACCGCGCGGTGACGCTGTCGCTCAAGCGCGTGGGCCAGGCTCCGGGCGACATCACCGATGCGCAGATGGAGGCCGCGGCTGATCTGGCCGACCGCTACAGCCACGGCGAGCTGCGCGTCACGCACGACCAGAACCTGCTGCTGCCCTGGGTGCGCGAGGCTGACCTGCCTGCCCTGTGGCAGGCCGCGCGCGAGGCGTCGTTTGCCACGCCCAACATCGGCCTGATCAGCGACATGATCGCCTGCCCGGGCGGCGACTTCTGCGCCCTGGCCAACGCCCGCTCCATCCCGATCGCCAACCAGCTCATCGAGCGCTACCAGGACCTGGACGAGCTCTACGACATCGGCGACATCGACCTGCACATCAGCGGCTGCATCAACTCCTGCGGCCACCACCACAGCGGGCACATCGGCATCCTGGGCGTCGACAAGGACGGCAGCGAGTGGTACCAGCTCACGCTGGGCGGCTCGGACGGCTCCTCCCTCGCCCCGGCGACCGCCATCGGCAAGGTCATCGGCCCGTCGTTCGCGGCCGACGAGATCACCGACGCGGTGGAGGCCGTGATCGAGACCTACCGCGAGGTGCGCGCGGCCAACGAGCGCTTCATCGACACGGTGCAGCGCGTCGGCCTGGACCCGTTCAAGGCCGCGGCCAACGCCGTGCGCCGCAGCACGGCCAAGGCGGCCTGAACCCGGAGATCACCATGTCGCAGACCCACACGACGCTCCCCCGCCTGCAGTTCATCGACGCCCGCAAGGACACCTGGCACACGCTGGGCGGCGAGGACGGCCCCATCTCCCATCCCACCCCGGCGCCCAACCTGCTGCTGTCCCTGGCCCAGTGGCACGCCGTGCGCGACACCTGGCCGCAGGGGCTGGCCGTGGGCGTGCAGTTCCCCAACGATGCCGACATCGAGACGCTGGCCGCAGACCTGCCGCGCCTGGCCCTGGTGGCGCTGGCCTTCCCCAAGTGGACCGACGGCCGCGCCTACAGCCAGGCGCACCTGCTGCGCACGCGCTGGCGCTATGGCGGCGCGGTGCGCGCCACCGGCGAGGTGCTGGTGGACATGGTGCCGCTGATGGCCCGCACCGGCTTCAGCGAAGCCGTGCTGCGCGCCGACCAGAGCCGTGAGGCCGCCGAGCGCGCGCTGGGCTTCTTCCCCGGCTTCTACCAGGGCGACGTGCAGAGCGCGCCCTGGTTCGTGCGCAACCGCAGCGCGGCCTGACCGCGGGAGAGCCCACATGAGCGCCATCGAGCTGTACGCCCACCCCAGCGCGGACTTCCCCGAGAAGGTCGACCGCACGGTCGCCCGCCTGCGCGCCGCGGCCGATGCCCACCCGGGCCGGATCGTTCAGGCCACCAGTCTGGGCGTGGAGGACATGGTCCTCACGCACCTGATCGCCGGCCATGCCATCCCCATTGCGATCGGCACGCTGGAGACCGGCATGCTGCATCCCGAGACGGTCGCGCTGATCGGCCGCATCGAGGACCGCTACGGCCTGGAGGTGGAGGTCTACCGCCCGCAGGCCGAGGCCGTGGTCCAGTTCGTCGGCCGGCATGGCGAGCGCGCCATGTACCAGAGCATTGACCTGCGCAAGCAGTGCTGCGGCATCCGCAAGATCGAGCCGCTGTCGCGCATGTTGGACGGCCGCAGCGCCTGGGTGACCGGCCTGCGCCGCGAGCAGTCCAACAACCGCGGCGACGTGCCGCTGGAAGACCGCGACGACAAGGGCCGCGCCAAGTTCAACCCGCTGGCCGACTGGACCTGGGGCGACGTGTGGCACTTCGTCTCGCTGCACCTGGTGCCCTACAACCCGCTGCACGACGCCTTCATGCCCAGCATCGGCTGCGCGCCGTGCACCCGCGCCATCGCCGTGGGCGAGGACTTCCGCGCCGGCCGCTGGTGGTGGGAGAGCGAGGACGCCAAGGAGTGCGGCTTGCATGTCAAGCCGCACGACGACGCACCAGCGTCGGCCGTGTCGAGCATCGACACGGCGGGCAGCCTCGCGCCGGCGCAGGCTCATGTCGCCGCAGGCGACGTGAAGGCCGCGCAAGCGCCCGGCCGCAGCCAGAGCGAGGACGCCAAAGAGTGCGGCTTGCATGTTCATCAATCCGCCGAGCCCGTGGCCGAAGAACTGCCGCCGCTGGTCTCCAGCCTCGAATCCCGCCCTTGAGATCCACGCCGAGATCCACGCCATGAACGCCCCTACCGCCCAACACCTGCTGGCCGAGGTCGACCACCGCCACCTGGACGCGCTGGAAGAAGAGGCCATCTTCATCCTGCGCGAGGTGGCCGCCGCCTTCGAGCGCCCTGCCCTGCTGTTCTCCAGCGGCAAGGATTCCTGCGTCGTGCTGCACCTGGCCGAGAAGGCCTTCAAGATGAAGAAGGCGGGCGGAGGCTTCGAGGGCCGCCTGCCCTTCCCGCTGCTGCACGTGGACACCGGCCACAACTTCCCCGAGGTGATCGAGTTCCGCGACCGCCGCATCGCCGAGATGGGCGAGCGCCTGGTCGTCGGCCATCTTGAGGACTCGATCAAGCGCGGCACCGTGCGCCTGGCGCACCCGCTGGAGTCGCGCAACGGCCACCAGACGGTGACGCTGCTGGAGGCCATCGAGGACAACCGCTTTGACTGCCTGATCGGCGGCGCGCGGCGCGACGAGGAGAAGGCGCGGGCCAAGGAGCGCATCTTCAGCCACCGCGACAGCTTCGGCCAGTGGCAGCCCAAGGAGCAGCGCCCGGAGCTGTGGAGCCTGTTCAACACCCGCATCAAACCGGGCGAGCACTTCCGCGCCTTCCCGATCAGCAACTGGACCGAGCTGGACGTGTGGCTCTACATCGCCCGCGAGTCCATCCCGCTGCCGCACATCTACTACACCCACCCGCGCCAGGTGATGCGCCGCAAGGGCCTGCTGGTGCCGCTGACGGAGGTGACGCCGCCGCTGGACGGCGAGGCCATCGAGACCGTGGACGTGCGCTTCCGCACCGTCGGCGACATGACCTGCACCTGCCCGGTGGAGAGCACCGCCAGCAGCGCCGCCGACATCGTGGCCGAGACGCTGCAGGTGACGGTGAGCGAGCGCGGCGCCACGCGCATGGACGACCGCACCTCCGACGCCTCGATGGAGCGTCGCAAGAAGGAAGGCTATTTCTGATGAACGCCCCGATGACTTCCAACGTGACGCACAACGAAGCCACGCAAGAGCTGGCGCCTCACTGCGATGCGCAAGGCGAGCTCGCGCACAAGGCCCTGCGCTTCCTCACCGCCGGCAGCGTCGACGACGGCAAGAGCACGCTGATCGGCCGCCTGCTGTTCGACAGCCGCGCCATCCTGGCCGACCAGCTCGACGCGCTGGAAAAGCGCGCCGCCGGCGCCCCGATCGACCTGTCGCTGCTGACCGATGGCCTGGAGGCCGAGCGCGAGCAGGGCATCACCATCGACGTGGCCTACCGCTACTTCGCCACCAGGACGCGCAAGTTCATCATTGCCGACGCGCCCGGCCATGAGCAGTACACGCGCAACATGGTGACGGCCGCCGCCGGCAGCGATGCCGCCGTGGTGCTGGTGGACATCACCAAGATCGACTGGCGCGCGGCCACGGTTGAGCTGCTGCCGCAGACCAAGCGCCACAGCCTGCTGGCGCGGCTGCTGCGCGTGCCCAGCATCGTCTTCGCCGTCAACAAGCTCGACGCCGTCGAGGCCGACACGCAGGCCGCGTTCGAGGCCGTGCGCAACGCGCTGCTGGGCTTTGCCGAGCAGGCCGGCATCACCGTCAAGGGCGTGATCCCGGTCTCTGCCCTGCGTGGCGACAACGTCACCACGCCCAGCGCCAACTGGCCCTGGTACGCCGGCCCCACGCTGCTGCAGCTGCTGGAGACGCTGCCGGTGACCGACGAGCGCCACGACGGCGCGCTGCTGCATCCGGTGCAGTACGTGACCCGCGAAGGTGAAGGCACCGGCCACCAGCCGCGCACCTTCTGGGGCCGCATCGCCCACGGCGGCGTGCAGGCCGGCGACGCCGTGCAGGTCTTCCCCAGCGGCGAGACAGCCACCGTGGCCGAGGTACGCCATGCCGGCGAGGTGGTGGACCGCTGCGAGGCGGGGCAGTCCGCCGGCATCGTGCTCGACCGGCAGGTGGACATCTCGCGCGGCGACTGGATCGCCACGCCGGGCAGCCTCACGCCGCGCGACCAGTTCAGCGCCACGCTGGCCTGGCTGGACACCGAGGCCGCCCAGGTCGGCCGCAAGTACTGGGTGCGCCACGGCAACCGCTGGGTGCAGGCGCGCATCACCGCCATCGACAGCCGGCTGGACATCCACACCCTGCAGGACACCGACGCGCATGAGCTGGCCGTCAACGAGATCGGCCGCGTGCAGATCCAGACGCAGCAGCCGCTGCCGGTGGAGCCCTATGCCGACAACCGCGTCGGCGGTGCGCTGATCGTGGTGGATGCGACCACCAACCGCACCAGCGGCGCGCTGCTGGTGGCCTGAGAAGCTGTGACTAAGAAGGTGTGAACGAGCCCCGCCCCGGCGACCCGATCGCGCACGGCACACTGCGGCCCATGCCCATCGTCTACTTCATCGGCGCCGGCCCCGGCTCGGCCGACCTGATCACCGTGCGCGGGGCCCGGCTGCTGGGCCAGGCGCAGGTGGTGCTCTTCGACGCCCTGGCCGACCCGGCCCTGCGCGACCTGGCGCCGCAGGCGCAGTGGGTGGACGTGGGCAAGCGCGGCTATACCGACGGCAGCGCGCTGCAGGCCAACATCAATGAACTGATCCTGCAGCATGCGGCCCAGGCTGACGTGGTCGTGCGCCTGAAGGGTGGGGACCCGAGCATCTTCGGCCGGCTGGACGAGGAGCTGCAGGCGGTGATCGGCGCCGGCATCGCCTGCGAAGTGGTGCCCGGCGTGACCGCTGCGGTGGCGGCGGCCGCCGGCACGCTGCGGCCGCTGACCCGCCGCGGCAGCGGCCGCAGCGTCAGCCTGGCTACCGCCATGACGCGCACCGGCGACCTGCATGCCACGCGCACGGCCGACACCGAGATCTACTACATGGCCGGCAAGCGGCTGGGCGAGCTGGCCCAGCGCCTGATCGCCGCCGGCTGGCCGGGCAGCACGCCGGCCAGTGCCGTCTCCCGCGCCGGCTGGCCCGACCAGCAGCACAGCGAGCACACGCTGCACACGCTGGGCGAGGCCAGCGCCATCCATGCCGGCCGGCCGACGGTGGTGGTGGTGGGCGTGGGCGCCTCGGCAGTGACGCCGCCTTCCGCTGCATCGCCTTGCGCCGCATCGATCCCGCCCGACGCCCGCCCCTGCGGGGATGCGCCGGCCAGCACGCCGCCCGCCGTTTGATCCCGCGCAAGCCCGCACCGTTTCCAAGCTGATTCCGCGTCCATTCCCCCTGCCTGCGCCGCTGGCGCCGGCCGACCGACCCACCCCCGCCACCTAAAATCACGCGTTTGCCCGAGCCGCAGCCCGCGGCCGGCTCCCGCCCCGCCGGCTTCTTCCTGCCCGCCGTGCGGGCCTTGACTGCTCCGAGCCCACCATGACCCACGTCGTCACCGAAGCCTGTATCCGCTGCAAGTACACCGATTGCGTGGATGTGTGCCCCGTGGACTGCTTCCGCGAAGGCCCCAACTTCCTCGTCATCGACCCGGACGAGTGCATCGACTGCGCGGTCTGCATCCCCGAGTGCCCGGTCAACGCCATCCTGCCGGAGGAGGACGTGCCCTCCAGCCAGTCGGTCTTCATCCAGATCAACGCCGACCTGGCCAAGAAGTGGCCCAGCATCACCAAGCGTAAGGCCGCGCTGCCCGATGCCGAGGAATGGAAGGACAAGACCGGCAAGCTGGACCAGCTGATCCGCTGAAGCGGGCAGCCCCTCAGCCGTGCCCGCCCCGGCCGCCCCTGCCGCGTCCACCGAGCCTGTCCAGACCGACGCGCTGGTCATCGGCGCCGGGCCGGCCGGCCTCTTCGCGGTCTTCCAGCTCGGCCTGCTGGAGCTGCATGCCGAGCTCGTCGATGTGCTGCCCGCCCCGGGCGGCCAGTGCGCCGAGCTCTATGCCGACAAGCCCCTCTATGACATCCCGGGCCTGGTCGAGACGACCGGGGCCGACCTGACCGAGCGGCTGCTGCGGCAGATCGAGCCCTTCAAGCCGGGCCTGCACCTGGGCCAGCTCGTCACCGATCTGCGCTGGGACGAGAAGCGTCGGCGCTTCGACGTCACCACCGATGGCGGCCGGCGCTTCGCCGCGCGCTGCGTCTTCATCGCCGCCGGCGTGGGCGCCTTCCTGCCGCGCGCCATCAAGCTCGACGGGCTGGAGCGCCACCTGGGCCGCCAGGCCTTTCATCACCTGTCGCAGGCGCGCGAGCACCCCGGGGCTCTCGCCGGGCGGCAAGTGGTCATCCTGGGCGGCGAAGAGCCCGCCGTGGCCGCAGCGCTGGCGCTGATCGACGGTGTCGATGCGCCGGCCAGCGTCACGCTCATCCACCGCCGCGATGACTTCCGCGCGCCGGCCCCTCTGCTGCAACGGCTGGCGCAGGCGCGGGCCGCGGGCCGGCTGCACGTGGCCATCGGCCAGCCGCAGGCCTTGCTGGATGCGGCGCCGCCGTGCGACGACGTCCCGGCCCTCGCGCCACTGTCCGCCCCCGACGAGGCATCCCCCAGCCAGCCAGACGCGGCCCCCAGGCTGCGCGCCCTGCGGCTCGACCCGCCGGACGGCGGCCCCATCGAGCTGCCTTGCGACACCCTGCTGATCCTGCAGGGCCTGAGCCCGCGCCTGGGCCCGATCGCCGACTGGGGCCTGGAGCTGGAGCGCAAGCAGCTGGCCGTGGACGCGGCCACCTTTGCCACCAGCCAGCCCGGCGTCCATGCCGTGGGCGACATCGTCCACTACCCGGGCAAGAAGAAGCTGATCCTCAGCGCCTTCCACGAGGCGACGCTGGCCGCCCATGCCGCGGCGCAGTGGCTGGACCCATCGCGGCCCACGCATCTGGAATACACGACCTCCAGCCCGCGCCTGCAGCGCCTGCTGGGCCGCAGCGGCCAGGCACAAGGCTGAAGGCGGCGGCCCGCGGACACGGTTCTCAGACCGCGCGGCACGCTTCTTCCCCCACGAGCAGGCCTCGTACCGCGCCGGTGCGGGCCCCGCACCGCCCGTCACGGCCGCCCTGTGCCTGGGCCGACCCGCTCGCCAGCCGTGCCGGCCACCGGCACACTGCACGCATCCCGCCAGCCCGCGGCCGCCGGGGCACACCGCTTGCCTCGCCGCAGCCATCACGCCCACAGGAGATGCGCGCATGCCCCCGACGCCCGAGAACGAGCGTCCCCACTCGCCAGGCGTTTCAGCAGACGTGCCGCCGGACGCCAGCGGCTTCGGCCCGCCGGCGGCGCCGTCCCTGGCGCTGGGCGTGGTCGGCAACGGCGCCTACAACGCACTGATCGACAAGCTCGGCCGCGTGGTCTGGTGCTGCTGGCCGCGCTTCGATGCCGACCCGGTCTTCAACGCCCTGCTCGACGACCGGCCCGACTCGGCGGCCTTTGCCATCGAGATCGAGAACCTGGCCCATGTGGAGCAGTGCTACGAGGCCAACACCGCCATCCTGCGCACGCGGCTGCATGACCGCGACGGCCAAGCGCTGGAGATCGTCGACTTCGCGCCGCGCTTCTTCACCCGCGGGCGCATGTTCCACCCCGTCATGCTGGTGCGCCGCGTGCGCCCGCTGCAGGGCACGCCGCGGGTGCGGGTGCGCGTCACGCCGCGCTTCGACTGGAGCCGCAGCGCGCCGCAGGTCACCAGCGGCAGCAACCACGTGCGCTACATCGGCCCGGACCAGACGCTGCGGCTGAACACCGATGCCCCGCTGAGCTACGTGCTGCCGGGCCGGGCCTTCGTGCTGGATCGGCCGATGAACTTCCTGCTCGGCCAGGACGAGACCCTGGCCGGCGGCATCGAAGACACCGCGCGCGAGTTCGAGGACGCCACGCGCGACTACTGGCGGCAGTGGTCCCGCCGCCTGGCCGTGCCGCTGGAATGGCAGGAGGCCGTCATCCGCGCGGCCATCACGCTCAAGCTGTCGGTCTATGAGGACACGGGCGCCATCATCGCGGCGATGACCACCAGCATCCCGGAGGCGCCCGGCACCTCGCGCAACTGGGACTACCGCTACTGCTGGCTGCGCGATGCCTTCTTCGTCGTGCGCGCGCTCAACAGCCTGTCCGAAGTGGGCACGATGGAGAGCTACCTGCGCTGGCTGACCAATGTGGTCATCGAGTCGCATGGCGGCCACATCCAGCCGCTCTACGGCATCGCCCGCGAGCAGGAGCTGCACGAGCACCTGCTGGAGCACCTGAGCGGCTACCGCGGCCACCAGCCGGTGCGGGTGGGCAACCAGGCGCACGAGCACTTCCAGCACGACGTCTACGGCAACATCGTCCTCGGCGCGGCCCAGGCCTTCCACGACCATCGGCTGCTCAAGCGCGCCGGCGCGGCCGAGTTCCGCCACATGGAGATCGTCGGCCAGCAGGCGCTGCGCGTGTTCGACCAGCCCGATGCCGGCATGTGGGAGCTGCGCACCCGCGCGCGTGTGCACACCTCATCTGCCCTGATGAGCTGGGCCGCCTGCGACCGCCTGGCCAAGATCGCCCGCGTGCTCAACCTGCCGGAGCGGCATGCCTTCTGGTCGGGCCACGCGCTGCGCATGCGCGAGACCATCCTGAAAGAGTCCTGGTCCGACACCCGCCAGGCCTTTGCCGAGAGCTTCGGCGGCCGCGACCTGGATGCCAGCGTGCTGCTGATGGCCGAGGTCGGCCTGATCGACCCGCGCGATCCGCGCTTCATCTCCACCGTGGACGCGCTGGAGCGCCACCTGTGCGACGGCCCCTACATGCGCCGCTACGAGGCGCCCGACGACTTCGGCCTGCCCGAGACCTCGTTCAACATCTGCGCCTTCTGGCGCATCGACGCGCTGGCGCGCATCGGCCGGCGCGAGCAGGCGCGCGAGATCTTCGAGACCCTGCTCGCCACGCGCAACCACCTGGGCCTGCTGTCCGAGGACACGCACCCGGTCACCGGCGAGATGTGGGGCAATTTCCCGCAGACGTATTCGATGGTCGGCATCATCAACGGCGCGGTGCGGCTGTCGGCGCCCTGGGATTCGGTGATCTGACGATGGCCGCAGAAACCTGGCTGTGCGCCGACATCGGCGGCACCAAGACCCTGCTGGGCCTGGCCCGGCGCGACGGCACGCAGCTGCGCATCACCCGCTGCGACACCTTCATTGCGGCCGAGCTGAGCGGCTTCTACGAGGCCCTGGATCGCTTCCTCGGCCGTTGCGGCCACCCGCCGGTCACCGCCGCCTGCCTGGGCGTGGCCGGCCCGGTGGACGGCGACCATGTGCGCATGACCAACCTGTCGTGGGACATCCATGCCCGCGACGTCAGCGCGCGGCTCGGCGGCGCGCCCACGCGGCTGGCCAACGACCTGGAGGCCACGGCCGCCGGCATCGACGCGGTCACGCCGGGTCAGCTCACCGCGCTGCAGGACGGCCGGCGCGTGGAGCATGCCCCGCAGCTGGTCGTGGCCGCCGGCACCGGCCTGGGCATCGCCAGCCGCATCTGGAACGGCCGCCACTACCAGGTCGTGCCCGGCGAATGCGGCCACATGAACTGGGCGCCGCCCACGGCCGCGTTCGATGCCCTGCTGCCGCATCTGCGCCGGGCTGCGGGCGGTGAGCGACTGACCAACGAGCATGTGGTCTCGGGCATCGGGCTGCCCCATCTGTATGCCGCGGTCGCCGCCGACATGGGGCAGGCCGTGCCATCCCAGCCCGTGCACGGGCCGGAGCTCGCGGAGCGAGCCAGGGCCGGCGAGGCGGTGGCACAGCGCGTGGTGGCTCTGTTCCTTGCTGCCTACGGCAGCCTGGCCGGCGACCATGCCCTGGCGGTGCTGGCCCGCGGCGGCGTCTTCATTGCCGGCGGCATCGCGCAGAAATGGGTCACCGCCATGCAGGACGGCCGCTTCATCGAGGCCTTCCGCGCCAAGCCACCCTATGCGCACATCGCGGCCAGCCTGCCGGTCCACGTCGTTACCGAACCGGCCCTGCCGCTGATCGGCGCGGCCGTGCTGGCCGAGCGGCTGACGCAGGCGGCCTGAGCCGGCCGCTCCACAACTGCAAAAAGCCTGTGCTATAGTCGCAGGCTTTCGAGCACACCTCGATTCCCCGATAGCTCAGTCGGTAGAGCGACGGACTGTTAATCCGCAGGTCCCTGGTTCGAGTCCAGGTCGGGGAGCCAGAATAAAGGCTTAAGCATCAATGACTTAAGCCCGCAAGAGCGCAAAAGAGCACACACGAGCACGCAAAAGGGATCCTTCGGGATCCCTTTGTTTTTGGCGCTGTGCCAGCCTTGTGCCAGCGGCGGCGCCGTTATCGCCAGGCCGATGAGGTCGCTTCTCATTGCGCCATCTCGTCGCGCCAGCTATCAGAACTGCCAGCTATCAGGACTGAACTGGCCGCCAGCATGCTCGTCGCCCGTGTCCAGCGGGATGAGCGCGGCCACGCCGCACACACGATCGCTCGGGCCGGCGGCCCTACGCATCTGTCGTGTTTGTCGGCATCAAGACAGCCGACGGCATACGCACCGTCGGCCGCAAGCCCTTGATTCACAAGGCTTTGCGCTGATCGGGCGGGCTGGCATGGCTCTCGCAATCGAGGGCTGGCAAGGCGCGTTGCGCCGCCAGATCCCAGCGAGGCCCACATGTCCGCGTCTGCCTATATCGCCGTTGGCGACCTGCTCCGGTCGCGCCATGCCGTCAGCGCGGTGCAGCCGCTGCCGGACAGCGGGGGCGGCTGCTCCACGCAGGGCGGTGAGGGCAAGGCCAGCTGCGGCTCGTCGGGTGGGCCGCAGGACATGCCGGCCGAGATCTGGGAGAAGGTGAAGAACCATCCCTGCTACTCGGAGGAGGCCCACCACCACTACGCGCGCATGCATGTGGCGGTGGCGCCGGCCTGCAACATCCAGTGCAACTACTGCAATCGCAAGTACGACTGCAGCAACGAATCGCGGCCGGGTGTGGTGAGCCAGAAGCTCACGCCCGAGCAGGCGGTGAAGAAGGTGCTGGCCGTGGCCAGCGAGATCCCGCAGATGACGGTGCTGGGCATCGCGGGGCCGGGCGATTCGCTGGCCAATCCGAAGAAGACCTTCGAGACCTTTCGCCGCCTGCAGCAGGAGGCGCCGGACATCAAGCTGTGCATGTCCACCAACGGGCTGGCTCTGCCGCAGTACGTGGACGAGATCTGCCAGTACAACATCGACCACGTCACCATCACCATCAACATGGTGGACCCGGAGATCGGGGCCAGGATCTACCCGTGGATCTTCTGGGACCACCGGCGCGTGACCGGCGTGGAGGCCGCCCGCATCCTGCATGAGCAGCAGATGCTGGGCCTGGAGATGCTGACCGCGCGCGGGGTGCTGACCAAGATCAACTCGGTGCTGATTCCGGGGATCAACGACGAGCATCTGATCGAGGTGAACCGCGAGGTGAAGAAGCGCGGCGCCTTCCTGCACAACATCATGCCGCTGATCTCCGAGGCGGAGCACGGCACGCACTTCGGCCTGACCGGCCAGCGCGGGCCGACGGCGCAGGAGCTCAAGGCCGTGCAGGACGCCTGCTCGGGCGGGGCCAACCTGATGCGGCATTGCCGCCAGTGCCGCGCCGACGCGGTGGGCCTGCTGGGCGAGGACCGCAGCGACGAGTTCACGCTGGACAAGATCGAGCAGATGGAGGTGGTCTACGACCTGGACCGCCGCCGCAGCTACCAGGAGCAGGTGGAGGCCGAACGCCAGGCCCAGCATGCAGCCAAGCAGGATGCGCTGACGCAGGCCGGGGCCGACGCGGCGCGGGACATCCGCGTGCTGGTGGCCGTGGCCACCGAGGGCCAGGGCCGCGTGAACCAGCACTTCGGCCATGCCACCGAGTTCCAGATCTACGAAGTGGGCTGGAGCGACGGTGAAGCCGGCCGCACGCTGGGCGCCACCTTCGTCGGCCATCGGCGCGTGGACCTGTACTGCCAGGGCGGCTGGGGCGAGGACGAGCAGCTGCCGTCCATCGTCAACGCCATCAACGACTGCCATGCGGTGCTGGTGTCCAAGATCGGCGCCTGCCCGCGCGACGAGCTGCAGGCCGCCGGCATCGAGCCGGTGGATGCCTATGCGCACGAGTTCATCGAGAAGGCGGCCCTGCAGTGGTTCGCCGACTACTGCGCCCGCGTGGCTGCCGGCACGTGCGTGCACGCGCCGCGCGGCGACGCGCGCATCCGCCAAGGCGCCTACACGGGCAACGCCGAGGCCGCCGCCTGACCCACGCCCGCCCCACGGAGAACGACATGGCACTGAAGATCATTGCCTCGACCTGCACCGGCTGCTCGGCCTGTGAGCCCGAATGCCCCAACGTCGCCATCAGCGACAAGGGCGGCATCTTCAAGATCGACCCCAAGAAATGCACCGAGTGCGAGGGCCAGTTCGACACGCCGCAGTGCCAGGCCGTCTGCCCGGTGGACGGCTGCATCGTCAAGGCCTGAGGCCTGAGCCGCAGGAGGACACCCCATGCTCATGCCCAACATGACCCTGACGCCGGCCGCGCTGAAGTTCATCGCGCGCATGGTGCGCTTTTCCACCCACCCCACGGGCGGCCTGCGGCTGACGGTGACGCCCGGCGGCTGCTCGGGCTACAGCTCGCAGTTGGCCGTGGAGGCCCAGCCGCGCGAAGGCGACGCCGACCTGCGGCTGGACAACGGCGCGCGGCTGTTCCTGCCGGCGGAAAGCCGCCTGGTGCTCGACGGGCTGGTGGTGGACTTTGCCGAGACGCCCACCTCGGCCGGCCTGACCTTCACCAACCCCAATGCGGCGCCGTGCGCGTGCTCCTCGTCCGGCGCGGGGGCCGGTGCGGCGCCCGGCGTGGGCGTGACCAGCGTGCCGCTGACCGCGCTGGCGCGGCGCCACTGATCGCGGCCCGGCTGCCCGAGGACGCCGCCATGCCCACCGTGCTTGACGCCGACCCGCAAGCGGGCTTCGACGATGCGGTGCTGGGCCGCGGCCTGCCGGCCGAGGCCGAGGCCGCGCTGCGCGAGGCCGGCCTGCACCGCAGCGACGCCCCGCGCGCGATGGCCGCGCTGATGCGCGCGCAGCGCCTGGCCGCAGACCACCCGGCGGTGCTGATCGCGCTGTACCGGCATCACTTCTACGGCCACCGGCTGGCGCCCGCGCGGGCGGTGGCGCGCCGTGCACTGCTGGTGGCCGCGCGTGCGCTGGGGCTGCCGGCCAACTGGCGCCACGTGCCGCCGCGGCCGCTGGCCGGTGCGCAGGGCGATGCCCAGGTGCGCTTCTATCTCTTCGTGCTCAAGGGCTATGCCTATCTGAGCCTGCGCCTGGGCGACGAGGCCGAGGCGCGCGATGCGCTGGCCCTGCTGCGCATGCTGGACCCGGCCGACCGCGTGGGCGCGGCGCTGCTGGAGCAGGTACGGCTGCGGCACCGGCAGGATGAGGCAGAGGCGCAGGACGAAGCCGAGGCCGACGATGCGCCGGGCGATGACCCGCATGCGTTGGGCGCGGCGGCCTGGGCACGGGCCGATCGCCTGGCCGGCCAGGCCCTGGCCTGACAGCCGGCTGCGGAGCAGACCATGCCCGGCATCCCGCCCACCACCGCTGCAGCTGAAGCTGCAGCCGAAGCTGCAGCCGCGACGGCCCGGGCGTGCGGTGCGTCCGCGGCCGCGCGGCTGGCCATCGACCGCGCCCCCTCACCCGCGCACGACGACGACGGCATCCCGCTGCTCGACTGGCGCGGCCGGGCGCTGGACTGCGCCGCCTGCGCCCAGGCCGATCTGCACGCGACCGGCCGCTGCCGCCCGGGCCATGCCTGCGTGGAGGACCGCTACGCACGGCGCATCGACCGCTTCTTCCAGTGGAACCCGCAGCAGGCCAACGCCTCGCTGGGCCACCCCTACTTCGAGCGCCGAGCCATCGCGGCGCGGCGGGCCGATCTCTTTCGCCTGCCGGCGCTGGTGGACGACCCGGACGAGACGGTGCGACTGCAGGTGGCCCTGCGCCTGCCGCCGCAGCAGCTCCTGCGGCTGCGCGCCGATGCACACCGCGAGGTGCGCATCCGCGTGGCCTGGCGGCTGCCGGCCAAGGCGCTGCCGTCGATGGTGGACGACGAGGACTACCACGTGCGCCAGATCGTCGCCCGGCGCATCGCCCTGCCCTGGCTGCCGCGCCTGGCCCGCGATGCCGACAGCGAAGTGCGGCTGGAGGTGGCCCGCCGCATCGGCACCGCGGGGCTGCTGACGCTGCGGCGCGACCCAGCCGACGCGGTGCGCCGCGAGGTCGCGCGCCGGCTGCCTGCCGGGCTGCTGCACCTGCTGCTGGATGACGCCGACTGGCTAGTGCGCTGGGAGACCGCGCAGCGCGCGCCGCACGACCTGCTGCGCCGGCTGCTGCACGACGCCGAGGCCGAGGTGCGCCAGGCCGCGCTGCAGCGGCTGATGCAGCCCCTGCCCGGCGCAGCGGCGGCCGACATGGGCGCGGAGGACGACGATGGCCGACATCAACCGTGACGACACGCTGGTGGAGCTGGCCGAGCCGCCGCGCTTTGAGTTCGGCGAGCGCGTGGTGGCCCGCAGCGTGGTGCGCAACGACGGCACCTTCGACGGCCGCGACATCGGCGAGGTGCTGGTGCAGCGCGGCGACGTGGGCTATGTGCGCTCCATCGGCACCTTCCTGCAGCAGTACTACATCTATGCGGTCGAGTTCGTCGAGCGCGGCTACCAGGTGGGCATGCGCGCCAAGGAGCTGATGACCCTGGACAAGCTGCCGCCCGAGGTGCTGGAGCAGCTCGGCCCGGACAAGGCCCGCGCGCTGCAGCGCCTGCGCTGAAGCGGCCGCCCGCAACGACAAGAGAGACCGGAGCACCGGCCCTGCTCAGGACCACGCGAACCCCAAGGATGCCTGCCATGTCGATCACGCCCCCGGCCACCGTCGATCCTTCCGCCGTGCCGTCACTGGCCGGCCTGAGCGCCGGCCCGCGCGAGCCGCGCTATGCCTGGGGCCAGGCCGTCGTGGCGCTGGACGACCTGCGGGACGACGGCAGCCATCCGGACGGCGCGGTCGGCGCCGCCGCCAGCGGCGTGCTGGTGGAGCAGGGCTCGCCCGGCGAAGTGGTGCAGGTGGGCCACCATGCCGACAGCGACCAGCCGGTGTACGTGGTGGAGTTCGCCACTGCCGGCGGCCCGCGCGTGGTGGGCTGTCTGGAAGAAGAGATCATGCTGGCCAGCGAGCTGGCCGACCTGGCGGCGCAGGCGCGGGCCGAGCCCTGCACGCCGCATGGCGGAGGCGCGCGATGAGCCGGCCGGGGCCGTCCACGCCGACGCAGCGTGGCGGAGCGCGGCCTGCCGCGCCGGCCAGCCTGCACAGCCTGGACCGCGCCCGCATCGAGCGGGCGCTGCGCCGCCGACAGCGCTACCGCTACGTGCGGCCGCAGGTGCGCCCGGACGGCCGCGGCTTTCGCATCGTCAGCCCCTGCTGCTCGCGCAACGTGGACCCGGACGGCGGGCTCATCGACATCGCCCGGCTGCTGCCGCGCGGCACCGCGTCGAAGGGCGTCTCGCCAAACATGCCGCTGCCCGCGCAGCCGACGTGGCAGCTGCTGCGGCGCGACCACGAGCACGGCCGCTGGGTGCTGCACAGCCAGGCCGACCGCCTGGAGCCGCTGCTGCAGCAGCTCTGCCTGGACCCGCAGCGGGTCTTCTGGCCCTGAAGCCCGGCTCTGCACGCCACGCCCGCCGCGCCATGCCGATCTACCTGGACCACAACGCCACCACGCCGCCTGCGCCCGCCGTGGTGGAGGCGGTGCTGCAGGCGCTGCGCGTGGACTGGGCCAACCCCTCCTCCGCGCATGCCGCCGGCCAGGACGCGCGCCGCCGGCTGGCCCAGGCGCGCGCCCAGGTGGCCGCGGCCCTGGGCTGCAAGCCGGCCGAGGTGGTCTTCACCAGCGGAGCGACCGAAGCCACGCAGATGGCGCTGCGCGGGGCGCTGATGGCGCGGGCCGCGGCCGATGGGCACGCGGTGCCGCTGCGCCTGGCGATCAGCACGGCCGAGCATGCCGCCGCGCGCAGGCTGGCCCTGTCGCTGCAGCCCGGCCTGCAGGCCGCCGGCGGCGACGTGGACTGGCTGCCGCTGCGCCCGGCGGGTGACCTGGACCTGGACGCCGCGCTGGCCCGCATCGGCCCGCGCACGGCCGTCGTGTCGCTGATGGCGGCCAACAACGAGACCGGCGCGCTGATGCCGCTGCAGGCCGTGGCTGAGCACTGCCGCGCGGCCGGCGCCTGGCTGCACGTGGATGCCACGCAGTGGATCGGCCGGCTGCCCTTCAGCCTGGCGGACAGCGGCGCGGACCTGGTGTCGCTGTCGGCGCACAAGTTCAACGGCCCCAAGGGCGTGGGCGCGCTGCTGGTGCGCCAGGGGCTGGCGCTGCCGGCGCTGCAGCCGGGCGCGCAGGAGCGCGGCCGGCGCGGCGGCACCGAGAACCTGCCGGGCATCGCCGGCATGGCCGCGGCGCTGCAGGCCCTGCAGGCGCTGGACCTGCCCGCGCGCGGGCGCATCGTGGCCGCGCTGCGCGACCGCCTGCAGGCCGGCCTGTGCGCCGCGCTGCCGGGCACGGTGGTGTTTGCCGCCGGCGTGCCGCGCCTGCCCAACACGCTGCTGCTGCGCTTCGCCGGCCTGCATGCCGATGCCGTGCTCGGCAGTCTGCAGGCCGCGGGCGTGATGGCGTCCTCCGGCGCAGCCTGCTCGGCCGGCGGCAGCGAGCCCTCGCACGTGCTCACCGCGATGGGCGTGCCGCGCGAGCAGGCGCTGGGCGCCGTGCGGCTGTCGCTGGGCATGGATGCCACCGCCGGCGACATCGACGAAGCGCTGCTGCGCATCACCACCGCGTTGCGCCCGCTGCTGCCCTGCCCCCTGCCAACCGCCCTGGAGCCCGCATGAAAGTCATGATCCGCAAGACCGCCGGCGGCGGCCTGTCCCTCTACGTGCCCAAGAAGGATCTGGAGGAGCCCATCGTGGCGATGGAGCGCCCGGAGATGTGGGGCGGCACGGTCACGCTGGGCAACGGCTGGCAGATGGCGCTGCCCGAGATGGCCGCGGGCACCACGCTGCCGATCACGGTGGAGGCCCGCCGCTTGTCCGGCGACTGAGGGGAGCATGCCGTGAGCCTGTCTGCCGAGCAGCTCGACCGCGCCGCCGCCCTGCTGGCCGCCGAGCCCGACCTGCGCGCCGCAGCGGCCCGCGTGCGCGCGCTGCTGGCCCCGCTGCGCGCCACCGTGGCCGATGCCGCCGACCTGCGCGGCGAGACGCCGGTGCGCCGCAGCGCCGGCCGCTCGCTCTACCTGATGCACACCGACGGCCATTGCTGGTCCGTCACCACCGACCCGGCCCACGCCGGCGCGGTGCTGCTGGCGCAGGACTGAAGGACAGCACGATGAGCGACGCGCCCACTCCCCCGCACGGCCTGCATGGCGCGCACGGCCCGCTGCCCGCCGGCCATGACGACGACGGCCCGGACAGCGACGCCCCGGACATCCTGCTGTCCGACCCGGACCTGAGCGGCCTGGAGCTGGAGCAGGTGCTGGGCGCGCTGCGTGCCAGCCGGCTGTCGCAGGGGCCGCTGGTGCAGCAGTTCGAGTCCGCCTTCGCCGCCCGCCTGGGCCGCCGCCATGCGGTGGCCACGTCCAGCGGCACGCTGGGCGCCTGGCTGGCGCTGCGCGCGCTGGGCATCGGCCCGGGCGACGAGGTGATCGCCTCCACCCACGCCTGGCACCAGGTGGCCCATGCGATCGCGCTGGCCGGCGCCACGCCGGTGTTCGCCGACATCGACTACTGGTCCGGCTGCCTGGACGCACGCGCCGCGGCGCAGCACGTGGGGCCGCGCACCCGCGCCATCCTGGCCGGCAACACCAACGGCCATCCCGCCGACTGGCCCGCGCTGCGCGAGCTGGCCACGGCCCACGGCCTGGCCCTGGTGGAGGACAGCAGCGAGGCCATCGGCTCGCGCCTGTACGGCCGGCCGGTGGGCAGCTTCGGCGACCTGTCGGTGTTCGACTTCTCGCAGCCCGGCGCGCTGTGCTGCGGCGAGGGCGGCATGGTGCTGACCGATGACGACCGCCTGGCCGCCGCGCTGCGCCAGGGCCGGCTGCACGGCCTGCGCGACCGGCGCTCGGTGTCCATCGGCCAGCACGTGCCGCTGCAGGCGCCGCTGTCGGAGCTGGCCGCCGCGCTGGGCCTGGCACAGCTGCAGCGGCTGGACGACCTGCTGGCGCGGCGCAAGCAGGTGGAGGTGGCCTATGCGCGCGAGATGCAGAGCTTCGAGGGCATCAAGCCGCCCTACATCGGCGACGGCGTCGACGAGATCCACTGGATGGTCTACGTGGTGCACCTGGGCAAGCGCTTCACGCGCAGCGCGCGCAACCAGATCGTCGACGACCTGCTGACCCACGGCATCGAGGCCGCGCCCTACAGCCAGCCGCTGCACGAGCAGTACCACTACCGCCGGCTCGGCCACCGCCGCGGCCACCTGCCGCAGGCCGAGCGCATCGCCGACCGCGCGCTGGCCCTGCCCTTCCACGCCCACCTGGGCGCCGACGAAGTGCGCTTCGTCGTGCAGTCGCTCAAGGAGGCGTCGGTCAACATCGGCGCCGGCGTGCCCATCTACTGACTCCGCACTCACCCCGGAAGGCCCGCCATGTCCGCGTCCCCACCCCTTGCCCATGCCGTCGAGACCGCCGTGCCGGCCGATGCGGCCGACGTCGCGGACCTGGCGGACGAGCTGGCCCGCGGCCTGCGCCAGCAGCGCGTGCTGCCCTATGTGGGCCCCGGCGCGCTGGCGCTGTGCGGCGGCCCCGCCGTGCCGGCCGACCCCGCCGCGCTGGCGGCCTTCATCACCGCGCGCGTGACCGTGCCGCACAAGATCCGCGGCCGGCTCACGCAGGCCGCGCAGTTCATCGAGAACTTCAAGCACCGCAAGAGCCTGGTGGCGCTGATGAACGAGGCCTTTGCCGCCACGCCCGAGCCCTCGGCCCTGCACCGCGCGCTGGCCGCTGCGGCGCCGCCGATGATCGTCTCGGCCTGGTGGGACGACACCCTGGCCGCCGCACTGCGCGGGCACGGCCCCACGCCCTGGGGCTGCGTGCAGGGGCTGAGCCAGACGGAGCACTTCGGCCGCTGGACGGGCGCCTTCGACGCCGCGGGCCAGCCGGTCCAGACCATCCCCGCCGACTGGCGCACCCTGCTCTACCAGCCCTGGGGCGCGCATGCGCCGGCAGGCAACTACCTGATCTCCGACACCGACTTCGTCGAGGTGCTCACCGAGATCGACATCCAGACGCCCATCCCGCTGGAGGTGCAGGCCCTGCGCCGCGACCGCGGCTTCCTCTTCCTGGGCATGCGCTTCGACGACCAGCTCACCCGCGGCTTCGCCCGCCAGGTGATGAAGCGATCGTGCGACCGCCACTGGGCCGTGCTGCCCGACGAGCCCACGCGCATGGAGCGCCGCTTCCTGCAGGAGCAGAACATCCAGCGCATCGCCTGCCCGCTGGCCCACTTCGCGCCGCTGCTGGAGCAGGCGCTGCAGCGGCAGCCGGTTTGAGGCGGGCGGCCGGCCACGCGGCCGCCCGGCGGGATGCCGAGCGGCCGCGCCGTGCCGGCCCGCCCTCAGGCCTCAGACCGGCCTGTTCTCGTTGGGGTTGCGCACCGGGCCCATGAGGGCCAGGCCCTCGTCGTAGGTCAGCAGGTCGAAGGTGACGTCGAACTTCATCGCCGCATCGGCCACGGCGTCGGTCTTGCCGGCGGTGTCCAGGCGCTTGAGGTCGCCCTTGTCCAGGTAGAGCAGCTCCAGCAGCTCGTTGTAGACCGTGGCCTCGTCGATGGGCAGCACATAGAACATGGCGCCGCGCAGCGGCACCTGCCAGCGCCGGCTCAGGTCCATGTTGTTGCAGAAGAGGAAGTACTTGCCCCCGGCGCTGAGCGCATCGCCCAGCACCTCGGCCACGTCCTTGAGGTGCTCGAAGCTCAGCAGGTAGCCGGCGAAGAACGGCAGCGTGGGGCTGCCGGCCTGGGCCACGGCGATGACCTGGTCGCAGGTCAGCTCGGGCGGGCGGGCCTCGTCGGCCAGCTGCTCGGAAAAGCGCAGCGCCAGCTCGCCGCGGAAGCCGAAGCGGCCGGGGCGGTGGGTGGGCGCCTTGAGCACCGGGTTGACGAGTCGGTGCTCGCGCTCCAGCCGCGCAAAGGCGGTCTGCTCGATCAGGGGCGGGTCAGCCAGGACGGTGCTCATGAGGGCTTCCTTCGGTGTTGCGCAGGTGGTCTGCGATCTGGGTGAACGCCTGCAGCAGCTGCCGGCGCAGGTGGGCATCGGGCACGACCTCGTCCAGCGCGCCCTGCATGCAGGCCAGCCAGGCGTCGCGCTCGGCCGTGCCGATGGCGAAGGCCGCATGCCGCCGCCGCAGGCGCGGCGGGCCGCGGCGGGCGGAGTAATCGCGCGGGCCGCCCATCCATTCGCACAGGTAGTCGTGCAGCACGCGGCGCGTGGGGCCCAGGTCGGCCTCGTGCATCGCGCGGATGCCGGCGGCCTGGGGCAGCGTGTCCATGCGGCGGTAGAAGGCCGTGACCAGCCGCTCGATGGCCGGCGCACCGCCGATCTGGCGGAAGTGCGGGTTGGCCTCGGCGGCGACGGGCGGCTTCATGCCATTGGTCATGCCATCGGTCATGCCGCTGGTTCTGCAACGTCCGTACCACGCGGCGCGCGGCACGCGCTGCAGCCGGCGGCACCAGGCCCGTTGCGCCCTGAGCCGCGGTGCCTTCTCGGTGCTGCCTCACGCCGCGCCGGGCCTGCCCATGCGGCCGCTGCAGGTGGTGGGCTTGCCGACGCGGCTGCGGCTTTTGTCGGGTTCCGCACAAGGCCGCGGGCATCGGTGGACGGGCCCGCAGCAGGCCGCCGACCGGCCGCGTCCATGCGGCGGCCTACAGAGGAAAAACCGCTGCCCCTGGCCCTGCCCACGCAGGCTGCGATGAGGGCAGGCCGGCGCGTGGCACGGGCTTTGCGGTAACAGGCCGGCGCGGACCATGTCTTGCCGAAGCGTGGCTGAAGACGAAGACCCATAAAGGCACACCAGGCTGCATCCAGGCGCTCCAGCTGAACCTCAATCCACCTTGATGCTTTGATCGGAGAACTGCAATGGCTTCACTGAGACAGATCGCCTTCTACGGCAAGGGCGGCATCGGCAAGTCGACGACCTCCCAGAACACCCTGGCCGCCCTGGCCGAGATGGGCCAGAAGATCCTCATCGTCGGCTGCGACCCCAAGGCCGACTCCACCCGCCTGATCCTGCATGCCAAGGCGCAGGACACCATCCTGTCGCTGGCCGCGGAGGCCGGCTCGGTGGAGGACCTGGAGATCGAGGACGTGATGAAGATCGGCTTTCGCGACATCCGCTGCGTGGAGTCGGGCGGGCCCGAGCCCGGCGTGGGCTGTGCCGGCCGCGGCGTGATCACCTCGATCAACTTCCTGGAAGAGAACGGCGCCTACGAGGGCGTGGACTACGTGTCCTACGACGTGCTGGGCGACGTGGTCTGCGGCGGCTTCGCCATGCCCATCCGCGAGAACAAGGCGCAGGAGATCTACATCGTGATGTCGGGCGAGATGATGGCCATGTACGCGGCCAACAACATCTCCAAGGGCATCCTGAAGTACGCCAACAGCGGCGGCGTGCGCCTGGGCGGGCTGGTGTGCAACGAGCGCAAGACCGACAAGGAGCTGGAGCTGGCCGACTCGCTGGCCAAGAAGCTGGGCACCCGGCTCATCCACTTCGTGCCGCGCGACAACATCGTGCAGCACGCCGAGCTGCGCCGCATGACGGTGATCGAGTACGCCCCCGACTCCGCGCAGGCCGACCAGTACCGCCAGCTGGCCACCAAGGTCCATGCCAATGCCGGCAACGGCGTCATCCCCACGCCCATCACGATGGACGAGCTGGAAGACCTGCTGATGGAGCACGGGATCATGCAGTCCATCGACGAGAGCCAGGTCGGCAAGACCGCAGCGGAGCTGGCCGTCGCCTGATACCTGCGCGGCGCGCCCCCGGCATGCGCAGGGCCCGCCCTGCCGTGCCGGTGGCCCGCACCAGCCGCCCCACGACAGGAGCACACCATGAGCATCACGGTTGAAGAGCACAAGGCCGCCAACAAGGCGCTGATCGACGAGGTCCTGAAGGCCTATCCCGAGAAGATGGCCAAGAAGCGGGCCAAGCACCTGGGCAGCTACGAGTCGGGCAAGCCCGACTGCGGCGTCAAGTCCAACATCAAGTCGCTGCCGGGCGTGATGACCATCCGCGGCTGTGCCTATGCCGGCTCCAAGGGCGTGGTCTGGGGCCCCATCAAGGACATGATCCACATCAGCCACGGCCCGGTGGGCTGCGGCCAGTACTCCTGGGCGGCGCGGCGCAACTACTACATCGGCGTCACCGGCGTGGACACCTTCGTGACCATGCAGTTCACGTCGGACTTCCAGGAGAAGGACATCGTCTTCGGCGGCGACAAGAAGCTCGACAAGATCATCGACGAGATCCAGGAGCTCTTCCCGCTGAACAAGGGCATCTCCATCCAGAGCGAGTGCCCCATCGGCCTGATCGGCGACGACATCGAGGCCGTGAGCAAGAAGAAGAGCAAGGAGCACGGCAACCACACCATCATACCGGTGCGCTGCGAGGGCTTCCGCGGCGTGAGCCAGTCGCTGGGCCACCACATCGCCAACGACGCCATCCGCGACTGGGTGTTCGAGGGCAAGACGGCCAAGCCGCGCGAGTTCGAGGCCACGCCCTACGACGTGGCCATCATCGGCGACTACAACATCGGCGGCGACGCCTGGTCCAGCCGCATCCTGCTGGAGGAGATGGGCCTGCGCGTGGTGGCGCAGTGGTCGGGCGACGGCACCATCGCCGAGCTGGAGAACACGCCCAAGGCCAAGCTCAACGTCCTGCACTGCTACCGGTCGATGAACTACATCAGCCGGCACATGGAGGAGAAGTACGGCATCCCCTGGGTGGAATACAACTTCTTCGGCCCCACGCAGATCGAGAAGTCGCTGCGCGAGATCGCGGCCCACTTCGACGAGACCATCCAGGCCAAGGCCGAGGAGGTCATCGCAAAGTACAAGCCGCTGATGCAGGCGGTGATCGACAAGTACAAGCCGCGCCTGCAGGGCAAGAAGGTGATGCTCTTCGTCGGCGGCCTGCGCCCGCGCCACGTCATCGGCGCCTACGAGGACCTGGGCATGGAGGTGGTGGGCACCGGCTACGAGTTCGGCCACAACGACGACTACCAGCGCACCACCCACTACATCAAGGACGGCACGCTGATCTACGACGACGTGACCGGCTACGAGTTCGAGAAGTTCGTCGAGAAGGTGCAGCCCGACCTGATCGGCTCGGGCATCAAGGAGAAGTACGTCTTCCAGAAGATGGGCGTGCCCTTCCGCCAGATGCACAGCTGGGACTACTCCGGCCCCTATCACGGCTACGACGGCTTTGCCATCTTCGCGCGCGACATGGACATGGCCATCAGCAGCCCGATCTGGGGCCTGACCAAGGCGCCCTGGAAGAACTGACCACCCGATCCCGCAGGCCCCGCGGGCACCGCCCCGGGGCCGGCTTCGACCCGCACCCCGATCCGCTAGGAGATCACCATGCCGCAAAGCGCCGAGAAGGTCCTGGACCACGAGCACCTGTTCCGCGAGCCGGAGTACCGCTCCATGCTCGAAGCCAAGAAGGCCTTCGAGTTCAACCATGACGACGAACGCATCCGCGAGATCGCCCAGTGGACGCGCACGCCGCAGTACAAGGAAAAGAACTTCGCCCGCGAGGCGCTGACGGTCAACCCGGCCAAGGCCTGCCAGCCGCTGGGCGCGGTCTTCGTGGCCAACGGCTTTGCCAGGACGATGAGCTTCGTGCACGGCTCGCAGGGCTGCGTGGCCTACTACCGCTCGCACTTCAGCCGGCACTTCAAGGAGCCGACATCCTGCGTGTCGTCGTCGATGACCGAGGACGCGGCCGTGTTCGGCGGCCTCAACAACATGATCGACGGGCTGGCCAACACCTACAGCCTCTATCAGCCCGAGATGATCGCGGTGTCCACCACCTGCATGGCCGAGGTGATCGGCGACGACCTGGACGCCTTCATCAAGAACGCCAAGCAGAAGGGCTCGGTGCCGGCGGACTTCGACGTGCCGTTCGCGCACACGCCGGCCTTCGTGGGCAGCCACGTCACCGGCTACGACAACGCGCTGCTGGGCATCCTCAAGCACTTCTGGGACGGCAAGTCCGGCACGGCCGAGCCGCTGACCCGCGTGCCCGATGAGAGCATCAACTTCATCGGCGGCTTCGACGGCTTCGTCGTCGGCAACATGAAGGAGATCCGCCGCATCTTCGGCCTGTTCGGCATCGAGCACACGGTGCTGTGCGACCCGTCGGGCGTGTGGGACACGCCCACCGACGGCACCTTCCGCATGTACGAGGGCGGCACGACCAAGGCGGAGGTGGAGCGCGCGCTGCATGCCAAGGCCACCATCGTCTTCCAGGAGTTCTGCTGCGAGAAGACCGCCAAGTACCTGCGCGAGAAGGGCCAGGAGGTGGTGGTGCTCAACTGCCCGGTGGGCGTGGCCGGCACCGACGAGTTCGTCATGGCCCTCTCCCGCCTGAGCGGCAAGCCGGTGCCCGCGCAGCTGGAGAAGGAGCGCGGCCAGCTGGTCGATGCGATGGCCGACAGCCAGGCCCACCTGCACGGCAAGCGCTACGCGCTCTACGGCGACCCGGACCAGATGCTGGGCCTGGCGAAGTTCCTGCTGGAGCTGGGCGCCGAGCCGGCCCACGTGCTGTCCACCAACGGCGGCGACGAATGGGCGCAGCGGCTGCAGGCGGCCTTCGACGCCTCGCCCTACGGCGCGGGCTGCAAGGCCTATCCCAAGCGCGACCTGTGGCACCTGCGCTCGCTGCTGCACACCGAGCCGGTGGACTTCCTGATCGGCAACACCTATGGCAAGTACCTGGAGCGCGACACCGGCACGCCGCTGATCCGCATGGTGTTCCCGATCTTCGACCGCCACCACTACCACCGCTGGCCCACCTGGGGCTACGAGGGCGGGCTGCGCACGCTGGTGATGCTGCTCGACGAGTACTTCGAGACGCTGGACGCCAACACCATCGTGCCCGGCAAGACCGACTACTCCTACGACATCATCCGCTGACAGCGGCCCGGCACCGGCGGCCTGCACGGGCTGCCGGCGCCCCACCCAGCCCCGAGGCGCCCACCATGTCGGCATCGCTGCAGAGCAGGATCGCGCAGGTCTTCGACGAGCCGGGTTGCGAGCACAACCAGGCCAAGTCCGACAAGGCGCGCAAGAAGGGCTGCACCAGGCAGCTCACGCCCGGCGCGGCGGCCGGCGGCTGCGCCTTCGACGGCGCCAAGATCGCGCTGCAGCCCATCGTGGACGTGGCCCACCTGGTGCACGGCCCCATCGCCTGCGAAGGCAACTCCTGGGACAACCGGCACAGCGCCTCATCGGGGCCGCAGCTCTACCGCACCGGCCTGACCACCGACATCGGCGAGCTCGACGTGATCCACGGCGGCGAGAAGCGGCTGCTGCGCGCCATCCGCCAGGTGATCGAGCAGCACGACCCGCCGGCGGTCTTCGTCTACCAGACCTGCGTCACCGCGCTGATCGGCGACGACATCGAGGCCGTGTGCAGGCGCGCCGCCGAGAAGTTCGGCAAGCCGGTCATCCCGATCAACAGCCCGGGCTTCGCCGGCCCCAAGAACCTGGGCAACAAGCTGGGCGGCGAGGCGCTGCTGGAGCACGTGATCGGCACGCAGGAGCCCGAGCTGACCACGCCGACCGACATCAACATCATCGGCGAGTACAACCTGTCGGGCGAGCTGTGGCAGGTGCGCCCGCTGCTGGACGCGATGGGCGTGCGCGTGCTGTCGTGCATCTCGGGCGACGGCCGCTATGCCGAGGTGGCGGCCAGCCACCGGGCGCGCGTGAACATGATGGTGTGCTCCAAGTCGATGATCAACATCGCCACGCGCATGCAGCAGCGCTGGGGCATCCCGTACTTCGAAGGCTCGTTCTACGGCATCGAGGACATGAACGACACGCTGCGCACCATCGCCCGCATGCTGGTGGAGCGCGGGGCCGATGCCGCGCTGATCGAGCGCACCGAGCGGCTGGTGCAGGCCGAGTCCGCCCGCGCCTGGGCGCGCATCGCCGGCTATCGCCAGCGCCTGCAGGGCCGGCGGGTGCTGCTGATCACCGGCGGCGTCAAGTCGTGGTCGGTGGTCGCGGCGCTGCAGGAGGCGGGGCTGGAGGTGGTGGGCACCAGCGTGAAGAAGTCCACCCGCGAGGACAAGGAGCGCATCAAGGAGATCATGGGCCTGCAGTCCGACGACAGCGCGCACATGATCGACGACATGACCCCGCGCGAGATGTACGCCATGCTGCGCGACGCGCGGGCCGACATCATGCTCAGCGGCGGGCGCTCGCAGTTCGTCGCGCTCAAGGCGCGCATGCCCTGGCTGGACATCAACCAGGAGCGCCACCACGCCTATGCCGGCTACGAGGGCATGGTGCGGCTGGTGGAGGAAATCGACCGCGCACTGTCCAACCCGGTGTGGCAGCAGGTGCGCCTGCCCGCACCGTGGGATGCGGCGGCACTGCCGCAGACGGCGGACACCCCAGCGGCCGACACTCCTGAGGCCGACATCCCTGCAGCCCACGCACGGCCGGCCCACACGCCGCTTGCCGATCCCCGCCAGCCCGCCTTCCAGGCCCTGGCCACGGCCACCGTCAAGGCGCTGGCCCTGGATGCCGAGCTGGTGGCGGACGAGCCCGCCGCCGAGCCGGCCTGACCGCCGCCGGCACCCGGAGCACGCACCGTGGCCACCGTCGTCGAATCGCGCAAGGCCTGCGCCGTCAACCCGCTGCGCATGAGCGCACCGCTGGGCGCCAGCCTGGCCTTCATGGGGCTGGACGCCACCATGCCGGTGATGCACGGCTCGCAGGGCTGCACGTCGTTTGCGCTGGTGCTCATGGTGCGCCACTTCAAGGAGGCCATCCCGCTGCAGACCACGGCGATGAACGAGGTCACCACCATCCTGGGCGGCACCGAGAACCTGGAGCAGGCGCTGCTCAACATCCGCAAGCGCGCCCAGCCGCGGCTGATCGCCATCTGCTCCACCGGCCTGACCGAGACCAAGGGCGACGACGTCGAGGGCGACCTGCGGCTGATCCGCCAGCGCCACCCGGAGCTGGCCGACACCGCCGTGCTCTACGTGTCCACGCCCGACTACGTCGGCGGCCTCGAAGACGGCTGGGCGCTGGCCGCGCGGGCCGTCGTCGAGCAGCTGGCCGGCGTCGATGGGCCGCCCCAGGCCGACCAGATCACCGTGCTGCCCGGCTGCCACCTGACGCCCGGCGACATCGACGAGCTGCGCGAGCTGATCGAGGCCTTCGGCCTGCGGCCGGTGTTCGTGCCGGACCTCTCGCGCTCGCTGGACGGCCACATCCCCCCGGACTGGCGCGGCACCACGCTGGGCGGCACCACGCTCGACGAGCTGCGCGGCTGCGGGCGCTCGGCGCTGACCCTGGCCATCGGCGAGCACATGCGCCCGGCCGCGCAGGCGCTGCACGCGCGCGGCGGCCCGCCGGTGGAGGTGCTGGACCGGCTCACCGGCCTGGCGCCCTGCGACCGGCTGATGCAGATCCTCTGCGGCGTCAGCGGCCGGCCGGTGCCCGAGCGGCTGCGCCGCCAGCGCAGCCGGCTGCTGGACGCCATGCTGGATGCGCACTTCCACACCGGCGGCCGGCGCCTGGCCCTGGCAGCCGAGCCCGACCTGCTGCTGGCCGTGGGCGCCACCCTGGCCGAGGTGGGCGCGCAGCTGGCCTGCGTGATCGCACCGCAGGCCTCGCCCGCGCTGGAGCGCATCCCGGCCGAGCGCGTGCTCATCGGCGACCTGGGCGACCTGGAGGCCGGCGCGGCCGGCTGCGACCTGCTGCTGACCCACTCGCATGGCCGGCAGGCGGCCGAGCGCCTGGGCAAGCCGCTGCTGCGCATCGGCTTTCCGCTGTTCGACCGCATCGGCAACGCGCACCGCGTGAGCGTGGGCTACCGCGGCACGCGCAACCTGATCGTGGAGGTGGCCAACCTGATGATCGACGCCCTCCCCCACGCCGGCCCCGGGGACTGGCCGCTGCCGCCCTCCACGCTGGACGCCCTGGGCCTGCCCGCCGGGCCCGCACCCGCCGCGCAAGCGGCCCCCACCGCAGGAGTGCCGACATGAAGGTCGCCTTCGCCACCCAGGACCGCCAGCGCATCGACGCGCACTTCGGCTGGGCCCGCAACCTCGCCATCTACGACGTGCGGCCCGACGGCTACGAGTTCGTCGCCAACGTGGAGTTCGGCGGCAAGCTCGAAGAAGACGGCGACGAGGACAAGCTCGCGCCCAAGCTGGAAGCCATCGCCGACTGCGCCATCCTGTACGTGGCGGCCATCGGCGGCTCGGGCGCGGCGCGCGTGGTGGCGCAGAAGATCCACCCGATCAAGGTGCCCCAGCCCGAGCCCATCCTGGACGTGCTCGACAAGCTGCAGGCCGTGCTGCGCGGCACGCCGCCGCCGTGGCTGCGCAAGGCGCTGGCCAAGGGCCGGCACGCCGATCCCCACCGTTTCGAGGACGAAGACGAGGCCACCCATGACTGAGACCGCCATCCCGGCACAGGACACGGCCGCGTCCGCCGACGAGGCCGCCCTGGCCACCCCCTTTGTGCGCGAGCTCGTCAAGATGCTGCGCGCCCAGGACACGCACGGCCAGTGGGACGGCAAGCCCGATGCCGCCCTGCTCAAGCCCTATGTGCTCACGCCCGAGGAGCGCCGGGCCATCCCCATCATCGGCGACCCCGACCCGGAGACGCTGTGGCGGCTGGAGCTCTTCTACAACGCCGTGGGCGTGGCCGTGGAGCGGGCCACCGGCAACATGGTCACGCCCATGTCCCGCATGAGCCACGAGGGCTTCGGCCGCACGGTGCTGATCGCCGGCCGGCTGATCGTGGTCAACAAGCAGCTGCGCGACGTGCACCGCTTCGGCTTCGCCTCGCTGGCCAGGCTGGCCGAGGCCGGCGGCAAGCTGGTGGACGACGCCATCGCCATGATCCGCAGCTGGCCCGAGGTGGCCAACTACGGTGCCTGAGCAGGAGCACGCCATGAGCGACACCGCCCTGTCACCCGACGAGCTGAAGGCGCGGCTGAAGAAGCTGAGCGCCGCGGCCACGCAGGCCAAGATGGACCTGCACGACCTGTCCGAGGAGCTGCCCAAGGACTGGGAGCGCATCCCCGAGGTCGCGCAGCGCGCCTTCGAGGCCCACCGCGCGCTGATGCAGGCGCGCCAGGCCGCGGCCGCCACCGGCTGCTGAGCCGCGCACCCGCCGGAGCCCGCCCATGACCACCTACTGCGTCACCCTGCCCAGCGGCCAGAGCTGGACGCCGAACTTCGTGCAGGCCATCGACGAGCGCACCTGCATCGGCTGCGGGCGCTGCTTCAAGGTCTGCCCGCGCGGCGTGCTGGAGCTCGTCGGCCTCGACGAAGACGGCCGGCGCGTGGCGATCGACCCCGACGACGATGACGACGACGCGGAGGTCGAGCGCAAGGTCATGACCATCGCCCACCGCGAGCTGTGCATCGGCTGCACCGCCTGCTCGCGCATCTGCCCCAAGAAGTGCTACACCCACGCCCCGGCCGAAGCGGCCTGACGCCGCAGGCCGCGCACCCGGCGCCGGCAGCGGCCCCGCTGCGCCGGCTGCCGCCGGCCACCGCGCGCTGGGCCGACCTGATGGCCTGCGCCTGCGACACGCGCGACGCCGTCACCCTGGCCCTGGCCGGCACGCTCAGCCGCGCCTGGGCCCGCCACGGCGAGCACCTGCTGCCGCTGGTCGGGCTGGACCTGCAGGACACCGCCGCGCTGCTGCAGGCGCACTTCCCCGGCGTGCTGTGGGCGGGCTCGCCGGCCGCCGCACCGCTGGCCGGCCGGGCCGCCGTGGCTTCGGGCCGGCATGCGCCGCCGCAGCCGCGCAGCGAGCCCCGCGCCGACGAAGTCGAGGACCTGGTCGCCCTGCTGATGGACCATGCGCCCCGCGCCCACGCCGGCCGCCGCGCGCAGGACGACGCGCGCTGGGCCGCCCATGCCGTGGCCACGGCCAGCCTGGGCGACGACCACCTGTGGCAGGACCTGGGCCTGCCCTCGCGCGCGGTGCTGGGCGAGCTGATGCAGCGCTGCTTCCCCACGCTGGCCGCGCGCAACACGCGCGACATGAAGTGGAAGAAGTTCCTCTACAAGCAGCTCTGCGAGCGCGAGGGCCTCTTCATCTGCAAGGCGCCCAGCTGCCAGGCCTGCAGCGACCAGCCGCTGTGCTTCGGGCCGGAGGCCTGAGCCGGTGAAGCCGCGGCCTTGCGGCGTGCTCCCCTGAGCGCCTTGAGTGCCTTTGGCCACGTCAGCGCCCCTCCGCTGCCCGCCGCTGATCCTCCGCTGGCAACTGGCACGCCGGTTGCGTTATATATCTCGGCATACAGCCAATGCCGCGCGCACGCGGCCCCGCATCGCCCAATGCCGACATCCTTGTCCGCTTTGTCGCGATATCGCCAGATATACAACGCACCAGACGATGGCTTCCACACCCTCTTCCCCCAGGCGGCGGCGCGCCGGCCCTTCTTCTGCCGCTGCGCCTGCCGCGCCGCGCCTGGTCGGGCGGCTGGAGGTCAACACCGCCCTGGGCAGCTTCCTGGGCGACACCCGCGTGCGCCTGCTGGAGGCCATCGACGCGCACGGCTCCATCACGCAGGCGGCGCGGCACGTGCCGCTGTCGTACAAGGCCGCGTGGGACGCGGTGGACGCGATGAACAACCTGGCCGAGGAGCCGCTGGTGGACCGCAGTACCGGCGGGCGGCGCGGCGGCGGCACGCGGCTGACGCCCTACGGCCGGCGCATGGTGGCGCTCTACCGCGCGGTGGAGGCCGAGTACCAGGCCGCGCTGGAGCGGCTGGCCTCGCGGATCAACGAGGGGCTGGATGAGGCCGATGCGGCCGATGCCTGCACCGGCGCCAGCGCCGCGCAGGCCGACGGTGCCGGCAGCATCCGCGCCTTCCAGCGCCTGCTGCGCCGCATGGCCCTGCGCACCAGCGCGCGCAACCAGCTGGCCTGCACGGTGGTGGGCCTGCGCGAGGGCGAGGTGGAGGTCGAGGTCTTCCTGCGCCTGGACGCGCATAACGAGCTGGTGGCCGTGGTCACGCGCGAGTCGGTGCGCGCGCTGGGGCTGGGCATCGGCAGCGAGGTGTTCGTGCTGGTCAAGTCCTCCTCGGTGCTGCTGCTGACCGACGAGGTGCTCACCAGCGCGCGCAACCAGCTCTGGGGCCGCGTGCTGCGCCTGGTGCGCGGGCCGGTCAATGCCGAGGTGACGCTGGACATCGGCGGCGGCAAGACCGTGACCGCCGTCATCACCCACGACTCGGTCTGCGCCCTGGGCCTGGCCGAGGGCAGCCGCGCCTGCGCGGTGTTCCCGGCCTCCAGCGTGATCCTGTCGGTCGTCGATTGACCTGCGCCGGACCCGGCCTGCCTTCCCTGCCCCAACCGAAAGGAGCTGCCCCATGCCCGTCTTCTCCATGAAGCTGCCCGGCCGCGTGGCCGGCATGCTGGCCGCGGCGCTGGCCCTGGCCCAGCCGGCGCAGGCCGACACCGTGCAGGTGGCCGTGGCCGCCAACTTCACCGGGCCGATGAAGCAGATCGCCGCGGCCTTCCAGCAGGCCACGGGGCACGAGGCGGTGCTGCTCTTCGGCGCCACCGGCAAGTTCGCCGCGCAGATCGCCAACGGCGCGCCCTTCGAGGTGCTGCTGGCCGCCGACGACGAGACGCCGCGCAGGCTGGAGCAGCAGGGCCTGGCCGTGCCCGGCAGCCGCAGCACCTATGCCGTGGGCCGCCTGGTGCTCTACAGCGCCCAGCCGGGCAAGGTGGATGCGCGCGGCGAGGTGCTGCGGGCCGACCGCCAGGCCCGCGTGGCCATCGCCAACCCGCGCGTGGCGCCCTATGGCGAGGCCGCGCTGCAGACGCTGCAGGCCCTGGGCGTGCGGGCCGACGTCGAGCCGCGGCTGGTGACGGGCGAGTCCATCACCCAGGCCTTCCAGTACGTCGCCAGCGGCAATGCCGAGCTGGGCTTCGTCGCCCTGTCGCAGGTGGCGGCGCCCGGGCAGCCGGCCGCCGGCTCGTGGTGGGTGGTGCCCGAGTCGCTGCACGCGCCCATCCGCCAGGACGCCGTGCTGCTGCTGCCCGGGCGCGACAAGCCCGCCGCCCGCGCCCTGCTGGACTACCTGAAGAGCGAGCCGGCCCGCGCGGTGATCCGCGCCTGGGGCTACGGCCTGCAATGAACAGTGACGACAAAGCCGCAGCCATGAACACACCCTGCCGCCCCCCATCACTGCGCGCGCGACTTGCCGCATGGAGGCCCGCCCCATGAGCATGCTGCTGTCGCCGCAGGACCTGCAGGCGCTGCTGCTGACGCTGCGGCTGGCCGCCATCGTCACGGCCATCCTGCTGGTGGTGGGCACGCCCATCGCGTGGTGGCTGGCGCGCACGCGCTCGCGGCTCAAGGGCCCGGTGGGCGCGGTGGTGGCGCTGCCGCTGGTGCTGCCGCCTTCGGTGCTGGGCTTCTACCTGCTGCTGGCGATGGGGCCGCACGGGCCCATCGGCCAGCTCACGCAGGCCCTGGGCTGGGGCCGGCTGCCCTTCACCTTCAGCGGGCTGGTGGTGGCCTCGGTGTTCTATTCGCTGCCCTTCATGGTGCAGCCGCTGCAGACCGCCTTCGAGGCCATCGGCGACGGCCCGCTGGAGGCCGCAGCCACGCTGCGCGCCTCGCCGCTGGATGCCTTCTTCAGCGTGGCCGTGCCGCTGGCGGCACCGGGCTTCCTGACGGCGTCGGTGCTGAGCTTCGCGCACACGGTGGGCGAGTTCGGCGTGGTGCTGATGATCGGCGGCAACATCCCCGGCGTCAGCCGCGTGGCCTCGGTGCAGATCTACGACCACGTGGAGGCGATGGACTATGCCGACGCCCACCGCCTGGCCGCGGTGCTGCTGGTCTTCTCGTTCGCGGTGCTGCTGGCCGTCTACGCGTGGCGCCCGCTGCGCGGCATGGGGGTGGGCCGTGGTGGATGACACGGTGCGGGCCGCCGAGATCGTCGCGGCCTTCCAGCGCACGCCGGCTGCCGCGGACGACGGCCTGGCCCTGCGGCTGCGTCTGAGCCGCGCGGCCTTCACGCTGGACGTGGACCTGCAGCTGCCCGGGCAGGGCGTCACCGGGCTGCTGGGGCCGTCGGGCTGCGGCAAGACCACCGTGCTGCGCTGCCTGGCCGGGCTGGAGCGCGCCGCGCAGGGCCGGCTGGTGGTGCAGGGCCAGGTGTGGCAGGACGCTCGCACCTGGGTGCCGCCGCACCGCCGCGCGGTGGGCTGCGTCTTCCAGGACGCCCATCTCTTTGCCCACCTGAGCGTGCGCCGCAACCTGGCCTACGGCCAGCGGCGCATCGCCGCCGGCGAGCGGCCGGTGGTGACGCTGGAGCAGGCGGTGGCGCTGCTGGGCATCGGCCCCCTGCTGGACCGCCTGCCCGCCGGCCTGTCCGGCGGCGAGCGCCAGCGCGTGGCCATCGCCCGCGCCCTGCTGGCCGCGCCGCGGCTGCTGCTGCTCGACGGGCCGCTGTCCGCGCTGGATGCGCCGCGCAAGGCCGAGGTGCTGCCCTACCTGGAGCGGCTGCAGGCCGAGCTGCGCCTGCCCATCGTCTACGTCAGCCATGCGGTGGACGAGGTCGCCCGCCTGGCCGACCACGTGGTGGTGATGGAGGCCGGCCGCGTGCGCGCCCAGGGGCCGGTGGCGGCCACGCTGTCGCGCATCGACCTGGGGCCGCTGTGGTCCGACGACATCGGCGCCGTCATCCCCGCCACCGTGGCCGAGCACGACACGGCCTACGGCCTGACGCGGCTGGCCTTTGCCGGCGGCTCGCTGTGGGTGGGCCGCAGCCCGCATGCGCCGGGCAGCGCCGTGCGCGCCCGCGTGCTGGCCCGCGACGTCAGCCTGGCCCTGCAGCCGCCGGGGGCCACCAGCATCCTCAACGTGCTGCCCGCTCGCGTGCAGGCGCTGCAGGCCGACGGGCCGGACACGGTGCTCGTGCGCCTGCTGCCCGGGCCGCACGATGCGGGCCACGGCAGCGGGCACGCCGATGCCGCCGATCACGCGACCCAAGACACCGCCGGCAACACCGCCCGCAACACCGCCGACGACACCCGCCACACCCCCGCCCTGCTGGCGCGCATCACCCGCCGCTCCTGCGAGCAGCTGGCCCTGGCGCCGGGCATGGCCGTGCATGCCCAGGTCAAGGCCGCTGCGCTGATGCGCTGATGCGCTGAATGGCGCCTGCAAGGCCGGCCGCAGGCGGCACCGATGAAGGCCCGGGCCGCCTGCTGCGGCGGCTGGTCGCGCTTGCGACAAACCCGACACGGCCGCCGCGTCGCAAGCCGCACGCGCCGGCCCGCCGGCACCGCGCGACGGCGCCCGTGAAGCGCGCGGCTTCATAGGAGAGAAGGCCGCGCGGCCCCCTGCGCGGCCGGCTTGGCATGGCCTTTGCGCTTGAGCCCTCGTCACCCACCGGCCCACGGGCCGCAACGACGAGGCAACGAGCATGGACGGCCGACCGATCTACCTGGACTACGCCGCGACCACGCCGGTCGACCCCCGAGTGGCCGCGGCCATGCTGCCCTACCTGTACGAGCAGTTCGGCAACCCCGCCTCGCGCAGCCATGCCTACGGCTGGGCCGCGGAAGAGGCGGTGGAGATCGCCCGCGAGTACGTGGCCCAGCTCATCGGCGCCGACCCGCGCGAGATCGTCTGGACCTCCGGCGCGACCGAGTCCAACAACCTAGCCATCAAGGGCGCCGCGCAGTTCTACGGCTCGCGCGGGCGGCACATCGTCACCGTCAAGACCGAGCACAAGGCCGTGCTCGACACCTGCCGCGAGCTCGAACGCCACGGCTGGTCGGTGACCTTCCTCGACGTGCAGCCCGACGGCCTGCTCGACCTGGACGTGCTGCGCGGCGCCCTGCGGCCGGACACCGTGCTGGTGTCGGTGATGCTGGTCAACAACGAGATCGGCGTGGTGCAGGACGTGGCCGCCATCGGCGCGCTGTGCCGCGAGCGCGGCATCGTCTTCCACGTCGACGCCGCGCAGGCCACGGGCAAGGTGGAGATCGACCTGCACACGCTGCCGGTGGACCTGATGTCGCTGTCGGCGCACAAGACCTACGGCCCCAAGGGCATCGGCGCGCTCTACGTGCGGCGCAAGCCGCGCGTGCGGCTGGAGGCACAGATCCACGGCGGCGGCCATGAGCGCGGCATGCGCTCGGGCACGCTGGCCACGCACCAGATCGTCGGCATGGGCGAGGCCTACCGCCTGGCCCACCAGGACATGGCCGCCGAGAACGCCCGCATCCGCCGCCTGCGCGACCGGCTGCTGGCCGGGCTGCAGGCCATCCCGCAGACCCGCGTCAACGGCAGCCTGGCGCAGCGCGTGCCGCACAACCTCAACGTGAGCTTCCAGTTCGTCGAGGGCGAGTCGCTGCTGATGGGCATGCGCGGCATCGCCGTGTCCTCCGGCTCGGCCTGCACCTCGGCCAGCCTGGAGCCCAGCTACGTGCTGCGCGCCCTGGGCCTGGAGGACGAGCTGGCCCACAGCTCCATCCGCTTCTCGCTGGGCCGCTTCACCACCGAGGCCGACGTGGACGCCGCCGTGCGCGAGGTGCGCCAGGCCGTGGAGCGCCTGCGCGCGCTCAGCCCGCTGTGGGACCTGCACCTGGCCGGCGTGGACCTGTCCGCCGTGCAGTGGGCTGCCCACTGACCCCATCGCCCTCATCGGCCGCGCCACCCGCTGCCCCACGAACCCACGGAGCCCCTCATGGCCTACAGCGACAAAGTCATCGACCACTACGAGAACCCGCGCAATGCCGGCGGCTTTGCGCCCGGCGACGAGGGCGTGGGCACCGGCATGGTGGGCGCGCCCGCCTGCGGCGACGTGATGAAGCTGCAGATCAAGGTGGACCCGGCCACCGGCGTGATCCAGGACGCGCGCTTCAAGACCTATGGCTGCGGCTCGGCCATCGCGTCGTCCTCGCTGGTCACCGAATGGGTCAAGGGCAAGACGCTGGACCAGGCCCTGGCCATCAAGAACACCGAGATCGCCGAGGAGCTGGCCCTGCCGCCGGTCAAGGTGCACTGCTCCATCCTGGCCGAGGACGCCATCAGGGCCGCGGTGGCCGACTACCGCAGCCGCCTGGGCTCGCCCGACGCCGCCACCGGCGAGGCGCCGGTCTGCGCGCCTGTCCCCGCCAACGCCACCGCCACCGTCCCCGCCAACGCCACCGCCGCGCCCGCGGCCGGCGCGCAGCCCGCCACGCTGGCCGCCTGACCTCAAGACCGCGCGACCACCCGACCACCCTTTCCTCAACCGTCCCGGAGCACGCCCCCATGACCACCGCCGCCCTTGCCGAGGTGACCGTCGCCGACCCGGCCCCGCCGCTGCTCAACGTGTCCGACGCCGCCGTCGGCAAGGTCGCCGAGATGCTGGCCGAGGAAGGCCAGCCCGGGCTGCGCCTGCGCATCTACGTGACCGGCGGCGGCTGCTCGGGCTTCCAGTACGGCTTCGCCTTCGACGACGCGGTGGCCGAGGACGACACCGTGGTCGAGCGCGGCGGCATCGGCATCGCCGTGGACGCGATGAGCCTGCAGTACCTCAGCGGCGCGGAGATCGACTACGAGGACGACCTGCAGGGCGCGCGCTTCGTCATCCGCAATCCCAACGCGACGACGACCTGCGGCTGCGGCAGCTCGTTCTCCGTCTGATCCCGCACCGGAGCCGATCATGGGCATCACCGTCACCGAGGCCGCGGCCCGCCAGATCCGCCGCGCGCTGGACAAGCGCGGCAGCGGCGTGGGCCTGCGCCTGGCCGTCAAGACCAGCGGCTGCTCGGGCTACGCCTATGCGATGGAGTTCGCCGACGAGCTGCAGCCCGAGGACACGCGCTTCGACAGCGCCGGCGTCAGCCTGATCGTCGATGCGATGAGCCTGCCGCTGCTGGACGGCACGCAGCTGGACTTCGTGCGCGAAGGGCTCAACGAGGGCTTCAAGTTCCTCAACCCCAATGCCACGGCCTCCTGCGGCTGCGGCGAGAGCTTCGCGGTCTGAGCGGCCGCCTGCGAGCACGCGATGGCCCTGCTGCAGATCGCCGAGCCCGGCCGCGCCACCGCGCCGCACCAGCACCGGCTGGCCGTGGGCATCGACCTGGGCACCACCAACTCGCTGGTGGCCACCGTGCAGAGCGGCCAGCCGCGCGTGCTGCCCGACGGGCAGGGCCGCATGCTGCTGCCCTCGGTCGTGCACTACGCGGCAGACGGCTCCACCGCCGTGGGCCAGGACGCGCAGGCCCTGGCCGCCGCGCATCCGCTGGACACCATCGCCTCGGCCAAGCGCCTGATCGGCCGCCGCCGCGCCGACCTGCCGCCCGGCTCCGTCGCGCTGCGGCTGGAGGACATGCCGGGCATGGTGGGCATCCGCACCCAGGCCGGCCTGAAGACGCCGGTGGACGTGGGCGCCGAGGTGCTGCGCCGCCTGCGCGAGCGGGCCGAGGCCGCGCTGGGCGGCCCGCTGGTGGGCGCCGTCATCACCGTGCCCGCCTACTTCGACGACGCCCAGCGCCAGGCCACCAAGGACGCCGCGCAGCAGGCCGGCCTGAACGTGCTGCGCCTGCTCAACGAGCCCACGGCCGCGGCCGTGGCCTACGGGCTGGACCAGGGCAGCGAAGGCGTCTACGTGGTCTACGACCTGGGCGGCGGCACCTTCGACGTGTCCGTGCTGCGGCTGGCGCGCGGCGTCTTCGAGGTGCTGGCCACCGCGGGCGACGCCATGCTGGGCGGCGACGACTTCGACCGCGCCATCGTCGACTGGTGGCTGCCGCAGACCGGGCGGGATGCCGGCGGCGCGGAGCTGGCTGCGCTGCTGCGCGAGGCCCGCATCGCCAAGGAGCGCCTGAGCAGCCAGGGCACGGTGGAGCTGCGCCACCCGGCCGGCGGCAGCCTGCTGCTCACGCGCGCGGTGTTCGAGGCCGTCACCGCCGGGCTGATCGCCCGCACCCTGGTGCCGGTGCGCAAGGCGCTGCGCGATGCGGGCATCCGGGCGGACGAGGTGGACGGCATCGTGCTCGTCGGCGGCGCCACGCGCATGCCGCAGGTGCGCGCCGCGGTGGAGCGCCACTTCGGCCGCGCGCCGTACACCGGCATCGACCCCGACCAGGCCGTGGCCCTGGGTGCCGCCATCCAGGCCGACCAGCTGGCCGGCAACCGCGGCGCCGACGGCCTGCTGCTGCTGGACGTGTGCCCGCTGTCGCTGGGCCTGGAGACGATGGGCGGGCTGGTGGAGAAGATCATCCCGCGCAATGCCACGCTGCCCACCGCGCGCGCGCAGGACTTCACCACCTTCAAGGACGGGCAGACGGCCATGTCGCTGCACGTGGTGCAGGGCGAGCGCGAGCTGGTGGCCGAATGCCGCTCGCTGGCCCGCTTCACGCTGCACGGCATCCCGCCGATGACGGCCGGTGCCGCGCGCATCCGCGTCACCTTCCAGGTGGATGCAGACGGCCTGCTGGGCGTGAGCGCCGTCGAGCAGATCAGCGGCGTGCACGCGCACATCGAGGTCAAGCCCAGCTACGGCCTGAGCAACGAGCACGTGGTGGACATGCTGCGCAGCGCCATCGGCGCGGCCGAGTCCGACGCCCATGCGCGCATGGCACGCGAGGCCCAGGTCGATGCCCGCCGGCTGCTCGACGCCACACAGGCGGCGCTGCACCAGGACGGCGACGCGCTGCTGTCGCCGCCGGAGCAGCAGGCCATCGTCGCGGCCATGCAGGCGGTGTCCGACCAGCTGGAGGCGGTGCTGACCGATGCGCAGGCCCGGGCAGGCGAGCAGCCCGATCAGCAGCCCGATCAGCAGCCCAACGGGCAGCCGGACCTTCTGGCCCAGCGCGACGCGCTGCGCGCCGCCACCGAGGCGCTCAACCGCGCCACCGCCACCTTCGCGATGCGGCGCATGGACGCCGGCATCCGCGCCGCGCTGACCGGCCGGCGCGTCGAGCAGGTCGCGGTCTGACCGGGTGCCGTACATGACCGCCGCCACCCCCACCCCCGCCACCACCGCCACTGCCGCCCCCGCCGGCACCACCGCCACGGTCGCCACCGCCGCCACGCGCGTGCACGTGCTGCCGCACGAGCCGCTGTGCCCGGGCGGCCTGGCTTTCGATGCCCAGCCGGGCGTGCTGCTGGTCGATGCGCTGCTGCAGCAGGGCATCGCCATCGAGCATGCCTGCGAGAAGGTCGGCGCCTGCGCCACCTGCCACGTGCACGTGCGCGAAGGCGGCCAGGCCCTGAAGGCCCCGGACGAGGACGAGGAAGACGAGCTCGATGCCGCCTGGGGCGTCGATGCGCAGTCGCGCCTGGCCTGCCAGGTGCGCGTGCGCGGCCCGGCCCTGGTCATCGAGCTGCCGCGCCACACGCGCAACCACGCGCGCGAGCGCTGAGCACCGCCGGCCCGGGCCTGCTCCAGCCGCCGCCTGTAGGCCCTGCAACAAAGCCGACACCGTGGCCGACAAGCCCTGCCCGACACGCCTTCAACACGCCGCCATCAAGCCGCCCGCAAGCCGCCTCACCGCCCGCAAACCCGCATGGATCAAAGCTTTGCAGCCATCCGCCGCGGTGGCATGGCGATTGCGTGGAGCCCCTGCAAGCCAGCCCCGACCGACATGAACCCCACCGCCCTCCACGTCGTCATCAACGACACCACGCTGCGCGACGGCGAGCAGACCGCGGGCGTGGCCTTCACCGCGCACGAGAAGCTGGCCATCGCCCGCGCGCTGGATGCGGCCGGCGTGCCGGAGATGGAGGTCGGCATCCCGGCGATGGGCGAGGCCGAGGTGCAGGCCATCCGCGACATCGCCGCGCTGGGGCTGCAGGCCCGGCTGATGGTCTGGGCGCGCATGTGCGAGGACGACCTGCGCGCTGCGCTGCGCTGCGATGCCGACGTCGTGCACCTGTCCATCGCCGCATCGGACATCCAGATCGAGCGCAAGCTGGGCCGCAGCCGCGCCTGGGTGCTGGAGCGCACGCGGGCGATGGTGTCCCGCGCCCGCGATGCCGGCGTGCAGGTCAGCGTGGGCCTGGAGGACGCCTCGCGCGCCGACGACGGCTTCGTCGCCCGGCTGGCCCAGGCGGCCCAGGCCGCCGGCGCCTGCCGCGTGCGCTATGCCGACACCCTGGGCCTGCTGGACCCGTTCGGCACGCGCGAGCGCATCGCCGCGCTGCGCCGCGCGGTGGACATCGACATCGAGATCCACACCCACGACGACCTGGGCCTGGCCACGGCCAACGCACTGGCCGCGCTGCTGGCCGGCGCCACCCACGTCAACACCACGGTCAACGGCCTGGGCGAGCGCGCCGGCAACGCGCCGCTGGAGGAAGTGGTGATGGGCCTGCGCCACCTCTACGGCGCGGCCACCGGCGTGGACCCGCGCAGCCTGCCGGCCATCTCGGCCCTGGTGGCGCGCGCGGCCAACCGGCCGGTGGCGATCAACAAGAGCATCGTCGGCGAAGGCGTCTTCACGCACGAGTCGGGCATCCATGTGGACGGCCTGCTCAAGGACCGCCGCACCTACCAGGGCTTCGACCCGGGCGAGCTCGGCCGCGAGCCGCGCCTGGTGCTGGGCAAGCACTCCGGCTCGCATGCCGTGCGCCATGCCTATGCCGCGCTGGGCCTGGTGGTGGACGAGGCGCTGGCCGCCGGGCTGCTGCAGCGCATCCGCGAGCACGTCTGCCGCCACAAGGCCCCGCCCACCGATGCCGAGCTACGCCGCTTCCATCTTGAGGCCTGCGAGCCGCTGCCCGCCTGCTGAAGCGCCCGCCCGCTGCCCACGCCTGCCCCACACCCCACCGCGAAGGATCCGTCATGGACGACCTCATCACCCGGCTCAAGGCGCTGTCCAGCGCCGAGGAGTTCCTGCAGTTCTTCGGCATCGCCTTCCAGCCGGCGGTGGTGCACGTCAACCGGCTGCACATCCTCAAGCGCTTCTACCAGTACCTGCATCGTGCCGAAGGCCTGGCCGAGCTGGACGACGTGGCCATGTTCCAGCGCTACCGCGGGCTGCTGGCGCAGGCCTACCAGGACTTCGTCCACTCCAGCGCGCAGCAGGAGAAGGTGTTCAAGGTCTTCCAGGACGCCGGCGGCCAGCGCAGCGTGCCGCTGTCCTCGCTGCGCGCCAGCCTGGGCGAGCGCCGCTCGGCGGTGGCGACCACCGCCGACCCGGCGCGCGACGCCGCCTGATCCGCAGCCGCAGCCCGCGCCGCACCCGCCCCGAGGAGAGCCCCATGCACATCGTCGTCTGCGTCAAGCAGGTCCCGGACTCGGCCCAGATCCGCGTGCACCCGGTGACCAACACCATCATGCGCCAGGGCGTGCCGGCCATCGTCAACCCCTACGACCTCTTTGCGCTGGAGGAGGCGCTGCGGCTGAAGGACGAGTTCGGCGGACGCGTCACCGTGCTGTGCATGGGCCCGCCGCAGGCCGAGGAGTCGCTGCGCAAGTGCCTGTCCTTCGGCGCCACCGACGCCATCCTGGTCACCGACCGCGCCTTCGCCGGCGCCGACACGCTGGCCACCTCCTATGCGCTGGCCGCGGCCATCCGCCGCATCGGCGAGCAGCAGGCGGTGGACCTGGTCTTCACCGGCAAGCAGACCATCGACGGCGACACCGCGCAGGTCGGCCCCGGCGTGGCCAAGCGGCTGGGCCTGAATCTGCTGACCTACGTCAGCCGCATCGTGCGCGTGGACCTGGACGCCCGGCGCATCCAGGTGGAGCGCCGCGCCGAAGGCGGCGTGCAGCTGCTCGACACCACCCTACCTTCGCTGATCACCATGCTGGAGGGGACCAACGAGATGCGCTTCGCCACGATGGACGACATGCTGCGCGCCGCGCGCTGCCCGGTGAAGCGCTGGAACAAGGACGACGCCGGCATCGAGGACGTGGGCCGCATCGGCCTGAAGGGCTCGCCCACCGTGGTCAGCAAGGTCTTCGGCCCCACGCCGCGCACCGAGCGCGCCGAGATGGCCACCGTGGGCGACGCCACCAGCCCGGCCGACGCGGCGCTGAACCTGGTGCAGGCCGTCTTCACCCGCCACCCGGACATCGAGGCCGGGCTGCTGCGCGGCCTGTCGCACTGATCCGCCCCATTTCCGACCAGGAGCCCGCCATGAGCGAAGCCAAGAAGCCCGCCGGCCGCGCCGGCCGCAACCTGGAGCTGCCCGAGCACCTGAAGGCCTACAAGGGCGTCTGGGTCTTCATCGAGCACGACCGCGGCAGCGTCCACCCCGTGTCCTGGGAGCTGCTGGGCGCGGCGCGCCGGCTGGCCGACACGCTGGGCGTGGGTGTGTCGGGCGTGCTGATGGGCGGGCCCGACGAGCCGCTGCAGGACCATGCGCAGGAGGCCTTCCGCTTCGGCGCCGACACCTGCTACCTGATGCACGACCCGGTGCTCAAGGGCTACCGCAACGAGCCCTTCACCAAGGGCCTGACCGACCTCGTCAACCAGTACCAGCCGGAAATCCTGCTGCTGGGCGCCACCACGATGGGCCGCGACCTGGCCGGCTCGGTGGCCACCACGCTGCAGACCGGGCTGACGGCCGACTGCACCGAGCTCAACATCGACCCGGCCACCCGCGCGCTGGCGGCCACGCGGCCGACCTTCGGCGGCTCGCTGCTGTGCACCATCATGACCCTGGCCTACCGGCCGCAGATGGCCACCTGCCGCCCGCGCGTCATGCCCATGCCGCAGCGCCAGGAAGGCCGCAGCGGCAGCATCGTCACCGCCACGCTGGGCATGGTGGAGACCGACATCGTCACCAAGCTGCTGGACTTCATCCCCGATGCCGACCGCGACACCGTCAACCTCACCTATGCGGACATCATCGTCAGCGGCGGCAAGGGCCTGAAGACGCCCGACAACTTCAAGCTGGTGTGGGATCTGGCCAAGGTGCTGGGCGCCGAGGTGGGCGCCACCCGCCCGGTGGTGCAGGCCGGCTGGGTGGAGGCCGAGCGCCAGGTGGGCCAGACGGGCAAGACCGTGCGGCCCAAGCTCTACATCGCAGCAGGCATCTCCGGGGCCATCCAGCACCGCGTGGGCATGCAGGACGCCGACTGCATCGTGGCCATCAACACCGACGCCAACGCGCCCATCTTCGACTTCGCCCACCACGGCATCGTCGGCAACGCGCTGCAGGTGCTGCCAGCACTGACCGAGGCCTTCCGCACCCACCTGTCGCGCCGCGTGCGCCAGGCGGCCTGAGCCAGCCCGCCCCCACCCGCATCCCCACGGAGCCCCACCATGAGCGAGAAGTTCGATGCCATCGTCGTCGGCGCCGGCCCCTCGGGCAACGCCGCGGCCTACACGCTGGCCAAGGCCGGCCTGAAGGTGCTGCAGATCGAGCGCGGCGAGACGCCCGGCTCCAAGAACGTGCAGGGCGCCATCCTCTATGCCGACGCGCTGGAGCGCATCATCCCGGACTTCCGCGACGACGCCCCCCTGGAGCGCCACATCATCGAGCAGCGCATCTGGGTGCTCGACGACCAGTCCTTCGTCGGCACCCACTTCCGCAGCGACGACTACAACCGGCCGCCCTACAACCGCTACACCATCATCCGCGCGCAGTTCGACAAGTGGTTCAGCTCCAAGGTGCGCGAGGCCGGCGCCCTGGTGATCTGCGAGACCACCGTGGAGGAGCTACTGCTGGACGGCAGTCGCGTGGTGGGCGTGCGCTGCGACCGCATCGGCGGCGAGGTGCATGCCGACGTGGTGGTGCTGGCCGACGGCGTCAACTCGACCCTGGCGCGCAAGGCCGGCTTCCACCCGGAGGTCAAGGCCGGCGACGTGGCCCTGGCGGTCAAGGAGATCCTCTTCATGCCGGAGGAGACCCTGCGCGAGCGCTTCAACGTGGGCGAGGAAGAGGGCGTGGTCATCGAGATGGTCGGCAAGGTCACCGACGGCATGATGGGCACGGCCTTCCTCTACACCAACCGCGATTCGCTGACCATCGGCATCGGCTGCATGCTCGGCGACTTCAAGGCCAACCCCAACCGCACCTCGCCCTATGCGCTGCTGGAGCGCCTGAAGCGCCACCCCAGCATCGCCCCGCTGATCGCCGGCGGCGAGATGAAGGAGTACTGCGCCCACCTCATCCCCGAAGGCGGGCTGCGCGCGGTGCCGCAGGTCTGCGGTGACGGCTGGCTGATCGTGGGCGACTCCGGCGGCTTCGTCAACGCGGTGCACCGCGAGGGCTCCAACCTGGCCATGACCACCGGCCGCCTGGCCGCCGAGACCATCATCGAGGCCCGCGCCGCCGGCAAGCCGATGACCGCGCGCACGCTCAAGGCCTACAAGGACAAGCTCGACCACAGCTTCGTCATGAAGGACCTGCACAAGTACCGCGACATGCCGCAGGTCTTCCACCGCAACCGGCAGTTCTTCACCGCCTATCCGCAACTGGTCAACCAGGCCGCCAAGACGCTGTTCACCGTCGACGGCGTGGACAAGAAGACCAAGGAGCGCGAGATCCTGGCCGACTTCCGCCGCACGCGCTCGATCAGGGGCCTGGTCGGCGACGCCTACAAGCTCTGGAGGGCCTTCCGATGAGCACGCAGCCCAACGTCAACGTGGAAGAGAAGCTCTTCCAGAACCGCTACAAGGTCGACCACGGCCGCCCGCACATCCGCATCCGCGATGCGGAGATCTGCCGCAGCGCGTGCAGCAGCCAGGCGTGCACCTTCGTCTGCCCGGCCGCCTGCTACAAGGCCGAGGGCAACGGCGCCGTCACCCTCATCACCGACGGCTGCCTGGAGTGCGGCAGCTGCCGGATCATCTGCACCGAGCACGCCAACGTGGACTGGTCCTACCCGCGCGGCGGGCACGGCATCCTGTTCAAGTTCGGCTGAGCCGGTGCGATCCACCCGCCACCGGAGCCGCCGACCATGCCCCGCCCTGCCCGACACGTCTTCGTCTGCACCCAGCAGCGCCCGCCGCAGCACCCGCGCGGCAGCTGCAGCGCCCACGGCTCGCCCGCCGTGCTGCAGGCCTTCTGGGGCGAGCTGCAGCGCCGCCAGGCCCAGGACGGCGTGGCCGTCACCTCCTGCGGCTGCCTGGGCCCCTGCGGCGACGGCGCCAACGTCCTCGTCTACCCCGAGGGCGTGCTCTACAGCGGCGTGCAGCCCGCCGACGTGGCCGAGATCTTCGATGCGCACCTCGCCGGCGGCCGCCCGGTGGAGCGGCTGCTGGCGCATGCATCGGTCTGGTGAGGCCCGCGCGGCAGCGGCGCAGTGGCGCGCCGCGGCGGTGCGGCGCGTGCTGCTGCATGCCGCCGCAGAACGTGCCGTGCCGCCGCATGCCTCATGCAGGGGCGGCCCTGTCCTTGCATGTGCGCAGGTGCTGGCCTGGACGACGACCCCTGGCGCGGCGCACCTCCGCAGTCCCCGCCAGGGCCGGCGCGGCGGCCGGGTGCACCGCCGGGTCACAGCGCGCCGCATGGCGCCAGGAGGCCGCCGATGAGCAGCCTGCAGGACCCGATCGACGCCCCGCCGCCGGACACGGCGGCCCTGCTCTCCCGGCCGGACACGGCGGCCCTGCTGCCCCGGCCGGACGCGGCGGGCCTGCTGTCCCCGCCGGCCGCGGCGGCCGTCCTGTCCCCGCCGCCCGCGGGCGCGCTGGACCGCCGCTCGCACCTGGAGCTGGTCACCGTCTACGAGATCTGCCGGCTGCTGGCCGGCTCGCTGGACATCGAGCGCAGCTTCCGCCAGGCGCTCAACGTGCTGGCCGCGCACATGGGGCTGGACCGCTCGATGATCGTGCTCAGCGACGACGACGCCCAGCTGCACCTGTTCTGCGCCACCGGGCTGGACGCCGAGCAGACCAGCCGCGGCCACTGGCTGCCCGGCGAGGGCATCATCGGCCGCGTCTTCCGCAGCGGCATGCCCATCGTCGTGCCCGACGTGCGCACCCAGCCGGAGTTCCTCGACCGCACCGGCGCCTTCGGCGCGCAGGCCGACCGGCAGATGGCCTTCCTGGTGCTGCCGCTCAAGACCGAGCGCGGCACCGTCGGCGCCCTGGCCGCGCAGCGCGCGATGGAGGGCCGCGCCCGGCTCAGCGACGACCAGCGCCTGCTCACGATGGTGGCCACGCTGCTGGCGCAGACCGTGGACCTGCACCGCATGGTGCGCGACGAGCACCAGCGCCTGCAGCTGGAGACAGTGCGGCTGCAAAAGCAGCTGCAGGGCCGCTACAGCGTGCAGAACGTAGTGGGCGTCTCGCGCGGCATGCAGGCCGTGTTCGCCGAGGTGCACCAGGCCGCGCCCTCGCGCGCCACCGTGCTGCTGCGCGGGGAGAGCGGCACCGGCAAGGAGGCCATCGCCCGCGCCATCCATGAGCTGTCGCCGCGCAAGGGCGAGCCCTTCGTCAAGGTCAACTGCGCGGCACTGACCGAGTCGCTGCTGGAGTCCGAGCTCTTCGGCCACGAGAAGGGCGCCTTCACCGGCGCCGTGGGCGAGCGCAAGGGCCGCTTCGAGCTGGCCCACGGCGGCACGCTCTTCCTCGACGAGATCGGCGACATCTCGCCGGCCTTCCAGGCCAAGCTGCTGCGCGTGCTGCAGGAGCGCGAGTTCGAGCGCGTGGGCGGCAGCCGCCCGGTCAAGGTGGACGTGCGCCTGATCTGCGCCACCAACCGCGACCTGGAGAAGATGGTCCAGCGCGGCGAGTACCGGGCCGACCTGTACTACCGCATCAACGTCGTCTCCATCACGCTGCCGCCGCTGCGCGAGCGCCGCGAGGACATCGGCCCGCTGGTGCAGCACTTCCTGGCCCGCTTCAACCGCGACAACCGCCGCGAGCTGCGCATCACGCCCGAGGCGCTGCGCGTGCTGCAGAGCTGCTACTGGCCGGGCAACGTGCGCGAGCTGGAGAACTGCATCGAGCGCACCGCCACGATGGTGCAGGGCGAGGTCATCAGCGACCTGTCCATACCCTGCAGGCGCAACAGCTGCCTGACGCAGGCGCTGCACCACCTGGAGAAGGACGACGCCGTCTCCGCCGTGCGCGTGCCCGTCGTCACCCGGCCGCACTCGGCGTCCCACCCGGCGTCCTACTCGGCACCCTACCCGCCGCCCGCCGCCACCGTGTCCCCGCCGCCGGGCGAGCCGCTGCGCACCGGCCCGGCCGAGCACGTGCCCGAGCCGCCGTCGCGCCTGTACGGCAGCGCCCCGCCCGACGGCGAGCGCGAGCGGCTGATCTGGGCGCTGGAGCAATGCGGCTGGGTGCAGGCCAAGGCCGCGCGGCTGCTCAAGGTCACGCCGCGCCAGTTCGGCTACGCGCTGCAGAAGCACCGCATCGAGGTGCGCAAGCTCTAGCCTCCCTCCCGCACCAGGAGCGCCCATGCCGATCTACAGCTACCGCTGCCCCGCCTGCCACGACGCGTTCGACCTGCTGGTGCGCTCGTCCACCACCCCCGCCTGTCCGCGCTGCGGCAGCACCGATCTGGCCAAGCAGGTGGCGCTGACGGCACCCCAGGGCAGGAGCCGCGCGATCCTGCGCCGCGCCCGCGCCGCCGCCGCGGCCGAAGGCCACCTCAGCCACTTCCCGGCCGAGGCCAAGGCCGCCCGCGGCCGCTGAGCCGCTGAGCCGCCGGCTGGCGGCGCTCTGGACAGGACGCGGCGCTCGCCGTTCACCCCGCTCGCGGCAAACAAGGTCAACTTTTGTAAAGCGCTGCGCATCACTTCTTCTCACTCGCTTCTCGTGCCGTATGCATTCCGCTGGCACGATGCCGCCCTGTCATGACCTGCAGGGCCGGCTAGAGGCCCGTGAGAACAAGATGAACGAGGCCCCCTCCGCGTCGCTCACGCCGCCCGCGCCGCCCGCACCGGCGCGCCGCAAGCTCCTGCGCCGGCTCAGCGCCGCCATCGGCCTGGCCGCGGTCGTCGCCCTGGCCTGGGGCGGCTGGCGGCTGGCCACGCGCAGCACGGAGACGCTGGAGGAGCAGTACATCCTGGCCACGGTGCAGCGCGGCGACATCGAGGACCTGGTCAGCGCCACCGGCTCGCTGCAGCCGCGGGACTACGTGGACGTGGGCGCGCAGGTCTCCGGCCAGCTCAAGGTGATCCACGTCGAAGTGGGCTCCGAGGTCAAGGAGGGCGACCTGCTGGCCGAGATCGACGCCGAGCAGTCCGCAGCCAAGGTCGAGGCCAGCAAGGCGCAGCTGCGCTCGCAGCAGGCGCAGATGGCCGAGCGGCAGATGACCCTGGCCAAGGCCGAGCGCGATCTGGCCCGCCAGCGCCGGCTGATGGCCGAGGAAGGCACGACGCTGGAGACGCTGCAGAACGCCGAGACGGCCGTGCGCACCGCGCAGGCCCAGGCCGCGGCGCTGCAGGCGCAGATGGAGCAACTGCAGGCCAGCCTGCGCGTCGAGGAGGCCAACCTCAAGTACACCCGCATCTATGCGCCGATGTCCGGCACCGTGGTGAGCATCAGCGCGCGCAAGGGCCAGACGCTGAACGCCAACCAGCAGGCGCCCACGCTGATGCGCATCGCCGATCTGTCCACGATGCTGGTGCAGACCCAGGTCTCCGAGGCCGATGTCGCCAAGCTGCGCCGCGGCATGCAGGCCTACTTCACCACGCTGGGCAGCCAGGGCCAGCGCTGGTGGGGCAGGCTGCAGAAGATCGAGCCCACGCCCACGGTGACCAACAACGTGGTGCTCTACAACGCGCTGTTCGAGGTGCCCAACGACAACCGGCGGCTGATGACGCAGATGACGGCGCAGGTCTTCTTCGTCGCTGCCCAGGCGCATGACGTGCTGACCGTGCCGATGGGCGCGCTGACGCTGGAGCGCCGCAGCCGCCGCGGCCCTCGCGGGGCGGCGTCCGAGCCGGCGACCACGGCCTCGGCCGCGGCCACGATCTCGGCCGGCGCAAGCGATGCGATACCGGCGGCCCGTGCGGCATCCGGCCCGCGGGCATCGGCCCGCAATGGGGCAGGTGAAGGCTTGCGCGACCGCCCGCATGACCCGCGCCGCAACGGCGCGGGCGGCCCTGCCGCCGCCCCAGGCGTGCAGCCGCGCAAGGCCAAGGTGCGCGTGGTGGCGGCCGATGACAGCATCGCCGAGCGCGACGTGACCATCGGCATCAGCAACCGCGTGCATGCGCAGGTGCTGTCGGGCCTGAAGGAAGGCGACCGCGTGATCGCCGGCACGCGGGTCAAGGCCAGCGAGCAGCGCAATGCCGCCCAGCAGGGCCCGGGCGGGCCGGGTGGCCTGGGCGGCCCGGGCGGGCCGGCAGGTGCGGGCGGCCCCGGCATGGGCGGCCTGTCCGGCGGTGGCATGGCCGGCGGCGCACGGGGGCGTTGAGCGCATGAGCTCCACCCCATCCGCCGTGGCCCGCACCGCCGCCCAGGCGGTGCCCGCGGCCGCGCCGCCCGACGCCCCGCTGATCGAGCTGCGCGGCATCACCAAGACCTACTCCAACGGCGACCTGCAGGTGCAGGTGCTGCACGGCATCGACCTGGTCATCCGCCCCGGCGAGCTGGTGGCCATCATGGGCGCGTCGGGCTCGGGCAAGTCCACGCTGATGAACATCCTGGGCTGCCTGGACAAGCCCAGCAGCGGCAGCTACCGCTTCCTGGGCCAGGACGTGTCGCGGCTGGATCGCGACGAGCTGGCCCTGCTGCGCCGCGATGCCTTCGGCTTCGTCTTCCAGAGCTACAACCTGATCGCCACCGCCAGCGCGGCGGAGAACGTGCAGGTGCCGGCCGTCTATGCCGGCGTGGCGCCCACTGAGCGCCGCGCGCGGGCCGACGAGCTGCTCGCCCGCCTGGGCCTGGTCGACCGTGGCCACCACCGGCCCAACCAGCTCTCCGGCGGGCAGCAGCAGCGCGTGTCCATCGCCCGCGCGCTGATGAACGGCGGGCGCGTCATCCTGGCCGACGAACCCACCGGCGCGCTGGACAGCCGCAGCGGCGCGGAGGTGATCCGCCTGCTCAAGGAGCTGGCCGAGCAGGGCCACACCGTCATCCTGATCACCCACGCGGCCGAGGTGGCCGAGCATGCCGACCGCGTCATCGAGATCAAGGACGGCCGCATCGTCGCCGACCCCGGCCCGCCGGCGGCCGCCCGTCCGCAAGCCCTGGCCTGGCAGCCGCGCGCGGCGCAGGAGTCGCACCTGGGCGACGTGGTGGAGGCGGCCAGGACGGCCCTGCGCGCGCTGCGGGCCAACATCTTCCGCTCGGTGCTCACGCTGCTGGGCATCGTCATCGGCGTGGGCTCGGTGATCGCCATGCTGGCCATCGGCGACGGCGCCAAGCAGGCGGTGATCGACCGCATCAGCGCGATGGGCTCCAACCTGCTGCTGGTGCGCCCGGGCGCGCCCAACCAGCGCGGCTTCTCCAGCACCGCCACGCTGGTGCAGGCCGACGTGAAGGCCATCGACCAGGAGGTGCCCAACGTGCTGGCCGCCGTGCCCGAGCAGAACAGCACGGCCACGCTGCGCTATGAGGAGTCCGACTACAGCAGCAGCGTGCTGGGCACCTCGGCCAAGTACCCGCTGGCGCGGCAGTGGCCGGTGGCGCGCGGCGCCTTCTTCACCGAGGACGACGAGAAGGACTACGCCACCGTGGCCGTGCTGGGCGAGACGGTGGCCAAGGCGCTCTTCCCCGGCGGCGAGGACCCGCTGGGCAAGTACGTGCTGGTCAACAACCTGATCTTCCAGGTGATCGGCGTGATGGCACCCAAGGGCGCCGCACCCAACGGGCAGGACCAGGACGACATCGTGCTCGTGCCCTACGAGACCAGCCAGCTGCGCCTGAGCGGCCAGCGCTTCCTGCGCAACGTCACCGTGGCCGTGAAGGACGTGGCGCGCATTGACGAGACGCAGGCCGACGTGGAGAAGCTGCTGGCCGAGCGCCACGGCACGGTGGACTTCCAGATCCGCAACATGGCCTCGATCATGGAGACGGCCACCGAGACGCAGAACACCATGACCGTGCTGCTGGGCTCGATCGCGGCCATCTCGCTGCTGGTGGGCGGCATCGGCGTGATGAACATCATGCTGGTGTCGGTGACCGAGCGCACCCGCGAGATCGGCATCCGCATGGCCACCGGCGCCCGCACGCGAAACATCATGCAGCAGTTCCTCATCGAGGCACTGGTGGTGTCGGCCATCGGCGGCGCCGTGGGCGTGGTCGGCGGGCTGGGAGCCGCGGCCGTCATCCAGGCCCTGGGCACGCCCATCAAGTACACGCCCGGGCCGGTGCTGCTGGCCTTCGGCTGCGCCTTTGCCACCGGGCTGATCTTCGGCTTCCTGCCGGCGCGCAAGGCCGCGCGGCTGGACCCGGTCGTGGCCCTGGCTTCCGAATGAGGTCCCGCATGACGACCCTTGCCCGCAGCACGCCCCGGTGCATTGCACCCCGAGCCCTGCTCGCCGTGCTGCACAAGCTGCTGCCCACCCTGTTGCCCATCCTGCTGCTCTCCGCCTGCGCGGTGCAGCCGCCCGTCCCTCCCGCCGATCAGCCGCTGCCTGCGCAATGGGCCGAGGCGGCCAGCGTCTCGCCCCAGGCTGCCGCCGTGGACCGTGCGTGGTGGACGGGCTTCGGCTCGCCGCAGCTCGTCCGCCTGGTGGCGCAGGCCGAGGCCGGCAGCGCCGACCTGCGCATCGCCGCCCAGCGGCTGCGCCAGGCCGAGATCGCCTGGCAGCAGACCGACATCGCCCGCCTGCCCGTGGCGCTGACGGCCGCCACCGGCCGCACCGGCTTTCGCACCGACGCGCCGGACACGCCGGCGGTCAGCGGCCGCGACAGCGGCACCGAGCTCAACCTGTCCATCAGCTACGAGGTGGACCTCTGGGGCCGCGTGGCCGCCGGCCTGCAGGCCAGCGAGCTGCGCGTGGCCGCCAGCCGCTACGACCTGGACGCCGCGCGGCTGAGCCTGCAGTCCACCGTGGCCCAGACCTACTTCCAGTGGCTGGCCACGCAGGAGCGGCTGCGCATCGCCCGCGAGAACGTGGCCATTGCCGAGCGCGTGCTGCGCATCGTCGAGGCCCGCTGGCGCAACGGCGTGGCCACTCCGCTGGAGGTCTCGCAGCAGCGCAGCACGGTGCTCACGCAGCAGACGGCCCTGGTGCCGCTGGAGGTGCAGCTGCGCCAGACGGAGTCGGCCCTGGCCCTGCTGATGGGCGCCATGCCGCAGGCCGGCGCCGCCCTGCAGCCCGAGGGCTTCATGGACCTCACCATCCCGGAGGTGGCGCCCATGCTGCCGTCCGAGCTGCTGCTGCGCCGGCCCGACCTGGCGGCCAGCGAGGCGCAGCTGGCCGCTGCCCGGGCCGATGTGGTCGCCGCACGTGCCGAGCTGCTGCCCAGTGTCGCGCTGACCGGCTCCGCGGGCCTGGGCACCACCGCGCTGCTGAGCCTGGCCAACCCCACGACGACCGCCGCCATCAGCCTGTCGCTGGCCCACACCGTGTTCGACCGCGGCCGCCTGCGCCTGCAGGCCGAAGGCGTCGAGTCGCAATGGCTGGTGCTGCTGGAGACCTACCGCAGCGCGGTGCGCACGGCCTTCAAGGAGGTGGACGACGGCCTGTCCAATGCCGACCGCAGCCGCCGCCAGGAGCTGCTGCAGCGCGAGCTGGTCGAGCAGGCGCAGCGCAGCCTGCGCCTGGCCGAGCTGCGCTACCGCGAGGGCGCGGGCGACCTGCTGGCCGTGCTGGACGCGCAGCGGGGGCTCTTTTCGGCGCAAGAGGGGCTGGTGACGCAGCGGCTGGACCGGCTGGTCTCCACGCTGGACCTCTACAAGGCCCTGGGTGGCGGCTGGCAGCGCGACGAGGGCTTGCCCCTCCCCAAACAAGAATGATTATCATTGCGCGCAGATGCCTTCCTCGCCCACCTCGACCCGCGCCGCTTGGCTGAAGACGCTGCACCAATGGCATTGGGTGAGCTCGGCCATCTGCCTGATCGGCATGCTGCTGTTCGCCTTGACCGGCATCACGCTCAACCACGCGGCCGACATCCCCGCGCAGCAGACGGTGCAGCAGCGCAGCGCCCAGCTGCCCGCCGATCTGCGCGCCCTGCTGCGCGCCGATGCAGCCGATGACGACGAGCGCAAGGCCGAGCTGCCGCCGCCCGTGCGCGACTGGCTGCAGCAGGCGCTGGACATCGAGCTGCCGGCCGCGCAGGCGGAATGGTCGCTCGATGAGGTCTACATCGCCCTGCCCCGCCCCGGCGGTGACGCCTGGCTGCGCATCGCCCGCGACAGCGGCGAGGTGGAGTACGAGCGCACCGACCGCGGCTGGATCAGCTACCTCAACGACCTGCACAAGGGCCGCCACACCGGAGCGGCCTGGAAGTGGTTCCTGGATGTCTTTGCCGCCGCCTGCCTGGTCTTCTGCCTCACCGGGCTGCTGATCCTCAAGTTCCACGCCGCGCAGCGGCCCGGCACCTGGCCGATGGTGGCCCTGGGGCTGGTGCTGCCGCTGCTGCTGCTGATCCTGTTCACCCACTGATCCTGCCCCTCCAACGATCCCATCGAACGAGCCCCCCCCAAGGAGCACCGACGCATGAACCTGCGCTACACCGCCGCCCTGTCGGCCGCCAGCTTCGCCTGGCCCGCCGTGGCCGCCGACCTGAGCCTGAAGGTCGAGATCCCGCGCCTGAACGTGGCCGAGTACCACCGGCCTTATGTGGCCATGTGGATCGAGAAGCCCGACCAGGCGCACGTGGCCAACCTGGCCGTCTGGTACGACATCAAGCTGCGCAACAACGAGGGCAACAAGTGGCTCAAGGACCTGCGCACCTGGTGGCGCAAGAGCGGCCGCGAACTCAGCATGCCCGTGGACGGCCTGAGCGGTGCCACCCGTGCCCCGGGCGAGCAGACGCTCAACGTCCCAGGCAGCCACCCGGCCCTGTCCAAGCTGCCCGCCGGTGACTACAACGTGGTGGTCGAGGCCGCGCGCGAGGTCGGCGGCCGCGAGCTGGTGCGCGTGCCCTTCACCTGGCCGCCCAAGTCCGCCACCACCGCCAAGGCAGCCGGCAGCGATGAGCTGGGCGCCGTGACGCTGGCCGTCAAACCCTGAATCCGCAGCCAACTGGAGACGCCGAGATGAAACGCCTGTTCAATGCACGCGCCCTGACCTTGTCCCTGGCCCTGGCGGCCGCCCTGTCTGCCCCGATGGGCGTGCAGGCGCACCGAGCCTGGCTGCTGCCCTCGGGCACCGTGTTCTCGGGCCAGGACCCGTGGGTGTCCGTGGACGCCGCGGTGTCCAACGACATCTTCTTTGCCGACCACAACGCCGGCAGCCTGGATCAGCTGGTGGTCACCGGGCCCAACGGCCAGCCCGTGCAGGCCGAGAACGCCGCCAAGGGCCGCTACCGCAGCGTCTTCGACGTCAAGCTGGCCCAACCGGGCACCTACCGCATCGCCCTGGTGAGCGACGGCCTGATGGCGAGCTTCAAGGTGGGCAACGAGACCAAGCGCGTGCGCGGCTCCAAGGCCGAGCTGGCCAAGGCCATCCCGGCCAACGCGACCGAGCTGCGCGTAACGCAAGCGTCCAACCGCGTCGAGACCTTCGTCACCTCGGGCAAGCCCACCACCGACAACCTCAAGCCCACCGGCGTGGGCATCGAGCTGGTGCCGGTGACCCACCCCACCGACCTGGTGGCCGGCGAGGCCGCCACCTTCCGCTTCCTGGACGGCGGCAAGCCGGCCGCGGGCTATGCCGTCACCGTCATCCTGGCGGGCAAGCGCTACCGCAGCGAGCTGGGCGAGATGAGCCTCGCAACCGATGCCGACGGCAAGGTCAGCATCAAGTGGCCGGCGGCGGGCATGTATTGGCTCAACGTCGCGCCGGCCCGCCCGGCTGGTGGGCCCGGCGGCCCTGGTGAAGGCGGCGGCCCTGGCGGTGCGGGCGGCCCCGGCATGGCCCGCCCGGACGCCGGCCCGGCCGGCACGCTGGAGCAGCCCACGCGCCGCTCCAACTACAGCGTCACGCTGGAAGTGCTGCCGTCCTAGTGACGAGGCCGGCCATCCGCGTCCTCGTCCCGCTGGCGCCCGACGGCAGCGAGCCGCTGTTCGGCGCCCGCGTCCACGAGCTGTCCGGCGCCAGCATGGGCACCACCTGGCAGGTGCGCTGGGCCGGGCGGCCGGACGCGCCCACCGCCGCCGTGCGCGCAGCCATCGAGCAAGAGCTGCACACCGTCGTGGCGCAGATGAGCACCTGGCGCGAGGACAGCGACATCAGCCGCTGCAACCGCGCCGCGCCCGGCAGCTGGCACACGCTGCCCGAGGCGATGGCCGAGGTGCTGAGCGCCGCGCTGCAGATGGCCGAGTGGTCCGCCGGCGCCTTCAACCCCGCGGCCGGCGCGCTGGTGGACCTGTGGGGCTTCGGCCCCGCGCCGCGCTGGAGCGACCCGGGCTTCCTGCCCCCCGCTGACGATGCCGTGGCCCAGGTGCTGCCCCATGCCGACTGGCGGCGGCTGCGCTGGCAGCCCCATGCGCGCCGCCTGCTGCAGCCCGGCGGTCTGCGGCTGGACTTCTCCGCCATCGCCAAGGGCCATGCGGTGGACCGCATCGCGCTGCGCCTGCGCGGCATGGGCATCGCCCACGCGCTGGTGGAGGTCGGCGGCGAGCTGCGCGGCCACGGCCTGCGCCCGGACGGCCAGCCCTGGTGGGTGGAGCTGGAGCAGCCGCCCGCCGCGCCCATCGGCACACTCACGACACTGCGCGCGGCGCCGTCTTCGCCCTCGGCCCAAGCTGCCGCGTCAGCCGCGTCAGCCGCACCAACGCGCACGCGTCTGGCCCTGCACGGGCTGAGCGTCGCCACCTCCGGCGACTACCGCCGCTTCTACGCCGCCGGCAGCCGGCGCCTGCCCCACACCATCGACCCGCGCAGCGGCCGGCCCATCGCCCACGGCCTGGCCTCGGTCAGCGTGGTGCACCCGTCCTGCATGTGGGCCGACGCCTGGTCCACCGCGCTGACCGTGCTGGGCGCCGACGCCGGCGCCGCGCTGGCGCGGCAGCACGGCATCGCGGCTCTTTTCATCCAGCGCCGGCCCGACGGCAGCCTGCACGAGCTGCTCACCCCCGCACTGCAGGCGCTGGCGGCATGAACGCCGTCACCCGCCCGATGCCCTGCCCATGAGCAACACCCGTTACGCCTGGGCGGCGGCCGTCGCCCTGCTCTATACCCTCTTCTGCCTGCTGGTGGCCTGGCACCACGCGCGCCGCCGCCACGCGGCGCAGCGCGATGCCGCGGCCCTGCTGGACGGCCTGCCTGATGCGGCCGCCCCTGGCCCGCGCTGGTGCGTGGCCCATGCCAGCCAGACCGGCCAGGCCGAGGCCCTGGCCCTGCAGACGGCCCAGGCCCTGCATGCCGCCGGCCTGCCGGTGCGCCTGTTGCCGCTGGGCGCGCTGCGCGCCGAAGAGCTGGCGCGCATCGACCACCTGCTGTGCATCGCCAGCACCTATGGCGAAGGCGATCCGCCCGACAGCGCCGCGGCATTCGTGCGCCACTGCATGGCGCGCGACGACATCGACCTGTCGCACCTGCAGGTCGGCCTGCTCGCCCTGGGCGACAGCGACTACGCGCGCTTCTGCGGCTTCGGCCGCGCGCTGGACGGCTGGCTGGTTGCCCGTGGCGCGCGGCCGATGTTCGAGCGCATCGAGGTGGACAACGCCGACCCCGCCGCCCTGCAGCGCTGGCGCGACGAGCTCGCCCTGCGCGTGGGCAGCGTCGATCTGCCCGACTGGCAGACGCCCGCCTGCGCGCCGTGGCTGCTGGTGGACAGCCGCCTGCTCAACCCTGGCAGCCTGGGCCAGCCACTGCACCACCTGGTGCTGCAGCCCGCAGGCGGCCCGCTGCCCGCCTGGGAGGCTGGCGACCTGGTCAGCATCCAGCCGCCGCACCTGCCGGATCAGGCACGCGACTACTCCATCGCCTCGGTGCCCGCAGACGGCGCGCTGCACCTGGTCGTGCGCACGGCTCAGCGCCCGGACGGCAGCCCCGGCCGCGTCTCCGGCTGGCTCACCGCAACCGGGCGCCACGGCGACACCGTGCCGCTGTCCATCCGCCCGCACAGCGGCTTTCGCATCGCCGGCAATGCCCACCGCCCGCTGCTGCTCATCGGCAACGGCAGCGGCATCGCCGGCCTGCGCGCGCACATGCGCCAGCGCATCGGCCAGGCCGCGGTACAGGGCCGCGCCCCCGGCGACACCCCGCCCCTGTGGCTGGTCTACGGCGAGCGCCAGGCCGCCTGCGACCGGCCCTTTGCCGATGAAACCGCCTGCTGGCGGGCCGAGGGCTGGCTGCAGCGCGAAGACCGCGTCTACTCCCGCGACGGCGGCCGCCACCGCTATGTGCAGCACCTGCTGGCCGACGCCGCGGACGACGTGCGCGCCTGGGTGGAAGGCGGCGGCGCCATCTACATCTGCGGCAGCCGCGACGGCATGGGCCGCGAGGTGGACGCGGTGCTCAAGGCCCTGCTGGGTGAAGCGTGCTGCCAGGCCCTGCAGGAAGACGGGCGCCTGCGGCGGGACGTGTACTGAAAGCAACGGCCGGCGGGCGGCGCGGTGTGGAAGAGCTCACGCCGCGGGCCGCTGCGTGACATGCCGCGCCGGCACGTCATGAAGCCTTCATCGCCGCAGGGCGCAATCGCGGCCCAGATGGCGTCGGCTCCGTCCCGACCGTCCCACCGCCTGCCCTGCCGACATGTCCGCCGTACTCCACCTGCCCCACTCGTCTAACGCCCTTAACGCCCACCTCGGCGCCCGCACCGTGTTCGGCGCCTTCCTGCCGCGGCAGGCCGGTGTGCGCAGCCTGATCACCGCTGGCGCGCTCACCCCGCACTTCCAGCCCATCGCCGATCTGGCCAGCGGCGAGATCGTCGGCCACGAGGCCCTGATCCGCGGCCCACTGGGCAGCCCGCTGGCCGCACCCGATGCACTCTTCGCCGCAGCGCGCGCCGAGGGCTGCGAGCTGGACCTGGAGATCGAATGCATGCGCTGCGCCGTCACCGCCTGGGCCGCCAGTGGCGCAGGCGGCAGGCTCTTCGTCAACATGAGCGCGTCGGCGCTGACGCAGGCGCTCAGCGGCGAAGGCCGCAGCCGCACGCTGACGCTGCTGACCAGCCTGGGCGTGCCGCCATCGGCCATCGTCATCGAGCTTACCGAGCACGAGCGCGTGCAGGACATGGCCCAGTTGCTGGACATCGCTCGCCAGCTCCGCCAGCGCAACGTCACCCTCGCGCTGGACGACTTCGGCGACGGCCGCTCCAGCCTGCGGCTGTGGTCCGAGCTGCAGCCCGCCATCGTCAAGATCGACAAGTACTTCACCGCCGATCTGGCGCGCAGCGCGGACAAGCTGCAGACCTTCCGCGCCCTGCTGCACCTGGCTGAGACCTTCGGCTCCTCGCTGGTGGCCGAGGGCATTGAGGACGAGGAGCAGCTGCGCGTGCTGCGCGACATCGGCGTGCACTATGGCCAGGGCTGGTTCCTGGGCAGGCCCGCGCCGCAGCCGGTTCGGCAGGTGCTGCAAGAGGCCGATGCCGTGTTCGCCTGCCCCGATGTCGCCGTGCTGCCCGAGCCGCGCTGGGCCACTGCGCGCAGCAAGACCGCCGCCCATCTGCTCATCGACGTGCCGCCGGTACAGCCCGCGACCACGGTGGACGAGGTCTTCCAGCTGCTCAGCCGCCCGCAGGCGCCGCATGCACTGGCCGTGGTGGACGAGCAGCGCCGCGCGCTCGGCCTGATCGAGCGGCGCGACTTCATCGGCGCCTGCGCCCAGCCCTTCTTCCGCGAGGTGCACGGCCGCAAGAGCTGCATGACCGTCGCCAGCCCCGCCCCGCTGTGCCTGGACGAACACATGGGCATGGAGGAGCTGACCCAGGTGCTCATGGCCAGCGACCAGCGCTATCTGCGCCAGGGCTTCATCGTCACCCGCGCCGGTGCCTACCTGGGCCTGGGCGCGGGTGAGTCGCTGGTGCGCGCGGTCACCGAGACCCGTGTCGAGGCCGCCCGCCATGCCAACCCGCTGACCCTGCTGCCCGGCAACATCCCCATCACCCAGCACATCGAGCGCCTGGTCGCCAGCCGCCGGCCCTTCGTTGCGGCCTACTTCGACCTGGACCACTTCAAGCCCTTCAACGACGAGTACGGCTACTGGCGCGGCGACCAGATGATCCGCCTGACGGCCAGCGTCATCTCCACCCACTGCGACACCCGCCGGGACTTCGTCGGCCACGTCGGCGGCGACGACTTCGTCGTGCTCTTCCAGAGCGAGGACTGGGAAGCCCGCTGCCGCACCATCGTGGCCGACTTCAACCACCGCGCCCTGGCCCTGTTCGATGCCGCCGACCGTGAAGCCGGCGGCATCCATGCGGAAGACCGCTACGGCACCCGCCGCTTCCACCCCTGCACCACGCTGTGCGTGGGGGCGGTGCAGATCGATGCCGGCTGCATGCTGGCCCCCGAGGACATCGCCTCTGCCGCCGCAGCCGCCAAGCGGCGAGCCAAGCAGGAAGGCGTGGGGGTGTTCGCGATGGCTGGCATCAGTGCCGCAAGGTGAGACAGCCTGCCGAGCGACTTCTTCAAGATCTGGCGGAGGCGGTGAGATTCGAACTCACGGAAGGATCGCTCCTTCGCTGGTTTTCAAGACCAGTGCCTTAAACCACTCGGCCACACCTCCATCGAGCAGCGGCCGCCCATCCCGGGGGCCGTGTCGAATCGGCGGATTGTAGGCGGCAGGGCCGTGGAGCTGCGCCCGTGCGCCCTCACCTGCCCGGCTTCTGCGCCTGTCTGCAGCCCACCTGGATGATCTCGCGCTGCGGGCCGTCGATGCGCGCAGCAGTCAGCTTGCCGCCCCAGACGCAGCCGGTGTCCAGGGCCAGCAGGTGGGGCCGGTCCAGCAGGCCCAGCGTGGACCAGTGGCCGAAGGCGATGGGCACGCCGCGGGTGCGGCGCTGCGGGTGGTCGAACCACGGCATGCAGCCCGGCGGGGCGCCGGCGGCCTCCTTGGTCTTGAACTCCAGCCGGCCCTCGGCATCGACGAAGCGGATGCGCGTGAGCGCGTTGACGGTCAGCCGCTGGCGCTCCGGCGCCACCAGCGCGTCGGACCACAGCGAGGGCTCGTTGCCGAAGAGGCTGCGCAGGAAGCCGGTGAGGTCATCACAGCGCAGGCCGTCCTGCAGCTCGGCGGCCAGTTGCAGCGTCAGCGCCAAGTCCCATTGCGGCGCCACGCCGGCATGCACCATCAGCCAGCCCTGCTCGTGCACGGCCACGGGGCGGTGGCGCAGCCAGTCGATCCAGGCGTTGCGGTCAGGGCTTTGCAGGATGTCGTCCAGCGTGTCGCTGGCATGCAGCGGGCGCACGCCGCAGGCGGCGGCCAGCAGGTGGATGTCATGGTTGCCCAGCAGGCAGGTGGCGGCGTCCCCCAGGCCGCGCAGGCGCTGCAGCGTACCCAGCGATGCCGGCCCGCGGTTGACCAGGTCGCCCAGCACGTAGAGCCGGTCACGCGACGGCGAAAACGCGATCTCCGCCAGCAGGCGGTCCAGGGCGTCGCAGCAGCCCTGGATATCTCCGACGAGGTAGTGCATCGGGGCGATTCTGCTACGCTGGACAGCCCCTCACCACCGGCCCGGCTGACTGCGCGCGGGGCCCTCTATGGAAGTCGCGCTGCTTGCGTTCCTCATCATCCTGAACGGCGTCTTCGCCATGTCCGAGATGGCCCTGGCCGCCAGCCGCAAGGCGCGGCTGCAGGTGCTGGTGGAAAGCGGCGACGCCGGGGCGCGCAAGGCGATGGAGCTGCACGACAACCCCACGCAGTTCCTGTCCACGGTGCAGATCGGCATCACGTCGATCGGCGTGCTCAACGGGATCGTCGGCGAGGCCGCCTTCTCTGCGCCGCTGGCCACGTGGCTGCACGGGCAGCTGCCGATGATCAGCGAGCGGGCGGCCGGTCTGTCGGCCACCGCGCTGGTGGTGGTGATCATCACCTACTGCACCATCATCTTCGGCGAGCTGGTGCCCAAGCGGCTGGGCCAGCTCTACCCCGAGATCGTGGCCCGCATCGTGGCCCCGCCGATGGACTGGCTCTCACGCATGGCCCGGCCCTTCGTGCGGCTGCTGACCGCATCCACCCAGGGCATCCTGCGCCTGCTGGGCATCCGCGAAGGCGCGGCCCGGCCGGTGACCGAAGAGGAGATCGCCGCCAGCCTGGAAGAAGGCCTGGACGCCGGGATCATCGAGGCGCACGAGCACCAGATGGTGCGCAACGTCTTCCGCCTGGACGACCGGCAGATCGGCTCGATGATGATCCCGCGCGGCGACATCGCCTGGCTGGACGCCACCGAGCCGGTGGAGCAGGCGCTGGCGGTGATGCGCGAGCACGGCCACTCGCGCTACCCGGTGTGCCGCGGCGGGCTGGATGATGTGCTGGGCGTGGTCACGGCCCAGAGCCTGCTGCACCAGATGACGGCCGCCGGCTCCATCTCGCTCGAAGAAGGCTTGCAGCCGGCGGTCTTCGTGCCCGAAACGCTCTCAGGGATGGAGCTGCTGGAGCACTTCCGTGCCTCCAGCGTGCAGATGGTCTTCGTGGTGGATGAATACGGCGAGGTGCAGGGCGTGATCACCCTGCGCGACGTGCTGGAGGCCATCACCGGCGAGTTCACGACGCCGGAGCCCGAGGATGCCTGGACGGTGCAGCGCGAGGACGGCTCCTGGCTGGTGGACGGCATGATCCCCATCCATGAGCTCAAGGACCGCCTGGAGCTGCGCGAGGTGCCGGATGAGGACCGCGGCCGCTACAACACCCTGGCCGGCATGGTGATGCTGCTGCTGGGCCGCCTGCCGCGCACGGCCGACGTCGTGGAGTGGGAAGGCTGGCGCTTCGAGGTCGTCGACATGGACGGCAAGCGCGTGGACAAGGTGCTGGCCAGCCGGCTGGCCGAGCAGGGCGAGGAAGACTGACGCCACCTGGGGGCGAGCGCCTGGCCGCCTGGCCGTGCAGCCTTGTGGCCTGCCGGCAGTCCGGCCGCAGGGCACGGCCGCGGCTGGCAACCCACGGTCAGGGCAACGGCATCACCGCACCTGCATCACCGCGCCCGCATCACCGCGCCCGCATCACCGCGCCTGCATCACCGCTGCCGGCGTTCCAACGCCCCTCCCCACCCCGCCTCGCTCCTGCAGCGCCGGCGTGGCATGCCAGCGTTGCAGCACGGCCAGACCGATGCGCCCGCCGGCCGCAGGGCTCTCATGGCTCGTGTTGATCGCCTCGTCCCGCGTCCAGCCGTCCACACGATCCAGGCCGGCCCCTGCCGCGACGATGCCCGGACCGCGCGCCGCAGCCGCCCCGGCAAAGTAGACGCTGGCCGTCACCAGCACCGGCACGCCGGCGGCCTGCGCGGCCTGGATGCCGTTGGGCGAGTCCTCGATGGCCAGCGCCTCGTGTGGTGCCAGGCCCAGGCGCCGCAGGGTCAGCTCATACACCTGCGGATGCGGCTTCTTCAGCGGCGCATCCTCAGCGCAGGCGATGCAATCGAATGCCGCCTGCCATCCCGGCCCCAGCTGGGCCGACAGCAGCGCGTCCACATTGGCGCGGCTGGTGGTGGTGGCAATGGCCTGCAGCAGCCCAGCGGCGCGCGCCTCGTCCATCAGCTCGCGCACGCCGCCGCGCAGCGCGATGCGGCCCTGGCGCACCAGCCAGGCGTAGTGCTGGTTCTTGCGCCGGTGCAGCTCGCGGGCCAGGGCCTCGCGCTGCGGGCCCGCGGGCGGAGCGTCCTCGCGCACGGCCAGGTCGCGCAGCAGGCGCTCGTAGCCGCCGGCGGTGGTCAGCAGCTCGCCATAGCGCTCCACCGTCCAGCTCCAGGGCAGGCCGAGCTCGGCGAAGGCGGCATTGAAGGCCCGCCGATGGCCGTCACGCTCGGTCTCGGCCAGCGTGCCGTCCACATCCCAGATCAACGCTCGCAGGGTCATGACGGCCGCACTTCGTCGCACTTCGTCGTGCTTCACCCAAGGCTCAGGCCGCACGCGCCAGGCGGTCGCCCAGCACATGGTCGGCCACGGCGGCGATGTCGTCGAACATCATCTCGGGCTCGGCCGCCTCGATCGCCTCGCCCCCGTTGTAGCCATAGGGCACCACCCAGGCGCCCACGCCGGCGTTGCGCGCCACCTCGACGTCGATGCGCGAGTCGCCCACGTGCGCGGTGGTAGCCGGCGTGCCGCCCAGCTCGGTCATGCAGGTCAGGATGGGCAGCGGGTGCGGCTTCTTGTGCACCAGCGTGTCACCGCCGATGACCAGGTCAAAGCAGCCGGACAGGCCCGTCACCTCCAGCACGCGCAGCGCAAAGCGCTCTTCCTTGTTGGTGACGCAGGCCAGGCGCAGGCCGGCCTCGCGCAGGCGCTGCAGGCCGTCCAGGCAGCCCTCGTACACGCGCGCCTCGGTGCCGGTGGTGTCGCCGTAATGGCGGTCGAAGCGGGCCAGCACCGGCTCCGCATCCAGATCGGCCCGCGCCTGGCGCAGCAGGGCCAGCATCAGCTCGCGCGTGCCGCGACCGATCAGGCGCGTGATGTCGGCCGCCGGCTGGCGGGGCAGGCCGAAGTCGTCCAGCGTGCGGTTGGCCGCCTCGGCGATCTCGGCGGCGGTGTCGACCAGCGTGCCGTCCAGGTCGAAGGTGAGCAGGTGGTAGCGCATGAGGGTCTCCTGGGTAGTTCGTTGTGGGGTCGCTGGTGAGGTCGGCTTGTGACGGTCACGGGTGACGGTCACGGATGACGCTCATTGGTAACGGTCACGGGTGACGGTCATTTGTGAAGCTGCGCGCGCCGCATCTCCATCAGCCGCAGGATCATGGGCGTGAGGATCAGCTGCATGGCCAGGTCCATCTTCCCGCCCGGCACGACGATGGTGTTGGCCCGCGACATGAACGAGTCGTGGATCATCGACAGCAGATACGGGAAGTCGATGCCGCGCGGGTTGCGGAAGCGGATCACCGTCATGCTTTCCCCTGCCGTGGGCACATCGCGGGCGATGAAGGGGTTGGACGTGTCCACCACCGGCACGCGCTGGAAGTTGATGTCGGTCTCGGCGAACTGCGGGCAGATGTAGTGCACGTAGTCCGACATGCGGCGCAGGATGGTGTCGGAGACGGCCTCCTTGGAGTAGCCGCGGAACTTCGTGTCGCGGTGGATCTTCTGGATCCACTCCAGGTTGATGATGGGCACCACGCCGATCTTCAGGTCCACGTAGCGGCCCACGTCCACCGCATCGGTCTTCACGCAGCCGTGCAGGCCTTCGTAGAACAGCAGGTCGGTGCCGGCCGGCGTGTCCTGCCAGGGCGTGAAGGTGCCGGCGTCCTGGCCGTGCTCGCGCGCCTCGTCGTCGTTGTGCAGGTACAGCCGCGTCTTGCAGCAGCCGGTCTCGCCATAGGCGCGGAACTGCTGCTCCAGCTCGGCCCATTCATTCGCATCCGGGCCGAAGTGGCTGAGGTCATGCCCGCGCTGCTCATGCTCGGCCACGCGCAGCTTCATCTCGGCGCGGGTGTAGCGGTGGAAGGCATCGCCCTCGATCACCGCCGCACTCACGCCCTCGCGGCGGAAGATGGCATCAAAGGTGGACTTGACCGTGGTCGTGCCCGCCCCGCTGGAGCCGGTGACGACGATGATGGGGTGCTTCTTGGACATGGCCGGTGCCTCGTCAAGCCTGCGGCTGCACGAAGAGCGAGCGCGTCTTGAACAGCGGCAGCGACACGTTCTCGTGCGGCTCCTCGTGGTAGCTGGCAATGCGGTCGATCTCGGCGCGCGAGCCCAGGATCACCGCCGTGCGCTCGTGCAGCGCCTCGGGCACGGCATGCAGCAGATCGTGCGTGCCGGTGGTGGCGCCACCGCCGGCCTCGTGCATCAGCAGCGCCATCGGGCCGGCTTCCATCAGCAGGCGCAGCCGCGCCGGGCGCTGCGGCTCGCGGGCATCGCGCGGGTAGAGGAAGACGCCGCCGCGGGTGAGGATGCGCTGCACCTCGGCGACGATGCTGGCCACCCAGCGCATGCTGAAGTCCTGTCGCCGCGGGCCGGCCTCACCGGCCACGCATTCGGCGATGTAGCGCTGCACCGGCTTGTCCCAGAAGCGCTGGTTGGCCGCGTTGACTGCGAACTCATGCGTGTGCGCCGGCACGGCGATGCGGCTGCGGGTAAGCAGCCAGCGGCCGGCCGCGCGGTCCAGCGTGAAGGCATGCACGCCGTTGCGGCAGCTCAGCACCAGCACCGTGGCCGGGCCGTAGAGCACATAGCCCGCGGCCAGCAAGCGCGAGGCGGGCTGCAGATAGTCGCCCGGCTGCGGCACGCGGCCCGGCTGCGGGTGGGCCATCACCGAGAAGATGGTGCCGATGGAGATGTTGGCCTCGATGTTGGAGCAGCCGTCCAGCGGGTCGTAGATCACCAGCAGCTCGCCGGCCGTGGCATGCGCCGGCGAGGCGATGGGCTCATTCGCCTCCTCGCTGGCCCAGCCCGCGACGGGCCCGCAGGCCGACAGGACAGAGGCGATGAGGCCGTCGGCCAGCTGCTCCAGCCGCTGGGCGGTGACACCGGGCGGCAAGGCGGCCGGGTGCTGAGGCGAGGAGCGATCCAGCAGCTCGGCCCCCGTGGCTGCCACCGCCACAGCGACAGCAGACGCCGCCGCGGACGCTGCAGCCGTCTCCTGCAGCCGCGTCAGAACGCCACGCCCGGCCACGTCCGCCACCGCCACACAGGCCTGGGCCAGGCTGGCGACCACCGCCTGCAGGCCGGCGGGCTGGTCGGCCAGCCAGGCGTGCAGGTCCGTCGCTGCAGGCGTCTGCTGGGCGTATCGGGCATGGGGTGTGGAAGGGGTCATGGCGGGCTTCTGCGGTTTGTTGTTGAGTGAAAGGGCAGGCGCAGCCGGTCAGGCGGCTTGCGGGTCGGGCTGGCGCGTGGTGGGCTGAGGCGCCGACGGGATGGCCGTCGTGGCGGGGATCTCGCCCTGCCCCGCGCCCTGCCCCGCGGCTGAGGCCCCGCCCTGGAACACGCGGCTGGCCAGGATGTCGGCCGGCTCCAGCGTGCTCAGGTCGTCCGCCGTCCAGGCGCGGTCGCGGTCGGCAAACAGCCGGCTGGCCTGGCGCAGCCGCGCGCGGTCCAGCGCATTGCGCACGCTGCGCGCATTGGCAAAGTGCGGCTGCTGCACGCGGCGTCCCAGGTAGTCGGCAAAGGCCTCGCGCGCCCCGCTGCCGAAGCGGTAGTGCTGCGCGGCCAGCATGCGGTCTGCGATCTGCAGCAGCTCGTCGGGCGCGTAGTCCGGGAAGTCGAGGTGGTGCGCGATGCGCGAGGACATCCCCGGGTTGGACTTGAAGAAGGTGTCCATGCGGTCCTTGTAGCCAGCCAGGATCACGACCAGGTCGTCACGCTGGTTCTCCATCACCTGCAGCAGGATCTCGATGGCCTCCTGGCCGTAGTCGCGCTCGTTCTCGGGCCGGTAGAGGTAGTAGGCCTCGTCGATGAAGAGCACGCCGCCCATCGCCTTCTTCAGCACCTCTTTCGTCTTGGGCGCGGTGTGGCCGATGTACTGGCCCACCAGGTCGTCGCGCGTGACGGCCACCAGATGGCCTTTGCGCACATAGCCCAGGCGGTGAAGGATCTGCGCCATGCGCAGCGCAACGGTGGTCTTGCCGGTGCCGGGGTTGCCGGTGAAGCACATGTGCAGCGACGGCGTCTGCCCCTGCAGGCCGCAGGCAGCGCGCAGCTTGTCGATGACCAGCAGCGCGGCGATGTCGCGCACGCGGGCCTTGATGGGCGCCAGGCCGACGAGATCGGCATCCAGCTCGGCGATGACGGACTCGACCTGGCTGCGTTGCAGCACGTCGCCGACCGTGCGGGGCCGAGCTTCGTTGCCGGGTTCCAATTCCGGGCTGCCCGGCTGCGCGGGCGGCTGCGGCGTGCCGACCGCAGCAGCCGCGCCGGGGATGCGATAGAGCGGCGCGTTCATCGCAGGCCCCTTCAGCCGCTGTAGCGCTCGCCCTCGGGCCGCTGCGCCGCGTAGCCGCGGATGCTGTAGCGCATGGTGCGGCCGCTGCCCTCCTGCCGCTCCAGCGCAAAGCCGGGCTCTTCGGCCGGGCGGTTGACGATGAAGCTCATGGCGATGCTCTCCACACCGCGGGTGGAGTCGAAGGCCATCAGGCGGATGTAGTGCTGCGCAAACGTGCTGCGGCAAGCCTGCAGCTCCTGCATGACGCCGGCGGCATCCTGCAGGTCGAACATGGGCTGGCCGTACATCTCCCAGTAGGTGTTGCGGGGGTGCGGATCGTCGGTGTATTCCACGCTCCAGGCATAGCCCTTCTTCAGGCCGTATTCGATCTGCATGCGGATCTCTTCGTCCGTCAGATCGGGCAGGAAGCTGAACTGGCCTTGGGTGATGCGGCCTGCGGGGTTGGTGATCATTTGAGTGGGCTCCTGTTGGTTCGATCAGAGGTTCTTTAGAGAGGGCCGGCGTGCTGAAGTCTGCGCTGGGCGGGCGACTGGGGTGACCGGCTCCGTTCATGTCCTCCGCCGCTCGCCCTGGCGGGCGCCCGGCTCCCCCTTTACTTCACTGCGCCAGTCACCCCAGCCACCCGCCAGTCCACCGGCGGTGCACTACGAAGAGAGGAGCTTTCATGGGCCTGCGGCGGTGCCTGGATCGGGATGCCAGGGGGCTTCCCGCAGCGAAGTAAAGGGGGAGCCCGAGGCCGCCATGCGGCATCGGGCGGAGGACATGAGCGGAGGGAAGCCCCCTGGTAGCCCGATCCCCGCTCCGACCTCAGCAGTCAGCAGTCAGCAAAGAATCAAGCCGCCACGCCCGGCGTCACGGCGTAATCCGACGTATCCGTCGGCGCGTAGTTGAAGGTGATGTCCCCCCAGGTATCCAGCGCCTGCTTCAGCGGCGTGCAGAACTGGGCGGCCTTCTGCAGGATCTCCGGCCCTTCGTTGGCGATATCGCGCCCCTCATTGCGCGCCTTGACCATCGCCTCCAGCGCCACGCGGTTGGCGACCGCGCCGGCCTGGATGCCCTGCGGGTGGCCGATCGTGCCGCCACCGAACTGCAGGATCACGTCGTCGCCGAACAGGTCCAGCAACTGGTGCATCTGCCCCGCATGGATGCCGCCGGAGGCCACCGGCATGACCTTGCGGATGTCGGCCCAGTCCTGATCGAAGTGCAGGCCGCGCGGCAGGTCGCGCTTGGTGTAGCTGTCGCGGCAGACGTTGTAGTAGCCCTGCACCGTCATCGGGTCGCCCTCCAGCTTGCCCACCGCCGTGCCGGCATGCAGGTGGTCACAGCCGGCCAGGCGCAGCCACTTGGCCATCACGCGGAAGCTCACGCCATGCGACTTCTGCCGCGTGTAGGTGCCGTGCCCCGCGCGGTGCATGTGCAGCACCATGTCGTGCTTGCGACACCAGTTGGCCATGCTCTGGATCGCCGTCCAGCCGATGACCAGGTCGATCATGATCACCACCGAGCCCAGCTCCTTGGCGAACTCCGCGCGCTCGTACATGTCCTCCATCGTCGCGGCCGTCACGTTCAGGTAGCTGCCCTTGACCTCGCCGGTGGCGGCTGTGGCCTTGTTGACCGCATCCATCACGAAGAGAAAGCGATCCCGCCAGTGCATGAAGGGCTGCGAGTTGATGTTCTCGTCGTCCTTCATGAAGTCCAGCCCGCCCTTGAGCCCTTCGTAGATCACGCGGCCGTAGTTGCGGCCGGACAGCCCCAGCTTGGGCTTGGTGGTCGCGCCCAGCAGCGGGCGGCCGAACTTGTCCAGGCGCTCGCGCTCCACGATCAGGCCGGTGGGCGGGCCCTTGAAGGTCTTCACATAGGCCACCGGGATCTGGATGTCCTCCAGCCGGCAGGCCTTCAGCGGCTTGAAGCTGAAGACGTTGCCGATCAGGCTGGCCGTCATGTTGGCGATCGACCCTTCCTCGAACAGGATCAGGTCATAGGCCACCCAGGCGAAGACCTGCCCCGGGTTGCCCGGCACCGGCTCCACCTTGAAGGCCTTGGCGCGGTAGCTGTCGCAGGCGGTCAGGCGGTCGGTCCAGACCACCGTCCATGTCGCGGTTGACGACTCGCCGGCCACGGCAGCGGCGGCTTCCACCGGGTCCACGCCGTCCTGCGGCGTGATGCGGAACAGGCACACCACGTCGGTGGCCTTGGGCACGTAGTCGGCGTCCCAGTAGCCCATCTGCCGGTACTTGAGGACACCGGCGCTGTAGCGCTTCTTCTTGTCCGTGATGGCGGCATCGCGGCCGGGGTCGTTGACGACGCCTGCTTCGACGGGCTTGTTCATGGGGCGCGCTCCTTTGGGCGGGGATGGGAAGGACGGTGGGCGGTACGGCGGGATGACTGCTCGGGATGGCCCACTCTAGGCAGCGCCTACGCTCAGATAAATTCAGAAGTTCATAGGCATCCGTTCAGGAGAAGCTGAATGAAGGGCGTCACCTTCCGCCAGCTGCGGGTTTTCTCGGAAGTCGCGCGGCAGCTCAGCTTCGTCAGGGCCGCGGAAACCCTGCATCTGACACCCCCGGCGGTGACGATGCAGGTCAAGGAGCTGGAGGCGCACGTCGGCCTCCCCCTGTTCGAGCGTCAGGGCCGGCAGGTGTCGCTGACCACCGCAGGCGAGTACTTCCTGGTCTATGCCAAGCGCCTGCTGGCCACGCTCACCGATGCCGACAACACGATGGCGCGCTTCAAGCGCACCGAGACCGGCGTGCTCACGATCGGCCTGGTCAACACCGCCGGCTACTTCCTGCCGCGGCTGCTGGCGCGCTTTCGGCGCGACCACCCGGGCATCGAGCTGCGCATGCAGGTCACGCACGACAAGCAGCGCCTGCTGGAGCGGCTGACCGGCCACGAGATCGACCTGGCCATCACCGGCCGCCCGCCCAAGGAGCTGGGCCTGCGCAGCGAGCCCTTCGCCGCGCATCCGCTGGTCTTCGTCTGCCCACCGGGCCATCCGCTGCTGTCGGTGGGCCACCCGCCTGCCCTGGCCCTGGCCAATCAGCCCATCGTCACCCGCGAGCCCACGGCCGAGATCCGCCAGGCGATGGACGCCTTCCTGCGCGAGCAGCGCGTGTCCCCGCGCGTGTTCATGGAGCTCAGCAGCAACGAGACCATCAAGCAATGCGTGATCGCCGGCCTGGGCGTGGGCTTCCTGTCGCTGCAGGCGGCGGGGCTGGAGATCACGACCGGCGTGCTCAAGATCGCCGCGGTGGAGGGCACGCCGGTGATGCGCGCCTGGCATGTGGTGCACCTGATGTCGCGGGTGCTGTCACCCGCGGCAGAGGCGTTCCGCTACTTCCTGCTGGAGGAGGCGGAGGCGGATCTGGCTTTGCAGGATGCGCGGTTGATGCAGGTCGCATCGGGGTCTTGAAGGCTCAGCGTCGGTTTGCCTGCGCCTTTGCATTCGAAGATCTGCGCGAGGCAGGCGACTGGGGTAACCGGCTCCGTTCATGCCAGGGCGCAGAGGCCCTGGCGCTCGCCAGGCACGAACAGTCCACTGGACTGTTTGTGTCCGGGCTCTCTCCCCCGCCATGCGCCCTGCCGGGCGCCCGGCTCCCCCTTTACTTCACTGCGCCGGTCACCCCAGCCACCTGCCATTCCATCGCTCGTGGCCTACCTAAAGCAAACACGTGGCGCTTTCTCAGACGCACGCCAATCACAGCAACGATGGATCGGGCTGCCAGGGGGCTTCTCGCAGCGAAGTAAAGGGGGAGGCCGATGCCGCCATGCGGCATCGGACGGAGGACATGAGCGGAGGGAAGCCCCCTGGTAGCCCGATCTCGCTCCACCGCTGGCATGCATGCCCGCGCCCCAAGCACCTTGAGGCGCCCTTCAGCGCGCCGCCCCCGAACCGAAACACACCCTTTCTATACTCTCCGGCTCCCTCCCTACCGGCCGCACCGCCCGTTTCAAACGGCGCCCGCAACCACGGCCCAGCATTCCCCCGGAGCCCACCATGACCCAACGTGAAGTCTTCTTCGTCGGCGGCGCCCGCACCGCCATCGGCAGCTTCGGCGGCAGCCTCAAGGACGTGCCGCCCACCCAGCTCGGCGCAACCGTGATCAAGGCGGCCATCGAACGCGCCGGCATCGCGCCCGACGCGGTCGGCCATGTCGTCATGGGCACCGTCATCCCCAGCGAGCCCAAGGACGCGTACCTCAGCCGCGTCGCCGCCGTGAACGCCGGCATCCCGAAGGAAACGCCGGCCTTCAACGTCAACCGCCTGTGCGGCTCCGGCCTGCAGGCCATCGTCTCGGCCGCGCAGACCATCCTGCTGGGCGATGCCGACATCGCCATCGGCGGCGGTGCCGAGAACATGAGCCGCGGCGCCTACATCCTGCCCGGCGCGCGCTGGGGCACGCGCATGGGCGACGCGCAGATCGTCGACTTCATGGTCGGCGCGCTGCACGACCCGTTCCAGAACGTCCACATGGGCATCACCGCCGAGAACGTCGCCGAGCGCTACGGCATCAGCCGCGAGATGCAGGACGAGCTGGCCGTGGTCAGCCACCAGCGCGCCGCCCGCGCCATCGCCGAAGGCCGCTTCAAGGACCAGATCGTCCCGGTGGTGCAGGAGACGCGCAAGGGCCCGGTCACGTTCGACACCGACGAGAACGTGCGCAAGGACACCACGGTCGAGGCCCTGTCCAAGATGCGCGCCGTCTTCAAGAAGGACGGCCTGGTCACGGCCGGCAATGCCTCCAGCATCAACGACGGCGCGGCTGCTGTGGTGCTGGCTGGCGGCGACCGCGTCAAGGCCCTGGGCCTCAAGCCGCAGGCCCGCCTGGTGGCCTATGCCCATGCCGGTGTCGATCCGCAGATCATGGGCATCGGCCCGGTGCCGGCCACGCGCGCGGCACTGCAGCGCGCCGGCCTGACGGTGGACCAGCTCGACGTCATCGAGTCCAACGAAGCCTTCGCCGCCCAGGCCTGCGCCGTGGCCAAGGAGCTGGGCTTCGACCCCGAGAAGGTCAACCCCAACGGCTCGGGCATCTCGCTGGGCCACCCGGTGGGCGCGACCGGCGCCATCCTGATGGTCAAGGCCATTGCCGAGCTGCACCGCATCAAGGGCCGCTATGCGCTGTGCACCATGTGCATCGGCGGCGGTCAGGGCATCGCGATGATCATCGAGCGCGTCTGAGCACCCTGCCCGGCTGAGCGCCCGGCTTCTTCAACGCCTTCGACGGCCCCATCGGCGACCAGCCGGTGGGGCCGTCGGGCTTTGGGCGTCTGAGCAGGCCGCGGCTGGAACCCGGCTGCGTCGGCTTCAAGCCGCGCCCTCCAGCGCCTGCAAGGCCTGCTGCAGGTCGGCGATCAGGTCATCCGTGTCCTCCAGCCCGATGGCCAGGCGCACCAGCGCGCTCGGATGCCCGCCGCCCAGGGTGCGCATGCCGCGCACGTCGTACGGCACGGCCAGGCTCATCGGCCCGCCCCAGGAGTAGCCGATGCCGAAGCGCTGGAGCGCATCGACGAAGGCATCGACCTGCGCGGCCGCATAGCGCTCGGCAAACACCACCGACACCAATCCGGCCGCGGCGGAGGACACCGCCTGCCAGTGCTCATGCCCCGGCGAGCCGGGCAGCGCCGGATGCAGCACCTGCCGCACCTGCGGCTGCTGCGCCAGCCACTGGGCGATGCGCCGGGCCGACGCATCGTGCGCCGCATAGCGCAGCGCCAGCGTCGGCAGGCCGCGCAGCACCAGCTCCACGTCGTTGGCGCCCACGCCCAGGCCCAGGCGCATGTGGGCCAGCTTGAGCTTGAGGTGCAGCGCCTCATCGTGCGTGGTGACCGAGCCCATCAGCACGTCGCCGCCGCCCGACGGGTACTTGGTCAGCGCATGCACCGACACGTCCACGGCCATCCCGCCGGGCAGATCGAAGGCATTGAAGGCCACGCCTGCGCCCCAGGTGTTGTCCAGCGCAATGGTGAGCTGCGGGTGCTGCCGCGCCTGCTCGATCAGGCCCAGCAGGTCCGGGAACTCCAGCGTCACCGAGCCGGCAGCCTCGATCCACAACAGCCTGGTGCGCGGCGTGATCAGCGCGGCCAGCCCCTCGGCATCCAGCGGATCGTAAAAGCGGTGCGCGATGCCCCAGGCCGCCAGTTCATGCCGGGCCAGGTCGCGGCTGGGCCCATAGACGTTGTCTGGCAGCAGCACCTCGTCGCCCTGCTGCAGCAACGCCGCGTCCACCAGCGTGATCGCCGCCAGCCCGCTGGGCGCCAGCAGGGTCTGCCGCCCGCCTTCCAGCGTGGCCAGCCGCTCCTCCAGCGTGAAGGTGGTCGGCGTGCCGTGCAGGCCGTAGGTGTAGCCGGTCTTGTCCTTCCACTGCCGCTGGCGCAGCGCCGCGGTGTCCTTGAACAGCACGGTGGACGCCTTGTGCACCCCCGGCATCACCGCGGCAAAGCCAGCCGGCGGCACGTAGCCGTGGTGGATCAGCGTGGTGGCCAGGCCCGGGTCGGTGCCGGCGGCCACATCGTCAGCAGAAGCAGGCTTGCGGTCCATCGCGGCATTGCATCACAAGGCCGCCGGCCGCATGAGCGACGCTGCCTCAGATCGGCAGGCCGACCAGATCGTGCCCGTCCACCGCGACGATGCGCGCCCGCGTGAACTCGCCCACCTTCAGCGTCTTGGACGCCTTCTGCGGGGGCAGCAGGCGCACCGTGCCGTCGATCTCCGGCGCATCCGCATAGCTGCGGCCCACGCCGCCCTTGCGGCCCAGGGCGGGGGCGGAGTCGATCAGCACCTGCATCTCGGCGCCCACACGCTCGGCCAGCTTGGCGGTGGACACCTGCTCGGCCACGGCCATGAAGCGCGCGCGGCGCTCTTCGCGCAGCTCGTCGGGCAGCGCGCCGGGCAGTTCGTTGGCCAGTGCACCGTCCACCGGCGAGTAGGCAAAGCAGCCCGCGCGGTCGATGCGCGCCTCGCGCAGGAAGTCCAGCAGGTAGGCGAACTCTTCTTCCGTCTCGCCGGGGAAGCCGGCGATGAAGGTGCTGCGCACCACCAGCTGCGGGCAGATCTCGCGCCAGCGGGCCAGGCGCTCCAGGTTCTTCTCGCCACTGGCCGGGCGCTTCATGCGACGCAGCACATCCGGGTGCGCATGCTGGAAGGGCACGTCGAGATAAGGCAGCACCCTGCCCTCGGCCATCAGCGGCAGGATCTCGTCCACATGCGGATAGGGATACACGTAATGCAGCCGCACCCAGGCCCCATGCGCCTGAGCCAGCTCGCCCAGCGCGGCCACCAGGTCGTAGAGCTTGGTCTTCACCGGCCGGCCATCCCAGAAGCCGGTGCGGTACTTCACGTCCACGCCATAGGCGCTGGTGTCCTGGCTGATGACCAGCAGCTCCTTCACACCCGACTCGAACAGCGCCCGCGCCTCGGACAGCACCTCACCCACCGGGCGCGACACCAGGTCGCCGCGCAGGCTGGGGATGATGCAGAAGGTGCAGCGGTGGTTGCAGCCCTCGCTGATCTTCAGGTAGGCATAGTGCCGCGGCGTGAGCTTGATGCCCGCCTCGCCGCGAAACTGCTCGCGCAGCGCCGGCACCAGATCCACGAACGGATCATGCGGCTTGGGCACATGCGCATGCACCGCATCCATCACCTCCTGCGTCGCATGCGGGCCGGTCACGGCCAGCACCTTGGGATGCACCTGCCGCACGAGGTTGGCCTCGCCGTCCTTGCGCGCGCCCAGGCAGCCGGTGACGATCACCCGGCCGTTCTCGGCCAAGGCATCGCCGATGGCGTCCAGGCTCTCCTTGACCGCGTCGTCGATGAAGCCGCAGGTGTTGACGATGACGAGGTCTGCCCCGTCCATCGTCTTGCTGGTGGCATAGCCCTCTGCCGCAAGCTGGGTCAGGATGAGCTCGGAGTCGGTCAGGGCCTTCGGGCAGCCGAGGCTGACGAAGCCGATCTTGGGGGCAGCGGCGGTGTTCATGGCAGCAGGCAAGGGGCGCAGGTCGCGGGGTGCTCAGGCGCAGATGAAGAGCGGCCGGCTCACCGACCGATGCATCGCCCGCGACTCGCCGCAGGTCGATGGACGCAAGCCGTGGAGGCCGTCACGGCGGCCCGTGAAATCCGGCTCTCCAATGCAAAACGCCCCCGGTAGCGGGGGCGTACAACAGCAGACTGCCCCCGGTGACGGGGGCGTATGCCAAACGCCCGAGGGCGTGTGCGGTGCTGGCGGAGACGGAGGGATTCGAACCCTCGATGGAGCTTTTGACCCCATACTCCCTTAGCAGGGGAGCACCTTCGGCCTCTCGGTCACGTCTCCAGCAAGCTCAAGCGCGGCATTGTAGCCGCAAGCGGGTCAGTTTTTGGGCTCGTCCAGCTCGAAGGCCTTGTGCAGCGCACGCACGGCCAGCTCCATGTACTTCTCGTCGATAACGACGGAGGTCTTGATCTCGCTGGTCGTGATCATCTGGATGTTGATGCCCTCGGCGCTGAGCGTGCCGAACATCTTGCTGGCGATGCCGGCATGGCTGCGCATGCCGATGCCGACGATGCTGACCTTGCAGATCTTCGGGTCGCCCGACACCGACGCGGCGCCCAGTGCCGGCACCACCTTGCTCTTGAGCAGGTCCAGCGTGCGGTCGTAGTCGTTGCGGTGCACGGTGAAGGAGAAGTCGGTCTTCCCGTCATGCGACACGTTCTGGATGATCACGTCCACGTCGATGTTGGCGTCGGCCACGGCACCGAGGATCTGGTAGGCGATGCCCGGCTTGTCCGGCACGCCCAGGACGGTGATCTTGGCTTCGTCGCGGTTGAAGGCGATGCCCGAGACAACGGCTTGTTCCATCTTTTCGTCTTCCTCAAAACTGATCAGGGTGCCGGAGACGGCTTCCTCGGCAACCGGGATGTCCCAGGGCGTGAAGCTCGACAGCACGCGGGTGGGCACACGGTACTTGCCGGCGAACTCCACCGAGCGGATCTGCAGCACCTTGGAGCCCAGGGACGCCATCTCGAGCATCTCCTCGAAGCTGATGGCCTTCAGGCGGCGCGCCTCGGGCACCACGCGCGGGTCGGTGGTGTAGACGCCGTCCACGTCGGTGTAGATCAGGCATTCGTCGGCCTTGAGCGCCGCAGCCACTGCCACGGCCGAGGTGTCCGAGCCGCCCCGGCCCAGGGTGGTGATGTGGCCCTGCGGGTCCACGCCCTGAAAGCCGGTGATGATCACCACCTTGCCGGCGGCCAGGTCGGCGCGCACGCGGGCATCGTCGATGCTCTGGATGCGCGCCTTGGTGAAGGCCGAGTCGGTCTTGATCGGCACCTGCCAGCCGGCATAGCTCACTGCCTGCATGCCCTCGGCCTGCAGCGCGATGGACAGCAGGCCCACGGACACCTGCTCGCCGGTGGAGGCGATCATGTCCAGCTCGCGCAGCACCGCATCGCTGTGGACCTGCGGCGCCAGCTCCTTGGCCAGGCCGAGCAGGCGGTTGGTCTCGCCGCTCATGGCCGACGGCACGACCACCAGTTGGTGGCCGGCGCGAACCCATTTCGCGACGCGCTTGGCCACGTTGCGGATGCGCTCGGTCGAGCCCATCGACGTGCCGCCGTATTTGTGAACGATCAATGCCATGGGGTGTGACGCGGGGACTGCCGGGTGCCTGCTGCGTGAGGCGCCCGCCCGCCGAGATGCGGAAAACCGGCGATTTTAGTCGGCGGCCGACCACGCAGGCGGGGGCACGCTCGTGTCATCTGCGGCAGCGGCCTCATCCAGCAACCAGCACAGGGCAAACCGCAGCTGATCCGCCGGCGCACAGCACCGGCTGTCCAGGCCCAGGCCCGGCACGTAGACGAGCTGCCCGCCCGCCCACCACAGCGGCGCCTGGCGGGCCCAGGCCGCAATGCCCGCAGACTGGAACTGCTTCTTGAGGCTGCGCGGCGGGCGGCCCGGGCCGAGCTGCAGGCGCTCGCCGCCCGTGCGGGCGCGCGGCTCCAGGCTTTGCAGCAGGGCCAGTGGGATGCCGGGTGGCGCATCGTCCTCTGGCTGCGCAGGGGGCAATGCCGTGACTCGCAGCGCGCCGGGCCATCCAGCCCACACCCACACCCCCGGGCCGGTGATCGGCTGGCCGACGGCGGCACGCCGCTCTTCACCGTCAGCGCCGTCCGTGACGGCGAACCACGACGCGCGTGCGGCGGCGCCCTCACCTGCCGCGCACCCACGGGCTTGCAGCGCCCGGTGCAGATCCCCTGTCGGCATCCACAGCAGCCGGGCTCGGTAGCAACGCCACATCCCGCCTGGCGCATGCCAGCAGCCCTCGCCCCGGGCCGGCACCTCAGCCACCAGCCGCTCGATCAGCGTGCGGGTCGCGGGCCGGCCGGATTGCGCCCGGCACCACAAGCGCAGCAGATTGCGCTGCCGCGCCGGGGACAGCCGCCGCCAGGCCGGCACGGACAAGCCCGGCCGGCCATCGTCCAGTGCGGCCAGATCCTCTCGCGCCATTTCGTCGAGCAGCGCTGCGGCGTCGGCCGCCTGCCCCGCGACTTCAGCAAGCGTCGCCTCGACCTGCGGGAAAGCGCCGGCCAGCGTCGGCCACACCTGCAGCCGCAGGCGGTTGCGGGCGTGGCGCACATCGGCATTGCTGCCGTCCTCGACAAAGCGCAGGCCATGGCTGCGGACATAGGTCTCGATCGCCGCCCGTGGCTGGTCCAGCCAGGGCCGGGCCCACACCAGCCCGTCGCGTTCGATGCGTCTGGGCATGGCAGCCAAGCCAGCCGCACCAGCCCCTCGCAGCGCCTGCAGCAGCACAGTCTCCGCCTGGTCACGGCGGTGGTGCCCCAGCAGGATCAGCGTGGCGCCGGCCTGGCGGGCCAATCGAGCCAGCGCGGCGTAACGTGCCTGCCGGGCCACCGCCTCCAGGCTGTCGCCACGTCGCACAGCAAGCTCCAGCCGCGCAACATGACAGCTGACCGGCCAGCCGGCACGTGCCCAGCGGCGGCAACGCCGCTCGATGGTCGCGGCCCACGCATCGGCTTGCGGCTGCAGCCCATGGTGGACATGCAGGGCGGCCACGTGTAGCCCGAGCGGCTGGGCCATGCGCAAGCAGGCATGCAGCAGTGCCAGGGAATCCCGTCCCCCGCTGCAGGCGACGGCCACGATGCGGGATCCGCATACACCAGCCGCCGCTGGGGTGCTGACACCTGCGGCTTCAAGGCTCATACGACGGCCCCGGCCTGTGCTGCGTCACCCTGCGCTGTGAGCAGCTAACGGCACCTTGAGCCGGCTCGCCACCCGGGCCGCAATCGCGACGCACGACGCCCCCGCAGCCGCGCTCAACGCTCCTTGGTGTCGTTGAAGCGTCCGTAGCTCTGCAGCCGGTCGTAGCGCTGCTGCAGCAGCTCGCGCGGCTTGAGATCGGCCACCTGGCGCAGCGCGTCGTTGAGCGCACGCTTGAGGTACACCGCCATCTGCTTGGGATCGCGGTGCGCGCCGCCCACCGGCTCGTTGACGATCTTGTCGATCAGGCCCAGGGCCTTGAGGCGATGCGCGGTGATGCCCAGCGCCTCGGCCGCGTCGGATGCGCGCTCGGCGGTCTTCCACAGGATCGACGCACAGCCTTCAGGCGAGATGACCGAGTAGACCGAGTACTGCAGCGTCAGCACCTGGTCGGCCACGCTGATGGCCAGGGCGCCGCCGGAGCCGCCCTCGCCGATGATGGTGGTGATGATGGGCACTTCGAGCTTGGCCATCTCGAAGATGTTGCGGCCGATGGCCTCGGACTGGCCGCGCTCCTCGGCGCCGATGCCGGGGTAGGCGCCCGGCGTATCGACGAAGGTGAACACCGGCAGGCCGAACTTCTCGGCCAGCTTCATCAGGCGCAGTGCCTTGCGGTAGCCCTCCGGGCGCGACATGCCGAAGTTGCGTGCCGCGCGCTCCTTGGTGTCGCGGCCCTTCTGGTGGCCGATGACCATGCAGGGCTGGCCGTTGAAGCGCGCCAGGCCGCCCACCATCGACAGGTCGTCGGCAAAGGCGCGGTCGCCGTGGATCTCCTGGAAGTCGGTGAACATCTCCGCCACGTAGTCCAGCGTGTAGGGGCGCTGGGGATGGCGGGCGATCTGCGTCACCTGCCAGGGGCTCAGGCTGGAGTAGATGTCCTTGGTCAGCTGCTGGCTCTTGCGGCTCAGACGGTCGATCTCCTCGGAGATGTCGACGGCGGACTCGCTTTGCACGTAGCGCAGCTCGTCGATCTTGGTTTCCAGCTCGGCGATCGGCTGCTCGAAATCAAGAAAGTGACGTTTGCTCATGTCTGTCCTCTTCGCACCGCCCATCGGCGGCAGCAGGCGGGCACTCGGCGCGCAGTATGCGCTCGGCAACCCACCCGGGGTCAATACTCCACCGGCAGCGGATCCAGGCTGCGCCACAGGTACCAGGTGCCCACCGAGCGGAACGGCGCCCAGGCCTCGGCGATCTCCCGCGCCTCGGCCCGCGACACCGACTCACCGCTGAAATAGTTGACGCTGATGCCCTTGAGCAGGCCCAGGTCATCCAGCGGCAGCACGTTGGGCCGCATCAGGTGGAAGATCAGGAACATCTCGGCCGTCCAGCGGCCGATGCCGCGGATGGCCACCAGCTCGTCGATGATGGCCTCGTCTTCCATGGCGGCCCACTGCGCCTCGTGCACCTGGCCATCAGCAAAGTGCTGGGCGAGATCACGCAGGTATTCCACCTTGCGTGCCGACAGACCGGCGCCGCGCATGGCCTCCACCGTCAGGCCCAGGACGGCCTGCGGCGGAATGTGACGCTGCGGGCTGGTGAGCAGATCGGCAAAGCGCTCCCACACCGCCTGCGCGGCCTTGACAGAGATCTGCTGGCCGACGATGGAGCGGGCCAGCGTGGTGAAGGCATCGCCGCGGCTTTGCAGCCGGGCCTCGCCGAACCTGGGGATCAGCTTGCGCATGACGCGGTCGCGCCGGCTCAGGTGGCGGCAGGCCTCGTCCCAGTAGTCCGGCCGCACCCAGATCGGCTCGACGGCGGGCAGCCGCTGGCTCTGCGTGGCGGCCGTGTCTGCCTCGGCGGGCGTCTTGCGCTGGCGATGCGGCACGGGCTCAGCTCCGCACCCAGGTCGTGCCCTGGGGGGTGTCCTTCAGCACGATGCCCTGGTCGGCCAGCAGCTTGCGGATGCGGTCGGCCTCGGCGAAGTCGCGGGCCTGCTTGGCGCTCGCGCGCGCTGCGATCAGCCGGTCTATCTCCGCCTCGTCGATGGAGGCCGCACCCGCACCGCCCTGCAGATAAGCGCGCGGCGGCTGCTGCAGGAGGCCCAGCACGCCGCCCAGCGCACGCAGCTGGCGCGCCAGCTCCACCGAGCGGCTGCGGTTGACCTCACCGGCAAGGTCGAAGAGCGCCGCCACTGCCACGGGCGTGTTGAAGTCCTCGTCCATCGCGGCCTTGACGCGCTGCGCGTGCGGCTCGCTCCAGTCCACCGCGGCGGTCTCGCTGCCGGTGAGGCCGGCCAGATCCAGCGCGGTGTAGAGCCGGCGCAGCGCGTTGCGCGCGTCCTCCAGCCCGGCGTCGCTGTAGTTGAACGGGCTGCGGTAGTGCACCCGCAACATGAAGAAGCGGATGGTCTCGCCGTCGAAGTGGCGCAGCACGTCGCGGATGGTGAAGAAGTTGCCCAGCGACTTGGACATCTTCTCGTTGTCGACGTTGAGGAAGCCGTTGTGCATCCACACCCGGGCCGGCGGCTGGCCAGAGGCACCCTCGCTCTGCGCGATCTCGTTCTCGTGGTGCGGGAACTGCAGGTCCAGCCCGCCGCCGTGGATGTCGAAGCTCTCGCCCAGCAGCGCGCAGCTCATCGCCGAGCACTCGATGTGCCAGCCCGGTCGGCCGGGGCCGTAGGCCGACTCATAGCGGGCTTCAGCCGGCTCCTCGGGCTTGGCGGCCTTCCACAGCACGAAGTCCAGCGGGTCCTGCTTGCCCTCGCCCACGGCCACGCGCTCGCCGGCACGCAGCTGATCCAGCGACTTGCCCGAGAGCTTGCCGTAGCCCGGGAAGCGCCGCACCGCGAAGTTCACATCTCCGCCCTCTGCGCGGTAGGCCAGGCCCTTGGCTTCGAGCTTGCCGATGAGGTCCAGCATCTGGCCGACGTAGTCGGTGGCGCGCGGCTCATGGGTGGGCGGCTCGATGCCGAGCGCGGCGATGTCCTGGTGCATGGCCGCGGTCATCTCGTCGGTCAGCGCGCGCAGCGTGATGCCACGCTCCACCGCCCGGCGGATGATCTTGTCGTCGATGTCGGTGATGTTGCGCACATAGGTCACCCGCAGCCCGCTCGCCTTGAGCCAGCGCTGCACCACATCGAAGGCCATCATCATCCGCGCATGGCCCACGTGACAGTAGTCATAGATGGTCATGCCGCAGACATACATGCGGACGTGACCGGGCTCAATGGGGCTGAGGGGCTCGAGTTGGCGCGTGAGACTGTTGTGGATGCGCAGACTCATGAAGAGCAAAGGCAGGCAGCCCGGCATCCGGCGCGGCCGGACGGGAGCGTGGCAGGGAAAGTGCTGAAGGAATCCGGCCCAGGCGGGGTGGCTGCAGGAGCCCGAAACGGGTCCGCGGCCAGGGGGCTCGGATACAATCAGGGCAGTATAGCCGCCGGCCTCTCCGGCCCTCGGAAGCGGCCTCTGCAGCACCCCTTCGCCGGGGTGCTCGCGTTTTGGTGGCACGCCGCGGCGGCCCCGCGCTTCCGATGGCGTGCCGGCAGCTGCCCGCTGGCGCCCCCAGTCCGGCACGGATGGTGCCCGGGTGCCAGGGCCTGAAGGTCCCCCACCACGTCCATCCACACACACCCATGCAGCACCACGCCTCCCGCCCCGCCCTGGCCTTCATCAAGCGCGCCTGCGCCCTGGCCGTGTTGTCCCTGGCCTGTGCCGGCGCCCAGGCCGACGAGGCGGCGGACGTGCAGAAGCTGATGGCGGCGGGCAAGGCGTCCGAGGCGCTGCAGAAGGCCGACCAGTACCTGGCCAGCAAGCCGCGCGACCCGATGATGCGCTTCCTGCGCGGCATCGCCCTGTCGCAGATGAACCGCACAGCCGAGGCCATCACCGCCTTCACCAAGCTGACCGAGGACTACCCGGAGCTGCCCGAGCCGTTCAACAACCTGGCCGTGCTCTATGCCCAGCAGGGCCAGTACGACAAGGCACGCACCGCGCTGGAGATGGCCATCCGCACCAATCCCAGCTACGCCACTGCATACGAAAACCTGGGCGACGTCTACGCCAAGCTGGCCAGCCAGGCGTACTCCAAGGCTCTGCAGATCGACACCCGCTCGGCCGTGGCGCCCAAGCTGGCGATGATCCGCGAGCTCTTCCCCAAGGACCGTGGCACCACCGTGGCCGCTGCGACGACGCCGGCCCCGGCAGCCACGCCGCCCGCGGGCAGCCGCCCGGCCGCGGCACCGGCTGCGCCGTCCACCCCGCCGGCTGCCGCTCCAGCCGCCAAGCCGGCGCCTTCACCCGCCCCGGCACCGGCGGCCAGCGAAGGGGCCAGCCGCGACGTGGAAGCCGCCGTGCGCAGCTGGGCCCAGGCCTGGAGCCGCAAGGACATGGACGACTACTTCGCCGCCTACACGCCCGACTTCTCCGGCGGCAAGTCGCGCCGCGCCTGGGAGCAGGAGCGCCGCGCCCGCATCACCGGCAAGAAGAAGATCGCCGTGCGCGTCTCCGACCTGGCCGTCAGCGTGCAGGGCGACCGCGCCACCGCGCGCTTCCGCCAGGACTATGACGCCGACGGCCTGGACATCTCCAGCCGCAAGACGCTGCACCTGGTGCGCCGCGGCAATGCCTGGCTGATCGAGAAGGAAAGCGTCGGCTCGTGACGGCGGCCGCGGGACGAGGCCGGTCATCCGCGCAGCGGCTGCACCGGCGGCTGCTGCCTTGCCTGCTGGCGCTGCTGGCAGCCGCGATGGCGGCTGCGGCGGGCCCGGCATCGGCCAGCCCGGCTCGCGCGCGGCACACGGCTGCTGACGCAGTGGCCGGATCGCCGACACGCATCACCAGCGCGACTGGCGTCTCCGCCCAGGCCCGCCCCCGGGCGAGCGAGCGCACATTCAGCACGCAGGAGCGCCGCGTGCAGGAGCGGCCGGCGCGCCCCGCCCGCACCAGCCGCAGCGACGAGCGCGCCTTGCGCCGCACGACCGCCGCGCGGGACAGCCGCGCCGCAGCCTCCACGCGCGCCGAGCCCCGCCCCGCACGCGCGACGCCGCGCAACATCGCACAGGCGCGTGCCTCGTCTGCCCGGGCCGAGCCTGCCGCCGGTGGCAGCCGACCCTCAGCGCGGCCCTCAGCGCGACCGTCCGCCCGGCCATCTGCCCGCACCGCGGCCGCAGCCTTCGCCGCCCCGGCCCTCGGACCGGCTGCAGCCACGGCGCCCGCCCCTCGCCCGGACCCCGAGGCCCGGCTGATCGCGATCTACCGCCTGGTCGGCCACGAGGAGCTGGACCAGGCCCTGACCCAGGCCGAGGCCCTGGCCCGCGACCACCCCAACTTCCCGCTGGCCCAGCTGGTCTACGGCGACCTGATGATGGCGCGCAGTGGCAGCCTGCGCTCCTTCGGCGCAGCGCCGCTGGCGCAGTTGCCGGCCAATGCCGAGCGGCTGCAGCAGCTGCGCGATGAAGCCCGCCGCCGGCTGGCCGCGCTGCGCGAGCGCCCGCCCGCCGGCGCCATCCCGCGCCAGTTCTTGATGCTGCCGCCCTCCAGCCGGCATGCCATCGCGGTGGACGCCAGCCGCTCGCGCGTCTACCTGTTCGAGAACGGCGACGCCGGCCTGCGGCTGGTGGCCGACTACTACGCCTCGCTCGGCAAGCTGGGCACCGACAAGCACGCGGAAGGCGACCAGCGCACGCCGCTGGGCGTCTACTTCATCACCAGCCGGCTGGATGCGCGGCAGCTGTCCGACTTCTACGGCTCGGGCGCCCTGCCGCTGAACTATCCCAACGAGTACGACCGCCGCCTGGGCCGCACCGGAAGCGGCATCTGGCTGCACGGCGTGCCGGGCGACAGCTACGCGCGCAGCCCCAACAGCACCGACGGCTGCGTCGCCCTGGCCAACCCCGACCTGGCCGCCATCCTGGGCCGGGTGCAGCCGCGCAGCACGCCGGTGCTGATCGCGCCCAGTCTGGAGTGGGTGCAGCCGCGCGCGCTGGACGCCGAACGCGAACGCGTGCGCAACCTGCTGGAGGGCTGGCGCATCGCCCGCAGCAGCGGCGACCTGCAGCGCGCGCTGTCGTTCTACTCACCGCAGTTCTCCGCCGGCAGCCTGACGCGTGCCCAGCTGCCCCAGGGCCTGGAGCGCGAGATGGCCACACTGCGCGGCCGCAACACGCACATCAAAGACCTTTCCGTCCTCGCCTGGCGCGACCGCAGTGACATCATGGTGGTCACCTTCGGCGAAGTGCTGGAGGGCCAACGCAGCGGGCCGATCAAGCGCCAGTACTGGGGTAAGGAAGGCGGCCTGTGGAAGATCTTCTACGAAGGAGTCATCGGATGACCGCTCTGTCGCGTCCCACCCTGTCGCGCACCCTCCGCACCGCCCTGGCCACGGCCCTGCTGGCGGGCACCGCCTGGGTCCAGGCCCAGACCGTCACGCTGTCCACCACCCAGGGTGACATCGTCATCCAGCTCAATGGGGCCAAGGCGCCCAAGACGGTCGAGAACTTCCTGGGCTACGTGCGTGCCGGCCACTACAACGGCACCGTCTTCCACCGCGTGATCAGCAACTTCATGATCCAGGGCGGCGGCTTCACGCCGGACATGAAGGAAAAGCCCACGCGTGCGCCCATCCCGCTGGAGAGCCGCAACGGCCTGGCCAACAAGCGCGGCACCGTCGCCATGGCCCGCACCATGGACCCCAACTCGGCCACGGCGCAGTTCTTCATCAACGTCAAGGACAATCCCTTCCTCGACCAGCCCAACTCGCCGGACGGCAACGGCTACGCCGTCTTCGGCCAGGTGATCAAGGGCATGGACGTGGTCGACAAGATCCGCAAGGTGCCCACGGGCTCTCGCGGCCCCTTCGACGACGTGCCGCGCGAGCCCGTCGTCATCAAGCAAGCCACCGTGGAGAAATGACATGACCAAGACCGTCGAACTTCAGACCAACAAGGGCAACATCCGCATCGAGCTCGATGACGCCCGTGCCCCGAAGACGGTGGAGAACTTCCTCGCCTACGTGAACAAGGGCCACTACGACGGCACGGTGTTCCACCGCGTCATCTCCGGCTTCATGATCCAGGGCGGCGGCTTCGAGTCCGGCATGAAGCAAAAGCCCACCGATGCGCCCATCCAGAACGAGGCCAACAACGGCCTGAAGAACGAGCGCTACACCATCGCTATGGCGCGCACGCAGGATCCGCATTCGGCCAGCGCGCAGTTCTTCATCAACACCGCCGACAACGGCTTCCTCAACCACACCGCTCCCAGCATCCAGGGCTGGGGCTATGCCGTCTTCGGCCGCGTGGTCGCGGGCACCGAGGTGGTCGACCAGATCGAGAAGGTCAAGACCGGCCGCAAGGGCTTCCACGACGACGTGCCCAACGACGACGTGGTGATCAACAAGGCGGTCGAAGTCACCGCCTGACGCGCCGCCAGGATGTCGAGCTGCGCCGCGTGGGCCGCGCCGCCGGGATGGCGGCGCATCGACATCCTCTCCGACCTGCACCTGCAGGACGACACGCCGCGCACCTTCGAGGCCTTTGCCGCCCACCTGCTGCATACGCCGGCCGACGCGGTGCTGCTGCTGGGCGACATCTTCGAGGCCTGGGTGGGCGACGATGCCTGCAGCGAGCCGGGCTTCGAGCAGCGTGCCGCCGATGTGCTCAAGGCCGCGGCGCAGCGGCGCTGGATCGGCTTCATGGCCGGCAACCGCGATTTCCTCGTGGGCCCAGGCCTGCTCCGCGCCACCGGCCTGCATGCACTGGTCGATCCCACCGCGATCACCGCCTTCGGCCAGACGCTGCTCTTCACCCACGGCGACGCCTGGTGCCTGGCCGACACCGACTACCTGGCCTTCCGCTCGCAGGTGCGCGATACGGCGTGGCAACAGGCCTTCCTGTCGCGCCCGCTGGCCGAGCGGCGTGCCGTGGCGCGCGGCATGCGCCAGGCGAGCATGGCCCGCGCAGCGACGATGGCCCCCGAAACCTGGGCCGACGTGGATGCCCAGCGCGCCCGCCAGGAGCTGATCGCCAGCGACGCACAACACCTGGTCCACGGCCATACCCACCAGCCGGCGGTGCATGACCTGGGCGGCGGCCGCCAGCGCTGGGTCCTCAGCGACTGGGACCTGGACCACGGCCCAACGCGCGCCGAGGTACTGGTCTGGACGGCCGAGGGCCTGCAGCGCCAGGCGCCCAGCGCATGATCGACTGGTGGCGCCGCTGGCGCACCGATCGCATCCTGCGCAAGCGGCCGATTCCCGATGAGCTGTGGGCGCTGACCATCGCCCGCCATCCCTTCCTCGCCCGGCGCAGCGGCCCCACGCTCGCCCAGCTGCGCGAGCTGGCCACCCTGTTCCTGGCCGAGAAGGAATTCACCGGCGCCCACGGCCTGGCCATCACCGATGAGATGGCCGTGGCAATCGCCGCCCAGGCCTGCCTGCCGGTGCTGCACATTGGCCTGGGTGCTTACGCCGACATGGTGGGCATCGTGGTCCAGCCCGGCGAGGTGGTCGCGCCGCGCGAGCATGTGGACGAGGCCGGCGTCGTCCACCACTACGAGGAGTGGCTGACCGGCGAGGCCATGCCCGGCGGCCCGGTGATGCTGTCCTGGGCCGACGTCGCCGATGCCGGCGAGACGGCCGCGTGGGCCTACAACGTGGTCATCCACGAGTTCGTCCACGTGCTCGACATGGCCGCCGGCCAGGCTGACGGCATGCCGCCCATGCCGGATGCCACCCTTGCCCGGCGCTGGCTGGCGGAGCTGCCGGCCGCCTATGAACGCCTGTGCAACCAGCTCGACCGCGGCCGCGAGCCCTTCCTCGACCCCTACGCCGCAGAAGGCCTGGAGGAGTTCTTCCCGGTCGCAGCCGAAGCCTTCTTCGTCCATCCCCACGGCCTGCTGCAGGACGACCCCGCGCTCTACGGCCTGCTGCGCAGCTACTTCCGCCAGGATCCGGCGGCCGAGCACGCCGCCTGAGTCGATCTGCCTGCCTGTCCGCCTTTCCGATACGCCTTTCCGCTACGCCTGTCCGATACGCCTGTCCGATACGCCCGCAAGCACGGCGCACGCGCCGCGACGCTGCTGATGCTGCCATCCCGTCCTTGAAAAAAAACGGGCGCCCCGCGGGGCGCCCGTCACTCTGATGGCCGCTCGGGCCCAACGCATCACTCGGCTGTCGCCGGCTCGGCCTTCGGCTTGTTGTCGCTGCGCTTGGTGGGCTGGATGTCGAGCTGCACCTTGCCCTCTTCGTCCACGTCCACCGTCAGGCGGCCGCCTTCGGTGAGTTGGCCGAAGAGCAGCTCGTCGGCCAGCGCGCGGCGGATGGTGTCCTGGATCAGCCGCTGCATCGGCCGCGCACCCATCAGCGGATCGAAACCCGCCTTGGCCAGATGCTTGCGCAGTGCATCGGTGAAGGTGACCTCCACCTTCTTCTCCGCCAGCTGGCCTTCGAGCTGCAGCAGGAACTTGTCGACCACCCGCAGGATGATCTCCTCGTCCAGCGGACGGAAGCTCACGATCGCATCCAGCCGGTTGCGGAACTCCGGCGTGAACAGCCGCTTGATGTCGGCCATCTCGTCGCCCGCCTGACGTGCGGTGGTGAAGCCGATGGTGGCCTTCTGCATGGCCTCGGCGCCCGCGTTGGTCGTCATGATGATGATGACGTTGCGGAAGTCGGCCTTGCGCCCGTTGTTGTCGGTCAGCGTGCCGTGGTCCATCACCTGCAGCAGCACGTTGAAGACGTCGGGGTGAGCCTTCTCGATCTCGTCGAGCAGCAGCACGGCATGCGGCTTCTTGCCCACGGCTTCAGTCAGCAGACCGCCCTGGTCGAAGCCCACATAGCCCGGCGGCGCGCCGATCAGGCGGCTGACGGCATGGCGCTCCATGTACTCCGACATATCGAAGCGGATCAGCTCGATGCCCAGGATGTAGGCCAGCTGCTTGGCCACTTCTGTCTTGCCCACGCCGGTCGGGCCGCTGAACAGGAAGGAGCCGATCGGCTTGTCCGGCTTGCCCAGGCCCGAGCGCGCCATCTTGATGGCCGCAGCCAGCGCGTCGATGGCCGCATCCTGGCCGAAGACCACGCTCTTCAGGTCGCGGTCCAGCGTCTTGAGCTTGGCCCGGTCATCGCTGGACACGCTGGTCGAGGGCACGCGGGCGATCTTGGCCACGATCTCCTCGACCTCGGCGCGCGTGATGGTCTTCTTCTGCTTGTTCTTGGGCAGGATGCGCTGCGCGGCACCGGCCTCGTCGATCACGTCGATGGCCTTGTCGGGCAGATGACGGTCGCTGATGAACTTGGCCGACAGCTCGGCTGCCGCCTGCAGCGCGCCCAGCGCGTACTTGACGCTGTGGTGCTCCTCGAAGCGCGACTTGAGCCCCTTGAGGATCTCGATCGTCTGCTCCACCGACGGCTCCACCACCTCCACCTTCTGGAAGCGCCGCGACAGCGCCGCATCCTTCTCGAAGATGCCGCGGTATTCGCTGAAGGTGGTGGCACCGATGCAGCGCAGTTGGCCAGAGCTCAGCGCCGGCTTGAGCAGGTTGCTGGCGTCCAGCGTGCCGCCGGAGGCCGCGCCGGCACCGATCAGCGTATGGATCTCGTCGATGAAGAGGATCGAGCCCTGCTCGTCCTTGAGCTGCTTGAGCACCGACTTCAGCCGCTGCTCGAAGTCCCCGCGGTACTTGGTGCCGGCCAGCAGCGCGCCCATGTCCAGCGCGTAGACCGTAGCATCGACCAGCACCTCGGGCACGTCGCCCTGGGTGATGCGCCAAGCCAGGCCTTCTGCAATGGCCGTCTTGCCCACGCCGGCCTCACCGACCAGCAGCGGGTTGTTCTTGCGCCGGCGGCACAGCACCTGGATGACGCGCTCGACCTCCGACTCGCGGCCGATCAGCGGGTCGATGCGACCGTCGCGGGCCAGCTGGTTGAGGTTCTGGGTGTACTGCTCCAGCGGCGAGGCCTTGGACTCGGCTTCTTCCTTGTCCGACTCGCCGGCCGCGCTATCGCCGCCCTTGGCCGGCTCCGGCGGCTCGGACTTCTTGATGCCGTGCGCGATGAAGTTCACCACGTCCAGCCGCGTCACGCCCTGCTGGTGCAGGTAGTAGACGGCGTGCGAGTCCTTCTCGCCGAAGATCGCCACCAGCACGTTGGCGCCGGTGACTTCCTTCTTGCCGTTGCCCGAGGACTGCACGTGCATGATGGCGCGCTGGATCACCCGCTGGAAGCCCAGCGTCGGCTGCGTGTCCACCTCGTCGGTGCCGCCCACGGTGGGCGTGTTCTCCTTGATGAACTGCGTCAGGTTCTTGCGCAGCTCATCCAGGTTGGCCGAGCAGGCACGCAGAACCTCGGCCGCCGAAGGGTTGTCCACCAAGGCCAGGAGCAGGTGCTCCACCGTGATGAACTCGTGGCGTTGCTGCCGGGCCTCGACGAAGGCCATGTGCAGGCTGACTTCCAACTCTTGCGCAATCATGCGGTCTCCAGGATGCACTGCAACGGATGGCCGGCCCGCCGGGCGGCGGCCAGCACGAGTTCGACCTTGGTGGCCGCGACGTCCTTGGTATAGACGCCGCACACCCCGCGACCTTCATTATGAATTTGCAACATGATCTGGGTTGCAGTCTCCAGATCGCGCTGGAAAAACTCCTGAAGCACGACGACGACGAACTCCATCGGGGTGAAGTCGTCGTTGAGCATCACAACCTGGTAGAGCCGGGGAGGCTCGACGCGGCGCGCCTGCCGCTCGACCACGGTCGCGCCCTGCCCCTCGTCCGGGGCAGCCGGACCAGTCGGCGGCGCAGCGCCGCGGATCACCAGTGACTCCTCACGCATGAAACGATTCTAGGGCGTCGGCCCAAGGCGAACATGTAGAGCAATGTTGAGCCGCCCGCGTGGCTTTCAACCCGAAGCCATCTGCACGTCCGACTCAAAGAAGGCCCCTCGATGGGCCGATGCGCGCAACCCGTAACGTCCAAGTTCCGCATGGCGGAACGTTCGTGACGTTTGGTTTCAATGCGGCAGCCCAGTTACAAAGCGGCGCTGACTTGTCTTGACACGCCATTCCGCAGCCTCTGAGAATGTTTGAACAAACAATCAGGAGGTGACATGAACTTCGGCACGGTCAAATGGTTCAATGATGCAAAAGGGTTTGGCTTCATTGAGCCCGAGAGCGGGGGCGCAGATGTTTTTGCACATTTTTCCGCCATTCAGATGGATGGTTTCAGGACGCTGAAACAAGGGTCGCGTGTCAGCTTTGAACTCGTCCAGGGCCCCAAGGGGCTGCTCGCCCAGAATATCCGCCCTGTGGGCGCTGATTCCCTGACGATGGACGCACTCTCGCCCGGCCGTGATGCAGCTGAGGCTCAGCCGTCGCCACAGTACGATGGCAGCATGCCCTCCCCGGCCGCCGGAGGATTTCACCGTTCGGAGCCCTTCGCCGCACGCGTGAACTGAGATCTTGCGCGAGCAAGGGTGCCTTGTGCACAGGCGCTGCTCGCCATACTCCGCGCCCCACTTTGGCTGAGGTGCGCAGCAGTTAGTCTTTATCCCTTCACACACCCCGAATATCGGGAGAGTGCAAAACAAAAGGGCGCAGAATCCAATCCTGCGCCCTTTTTGCTGAGCGATTGCGGTGAACCCGAATCAGCCCATCTGCTCGATCATCACCTCACCGAAACCGGAGCACGAAACCTGGGTGGCCCCCTCCATCAGGCGAGCGAAGTCATAAGTGACCTTCTTGCTCTGGATGGCGCCGTCCATGGCGCGGATGATGAGGTCGGCAGCCTCGACCCAGCCCATGTGCCGCAGCATCATCTCGGCCGACAGGATTTCCGAACCCGGGTTCACATAATCCTTGCCCGCATACTTCGGTGCCGTACCGTGCGTAGCCTCGAACATCGCGACCGAGTCTGACAGGTTGGCTCCCGGGGCGATGCCGATACCGCCCACCTGCGCTGCCAATGCGTCGGAGATGTAGTCGCCGTTGAGATTCAGCGTGGCAATCACCGAATATTCTGCCGGGCGCAGGATGATCTGCTGCAGGAAAGCGTCAGCGATGGCGTCCTTGACGATGATCTCGTTGCCGGTGCGGGGGTTCTTGAACTTGCACCACGGCCCGCCGTCGATGAGCTCGGCACCGAATTCCCGCTGCGCCAGGGCGTAGCCCCAATCGCGGAAGCCGCCTTCGGTGTACTTCATGATGTTGCCCTTGTGCACCAGCGTGACCGACGGCTTGTCATTGTCCACGGCATATTGCAGCGCCTTGCGCACCAGGCGCTCGGTGCCCTCGCGCGATACCGGCTTGATGCCGATGCCCGAGGTCTCGGGGAAGCGGATCTTCGTGACGCCCAACTCCTTCTGCAGGAAGGCGATCAGCTTCTTGGCCTTGTCGCTCTCGGCTTCGTATTCGATGCCAGCGTAGATGTCCTCCGAGTTCTCACGGAAGATCACCATATCGACCTTCTCGGGGGACTTCACCGGACTGGGCACGCCGCGGAAATAGCGCACCGGGCGCAGGCAGACGTAAAGATCCAGTTCCTGACGCAGGGCGACGTTGAGCGAACGGATGCCGCCGCCCACGGGGGTGGTCAGCGGGCCCTTGATGGAGACCACGTAGTCGCGCAGCACCTGCAGGGTTTCCTCCGGCAGCCACACGTCGGGGCCGTAGACCCTCGTGGATTTCTCACCGGCGTAGATTTCCATCCAGTGGATCTTGCGCTGGCCGCCATAGGCTTTTTGGACCGCGGCGTCGACCACCTTGATCATCACCGGAGTGATGTCAAATCCGGTGCCATCGCCTTCGATAAAGGGGATGATGGGATTGTTGGGAACGTTGAGCGAGAAATCCGGGTTGACCGTGATCTTCTCGCCACGCTCGGGCACTTTGATGTGCTGGTACATGGCAAGGGTCTCCGTGAGTAAACGAGGCCGGGGTACGACCTCGGGGCCATTCTATGCCACCCCCATGCTGGGCCCTCGGAACGCGGGGTGTGGTCTTGCCCGATCGGGGCAATATCGGTGCGCGCGCAGCAGGCCGAAAGCAGGTTCGGCTCCAGAAAGCCGGCGAGCTTTGTAACTTGCGCAAGCAGCAGGGTGGAAGCGGCAGATCACCAGCCACTCAGCACCAAGCCGCCAACGGGCGTACGGCTACGTGCACGATCATGGCGCCAGCGGATGCCGCAAGCGCCGCGCCAGCCAGGCGCACCGGCAGATCCGGCGCGGCAGCCCAGCGGGCGACGCGGCCGCGCCACCCGCGGCGCAGGAGCCGCACCGGCTGCGAATCCTCAGGGTGGGCTGGGGCCCGGCGAGTCCACCAGCCCCATGCCAGAGGCAAGCCGGCAAACATGGCGGCGGCCGGAAGGCCGAAGACCAGCATCACGGCGGCGCCGCCGGCGGCGTTCGGCGCAAGGGCGGCCACGAGCACCGCGGCATAAAGCTGGGCGCAGGGCAAGACCGCCCAGGCGAGCCCCACCAGCGCGCTGCGCACCGGGGCCGGCCAGGGGCGACCGCCGGCGGCCAGGCGCTCGGCCCAGCGGCTGGGCCAGGATGCGGCGGGCGTGAGCCCGTCCATCCATCGCGGGATGGAGCCGCAGGCCAGCAGCCAGACGCCGCAGACCAGCAAGGCCAGTTGCAGCATCAGCCACAACGGCCGCAGTGCATCGACATGGCTGGCTGCCAGGCGGGCAAAGCCGACGCTGCTGGCGGCCAGGGCCCCCAGCAACGCATAGCCGGCAAGCCGGCCAGCCTGAAGGCCAAGCGCGGATGAAGTGGCGGCCGGTGCGCCGGCACAGGGCCGGGACGCCGCCATGCACGGGGCGGCACACATGGCGCCGCAATGAGGCAGCCCCGCCAACCCGAGGGCCAGCGCAGCCAGCAACAGACCTGAGACCATGCTCAGATGATGCGCGAAAACCTCTGCAGCGCCTGATCGGCCTGCAAATGCCGGTCGAAGACCATGGCAATGGCGCGCACGAAGTACCAGCCCAGCGGCGTTACCTCGATGCCATCCGGTGCGCGCACGACCAGCCCCCAGTCTTCGAAGGCGGCCAGCTGCTCGATCTCGCGGGCGAAGACCTGGCGCACGTCCACCAGGTGGGCCAGCTCGATGGACTCGTAGTCCACCCGGCCCTGCGCCATGATCGCCATGATGATGCTGCGGCGCAGGAGATCGTCGCGCGTGAGCGCAATGCCGCGGGCCACCGCAAAGTCACCTGCACGGATGGCGTCGTAGTAGGCCGGCAGCGTCTTGGCGTTCTGGCTGTAGGTGGCGCCTACGCGGCCGATGGCCGAGACGCCCAAGCCGATGATGTCGCAGTCAGGCTGGGTGCTGTAGCCCTGGAAGTTGCGATGCAGCCGCCCCTGGCGCTTGGCCACGGCCAGGGAGTCGTCCGGCAACGCGAAGTGGTCCATGCCGATGTACTGGTAGCCGGCACCCAGGAAGCGACTGATGGCCGACGACAGCATGCTGATCTTGTCGCCGGCCTTGGGCAGCTCTGCCTCGATGATGCGGCGCTGCGGCTTGAAGACGCGCGGCAGGTGCGCATAGGCGTAGATCGCCACGCGATCCGGGCGCACGCTGATCACGTCGGACAGCGTGTTGACAAAGCTCTGCGCCGTCTGCCGCGGCAGGCCATAAATCAGGTCCACGTTGACAGAGTGGAACTTCAGATCCCGAGCGGCCTGGATGAGCTCCACGACCTGCTGCCACGGCTGCACGCGATGCACGGCCTTCTGGACCTGCGCGTCGGTGTCCTGCACGCCCAGGCTGATGCGGTTGAAGCCCATGCCGGCCAGCCGCTCCAGACGCTGGCGGGTCACGGTGCGGGGATCGACCTCGATGGCGTACTCGCCGCTGTCCAGCAGCTTGAAGCTGCGGCGCAGCGAGGCCATCAGCCGCTCCAGCTCGTCATCCGACAGGAAGGTGGGTGACCCGCCGCCAAGGTGCAACTGAGACACCGGCTGCCCACGGCCCATCACGGCTTCATGCAGCGCGATCTCGGCCTCCAGCGCATCCAGATACTCACCCGCGCGCTCGTGATGCTTGGTGATCACCTTGTTGCAGGCGCAGTAGTAGCACACCGACTCGCAGAACGGGATGTGCACGTAGAGCGACAACGGTGCCGCGCTGCCCAAGGCACCGACACCCTCGGCGCGCTGGGCCAGGGCCTGGCGATAGTGCTCGGCCGTGAAGGCGTCCACGAAACGGTCGGCCGTGGGATAGGAGGTGTAGCGCGGCCCGGAGATGTCCAGACGCGCAAGCAGCCCCTCGTCGAGCACGAAGGCGGGTTGGCTCGCCGTGGCGACGGCTTCCGGGAAAGGACTGGGCGCAGCAGACATGCAGATGAATGTGCCAAACTGCGAAGGCCGGGGCTTGATCTGCAGCAAGCCCGGCGCGATGGCCTCGGCAACAATCCGCGGGTTTTGACTGAGGACAAGAGCATGGTGCTTGCCCATCCGCTCGTCGGGGATCATCGCGTGCAGACCCCCACCCCGTGCAGCGCTGCTGCCGCCAACAAGCCGACGAAGATGGACGCGTTCAAGGTTGCCTGTTCGAGTTGCAACCTCCGGGAGCTCTGCCTGCCGGTGGGCATGTCGAAACCCCAGCTTGAACAGCTCGACTCGCTGGTCGCCACCCGCAAGAGCGTCAAGCGCGGCGAGGCGCTCTTTCGGGCTGGCGATGCGTTCCAGTCGCTCTATGCGGTACGCACAGGCTTCTTCAAGACCTGCGTGGCGTCCGAGGATGGCCGCGAGCAGGTCACGGGCTTCCAGATGGCGGGCGAGCTACTCGGGCTGGACGGCATCAGTACCGACCGCCATGCCTGCGACGCCGTCGCGCTGGAGGACTCCCAGGTCTGCCTGATTCCCTACAACCGGCTGGAGGACCTGTCGCGCGAGTTCACCGACCTGCAGCACCAGTTCCACAAGATCATGAGCCGCGAGATCGTGCGCGATCAGGGCGTGATGCTCTTGCTGGGCAGCATGCGGGCCGAGGAGCGCTTGGCGGTGTTCCTGCTCAACCTGACGCAGCGGCTGCACGCACGGGGCTTTTCGGCATCGGCCCTGGTGCTGCGCATGACGCGCGAGGAGATCGGCAGCTACCTGGGCCTCAAGCTCGAGACGGTCAGCCGTACGTTCTCCAAGTTCCAGGAAGAAGGCCTGCTGGAAGTGAAGCAGCGCGACATCCGCATCCTGGACAACGAAGGCCTGCGCAAGCTGGTCAACACGGCACGCTGCTGAGAGCGCGGGATCGCGCTGCGGGCGCCAGCCTGCACGCAGCAGGCGCGCCGACTGGCTCGTGCTGGTGAGACCCGCCAGCCGGCAGGCCAGTTGAGGCGCAGTTCAGGCCGGATGGGCCTTGCCGCCGCGTACTGCGGCACCCGCACCCTGCTCGACGTCGGACTGATCCAAGGCGCCGGCCAGCCACAGGCTCAGCGACGAGGCTGCAGCGACCACCGCCCAGAAGACCAGGAAGGTGACGCTGTAGAGGCCCATGCGGCTCCAGCCCTCTTCCAGCAGATGCAGGATCTCTGAAGGGTCCACCGCCGCGAAGACCAGGCCCTCAAGCAGGCCGGCCACCAGGAAGGACGGCCAGACGATCCACATCGCACGCTTCATCGCTCGCTCCTTGTCGCCACTTCAGGGGCATCGGGCGGCAGCGGGCGAACCGGGTGCGCCGGACGCAGCCGGATCAGGGCTGTGGCTCGTCGCGGGTGCCCTGTGCACCGGCCTGCGCCGCGTGGTTGCGGGCCTTCAGGGCCGGAGTCAGGGCGTCGGGCGCCTGCTGCGGGTTGTACTGCTCCGCCTTGTTCAGCTCCTGACGCTCTTGCAGCGTCAGGGGCGGATCGGGATGGCGGGCGATGACCACGGCCGTCGCCACGCAAGCCAGGACCACGGCCAGCGGCCCGCCGACCACCAGCCACATCATGGGCTCGCGCCACCAGGCTGCAACAGCGGGAGAACCAGCGGGAGTGGCGGCTTGCGGCATGGCGGCGAGGATCAGGAGGGAAGCATGATGCGCTGGTCAGCGCGGGATGACGAAGGTGGAATGCTCATCCACCTTCGCCGGGGCGGCCTGCGGCTCGGACGGGTCGGGCAGGCGCTCGATCACGAACTCGATCTTGTGCGCCCCGGGCTCCAGCTGAGCGACGGCCTGCGGCGGCATCTGCACGCTCACCGGCCACCAGCGTGAATCGGCCGGGCCCAGGTCGAACTCCGAAGCCGATGCCACGACGGCGCCCTCCAGGCCGGCCACGCGCACGCGGTAGCGCTGCGGCAACTCGGTGGCATTCATGACCTGCAGGCGGTAGACATTCTCGATGCGGCCGTCGTCCACCATGCGGGCAAGGGCATTGCGGTCACGCACCACGTCCACGCGGAACGGCGCGCGCAAGGTCAGGCTGGTGATGAAGGCGGCGGAGATGGCCAGCAGGATGGCCGCAAGCACGAGCACGCGCGGGCGCAGCACGCGGCGCCACATCTGGGCTGCGCCCCACTGGTTCGCCATGCCGTTCTCGGTGGCATAGCGGATGAGGCCGCGCGGGTAGTTCATCTTGTCCATGACGGTGTCACAGACGTCGATGCAGGCAGCACAGCCGATGCATTCGTACTGCAGGCCCTTGCGGATGTCGATGCCGGTGGGGCAGACCTGCACGCACAGGCCGCAGTCCACGCAGGAGCCCAGGCCCTGGGCCTTGGGGTCGACCTTGCGCGAACGCGAGCCGCGCGGCTCGCCGCGGGCGGCGTCGTAGCTGACGATCAGCGTGTCCTTGTCGAACATGGCGCTCTGGAAGCGCGCATACGGACACATGTACTTGCACACCTGCTCGCGCATGAAGCCGGCGTTGCCGTAGGTCGCGAAGCCGTAGAACAGCACCCAGAAGGCCTCCCACGGCCCCAGGCCGAAGGACAGCACCTCGGCGCCGAGCGTGCGGATCGGCGAGAAGTAGCCGACGAAGGTGAAGCCCGTCCACAGGCCGATGGCGATCCACACCGCCTGCTTGGCCGACTTGCGCCAGAGCTTGTTGAAGTTCCACGAGCCCTGGTCCAGGCGCATGCGGGCGATGCGGTCGCCCTCGATCTTGCGCTCGACCCACATGTAGATCTCGGTGTAGACCGTCTGCGGGCAGGCATAGCCGCACCACAGGCGGCCCCCGATGGCCGTGAAGAAGAACAGGCCGTAGGCCGACAGGACCAGCAGGCCCGTCAGGTAGATGAAGTCCTGCGGATACAGGACCAGATCGAAGATGAAGAAACGCCGTGCCCCCAAGTCGAAGAGCACGGCCTGCCTATCGTTCCACTGCAGCCACGGCAGACCGTAGAAGATGATCTGCGTGAACCACACCAGCGCCCAGCGCCAGCGCGCGAACCAGCCGTCCACCGAGCGCGGATAGAGCGTCTCGTGCTTCTGGTAGAGAGAGACGACCTGCGCTGAGTCGTCGGCTGCTGCGGCGGCCGGGGCCTCCGCAGCGATGGGAATGACGCGGGGCTTGGTGGTGGAATTCATCGGCATTCAGGCGCCGCTGAGGTCATCAGCGGCAACCTGATCAGCGTGCGACCTGATTGGTAGAGGCGCTGGCGGTGGTGCGGTTCGACAGGCTCCACACGTAGGCGCCGACCACGTGGATTTGTTCCGCGGTCAGGCGGGCGGCCTGCGCCGGCATGACGTTGGTCTTGCCGTTGGTCACGATGTTGACGATGGCCTGCTCACCCCAGCCGTGCAGCCAGATGCGGTCGGTCAGGTTGGGCGCACCCACGGCCTGGTTGCCCTTGCCGTCGGCGCCGTGGCAGGCGGCGCACACGGCGAACTTGGGCTTGCCCAGCTGGGCCATGACCGAGTTGTGCGGGCTGCCCGAGAGGCTGAGCACGTAGTGGGCGACATTGCGCACGTCCTCAGCGCTGCCGACCGCCGCGGCCATAGGCGGCATGACGCCCATGCGGCCGTTGACCAGCGTGGTGTGGATGGCCTCGGGCGTGCCGCCGTGCAGCCAGTCGTTGTCGGTCAGGTTGGGGAAGCTCTTGCCGCCGCGGGCGTCGGAGCCGTGGCAGGCCGCGCAGTTGTTCAGGAAGATGCGCTCGCCGATGGCCATCGCCTCGCTGTCCTGGGCCAGCTGCTCGGTCTTCATGCCCATGTAGCGGGCATAGACGGGCTGCAGCTGCTCACGCGCCTTGTCGACCTCCTGGTCGTACTGCTTGGCCGACGACCAGCCCAGCTTGCCCTGGAAGTCACCCATGCCCGGATAGAGCAGCAGATAGCCGACGGAGAAGACGATGGTGAGGATGAACAGGCCCATCCACCAGCGCGGCAGCGGGTTGTTCAGCTCGGTGAGGTCGCCGTCCCAGACGTGGCCGGTGGTCTCGGGCTTGTTGGGATCTTCGCCCGGGCGCAGCTTGCGCTTGCTGGCCACGAAGAGCAGCAGCAGGCAGGCAAAGATGGACACGCCGGTGACGATGGCGACGTAGTGGGCCCAGCCCTGGTGGATGAAGTCACTCATGCTTGCTCCCTCCGGAGCCGGGGATGTTGTCGTTTTCGAAGGGCAGCCGGGCCGCTTCGTCGAAGCGGGCGCGGTTGCCGCGGGAGTAGGCCCAGAACACGATGGCCAGGAAGGCCAGCAGGCTGAGGACCGTCACCACGCTGCGCAGGTCATTGAGATCCATGGCAGTTCCTTGCAGTCAGTCACTTCACTTGACGCTCGTACCCAGCACCTGCAGGTAAGCGATCAACGCGTCCATCTCGGTCTTGCCCTTGAGCTGCTCGGGCGCCTGGGCGATCTCGGCCTCGGTGTAGGGCACGCCGACCTTGGTGAGGGCGCGCATGTGCGGCTGGATGGCCTCGGGCGTGAGCGCGGTCTGCTCCAGCCAAGGGAAGCCGGGCATGTTGGACTCGGGCACCACGTCACGCGGGTTGTGCAGGTGGATGCGGTGCCATTCGTCGCTGTAGCGGCCACCCACGCGGGCCAGGTCCGGGCCCGTGCGCTTGGAGCCCCACTGGAAGGGATGGTCGTAGACGAACTCGCCGGCCTTCGAGTAGGGGCCGTAGCGCAGCGTCTCCGCGCGCAGCGGGCGGATCATCTGCGAGTGGCAGTTGTAGCAACCTTCCCGCGTGTAGATGTCGCGCCCGGCAAGCTGCAGCGGGGTGTAGGGCTTGAGGCCTTCCACCGGCTGCGTCGTGGAGTGCTGGAAGAACAGCGGCACGATCTCGACCAGGCCCCCGACCGAGACCACGATCAGGATCAGGACGATCATCAGGAAGTTGTTGGTCTCGATCTTCTCGTGGGAGAAGGTGGCGATCTTTTCGTTGTGGTCAGCCATGATTGCTTGACTCCTCGCTTCAGGCGCGCGCGGCGGCAGGGACGGCAGCCGCGGTGGCGCGGGCGGGGGTGATGGCGGTCATCACGACGTTCCAGGCCATCAGGCACATGCCGCTGAGGTACAGCAGGCCGCCCAGGGTGCGGATGACGTAGAAGGGATAGGTGGCCTTCACGCTCTCAACGAAGGTGTAGGTCAGCGTGCCGTCCGGGTTGACCGCGCGCCACATCAGGCCCTGCATCACGCCGGCGATCCACATGGCTGCGATGTAGAGCACGATGCCGATGGTGGCGATCCAGAAGTGCATGGTGATGGCCTGCACGCTGTGCATCTCGGTCTTGCCGTACATGCGCGGGATCAGGTAGTACAGCGAGCCCATCGTGATCAGGCCCACCCAGCCGAGCGCGCCGGAGTGCACGTGGCCCACGGTCCAGTCGGTGTAGTGCGACAGGGCGTTGACCGTCTTGATGGACATCATCGGGCCCTCGAAGGTGGACATGCCGTAGAACGACAGGGCCACGATGAGGAACTTCAGGATCGGGTCGGTGCGCAGCTTGTGCCAGGCACCCGACAGGGTCATGATCCCGTTGATCATGCCGCCCCAGGACGGCGCCAGCAGGATCAGCGAGAACAGCATGCCGACGCTCTGCGCCCAGTCGGGCAGCGCGGTGTAGTGCAGGTGGTGCGGGCCCGCCCACATGTACGTGAAGATCAGCGCCCAGAAGTGGACGATGGACAGCCGGTAGCTGTAGACCGGACGGCCGGCCTGCTTGGGGATGAAGTAGTACATCATCCCCAGGAAGCCCGCGGTCAGGAAGAAGCCCACGGCGTTATGGCCGTACCACCACTGCACCATCGCGTCCTGCACGCCGGCGTAGGCGGAGTAGCTCTTCATGATGCCGGCCGGGATCTCGGCGCTGTTGACCACGTGCAGCAGCGCGACGGCCAGGATGAAGCCGCCGTAGAACCAGTTGGCCACGTAGATGTGCTTGACGCGGCGGATGCCGATCGTGCCGAAGAACACGACGGCGTACGCCACCCACACCAGCGTGATGAGGATGTCGATGGGCCACTCCAGCTCGGCATATTCCTTGCCGGTGGTGAAGCCCAGCGGCAGCGAGATGGCGGCCGCCACGATCACCGCCTGCCAGCCCCAGAAGGTGAAGGCGGCCAGCTTGGGCGCGAACAGCGGCACCTGGCAGGTGCGCTGCACGACGTAGTAGGAGGTGGCGAACAGCGCGCAGCCGCCGAACGCGAAGATCACCGCGTTGGTGTGCAGCGGACGCAGGCGGCCGAAGTGCAGCCAGGGCAGATCGAAGTTGAGCTGAGGCCAGGCGAGTTGGGCGGCGATCCACACGCCGACCAGCATGCCGACCACGCCCCACAGGACGGCCGCGAGTGCGAAATTGCGCACGACGCTGTCGTTGTAGGTCACCGCTTGGGTGCCTGCGGTATGCGCGGACGACGACCCGGCCACAGCCGTGCCGCCACCCAGCGCTTGCGCTGTTGCTGCCATGTTTCTTATCTCCACAGTAGGTGCGAAAAATTGTCGGAGGGCGGCAAACCCTCAGTCTTGATCCGGGTCAAGCGGGCCGGAGGCACGCTCTTCAAAGATGCGCTGTCCTTCACGTTCGAGGTCTTCGAACTGGCCGGCTTTCAGGGCCCAGGCAAACAGGCCGATGATCAGCAGCGCCAGCACCACCGACAGCGGGACGAGCAGGTAGACGATTTCCATGGGGGGGGCCCTTGCCGGGCTAGCCTGGAGCGACCTGCGGTGCGCCGATCGGAGGGGATGAAGGGCCGGCTGGATCGTCGGCCGCACGCGCCAGGCGCACGGCGTTGCCGACCACCAGCAGCGAGCTCAAGGCCATGCCCAGGCCCGCGAGCCAGGGCGGCAGCCAGCCGATCAAAGCCAGCGGCACGCTCGCTGCGTTGTAGACCGCAGCCCAGGCGAGATTTTGACGGACGATGCGCATGGTGCGGCGTGCAAGTTGCCACGCCGCGACGATGTCGGACGGCCGGCTGCCCAGCACGATGAAGTCCGCACGCGACTGCGCCAGCGCCGCGCCGTGGCCCATCGCGAAGGACACGTCGGCGCGGGAGAGCACCGGTGCGTCGTTGATGCCGTCGCCCACGACGACCACGGTGCGCCCACCGGCCTGCGCGGCGGCCACCGCATCGAGCTTGTCCTGCGGCCTGGCACGGGCCTGCCAGCGGCCGGCATCAAGGCCCAGGCGCTCTGCCATGATGCCGACGCGCTGCGGCTGGTCGCCCGACAGCAGGCTCACCTGCAGGCCATGAGCGCGCAGCGCCGAGACGGCCGAGCCGGCATCGGGGCGCAGGCTCTCGTCCATCGCGAAGGCGGCCTGCGGCACGCCGTTGCGGGCCAGGCAGACACGGGCGGGCTCAAGCTCGATAGCCGCATCGGCGGCAGCAGGATGCGCCACATTCCCGGCGCCCGCACCGGCATCCGCCCCGCCCTGCCCTGCCCAGTCGGCAGCGCCCAAACGCCACAGCGCGCCGGATTCATCACGGGCCTCGATGCCGCAGCCGGGCTGCTCGCGCAGATCGCGCCAGGCCACGTCGGCCGGCTGGCTGCAGGCTGCCGCCAGCGCCAGCGACAGCGGGTGGCGTGAATGCGCGGCCAAACTGGCGGCGCGGGCGAGCAGCGCATCCGCATCGGCGCCGGCAGCCGGGGCCACGCGCACGCCGGCCAGGCGCAGGCGGTCGTCGGTCAGCGTGCCGGTCTTGTCGAAGACCACCGTGTCGGCACGGGCCAGGGCCTCCAGCGCGTCGAAGCGCTGCACCAGCACGCCGCGGCGGGCCAGCGCCCCGGCAGCGGCAACCATCGCGGAGGGCGCAGCCAGCGACAGCGCGCATGGGCAGGTGACGATGAGCACGGCCACGGCCACCCACACCGCGCGGCTCGGGTCGATGAACCACCACACGATGCCCGCGCCCACGGCCAGCAGCAGCACCGCCCACAGGAAGGGCGCGGCGATGCGGTCGGCCAGGCGCACCCAGGACGGCCGCTCGGCCATCGCCTGCTGCATCAGCCAGACGATGCGCTGGTACTGCGTCTGCTCGCCCAGGCGCTCCACGCGCATGCGCACCGGGCTGCTGAGGTTGTAGCTGCCGGCCAGCACGGCCTCGCCGGCCTGTCGCGGCAGCGGGCGCGACTCGCCCGTGAGCAGGGCCTCGTCGACTTCGGTGGGGCCGTCCAGCAGCGTGCCGTCGGCGGGAAAGGCCTGGCCGGCGGCGATGCGCACCTCGTCGCCCACCTGCAGCCGCACCGGGGAGATGCGCTCGCTGCCCGCAGGCGTGATGCGCTCCACGGTCTGCGGCAGGCGGTGCAAGACGCTGTCGAGCGCCTGCGTGGCCTGCCGGCGGGCGCGGGCCTCCAGCGCGCGGCCGGCCAGCAGGAAGGCGACGAACATGGTCAGCGAGTCGAAGTAGACCTCGCGCCCCCAGAACGACGGCTCGCCGCTGCCCAACGTGGCAAAGGTAGCCCCGCTGCTGGCGATGAAGGTAACGACGATGCCCAGCGCCACCGGAACGTCCATGCCGATGCGCCGCTGGCGGATGGCGCGCCAGGCGCCGGCGTAGAACGGCGTGGCCGAGAACAGCACCACCGGCAGGCTGAGCAGCCAGCTGGCCCACTGCAGCATGCGCAGCACGTCCAGGCCGATGTCCTCGGGCGACGAGACGTACGTCGGCATCGCATACATCATCACCTGCATCATGCAGAAGCCGGCGACGAAGAGCCGCCACAGCCCCTTGCGCGCCTCGCGGCGGTCGCGCTCGCGCTGATCGATGGCGGTGTCGGGGAAGGCCTGGTAGCCGGCACCCTCGATGGCCTGCACGACCTGCGAGGCCCGCGTGAGCGCCGGGTCCCACCAGACCTGCGCGCGGCGACTGGCCGCCTGCACGCTGACCTGCTGCACGCCGGGCACCTGACGCACCGCTTGCTCGATGATGCCGGCGCACGCCGCACAATGGATGCCGTCCAGCACCAGCTGCGAGCAGGCCTGCTGGCCACCGCCCGGGCGGCTGGTGAAGCGCGTGTAGCGCGCCAGCTCCGCCTCGTCGTCCAGCGCCGCGGCCTCGCGGGCGGCGCGATCGGCATCCCTGGGCGCAGCCGAGCGGGGTGCCGGTGCCACGGCAGCGGCATTGCCATCCGGGCCGCCGAACACGGCGGGCGACACGGCTGAGGCGGCAGAAGCGTCGGCAGGCACGGAAGAAGCAGGCGTCACGGCGGGCAGCGGCGGTGCGGGACAGGCAGCAAGGCGGGCGGCAGGATGGCCGGCGCCGGACGCAGCAAGGGCTTGCCCACTTTAGGCAGCGACAGGAGACCTTGAGGTGATCTGTATCAAGTCAAGCGGGGAAACACCGCACCGCACCCTTTCGGGGCGCAGGATTGTCGCCGCTTTGTGCACTGCAGCGGCGGCCGCATGTCTGACGGCCCTGACACCGACAGGCCCGGCGCAGGCGCAACCTGCCGCCGGCGTGCCCCAATCGCTGCCGGCCGTGCCGCTGCAGGCGGGGCTCTACATCATCCAGGCCGAAGTGGCCCGCACACCGCTGGAGCGTCAGATCGGCCTGATGCACCGGCCCAGCCTGCCGGTCAACCGCGGCATGCTCTTCGTCTTCGAAGTGCCGGCCACGCAGTGCTTCTGGATGAAGGACACGCTGGTGCCGCTGTCGGCCGCCTTCCTGCAGGACGACGGCACCATCGTCAACGTCGTCGACATGCAGCCGCGCAGCGAGGTGTCGCACTGCTCGGCACGGCCGGTGCGCTACGTGCTCGAGATGAACCAGGGCTGGTTCGCCAAGCGCGGCTTCAAGCCCGGCAGCCGCATCGCGGGGCCGCCGTTCAGCACGCGCTGACGAGCGATGAACCGCTGCACGCCGGCCGGCGTGCCGAGTGCCTGGCGGCTCAACGCCGGGGCGCGCCGCAGGTATCCACGCCCAGCACGCCGTAGGCGGGGCAGTAGCGGAAGAGCCCGGTGAGCAGCGGCACCACGCCCACGTAGCCCCAGACGCCGATGGTGCCGGTTGCCGCCAGAGCGATCAGCGCCAAGCCGAAGACGATGCGGGCCGCGCGGTCCAGGGTGCCGACGTTGGCTTTCATGAAGAGCTCCCAGCAAGACAAGGCAGGGCTCCAGCATCGCGCGCCCGGCGCTCCTGGTACTTGCCCAGGGTCAAGCGAGAGCGGTGGAGAGGGCGGCCTCGCGGCCCGGGAGGCGATCGGCGCCCCCATCACCTGCCGCTCAGATGCGCGGCGTGTCCACGCGCACGTCGCCGCACTGCGCGCGGTGGCGCAGGGCATGGTCCATCAGCACCAGGGCGAGCATGGCCTCGGCAATCGGCGTGGCGCGGATGCCGACGCAGGGGTCGTGGCGGCCGCGGGTCTCCACCGTCACCGGGTGGCCCTGCAGGTCGATGGAGCGGCGTGGCGTATGGATGGAGCTGGTGGGCTTGATGGCGATGGAGACGACGATCTCCTGCCCGGTGCTGATGCCGCCCAGCACGCCGCCGGCATGGTTGCTGGCAAATCCCTCGGGCGTGAGCTCATCGCCATGCACCGTGCCACGCTGGGCCACGCTGGCGAAGCCCGCGCCGATCTCCACGCCCTTGACGGCGTTGATGCCCATCATGGCGTGGGCGATGTCGGCGTCCAGCCGGTCGAAGAGCGGCTCGCCCAGGCCGACGGGCACGCCCTGGGCGCGCACCTCGATGCGCGCGCCGCATGAGTCGCCGGCCTTGCGCAGCGCATCCATGTAGGCCTCCAGCTCGGCGATCTGCGAGGCATTGGGCGCAAAGAAGGGGTTTTGCGGCACATGCTCCCAGCCCTCGAAGGCGATGGGGATCTCGCCGAGCTGCGTCATGCAGCCGCGGAAGGTGGTGCCGTACTGCTGCTGCAGCCACTTGCGGGCCACGGCGCCGGCGCCGACCATCGGCGCGGTCAGACGGGCCGAGGAGCGCCCGCCGCCGCGCGGGTCGCGGATGCCGTACTTGTGCCAGTAGGTGTAGTCGGCATGGCCCGGGCGGAAGGTCTGCAGGATGTTGCCGTAGTCCTTGCTGCGCTGGTCGGTGTTGCGGATCAGCAGGCAGATGGGCGCGCCGGTGGTGCGGCCTTCATAGGTGCCGGAGAGGATCTCCACCGCATCCGGCTCGTTGCGCTGGGTGACGTGGCGCGAGGTGCCGGGGCGGCGGCGGTCGAGCTCGGGCTGGATGTCGGCCTCCGACAGCTCCAGCCCCGGCGGGCAGCCGTCGATCACGCAGCCGATGGCCGGGCCGTGGGATTCGCCGAAGTTGGTGACGCGGAAAAGCTCGCCGAAGGTGCTGCCGGGCATGGTGTGCGCGATCTGGTGGAGCAGGCACGACACCGATCGGCCCGCAGAAACGAAAACGGGCGGATGACGCCCGCCCGTATTGTCGCAGCCACTGCCGTGGCGGCAGCCGGCAAAGGCGACCGCTCAGGCCGCCGGCCGCGCGGCGTTTTCTTCCTCGACCGGCCAGTCGCGGATGTAGGCCTTGAGCATGCGGTTCTCGAAGTCCTGCGACTCGACCACCGCCTTGGCCACGTCGTAGAAGGACATCACGCCCATCAGCGTGCGGCCGTCGAGCACCGGCAGGTAGCGGGCATGGCGGCTGAGCATCATGCGGCGCACCTCATCCAGGTCGGTCTCGGGGGTGCAGGTCAGGGGATGGTCGTCCATGACGCCGCCCACCGTGGCGTTGCCGAAGCTGCCGCCGTTGCGCACCACGGCCTGCATCACCTCGCGGAAGGTGAGCATGCCGGCGACATCGCCGTGGTCCATGACCACCAGGGAGCCGATGTCGTGCTCGACCATGGTGCAGACCGCGGTGGCCAGGGACTGCTGGGGCGAGACGGTGAAGAGCACGCTGCCCTTGACGCGCAGGATGTCGCTGACTTTCATGGGATTTCCTTTCACGGCGGCTGCGCCGGTGGCGCCCGGCTCAGCCAAATATAGACGCCGGCCGGCCGGCTCGAAAGCTCCGCCCTCGCTTGCCGCAGGGGGGCTAACCCGCAGGGCGCGGCCGCGGCAGCGCATCCTGCAGCATCAGATGGCCCAGCCCGGTGCGCGCCCACAGCACGGCCACCGGCTCGTCATGCTCCAGCAGCAGCGCGCGCACCAGCGGCTCAAGCGGCGTGGCGGGCGGCTCGCACAGCAGCACGTAGCGCGGGTCGCCCGGCTCATCCAGGCGGGCGATCCAGTCCAGATCGAGCAGCGCCTCCAGCGCCGGCTCGGCCTGCAGCGGGTCGCAGCGCAGCGCGAGGGCGGCCTCGTCCAGCGTCAGCCCGCCCTGCCCCGCGGCCCGCGCATCGCCCAGCACGCGCAGCAGCTGCAGCGCCAGGCGGAAGCGGTGGCCGGGCGTCTCGGGCTGGCGCACGGCGCGGATCTGCAGGCTGGGCATGTAGGCCGCCACCACCGCACCCAGCAGCAGGATCACCCAGCCCGAGTACAGCCAGATGAGGAAGATGGGTACGGTGGCGAACGCGCCGTAGACCGTGGTGTAGAGCGGCGCGCTGCTCAGGTAGAGGGCCAGCACGCGCTTGGCCGCCTCCAGCCCGAGCGAGACGAACCAGCCGCCCGCCCACGCATGGCGCCAGCGCACGTGGGTGTTGGGCACGTAGCGGAACAGCGCCGCCGCCCCGGCGGCCACCAGCAGCAGCTCGATGGCGTCCAGCACCAGGCGCACGCCGCCGGGCAGCGCCCCCACCCAGCCGCGCGAGGCCGACACGGCATAGGAGGTCATGGACAGGCTCACGCCCAGCAGCAGCGGGCCCAGCGTGGCCGCGGACCAGTAGACGAGCACGCGCTGCGTCAGCGGCCGGGCCTGGCGCACGCGCCAGATGTTGTTGAGCGTGCGGTCGATGGTCAGCATCAGCATCAGCGCCGAGGCCACCAGCAGGATCAGGCCCAGGCTGCCCAGCCGGCTGGCCTTGGAGGCGAAGTCGGTCAGCGCGGCCAGCACCGGGCGGGCGATGCTGTCGGGCACCAGCGCGTCGATCAGCCAGCGCTCCAGCGCCAGGCGGAAGCGGCCGAACATCGGGAACGCGGTGAACACCGCCAGCGTCACCGCCAGGAAGGGCACCAGCGCGATGGTGGTGGTGAAGGTCAGGCTGCTGGCGGTCAGGCCCAGCCGGTCCTCGCGGAAGCGCGCGCGCAGCGTGGCCAGCGTGTCGCGCCAGGGCCAGGTGCGCAGGGCGGCCAGGAGCTCGGTGAGACGAGGCCGCCATCCGCCGCGGGCATGGGCGCGGGCACGGAGCGTGGAAATCATGCTGGCTATGATCCCTCAATTCGGCCGGACCGCTCCCCTTGCGCCGACTGTGCCGGGCCGGTGCCGCCGCACGCGCCTGCTGCCCTGTTGCGCCGCGCGGTCATCTCCCACCCCCTCCCTTCCCTCTCTTCCCTCCTGCCCCTTCGCGCCGCCGCTGCCCCGTGCCCCGTCGTGCGCCGGCTCACTCCCCCTGCCACCCATGTCCGCCGCCCCTTCTTCCGACTCCGCCGACCGCTGGCGGGCCATCGCCCTGGGCTGCACGCTGGGCCTCGTCGTGCTCGGGCTGGGCTGGGAGCTCTGGTGGGCGCCGCTGCCCGGCGGCACCGGCATGCTGGCGGTCAAGGTGATCCCGCTGGCGTTTGCCCTGCCGGGGCTGGCGCGCCACCGGCTCTACACCTACCGCTGGGTGTCGCTGCTGGTGTGGCTGTATGTGACCGAGGCCCTGGTGCGCGTGGCCGAGCCGCCACCCGTGCGGCTGCTGGCCGGCGCGGAGCTCGCCCTGGCGCTGCTGCTGTTTGCCGCCTGCGGCATCTATGTGCGCGCCCGGCTGGCGGCCGGCCGGCGGCTGGCGGCGCAGGCGGGCGCCGGGGATGCCTGACGCCGCCGGGCTGCTGCGCCGGCTGCGTGAGCGGCTGGGCGAGCCGGCGGTGCTGACCGGCGACGGCCTGCAGGCCTTCGAGATGGACTGGCGCGGCCGCTGGGCCGGCCGGGCGCTGGCCGTGGTGCAGCCGCGATCGACGGCCGAGGTCGCCGACGCGGTGCGCCTGTGCGCCCATGCCGGCGTCAGCCTGGTGCCCCAGGGCGGCAACACCGGCACCGTGGGCGGCAGCGTGCCCGATGACAGCGGCGCACAGGTGGTGCTCAGCCTGCGCGCGATGAACCGCATCCGCGCCGTCGAGCCGGCCGGCCTGACCCTGACCGCCGAGGCCGGCTGCACCCTGGCCCAGGTGCAGCAGGCCGCGGCCGATCACGACCTGCTCTACCCCCTGCGCCTGGCCAGCGAAGGCCAGTGCACCATCGGCGGCAACCTGGCCACCAACGCCGGCGGCACGCAGGTGCTGCGCTACGGCAACACGCGCGAGCTGTGTTTGGCCCTGGAGGGCGTCACGCCGGCAGGCGATGTCTTCGGCAGTCTGTCCGGCCTGCGCAAGGACAACACCGGCTACGACCTGCGCGATCTCTACATCGGCAGCGAAGGCACGCTGGGCGTCATCACCGCGGCCACGCTGCGGCTGTTCCCACGCCCGGTGGCCGGCGCCACCGCATGGGTAGCCTGCGCCGGGCTCGCGCAGGCGGTCGCGCTGCTGCACCGGCTGCGGCGGCGCTTCGATGCGGCGCTCACCGCCTTCGAGGTCATCAACGCCACGGCGCTAGCGATCGTCGCCCGCCACGAGCCGGCATGCGCCGCCCCGCTGCCGCACGCCGCGCCCTGGGCCGTGCTGCTGGAGCTGGGGTCGAGCGATGCGCAGGCCCCGCTGCGCGAGGCGCTGGCCGAGGAGCTGCACGCCGCGCAGCAGGCCGACACCGTGCTGGACGCCTGCATTGCGCAGCATGCCGCCCAGGCCGCGGCGCTGTGGCGCACGCGCGAGGCCATCCCCACAGCCCAGGCGCGCGACGGCCTCAATGTCAAGCACGACATCGCCGTGCCCACGCACGAGATCCCGGCCCTGGTCGGTGCCTTGTCCGCCGCCCTGGCACAGCGCTGGCCGGGCGCGCGGCTGGTGCTCTTCGGCCACCTGGGCGACGGCAACCTGCACTTCAACGTGGCGGCGCCGCCCGGCATGCCGGCAGGTGAGTTCCTGTCCGCGCACGAGGCGGCCATCAACACCGTGGTCTTCGACGAGGTGGCGCAGCGCGGCGGCTCCATCGCCGCCGAGCACGGCATCGGCCGGCTGCGGCGCGACGCGCTGGCGCGCTACAAGGATGCGACCGCGCTGGCGCTGATGCGCAGCCTCAAGCGCGCGCTGGATCCGCAGGGGCTGATGAACCCGGGCTGCCTGCTGCCCGACTGAAGGGCGGCGTGGCTCGCGGGATGCCGCTGCCGAGTCCTGGTTGGACGGTCCCCGCATCTCACGGGTGCAGCAGCGACGGCATTGACCCGCGACCGCCGCCCCTGAACGCTGCGTCGCCTCTGGCCCGGTGCTACTGCAGCGATCGCTTGGGCAGGCTTTGCGGCAGCGGCACGACCTCGATGTCGTCCTCGCGCAGCGCGCGCACCTCGTCGGCACTGGCCTGGCCGCGGATCGCGCGCTTGGGCGCCTCGCCGCGGTGGATGCGGCGGGCCTCGTCCGGGAAGGCGGCGCCCACGTCCTCGGTATGGGCCAGCACATGCTCCACGGCCTGCTCCCACAGCGCTTGCACGCCTTCCTCCAGCGAGCCGGGGCGCGGCCGGCTGGGCGATTCGTCGCTGCGGCCGCCGCCCAGGTTCAGGCGCGGGGCGCTGGGCAGCCGGGTGATGCCGGCATCGCCGCACATCGGGCAGGTCAGCAGCCCGCCGGCCTGCTGGGCCTGGTAGGCCTGCTCGTCGGCAAACCAGCCTTCAAAGGCATGCCCCTGCGCGCACTGCAAGCTCCAGACCTTCATCGCCTTCCCCGCAATGCCGGCGGCTCACCTGCCGGCGCCAGCCGGCGCGGGCTGCCACTCGGGCACCCAGGCGCCGCTGCGCCACTGCTGCAGCCACAGCAGGCCGACCAGCGTCTTGGCATCGGTCAGCCGACCCTCGCGGGTCCAGGCCAGCAGCTCGGCCTCGGAGGCGGCGAACACGTCGAGGAACTCGCCCTCGTCCAGATGCCGCTCGCCGGCGGTCAGGCCGCTGGCCAGCCACACCTCGATGAACTCGGTGGAGTAGCTGATGACCGGGTGCAGCACGCCGGCCCGCGCCCAGCGCGCCGCACGGTAGCCGGTCTCCTCGGCCAGCTCGCGCACCGCGCAGGCCAGCACCGATTCGCCCGGGTCGAGCTTGCCGGCCGGGAACTCGACGAAGCTGCGGTCCAGCGGGTAGCGGAACTGGCGCTCCATCACCAGCCGGCCGTCATCGAGCACCGGGATGATCATCACGGCGCCGGGGTGCACCACGTACTCGCGCGAGACCTCGTGCCCGTCGGGCAGCGCCACCTGATCCAGCCGCACGTCAAGGAAGGGCCCGCGCCAGACCTGCCGGCCGTGCAGGCGCTGCTCGCGCAGATGCGGCTCGGCAGCCGCGGCATCGACCGGCGGGCAGCGCCGCAGGCCGTCCTGGCGGGCGTCGTCCGCGGCCATCAGGCGGGCCGCTGGCGGCGCAGGTGGCGCCAGACGAAGCCCGGGAAGGCCAGCGTCAGGTACAGGCACACCAGCACCGCATAGAAGGCCCAGCCCTGCGGCGCGGCCTGGCCCAGGCTGGACTCGATGGCCCGCGCCGCCGCCGTGGCCAGCGCGCAGTACACCGCCCACTCCAGCAGCCGCCACGCAAAGCCCTTGCCCGGCCGCAGCGGGCCGACGAGGAAGAGCCTGTCGTTGACGAAGGGCAGATTGGCGGCCAGCACCGCCATCAGCAGCACCGTCCAGACCGCTGCGCCGGCATCCATGATCGACACCCTGCCTTCAGCCGCTCAGGTGGAGACGGCGTTGAGCACCGCCTGCGCGCACCAGTTCATCAGCCCGCCGGGCAGCAGACCGAAGACCAGCACCGCCAGGCCGTTGACGACCATCACCGCGCGGGCATCACCGCCCACGGGCAGCGGCGTGCTGTCCTGAGGCTCGTCGAAGTACATCAGCTTGACGACGCGCAGGTAGTAGAAGGCGCCGATCAGCGACAGCATCACCGCAGCGATCGCCAGGCCCAGGTAGAAGGTGTCGCCCGTCGCCACCAGCGCCTGCAGCACGACCAGCTTGGCGTAGAAGCCCACGGTCGGCGGCAGGCCGGCCAGCGAGAACATGAAGATCGCCATCATCGCGGCCAGCAGCGGGCTGCGGCGGTTCAGGCCGGCGAAGCTCGCCAGCGTGTCGGCCTCATGGCCCTCGCGGGCCAGCAGCATGATCATGCCGAAGGTGCCCAGCGTGGTGAACACATAGGTCACCATGTAGAACATCGCCGCGCTGTAGCCGGTGGACTGCGTCGTGGCGCCCACCACGCCGCACGACAGGCCCAGCAGCACGAAGCCGATCTGCGCGATGGTGGAGTAGGCCAGCATGCGCTTGAGGTTGGTCTGCGCGATGGCAGCCAGGTTGCCCAGCACCAGCGAGGCCACGGCCAGCACCACCAGCATCATCTGCCAGTCCACCGCCGCACCCAGCAGGCCTTCGACCAGCAGCCGCATGCAGATCGCAAAGGCCGCGAGCTTGGGCGCGCTGGCGATGAAGAGCGTGGCCACCGTGGGCGCGCCGTGATAGACGTCGGGCACCCACATGTGGAAGGGCACGGCGCCCAGCTTGAAGGCCAGGCCGGCGACGATGAACACCAGGCCGAAGGCCATCACCTGCTTGTTGAGCTCGCCGGCGGCGACGATCTGGAAGATCTCCGGCAGGCTCAGCGAGCCGGTGGCGCCATAGACCATCGACAGGCCATAGAGCAGGAAGCCGCTGGACAGCGCGCCCAGCACGAAGTACTTCATCGCGGCCTCGGTGGCCAGCAGGTTGTCACGGCGCAGCGCCACCATCGCATACAGCGACAGCGTCATCACCTCCAGGCCCAGGTAGATCACCAGCAGGTGGTTGCCGGACATCATGATGTTGATGCCCAGCAGCGAAAACAGCGCCAGCGAGAACAGCTCACCCTTGAGGATCTCTCGCGAGGCGGCGTAGTGCTGCCCGTAGATCAGCGTGACGGCCGCGGCCACGGTGGCGAAGAAGGCCAGCAGGTGGCCGAACTGGTCGCTGACCACCAGGCGCTGCATGGCATAGCCCGCCTGGCCCGCATTGAAGTAGCCCAGGTGCAGACCGGCCACGCCGGCCAGGCCCAGCATCGTCAGCCAGTAGGTCGGCCGGCGGCGGGCGTCCTTCACGAACAGGTCCACCAGGGTCACTGCGCAGGCCAGGGCCAGCAGCAGGATCTCCGGCGCCACGGCGTGCCAATTCATCTCGTTCATTTGCGTTCAGACCTTCTTGACGCTGCAGGCCGTCGTCAGAGCTTGCCCTGGCCGACGTGGCGGATCAGTTCGTTGACCGAGGCGTCCATGACGTCGGTGAACGGCCTGGGGTAGACGCCCATCCACAGCACGGCCACGGCGAGGATGGCCAGGATCCAGAACTCCCGACGGTTGAGGTCGGTCAGCTCGCGGACGTTGTCGTTGGCCACGGGGCCGAAGTACACCCGCTTGATCATCCACAGCGTGTAGGCCGCGCCCAGGATCAGCGCCGTGGCCGCCAGCAGGCCGATCCAGAAGTTGTGCTGCACCGCGCCCAGGATCACCATCCACTCGCCGACGAAGCCGGCGGTGGCCGGCAGGCCGCAGTTGGCCATGCCGAAGAGCACGGCAAAGGCAGCGAACTTGGGCATGGTGTTGACCACGCCTCCGTAGGCCGCGATCTCACGCGAGTGCACCCGGTCGTAGAGCACGCCGATGCACAGGAACATCGCGCCCGACACGAAGCCGTGGGCGATCATCTGCACCAGGCCGCCGGCAATGCCCAGCGAGCTGAACATGAAGGTGCCCAGGGTGACGAAGCCCATGTGCGCGATGGACGAGTAGGCCACCAGCTTCTTCATGTCCTGCTGCACCATCGCCACCAGGCCGATGTAGATCACCGCGATCAGCGACAGCGTGATCATCAGCGGCGCCCATTCCTGGCTGGCGTCCGGGGCGATCGGCAGCGAGAAACGCAGGAAGCCGTAGCAGCCCAGCTTCAGCATGATGGCCGCCAGCACCACCGAGCCGCCGGTGGGCGCCTCGACGTGGGCATCGGGCAGCCAGGTGTGCACCGGCCACATCGGCACCTTGACCGCAAACGCGGCGAAGAAGGCGAAGAACAGCAGCGTCTGGGTCTGCGCATCCAGCGGCAGGCGGTGCCAGGCCAGGATGTCGAAGCTGCCGGAGGCGTTGTAGAGGTAGGCCAGCGCCACCAGCATCAGCAGCGAGCCCAGCAGCGTGTAGAGGAAGAACTTGAACGCCGCGTACACCCGGCGGGGGCCACCCCAGACGCCGATGATGATGTACATCGGGATCAGCGTGGCCTCGAAGAAGACGTAGAACAGCAGGCCGTCCAGTGCGCTGAAGACGCCGATCATCAACCCAGAGAGGATCAGGAAGGCGCCCATGTACTGGTTGACGCGCTCAGTGATCACCTCCCAGCCGGCCAGCACGACGATGATGGTGATGAAGGCCGTCAGCGGCACGAACCACATCGAGATGCCGTCCACGCCCAGGTGGTAGTGCACCTGGAAGCGGTCGATCCACAGCACCTTTTCGACGAACTGCATCGCCGCGGTGCCGGTGTCGAAGCCGAAGATGACGGGCAGCGTGGCCGCGAAGCCGACGACGGCGCCGATCAGCGCCGTCCAGCGCACCGAGCCGGCATGCTGGTCACGCCCGGCCAGCAGGAGCAGCAGGCCGAAGGCGATGGGCAACCAGATGGCGGACGAAAGGACGAAGGATTGGGTGGCCATGCCGGGCGCGCCTCAACGGTACTTGAAGATGAACCAGGTCATCAGCGCCAGCACGCCGACGATCATGACCAGGGCATAGTGATAGAGATAGCCCGACTGGAAGAAGCGCGTCAGGGTGGCAAAGAGCCCGACCGCGCGCGCGGAGCCGTTGACGGCCAGGCCGTCGATCAGGCCCACGTCGCCGCCCTTCCACAGGCCGCGGCCCAGCAGCCGGGCGCCGGCGGCGATGATGTTCTCGTTGATCCAGTCCATGTAGTACTTGTTCTCGAGCACGCGCATCAGCAGCCCGCTGCGGGCCTTGATGGCGGCCGGGATGGACGGCTGCTTCATGTAGAACCACCAGGCCACCACCACGCCAGCCAGGGCCAGCCAGAACGGCGGCGTCTGCAGGCCGTGGGCCGCCATGCCCAGGGCGCCGTGGAAGACATGGGCCAGCTCGGCCATGGCCGGATGGCGCGCCGCGTCCACGGTGATGGCGTCCTTGAGGAAGTCGCCGAACAGCATCGGCTGGATGGTCAGGAAGCCGATCACCACCGACGGGATGGCCAGCAGCAGCAGCGGTGCGGTCACCACCCAGGGCGATTCGTGCGGCGTGTGGTCGCCGGGGTCGTCGTGATGCCCGTGGTCGTCTTCCGGGGGGAAAGGCTTGTGGTGGAAGTGCTCCTTGCCGTGGAAGACCAGGAAGTACATCCGGAAGGAGTAGAAGGCGGTGACGAACACGCCGGCCAGCACGGCGAAGTGCGCGAAGCCAGCAGCCGGCAAGTTGCTGGCGCCCACCGCCTCGATGATGCTGTCCTTGGAGTAGAAGCCCGAGAACAGCGGCGTGCCGATCAGCGCCAGCGAGCCCAGCAGCGACGTGATCCACGTGATGGGCATGTACTTGCGCAGGCCGCCCATGTTGCGGATGTCCTGGTCATGGTGCATGCCGATGATCACCGAGCCGGCCGCCAGGAAGAGCAGCGCCTTGAAGAAGGCGTGCGTCATCAGGTGGAAGACCGCCACCGAGTACGCCGAAGCGCCCAGGGCCACCGTCATGTAGCCCAGCTGCGAAAGCGTGGAGTAGGCCACCACCCGCTTGATGTCGTTCTGGATGATGCCCAGGAAGCCCATGAACAGCGCCGTGATGGAGCCGATCACCAGGATAAAGTTGAGCGCGGCATCCGACATCTCGAACAGCGGCGACATGCGCGCCACCATGAAGATGCCGGCCGTCACCATGGTGGCGGCGTGGATCAGCGCGGAGATGGGGGTCGGGCCCTCCATCGAGTCGGGCAGCCACACGTGCAGCGGGAACTGCGCGCTCTTGCCCATCGCGCCGATGAACAGACAGACGCAGATCACGGTGATCAGCATCCAGTCCTGGCCGGGGAAGGTCAGCGTGGCCAGCGTGGGGGCCTTGGCGAAGACCTCGGTGTAGTTGAGCGTGCCGGTGTAGGCCAGCAGCAGGCCGATGCCCAGGATGAAGCCGAAGTCGCCCACCCGGTTGACCAGGAAGGCCTTCATGTTGGCGAAGATGGCCGTCGGCTTCTTGTACCAGAAGCCGATCAGCAGGTAGCTCACCAGGCCGACCGCCTCCCAGCCGAAGAACAGCTGCAGCATGTTGTTGCTCATCACGAGCATCAACATCGAGAAGGTGAACAGCGAGATGTAGCTGAAGAAGCGCTGGTAGCCCGGGTCGTCGGCCATGTAGCCCACCGTGTAGAGGTGGACCATGAGCGACACGAAGGTCACCACGCACATCATCATCGCGGTCAGGCCGTCGATCATGAAGCCGACCTCCATGCGCACGCCGCCGACGACCATCCATTCGTAGATAGTCTGGTTGAAGCGCGCACCGTCCACGGCGACCGCCTTGAGCGTCATCGCCGACAGCACGAACGCGATGAACACGCCCAGGATGGTGAAGAAATGCGCCCCGCGGCGGCCGACGGTCTTGCCGAACAGGCCGGCGATGATGGCGCCGGCCAGGGGCGCCAGTGGCACGGCCAGCAGGGTGGTAGCGGAAAGCTCGGTCATGCTGTGATCCTCAGCCCTTGAGCGTGTCCAGCTCTTCGACGCTGACCGTCGAGCGGTTGCGGAACAGCACCACGAGGATGGCCAGGCCGATGGCCGACTCGGCGGCGGCGACGGTCAGGATGAAGAAGACGAACACCTGCCCGGACATGCTGCCCAGGTAGTGCGAGAAGGCGACGAAGTTCAGGTTGACGGCCAGCAGCATCAGCTCGATGGCCATCAGCATGACGATCAGGTTGCGCCGGTTCAGGAAGATGCCGATGACCGACATCGAGAACAGGATGGCGCCCAGCGAAAGGTAATGTCCGAGGGTGAGGGTCATGCCTGGCCTCCGGGATTGGCGGCATCGGCCGCAGGTGCGGCGGGAGCAGCGGCCTGGGGACGCACGGCCGGCATCTTGACGATGCGCAGGCGGTCGGCCTTCTTGACCTTGACCTGCTCGGAAGGATCCTGGTGGCGCGAGTCCTTGCGCCCGCGCAGGGTCAGCGCGATGGCCGCGATGATGGCCACCAGCAGCAGCACGGCGGCGATCTGCACCGGGTAGACGTAGCGCGTGTAGAGCTCCGCACCCAGCGCCTTGGTGTTGCCCATCTGGGCCACATCAGCGGCCAGCGGCGCGGCCTCGTCCAGGCTGAAGCCGCGGTAGAGCACGAGGATCATCTCCAGCGCGATGATGGCGCCCACCAGGCCGGCGACCGGGAAGTGCTTCCAGAAGCCGGCGCGCAGCGACTCGACGTTGATGTCCATCATCATCACAACGAAGAGGAACAGCACCATCACGGCACCCACATAGACCAGCACCAGCGCGATGGCCAGGAACTCGGCCTGCAGCAGCATCCACACGCAGGCGGCGCTGAAGAAGGCGAGCACCAGGTGCAGCGCGGCGGCCACGGGGCTCTTGGCGGTGATGACGCGGAAGGCCGCGAACAGCAGCACCAGCGAGAAGACGGTGAACAGGGCGAAGTTGGTGTCCATAGCAGGTCCCAGCGACGTCGTGGCGACAAGGCGCCCGCCGGCCTGCAGGCCGGGGCGCGCTGCCGCCGCAGCGGCTCAGCGGTAGCGGGCGTCCGCCTCCTTGTTGGCGGCGATTTCCTTCTCGTAGCGGTCGCCGATGGCCAGGAGCATCTCCTTGGTGAAGTAGAGATCGCCGCGCTTCTCGCCGTGGTATTCGAGGATGTTGGTCTCGACGATGGAATCCACCGGGCAGCTCTCCTCGCAGAAGCCGCAGAAGATGCACTTGGTCAGGTCGATGTCGTAGCGCGTGGTGCGGCGGCTGCCGTCCTCGCGCTGCCCCGACTCGATGGTGATGGCCAGCGCCGGGCAGACGGCCTCGCAGAGCTTGCAGGCGATGCAGCGCTCCTCGCCGTTCTCGTAGCGGCGCAGGGCATGCAGGCCGCGAAAGCGCGGCGACAGCGGCGTCTTCTCCTCGGGGAACTGCACGGTGATGGTCGGCGACAGGAAGTGCCGGCCGGTCACCTTCAGGCCCTTGAGGAGCTCCAGCAGCATGAAGCTGGAGAGGAAATGCTTGACGGAAGCAATGGCGGACATGGCGGTCTCCTTACTTCCAGATGTTCCAGGGCGACTGGATCCACAGGCCGACGACGACCAGCCACACCAGCGTCACCGGGATGAAGATCTTCCAGCCCAGGCGCATGATCTGGTCGTAGCGGAAGCGGGGGAAGGTGGAGCGCACCCACAGGAAGACGGTGACGACGCAGAAGGTCTTGGCGAACAGCCAGAACCAGTTCCAGAACCACATGGAGCTCTGGATCCACTGCGGCGTGTCCATGCCGACGAGCGAGAACGACACCGGCGCCGCCCAGCCGCCCAGGAACATCAGCACGGCCAACGCAGACACCAGGATCATGTTGGCGTACTCGGCCAGGAAGAACATCGCGAACGACATGCCCGAGTACTCGATCATGTGGCCGGCGACGATCTCGGACTCGCCTTCCACCACGTCGAACGGGTGGCGGTTGGTCTCGGCCAGGCCGGAGATGAAGTACACGACGGCGATCGGCAGCAGCGGCAGCCAGTTCCACGACAGCAGGTTCAGGCCCATGCCGGCGAAGGTGCCGCGGTTCTGCTGCATCACGATGTCGGTGACGTTCAGACTGGCGCTGACCATGATCACGACGACGAAGCAAAAGCCCATCGCGATCTCGTAGGACACCATCTGCGCCGAGGCGCGCAGCGCACCGAGGAAGGCGTACTTCGAGTTGGACGCCCAGCCGGCGATGATCACGCCGTAGACCTCCAGCGACGTGATCGCCATCAGGAACAGCAGCCCGGCGTTGACGTTGGCCAGCGCCGCTTCCGGCCCGAAGGGGATCACCGCCCATGCGGCCAGCGCCGGCATGATGGTCATGATCGGGCCGATCAGGAACAGCGGCTTGTTGGCCGCCGAGGGCAGGATGATCTCCTTGAAGATCAGCTTGACCGCATCGGCGATGGGCTGCAGCAGGCCCAGCGGGCCCACGCGGTTGGGACCCGGGCGGATCTGCGTCCAGCCGATGGCCTTGCGCTCCCACAGCGTCAGGTAGGCCACACAGATCATCAGCGGCAGCACCACCGCGACGATCTTGATGAGGTTCCACAGCACCGGCCACCAGTGCGTCGGCCAGGAGCCGTCCAGCAGGCCGCCGCCCCAGTTGTAGAAGGTGTCGATCATTTGCTTGCCCCTCCCGCTCAGGCGCGCTCGACCGCGATCGGGCCGAACATGGCACCCAGGGCGCAGGTATCGGGATGCCCGGCCGGCACATGGACCACGTTGGCCGGCAGCCCGGCGTCGAGCACGGCCGGCAGCACCGCACTGGCGGCACCCTGGCTCACGCGCACCTTGACGGCCTCGCCTGCGGCGCCCAGGCCGAGCTCCGACCACAGCGCCTGAGGCAGGCGCACCACTGGCGCGCGGCAGCCATCCGGCGTGGCCTGCAGCGGCGCGGAGCGGCGCACGATGGCGTCAGCCGAGTAGATCGGCACGCTGGCCAGGCGCTCCAGGCCGGCCGCCACGGGCGACAGGTCGGCCTGCTGCACGGCGGGCTCGTTGGACAGGCGGGCGGCAATGCGATCCTCCAGCCCCTGCACTTCGCCCAGCGCCTGCAGGCGCACTTCCTCAGAAGTCTCGAACTCGAAGCCCGGCAGCCCCAGCATATTGCCCAGCACGCGCAGCACCTTCCACGCCGGGCGGGTCTCGCCCTGCGGCTTGACCACGCCGTGGAAGCTCTGCACCCGGCCTTCGGCATTGATGAAGGTGCCCGACGTCTCCGTGAACGGCGCGATCGGCAGGATCACGTCGGCATAGTCCAATGCCGCGGTCTTGAAGGCCGTCATGGCCACGACCAGGCCAGAGCCCGCCAGCGCCTGGCGCGCGGCGGCACCGTTGGCGGCGTCCAGCTCGGGTTCGGCATTGAGCAGCACGCAAGCCTTCATCGGCGCGGCCAGCATGCGGCCGGCGTCCAGCCCGCCGGACTGCGGCTGGGCGCCGACGAGCTGAGCGCCGACGGTGTTGGCGGCCTCGGTCAGGTAGCCGACGCTCGCCCCCGTGTGCTGCGCGATCCAGGTGGCCAGCGCCAGCAGCGTGGACGCCTGCGGATGCTGTGCGGCAGCGTTGCCCAGCAGCACGGCCTTGCGCTCGCCCGACAGCAGGCTGCGCGCCACCGCCTGGGCGGCATCGGATGCCTGCACGCCGGCCACCGGTGCAGCCACGCCGCGCTCAGCGGCCACGGCCGCGGCCACTTCGGCCAGTGCAGCCGCCCATTGGCCCGGCGCCACGCTCACACGCGCGGCGACCGGAATCAGCCAGTCATCCGTGCCGGCACCGATGGCCGCCAGCTGCCCGCCCTTGCGCACCGCCTGGCGCAGGCGCTGGGCGAAGAGCGGGTGGTCCTTGCGCAGGAAGGAGCCGACCACCAGCGCGCGGTCCAGCGTGGACAGGCTGGCGATAGGCAGGCCCAGCCAGCGTGCCTTGCCGGACACGGTGTTGCCGAAGTCGGCATGGCGCAGACGATGGTCGATGTTGTCGCTGCCCAGGCCGCGCATCAGGTGGCCGAGCAGGAAGAGCTCTTCCACCGTGCTGTGCGGCGTGGCCAGGGCGCAGAGGCTCTCGGCGCCGAACTCCGCCTTCACGCGCTTGAGACCATCGGCCACGTATTCCAGCGCGGTGGTCCAGTCCACCACCTGCCACTGCCCGCCCTGCTTGATCATGGGCTGGGTCAGGCGGTCTTCGCCGTTGAGCGCGTCGTAGGAGAAGCGGTCACGGTCAGCCAGCCAGCATTCGTTGACGGCCTCGTTCTCGAGCGGCAGCACGCGGGCCACACGGCCGCCCTTGACCTGCACGATCAGGTTGGCGCCGGTGGAGTCATGCGGGCTGACCGACTTGCGGCGCGACAGCTCCCAGCTGCGGGCGCTGTAGCGGAAGGGCCGGCTGGTGAGCGCACCGACCGGGCACAGGTCGATCATGTTGCCCGACAGCTCCGACTCGATGCTGCCTTCCAAGAAGGTGGTGATCTCCGAGTGCTCGCCCCGGTTGATCATGCCGAGCTCCATCTGCCCGGCGATTTCCTGGCCGAAGCGCACGCAGCGCGTGCAGTGGATGCAGCGGCTCATCTCTTCCATCGAGACGAGCGGGCCGGCGTCCTTGCGCGGCACGACGCGCTTTTCCTCGCTGTAGCGCGAGTTGGACTTGCCGTAGCCCACGGCCAGGTCCTGCAGCTGGCATTCGCCGCCCTGGTCGCAGATGGGGCAGTCCAGCGGGTGATTGATGAGCAGGAACTCCATCACCGCCTTCTGGGCGTTGGTGGCCTTCTCGCTCAGGGTGCGCACGATCATGCCCTGCGTCACCGGGGTGGCGCAGGCCGGCATGGGCTTGGGCGCCTTCTCGATGTCGACCAGGCACATGCGGCAGTTGGCCGCGATCGACAGCTTCTTGTGGTAGCAGAAGTGGGGGATGTAGGTGCCGGCCTTCTCGGCGGCATGCATCACCATGCTGCCTTCGGGCACCTCGACCTTGCGGCCGTCCAGTTCGATTTCGATCATGTTCAGACTCGCCCTGCTCAGACAGAGGCCACCGGGGCCTTCGCAGTGGGGGTCGGCACGGCGGGCACCAGGCAGCGCTTGTGCTCGACGTGGTAGGCGAACTCGTCGCGGAAGTGCTTGAGCATCGCGCGCACCGGCATGGCCGCGGCATCGCCAAGCGCGCAGATGGTGCGGCCCTGGATGTTGTCGGCAACCGAGTTCAGCAGGTCCAGGTCCTCCATGCGGCCCTGGCCGTGCTCGATGCGCTCGACCATGCGCCACAGCCAGCCCGTGCCTTCACGGCAGGGCGTGCACTGGCCGCAGGACTCGTGCATGTAGAAGTAGGACAGGCGCAGCAGGCTGCTGACCATGCAGCGGCTGTCGTCCATGACGATCACCGCGCCCGAGCCCAGCATGGAGCCGGCCTTGGCGATGGCGTCGTAGTCCATCGTGGTGTCCAGCATGATGGACGCCGGCAGCACCGGGGCGGACGAGCCGCCGGGGATCACCGCCTTGAGCTTGCGCCCGGGGCGCACGCCGCCGGCCAGCTCCAGCAGCGTGGAGAACGGCGTACCCAGCGGGATCTCATAGTTGCCGGGGCGCTGCACGTCGCCGACCACCGAGAAGATCTTGGTGCCGCCGTTGTTGGGCTTGCCGCACTCCAGGTAGGCCTGGCCGCCGTTGCGGATGATCCAGGGCACCGCGGCGAAGGTCTCCGTGTTGTTGATCGTGGTCGGCTTGCCGTAGAGGCCGAAGCTGGCGGGGAACGGCGGCTTGAAGCGCGGCTGGCCCTTCTTGCCCTCCAGCGACTCCAGCAGCGCGGTCTCTTCACCGCAGATGTAGGCGCCGAAGCCGTGATGGGCGTGCAGCTGGAAGCCGAAGCCGCTGCCCAGGATGTTGTCACCTAGGTAGCCGGCGGCGCGGGCTTCTTCCAGGGCGGCCTCGAAGCGCTCGTAGACCTCGAAGATCTCGCCGTGGATGTAGTTGTAGCCCACGGAGATGCCCATCGCATAGGCGGCGATGATCATCCCCTCGATGACGATGTGCGGGTTGTAGCGCAGGATGTCGCGGTCCTTGCACGTGCCCGGCTCGCCCTCGTCGGAGTTGCACACCAGGTACTTCTGCACCGGCAGCGCGCGCGGCATGAAGCTCCACTTCAGGCCCGTCGGGAAGCCCGCACCGCCGCGGCCGCGCAGGCCCGAGGCCTTGACCTCGGCCACGACTTGCTCGGGCGTCATCGCTTCGCCGCCGGCCTGGCCCAGCACCTTGCGCAGGGCCTGGTAGCCGCCGCGGGCTTCGTAGTCCTTCAGGCGCCAGTTACTACCGTCCAACCCGGCATAGATCTGCGGGTTGATGTGGCGGCCGTGGAAGCAGGTTTCGAGGCCGGTGGCCTGGAAGCGGGAAAGGTCGGGCATGGTGGGATCGTCCGGCTGGTCTGCTGCGGGCTCAGTCGGCTTGCGACTTCAGCACGTCGATGAGTTCGTCCAGCTTGTCGGCCTGCATGTAGCTGAGCATCTGCCGGTCGTTGACCAGCATCACCGGCGCATCGGCGCAGGCGCCGAGGCATTCGCACTGCTGCACGGTGAAGAGACCGTCGGCCGTGGTGCCGCCCTGCTCCACCCCCAGCTTGCTGCACAGGTGGTCCAGCGCGGTCTGGCCGTCGCGCAGGCGGCACGGCAGGTTGGTGCAGACGTTGAGCTTGTACTTGCCCACCGGCTGCTGGTTGTACATGTTGTAGAAGGTCACGACCTCGTGCACCGCGATCACCGGCATGCCGAGGTAGTCGGCCACCAGGCGCTCGCTGTCGGGCGACACCCAGCCCTGCTCCTGCTGGACGATGGACAGGCAGGCCATCACCGCGGACTGCTTCTGGTCGGCGGGGTACTTGGCGACCTCGCGGTCGAATCGGGCTCGGGTCTCGGCGCTCAGCATGGCGTTCTTGGGTAGCAGGTCGGCGGCCTCGTGGGGCGCGGCGGCGTTCAGCGGTCGATCTCGCCGAACACGATGTCCATCGTGCCGATCACGGCCACGGCATCGGCAATCATGTGGCCGCGCGACATCTCGTCCATCGCAGCCAGGTGGGCGAAGCCGGGGGCGCGGATCTTCAGGCGGTAGGGCTTGTTGGCGCCGTCGCTGACCAGGTAGATGCCGAACTCGCCCTTGGGATGCTCGACGGCGGCATAGGCCTCGCCCTCGGGCACATGGAAGCCCTCGGTGAACAGCTTGAAGTGGTGGATCAGCTGCTCCATGCTGGTCTTCATCTCCACGCGCGAAGGCGGTGCCACCTTGTGGTTGTCGGTGATGACCGGGCCGGGGTTGTCGCGCAGCCACTTCACGCACTGCTGGATGATGCGGTTGGACTGACGCATCTCCTCCACGCGCACAACGTAGCGGTCGTAGCAGTCGCCGTTGGTGCCCAGCGGCACATCGAAGTCCATGCGGTCATAGACGTCGTAGGGCTGCGTCTTGCGCAGGTCCCAGGCGATGCCCGAGCCGCGCAGCATCGGGCCGGTGAAGCCCAGGTTCAGCGCGCGCTCGGGGGAGACGACGCCGATGCCGACCGTGCGCTGCTTCCAGATGCGGTTGTCGGTCAGCAGCGTCTCGTAGTCGTCGACGTTCTTCGGGAAGCGGCGGGTGAAGTCCTCGATGAAGTCCAGCAGGCTGCCCTGCCGGTTGTCGTTCATCCGCGCGATCGCCTTGGCGTTGTGGATCTTCGAGACCTTGTACTGCGGCATCGAGTCCGGCAGGTCGCGGTAGACGCCGCCCGGACGGAAGTAGGCCGCGTGCATGCGTGCACCGGACACCGCCTCGTACATGTCGAAGAGGTCTTCCCGCTCGCGGAAGCAGTAGATCAGCATGTTCATCGCGCCGCAGTCCAGCCCGTGCGCGCCAAGCCACAGCAGGTGGTTCAGCAGCCGGGTGATCTCGGCGAACATGACGCGGATGTACTGCGCGCGGATCGGCACCTCGATGCCCATCATCCGCTCGATGGCCAGGCAGTAGGCGTGCTCGTTGCACATCATCGAGACGTAGTCCAGCCGGTCCATGTAGGGCAGCGACTGGATGAAGGTCTTCGACTCGGCCAGCTTCTCGGTGGCGCGGTGCAGCAGCCCGATGTGCGGGTCGGCACGCTGGATCACCTCGCCGTCGAGCTCCAGCACCAGGCGCAGCACGCCGTGCGCAGCCGGGTGCTGAGGACCGAAGTTCAGCGTGTAGTTCTTGATTTCAGCCATGTTGGACGCTGGACGTGGCGATCAGTGCAGGCCGCCGTAGTGCTCTTCGCGGATCACGCGCGGCGTGAGCTCGCGCGGCTCGATCGTCACCGGCTGGTAGATGACGCGCTTTTGCTCTTCGTCGTAGCGCATCTCCACGTGCCCGGTGGTCGGGAAGTCCTTGCGGAAGGGGTGGCCGATGAAGCCGTAGTCGGTCAGGATGCGGCGCAGGTCGTCATGGCCGTCGAAGACGATGCCGTAGAGGTCGAAAGCCTCGCGCTCGAACCAGTTGGCCGACTTCCAGATCGGCGTGACCGAGGCCACCGCAGGCAGGTCGTCGTCAGGGCAGAACACGCGCACGCGCAGCCGCCAGTTCTTGGTGAGCGACAGCAGGTGCACGACCACGGCGAAGCGCGGGCCTTCAGCCAGCGTCGAGGCGCCGTCCTTGTACGACTGGTAGTCCATGCCGCACAGGTCGATCAGTTGCTCGAAGGCCAGCGACGGATGCTCGTGCAGCGCGGTGGCCACGGCAAGGTAGTCGGCCGCAGCCACGGTCAGCGTGAGCTCGTCGCGCTGGCGCACCAGGCGCTTGGCGCGGTCGCCCAGGACGGACTGCAGCGCGGCCTGGAGGTCTTCTAGGGACGGGGAGGTCATGTCGTGGGGCAGCAGGCCGGCAGCCTGAGGCGTTCAGCGGGCGATGGTGTTTTCGCGGCGGATCTTGGACTGCAGCTGCAGCACGCCGTAGAGCAGCGCCTCGGCCGTGGGCGGGCAGCCCGGCACGTAGACGTCCACCGGCACGATGCGGTCGCAGCCGCGCACCACCGAGTAGCTGTAGTGGTAGTAGCCGCCGCCGTTGGCGCACGAGCCCATGCTGATCACCCAGCGCGGCTCGGCCATCTGGTCGTAGACCTTGCGCAGCGCCGGCGCCATCTTGTTGCACAGCGTGCCGGCCACGATCATCAGATCGGACTGCCGCGGGCTCGGGCGGAACAGCATGCCGAAGCGGTCGATGTCGTAGCGGGATGCGCCCGCGTGCATCATCTCCACGGCACAGCAGGCCAACCCGAAGGTCATCGGCCACAGCGACCCGGTCTTGGACCAGTTGATCAGCTTGTCGGCCGACGTGGTGAGGAAGCCCTCTTTGAAAACGCCTTCGATACCCATGTCTTTGCTCAGCAGATCATTCCCAGTCGAGGGCGCCCTTCTTCCACTCGTAGGCGAAGCCGACCACGAGGATGCCCAGGAAGAGCATCACCGCCCAGAAGCCGGTGGCGCCGATCTCCTGCAGCGACACCGCCCACGGGAACAGGAAGGCGATCTCGAGGTCGAAGAGGATGAAGAGGATGGCCACGAGGTAGTAGCGCACATCGAACTTCATGCGCGCGTCCTCGAAGGCCTCGAAGCCGCATTCGTAGGGGGAGTTCTTGGCCCGGTCCGGCCGGCGCGGCCCGAGCAGGAAGCCCAGCGCCTGGGGCAGGACGCCGACACCCACGCCGACCAGGATGAACAAGATGACGGGGAGGTACTGTTCCAGGGTCATGTCGGCTCGTGGGCGATGGGTCTTGTTGTGCGCGGCAGCCCGGCCGCGGGGCTCGCCGCCGCCCCGCCGCAGCGGGGCCGATAGCTGGCAAGGCCAAAAATAAAGCGCGCTGTCGAAACCGCTGCGGCCTAGGCCGCCTGCCTGTCTCGTTCAACGCGCCCATGGCGGTGGGCACTGCCCTCCAACCTATTGTTCTTATGGTGCCGACGGCGAGACTCGAACTCGCACAGCTTTCGCCACTACCCCCTCAAGATAGCGTGTCTACCAATTTCACCACGTCGGCATGGCGGCTTGCCGTCCGGCCGGCCACACGACACCCCCGGCTGCGCCAGGAGTGATCAGCGTGCGCTGCGCCGGGTCGCCCCGGGCAAACGCCCCGGGCCTGCATCAACCGATGTCGATCAGCCCGGGCAACCCGACCGGAGGACTTGCCCCGGAAATCATCAAAAACCTTCAGCCCCGGCAGTGAGGGAATGCACTGGACTGCAAAAGCTCTCGATTGTAGCCCGATCCCCTCGGATACGCCAGTCTGGCGCTGCACTCGCCAGCACGAGCGTCAACGGCGTGCAAGCCCGCGTGACGCCTTGCGCGGCAGCGCAGCAATCACGCGGGACGGCTCGTCACTTGGTCGGGATCATTGCGGCGCCGGATGCCGGGGCCGCGGGGATGGCCGGAGCAGCCGGGCTGGCGGCGCTGGCCGCCTGCGGCGGAGCCACACGCTCCAGCACGCTGGTGCCGGCCGGCTGCTGCGCGCGGTGGTTGCCCAGGTAGGCCAGGCCCAGCGTGCAGACGAAGAAGACGGTGGCGCAGACCGCCGTCGAGCGCGACAGGAAGTTGGCGCTGCCGGTGGCGCCGAAGAGGCTGCCCGCTGCGCCGCTGCCGAAGGAGGCGCCCATGTCGGCGCCTTTGCCGTGCTGCACCAGCACCAGACCGATCATGCCGAGCGCCGACAGGATCTGGACGATCGAAACCAAGGTCACCATCCATTGCATGGCGTGTTGTCTCCAAGTTCAGTCAATGAGTTTGCGTGAGGCCGGCTTAGCCGGCAGCGCGGCAGATGGCCACGAAGTCAGATGCCTTGAGGGAGGCCCCGCCGATCAGGCCGCCGTCGATGTCGGGCTGGGCGAAGAGCGTGGCCGCGTTGTCAGGCTTGACACTGCCGCCGTAGAGCACTCGCATGGCATCGGCCCGCTGGGTCGCCGCGCGCAACTGGACACGAAGCAGCGCGTGGACCTCCTGGGCCTGCTCGGGCGTGGCGGTCTTGCCGGTGCCGATGGCCCAGACGGGCTCGTAGGCGACGACGATCTCGCCGACGCAGGGGCCCAGGGTGTGGATCACGGCCGACAACTGGCGCTTGACCACGGCTTCGGTCTGGCCGGACTCGCGCTCGGCCAGGGTCTCGCCGACGCAGACGATGGGCGTGATGCCGCGCGCCAGCGCGATCTTGGCCTTGTCGGCCACGGCCTGGTCGCCCTCGGCGTGATAGGCCCGGCGCTCGGAGTGGCCGACGATGACGTAGCGGCAGCCGAACTCGGCCAGCATGCCCGCCGACACCTCGCCGGTGTAGGCACCGTGTTCGTGGGCCGAGCAATCCTGCGCGCCCCAGGCCACGCCGCTGCCGGCCAGGGCCTGCGCCACGTCGCCCAGGTAGGGCGAGGGCACGCAGACGGCAACGTCGCACTTGAACGGTTGTCCGGCCAGGATGCCGGCCAGCAGCTCGGCATTGGCAGCACGGCTGCCGTGCATCTTCCAGTTGCCGGCAACGAGCGGGGTACGGTCGGTCATGGTGTGAAGGAATGGAAATCAGAGAAGGCGATGAGCGGCGACCTGCTCACCAGCTGAGCAGCAGCTTGCCGACATGGCCGCCGGCGTCCATGCGCGCATGCGCTTGGGCAACCTGCTCTGCGGCATAGACGCGGTCGATGACCGGACGCATGCGGCCCTGCTCCAGCCACGGCCACACCTGCTCGCGCACGGCGCGGGCGATGGCTGCCTTGAAGGCGACCGGGCGGGCGCGCAGCGTGGAGCCGGTGATGGTGAGGCGGCGCATCATCAACTGGGCGGCGTTGAAGCCGGCCTTCACGCCGCCCTGCACGGCGATGATCACCAGCCGGCCGTCCTCGGCCAGGCAGTCGACCTCGCGGGCGACGTAGTCACCGGCGACCATGTCGAGGATGACATCCACGCCGCGGCCGTCGGTCAGGCGCCGGGCCTCGACGGAGAAGTCGGCCTCGCGGTAGTTGATGGCATGGTCAGCGCCCAACTGCTGGCAGGCGGCCAGCTTGTCGGCGCTGCCGGCCGTGGCGATCACCCGCGCACCCCAGGCCTTGGCCATCTGGATGGCGGCCACGCCGATGCCGCTGCTGCCGCCCTGCACGAGCAGGGTTTCGCCCGGCTGCAGGCGCGCACGGTCGAAGACGTTGGACCAGACGGTGAAGACGGTCTCGGGCAGGCTGGCGGCCTCGACATCGCTCAGGCCAGCCGGCACAGGCAGGCACTGACCGACGGGGGCCACGGCGTACTCGGCATAGCCGCCGCCGGACAGCAGCGCGCAGACGCGGTCGCCCACGCTCAGGCCCGCCTGGGCCAGGGCCGGGGCATCACCGGATTCGATGACGCCGGCCACCTCCAGCCCGGGCAGCTCGCTGGCGCCGGGCGGTGGCGGATACAGGCCCTTGCGCTGCATGACATCCGGGCGGTTGATGCCGCTGGCCTTCACGCGGATCAGGGCCTCGCCCGCACCGGCCACCGGTCGCTCACGCGTGACCATGCGCAGCACCTCCGGCCCGCCGGGCTGGGTGATGGCAATGGCACGCATGGAGGACGTCATGGCACGGTCGGGGCCGGGCGACGATGAGACCATCGCCGCCCGATGCCGCATCGGCGGTCAGTCGGCAGCCGGAGCCGGCTCGGAACGGTCCGGGCGCTCGGCCAGGGCCTTCATCGACAGCTTGACGCGGCCCTTCTCGTCGGTCTCGAGCACCTTGACGCGCACGATCTGGCCTTCCTTGAGCACGTCGGAGACCTTCTCCACGCGCTGGTGGGAGATCTGGCTGATGTGCAGCAGGCCGTCCTTGCCGGGCAGCAGGTTGACCAGGGCGCCGAAGTCGAAGAGCTTGGTGATCGGGCCTTCGTAGATCTTGCCGATCTCCACTTCCGCGGTGATCTCCTCGATCTTCTTCTTGGCCAGCTCGGCCATGGCCGAATCGGTGGAGGCGATGGTGATGGTGCCGTCTTCCGCGATGTCGATCTGCGTGCCGGTTTCCTCGGTCAGGGCACGGATGGTGGCGCCGCCCTTGCCGATCACGTCGCGGATCTTCTCGGGGTTGATCTTCATCGTGTAGAGGCGCGGAGCGAACTCCGACACCTCGGTACGCGCGGTGCCCATGGCCTCGACCATCTTGCCGAGGATGTGCAGGCGCGCTTCCTTGGCCTGGGCCAGGGCGACCTGCATGATCTCCTTGGTGATGCCCTGGATCTTGATGTCCATCTGCAGGGCGGTGACGCCGTTGGTCGTGCCGGCCACCTTGAAGTCCATGTCGCCCAGGTGATCCTCGTCGCCCAGGATGTCGGTCAGCACGGCGAAGCGATTGCCTTCCTTGATCAGGCCCATCGCGATGCCGGCCACGTGGGCCTTCATCGGCACGCCGGCGTCCATCAGTGCCAGGCAGCCGCCGCAGACGGAGGCCATCGACGAGGAGCCGTTGGACTCGGTGATCTCGGAGACCACGCGCAGCGTGTAGCCGAACTCGTCCTTGGGCGGCAGCATAGGCACCAGGGCCCGCTTGGCCAGGCGGCCATGGCCGATCTCGCGGCGCTTGGGCGCGCCCACGCGGCCGGTCTCGCCGGTGGCGAACGGCGGCATGTTGTAGTGGAACAGGAAGCTGTCGCGGAAGTCGCCGGTCAGGGCGTCGATGCGCTGGCTATCCTGCTCGGTGCCCAGCGTGGCGACGACCAGGGCCTGCGTCTCGCCGCGGGTGAACAGCGCCGAGCCGTGGGCGCGGGGCAGCACGCCGGTGCGGATCTCGATGGGACGCACGGTGCGCGTGTCGCGGCCGTCGATGCGCGGCTCGCCGTTGAGGATCTGGCTGCGGACGATCTTGGCTTCGATGTCGAACAGCAGGTTGTCGACCTTGACGCCGTCGAACTCCACGCCGTCGGCCGTCAGGGCTGCCTTGACGTCGGCATAGGCCGCGCGAGTGGCCTGGGTGCGGGCCTGCTTGGAGCGGATCTGGTAGGCCTCGCGCAGCTTGGTTTCGGCCAGCTGGTTGACCTTGGCGATGAAGGCTTCGTCCTTGGCCGGGGCTTCCCATTGCCATTCGGGCTTGCCGCCTTCACGCACCAACTCGTGGATGGCGTTGATGGCGACCTGGCTCTGCTCGTGGCCGAAGACGACGGCGCCCAGCATCACTTCCTCGCTGAGCTGGTCGGCCTCGGACTCGACCATCAGCACGGCGGCTTCGGTACCCGCGACCACCAGGTCGAGCTTGGAGCCGGCCATCTGGTGCGGGCCGGGGTTGAGCACGTACTCGCCGTTGATGTAGCCCACGCGAGCGGCGCCGATGGGGCCGTTGAACGGGATGCCGGAGATGGACAGGGCCGCGCTGGAAGCGATCAGGGCCGCGATGTCGCTGGACACCTCGGGGTTGAGCGACAGCACATGGATGACGACCTGCACCTCGTTGTAGAAGCCCTCGGGGAAGAGCGGGCGGATGGGGCGGTCGATCAGGCGGGAGGTGAGCGTCTCGTGCTCGCTGGGCTTGGCCTCGCGCTTGAAGAAGCTGCCGGGGATGCGGCCGGCGGCGTAGGTCTTCTCCAGGTAGTCCACCGTCAGCGGGAAGAAATCCTGGCCCGGCTTGGGGTTCTTGGCGCACACGACGGTGGCCAGCACCACGGTGCCTTCGATGTCGACGACGACAGCGCCGGTGGCCTGGCGGGCGATCTCACCCGTCTCCATGCGGACGGTGTGGTTGCCCCACTGGAAAGTCTTGGTGATCTTGTTGAAAAGGCTCATGCGGGTCTCCGGTATGAGAGGCGCCTGGTGGCGCGGGACACGGAGTCGGCCGGCGTGATGCCATTCCAGCAGGGTGCAGGGTGCAGGGTGCTCACCCTGCTGGAATGACACGACAACGCGACTGGCGGCTGACTCCAAAAAACAAAGAGCCTGTGCTGGGCAGTCCAGACAGGCTCTTGGCGCTCGATGCGACCCTTACTTGCGCAGGCCCAGCTTCTGGATCAGCGCGGTGTAGCGGTCGGCGTCGCGGGACTTGAGGTAGTCCAGCAGCTTGCGGCGGCGGCTGACCATGCGCAGCAGACCGCGACGACCGTGGTGGTCCTTGGCGTGCGTCTTGAAGTGCGGGGTCAGCTCGTTGATGCGGGCCGTCAGCAGGGCAACCTGCACCTCGGGCGAGCCGGTGTCGGCGGTGCCACGGGCGTTGGCCTGGATGATGTCGGCCTTGTTGATGTTGGACATGGTGTCGTTTCCTTGTGAAATGAGGAACCGGCCCACGGCCGCGATCGATAAGGCGATCGGCCGAAAGCGGTTTCCTCGGTCTGACTTGCGGAACGCGGGTGAAACCGACCCGCGCCGTGCTGGCGCTGCGCTGACGAAGGGATAGCCCCACGTCGGGCACAGCCGGCCGAGTATAGCGCAGGCGGGCTGCGCGGCGGCGGCCTCCCGGTGCGGCGGGATGGGCTGGGGCACGGCCTTGTCCCGCGGGGAAGGACGACCGGCGTTGCGGGTCGTTCGCGGGGTCGTTCGCGGGGTATTTCGCGGGTCTTTTTGGCGGGTCTTGAAAGGCTGCGGCTCGCGCCCAAGTAGCGCAGCAACGGGGCGGCTGCAACCCTGCGGCAGCCGATGCCGCGCGGTGGAGCCCCGATTTCAGCCCGTTTGCATGTCACCCGCTCTCATAGGAGGTTCACATGTTCCTGATGCCTGTTTCGTCCCGCCATGCCACGCTGTCGCCGGAGTTCTCCCGCGCGGTGGATCGCCTGTTCGACGACACCTTCGACCGCTTCTTCGGCTCTCGCCAGCAGGAAGGCGGTGATGCCGCGGTGGCGCAGCGCTCGCCGGCGCTGGACGTGGCGGAGAATGATGCCGGCTACACCGTCACCATCGACTTGCCCGGCGTGGCCAAGGAAGACGTGAAGGTGTCAATCGACGGCCGCCGCGTCAACGTGGAGGCCCAGACCCGCTCCACGCAGGACAAGAAGGAAGGCGAGCGCGTGATCTACCGCGAGCGCTCGGTCTCCAGCTACAGCCGCAGCTTCACCCTGCCGGTAGAGATTGACCAGGGCGCCTGCCAGGCCAAGCTGGAGCACGGTGTGCTGACGCTGTCGCTGGCCAAGAAGGTGGCGCCGACGGCCACGCAGCTCACCGTGAGCTGATCGCAGCGGATCGGCGGCGGATCGAACGCCACGGGCCCGGTCGCTCACCCTGCACGGGGCGGGCGCCGGGCCTGTCTCGCCTCTCGAGCAGAAGGCCTACAGGCTGGCCAGGTCCCAGCGCGGCACGACATCGAAGGCGTAGTCGCGGCGCGGCTGCTCGCGGCCGGTCTGCAGGCGCAGCGCGGCCGCCAGGGCGATCATGGCGCCGTTGTCGGTGCACAGGGCGAGCTCGGGATAGTGCACGCGCACGCCGCGCCGGCTGCATTGCGTGCTGAGCTGCTCGCGCAAACGACGGTTAGCGCCGACTCCACCGGCCACGACCAGGCGCTTGAGCCCGGTCTGCTTGAGCGCGGCCAGCGACTTGGCCACCAGCACATCGACGATGGCCGCCTGCGTGGACGCCGCCAGGTCGATGCGCTGCTGCTCGCACGGCGACTGGCCCAGCTTGCTCACCTGCGTGCGCACGGCGGTCTTGAGGCCGGCGAAGGAGAAATCCAGGTTGCCGCTGTGCAGCAGCGGGCGCGGCAGATCGAAGGCCCTGGGGTCACCCGTCTCGGCCAGCCGGGCCAGCGCCGGGCCGCCTGGGTAGCCCAGGCCGAGCAGCTTGGCGGACTTGTCGAAGGCCTCGCCGGCGGCGTCGTCCACCGTCTCGCCCAGCAGCTCGTAGCGGCCCACCCCGTCCACGCGCATCAGCTGCGTGTGGCCGCCGGACACCAGCAGGGCGATGAAGGGGAATTCGGGCGGATCGGCCGACAGGAAGGGCGACAGCAGGTGGCCTTCCAGGTGGTGGATGCCGATGATGGGCTTGCCCAGCGCCAGGCCCAGCGCGGCAGCCACGCCGGCCCCCACCAGCAGCGCGCCGGCCAGGCCGGGGCCGCGGGTGTAGGCAATGGCGTCCACCGAGCTCAGCTGGGCGCCGGCTTCGGCCAGCACCTGGCGGGCCAGGGGCACGACGCGGCGGATGTGGTCGCGCGAGGCCAGCTCCGGCACCACGCCGCCGTAGGCCTGATGCATGTCGATCTGGCTGTGCAAGGCGTGGGCGAGCAGCGCGGGCACGGCGCCGGGACGGGTCTCGACCAGGGCGACGCCGGTCTCGTCGCAGGAGGATTCGATGCCGAGGATGCGGATGCCGGCTGACTGGGCCGAGGCCGGCAGGGCCGGCGCGCCGGCGGTGGGGGCGTTCATATCCAGGCGAGTCTATCGGCGGGCCGCGGCCCGCAAGCTCCCTGCTGCCCGCCGCCCCACTGCGGGGCCCGGATTGGCGTGGAATTTGCTGCCCGCTGGTGCATGCCTCACTCCCCTGCCTCGCTGCGCCTGGTCATCGTGGCGCCGGAATCGCTGGCGCCCGACCCGTCGGATGCCGAGGCGCGGCAGGAGGCCGAGCGCTCGCGCAGCCTGCGCATCGGGCTGCTGGAGGCGGGCTACAACATCGTGGCCGTGCTGCCGGCGGATGCCTTCCTGCCCGACCGCATCGCGCAGATCCAGCCCGACATGATCGTGGTCGATGCCGAGAGCCAGGCGCGCGACATCCTGGAGCACGTGGTCTTCGCCACGCGCGACGACCGCCGGCCCATCGTCATGTTCACCGACGACGAGGACACCAGCCACGTGGGGGACGCCATCGCCGCCGGCGTGTCGGCCTATGTGGTGGCCGGCCTGGCCAGCGAGCGCATCAAGCCGGTGCTGGAGGTGGCCATGCTGCGCTTTCGCCATGAGGAAAACCTGCGCCGCGAGCTGGCCGACGCCCGCACCCAGCTGGAGGAGCGCAAGCTCATCGACCGCGCCAAAGGCCTGCTGATGGCCAGGCAGGGCTGCAGCGAGCAGGAGGCCTATGCCCGGCTGCGCAAGACGGCGATGGACCGCGGCCTGAAGCTGGCCGAGGTGGCGCAGCGGCTGATCGACGTGGCGGACATGCTGGGCTGAGGCAGGTTGAGGCCGGCTGAGGCGGGCGGCACCACGCCGGTGCTGCACAGCCGGCCGCTCGTGCGTGCGCGGGCACGGCCACCGCACATCGATCCCCCGCTTGAGCCGACATGGTGCAGCCGCGCCTGGCACGGCTCGTGCAACGCATATGGCGAGGTCAACGGCGACCTCCCCTGATTCCCTCTTCGTGTGCGGCTCAACGGCGGGCCGCCCACCCTGGACGACGGCGTCCCCACGTCTGACGGCTGCATGCCCTGGCATGCGGATGCGTCGGAGCGTGAGGACGCCGTTTTCTTTTTGGCCCTCGGCCTTCAACCGCCCCGCCCCACTCAACCGCCCCGACCCATGAAAACCCCACAGGACACCAAGATGAGCCGTCGTACCTTGATGCAGGTGGCTGCCGCCGCCAGCGCGTCGTCGCTGCTGCCCGGGCTGCAGGCCGGCGCCTGGGCCCAGGGCTCGGACAAGCCCGAGAAGGAGGAAGTGCGCATCGGCTTCATCCCGCTGACGGACTGCGCCTCGGTGGTGATGGCCTCGGTGCTGGGCTTCGACAAGAAGTACGGCGTGAAGATCATTCCGTCCAAGGAGGCGTCCTGGGCCGGCGTGCGCGACAAGCTGGTCAACGGCGAGCTCGACATGGCCCATGTGCTGTGGGGCCTGGTCTACGGCGTGCACATGGGCGCCGGCGGGCCGAAGAAGGACATGGCCGTGCTGATGAACCTGAACCACAACGGCCAGGCCATCTCGCTGTCGAAGAAGCTGGCCGACGCCGGCGCGGTGGACGGCACCAGCCTGGCCAAGACCATGTCGGCCAACAAGCGCGAATACACCTTCGCGCAGACCTTCCCCACCGGCACGCATGCCATGTGGCTGTACTACTGGCTGGCCACCTACGGCATCAACCCGATGAAGGATGCCAAGGTCATCACCGTGCCGCCGCCGCAGATGGTGGCCAACATGCGCGTGGGCAACATGGACGGCTTCTGCGTGGGCGAGCCCTGGAACCACCGGGCCATTGCCGACGGCATCGGCATCACCGCGGCCACCACGCAGGACATCTGGCGCGACCACCCGGAAAAGGCGCTGGGCACCACGGCCGACTTCGTCAGGAAGTACCCCAACACCTGCCGCGCCGTGATCGCCGCGGTGCTGGAGGCCAGCCGCTGGATCGACGCCGGGCTGCAGAACAAGCTGAAGATGGCCGAGACCATCGCCGGCAAGGCCTATGTGAACACCGGCGTAGACGTGATCAACCAGCGCATCCTGGGCCGCTACCAGAACGGCCTGGGCAAGACCTGGGACGACCCCAACCACATGAAGTTCTTCAACGACGGCGCGGTGAACTTCCCGTACCTGACCGACGGCATGTGGTTCCTGACCCAGCACAAGCGCTGGGGGCTGATCAAGGAGCACCCGGACTACCTGGGCGTGGCCCGGCAGATCAACCAGATCGAGCTCTACAAGCAGGGCGCGGCGCTGGCCAAGGTCAGCGTGCCCAAGGAGCCGATGCGCAGCAGCAAGCTGATCGACGGCACGGTGTGGGACGGCAAGAACCCCAAGGCCTATGCCGACGGCTTCAAGATCCGCGCCTGACGGCGCCCGCATGACGACTTCTTCAGGAGAGCAATCATGGTGAGTGCCGTCTTCCACAGCCCGCGGGCGCTGCCCGTGGCCCCTGCATCGCCAGCCGCGTCCACCGCGGCCTCGCACGTGCCGGCCAGCGCGCCGACATCAGCGGAGCCCACTGCTGCAGGTGGGGCTGCCACGGGTTCGGCAGAGCCCGGCCCGGCCCACCCCAGCCGCCCCCCGCGCGACTGGAGCGGCCTGGCCGTCAAGCTGCTTGCACCCACCGCAGGCTTGGCGCTGCTGATCGGCATCTGGGCCCTGCTGACGATGAAGGAGGGCACGGGCTTCCCCACGCCGCTGCAGACCTGGCAGGCCGCCGTGGCGCTCTTCAGCGACCCGTTCTACAGCAACGGGCCGAATGACCAGGGCATCGGCTGGAACGTGCTGTTCTCGCTGCAGCGCGTGGCGATGGGCTTCGGGCTGGCCGCGCTCGTGGGCATTCCGCTGGGCTTTGCGCTCGGGCGCTTCGCCTTCTTCAACCAGATGGTCTCGCCCATCGTCAGCCTGCTGCGGCCGGTGTCGCCGCTGGCCTGGCTGCCCATTGGCCTCCTGGTGTTCAAGTCAGCCAACCCGGCAGCCATCTGGACGATCTTCATCTGCTCGATCTGGCCGATGATCATCAACACCGCCGTGGGCGTGCAGCGCGTGCCGCAGGACTACCTGAACGTGGCGCGGGTGCTCAACCTGAGCGAGTGGAAGGTGATCACGCGCATCCTCTTCCCCGCGGTGCTGCCCTACATGCTGACCGGCGTGCGCCTGTCGGTGGGCACCGCCTGGCTGGTGATCGTGGCCGCCGAGATGCTCACCGGTGGCGTGGGCATCGGCTTCTGGGTGTGGGACGAGTGGAACAACCTCAACGTCGCCCACATCATCATCGCGATTTTCGTCATCGGCATCGTCGGCCTGCTGCTGGAGCAGGCGCTGGTGGCGGTGGCGCGTCGCTTCAGCTTCGAGTGAACCGACTCACACAGAAAGGGCCCGCGCCATGACCGGCTTCATCGACATCCGCGACGCGGAGATGGTGTTCCACACCAAGCAGGGACGCTTCCATGCCCTGCGCGACATCAACCTGCGGATCGAGCGCGGCCAGTTCGTCGCCCTGATCGGGCACTCGGGCTGCGGCAAGTCGACGCTGCTCAACCTGATTGCCGGGCTGCTCAAGGCCACGGGCGGCGCGCTGATCTGCGACGGGCGCGAGATCGCCGCCCCGGGCCCCGAGCGCGCGGTGGTCTTCCAGAACCACTCGCTGCTGCCGTGGCTGACCTGCTTCGACAACGTCTACCTGGCGGTGGAGCGGGTGTTTGCGGCCAGGGAGGGCAAGGCGCAGCTCAAGGCGCGCACCACTGCGGCGCTGGAGCTGGTGGGCATGGCGCACGCGGCCACCAAGCGCCCGCATGAGATCTCCGGCGGCATGAAGCAGCGCGTGGGCATCGCCCGGGCGCTGGCGATGGAGCCCAAGGTGCTGCTGATGGACGAGCCCTTCGGTGCGCTGGATGCGCTCACCCGGGCGCACCTGCAGGACGAGCTTCTCAAGATCGTGGCCCGCACGCAGAGCACCGTGGTCATGGTGACCCACGACGTGGACGAGGCGGTGCTGCTGTCCGACCGCATCGTGATGATGACCAACGGCCCGGCCGCGACCATCGGCGAGGTGCTGGACGTGCCGCTGGCCCGGCCGCGCGACCGCGTGGCGCTGGCGGAAGACCCGGCCTACATGCATTGCCGCAAGGCGGTGCTGGACTTCCTCTACACCCGCCACGGCGCGCCCCGGGAAAAGCTGGCCGCCTGAACGCCGGCCCGTGGATGCACCGCTGAGGAGCACATACCGCTGGCACAGCGCTTGCAATTCGTCACCTGACTGTTGCGGCAGTCAAGCGGATGTCTCCTGTCTCCTCAGCGAGGTCACGCTTTGCGGGCGAACCTCGATTCGGCCTCCCGGTCTGCCGGCCGGGGGGCCGCTTCTTTTTCCCGGGCCGCCGCGGTGGTGATCAGCCGGCCCGGTTGCGGCCGGCCCAGGCCCACATCGCCACGCCGGCCAGCACCATCGGGATGCACAGCCACTGGCCCATGCTGAGGTTGAGCGCCAGCAGGCCCAGGAAGTCATCCGGCTCGCGGAAGTACTCCGCCGCAAAGCGCAGCACGCCGTAGCCGATCAGGAAGGCGGCCGACACCCGGCCCAGCGGGCGCGGCCGGCGGCCGAACCACCACAGCACGGCGAACAGCAGCACGCCCTCCAGCGCGAACTGGTAGAGCTGCGACGGGTGCCGCGGCAGCGGGCTGCCCGACTGCGGGAACACCATCGCCCACGGCAGCGACGGATCGGCAAATCGGCCCCAGAGCTCGCCGTTGATGAAGTTGCCCAGCCGCCCCATCGCCAGGCCGATGGGCACGCAGGGCGCCACCAGGTCGGACACGTCGAAGAAGCTGCGGCCGCGCTGGCGGCCGAACAGCGCCAGCGCCAGCAGCACGCCGATCAGCCCGCCGTGGAAGGACATGCCGCCCTGCCAGACGGCAAAGGCCTCCAGCGGATGGGCCAGGTAGTAGGCCGGCTTGTAGAAGAGCACATAGCCCAGCCGCCCGCCCAGCACCACGCCCAGCACGGCGTAGAAGAGCAGGTCCTCGACGTCCTTGCCCTGCCAGCCGCGGCCGGCGAAGGGCTCGCGTGCCGCGCGCCGGCGGGCCAGCATCAGGAACAGGAGGAAGGCTGCCAGGTAGCTCAGGCCGTACCAGTGCACGGCCAGCGGGCCCAGGCGGAAGGCGATGGGGTCGAACTGCGGATGGACCAGCATGGGCAGGGCAGCGGGGCTGAAAGAGACGGAAGAGAGACGGACGAGACGGAACGGGAAGGCGGCGAACCTTAACAGCGGGTGCCGCGGCGGGCCGAGCGCTCGCGACGGTTCGTCCCGACAGCGGCGCCCAGCTCGCCCAGCCTCTGCTGCACGAAGCCGACGAAGCGGGCCACGCAGGCCGGCGCATCAGGCCGCCACAGCAGGCTGGTCTCGCACTCCGGCGCGCCGGCGGCCAGCGCCGCCGGCAGCGCGCGGTAGACCACGCCCGGCCGCTGCAGCTGGGTCACCGTCTCCGGCACCCAGGCCAGGCCCAGGCCGGCGGAGACCAGGTTGACGATGGTCTGCATCTGGATGGCCTCCTGGGCGATGCGCGGTGAGGCGCCCTGGGCGTGATACCAGCTGAGCACCGCGTCGAACAGCGAGGGCGCGATGTCGCGGGGGAAGAGCACCAGCGGCTCGCGCAGCAAAGCTGACCGCGACAGCCGCGGCGCGCGGGCCAGCGCGTGGTCCTGCGGCAGCGCCAGCACCATGCGCTCGCGCCCAACGGTGCCCCCCGGCCAGCCGGCCGGCGCCATGCCCGGCGCATGCAGCACGAAGCCGGCGTCCAGCTCGGCCTGCTGGAGCGCGCGCAGCTGCACGTCGGTGGTCGCCTCGCGCAGCTCCACCGTCACGCCCGCATGCGCCGCACGGAAGGCGAGCAGCCAGTGCGGCAGCGCACCGAAGCCCACGGTAGAGACAAAGCCCAGCCGCAGCCGGCCGCTGTCGCCCCGGCCGATGGCGCGGGCCTGCTCGATCAGCGCCTCGCCCTGGCGGAGCCAGTCGCGCACCGGCTCCAGCAGCGCCGCGCCGGCCTCGGTCAGCGCCACGCTGCGCCGCGTGCGCGCCAGCAGCGGCACGCCGACATGCCGCTCCAGCTGCTGGATGGCCAGCGTGAGCGCCGGCTGGGTCATGTGCAGCCGCTCGGCCGCGCGGCCGAAGTGCAGCGCCTCGGCCACGGCCAGGAACTGCCGCCACAGGCGGACCTCGTGCCCGGTCAGACGGGGCGGTGCGGCATGCGGGCTCGGCGTGTGGACGGGGTGCTGATCGGCGTGCTGGGCTGCGGGCGTGGGGGCGGACGGCATGTCGGGCTCGGCGGCTGCATTGATCAGCCCAGCATATCAATCAGCAGGCCGCAATAAATTGGACCCGCATGGCGAGGCAGTCGCATACTGCGCGCCTCACCTCGACGGCGAGCCGGCACCGCACGGCCGCCCTGCCCCACGGAGAACCCCATGAGCCTGAACCGCCGCTCCAGCAACATCACCCAGGGCGTCGCCCGCGCGCCCAACCGCTCCATGTACTACGGCATGGGCTACAAGACCGAGGACTTCCAGAAACCCATGGTCGGCGTGGCCAACGGGCACTCCACCATCACGCCGTGCAACTCCGGCCTGCAGCGCCTGGCCGATGCGGCCGTCGATGCGCTCAAAGCGGCCGGCGCCAATCCGCAGATCTTCGGCACGCCCACGATCAGCGACGGCATGGCGATGGGCACCGAGGGCATGAAGTACAGCTTGGTGTCGCGCGAGGTCATCGCCGACTGCGTGGAGACCTGCGTGGGCGGCCAGTGGATGGACGGCGTGGTCACCATCGGCGGCTGCGACAAGAACATGCCCGGCGCCATGATGGGCATGCTGCGCGCCAACGTGCCGGGCATCTTCGTCTACGGCGGCACCATCCTGCCGGGCAAGTACAAGGGCCAGGACCTCAACATCGTCAGCGTCTTCGAGGCCGTGGGCGAGTTCACCGCCGGCCGCATGTCCGAGGAAGACTTCTGCGAGATCGAGAAGCGCGCCATCCCCGGCACCGGCTCCTGCGGCGGCATGTACACCGCCAACACCATGAGCTCGTCCTTCGAGGCCCTGGGCATGAGCCTGCCGGCGGCCAGCTGCGCGGCCAACGTCGAGGACGAGATCATCGACATCACCCGCCGCTCGGCCGAGGCGGTGGTCAACGCCATCAAGCTCGATCTGAAGCCGCGCGACATCGTCACGCGCAAGTCCATCGAGAACGCGATTGCCGTGATCATGGCCACCGGCGGCTCGACCAACGCGGTGCTGCACTACCTGGCCATCGCGCACTGCGCGGGCGTGGACTTCACCATCGACGACATCGAGCGCATCCGCCAGAAGGTGCCGGTGATATGTGACCTGAAGCCCTCCGGCAAGTACCTGGCCATCGACCTGCACCGCGCCGGCGGCATCCCGCAGGTGATGAAGATGCTGCTGGGCGCGGGCCTGCTGCACGGCGACTGCATCACCATCACCGGTAAGACCGTGGCCGAGAACCTCAAGGACGTGCCCGACCAGCCGCGCGCCGACCAGGACGTGATCCGCCCGCTCGACAAGCCGCTCTACGCGCAGGGCCACCTGGCGATCCTGAAGGGCAACCTGGCGCCCGAGGGCAGCGTGGCCAAGATCACCGGGCTGAAGAACCCGGTCATCACCGGCCCGGCGCGCGTGTTCGACGACGAGCAGTCGGCCCTGGCCGCGATCATGGCCAAGCAGATCAAGGCCGGCGACGTGATGGTGCTGCGCTACCTCGGCCCCAAGGGCGGCCCCGGCATGCCGGAGATGCTCGCCCCCACCGGCGCGCTGATCGGCCAGGGCCTGGGCGAGAGCGTGGGCCTGATCACCGACGGCCGCTTCTCCGGCGGCACCTGGGGCATGGTGGTCGGCCACGTGGCGCCCGAGGCAGCCGTGGGCGGCGTGATCGCGCTGGTGCAGGAAGGCGACTCCATCACCATCGACGCGCACCGGCTGCTGCTGCAGCTCAACGTGCCGGACGAGGAGATCGCCCGCCGCCGCGCCGCCTGGGTCGCGCCCGCCCCACGCTACACCCGCGGCGTGCTGGCCAAGTTCGCCTTCAACGCGGCCAGCGCCAGCCAGGGCGCGGTGCTGGACAAGTTCGACGGCAAGTGAGCCAGGCGGCGTTGCGCCGCTGGGAACGACAAGGGGCCCTTTCGCGGGCCCCTTTTCCTGATGGCAGCGTGAACGGCGTCACGGCTGGCCGCCTCAGCGGCGCCGACGCCCCTTGTGGTCCATGCCCATGGTCGCCAGATTCTTGACGCGGCGCTGCGCGCGCTTCTTGTCCATCTCGTCCATGGCGCGGCGCTGGTAGTACCCGGTGCCGTCGGCCCAGGCCCACCAGACCACCGCCAGCACGAAAGGCGCAAGGATGATCCACCACGACCAGCTTGCCGGCGGGCCGAATTCGAGCAGCTTGAGGGCCAGCAGCAGCACGCCGATCAGTACAAACCACATGAGCTCGAATCTCTTTCTAGAATCTTCGGGTTGCACTCTATGACAACCGTCCCGCGAAAGGATCCCATGAAAGCCCTCCTCAGCCTTCTGATCGCGTCATCGGCCCTGGTTGCCGCCCCGGCGTTCGCCAGCCAGGATCTGGCCCAGAAGAAGAACTGCATGTCCTGCCACGGCGTGGACAAAAAGATCGTCGGCCCGTCCTTCCAGGACGTGGCGGCCAAGTACGCGGCCGACAAGACCGCCGCCGACAAGCTGGCCCAGAAGATCCAGAAGGGCGGCGCCGGCGTGTGGGGCCCCATCCCCATGCCGCCCAACGCGCTCAGCGACGCCGAGGCCAAGAGCCTGGCCCAGTGGGTGCTGGCGCAGAAGAAGAAGTGATGCGCTGAGCCGTCCCCCGGCACAAAGCGAAAGCCCCGCCTAGGCGGGGCTTTTTCTTGGCCCGGCCCAAGGGCGCCGGGCGGCCGGCGGGGCAAGGCGCTGGCCCTGCACCCGCGGCGGCGGTCAGTCGTTGGCGAAGATGTCCACGTCCTTGGTCTCGGGCACGAACAGCAGGCCGATGACCAGGGTGACCGCAGCGATCACGATGGGGTACCACAGGCCGTAGTAGATGTTGCCGTTCTGCGCGACCATGGCAAAGGCGATGGTCGGCATCAGCCCACCGAACCAGCCGTTGCCCACGTGGTAGGGCAAGCTCATCGAGGTGTAGCGGATGCGGGTCGGGAAGAGCTCCACCAGCATGGCCGCGATCGGGCCGTAGACCATCGTGACGTAGAGCACCAGCACGGTCAGGATGGCGACGATCATCGGCTTGTTCATCTTGGCCGGGTCAGCCTTGGCCGGGTAGCCGGCGGCCTGCATCGCGGCAGCCACTTCCTTCTTGAAGGCGGCGATCTTCTCGGCGCTTTCCGGGGCGAACTTGTGGCCGCCGGCGATGCGCTCGGCGTTGAGCGCCGTGATCTCCTTGTCGCCGATCTTCACGCTGGCCACCGTGCCGGCCGGCGCCTCCACCGTGGAGTAGCTGGCCGAGGCCTGGGCCAGGGCGCGCTTGACGATGTCGCAGGAGGTGTGGAAGTCCACGTCGCGCGCCACCGGGTTGCCCTGGAAGGAGCACTGCGCCGGGTCGGCCGTGACCACGATTTGCGCGGTCTGCTGCGCCTTGGCCAGGTCCGGGTTGGCGGCGGCGGTCAGCGCCTTGAACAGCGGGAAGTACGTCAAGGCGGCGAGCAGGAGGCCCGTCATGATGATGGGCTTGCGGCCGATCTTGTCCGACAGCGTGCCGAACACCACGAAGAAGGGCGTGGCGATCAGCAGAGAGATGGCCACCAGGATGTTGGCGATGGCGCCGTCCACCTTCAGCACGCTCTGCAGGAAGAAGAGCGCGTAGAACTGGCCGGAGTACCACACCACGGCCTGGCCGGCGACGATGCCGATCAGGGCCAGGATGACGATCTTCAGGTTCTTCCACTGGCCGAAGGATTCAGCCAGCGGCGCCTTGGAGTGCTTGCCCTCGGCCTTCATCTTCTTGAAGGCGGGCGACTCGTTCATCGTCATGCGGATCCACACGCTGATGGCCAGCAGCAGGATGGAGACGAGGAACGGCACGCGCCAGCCCCAGTCAGCAAAGGCCTCTTCGCCCACCGCGGTGCGGGTGCCCAGGATGACCAGCAGCGACAGGAACAGGCCCATCGTGGCGGTGGTCTGGATCCAGGAGGTGTAGGCGCCGCGCTTGCCGTGCGGGGCGTGCTCGGCCACGTAGGTGGCTGCACCGCCGTACTCACCGCCCAGCGCCAGGCCCTGGGCCATGCGCAGCACGATCAGGATGACCGGTGCGGCGATGCCGATGGACGCGTAGCTGGGCAGGATGCCGACGATGAAGGTGGAGGCGCCCATCAGCAGGATGGTCACCATGAAGGTGTACTTGCGGCCGATCATGTCGCCCAGGCGACCGAAGACCAGCGCGCCGAAGGGCCGCACGATGAAGCCGGCGGCAAACGCCAGCAGCGCGAAGATGAAGGCCGCGCTCGGGTCCAGGCCGGAGAAGAACTGCTTGGCGATGATGGCCGCCAGCGATCCGTAGAGGTAGAAGTCGTACCACTCGAAAACGGTCCCCAGGCTGGACGCAAAGATGACCTTCTTTTCCTCGCGGGTCATCGGCCCCGACACCGCCGGAGCGGCGCCCGCTCGGGCCGTGGATTGGACGGACGTATTCACTGCAGTCTCCTGTCGCACGTGTTGAAAGACCCGGACGGACTACCCGGATCAACGCGCTCAATTTATCCCGGCGTGTCAAGCGCCGGGATTGGTGACATTGCGGGGGTGGCCGATAAAACAGCCCGCCGGCGCGATATGAAAACCCTGATGCGGGTTTTGTCCATGCCGCCCGACCAAACGCCAATATTTTGACAAAGCCCGCGGCCAGATAAGCGAGGCCGACGGCTGTACCGAGAGGGGCCCTGGCGCCAGAGCAGCAGCCGCACGACCAGGCCCGGACCAGGAGAACCGAAACAGCCGACCCGCGAGCGAAAATACCCCACCTTCCGAATCGGAATATGGGGCACCCCGCCCGGCTGAAAGCCGGAGGCAGTCGATATCAGGAAAAGATATGCCGCCCGCAGCCCGGCTGCGAGCGACAAATACCCGACGCTTTAATTGGCCTTGGCCAGCTGGTCGAGAATCGCCGGGTTTTCCAGCGTGGAGGTGTCCTGGGTGATGGATTCACCGCGGGCCACCGAGCGCAGCAGGCGGCGCATGATCTTGCCGCTGCGGGTCTTGGGCAGGTTGTCGCCGAAGCGGATGTCCTTGGGCTTGGCGATGGGCCCGATCTCCTTGGCGACGTGGTTGCGCAGCTCGTTGGCCAGCTGCCGGGCCTCCTCGCCCTCCGGGCGGGGCCGCTTGAGCACGACGAAGGCGCAGACGGCCTCGCCGGTCAGGTCGTCCGGGCGGCCCACCACGGCCGCCTCGGCCACCAGCGGGTGCGACACGAGGGCGGATTCGACCTCCATGGTGCCCATGCGGTGGCCCGAGACGTTGAGCACGTCGTCGATGCGGCCGGTGATGGTGAAGTAGCCCGACTCGGCGTCGCGCACCGCGCCATCGCCGGCCAGGTAGTAGCGGCCCTGGAAGTCCGCCGGGAAGTAGCTCTTCTTGAAGCGCTCCGGGTCGCCCCAGATGGTGCGGATCATGCCGGGCCAGGGGCGCTTGACCACCAGGATGCCGCCCTGGCCCCAGGGCACGTCACGGCCGGTCTCATCGACCACGTCGGCGAAGATGCCCGGGAAGGGCAGCGTGCACGAGCCGGGCAGCAGCGGCGTGGCCCCTGGCAGCGGCGTGATCATGTGGCCGCCGGTCTCGGTCTGCCAGAAGGTGTCGACGATGGGGCAGCGGCCGCCGCCCACGTTGGCGTGGTACCACTCCCAGGCGGCCGGGTTGATGGGCTCGCCCACCGAGCCGAGGATGCGCAGCGACGAGAGGTCGTAGCGCTTGGGGTGGATATCTGAGTTGGCCTCGGCCGCCTTGATCAGGGAGCGGATGGCCGTCGGCGCGGTGTAGAAGATCGTGACCTTGTGGTCCTGGATCATGCGCCAGAAGCGGCCGGCGTCCGGGTAGGTCGGCACGCCCTCGAAGACCACCTGCGTGGCGCCGCAGGCCAGCGGGCCGTAGGCGATGTAGGTGTGGCCGGTGACCCAGCCGATGTCAGCCGTGCACCAGAAGACATCGCCGTCATGCAGATCGAAGGTCCACTTGGTGGTCAGCGCCGCCTGCACCAGATAGCCGCCGGTGGAGTGCTGCACGCCCTTGGGCTTGCCAGTGGAGCCGGAGGTGTAGAGCAGGAAGAGCGGATGCTCGGCCTCCACCCATTCGGGCTCGCAGGTGGCGGGCTGCTCGGCCACCGCGTCGTGCAGCCAGACATCGCGGCCGACCTGCATGCCGACGGCACCGCCGGTGCGGCGCCAGACGATGACGCGCCGGATGCTCTCGCAGCCGCCCATGGCAAAGGCCTCGTCGACGATGGCCTTGATGGGCAGCGCCTTGCCGCCACGCACCTGCTCGTCGGCGGTGATCAGGGCCACGGCGCCGGCGTCCTGGATGCGGTCGCGCAGCGACTGCGCGGAGAAGCCGCCGAAGACCACCGAATGCGTGGCGCCGATGCGGGCGCAGGCCTGCATGGCGACGACGCCCTCCACCGACATCGGCATGTAGATGACGACGCGGTCGCCTTTCTTCACACCCTGGGCCTTGAGCGCATTGGCCAGGCGGCAGGTGCGCTCCAGCAGCTCGCGGTAGGTGACGGGGGTGACCTGGCCGTCGTCGCTTTCGAAGCGGATGGCGACACGGTCGCCACGGCCGGCTTCCACATGCCGGTCCAGGCAGTTGTAGGAGGCGTTGAGCCGGCCGTCGTCGAACCAGCGGAAGAACGGCGCGTTGGACTCGTCCAGCACGCGGGTGAAGGGCTGCTTCCAGCTGATCAGGTCGCGGGCCAGGCGGGCCCAGTAGCCGGTGTAGTCGCGCTCGGCCTCGGAGACCAGTTCCCGATAGGCCTGCATGCCGGGGACGTGAGCGGATTGGGCAAGGCCGGCAGGCGGGGCGTAGAGGGAAACGGACGGGGACTCGGAGGACGAGAGGGCTTGCGACATGGGATCTCCTGGGCAACACAACCGGTGCGTCGATCGCCCCGGGGTACAGGGCGACGCGCTGACGGTCGGCGACTCTACCCCCCTGATTTAGGGTCTGCCAGCACGGGCTATCCCTGCCATCAGTGCGGTCGGCCCGCGCGGACGCCCCGGCCTGCGCCCTTGCAGGCGTTCCTAGAATCGCCCGTTAGCGCGCTGCCTGACACTTTTCTGTCAGGCAGCAGCCTGCCGCACAGGCACCCTTCATCCCGCCCGGCCTTCTTCCCCCCACCCCGCCCCACGATGACCCCGCGCCCGCCCTGCGCACGCGCCGCATGACCGCCCCGCCGACGACCATGCTGATGGCGCTGCTGTTGCTGCCACTGGCGGGGTCGCTGGCGTTGGCGCTGTGGCCGCGGGCCGGGCGGCGCACGGCGGCCGGCATCGCAGGCGGCGTCGCGCTGGCGGCCCTGGCGCTGGTGGTGGCGGTGGCGCCGGCCGCTCACGCCGGCACGGTGCTGCGCTGGTCGGTGGACTGGCTGCCGGCGCTGGGCCTGTCGCTGGGCTTTCGTCTGGATGGACTGGCCTGGCTGTTCGCCCTGCTGATCACCGCCATCGGCGCGCTGGTGGTGCTGTATGCCGCCTGGTACCTGGGCCCAGACGACCCGGCGCCGCGCTTCTTCGCCACGCTGCTGGTCTTCATGGCGGCGATGCTGGGCGTGGTGCTGGCCGCGGACCTCATCCTGCTGGTGGTGTGCTGGGAGCTGACCAGCCTGAGCTCCTTCCTGCTCATCGGCTACTGGCGGCAGCGCGAGGACGCGCGCGAAGGCGCGACGATGGCGCTGGCCGTCACGGGCGCGGGCGGGCTGTGCCTGCTGGGCGGCGTGCTGCTGCTCGGGCACATCGTGGGCAGCACGCAGCTCGATGCGGTGCTGGCAGCCGGGCCGCGCATCGTCGCCCATCCGCTCTACATGGCGGCGCTGGTGCTGGTGCTGCTGGGCTGCTTCACCAAGAGCGCGCAGGTGCCCTTCCACTTCTGGCTGCCGCACGCGATGGCGGCGCCCACGCCGGTGTCCGCCTACCTGCACTCGGCCACGATGGTGAAGGCCGGCGTCTTCCTGCTGGCGCGGCTGTATCCGGCGCTGGGCGGCGGCGAGGCCTGGTTCTGGCTGGTGACGCTGACCGGGGCGGCCACGCTGCTGGTGGGCGCGTGGGTGGCCGTCTCCCAGCACGACCTGAAGGGCCTGCTGGCCTGGTCCACCATCAGCCACCTGGGGCTGATCACGCTGCTCTTCGGCCTGGGCGAGCCGCTGGCCGTAGTGGCAGGCGTGTTCCACATCATCAACCACGCCACCTTCAAGGCCAGCCTCTTCATGGCCGCCGGCATCGTCGACCACGAGACCGGCACGCGCGACCTGCGCCGGCTGGGCGGGCTGGCCGCCCTGATGCCGATCACCGCCACGCTGGCCACCGTGGCCGCCGCGGCGATGGCCGGCGTGCCGCTGCTCAACGGCTTTCTGTCCAAGGAGATGTTCTTTGCCGAGGCGCTGGCGGCCGGCACAGCGCCCGTGATGCGCGTCGCGCTGCCGGTGGTGGCCACGCTGGGCGGCGCCTTCAGCGTGGCCTACAGCCTGCGCCTGGTGCACGAGGCCTTCTTCGGCGGCCCGCCCCGCTCCCTGCCCCGCCCCGCGGCCGAGGTACACGAGCCGCCGCGGGCCATGCGGCTGCCGGTGGAGCTGCTGGTGGTGCTGTGCCTGGCCGTGGGGCTCTTTCCCGCGGCCATCGTCGGGCCGACCCTGGCGGCTGCGGCGCAGGCCGCGGTCTTCGGCGGCGCGGCGGGCGAGCTGCCGGTCTATGAGCTGGCCGTCTGGCATGGGCTGAATGCGCCACTGGCCATGAGCGCGCTGGCGCTGGCCGGCGGAGCGGCGCTGCACCTGCTGCTGCGCCGCCGCTGGGGCCAGCGCGCACTGCACGACCTGCCGGGCCTGCATCCGAAGCACGACGCGCGCGATCGCTTCCGGCACCTGCTGGCGGCGGCTGCGGCGCTGGCCGGCCGCGTCACCGCCAGCCTGGGCCGCGGCAGCCTGCAGCGCTACCTGCTGTGGTTCATCGCCACGGCGCTGGCTGCAGGGCTGTGGCCGCTGTGGCGCCAGCCGATCGCGCTGCCGCCGCTGCATCTGGGCGGGCTGGATACGCCCGTGGTCATGGTCGCCCTCATCGGCATGGCCGCCACGCTGGCCACCACGCTGCTGCACCGCCAGCGCCTGACCGCGCTGGTGCTGATGGGCGCAGCCGGGCTGGTGGTGTGCCTGGCCTTCGTGCACCTGTCGGCGCCGGACCTGGCGCTGACCCAGCTGCTGGTGGAGATGGTGAGCATCGTGCTGATGATGCTGGCCCTGCGCTGGCTGCCCGAGCGCAGCCTGGACGCTGGCGACCCGCTGCCGCGCCGGCTGCGCGATGCGCTGCTGTGCGCGGCCGCCGGGCTGGGCGTGGCTGCGCTGGTCTGGGCGGTGCAGGGGCTCTCGTACGAAAGCCTGTCGCCCTATTACCTGGAGAACACCCTGCCGCTGGGCGGCGGCGCCAACGCGGTCAACGTGATCATCGTGGACTTCCGCGGCTTCGACACGCTGGGCGAGATCACGGTGCTGGCCATGGCCGCGCTCATCATCCATGCCCTGCTGGGCGACCACCACCCCGCGGCGCGCCACGATGGCGACGGCGACGCCGGCCCGCCGCGGTCATTGATGCTGGGCGTGGTGGCGCGGCTGGTGCTGCCCTTCACCGCGCTGGTGTCGCTCTACCTGCTGCTGCGCGGGCACAACCTGCCGGGCGGCGGCTTCATCGCCGGGCTGGTGCTGGCCATCGGGCTGATCCTGCAGTCGGTCGCCAGCGGCCATGCCTCGGCCGAGCGGCGCACCGGCGTCGACTTCCGCGCCTGGATCGGCTGGGGCCTGCTGGTGGCCGGCGGCACGGGCGTAGGCAGCTGGTTCTTCGGCGCGCCCTTCCTCACCAGCACCTACGACTACCCCTGGCTGCCTGGTGTGGGCGGTGTGCCGCTGGCCAGCGCAGCGGTGTTCGACGGCGGCGTGTACCTCGTGGTGGTGGGCGCGACACTGGTGGCGCTGGGCGCCCTGGCGGGCCTGTCGCGTGCGTCTGAAGCATCGCGTTTGTCGCCCCGCGGCCCGGCCGCGCCTTCCGAAGGGGCGTGCTGACATGGCGCTCCTGTTGTCCCTGGCCGTCGGCCTGCTCACCGCCTGCGGGCTGTGGCTGATGCTGCGCCCGCGCAGCTTCGACGTGATCCTGGGCCTGACGCTGTTGAGCTATGCCGTCAACCTGTTCATCTTCAGCATGGGCCGGCTCAAGGTGGACGCCGCGCCCATCGTGGACAAGCTGCGCCCGGCCACGCTGTCCACCCATGCCGATCCGCTGCCGCAGGCGCTGGTGCTCACGGCCATCGTCATCAGCTTGGCGATGACGGCCCTGCTGCTGGCCATCGCGCTGCGCAGCCGCGCCCACACCGGCACCGACCACGTCGACGGCGAGGAGCCGCGCGCATGACGGGCTGGCCGCACCTCATCGTCCTGCCCATCGTGCTGCCGCTGCTGGCCGGCGCGGCGCTGCTGCTGGTGGAGCGCCATCGCCCGGGCTGGACGCCGCCGCTGTCGCTGGCCGCCACGCTGGGCCAGGCACTCATCGCGCTGCTGCTGTTCAGTCAGGCCAGCGGCGGCCAGGTGCAGGCCTATCTGCTGGGCAACTGGGTGGCGCCCTTCGGCATTGCGCTGGCGCTGGACCGGCTGGACGCGCTGATGCTGGTGCTCACAGCTATCGTGGCCGTTGCCGCGCTGCTGCAGGCCCGCGGGCGCCACGAGCAGCGCGGCGCTCACTTCCACGCCCTCTTCCAGTTCCAGCTCATGGGCTTGAACGGCGCCTTCCTCACCGCGGACCTGTTCAACCTCTTCGTGTTCTTCGAGGTGCTGCTGGCCGCCAGCTACGGCCTGCTGCTGCACGGCGGCGGCGCGCGACGGCTGCGCGCGGCCGTGCATTACGTCGTCTTCAACTTGGCGGCCTCGGCTCTCTTCCTCATCGCGGTCAGCCTGCTCTATGGCCTGGCGGGCACGCTGAACATGGCTGATCTGGCGTGCAAGCTGCCGCTGCTCTCCGGCACGCCGGCCGTGCTGGCCCAGTCGGCCGTGCTGCTGCTGGTCGTCGTCTTCGCGGTCAAGGCCGCGCTGCTGCCGCTTTACTTCTGGCTGCCGCAAACCTATGCCGCGGCCACGGCGCCGGTGGCGGCGCTGTTCGCCATCATGACCAAGGTGGGCGTCTACGCCATCCTGCGCGTGACCACCCTGCTGGCGGCCGGCACCGGCTGGGCCGCGATGGTGCAGGGCCCCGTCACCGTGCTGGCGCTGGCCACCCTGCTGCTGGCCGCCGCCGGCGCGCTGGCGGCGCAGACGCTGCGCACGCTCATCGCCCACCTGCTGATCGCCTCCGTGGGCACGCTGCTGCTGGGCGTGGGCCTGGGCACGCCGCAGGCGCTGGCCGCTGCGCTCTTCTACCTGCTCAACACCACGCTGGCGGCCGCCGCGTGGTTTCTGCTGGCCGAGCGCCTGCGCGGCGCGCGCGGGGGGCTGGACGCCCTGCAGGCCCTGCCGTTGCAACGCGCCGGGCGGCGGCTGGGGTGGCTCTTCTTCGTGCTGGCCATCGCCGCCGCCGGCCTGCCGCCGCTGGGCGGCTTCCTGGGCAAGGCCCTGCTGCTGCAGGCGGCCGGCACGACGCCCTGGGCCGGTTGGGCCCTGGCCGCCGTGCTGGCCTCCAGCCTGCTGATGGTGGTGGCGCTGGCCCGGGCCGGGGTCACGCTGTTCTGGCAGGCGCCGCTGGCCGATGACGGCGATGACGGCAAGCCCGATGCTGGCGCCGCGCCCGGCGGACTCACCCGCCCGGCCCATCAGGCTGCGGCAACGCACGCCAGCGAGGCAACGGACGCCCCCGCCCCGCCGCCCCGCCGCGCCGGCCTGGCCTTGCTCACCTTGGGCGTGCTCGCCATCGCCGTGGCTGCCGGCCCGCTGGACCGCATCACCCGCGCGACGGCGACGCAGCTGATGCAGCCCGCCGACTACATCCGCGCCGTCCTCGCTCAGCCCGCCGTGCCACCGGCCCACGACGTGCGCCGCGAGATGCGCGAGCGCGGCGACAGCAAATGAGCCCCGCCATGCGACGCCTGCTGCCCTCCCCGCTGCTCAGTGCCGCGCTGCTGATCGCCTGGCTGGCGCTCAACCAGTCGGCCTCGACGGGCCACTTGATCCTGGGCGCGGTGTTCGCCGTGGCCATCCCGCTGCTCACCGCCCGGCTGCGTGCCGCACCGGACGGCGAGCCCGCGCCGCCCCGCCGCCCGGCCCTGGCCCGCTGGCGGGCCGCCCTGCGCCTGGCCGGCGTGGTGGCCGGGGACATCGTGCGCGCCAATCTGCAGGTCGCGCGCCGCATCCTGGGGCCGGAGTCGGCCATCCGCCCCGGCTATGTGTGGCTGCCGCTCACCCTGCGCCACCCGCACGGCCGCGTGCTGCTGGCCGGCATCATCACCATGACGCCGGGCACGCTGTCGGCCCGCTTCAGCGACGACGGCACCCACCTGCTCATCCACGCCTTCGACCTGGACGACCCGGTCGCGCTGATCGCCGAGATCCGGGCGCGCTACGAGGCCCCGCTGCTGGAGATCTTCGAATGACGCCCGCCACCGGTTGGCTGGCCGCCGTGCTGCCCTGGGCCCTGGCCGGCTTCGCCGTGGCGCTGGGGCTCAACGCCTGGCGGCTGCTGCGCGGCCCCTCGCTGGCCGACCGCATCCTGGCGCTGGACACGCTCTACATCAACACGCTCGCGCTGCTGGTGCTGGTGGGCATCCGCCTGGACAGCACGCTGTACTTCGAGGTGGCGCTGCTCATCGCGCTGCTGGGCTTCGTCGGCACCGTGGCGCTGTCCAAGTTCGTGCTGCGTGGAGACATCACGCGATGAGCGCCGCGATGCCGATGTGGTTGGACGCCCTGCTCGCCGCGCTCGTGGTGCTGGGTACGGCGTTTGCGCTGGTCGGCTCCTGGGGCCTGGCCAAGCTCGGCGACTTCCTCAAGCGGCTGCATGGGCCGACCAAGTCCACCACGCTGGGCGTGGGCTGCGTGCTGCTGGCCTCCATCGGCTGGTTCGGCTGGCAGGGCCAGTGGAGCGCGCACGAATTGCTGATCACGCTGTTCCTCTTCCTCACCGCGCCGGTGTCGGCCCACCTGCTGATCCAGGCCGCCATCAAGCTCGACCCGCGGCTGCGCCCGCCGCCCGCGCCTGGTGAACAGCCCCAGGCCGACGCCGCAGGCACTGGGCGGGCCCGGCCAATACCCACCGCCGCAGCCGGCGCGACATCTTCCCGCCACCCGGACGCCGGCCCAGGCGAGCCACCGGCCGGCTGACACCCGCGGCGGCAAAATGGCGGTTTCGCGTTCTCTCCTCCCCACACCGCCATGCCCACGACCATCCGCCAGGACGACCTGATCGAGTCCGTCGCCGCTGCGCTGCAGTACATCAGCTACTACCACCCGGCCGACTACATCGCCCACCTGGCGCGGGCTTATGAGCGTGAGCAATCGCCCGCGGCCAAGGACGCCATCGCGCAGATCCTGACCAACTCGCGCATGTGCGCCGAGGGCCGTCGCCCCATCTGCCAGGACACCGGCATCGTCAACGTCTTCCTCAAGATCGGCATGGACGTGCGCTGGGAAGGCTTCACCGGCTCCATCCAGGACGCCATCGACGAAGGCGTGCGCCGCGGCTACAACAACCCGGACAACAAGCTGCGCGCCTCGGTGCTGGCCGACCCCATCTTCGAGCGCAAGAACACCAAGGACAACACGCCGGCCGTCGTCTTCATGGAGGTCGTGCCCGGCGACAAGGTGGACGTGACCGTGGCGGCCAAGGGCGGCGGCTCCGAGAACAAGTCCAAGGTCTACATGCTCAACCCGAGCGACGACATCGTCGACTGGGTGCTCAAGACGGTGCCCACGATGGGCGCCGGCTGGTGCCCGCCGGGCATGCTGGGCATCGGCGTGGGCGGCACGGCAGAGAAGGCTGCCCTGCTCGCCAAGGAAGCGCTGATGGACGACATCGACATGTACGAGCTGCTGCAGCGCGGCCCGAGCAACAAGCTGGAGGAACTGCGCATCGAGCTGTATGAGAAGGTCAACGCGCTGGGCATCGGCGCGCAGGGCCTGGGCGGCCTGACGACGGTTCTCGACGTCAAGATCAAGACCTGGCCGACGCACGCGGCGAGCAAGCCCATCGCCATGATCCCCAACTGCGCGGCCACCCGGCATGCGCACTTCGTGCTCGACGGCTCGGGCCCCGCCTTCCTGGAGCCGCCGTCGCTGGACCTGTGGCCCGATGTGCACTGGGCACCCGACTACAACAAAAGCAAGCGCGTGGACCTCAACACGCTCACGCGCGAGGAAGTGGCCAGCTGGAAGCCCGGCCAGACCCTGCTGCTCAACGGCAAGATGCTCACCGGCCGCGACGCCGCGCACAAGCGCATCCAGGACATGCTGAACAAGGGCGAGCCGCTGCCGGTGGACTTCACCAACCGCGTCATCTACTACGTCGGCCCGGTGGACCCGGTACGCGACGAGGTCGTCGGCCCCGCCGGCCCGACCACCGCCACCCGCATGGACAAGTTCACCGAGATGATGCTGGCCAAGACCGGCCTGATCGCGATGGTGGGCAAGGCCGAGCGCGGCCCCGCCGCCATCGAGGCCATCCGCAAGCACCAGTCAGCCTACCTGATGGCCGTGGGCGGCTCCGCCTACCTTGTCTCCAAGGCCATCAAGGCCGCCAAGGTCGTCGGCTTCGAAGACCTGGGCATGGAAGCCATCTACGAGTTCGACGTGGTGGACATGCCCGTCACCGTGGCCGTGGACGCGGGCGGCACCTCCGCCCACATCACCGGCCCGCGCGAGTGGCAGGCCAAGATCGGCAAGATCCCGGTGGCGGTGGCCTGAAAGGCTCGGTCGCCTCGGGTCGCCCTTCGCCGCCACTTGTGGCCCCTGCGGGCCACACCATGAAGAAGGCCGCTCGATGAGAGCGGCCTTTTTCATTCGGGGCGGCTCGACCGCAGTTGACCGCGCCTTAGCGGCCGGGCGACGCCTGTCCCGGCAGGAACTGGCGGATGCGCTCGACCAGCGTTTCGCGCAGGTGGTCGGCCAGACGGTCGGTGAGCGTGGCGCCGGTGCGCTCGCGCATCAGATCCTGGTGCTGGCGCAGCTTGCGCCACAGGCCCCAGATGACAAAGCCGCGGCGCGCCCAGCGGAAGGCCGCGCGGGGACGCAGCAGGCCCAAGACCAGCGCGCCGGCGAAGATCGCCTGAGGATGGGCCCGCACCCAGCGCACACCGGCGCGCACGCGGTCCACGCTGGTGGCCACGGGCCGCAGGGCCTCGGCCTGGGTGGCCCACTGCTGGCGCAGGGCCTGGCTGTGCAGCACCAGCCTCTGCTTGCGCAGGGCCAGCTCAAGATCGCGCTCGTTCATGGCAGGTCCACCGGCGAGCTGCGGGCGGGCAGCTCGTCACGCGGCGGCAGGGCCGCGCGGTCGCGGCGCAGCTCGGCCAGGCTGGCGGCGAACAGGCCGGACGGCGCATGCAGGTGGCGCATGGCCTGCCACAGCGACACGCCGCCGCCCACGATGAAGGCCAAGGTGATCAGCCCCAGGGCCAGCAGCCGGTTGTGCTCCCACAGCAGCACGGTGATGAACATGGCCAGGAAGACCAGGCCCACGCCCATCAGCAGGAAGGCCGCCGCGCCCCAGCTCAGCGTGCGCAGCAGCCGGGTCTTTTCTTCCTCCAGCTCGGTGGACAGCAGCTGCAGCCGGGTGTGCAGCAGCTCCACCGAGGTGGCCATCAGGCCCTGGACCGATGCGAACAACCCCGCAGGGGCAGCCGCGCGACCGTCGGCCGCCGTGTCGTAGGGATCAGGGGTCATCGACGGCTCCGGGTTCGGGCGGCGGCTCGTGGCGGGGGTGCTCAGCGGCGGCCGATCAGCAGGCCGATCACCAAGCCCACGCCGGCGGCCACGCCCACGGCCTTCCAGGGGTTGTCGTGCACGTAGTCGTCGGTGGCGCGGCCGGCGGCCTTGGCCTTGCCGACGACGGCAGCCTGGGCGTCCGACAGGTTGGCGCGGGCGGTGGCCAGCGTGTCCTGGATGCGGGCGCGCAGGCCGGCGACCTCGGTGCTGGCCTGGCCGGCGGTGGCATGCAGCAGTTGCTCGGCGTCGGACATCACGCGCTTGAGATCGGCGACCAATTGGTCCTTGGGCGACGTTGTGGTGTTCATGGATGCAGCTCCTCGGGTGACAGGGATGACAACACAGAGCAAGCGTAGCCGCGGAGCGGACAAGCGGAAAGGCCGCTGTCAGCCCAGTCCGGCACCCAGGCGCGGCCCTGGCGCCAGTCTTTGCGATGGCGCAAGCGCGCCCTGCTTGGTGTCGGCAATCGCGCCACGCCGGGCCTGGGCCCGGATGGACGAACGCCGCGGCTGTTGCCAGCCCGCGGCGTCGTCGAGGCGTCGTCGAGGCAGCCGGTCCATGCGCCCGGCGCGTGCGGCGCAGGACCGGATCAGCCGGCCGCGTGCTTGTCCGCCTCGCTGGTGAAGGCATCGGCGTAGAAGGCCGCTTCCGGCAGGCCCCGCTGGGCGACGAAGTCGCGCTTGGCGGACTCCACCATCACCGGCGCGCCGCAGGCATAGACCTCGTGGCCGGACAGGTCGGGCAGGTCTGCCATCACCACCTGATGGACGAAGCCGGTGCGGCCGGCCCATGCGTCGTCGGCCTTGGGCTCGGAGAGCACCGGCACGTAGCGCAGGTGCGGCAGGCGCGCAGCCGCCGCCTCGGCCCAGTCGTGCAGATAGAGATCGGCCTTGCTGCGGCAGCCCCAGTAGAGCACCGTGGGCCGCGTGATGCCCTTGGCCTCCATCTCTTCGATGATGGCCTTGATGGGTGCGAAGCCGGTGCCCGAGGCCAGCAGGACGATGGGCTTGCTGCTGTCCTCGCGAAGGAAGAACGTGCCGAAGGGGCCTTCCACGCGCAGGATGTCCTTCTCCTTCATGGCCGAGAAGACGTGGTCGGTGAACTTGCCGCCCGGCATGTGGCGGATGTGCAGTTCGATCTCGGTGTTGGGCTTCTGCGGCGCGCTGGCCATCGAGTAGCTGCGGCGGCTGCCGTCGCGCAGGATGAACTCCACATACTGCCCGGCGTGGTAGCCGAAGGTGGTGTTGGCCGGCAGCTGCAGGCGCAGGATGACGACGTCGGGCGCGGCCTTGGTCAGGCTGTTGACGCGCGAGGGCATCTTCATCACGGGGAAGTCGTCGGCGCCGACCACCTCGCGCGCCTCCAGCACCACGTCGGTCTGCGGCGTGGCGCAGCAGGTCAGGATGTAGCCGGCGGCCTCCTCGGCTTCGCTCAGCGCCTTGGCCTGATGCGCGCCGTGGATGACACGGCCGTCGAGCATCTTGCACTTGCACGAGCCGCAGGCGCCGTCCTTGCAGCCATAGGGCAGGCCTACGCCCTGCCGCATCGCGGCGGCCAGGATGGCTTCGTCACGGGCCACTTCGAAGGCATGCCCACTGGGCTGCACGGTCACGTTGAAGGTCATGTCGGCTCTTGTCTTGGCAATGTCGGACGGGATGCCGGCAGCGGGCTTCATCCAGCGGCTGCGGCGCGATGGGCCGCGTGGGGCGGCGGCAAACCTGTCATTGTGCCGGCCACACCCCCGGCCCGCCGGGGCGAATGGGCGACGGCGGCGTCGCGCGCTTGTCCTTGGCTGGCAGGGGCGGCATGGCCTGCGGGGCGACCACGGCGCCGACAGGCGGGCGCAGCATCGCCCTATCCGCCTTATCGATTGGCCTGCGCGGCCTGCGGTGCCCGCACGCCCCTCGATAGCCTGCGTGCCCTGCATTGCCGGCCCAAGGTCGCTGCAGCGCCTGCCTCACCGCATGCACGCGCCCTGATGCGCCGCGCTATCGTGCGCGCCATGCTGCAACCCGCCGTCTCCCGCCCCGCTGCTTTCCGCCGCCCACGCCTGCTCATCGTCGGCTGCGGCGATGTCGGCCTGCGCGCCGCCCGGCTGCTCAGCCCGCGGCTGCGCGTGCGCGCCGTCACCTCGCAGCCCGGGCGCCTGGGCGAGCTGCGTGCCGCCGGCCTGCTGCCGCTGCTGGCCGATCTGGACCAGCCCGCCACGCTGGCGCGCCTGTCCGCACTGGCGCCGCGCGTGCTGCACCTGGCGCCGCCGCCTGCTCACGGCGACACCGACCCGCGCACCGCCGCGCTGATCGCTGCCCTGCAGCGCCGCAGCCGGCCGCAGCGGCTGGTCTACGGCAGCACCACCGGCGTCTATGGCGATGCCGGCGGCGCCTTGTTCGACGAGACACGGCGCCTGAACCCCGCCAGTGCCCGCGCACGCCGGCGCGTCGATGCCGAGGCCCAGCTGCGCGCCGCCGGCCGGCGCCTGGGGATGGCCGTCACCTTGCTGCGCATCCCCGGCATCTACGCACCCGACCGCCCCGGCGGCCACCCGCGCGAGCGCCTGTTGCGCGGCGACCCGGTGCTGGCCGCGGCCGATGACGTGCACACCAACCACATCCATGCCGATGACCTGGCCCGCGCCTGCGTGGCCGCGCTCTTCCGCGGCCGGCCGCAGCGCGCGGTCCACGTCTGCGACGACACCGATCTGAAGATGGGCGACTACTTCGACCTGGCGGCCGACCTGTGCGGCCTGCCGCGGCCGCCGCGCCTGAGCCGCACCGAGCTGGCCGCCCGCGTGAGCCCCATGCAGCTGTCCTTCATGAGCGAGTCGCGCCGGCTCTCCAACGCGCGCATGAAGCGCGAGCTGCGCCTGAAGCTGCGCCATCCCAGCGTCGCCGACGGCCTGAAGCCTGACGCCGCGCCGCAGCGCGCCGGCATCTGAGGCGCCGGCTCGTAAAATCGCCGGTTTTTGCAAGCAGCATTCCCTGCGAGGAGCAGCCCCATGGCCATGGACGACCGCGACGGCAAGATCTGGATGGACGGGCAACTGGTGGAGTGGCGCGACGCCAGGATCCACGTCCTGACCCACACCCTGCACTACGGCTGCGGCGTCTTCGAGGGCGTGCGCGCCTACAAGACCGAAGCCGGCACCGCCATCTTCCGCCTGCGCGAGCACACCGAGCGCCTGTTCAACAGCGCCAAGATCCTGCGCATGCAGATCCCCTTCTCCTTCGAGGAGGTGATGCAGGCCCAGATCGACGTCATCCGCGCCAACAACCTCGAGAGCGGCTACCTGCGCCCGCTGGTGTGGCTGGGCTCCGAGAAGATGGGCGTGAGCCCCAAGGGCGCCAAGGTGCACCTCATGGTCGCCGCCTGGCCCTGGGGCGCCTACCTGGGCGAGGACGGCCTGGCCCGCGGCATCCGCGTCAAGACCTCCAGCTTCACCCGCCACCACGTCAACATCACGATGTGCAATGCCAAGGCGGTGAGCAACTACACCAACTCCATCCTGGCCAACCTGGAAGCCACCGACGACGGCTACGACGAGGCCCTGCTGCTCGACCCGCAAGGCTTCGTCAGCGAAGGCGCGGGCGAGAACATCTTCGTCGTGCGCGAAGGCAAGGTCTACACGCCGGATCTGTCGGCCGGCGCGCTCAACGGCATCACCCGCAACGTGATCTTCCGCATCTGCGCCGACCTGGGCATCACCATCGTCGAGAAGCGCATCACCCGCGACGAGGTCTACATCGCCGACGAGGCCTTCTTCACCGGCACCGCCGCTGAAGTGACCCCTATCCGCGAGCTCGACCGCGTGCAGATCGGCGCCGGCAAGCGCGGCCCGGTGACCGAGAAGATCCAGAACGCCTTCTTCGACATCGTGAACGGCCGCAACCCCAAGTACGCCGAGTGGCTGACCCGCGTCTGAAGCCCGGAGAGCACCCGCGATGAAGGACCACACCACCAACGTCGTCGAAGTCGGCCCCGAGGACCTGCAGGGCTACGGCCAGATCTTCTGCCCCAATCCCAAGATGCCGCTGTGGAGCAACCACCCGCGCGTCTTCCTGGGCTTCTCGCATGGCGACCAGGTCAAGTGCCCGTACTGCAGCACGGTCTACAAGCTGAAGGACGGCGCCAAGGCTTCGCACGGCCACTGAGCGCTTCGACGCAGACCTGCCAGCCACCATCCGAAGCCCGGCCCGTCCGGGCTTTCGCTTTTCGGCGCAACGCGGGACGGCGTCGCCCCCACGGGAGCCGCCGCCTACAATCCCGCGGGTCATGAAGCGCCCGCATGAATTCGTCCTCACCCTCTCGTGCCGCGACACGAAAGGCATCGTCCACGCCGTCTCGGGCCTGCTCTACCAGGCCGGCTGCAACATCATCGACTCGCAGCAGTTTGGCGATGTGCAGAGCGAAGACAGCACGGGCCTCTTCTTCATGCGCGTGCATTTCGCCGCGCCCGAGCACCTGGCCGATGCGCAGACCCTGCAGCGCCTGTTCGCCCATGTGCGCGAGCAGTTCGGCATGACGGCGCGCATCCAGTCGCTGGCACGCAAGCCGCGCCTGCTGGTCATGGTCAGCAAGCACGGCCACTGCCTCAACGACCTGCTGTTCCGCTGGCGCTCCGGCTGGCTGGACGTGGACATCCCGGCCATCGTCTCCAACCACCCGGATTTCGCCGAGCTGGCCGGCAGCTACGGCCTGGCCTTCCACCATCTGCCCCTGCCCACCGGCTCCACCGCGGAGACCAAGCGCGCGCAGGAAGAGCAGGTGCAGCAGCTCGTCAGCGAGCTCGAAGTGGATCTCGTCGTCCTCGCCCGCTACATGCAGATCCTGTCGCCGGCCTTCTGCGACTTCCTCAAGGGCCGGGCGATCAACATCCACCACAGCTTCCTGCCCAGCTTCAAGGGCGCCAAGCCCTACTACCAGGCGCATGACCGCGGCGTGAAGCTCATCGGCGCCACGGCCCACTACGTCACCGCCGACCTCGACGAAGGCCCGATCATCGAGCAGGACGTGGCCCGCGTGGACCACAGCCTGAGCCCGGAAGACTTCACCGCCGTCGGCCGCGATGTCGAATGCGTGGTGCTGGCGCGGGCCGTGAAGTGGCACGTGGAACACCGCGTGCTGATGAACGGCCACAAGACCGTCATCTTCAAGTGAACGCCATGGCCCGTCGCCCTGCCCCGCCGCCGTCCTCGCCGGACAGCCCCGACGACATCGAGCTGCAGTTCTACGAGGCGCTGCGCCAGGCGGACATCGACAAGCTCATGAGCCTGTGGGCCGACGAGGACGAGATCGCCTGCGTGCACCCGGGCGGCCCGCGCGTGCTGGGCCCGCAGGCCGTGCGCGCCAGCTTCGAGAGCATCTTCTCGCACGGTGCGGTGGACGTGCAGCCCGAGGCCGTGCGCCGCCTGGTCACGCATGCCTGCGCGGTGCACCACATGGTCGAGCGCGTGCAGGGCCTCACCCGCGAGGGCCCGCAGACGGCATACGTGGTGGCCACCAACGTCTACGTGCGCACGCCGCTGGGCTGGCGCATGCTGGTCCACCACGCCAGCCCGGGCACCGACGAGTCCGGCGCCGAGCTGGGTGACAACGGCGCGCTGCTGCACTGACAGCACGACAGGCTGTGGCAGCCCAGTCGGCCCTCACTGCCCCGGGTTTCGCGCCGCCTCCGACACGCCGCTGCCGATCATCGCCACATGGACAGCTACCGCTCGCCGCCGTGGCTTGTCGCCCCGGGCACCTGGGGCGGCAACCTGCAGACCATCTGGCCCGCGCTCTTCGCCCAGGCCGGCGGTCCGCCTCCGAGCTGGCGGCGCGAGCGCTGGCCCACGCCGGACGGCGACTTCATCGACGTCGATCGGCTGGAGCCGGATGTGGGCGCCGATGCGATGCCCGCCGCAGGCCGGCCGTTGCTCGTCCTCTTCCACGGCCTGGAGGGCTCCTCGGCCAGCCACTACGCCCGTGCGTTCGGCGCCTGGGCGCGCAGCCAGGGCTGGCGCTATGCCGTCCCGCACTTTCGCGGCTGCTCCGGCGAGATCAACCTGGCGCCGCGCAGCTACCACTCCGGCGACTTCGAAGAGATCGACTGGATCCTGCGCCGCATGCGTGCGGGCCACGCCGGCCCGGTGCTGGCCGTGGGCGTCTCGCTGGGCGGCAATGCGCTGCTGAAGTGGGCCGGCGAGTCCGGTGCCACGGCGCGCGAGCAGGTGCAGGCGGTCGCGGCCGTCTGCTCGCCGCTGGACCTTGCTGCCGCCGGCCAGGCGCTGTCGCAGGGCTTCAACCGGCAGGTCTACACCCGCATGTTCCTGCGCACGCTCAAGCCCAAGGCGCTGGCCAAGCTGGCGCAGCACCCCAGCCTGTTCGACGAGCGTGCCCTGCTCGCCGCGCGCGACCTGCATGCCTACGACAACGCCTACACCGCACCGGTGCACGGCTTCAAGGACACCGAGGACTACTGGGCACGCGCCTCGGCCAAACCCGTCCTGCCCGACGTCCGCCTGCCCGCCCTGGCGCTCAACGCGCTCAACGACCCCTTCATCCCGGCACACAGCCTGCCCCGCCCCCATGAGGCCGGCCGCTGGGTCACGCTGTGGCAGCCGCGGCACGGCGGGCACGTGGGCTTTCCGGCCGGGCGCTGGCCAGGCCATGTGATGAGCCTGCCCGAGCAGGTCGGCGGCTGGCTGAAAGCGCAGCTCTGACCGGCCACCCACCCGGATCTCGCAGCGAAGGAGACATCATGGACGAGATCGTCAAGGCCGCCTTGAAGAAGTGGCCCAACGTGCCCCACTGCTACGGCTGGCTGGCGCTGGACGCGCGCGGTGACTGGTACATGCGCGACGACCGCATCCGGGCCGCCGGCCCCTTCCCGCAGGTCAAGGGCAGCCGCATCACGCACGACAAGCTCATCGGCTTCATCCAGCGCAACTACGAGCACGACCAGCACGGCGCCTGGTTCTTCCAGAACGGCCCGCAACGGGTCTATGTGGAGCTGGAGGCCGCACCGCTCATCCTGGGCGTGCAGCGCGACGGCGACGGCTTCGCCGTGCACACCCACACCGACCGGCCCGCCGGCACGGTGCGCAGCGCCTGGCTCGACGAGCACGGCCGCCTCTTCCTCGACACCGATGCCGGGCTGGGCCTGGTGCGCTCCGCCGACATGGCAGTGGCCGTCGAGGCGGTGGAGCGCGGCCTGTGGCAGCCGCAGGAGACCCGCTGGGCCGAGCTGCCCGCGCGCTTCGGCTTTCAGGTGCAGCCGCAGCCGGCTGACGTAACCCAGCAGAAGAGCAGCTGAGCAAGCTCAGCGCAGCCCGCGCCGACCTGGGGAGGTGGGGCCTTGCCCTGCCTGGGAAGCGGGGGCCGCAGCATGGACGAACACCGCCACAGCCCGAGGCCGTCAACGGCACCCGCCAACGAAACGGGCCGGCATGAGCCGGCCCGTCAAGCTTTGCCAGGACGGCAGCGCCGCGCGCCGCCGATCCCGTTTGCTTACTTCGACGCGTTGACCATGTAGGTCACGACCGCCTTGATGTCGGCATCGCTGGCGGTCGAGCCCCCGCGGGGCGGCATCGCGTTCTTGCCCTTGATGGCGCTGGCGGTCAGGCCGTCAATGCCCTGGGCCAGGCGCGGGGCCCACGCCGCCTTGTCGCCCACCTTGGGCGCGCCGGCAACACCGGCGCCGTGGCAGACCTGGCAGGTCTGCGCATACAAGGCCGGCACGGCAGCGGTGGCCGCCGGCGCTGCGGCAGGAGCCGGTGCCGCAGGTGCGGGGGCGGCGGTGGCGGCAGGAGCCGCAGCCGGCGCCGGGGCTGCAGCCGGGGCGGCCGCAGCAGCAGCCGGGGCGCCGCTTGCGTCGGCCGCGGAAGCCGCCGCACCGGCCGGCGCGGCAGGTTCCTCGAACTTGCCGCCGCCCTTGTTGGCCATGTAGACCACCGCGCGGGTGATTTCGTAGTCGCTGAACTGGCCGCCACTTTGCGGCGGCATGGCGTTCTTGCCCTTCAGCGCCGAATGCACCAGGCCGTCCAGGCCTTGACCCAGGCGCGGGCCCCATGCGGCGGCGTCACCGAACTTGGGCGCACCCATCGCGCCGGCCGCGTGGCAGGCCGCGCATTGCGCGGTGTAGACCTGCTCGCCTGTGCTCAGCGTCTTGGGGCCACTGGCATCGACGATCTCGATGGCGCCCACGGGCTGGATGCGCTCGGCCACGGCCTCTTCACTGAAGCCGTCGCTGCCCTCGCCGCGACGGTCGCTGGAGGACACGAAGGTCACCAGCAACACGATGAGCACGATGGGCACGAGGAAAGCAAAGATCACCGCCACCACCAGTTGCTTGGGCGTCTTGATGGGGCCTTCGTGCGCTTCTTCTTGGGGGTGAGCTTGGCTCATGCAGATCCTCGGGGCAGCGATGGAATGCGGGAGGCATCACCTGCCTCCCATGAGGTCACAGGCCACAGCGACGCCGGCATGGCACCGGCATGCGCCGGCAGCCCGGCAAAGCTGCTGATTATAGAGGCGCAGGTCGCGCGCGTCCGGCCGGGCCCGGGCGGCTGCTAGAATGTCAGGCTGCACTGCGCCCGTAGCTCAATGGATAGAGTACTGCCCTCCGAAGGCAGGGGTTGCTGGTTCGATCCCAGCCGGGCGCGCCACCCCTTTCCAAGCCGTTGATTCGTAAAGAAGACGAGTCCTCGCAGGGGTTAGAAGCCTGTGACTGCTACACAAGGCTGTCGCACAGCGCTCTACATGAGCCTGCTGCACGCCGCGCCCGGGAGGGCGCATGCAGCGGCGCAAGGGTGCAGCATCTTCATAGACACGCTATAGACATGCGCGTGCCGGCTCGTCACGGTGCCGGGTTCGGATAGCGCTCATGGATGGCGTCGATGCCGTCCAGCACCTCCTGCGGCAAGATCAGCGCGATGCTCGCCAGATTGCTGCGCAGCTGCTCCAGCGAAGTGGCCCCAATGATGTTGCTGGCGACAAATGGCCGGCTGGTGACATAGGCCAGCGCGCCCTGCGCCGGGTCGATGCCGTGGGCGCGAAAGAGCTTGATGTAGTCATAGACCGCGCGCTCGGCGTTGTCGCTCTTGTAGCGGGCGAAGCGTTCGAACAGCGTCAGCCGCGCGCCCGGCGGCAGCTGGCCGGCGAGGTACTTGCCGCTGAGCGTGCCGAAGGCAAGCGGCGAATAAGCCAGCAGGCCGACCTGCTCGCGGATCGCCATCTCGGCTAGGCCCACTTCGAAGCTGCGATTGAGCAGGTTGTACGGGTTCTGAATGCTGGCCACGCGCGGCAGCTTGCGCGTCTCGGCATTGAAGAGGAAGCGGCTGACGCCCCAGGGCGTTTCGTTGGACAGGCCGACGTGGCGGACCTTGCCGGAGCGAACCAGGTCCCCCAGCGCCTCCAGCGTTTCCTCGATGGGGACGGTGTAGTCGTCCTCCACATGCCGGTAGCCGAGCTGGCCGAAGAAGTTGGTGGACCGGTCGGGCCAGTGCAGTTGGTAGAGGTCGACGTAGTCGGTCTGCAGGCGCCTGAGGCTGTCGTGCAGCGCCTCGAACAGGTTCTCGCGCGTGAAGTGCAGGCGACCTGAGCGGATATGCGAGGGCCGGGCGGCACTGCGCGACGGGCCGGCGGCCTTGGTGGCCAGCACGATGTCGTTGCGCCGGCCGGTCTTCTTCAGCCAGCTGCCGATGTACTGCTCGGTGCGGCCCTGGGTCTCGGGGCGCGGCGGCACGGGGTACATCTCAGCCGTATCGATCAGGTTGACGCCGGCGTCCAGGGCAAGGTCAAGCTGGACATGGGCTTCGGCTTCGGTGTTCTGTTCGCCCCAGGTCATGGTGCCCAGGGCTATGGCGCTGACTTTGAGGTCGGTGCGGCCAAGTTGGCGGTAGTGCAAGAGAGGTCTCCGGATCAGAAGGGAATGCGGGTGCGATCGCCGCGGCTGGAGGCGCCCGGGGTGCAGCCTTCGTGCCAGGCCCGGCACGCAGCCCGGATGAGCGCAGTGGGCCCGCAGCCGCCGTTGGCGACGCTTGTCGGGGGCCAGCCGTGCAGCCCGGCTCACCTGCCGTCCGCAGTGTGCCGGGACCGCACCAGCCCTGCTGGCATCACGGCACGGCATGCCCGCTGCGCAGCAATGCTGGGCCCCGCCGACCACTGACACGGCGGGCAGCCCGGCCAGGGCCACCGCGCTGCAAGGACCGCCAAAGAACAAAACCCGCCGGGCCGTAGGCCGGGCGGGTCGAGGGCGCAGCAGCAGGCCGCGCCGAGTGAGTCAGACGGGCTGGCCGGCAAGCAAGGCCGGCGGCAGCCGGGCGCCTTACTTCAGCTTGGTTTCCTTGTAGGCGACGTGCTTGCGCGCCTTGGGGTCGAACTTGATGAACTCCAGCTTTTCAGGAGTGGTCTTCTTGTTCTTGGTGGTGGTGTAGAAGTGGCCGGTACCCGCAGTGGATTCCAGCTTGATCTTTTCACGTCCGCCTTTGGCTGCCATGGTGGTGCTCCGCCTTAGATTTCGCCACGGGCACGCAGGTCAGCGACGACCTGCTCGATGCCCACCTTGTCGATCAGGCGCAGCGCGGCGTTGGACACGCGCAGGCGCACCCAGCGGTTCTCGCTCTCTACCCAGAAGCGGCGGTATTGCAGGTTCGGCAGGAACCGGCGCTTGGTCTTGTTGTTGGCGTGGGAGACGTTGTTCCCCACCATCGGGCGCTTGCCCGTGACTTGACAGACGCGTGCCATGACGCTTCTCCGTTGAACTGAAACGATAGGTTCGGACCTGCCTGCGCCCGCCTGCCCTCATCAATTGCCGCAGCCGCCTGGCTGTGCCAGAAGGCCCCGGGGCGGGCTGCAGTCGCGGCGCTTGGCCCTACCGCCGGATGACGGGGCAAGGCTCATGGCGCTCGGCGCGGATGCTCTAAATCTCGCTGACTCGGCCGGGCCTGCCCGCAGCTCAGGCTGCAAAGCCTCCTCCGCCAACGCGAAAACCCGCGATTATAGCCACAAGAAGTGACCGCGGCCAAGCTCAGCTGCCGGCCTGCTCCAGGAAGCGCTGCGCGTCCAGCGCGGCCATGCAGCCGGTGCCGGCGCTGGTGATGGCCTGGCGGTAGACGTGATCCTGCACGTCGCCGGCGGCAAAGACGCCCGGCACGCTCGTCATCGTGGCAAAGCCCTCGGAGCCGCCGCGCGTGAGGATGTAGCCGTCCTTCATCTCAAGTTGGCCCTGGAAGATGTCGGTGTTGGGGTGGTGGCCGATGGCGATGAAGCAGCCCTTGAGCGCCAGCTCTTTCGTTGCGCCCGTGTTGACGTCCTTGATGCGCACGCCGGTCACGCCGCTGTCGTCGCCCAGCACCTCGTCGAGCACGTTGAAGAGGTGCAGCTCGATCTTGCCGGCGGCCACCTTCTCCTGCACCTTGTCGATCATGATGGCCTCGGCGCGGAACTTGTCGCGGCGGTGGATCAGGTGGACCTTGCTGGCGATGTTGGACAGGTACAGCGCCTCTTCCACCGCGGTGTTGCCGCCGCCGACCACGCAGACCTCCTCGCCGCGGTAGAAAAAGCCATCGCAGGTGGCGCAACCGCTCACCCCGCGGCCCATGAAGGCCTGCTCCGAAGGCAGGCCCAGGTACTTGGCGGACGCACCGGTGGCCACGATGAGCGTGTCGCCGGTGTAGGTGCCGCTGTCGCCGGTCAGGCGGAACGGCCGCGTCGACAGGTCCACCGTGTGGATGTGGTCAAAGACGATTTGCGTGGCGAAGCGCTCCGCATGCTGCAAGAAGCGCTGCATCAGCTCCGGGCCCTGCACGCCGAGGGCATCGGCTGGCCAGTTGTCGACTTCGGTGGTGGTCATGAGCTGGCCACCCTGGGCCAGACCGGTGATCAGCAGCGGCTTGAGGTTGGCCCGTGCGGCGTAGATGGCGGCGGTGTAGCCGGCCGGGCCGGAGCCGAGGATCAGGACGGAGGCGTGGGTGCTGGGTGAGCTCATGGTGTGGGATGCAGTGGGCGGGCTGGGTGGCCGCGGCGCGATGGGCAGCACGCGGGATGGAGGGCGGCGGCGGGCCGGCGCGGCGTTTGCCTGCAGACACGCGCCGGCAGCGGCCAGGCGGCAGTCTCAGGCTGAAAGTGTGCGGTTTTCCTGGTCTTTATCGGCGTTCGCGCGAAGCGCACACTTCGGTAGAGTCGGCATCGAGCATTCGATCACGCTTGCCTGCCGGCTGTCCCAGCGTGAGAGAAATTGTAGGTAGGCACTGCCCGTCGTGCGGGCCGCCCCGGCTATCCCAGCCATAGCTTGCGAGAACACAGGAGAACAACCATGGCCATGCTGTCCAACCTCGACCTGATCCGGCGCGTGCCGCTGTTCTCGATGCTGACGACCAGCCAGGCGGAGTCGGTGGCCGAGGCGGTCACCAAGCGGCGCTACCGCCGCGGCGAGATCATCGTCGAGCGGGGCCAGAAGTCCAACGCGCTGTTCATCCTGCTGACCGGGCGCGCCCGCGTGGTGGCCTCTGACGCCCGCGGCCGCGAGGTCATCCTGGCGGTGCTGGAGCCCGGCGACTACCTGGGCGAGATGAGCCTGATCGACAACGAGCCGCACTCGGCCTCGGTGCGTGCCGAGGTGCAGACCGACGTGCTGGTGCTGGGCCGCACCGAGTTCGCCCGCTGCCTGCCGGAGAACTCCAGCCTGGCCTACGCCATCCTGCGCGGCCTGGTGGCCCGCCTGCGTGCGGCCGACCGGCAGATCGAGTCGCTGGCGCTGCTCGATGTATATGGCCGCGTGGCCCGCGCGCTGCTGGACATGGCCGACGAGAGCGACGGGCAGCGCATCATCCGCGGCAAGGTCTCGCGACAGGATCTGGCCAAGCACGTGGGCGCCTCGCGCGAGATGGTCAGCCGCGTGATGAAGGACCTGGAGGAACGTGGCCTGGTCGAGACGCTGGAGACCGGCAGCGTGGTGCTCAAGGAGCCGTTGGAAACCACGGTTTGATACACGGTCGGCGGCGCCGCTGACGCCGGGCAGGCAAGGCGAGCGCCGACAATGCGCGGATGACGTTTCCGCTTGCTTCACTCAAGTCCGAGGCCGGTGCGCTCAGTGGTGCACCGGCCTCGGCTGCTTCCTGGCATCCGCGCGGCACGCCGGTGGCCGAGCCGGGGCCGCGCCCGACCTGGCGACTGCGCATCGCACTGACCGCCGGTGCCGTGCTGTGGCTGCTGGCGCTGCTGGCATTGGCCACGCACAGCGCAGATGACGCGGCATTCAGCACGTCCGGCCTGGGCGGGCCGCTGCGCAACAAGGCCGGTGTACTGGGCGCGTGGTTCTCGGACCTGGCCTTCTTCACCTTGGGCTACTCGGCCTGGTGGGTCGTGCTGGTGGGCTTGCGGCATTGGCTGTCGGGCCTGGCGCGGCTGCTGCGCGACGAGCCGGCTGCGCCGCAGCCCTTCTGGCGCAGCCGCACGGCCTTCTGGATCGGCCTGGTTCTGCTGCTGGCGGCCAGCTGCTCGCTGGAGTGGACGCGGCTCTACCGCTTCGAGGCCGGCCTGCCGGGCGGCCATGCGGGCGGCGTGCTGGGCTACACCTTGGGCGCCTTGAGCATGCGCGGCCTGGGCTTCACCGGCTCGGCCGTGCTGTGGATCGTGACGCTGCTGGCCGGCATGGGGCTGGCGCTGCGCTTTTCCTGGCTGGAGGTGGCCGAGCGCATCGGCGGCATGCTGGAGGGCGTGCGCGAGCGCCAGCAGGCCCGGCGCGAGGCGGAGGAGGACATCCGCATCGGCGAGCAGGCGGTCAAGGAGCGTGAGATCGTCGTCGAGGAAGAGCGGCAGATCGTCGAGGACCACATCCCCATCGTCATCCAGCAGCCGGTGGCCGAGGTGCCCAAGAGCGAGCGCGTGGCCAAGGAGAAGCAGACGCCGCTGTTCAACGAGCTGGCCGACACCAAGCTGCCGCAGATCGACCTGCTCGATGCTGCCGGGGGCCGTCTGGAGACGGTGACGCCCGAGTCGCTGGAGATGACCAGCCGGCTGATCGAGAAGAAGCTCAAGGACTTCGGCGTGGAGGTGCGGGTGGTAGCGGCCTCGCCGGGGCCGGTGATCACGCGCTACGAGATCGAGCCGGCCACGGGCGTGAAGGGCTCACAGATCGTCAACCTGGCCAAGGACCTGGCGCGCTCGCTGTCGCTGGTGAGCATCCGCGTGGTGGAGACCATCCCGGGCAAGAACCTGATGGCGCTGGAGCTGCCCAATGCCAAGCGGCAGATGATCCGCCTCTCGGAAATCCTGGGTTCACAGGCCTACAACAACGCGCAGTCCATGCTGACGATGGGCCTGGGCAAGGACATCGTCGGCGGCCCCGTGGTGGCCGACCTGGCCAAGATGCCGCACTGCCTGGTGGCCGGCACCACGGGCTCGGGCAAGTCGGTGGGCATCAACGCCACCATCCTGAGCCTGCTCTACAAGGCCGAGGCGCGCGACGTGCGCCTCATCCTCATCGACCCGAAGATGCTGGAGATGAGCGTCTACGAGGGCATCCCGCACCTGCTGTGCCCCGTCGTGACGGACATGAAGCAGGCGGCCAATGCGCTGAACTGGGCGGTGGGCGAGATGGAGCGCCGCTACAAGCTCATGAGCAAGATGGGCGTGCGCAACCTGGCCGGCTACAACAAGAAGCTCGATGAGGCCACCGCCCGCGGCGAGCTCATCCCCAACCCCTTCAGCCTGACGCCGGAGGCGCCCGAGCCGCTGGAGCGGCTGCCCTTCATCGTCATCTTCATCGACGAACTGGCCGACCTGATGATGGTGGTCGGCAAGAAGATCGAGGAGCTCATCGCCCGCCTGGCGCAGAAGGCGCGTGCAGCGGGCATCCACCTGGTGCTGGCCACGCAGCGGCCGTCGGTGGACGTGATCACCGGCCTGATCAAGGCCAACATCCCCACGCGCATCGCTTTCCAGGTGAGCAGCAAGATCGACAGCCGCACCATCCTCGACCAGATGGGCGCCGACGCCCTGCTGGGCCAGGGCGACATGCTCTACCTGGCCCCGGGTACCGGGCTGCCGGTGCGGGTGCACGGCGCCTTCGTGTCGGACGACGAGGTGCACCGCGTGGTCGAGTACCTCAAGAGCCAGGGCGAGCCCAACTACATCGAGGGCATCCTGGAGGGCGGCACGCTGGAGGAAGAAGGCGGCGCGATGCCCGGCGGCGGCGGCAGCGAGGGCGAAGCCGACCCGATGTACGACCAGGCCGTGGGCATCGTGCTGCAGCACCGCAAGGCCTCGATCTCGCTGGTGCAGCGCCACCTGCGCATCGGCTACAACCGGGCCGCCCGCTTGCTGGAGCAGATGGAGAAGTCCGGCCTGGTGTCCAGCCTGTCGACCAATGGCAACCGGGACATCCTGGTGCCGCCGCGGGCGGAGTGAGAGCCGCCCACCATTGACCCACCCGCGCTCGCCCGGTTGTCGATCAAGGCCGGCCGAGCGCCCCCAAGGAGCACGCCGCTGATGTTGTCCACGCCCCTGCCTCGCCCCGCTGTACCCGGCCTGCGCACGATTGCGCTGACCGTGCTGACCGCCGCGGCCACGCTGGCCAGCCCGATCGCACGAGCCGATGCGGTGCAGTCGCTCAAGCGCTTCGTCTCCGAGGTCAGGAGCGGCCGGGCCAGCTTCACGCAGACGGTGACCCAGCCGGACGGCAAGGTGAAGAAGCCGGCGCAAGGCCAGTTCGAGTTCCAGCGCCCCAACCGCTTCCGCTTCAGCTACACCGCGCCCTACCAGCAGCTGATCGTGGGCGACGGGCAGAAGGTCTGGCTGCTCGACAGCGATCTCAATCAGGTCACGGTGCGGCCGATGAGCGAGGCCCTGGGTGCCACGCCGGCCGCGCTGCTGGCCGGCGGGTCTCTGGACAAGGACTTCGAGCTGCGTGCGCTGCCCGACCAGGGCGGGCTGGAATGGGCCGAGGCCCGGCCGCGGGTGAAGGACGGCCCCTTTCAGTCGGTGAGGGTGGGCTTCAAGGCCGGCACGCTGGCCGCGCTGGAGATCCTGGACGGCTTCGGCCAGCGCTCGCGGCTGGACTTCCAGAAGCTGGAGCCCAATGCCGCCTTGGCGGCCGAGCGCTTTCGCTTCCAGGTGCCGGCGGGGGCGGATGTGATTGAGCAGTGAGCTGGCGCTGAGCCGTCGGCGCCGGCGGTTCGGCACCGAGGCGGTGAGCGGCAGGCCGAGCCCTTGAGCGCTCCGCCGTGAGAGTCCAGTCGCACGCAATGCAGCGTTGACTGACGACGCCGGCAGGCTGGTGCGGCCCGGCCCAGATGTGAGAGAACCCCGGTGGCTCGCGCCGGGGGGGTAGATGTGAAAAAGCCCGGAGGCTTGCGCCGTCCGGGCTTGTTCGTTTTCAGGCCTGCTTCAGCCGATCAGTCGCCGTGGCGGAAGCCGGGCCTCTTGGGCTTGAAGCCGCCACCCGGGCCGCGGGCGCCAGCGAAACCGCCAGGCTTGGGACCGCGGTGGGCCGGACGGAAGCCGGGGCCTTGGGCATCACCGTCATGGCTGCGCGGGCCGCCGTGGGCAGCACGGTCGCCGGGGCCAAAGCCGCGTTGCTCGCCGCGTTGCTCACCATGTTGCGCCGGACCGTCGAAGCGGCGCCCGCCGCCCTCGGGGCGGAAGCCGCCGCGGTCGCCAAAGGGCCGGCCTGATTCACCGTGGGGGCGGAACGGGCGCTTGTCGCCGAAGGACGGCCGGTCCCCGCGCGGCTCGAAGCTGCGCGGCTCATGGCTGCGCGGCTCAAAGCCGCGCGGGCCACGGTCGAAGCCGCCGTCTTGCCTGCCCTGGAAGCGCGGCTGCTCGTCGCGGCCGGTGAAGTCGGCCTCACGCGGCACGTGGGGCTCGAAACCACCCTCGCGCTGCGGACGCGGCGCCCAGCCGCCTTCACGCGGGCCCCGGTCGCCACGCGGACCGCCGAAGCGCCCACCGCCTTCTTCGCGACGACGCTGGCCGGGCACCGGCTTGCCGAACTTGCCGCCCTTGCCGCCGAAGCCGCCGGTCGGCCGATCCTGCGGCACCGGCTTGGTCGGCTCCAGGCCGGCCACGGTCTGCACCGGGATGCGCTGGGTGGTGAAGCGCTCGATGCGGCGCACCATGAACTGGTCATCGCGGCCGGCCAGCGTCACCGCCAGGCCCGAGCGGCCGGCGCGGCCGGTGCGGCCGATGCGGTGGACGTAGTCCTCCGGCTTCATCGGCAGGCCGTAGTTGATGACGTGGGTGATGGTGGGCACGTCGATGCCGCGCGCGGCCACATCGGTGGCGATGAGGATGCGCAGGCGCTTCTGGCGCAGCGCCAGCAGCACGCGGTTGCGCTTGCCCTGCGGCATGCCGCCGTGCAGCGCGGCCACGGCATGGCCCATGTCGGCCAGGCGCTCGGCCAGGCGGTCGGCATCGATCTGCGTTCTGGTGAAGACCACCGCCTGGTCAAGCTCGCGCTCGGTCAGGAAGTGGTCCAGCAGGTCGTTGCGGTGGCCGGTGTGGTCGACCCAGTAGAGGCGCTGCTCGATGTTCTCGTGGCTGTCGGTGTGCGAGGCCACCTCGATGCGCTGCGGATCGCGCGTCAGGCGCTGGGCCAGGCGGCCCACGTGGCCGGCGAAGGTGGCGGAGAACATCAGCGTCTGGCGCTCGGCCGGCGCCGCGGCGGCGATGGTCTCGATGTCCTCGATGAAGCCCATGTCGAGCATGCGGTCCGCCTCGTCCAGCACCAGCACTTCGAGGTTGTTGAGCACCGCCGCACCGCTGTTGAGGTGGTCGATCAGGCGGCCGGGCGTGGCGATCAGCACGTCCAGCGGGCCGCGCAGGGCCTTGAGCTGCGCGCCATAGGGCACGCCGCCCAGCACGGAGGCCACGCGCAGACCGGGGATCTGGCGGCCATAGGTGTCGCAGGCCTTGGCGACCTGCAGGGCCAGCTCGCGGGTCGGCGCCAGCACCAGCACGCGCGGGCCGTAGACCACGCCCTTTTCACGGCGCTTGGTGTTGTCGCCACGGGCGTCGAGGATGCGCTGCAGCGCCGGCAGCACGAAGGCGGCCGTCTTGCCGCTGCCGGTGCTGGAGGACACGAGCAGGTCGTGGCCGGCCAGCGCGGCCGGGATGGCGCGGGCCTGCACCGGCGTGGGCGCGGTGTAGCCGGAGGCGCGCACGGCCTTGAGGATGGCGGGGTTGAGGCCCAGGCTGTCGAAGCCGGCCTCCACCGCAGGCGCCTCAGCAGCCGCGTGGGCCGCGTTGGCGGCCTCGGGCTCGCTGCGCTCCAGGCCGAGGTGGTCGGCCGAGGTGTCCAGGATGGCGGCCGAGGCCGCGGAAGTCGTTTCCATGATGTCTTTCAAGCAAAGCCGCGCCGCCGCTGCATCGGGGATGGAGCGGACAACGCACGGGCCGCCGGCAAAAGCGCCAGCTCGAACCCGAGGTGGGTCGCAAGTCGAGAGCCGGTCATCACGCCGCAAGCGGTGCGGCGGGGTGCGACTGGAGTCGGTCTTGAACGACGGCATCGCCGCCAACCGGAACTCCAAGACACGATGCGCAGGACACGCGCGGTGGACGAGGGGCGGCGCCTGTTGCGCTGCTCCGCTCGCCGGTTGGCCTCATCGGGAGATGAGGGGACAACCGCCAAGCCACCCGGCTTGAAAGAGGTCAGAGGGGATGAACGAAACGGCTCACCGGGTTTGCCCGAGTGAGCCGAGGCGCGGATTGTGGCAGCCCGGCGCGGTTTTGTCGAGGCGCTACGGCATGGCCTTGCGTGATGCAGGGCCGGTGGGCCGGTGTGCCTCAGGCAGCGGCGCACCGGCGCACATGCTCGTCCAGCACCACCTCGGCCCAGTCGCGGATGGCCTGGCGGTCCGGCCCACTGAGCCGCTGCAGGTTCTTGACCATCAGCGCGGTGCGCGGGTGGCTGGCGAACTCGGCCTCGTGCCGGTCGAGGAAGGCCCAGTACAGCGTGGTGAAGGGGCAGGCCTGCGGGCCGGTCTTGACGGCCGGCTTGTAGCGGCAGCCCTGGCAGTGGTTGCTCATGCGCTGGATGTAGGCACCGCTGGCCGCATAGGGCTTGCTGGTGAAACGCCCGCCGTTGGCATAGAGCGTCATGCCGGCCACGTTGGGCAGCTCCACCCACTCCACCGCGTCCACGTAGACGGCCAGGTACCAGGCGGCCACCTGGTCCGGCCGCAGGCGGGCCAGCAAGGCGAAGAGCCCGGTGACCATCAGGCGCTGGATGTGGTGGGCATAGCCGTGGCGCAGGGTCTGGCCGATGGCGTCGCGCAGGCAGGCCATCGGCGTGTCGGCCGTCCACCACCAGCCGGGCAGCGGCTCGTGCGCGTGCAGGTGGTTGGCCTGCGCCATGCCGGGCATGTCACGCCAGTAGACGCCGCGGATGAACTCGCGCCAACCCAGGATCTGGCGGATGAAGCCCTCCACGTCCGGCAGCGCGGCGCGGCCGTCGCGCCAGGCGGCCTCTGCCGCGGCGATGACCTCGCGCGGATGCAGCAGGTGCAGGTTGAGCTAGGACGACAGCAGCGCATGCCAGCCGAACGGCGTGTCGCTCCACATCGCGTCCTGCCAGGTGCCGAAGTGCACCAGCCGCGTGTCGATGAAGCGTTGCAGCGCCTGCAGGGCCTGCTCGCGGGTCACCGGCCAGGCGAAGGTGTCCAGCGTGCCGGGGTGATGGCCGAAGTGCTGGCGGACCTCGTCGATCACCTCGCGGGTGAGCGCATCGGGCGCAAAGCGGGCCGGCGGCGGGATCTCGCCCGGGCCGGTCTTGGGATAGCCGCTGCGGTTGTCGGCGTCGAAGTTCCAGCGGCCGCCGGCCGGGCCACCATCGGGCGCCATCAGCACCCGCTCGCGCTGGCGCATCCAGCGGTAGAAGAACTCCATGCGCAGCTCGGTCTTGCGCGCGGCCCAGCGCTGGAAGTCCGCCCGGCTGCACAGGAAATGCGGGTCGTCCAGCCAGCGCAGCGGGATGCCCGCCTGGGCCGCGGCGCGCTGCAGCTCCTGCTCGATGCCCCATTCGCCGGGCTCAAGCGCCTTGACGACCTGCGGCCGCAGATCGGCCAGCGCGCGGGCGAAGCGCTCGGCCAGGCCTGGCGGCTGGCCGGGCGCGTCCCAGCGGATGTAGTGCACGGTCAGCCCGCGCTGGCGCAGGGCTTGGGCATGGTGGCGCATGGCGGCCAGGAAGATCGCGATGCGCGCCGGGTGGCTCCACACCCGCTTGGCCTCGCCGGGCGCTTCGATCATCAGCACCGCGTCTTGTGCGGCATCCAGGCCGGCCAGCGCCGGGCTGTCGTGGCTGAGCTGGTCGCCCAGGATGAGGACGAGCTGGCGCACGGCGGGTATGGCGGGCATGGCCGTCATGACATCGTGCCGCCGATGCCGGCCGACCGTCGCTGTGCGGCGGCCTCGGCCCGGCAGCGGTCGCTGCAGTAGCGCACCTCGTCCCAGCTGCGCGCCCAGCGCTTGCGCCAGCTCATCGGCCGGCCGCAGTGCTGGCAGGGCTTGCTGGGCAGGGATTGCTTGTTGCCACGGAAGTCGGGCCGTGCGGTCATGGGGAGAGGTCAGCGTCGATGCAGGGAGCGCCGCGCAGCATAGGCAGCCGGCGCGGGCCTTGCCCGTGCGCGGTCATGCCGGCCCGTGACGCGCCCGCCCGCCACGCTGCGGCGACACAATCCCGCCATGCAAGAAAGCCTGCTGCCCGACGACGATCTGCCGCCACCGGCGGCCGTGCCCAGCCGGCGTGCCGCCCCCGCGCGCAAGGCGCAACCTGCCCAGGCGGCTGCCGGCACGCCCCTGGCCGAGCGCCTGCGCCCGCGCACGCTGGACGAGGTGATCGGCCAGCAGCACCTGCTGGGTGCGGGCAAGCCGCTGCGCGTGGCCTTCGAGTCGGGCCAGCCGCATTCGATGATCCTGTGGGGCCCGCCGGGCGTGGGCAAGACCACGCTGGCGCGGCTGATGGCCGAGGCGTTCGATGCGCAGTTCATCGCCATCTCGGCCGTGCTGGGCGGCATCAAGGACATCCGCGACTCGGTGGAGCAGGCTCAGGCCGCGCGCGGCATGGGCCGGCGCACCATCGTCTTCGTCGACGAGGTGCACCGCTTCAACAAGGCGCAGCAGGACGCCTTCCTGCCGCATGTGGAGTCGGGCCTGTTCACCTTCATCGGCGCGACCACCGAGAACCCGTCGTTCGAGGTCAACTCCGCGCTGCTGTCGCGCGCGACGGTGCACGTGCTGCAGCCGCTGACGGCGGACGACATGCACGCCCTGCTGGCCCGCGCCGCACAGGAAGCCGGTCTGCCGCCGCTGACCGAGCCCGCCCGCGACCGCCTGATCGGCTATGCCGACGGCGACGCCCGTCGGCTGCTCAACACCTACGAGAACGTCGCCCGCATGAGCCCGGGCGCGGCCACCATCGACGAGCCGCTGCTGGAGCGCGCCGTGGGCGAGCAGCTGCGCCGCTACGACAAGGGCGGCGAGCAGTTCTACGACACCATCTCCGCCCTGCACAAGTCCGTGCGCGGCTCGGACCCGGATGCGGCGCTCTACTGGCTGGTGCGCATGCTCGACGGCGGCGTGGACGCCCGCTACATCGCCCGCCGCGTGATCCGCATGGCCAGCGAGGACATCGGCCTGGCCGACCCGCGGGCGCTGCGCTTTGCGCTGGACGCCACCGAGACCTACGAGCGCCTGGGCTCGCCGGAGGGCGAGCTCACGCTGGCCCAGGCCGTGATCTACCTGGCGATGGCGCCCAAGAGCAATGCGGCCTACGTGGCCTACAAGGCCGCGCGCGCCTTCGTGCAGAAGGACGGCACACGGCCGGTGCCGCTGCACCTGCGCAATGCCCCGACCAAGCTGATGAAGAACCTGGGCTACGGCCAGGGCTACCGCTATGCGCACGACGAGGCCGGCGGCGTGGCCGCGGGCGAGACCTACTTCCCCGAAGGCCTGGAGCCGCCGACCTTCTACGAGCCGGTGAACCGCGGCCTGGAGATCCGCATCGGCGAGCGGCTGCGCGAGCTGCGCCGGCTGAATGCGGCAGCCGCGCCGGATGAGAGGCTGGATCAAGGCGACACAGCGGCCGGCGGGCACGATGGCGACGGCGGCACGGACCCGACCCCGGATCAACCCTAGGCCGGCTGCCGTCTCGACCGCCGGGCGAGACGCAAGCGGACGCCTGCGCTGCCCTGCTGGCGTGTTGGCCCCCTTGCGGCTGGGCGGATGCGGCCTACAGTCACGGTTTGCCGTATCTGACCGATCGGCTTGTCAAAGCGGCTCCGCGGAGCCGCACCTGCCGGAGCCCGCCATGAACCGTCCGCTGATGAGCCTTGCCCCCCTGCCCCCGGCCGAGGCCGATGTGCAGGACATCCAGCGCGTCTTCGACGCCCAGCTGGCCACGTCCCTGCGCTGGCGCGAGTCCACTGCCGCCGAGCGCATCGCCCGCATCAAGAAGCTGCGCGCGGCCATGCTGGCGCAGCGCGAGGCCTTCTACGAGGCCTTTGCCGCCGACTACCGCAAGGGCCCGTCCGAGGTCGAGGCGACCGAGTTCATGCCGGTCCTGGACGAGGCGCGGCATGCCATCGCCAGCCTCAAGCGCTGGATGAAAGGCAGCCGCGTGTGGCCCACGATGACCATGCTGGGCACCAGCGCCCGCGTGGAATACCAGCCCCGTGGCCGCTGCCTGATCATCGCGCCCTGGAACTATCCGCTGAACCTGTGCTTCGGCCCGCTGATCTCGGCGCTGGCCGCGGGCAACACGGTGATCCTGAAGCCGTCCGAGATGACGCCGGCGGTGTCCGCGCTGATGGCGCGCATCGTGCGCGAGGTGTTCGCCGAGGACGAGGTGGCCCTCTTCGAAGGCGCGGTGCAGACCTCGCAGGCGCTACTGGATCTGCCCTTCGACCACATCTTCTTCACCGGCTCGCCCGCGGTGGGCAAGGTGGTGATGGCCGCGGCCGCCAAGCACCTGACCAGCGTCACGCTGGAGCTGGGCGGCAAGTCACCCACCATCGTGGATCAGTCGGCCGACATCAAGCTGGCCGCCGAGACCATCATGTGGGGCAAGTTCCTCAACTGCGGCCAGACCTGCGTGGCGCCGGACTACCTGTATGTGCACGAGTCGGTGAAGGACCGCTTCATCACCGAGTGCCAGCAGGCGCTGCAGCGCTTCTACGGCCAGACGGCGGCGCAGCAGAAGGCCAACCCGGACTTCACCCGCGTGATCAACCAGCGCCATGCCGGCCGCGTGGCCCGGCTGCTGGAGGACGCCGTGCAGCGCGGCGCCAAGGTCCGCGCCGGCGGCGAGGTTGACGTGGCCAGCTGCTATGTCGCGCCCACGCTGCTGGACCAGGTGCCGGCCGATGCAGCCATCATGAGCGAGGAGATCTTCGGCCCGCTGCTGCCCATCCTGGGCTACACCCAGCTCGACGAGGTGATCCGCCAGATCAACGCCCAGCCCAAGCCGCTGGCCCTCTACATCTGGAGCCGCGACAGCCGCGTGACCGAAGCCATCAAGACCCGCACGTCCTCGGGCGGCGTGTGCGTCAACCACGTGGTGCTGCACTACGCGCACGGCAACCTGCCGTTCGGCGGCGTCAACAACTCCGGCATCGGCAGCGCGCACGGCATCCATGGCTTCAAGGCCTTCTCGCACGAGCGGGCGGTGCTCAAGTCCTGGCCCGGGCTGATGATGGCCAAGATGTTCTTCCCGCCCTTCACCGGGCTGAAGACCAAGCTCATCCGCATGACGGTGGACTCGCTCAAGCTGCCCAGCCTCTGAGCCGCGCGGCCGCTGAGCCTGCCTAGAATCCGCGCTGGTCCGCCACGCGGAACGTGCAGCGGGCGCGCCGGTTGCCCGCGAGCGCCGTCCCGAGCCCGCCTTCATGGCGGGCTCGGTCCATCTGCAGCCTCCTTGTGCGAGCTGCTCGTGCGAGCTGCTGTTGCGAATTGCATTTGCGATCTGCCTTGCCTGACCCGCACGCCTGACCCGCACGCGCGGCACGCTGGCTGGCTTCTTGCTCGCGTCAACCCGTGCCCCACCCCGCCTGACCGCCACATGGACGTCCTGCTTCAACAGATCATCAACGGCCTGGTGCTGGGCAGCATGTATGCCCTGCTGGCCCTGGGCTACACCATGGTCTACGGGATCATCAACCTGATCAACTTCGCCCACGGCGAGGTGCTGATGGTGGGCGCGCTGACGAGCTGGTCGGTGACCACCGCGCTGGAGACCGCGCCGCTGCCCGGCTGGGTCAAGCTGCTGATCGGGCTGGCCGCGGCCATCGTGGTGTGCGTGGCGCTCAACCTGACCATCGAGCGCCTGGCCTACCGGCCGCTGCGCCGTGCGCCGCGCCTGGCGCCGCTGATCACCGCGATGGGCATGTCGCTGCTGCTGCAGACGCTGGCCATGATGATCTGGCGGCCCACCTACAAGGCCTATCCGTCCCTGCTGCCCGAGGACCCGTACGACCTCTGGGGCGCCAGCATCAACGTCACGCAGATCGCCATCCTGGCGGTCACCGCCGTGACGCTGGCCGCACTGATGCTGCTGGTGCACCGCACGCCGCTGGGCCGCGCCATGCGGGCCACGGCCGAGAACCCGCGCGTGGCGCAGTTGATGGGCGTGCGGCCCGACCGCGTGATCGCCGCCACCTTCGCCCTGGGTGCGGCGCTGGCGGCCATCGCCGGCGTGATGTGGGCGGCCAACTACGGCACGGTGCAGCATGCGATGGGCTTCCTGCCGGGGCTCAAGGCCTTCACCGCCGCGGTGTTCGGCGGCATCGGCAACCTGGCCGGGGCGATGGTCGGCGGCATCCTGCTGGGCCTGATCGAATCGCTGGGCGCGGGCTACATCGGCGAGTGGACGGGCGGCGTGCTGGGCAGCCAGTACCAGGACATCTTCGCCTTCCTGGTGCTGATCCTGGTGCTGACGCTGCGCCCGCAGGGCCTGCTGGGCGAGCGCGTGGCCGACCGGGCGTGATGGCTGAGGAAGACCCACCCATGACCACCCCCGCGCGCAAGATCGCCCTCTTCTTCGTGTGTGCCGCAGCCCTGCTGGCCACCCCGCTCATCGCCCAGCACTTCGGCCACGCCTGGGTGCGCATCATCGACCTGGCCCTGCTCTATGTGCTGCTGGCCCTGGGGCTGAACATCGTGGTCGGCTATGCCGGGCTGCTGGACCTGGGCTACATCGCCTTCTACGCGGTCGGTGCGTACCTGTTCGCGCTGCTGGCCTCGCCGCACCTGACCGAAAACTTCCCCGACGTGTTCACGGCCGCGGCGGACGGCGGGCTGCACATCTCGCCCTGGCTGGTCATCCCGCTGGGTGCGGCGCTGGCTGCGCTGGCCGGCGTGCTGCTGGGCTCGCCCACACTCAAGCTGCGTGGCGACTACCTGGCCATCGTGACGCTGGGCTTTGGCGAGATCATCCGCGTCTTCATCAACAACCTGGATGCGCCGGTCAACGTCACCAACGGGCCGATGGGCATCAACCAGGTCGACTCCATCAAGCTCTTCGGCCTGGACCTGGGCAAGCCGCTGGTGATCGGCAGCGTCACGCTGCCACCGGTGACGCTGTACTACTACCTGTTCCTGGCGATGGTCGTCATCGCGGTGATCATCAGCCTGCGGCTGCAGGACTCGCGCATCGGCCGCGCCTGGATGGCCATCCGCGAGGACGAGGTCGCCGCCAAGGCGATGGGCCTGAACACGCGCAACCTCAAGCTGCTGGCCTTCGCGATGGGCGCCACCTTCGGCGGCGTGGCCGGCGTGCTGTTCGCGGCCTTCCAGGGTTTCGTGTCGCCGGAGTCGTTCACGCTGCAGGAGTCGGCGCTGCTGATCGCCATGATCGTGCTGGGCGGCATCGGCCACGTGCCGGGCGTGATCGTCGGCGCCTTCCTGCTGGCCGCGCTGCCTGAGGTGCTGCGCTATGTGGGCGAGCCGCTGCAGCATGCCACCGGCGGGCGGCTGGACGCAGCCATCCTGCGCCAGCTGCTGATCGCACTGGCGATGGTGCTGGTGATGCTGGTGCGCCCGCGCGGGCTGTGGCCGGCGCCGGAGCACGGGCGTGCGGCGCCCGCGGCCAAGGGGGCACAGGCATGAGCGCGGTCGTGCAGCCTTCCACCATCGGCGCTCATCTGCTGGAAGTCGCCGGCGCCAGCAAGCGCTTCGGCGGCGTGCAGGCCTTGCAGGGCGTCGACCTGCGCGTGGCCGAGGGCCAGGTCTATGGCCTGATCGGCCCCAACGGTGCCGGCAAGACCACCTTCTTCAACGTCATCACCGGGCTGGTGGCGCCGGATGCCGGGCGCTTCCGCCTGGCCGGGCACGACTACAAGCCCAGCGCCGTGCACCAGGTGGCCCGGGCCGGCATCGCCCGCACCTTCCAGAACATCCGCCTCTTCGCCAGCATGACGGCACTGGAGAACGTCATGGTCGGCCGCCACGTGCGCACGCGCTCGGGCGTGTGGTCGGCCGTGCTGCGCACACCGGGCTTCAAGCATGAAGAGGCCGCCATCCGCGACCGCGCGCACGCGCTGCTGGCCTTCGTCGGCCTGGCCGAGCGCGCGCATCAGCAGGCGCAGACCCTGAGCTACGGCGACCAGCGCCGGCTGGAGATCGCCCGGGCGCTGGCCACCGAGCCACGGCTGCTGGCCCTGGACGAGCCCGCGGCCGGCATGAACGCCACCGAGAAGCGCCAGCTGCGCACGCTGATCGAGACCATCCGCGGCCAGGGCCGCACCGTGCTCATCATCGAGCACGACGTGAAGCTGGTGATGGGCCTGTGCGACCGCGTCAGCGTGCTCGACCAGGGCCGGCTGATCGCCGCAGGCACGCCGGCCGAGGTTCAACGCCACCCTGCCGTGCTGACCGCCTATCTGGGCAGCGCGCACGAGCCCTTCGAGACCCACGAGCAGCCGCAGGAGCTGCAGCAGGGCGAAGACCCCTACCGCGGCAACTGGGCCGTCAAGCCCGACGCCCCGCACGGCGCAGGAGACACGGCATGAGCGCCCCGGCATCGTCCGCCGCCCCGCTGCTGGAGGTGCGCGACCTGCAGGTCAGCTACGGCGGCATCCGCGCCGTGCAGGGCGCGAGCCTTGCGCTGCACGCCGGCGAGCTGGTCAGCCTGATCGGCGCCAACGGCGCGGGCAAGACCACGCTGCTCAACGCGGTCACCGGGCTGCTCGCGCCCGCCGCCGGCAGCGTATGGCTGGACGGCCAGCCGCTGGACCGCGTGGAGGCCTGGCAGCGCGTGAGCCAGGGGCTGGTCATGGTGCCGGAGGGGCGCGGCATCTTCGCCCGCATGTCCATCGAAGAGAACCTGCGCATGGGCGCCTACCTGCGCCGGGATGCGCAGCAGGTGGAGGCCGACCTGGCCAGCGTCTACCAGCGCTTCCCGCGCCTGAAGGAGCGCCGGCAGCAGCTGGCCGGCACGCTGTCCGGCGGCGAGCAGCAGATGGTCGCCATGGGCCGCGCGCTGCTGGCCCGCCCGCGCGTGCTGCTGCTGGACGAACCGTCGATGGGCCTGTCGCCGCTGATGGTGGACGCCATCTTCGACGTGGTGCGCGACATCGCCGCCCAGGGCGTGACCATCCTGCTGGTCGAGCAGAACGCCCACCGCGCGCTGCAGATGGCCAGCCGCGGCTACGTGATGGACAGCGGGCGCATCACGCTGGACGGGCCGGCGCAGCAGCTGCTGGACGACCCCAAGGTGCGCGAGGCCTATCTGGGGCTTTGAGCCGGCAGGTGCCGGGGCGCGGGCGTGGCATCCGCCGCGCGTCGTGTGGCGAATGCCACGCGCGGGCCGCGCGCGGCTCACCCGCCGCGCCATCCCGGTGACAGCCCGGCTCAAGGCCGGCCGCCCCGGCGCCGACAACGGGGCGAGAGGCGTGCGCACATCGCGCAGCGCCCCGGCACGCGGGCCCGGCCTCTTCGGCCCGCCCGACGCACGAGGTGGGAAGACATGGGAAAGAACTGGCGTATCGGCACCCGGCTGGGCCTTGGGTTCGCAGGGCTGCTGGTGGTCCTGCTGGGCCTGACGGCGACCAGCCTGATCAACCTGCGGCACATCGCCGCGCTGCAGCAGGACACCAGCGCGCGCAGCCGCACGGCCTGGCTGGCCGAGCAATGGGCCGGGCTGACCGGCGCCAACCTCGCCCGCACGCTGGCCATCGCCAAGTCCGGCGGCCAGGAGGCCGTCAGCGGCTACTTCCAGCCGCAGATCAAGTCCACCAGCGCACGCATCAACGACCTGCAGAAGGACCTGCAGGCCCGCTCCACGGATGCCGACAGCCGGGCGCTGATGGAGGCCGTCGGCGCGCGCCGCAAGGCCTATGTGGCCGCGCGGGACGAGGTGTTCGCCGCCATCAAGGCTGCTGATACCGCCCGCGCTCAGAGCCTGACCGAAGGCCGGCTGCTGCCGGCGGCCCAGGCCTACCTGGACGCGATCACCCGCTTCGTGGACGAGCAGAAGGCGCGCAGCGCCTCAGCGGCGCAGGCCGGGCAGGACACGGTGGGCCGCACCGTCGTGTGGTCGCTGCTGCTGGGCGCGGCCGCCGTGGTGCTGGGCGCGGTGCTGGCGTGGGCGCTGACCCGCTCGGTGACCCGGCCGCTGGGCCACGCCCTGCAGGTGGCCGAGGACATCGCCCGCGGCGACCTCAGCCGCGAGCTGGTGGTGGACCGCCAGGACGAGACCGGCCGTCTGCTGGCCGCGCTGGCGCACATGCAGGGCCAGCTGCGCGACATCGTCGCGCGCATCCAGCAGTCCAGCGAGACCATGCGCCATGCGACGGTGGAGATCGCCGCCGGCCACCAGGACCTCAGCGCGCGCACCGAGCAGTCCGCGGCCAGCCTGCAGCAGACGGCCTCGGCGATGGATCAGCTCTCGGGCACGGTGCAGCACTCGGCCCAGTCGGCCGCGCAGGCCAACGGCCTGGCCGCCTCGGCCTGCAACGTGGCGCGCAACGGCGGCACGCTGGTCACGCAGGTGGTGTCCACCATGCACGAGATCGCCGCGTCCTCGCGCCAGATCGCCGACATCACCAGCGTGATCGACAGCATCGCCTTCCAGACCAACATCCTGGCGCTCAATGCGGCGGTGGAGTCGGCCCGCGCCGGCGAGCACGGCCGCGGCTTCGCGGTCGTGGCCAGCGAGGTGCGGGCCCTGGCCCAGCGATCGGCCGAGGCGGCGCGCGAGATCAAGTCGCTGATCGCCGCATCAGTCGAGCGCGTGGACAACGGCAGCAGCCTGGTGCAGCACGCGGGCTCGACGATGGAGCAGCTGGTCGGCTCGGTGCAGCGTGTGGCCGACATCATCGGCGAGATCAGCTCGGCCACGGCCGAGCAGAACAGCGGCCTGGGCGAGATCAACAAGGCGGTCAACCAGCTCGACCTGGCCACGCAGCAGAACGCCGCGCTGGTTGAAGAAGCCACTGCTGCGGCCAACGCGCTGAAGGATCAGGCCCAGGCCCTGGGCGCGCTGGTGGAGGTCTTCAAGCTGCCGGCCGGCAGCCGCGCAACGGGCGTGGCCCTGGCGGCCTGAGCCGCGGCGCACGCGGCCGGGACGGCAGGCCTGCCCCCATGCGGTGGCGGGCATCGCCCGCTTCGCAGCGGTGACGGCCTCGGCGCAGGCGGCCGGCACAGGTGCCGCAGGGATGGACGCCCGGCCCCGGCCGGCTGGCCCTGGCCGGCTTGCCTTAGTCCTCCAGGCCCAGCTCCTGGATCTTGCGCGTGATGGTGTTGCGGCCGATGCCCAGCTTCTGCGCCGCCTCGATGCGCCGGCCGCGCGTGAGGTCCAGCGCGGTGTGGATCAGCCGGGCCTCGAACTGGCGGGTGAGGTGGTCCCAGACCTCGGGCACCCCGGCGGCCAGCAGCTTGCGCGCCTGTGCCTCGAGGTCCAGCAGCCAGTCGCCTTCTGCCGTGGGCGCGGCCGGTAACTGAGCAGCCGGTAACTGGGCGGCCGGCTGCTGCGGCGACGCAGCAGACGCACCGCCCAACGGCACGGGCACCGGCGGCATGGCTGCACCCGGCGAGCCCCAGGCCCCGGGCTGCGTCGGCGGCTGCTGCGCCGCCGGCACGGCCGATTCAGCCGCCACCGGCTGCGCGCCGGGCGACCAGGCCGGTGTGGCGGCATCGCCCGCGCCCCAGGCCGGGCGCGGCGGCTCGCCGCCCCCGGCATCGGCGGCCAGCTGCGCCGGCGCGGCCCAGACCGGCTGGCCCTGCGGCGCGCTGGGATAGGCGGGCGCCGGTTGCGCCACCGACGCGGGCGCTGCGGGCGGCTGCGCCCAGGCGGACAAGGTGGGCGCCAAGGTGGGCGACGCGGCGGCCGTCGAGCCCTGCAGCAGCTCGGGCGGCAGGTCCTTGGGCTCCACCACCTGGGCCGGCGCCATCACGGTCAGCCAGTGGCAGATGTTCTCCAGCTGGCGCACGTTGCCCGGGAAGGCGAACGCCGTCAGGCGCTGCAGGGCGGCATCCGACAGGCGCTTGGCCTCCACGCCCAGCTCCTTGGCGCTCTTTTGCAGGAAGAAGCGGGCCAGCGTGGGGATGTCCTCGCGCCGCTCGCGCAGCGGCGGCAGGCGCAGGCGGATGACGTTCAGGCGGTGGAACAAGTCCTCGCGGAAGGCGCCCAGCTTGACCCGCTCCTCCAGGTCCTGGTGGGTGGCCGCGATCACCCGCACATTGCTCTTGAGCGGATGGTGGCCGCCCACGCGGTAGAACTGCCCGTCGGAGAGCACGCGCAGCAGCCGCGTCTGCAGGTCGAACGGCATGTCGCCGATCTCGTCGAGGAACAGCGTGCCGCCATCGGCCTGCTCGAAGCGCCCGCGGCGCATGGTCTGCGCGCCGGTGAAGGCGCCGCGCTCATGGCCGAAAAGCTCGCTCTCCAGCAGGTCCTTCGGTATCGCCGCGGTATTGATGGCGACGAACGGGCCGTTGCCGCGCGGGCTGTGCTTGTGCAGCGCGCGCGCCACCAGCTCCTTGCCCGCGCCGGACTCGCCGGTGATCAGCACCGTGACGTTGCTCTGGCTCAGCCGGCCGATGGCGCGGAAGACGTCCTGCATCGCCGGCGCCTGGCCGAGCATCTCGGGCATCTGTGCCACGCGCTCGTCGGCCACGTCCTCGCGCACGCTCTCGTCCACCGCGCGGCGGATCAGCTCCACCGCCTTGGGCAGGTCGAAGGGCTTGGGCAGGTACTCGAACGCCCCGCCCTGGAAGGCCGACACCGCGCTGTCCAGGTCGGAGAAGGCGGTCATGATGATGACCGGCAGCCCCGGGTGGCGCTCCTTCACCTTGGTCAGCAGGTCGATGCCCGAGCCACCCGGCATGCGGATGTCCGACACCAGCACCTGCGGCTCCTCCGTCTCCAGCGCAGCCAGCACGTCACGCGGGTTGGTGAAGCTGCGCACCGGGAAGTCCTCGCGGGCCAGGGCCTTCTCGAGGACGAAGCGGATGGATTGGTCGTCGTCAACGATCCAGATGGGTTTCATGCGGCGCGTGGTCCTGTCTCGTCGCGTGCCGGTCGCAAGGCGCCTGGCGCCTTGGCCGGTGTGATGGTCCGCCCCCGCCCCGCACCGCTGCGGCGCCGGGCGCCGCGATCAGGGCAAGGGGATGAGGATCTTGAATACCGTGCGGCCGGGCTCGCTCTCGCATTCGATCGTCCCCTGGTGCTGCTGGACGAAGGTCTGCGCCAGCGTGAGCCCCAGCCCGGAGCCGCCCTCCCGCCCGCTGACCAGCGGGTAGAAGATCTGCTCGCGGATGGACTCGGGCACGCCCGGGCCGTTGTCCTCGATATGCAAGACCAGTGCCAAGCGGTGCAGCTTGCGCCGCAGCGTCACGCTGCGGGCCACGCGGGTGCGCATGACGATGCGCGCATCCCCGGCGGCGATGCGCTCGGCCAGCGCCAGCGCGGCGTTGTGCGTGATGTTGAGCACCGCCTGGATGAGCTGCTCGCGGTCGCCGCGGAACTCGGGGATGGAGATGTCGTAGTCGCGCTGGATCTTCAGCCCGCGCGGGAACTCGGCCAGCACCAGCGAGCGCACCCGCTCGCAGACCTCGTGGATGTTCACGTCGGCCACCACATGCGGCTTGCGGTGCGGTGCCAGCAGCCTGTCCACCAGGGCCTGCAGGCGGTCGGCCTCGTGGATGATCACTTGGGTGTACTCGATCAGGCCCTTGGACTCAACCTCCATCTGCAGCAGCTGCGCCGCGCCGCGGATGCCGCCCAGCGGGTTCTTGATCTCGTGGGCCAGGTTGCGGATGAGCTCCTTGTTGGCCTTGGCCAGGCCCAGGTCGCGCTCCTCGCGGTCCTGGCGCGTGCGCTGCTCGATTTCCACCAGCTCCATCAACGCCTGCCCGCCGTCGCCATAGGGCGTGACGATGGCATGCACCGGCAGCGGCTCGCCGGACTGGCTGGGGTGGCGGCGCAGCTGCGTCTCGAAGCGGCTGACCGAGAACTCGTTGCGCACCACCGAGCCGACGGTGTCGCGCACCAGCTGCGCATCGGTGAACCAGTCGAACAGCGAGGTGTGCAGGACGCTGCGCCGCGACAGGCCCAGCAGCTCCTCGAAGGCGGTGTTGGCGAAGCGGCACTGCCCGTCGGCATCGACCACCGCCACCATCGTGGCCAGGCGGTCCAGCACCTCCAGCGCGGCATGGTCCACGGTGAAAGGCAGCAGCCCTGCCGGCAGGCCCGCTGCACCGGGCAGCGGCTCCGGTGCCCGGCCGGCAGGCGGCGCGGCTGCGCCGGCAAGCGCGGCGGGGAGCCCGGCAGGAGCCACCGCCGGTGCGGCGGCTGCGGGCGATGCAGGAGACGTTGCAGCGGCAGCCGCCGGCTCGGCGGGCCGGGCCGCGCGGGCGGTACGACGGGGCATGAAGCGGTGCTTTCGGGGCGGCGCGGCCTTCAGCTGGCCGAGCCGCCGAGCTTGGCGATCTCGCGCTTGAGCGCAGCGATGTCGGCCTGCTTGCGCTCGATGGCGGCCTTCATCTCGGCCACGCGGTCCAGGTACTTCTGGAAGTTGCGCTCGTCGCCGCGGCGCTCGGGCTCGCCGTTGTTGTAGTCCTTCTGCAGCTGGGCCAGGGCCTGCTCTTCCTTGGCCAGCTCGGCCTCCAGGATGCGGCGCGACTCGGCATCGCGGCTGCGCTGCTCGGTGGGCTCCACGCGCGCCTCGTTGCGCCCGGCGGACGCGGCCGCCGGAGCGGCGCTGCGGCGCGGGCTCTGCACCACGGTGACGGGCGCGCCCTCCAGCGTCTTGCAGCCCTTGGCCGCGGCCTCCTTGGCCGACAGCGCGTCGGTGTAGAGGTTGCCCGGGCAGCGGTAGACCTCCTGCGCCAGAGCCGGCGAGCCTGCGCCCAGCGCGCTCAGCAGCGCCAGCGCAGCCAGGAAGCGGCGCGCCATCCGCGCGCCCGTGACGCCATCACCTTGATCGATCACGTCTGTCATCCTTCCGAAGGGCCGGCCCAGCGCGCCCCGCCGCTGCTGCGGCCATGCAGGCCGCCGAGCCACTCGGGCCGCCCACCGAGCGGGGGCCCACCTTTGATCAGTATCGTGCATGCACCGCCGTTGCGCACGTCGAGCAGAGGCTGCCCGAGCGGCATCCTGCGGCGGGCGGCAAGAAAAAAGGCGACCCGTCGGGTCGCCTCGGAGTGGCGCGGCGCGGGGAGCGCCGCTCCAGGCGGGCCGCACGCCGTGCGCGCCCGCCGCCCTCATCACAGGGCGTAGTACATGTCGAACTCGACCGGGTGCGTGGCCATGCGGAAGCGCGTGACCTCCTGCATCTTGAGCTCGATGTAGGCGTCCAGGTAGGAGTCGGTGAACACGCCGCCCTTGGTCAGGAAGGCGCGGTCCTTGTCCAGGTACTCCAGGGCCTGGTCCAGGCTGTGGCAGACGGTCGGGATCTTCGCGTCTTCTTCCGGCGGCAGGTGGTACAGGTCCTTCGTGGCAGCTTCGCCCGGGTGGATCTTGTTCTCCACGCCGTCCAGGCCAGCCATCATTAGCGCGGCGAAGGCGAGGTAGGGGTTGGCCGAAGGATCCGGGAAGCGCGCCTCGATGCGGCGGCCCTTGGGGTTGGACACGTAGGGGATGCGGATCGAGGCCGAGCGGTTCTTGGCCGAGTAGGCCAGCTTCACCGGGGCTTCAAAACCGGGCACCAGGCGCTTGTAGCTGTTGGTGCCGGGGTTGGTGATGGCATTCAGGGCACGGGCGTGCTTGATGATGCCGCCGATGTAGTACAGCGCGAACTCGCTCAGGCCGGCATAGCCGTCACCGGCGAACAGGTTCTTGCCGTCCTTCCAGATCGACTGGTGGACGTGCATGCCCGAGCCGTTGTCACCGACGATGGGCTTGGGCATGAAGGTGGCCGTCTTGCCGTAGGCATGCGCGACGTTCTGGATCACGTACTTCTGCAGTTGCAGCCAGTCGGCGCGCTGGGTCAGCGTGCTGAACTTGGTGCCGATTTCCATCTGGCCAGCGTTGGCCACCTCGTGGTGGTGCACCTCGACCGGGATGCCCAGCGATTCCAGGATCAGGCACATCTCAGAGCGCATGTCCTGGCCGGAGTCGACCGGGGGCACGGGGAAGTAGCCGCCCTTGACGGTGGGGCGGTAGCCGCTGTTGCCGTGCTCGTATTCCTTGCCCGTGTTCCAGGCCCCTTCCTCGGACTCGATCTTGAAGAAGGAGCCCGACATCTCGTTGGCCCAGCGGACCGAGTCGAACACGAAGAACTCGGGCTCCGGCCCGAAGTAGGCGGTGTCGCCCAGGCCCGAGGCCTTGAGGTAGGCCTCGGCGCGCTTGGCCAGCGAGCGCGGGTCGCGGTCATAGGCCTTGCCGTCGTGCGGGTCGATGACGTCGCAGGTCAGGATGAGCGTGGGCTCTTCGAAGAAGGGGTCGATGTTGGCCGTGGCCGGGTCCGGCATCAGCAGCATGTCGGACGCTTCGATGCCCTTCCAGCCGGCGATGGACGAGCCGTCGAAGGCATGGCCGGACGTGAACTTGTCTTCGTCGAAGTGGGAAACCGGCACGGAGACATGCTGTTCCTTGCCACGGGTATCGGTGAAGCGGAAATCAACGAACTTGACTTCGTTGTCCTTCACCATCTTCATCACGTCGGCGACCGTCTTGTTGGCCATCAAATGCTCCTAGCGAGATGCTTTGTCGGGGGCTGAAAAGGGCTGGTGATCAGAGGCTGAGAACGCCCGGCGGAAGGCAGCGGACGGCGCTGTTGTCCAGAGGGCAAATCAGGCAGCGCAGTGTAATAGCAGAAAGCATGCCGACATGCTGCCGGACGGTGCGCCGCAGGCTTGTCGGACGGCTCTGCCAAAGGGTTCTCGCGCCGCGCGGGTGCGGCGGAGGGCGGACGCCCGCATTTGGCGCACCGAGGGCCGGACCGGCAGAACGACTTAAGCGCTGCGCGCACCTTATTGGCGCGCATTGATGCAAATGCACCTATTCGGTGCGAGCGCTGACGCCCATCGCTTCCAGCTCGCTGCGCATCCAGGCAAACGCGGCCTCGGTGGCGGCGGGCTCGCCCTTGACGCCCAGCTCGATATGGCGGCCGTGCTGCGGGTGGTCGACGCTGGGCAGGCTGAAGACGGCGACACCCGGGTAGCGGGCCTGGACCGCCTCCATCAGGGGCGTGAGCGTGGCCTCCATCGAGCCGAAGACCAGCAGCGCGCGCTCCAGCCAGGCACGGCGGCCGCGCAGCGCGGCGTACTCGGTGTCCAGCACCGAGGCGACCATCGGCCAGGCCATCACCGGAAAGCCAGGCACGAAATGCACGCGCGCCACTGAGAAGCCGGGGATGCGGTTGTAGGGGTTAGGGATGATGCGCGCGCCTGCCGGGAAGCGGCCCATGTCCAGCCGGCGCAGGTTGTCCGGGTGCTGCATGTCCAGCGGCTCGCCCTTCTCGGCCGCCATCTCGGCCTGGCGCTGCTCGATCAGCACGCGGGCCTCGGGATGCAGCTGCAGCTCCACGCCCAGCGCGGCGGCGGCGCACTGCCGGGTGTGGTCATCGGGCGTGGCGCCGATGCCGCCGAAGGAGAAGACCACGTCGCCGCTGGCGAAAGCCTCGCGCAGCTCGCGCGTGATGCGCGCCGGGTCGTCGCCCAGGTAGCGCGCCCAGGACAGGGCCAGGCCCCGCTCGCCGAGCAGCTCGATGAGCTTGGCCAGATGCTTGTCGGCACGGCGGCCGCTGAGGATCTCGTCACCGATGATCAGGGCACCGAAGGCGGGCAGGTCGTCTTGCGCGGGCATGGGAGGCAGCGATCAGGCAGTGATCAGACAGCGGGCGGAAGCGCCGGCGGCGGGGTGGGCACGCCCGCCGGGGCGCTGTAACGGGCGGCGGCATCAGCGGTGGTGGCACCAGCGGCGGGGTCGGGGGCGTGGCCGGGTGCGGGGTGGGATGCGGGGTCGGCCGCCGGGTGGTCGCCCAGCAGGCGGGCATCGGCATCCAGCACGTCTTGCGCGCCGGCCACCGGCTGGCGGCGGCGGGCCAGTGCGGCCAGCGTGTAATGGGCGAACCACAGCGCCGAGAAGGCGAACACCAGGGTGTAGAGCCACACCGCACCGATGACGAAGGCCGGCGCCAGCACGAAGGCCAGCGCCCCGCCGGCGAAGATCAACGAGGGCGCGGCACCCAGGTAGCCGCTGATGATGCCGATGGCCCACAGCGGCCAGCGGTGCTCGCGCAGGATGGCGCGGCGCTCGTCGCGGGTGGCGTGCTCGGCCAGCGCATCGGCGGCCATGACGCGGTAGCCCAGCCAGCCCCAGATCAGCGGCGGCAGCACCAGCCCCAACGGGGGCACCAGCCACAGCGGCAGGCTCATACCCAGCACCAGCAGGGCCACCAGCGTCCAGCCCAGGCTGCGCCCGGCGCTGAAGACCCACGGCTCATGGCCCTGGGCGAGCAGCGAGGGAAAGCGCCGGGTCTGCACCAGCCGGGTGAAGGTGGGCACCATCAGCTGGGCCACGGCCAGCAGGCACAGGATGACCACCAACGGCACGACGAGCAGCACCACGATCAGCGGCGCCAGCAGCGCGCGCAGGCCGCCGGCGCCCACGGTGTCCAGCCAGCCCAGGGCCGTCTGCGTCCAGCCCCAGGTCTGCAGCTGCTGCTGCACCGCGGCCACCGCCGGCTCCCAATAGAAATAGGCGAGCACGCCGGTGATGAGGGCGCACAGCACCAGCGGCAGCAGCGTCAGCCAGATGACCCGCGGCATCAGGCAGTAGGCGGCGGCCCGCCACAGCGAATCGAGCAGGAGCTTCATGCCGGGCAGCATACCGAAGGGTGTCCGGCACCCGGGGCCGAAGGTTGTGGCCTGCCGCCGGGTGTCAGGCCGGGTGTCAGGCCGGGTATCGGGTCGGGGCAGAGCGCGGCGCGGCGGCGCTTACTCGTCGTCGCCACCCAGCACGCCGCCGAGCAGCCCGCCGGCGCCCAGGCCGGCCAGCAGCCCGCCCTGGTCCTGCTGGCGGCCGCCGGCCTGGGGCGCGGCGGCGAACACGCGCGAGGCCAGGCGCGAGAACGGCAGGCTCTGCAGCCAGACATGGCCTGGGCCGGTCAGGCGGGCCAGGAACAGGCCCTCGCCGCCGAAGAGCGCCGTCTTGACGCCGCCGACGAACTGCACCTCGAAGTCCACGCCCGGCGTGTAGGCCACCAGGCAGCCGGTGTCCACCAGTAGCGTCTGGCCCGCGGCCAGCTCGCGGCGCACCACGGTGCCGCCGGCATGCACGAAGGCCAGGCCGTCGCCGTCGAGCTTCTGCATGATGAAGCCTTCGCCGCCGAAGAAGCCGGCCGACAGCCGGCGCTGGAAGGCGATGCCCAGCGACACGCCGCGCGCGGCGCACAGGAAGGCGTCCTTCTGGCAGATCAGCGTGCCGCCCAGGGCCTTGAGGTCCATCGGCAGGATCTTGCCCGGGTAGGGGGCGGCGAACGCCACCCGCGCCTTGCCCGCGCCCTGGTTGGTGTAAATGGTGGTGAAGAGTGACTCGCCGGTGATCAGCCGCTTGCCGGCGCCCAGCAGCTTGCCGAAGAGCCCGCCGCCCTGCTGGCGCGAGCCATCGCCGAAGACGGTGTCGAGCTGGATGCCGGCGTCCATGAACATCATGCTGCCGGCCTCGCCGATGGCGGCCTCGCCCGGGTCGAGCTCGACCTCGACGAACTGCATCTCGGCGCCCTTGATCTCGTAGTCCACCACGTCCATGACCATCGCTTGCTCCGTTGCGTCTTGATGAGAGAACTCGGGGATACCCTCGCCCAAGCCGGGTATCCACCGAGCGGATGGCGCTAGAGAATAATGGATTGCCCTGGGTCCGGCCCCCGCAAAGCGGCAGGACTGCACATCTCTTGCATCGGCTCTGCCGAGCCGCCCCGCCGGTCCCGAGACGCGTCCACCCTGCCCCATGTTCCCCGCTTTCCAGGTCCACATCCCCACGCTGGTGCTCGTTGTCGCACTGGTCATGGCCACCGCATGGGGCATCCTGATCTTCGTGGGGCTGACGCAGCGCACCTACCGGGGCTTCTGGTGGTGGATCCTGGCGCAGGGGCTGGCCACGCTCAGCAGCCTGCTGCTGCCGCTACGCGAGTCGCAGCCCGAGCTCACGCCGCTGACCACCGCGCTGATGCTGCAGTGGCCGGTGCTGCTGCTCATCGGGCTGCGGCGCTTCTACGTGCGCAGCAACCTGCCGCTGTCCGCATCGGCCGACGGCCTGCTCTTCGGCCTGGGCTTCCTTGCCTGGGTGGGCGTGTGGCAGGCCGACATGGGGCTGGCGCCGCGCGTGGCGGTGTTCAGCGTGGTCTATGCCGGGCTGCACCTGTATGCGGCGTGGGTCACCTTCCATGTGCGCGAATGGCGCCACAGCAGCTCGCTCAAGGCGCTGCTGGTGCTCATGCTGCTGGGCGCCGTGGTGCAGATGCCGCGGCTGGGCTCGGCGCTGGCGCACTGGGGCGATGCGTCGGTCACCGACGCGCAGCTCAACTACGTGATGATCGCGCTGGGCCTGTTGTGCACCCAGCTGTTCGCGCTCTACCTGTGCCTGCTGCTGACCTACGAGCGCACCGAAGCGGGCCTGCGCGAGTCGCAGCGCCAGCTGCGCGTGCTGGCCGACATCGACATGCTCACGCAGATCCCCAACCGCCGGCACTTCAACGACCTGGCGGCCGAGGCGCTGCAGCTCAGCCCGCCGGGGGCGTCGTCGGTGATGCTGTTCGACATCGACCACTTCAAGGCGGTCAACGACTCCTTCGGCCATGCCGCCGGCGACGAGGCGCTGCGCCTGGTGGCGCGCTCGGCGCGGCTGATCCTGCGCAGCCGCGACGTGGTCGGCCGCATCGGTGGCGACGAGTTCGTCGCCCTGCTGCCCGAGACCTCCGTGAGCGACGCCCTGCACGTGGCCGACCGCATCGTGCGCCACGTGGATGCCGAGCGGCAGTCGCAGCAGCTGGCCGCCATCAGCCTGAGCTTCGGCGTGGTGCAGATGCAGCGCGGCGAGTCGCTGGCCCAGGCCATGCACCGGGCCGACCTGGCGCTGTACGAGGCCAAGCGCCAGGGCCGCAGTCGCGCGGTGGCGGCCGAGGGCGGGCATCACGAAGGCGCGCAACCGGTCTTCACGCAGAGCCGGCCGCTGGGCCTGACCGCCAGTTGATCGGGCGCTGACCCGGCACCGGCCGGGGCGGGCGGCACCGCGGCAGGCGGCGGCCACGGTACGACCGCCGCAGGCCGCCACCTGCCTGCCGGACAATCCGGCCGATGCACAAGGTGGACGTGGTGGTGGTCGGCGCAGGCGCCGCGGGGCTGTTCTGTGCCGCGCGGGCGGGCCAGGCGGGGCTGAAGGTGCTGCTGATCGATCATGCCGAGAAGCTGGCCGAGAAGATCCGCATCTCCGGCGGCGGGCGCTGCAACTTCACCAACCGTGACACCACCCCGGCGCAGTACCTGTCGGACAACCCGCACTACTGCCGCTCGGCACTGGCGGGCTACACGCCGGCGGACTTCATCGCGCTGGTGGAGCGCCACCACATCCCCTGGCACGAGAAGCACAAGGGCCAGCTCTTCTGCGACGACAGTGCCGAGGACATCATCCAGATGCTGGTGGCCGAGTGCGCCGCCGGCCGGGTGGAGCGCTGGCAGCCCTGTGCGGTGCGCGGCGTGAGCCAGGGGCCGGGCGGCTTCGAGCTGCAGACCGACCGCGGCCCGGTGCACGCGGCGCAGCTGGTGGTGGCCACCGGCGGGCTGCCGGTGCCCAAGATCGGCGCCAGCGACTGGGGCCTGCGGCTGGCCCGGCAATGGGGCCACCGCATCGTCGAGCCGCGGCCGGCGCTGGTGCCGCTGACCTTCGACGCCGTGGCCTGGCAGCCGTTTGCCGAGCTGGCCGGTGTGGCGCTGCCGGTGCGCGTCAGCGTGGCGCCGCAGCCTGCGCACCTGGATGGCGGCAAGGCGGCGGGCAGCCCGGGCGACGCCCCGGGTGCGGCCGCGGCCCGCACCCAGGCGGAGCAGCCGGCTGGGGCCGGCGCGCGCGGCAGCAAGGGCCGCAGCGGCAAGGCCGCCGTGGCGTTTCATGAAGACCTGCTCTTCACCCACCGCGGCCTGAGCGGGCCGGCCATCCTGCAGATCTCCAGCTACTGGCGGGCGGGCGACGGGCTGCGCATCGACCTGGCGGCCGGCGATACGCCGGCGGACGACCTGGGCCAGGCGCTGTGCCAGGCCAAGCGCGGCTCACGCCGCCAGCTGGCCAACGAGCTGGCCGCGCGGCTGCCGCAGCGCCTGGTGCAGACCTGGTGCGCCCTGCATGGCCTGCCGGGCCACAAGCCGCTGCCCGACTGCCGCGATGCGGAGCTGCTGGCCGCCGGGCGCAGCCTGCAGCAGTGGACCGTCCTGCCCACCGGCACCGAAGGCTGGCGTAAGGCCGAGGTCATGGCCGGCGGCGTGGACACGCGCGACCTTGAGTCGCGCAGCATGGGCAGCCGCCTGGTGCCGGGCCTGTACTTCATCGGCGAAGTGGTGGACGTGACCGGCTGGCTGGGCGGCTACAACTTCCAGTGGGCCTGGGCCAGCGGAGCGGCCTGTGCGCGGGCGCTGGCGCAGCGGGCGGCCGGGATGGCCTAGGCCGCGGGCGGGGGCTGCGGCCCACACCTGGACCTGGACCGCCCCCCAGGCGTGCAGCCCTTGCCGCACAGAGCGCGGGCGGGCTGCCGGCCGCACAGAGCACGAGCGGGCTGCCGGCCCGCGTGCACCGTTGGCCGGCCCTGGCAGATGCGTGGCCCGTCGCCGCACGGGGCGCTCAGGCGCGCGCGGCGGACGCAGCCGGCTCGGGCGGCACGCGGCCGAACCAGGGCCGGGCCTGCTCCAGCTGCGCGGCCAGCTGCAGCATGGTGGCCTCGGCATCCAGCGCGCCGACGAACTGCACGCCCAGAGGCAGGCCGTCGGGCGTCCAGTACAGCGGCACGGACATGGCCGGGCGGCCGGTCAGGTTGGCCAGCTGGGTGTACGGCGTCCAGCCCAGGTTCTTGCGCACGGTGTCCTCCAGCACGCTGGCCGAGCGCAGCGCGCGCGCCAGGCCCAGCTTGATCAGCACCGAGGCGACCAGATGCAGCGCCGGCGGCGTGGCGTTCTGGCCGATGGGCAGCGGCGGGCCGGCCAGCGTGGGCGACAGCCACAGGTCGTAGCGCTCATGGAAGCGCGCCAGCGCCCGGGTGTGCTCATGCCAGCGCTGGTGGCAGGCCAGCAGCTCGGCGCCGCGGGTGGACGCGCCCAGTGCGGCCATCACCCGCGTGTCGGGCTCGAAGTCCGACAGCGGCGCGCCGGTGCGGCGGCGCACCTCGGCCACCAGCGCGGCCTGCATGCCGAACCACATCAGCAGGAAGTCCTTGGACAGCGCCATGCCGTCCACCGGCGGCGCGGCCGGCTCCACCTGATGGCCCAGCGACTGCAGCAGCCGCGCGGCGTCTTCCACCGCGGCTGCGGCCTGCGCATCCACCGGCGTGCCGATAGGCGAGTCGGTGGAGTAGCCGATGCGCAGCGCGCGCGGCGGGCGCTCCAGCGCCGCCAGGTAGCCGGGCGACGGCGGCATCCAGTAGGGCGCATGCGGCTGCGGGCCCTGCAGCACGTCGAGCATGGCCGCCGTGTCGCGCACGCTGCGCGAGACCACGCCCTGCGCCACCGCGCCGAACATGCCCTCGGCCACCGCCGGGCCCGTGGACACCCGCCCGCGCCCGACCTTCATGCCGAAGAGGCCGCAGGCCGCGGCAGGGATGCGGATGGAGCCGCCGCCGTCGTTGGCACCGGCCATCGGCACGATGCCCGCGGCCACCGCGGCGGCCGATCCACCGGACGACCCGCCGGGCGTGCGCCGCAGGTCCCACGGATTGCGGCTGGCGCCGTTGGCCTGCGGCTCGGTGACGTTCTTGGCGCCGAACTCCGGCGTGTTGGTCTGGCCGAAGATGATCAGGCCGGCGGCCTCCGAGGCGCGCACGAAGTCGCTGCTCTCGTCGGCCCGCACCTGGGCCAGCGCGCGCGAGCCGCAGCCGTGCACCTCATGGGCGATCTCCTGGAACAGATCCTTGACCAGGAAGGGCACGCCGGCAAAGGCGCCCTCATGCCCGCGCAGGCGCGAGGCGCGCTGCCGCGCCCGCTCGTCCAGCCGCCGCACCAGCGCGCGCACAGCCGGCTGCACCGCATCGCAGCGGGCCATCGCCGCCTCGAGCAGCTCTTCGGCCGACACCTCGCCGCGCTGCACCAGCCGCGCCAGGCCCAGGCCGTCGTGCGAGCGGTATTCATCGAACTTCATGGCACTCCCTTTGTCCACGGTCCAAGACATGCCGGGCCGCCGCACCAAGCGCCCGGGATCAGGTGCGCGATTCTGGTGTGCGGCCCGCAGCCCGCCATTGCGGTCTACCCCGGCTGCAAGGCGGGCCGCGCAGGGGCTTGGGCTCGGCATGCGCAGGCGCGGGCTAGCATGGCAGCCAGACTCTCCCGGCCCACTACCGGCCCCGGCCCCTGGCCCAGCCCGCCCCCGCCATGACCGCCTTCCACGTCCTGTCCATCGGCCCCCGCCCCTTTGCCCTGCCCGGCGACAGCCCCTGGGGCCCCTTTGAGCTGACCCATGTGGACGGCCTGCAGGCCGCGGCCGAGCAGCTGCGCCAGCGCCATGCCGATGCGGTGGTGATCGACGCCGCGGTGGGCGACAGCTTCACCGACGTGCTGCACTGGCCGGCGCTGGCGCAGGCGGTGCTGGAGTCGGCCGTGGTGCTGCTGGGGGCCGAATGCAACCCGGCGCAGGCCGATGCGCTGATGGCCGCCGGCGTGCAGGACATCCTGCCGGCCGCCGCCCATGCCGGATCGCCGCTGGCCCTGGCCCGCGCGCTGCGCCTGGCCCTGGCCCGCCAGCGCCACACGCAGGCGGTGCACAAGTCGCATGCCACCGACCTGTCCACCGGCCTGCCCAACCATGCCCAGCTGCTGGAGCACATGAGCCACCTGCTGGCCCTGCGCGAGCGCGAGCCCGCACCGATGGCCGTGGTCGCCCTGCGCCTGGACGGCCTGGCCACCGTGCGCGACGAGCTGGGTGCCGAGGCCGCCAACGTGCTGCGTCGCAAGGTGGCCGTGCGCCTGCGCGCGCGGCTGCGCGCCAGCGACGTGCTGGCCAGCGTGGCGCCGGACCTGCTGGTGGTGCTGCTGGCCTGGATCGACCAGCCTGAGGACGGCACCCGCGTGGCCGACAAGCTGGTCGACGCCCTGCGCCAGCCCTTCAGCCTGACCGGGCGCAGCGCGGCACTGGCCGTCAGCCCCGGCGTGGCGCTCTACCCGGATGCGGGCAAGACGCCCGATGCGCTGCTGCGCCAGGCCATCGGCCAGGCTACCGGCGGCATGGCCATCGGCCGCGCCGGCTTTGCCAACCGCGTGGAGCGCGGCACGGCGGACGCGGCCAACGACGAGGCACCGCCGTCGCCGCTGGCCGACTGAAAGCCGCATCGGCGCTTTGATCCGGGAGCGAGCCGGAAAAAACAAAAAGCACCGGGCGCAGACGCTGCCGGGTGCTTGACGTGTGTCTGATGCGGATCGCAACAGGGCTGCTTGGTGGGCGGTGCAGGGTTCGAACCTGCGACCCCTGCCGTGTGAAGGCAGTGCTCTACCGCTGAGCTAACCGCCCAAGCAAGACCGCGATTATAGACAGAAAAACCGGCGTCGCGTGAAGAGGCGGGTGCCGCTTGCCTGCAGCACTTCGCCGGCCTTTCACGCTGCGGCGGCCTGCTCCTGCAGCCGGCGCCACACCGTCTTGCCGCCGCTGGCCTTGTCCAGATCAGCCAGCATGGCCTCATGGGCGGCCTGCTCCTCGGGCGTGGGCTCGATGCGCAGCAGGGCAAAGCCTGCCAGGTCCACCTCGGCCGCGTGGGCCACCTGCGCATCGCCGCCGTCGCCGGCGTCGATCACCAGGCTCTCCTGCCCGCGCGTCATGCGGATGTAGACCTCGGCCAGCAGGCCGGCATCGAGCAGCGCGCCGTGCAGCGCGCGGTTGGAGTTGTCCACCTCCAGCCGGCGGCACAGCGCGTCCAGCGAGTTGGACTTGCCCGGGAACATCTCGCGCGCCATCGTCAGGCTGTCGACCACGCCGGCGGCGATCTGCTGGAAGGGCTCACGGCCCAGCCGGCGCAGCTCGGCATTCATGAAGCCGATGTCGAAGCCGGCGTTGTGGATGATCACCTCCGCGCCGCGCAGGTAGTCGATCAGCTCGTCGGCCACGGCGGCGAACACCGGCTTGTCGGCCAGGAATTCGTCGGTCAAGCCGTGGATCTTGACCGCGTCCTCGCTGTTGGCCCGCTGCGGGTTCAGATAGAAGTGCTTGTTGTTGCCGGTGAGCCGGCGGTTGACCATCTCGACGCAGCCGATTTCGATGATGCGGTCACCCGCCTCGGGGCTCAGGCCGGTGGTTTCGGTGTCGAAGAAGATCTGGCGTGACATGGGGCTCAAAGGCAAGCGGGCGGCTGCCGAATCTAGCAGCCGCCCGCGGGCTTAGGGAAAGACGGGCGGCCGCCTGGACCGCTCAGCGCGCGTCAGTGATTTTCCTTGGCATGGTTGATGGAGTAGCGCGGGATCTCCACCACCAGATCGGTCTTGGCGACGATGGCCTGGCAGCTCAGGCGCGAGTTGGGCTCCAGGCCCCAGGCGCGGTCGAGCAGGTCTTCCTCGGCCTCTTCCATCTCGTTGAGCGAGCCGAAGCCCTCGCGCACGACCACGTGGCAGGTGGTGCAGGCGCAGCTCATGTCGCAGGCATGCTCGATGGGGATGTCGTGCTCCAGCAGCGCCTCGCAGATGGAGGTGCCGGGCTGGACTTCGATGGTGCGGCCCTCGGGGCAGTACTCGTGGTGGGGCAGGATCTTGATCGTCGTCATGGCGCTCACTTGATGTCGTCGACGCTGCGGCCGGTCAGCGCCTCGCGGATGCCGCGGTTCATGCGCTCGGCGGCAAAGGCCTCGGTGCCGCGCGCCAGCGCCTGGGTGGCGGCGTCGATGGCCAGGCGGTCCTCGCCGTGGCGGGCCTGGTCCAGGTCGGACAGCAGCCGCTCGATGGCCTCGTGCTCATCGCCGTCGAGCAGGTCGCCGTCGGCCGCCAGCGCGGCGCGGGTGGCCAGCATCAGCCGCTCGGCCTCCACGCGGGCTTCGCGCAGCGCGCGGTCGGCCATGTCTGCCTCGGCGGTGGCAAAGCCCTCCTGCAGCATGCGGGCGATGGCGTCGTCGTCCAGGCCGTAGCTGGGCTTGACAGTCACCGCGGCCTCCACACCGGAGGTCTGCTCGCGCGCGCTCACGTTGAGCAGGCCGTCGGCATCGACCTGGAAGGTGACGCGGATGCGCGCCGCGCCGGCCGGCATCGGCGGGATGCCGCGCAGCGTGAAGCGCGCCAGCGAGCGGCAGTGCTCCACCTGCTCGCGCTCGCCCTGCACCACGTGCAGCGCCATTGCGGTCTGGCCGTCCTGGTAGGTGGTGAAGTCCTGCGCCAGCGCGGTGGGGATGGTGGTGTTGCGCGGGATGATGCGCTCCACCAGCCCGCCCATGGTCTCGATGCCCAGCGACAGCGGGATCACGTCCAGCAGCAGGATGTTGCCGTCGGCCGCGTTGCCGGCCAGCTGGTTGGCCTGCACGGCCGCGCCCAGGGCTACCACCTCGTCCGGGTTCAGGTTGATCAGCGGCTCGCGCTTGAAGTACTGGCCCACGGCCTCGCGCACGGCCGGCATGCGGGTGGAGCCGCCCACCATCACCACGCCCTGCACGTCGGCGGGCGTGACCTTGGCATCGCGCAGCGCGCGGCGCACGGCGGCCAGCGTGCGGTCGATCAGCGGGCGGGTCAGCGCGTCGAAGCCGGCGCGGGTCACGGCCACGTCCAGCGCGCCGGTGCTGAGCCGGGCCTGCAGACGCGCTTCGGCCGCATCGGTCAGCGCCTCCTTGGCGCGGCGCGCGGCCACCAGCACGGCGCGCTTGTCCTGCGCTGTGGCAGCACTCAGGTGCGCCTGGGCCAGCGCCCACTGCGCCAGCGCGGCGTCGAAGTCGTCGCCGCCCAGGGCCGAGTCGCCGCCGGTGGCCACCACCTCGAACACGCCACGCGACAGGCGCAGCAACGAGATGTCGAAGGTGCCGCCCCCCAGGTCGTAGACGGCATAGAGCCCCTCCACGCCGTTGTCCAGGCCGTAGGCGATCGCCGCGGCGGTCGGCTCGTTGATCAGGCGCAGCACGTTCAGCCCGGCCAGCTGCGCGGCGTCCTTGGTCGCCTGCCGCTGCGCGTCGTCGAAGTAGGCCGGCACGGTGATGACTGCGCCGTACAGGTCGTCGTTGAAGGTGTCCTCGGCCCTGAAGCGCAGCGTGGCCAGGATCTCGGCAGAGACCTCCACCGCGGTCTTCACGCCCTCGCGCGTGGCGATGCCCACCATGCCTGGCAGGTCCACGAAGCGGTAGGGCAGCCTCTCGCGCCCGGCAATGTCAGCCAGACTGCGCCCCATGAAGCGCTTGACCGAGACGATGGTCTGCTCCGGGTCTTCGCCCTGCGCGGCCAGCGCGTCGAAGCCGATCTGCCGACGGCCGTCGCCCAGGTAGCGCACGGCGGACGGCAGGATGACCCGGCCCTCGGCATCCGACAGGCATTCGGGCACGCCGTGGCGCACCGCGGCGACCAGCGAATGCGTGGTGCCCAGGTCGATGCCGACGGCGATGCGCCTCTGGTGCGGGTCGGGCGTCTGCCCGGGCTCGGAGATCTGCAGCAGGGCCATGATGGCTCTTCTCGTTGTAGGTTGCCGTTGTGATCGGTCGAGGCGGCGGGCTCAGGACGCCAGCGCGTCCAGCCGGTCGTCCACCTCGGCGGCGAAGCGCTGCACGAACATCAGCGCGCGCACGGTGGCCGCAGCGGCAGCCGCGTCATTGCGCTCGTCGAGCTCCTGGCGCACCTGCTCCAGCAGGCGCTCGCGCTCGGCGCTCACCTCGTCATGCAAAGCCTGCACGGCGGGCTCACCGGCCGCCTCGTCCAGCGCCTCGCGCCATTCCATCTGCTTCATCAGGAAGGCCGCCGGCATGGCGGTGTTGCGCTCAGCCTCGACCGACGCCCCGCGCAGCTCGCACAGGTAGGCCGCGCGACGCAGCGGGTCCTTCAGGCGCTGATAGGCCTCGTTGACGCGCACCGCCCACTGCATGGCCACGCGCTGCGCGGCCGCGCCCTGGGCGACGAAGCGGTCCGGGTGGATCTGGTTCTGCAGCGCCTTCCAGCGCGCATCGATGGCCGCGCGGTCCTGCGCCTGGGCTTGCGGCAGGCCGAAGAGCGTGAAGTCGTCGTCGTCCAGGGTCATGATGGGCGTGGCCGGGGGCCATCAAAACGAAAGCCCGACTGCCGGGCAGGTCGGGCCTTCACTGCGGGGCGGTGGGCGGAGTCTGGCGCGGTCCTGCTCAGACCCGGAAGGACTCCCCGCAGCCGCAGCGGTCCCGCTCACGCGGATTGTGGAACTTGAAGCCCTCGTTGAGGCCCTCGCGCACGAAGTCCAGCTCGGTGCCGTCGATGTAGGGCAGGCTCTTCGGGTCCACCAGGACCTTGACGCCGTGGTGCTCGAAGACGTGATCTTCGGGCGCGATCTCGTCGGCGTACTCGATCTTGTAGGCCAGGCCAGAGCAGCCGGTGGTCTTCACGCCCAGACGCACGCCCACGCCCCGGCCACGCTTGGCCAGGTAGCGGGACACATGGCGGGCCGCGGCTTCGGTCAGCGAGACGGACATCGTCGTGGGGGCGCTCATGTCCATGATGGTCAGGCGGTGGCGCCGTGCTTGGCCTTGTAGTCGGTGACCGCGGCCTTGATCGCGTCCTCGGCCAGAATGGAGCAGTGGATCTTGACCGGCGGCAGGGCGAGTTCTTCAGCGATCTGGGTGTTCTTGATGTCCAGCGCCTGGTCCAGCGTCTTGCCCTTGACCCACTCGGTGACCAGCGACGACGACGCGATGGCCGAGCCGCAGCCATAGGTCTTGAAGCGCGCGTCCTCGATCACCCCGGTGGCCGGGTTGACCTTGATCTGCAGCTTCATCACGTCGCCGCAGGCCGGCGCGCCGACCATGCCGGTGCCGACCGATTCGTCGCCCTTCTCGAAGGAGCCGACGTTGCGCGGGTTCTCGTAGTGGTCGATGACCTTGTTGCTGTATGCCATGGCATCTACTCCTCAATCACACTGGCCGCGGGCGCCGCGCCCGCCAGCCCCTGCTGGATCCCCTGGCGGGGCCGGCTGCCGCAGGCTGCAGCCGGTGTCGTGTCTGGTGGCCTCGATGGGCAGGCGTCAGTGCGCCGCCCACTGGATGGTGCTGAGGTCCACGCCTTCCTTGTACATGTCCCACAGCGGCGAGAGCTCGCGCAGCTTGGCCACCTGGGTCTGCAGCAGGGAGACGGCGTAGTCAATCTCTTCGGCCGTGGTGAAGCGGCCGATGGTCATGCGCAGCGAGCTGTGCGCCAGCTCGTCGCTGCGGCCCAGCGCGCGCAGCACGTAGCTGGGCTCCAGGCTGGCCGAGGTGCAGGCCGAGCCGGAGGACACGGCGATGCCCTTGACGCCCATGATCAGCGACTCGCCTTCGACATAGTTGAAGGACGCGTTCAAGTTGTGCGGCACCCGGCGCTCCAGGTCGCCGTTGATGAACACCTGCTCGATCTGCTGGATGCCCTGGAGCAGCCGCTGCTGCAGGCCGCGGATGCGCTCCAGCTCGGCGGGCATCTCTTCACGAGCGATGCGGAAGGCCTCGCCCATGCCGACGATCTGGTGCACCGGCAGCGTGCCCGAGCGCATGCCGCGCTCATGGCCGCCGCCGTGCATCTGCGCCTCGATGCGCACGCGCGGCTTGCGGCGCACATACAGCGCGCCCTGGCCCTTGGGGCCGTAGGTCTTGTGCGAGGCCAGGCTCAGCAGGTCCACCGGCTGGCGGGCCATGTCGATCTCCACCTTGCCGCTGGCCTGGGCCGCATCGCAATGGAAGATCACGCCCTTCTCACGGCAGAGGGCGCCGATGGTGTCGATGTCCTGGATGACGCCGATCTCGTTGTTGACGTACATCACCGAGGCCAGGATGGTCCCGGGCTTGAGCGCGTCGCGGAAGCGGTCCAGGTCGAGCAGGCCGTTCTCCTGCACGTCCAGGTAAGTGACTTCGAAGCCCTGGCGCTCCAGCTCCCGGCAGGTGTCGAGCACCGCCTTGTGCTCGGTCTTGACGGTGACGATGTGGTTGCCGCGGCTCTTGTAGAAGTGGGCCGCGCCCTTGAGCGCCAGGTTGTTGGACTCCGTGGCGCCGGAGGTCCAGACGATCTCGCGCGGATCCGCATGGATCAGGTCGGCCACCTGCTGGCGCGCCTTCTCCACCGCCTCTTCCGCCTCCCAGCCCCAGGCATGGCTGCGCGAGGCCGGGTTGCCGAAGTGCTCGCGCAGCCAGGGGATCATCGCGTCGACCACGCGCGGGTCCACCGGCGTGGTGGCCCCGTAGTCCATGTAGATGGGGAAGTGCGGCGTCATGTCCATGGTGGACGGTCCTGGAAGCGGAAAAGGCGGAAAGCGGTGAATGCGGGTTCGGGCCCGGGCTCACTTGCCCAGGGCGGTGCCCAGGGCGAAGACGGAGTTCGGCGCGTTGACCTTGATGGGCTTGACCACCGGCTGGGTGGAGATGGCCCGCTTGACCGGCTGGTCCTCGATGGACACGCCGCGGGCAAGCTGGTCGTCCACCAGCTTGCGCAGGCTGATGGAGTCCAGGTACTCGATCATCTTTTGGTTGAGACTGGACCACAGCTCGTGCGTCATGCAGCGGCCGGCGTCGTCGCCCATGCAGTTCTCCTTGCCGCCGCAGCCGGTGGCGTCGATGGGCTCATCGACGGCGACGATGATGTCGGCAACCGTGATCTCCTCGGCCTTGCGTCCGAGCGAATAGCCGCCGCCCGGGCCGCGGGTGCTCTCCACCAGCTCGTGGCGGCGCAGCTTGCCGAAGAGCTGCTCCAGGTAGGACAGCGAGATCTGCTGGCGCTGGCTGATGGCGGCCAGTGCCACCGGCCCCGTGTGCTCACGCAGGGCCAGGTCGATCATGGCGGTGACGGCGAAGCGGCCTTTGGTGGTCAGTCGCATGGCAGGACTCCTCGAGGTGGGATGGGGGGCACGGTGGCGCCGTGCGCGGCGCAAGAGCCCGAACCTTGGCAAACCCCATTCCCCTTCGGGGTCTTCTCGGGTACGTCCCTAAGGGCGAACCCGCGATGAAACCCGAGTGATTTAGTCAAATTCTAGCGCAGGCCACCCGAACGTGCAGGCCAGGCTGGCGGCGGGGTCGTACCGGCCTTGAAGCATCCACGCCGACTTCCGGGTTAACCCTTGAAATCCCCGGGCAGACCCCTATATTTGCTGCACTGCACAACGACTTCCAAGGAGTCTGCCATGTCTCAAGCCGCCAAGTGGAATGAAGTGCCTGCCACGTCCGACCGGGATCGCAAGGCCCTGGGTGTGGAGAAGCTGGGTGTGATCGGGGGCTTCCTGGTCGGGCTGCCCGCCGGCCTGGAGCTGGTGCGTGAGCCGCTGCTGGCGGCCGGCGCGCCGTCCGGAGTGACCGGGGTGGCCACGGTGGCTGCCGTGGCTTTGTGCACCTGGGTGGGCCTGCGCGTGGGCTCGGCCCTGGCAAGCAAGACGCACTGAGGACAGCCCCGCTCGGGATCGCACCGAGCGACACAGTCCCGGCGCGGCAAGCAGGCTTGCCCGCCAACGCACGCAGACAAAGCCGGCTTCCATGCCGGCTTTGTTGCTTGACCGGCGCCTGGTCCGCGTCGCTCAGGCCGGGCGTGCCGACTGGATGGGCGTGACGTTCTCGGTGCCCGGCGCGCCGAAGGCCTGTTCCTTGAGCAGCGCAAGCTGGTCGCGCAGCCGCGCGGCCTGCTCGAACTCCAGGTTGCGCGCATGCTCGAGCATCTGCTTTTCGAGTTGCTTGATGCGCTTGCCCAGGTCCTTCTCGCTCAGCGCCTCGACCGCTGCCGAGCCGGACTGCGCGCGCAGCGCATCACGCCCGTCGTTGCGGTCGGCCACCACGCCATCAATGAGCTCACGCACCTGCTTGCGGATGGTGCGCGGCGTGATGCCGTTGGCCTCGTTGAAGGCGATCTGCTTGGCGCGGCGGCGCTGCGTCTCGTCGATGGCCTTCTTCATCGAATCGGTGATGCGGTCGGCGTAGAGGATGGCGCGGCCATTGGCATTGCGCGCGGCGCGGCCGATGGTCTGGATCAGGCTCCGCTCGGCGCGCAGGAAGCCTTCCTTGTCGGCGTCCAGGATGGCCACCAGTGACACCTCGGGGATGTCCAGGCCCTCGCGCAGCAGGTTGATGCCCACCAGCACGTCGAAGGTGCCCAGGCGCAGGTCACGCAGGATCTCCACGCGCTCGACCGTGTCGATGTCCGAGTGCAGGTAGCGCACCTTCACGCCGTTGTCGGTCAGGTAGTCGGTGAGCTGCTCGGCCATGCGCTTGGTCAGTGTGGTGATGAGCACGCGCTCGTTCTTCTCGACACGGATGCGGATCTCCTGCAGCACGTCGTCCACCTGGTGCGTGGCCGGGCGCACCTCGACTTCCGGGTAGACCAGGCCGGTGGGGCGCACCACCTGCTCCACCACCTGGCCGGCGTGCTGCTTCTCGTAGTCCGCGGGCGTGGCCGTGACGAAGACCGTCTGGCGCATCTTGCCCTCGAACTCCTCGAACTTCAGCGGCCGGTTGTCCATGGCCGAGGGCAGGCGAAAGCCGTACTCCACCAGCGTGCTCTTGCGCGCGCGGTCGCCGTTGTACATGCCGCCGAACTGGCCGATGAGCACGTGGCTCTCGTCCATGAACATAAGCGCATCGCGTGGCAGGTAGTCCACCAGCGTGGGCGGCGGCGAGCCGGGCGCCGCACCCGAGAGGTGCCGCGTGTAGTTCTCGATGCCCTTGCAGTGGCCCACCTCCTGCAGCATCTCCAGGTCGAAGCGGGTGCGCTGCTCCAGGCGCTGGGCCTCGACCAGCTTGCCGTCGGCGACGAACTGCTTGACACGCTCGTTGAGCTCCGCCTTGATGCTCTCGATGGCCGAGACCACGCGCTCGCGCGGCGTGACGTAGTGGCTGCTGGGGTAGATGGTGAAGCGCGGGATCTTCTGGCGGATGCGGCCGGTGAGCGGGTCGAAGAGCTGGATGGACTCGATCTCGTCGTCGAACAGCTCCAGCCGCACGGCCAGCTCGGAATGCTCCGCCGGGAAGACGTCGATGGTGTCGCCGCGCACGCGGAAGTGGCCGCGCGAGAAGTCCACGTCGTTGCGCTGGTACTGCATGCGCACGAGCTGGGCGATGACGTCGCGCTGGCTGATCTTGTCGCCCACGCGGGCGATCAGCACCATCGTCATGTAGTCCTCGGGCTTGCCGATGCCGTAGATGGCCGACACCGACGCCACGATGACCACGTCACGGCGCTCCAGCAGGCTCTTGGTGGCGGACAGCCGCATCTGCTCGATGTGCTCGTTGATGGCGCTGTCCTTCTCGATGAACAGGTCGCGCTGCGGCACATAGGCCTCGGGCTGGTAGTAGTCGTAGTAGCTGACGAAGTACTCGACCGCGTTCTTCGGGAAGAACTCGCGGAACTCGCTGTAGAGCTGCGCGGCCAGCGTCTTGTTGGGCGCGAACACGATGGCCGGCCGGCCCAGGCGGGCGATGGTGTTGGCCATGGTGTAGGTCTTGCCCGAGCCGGTCACGCCCAGCAGCGTCTGGTAGAGCAGGCCGTCCTCCACCCCCGAGACCAGCTGCTCGATGGCCGTGGGCTGGTCGCCGGCCGGCGGATAGGGCTGGTAGAGCTCGAAGGGCGAGTCGGGATAGCGCACGAAGCGGCCTTCCGGCTGCGTGGCGGCGGCATCGTCGACCGGGGCGAGGGGCTGAGGGACAGAGGACATGGGCGATGCAGATGGGGGCGCAGATGGGGGCGCGTGCAGCGGCTGACAAGAGCGCGCGGGGTGGAAACAGCCGCGCGCGATGCGGCGCCCGGCGCAGGCGTGACGAAGGGCCGTGGCAGCCGCGGCAGGGCACATGCGCGGCCGGCCGCGCGCTTAAAATTTCGGCACCCGCGCGCCGGGCTGCGCCTGCATGCCGAATGGCAAGAGCCGCGCCCGCGAGGGTGGCCGCCAGATGTCGCCCCGACCTGGCCGGCGGCCGAAGCTGCCAGCCTAACGCAGTCGCCCGTGCGCGGTGCGATGTGGCAGCGCCCTCCTCTCCCCGCAGTCTGTCCGCCCTCCATTCATCCGCCTCAAGGTCTCAGCATGTCTTTGTTTTCCGCCGTCGAGATGGCCCCGCGCGACCCGATCCTGGGTCTGAACGAGCAGTTCAACGCCGACCCGAACCCCAACAAGGTCAACCTGGGCGTGGGCGTCTACACCGACGACAACGGCAAGCTGCCGCTGCTCAAGTGCGTGGCCGCGGCCGAGAAGCAGATGCTGGAAGCGCCCAAGGCGCGCGGCTACCTGCCGATCGACGGCATCGCCGCCTATGACAAGGCGGTGCAGGGCCTGGTGTTCGGCGCCGAGCATGCCGCCGTGAAAGCCGGCCGCATCTCCACCGTGCAGGCCATCGGCGGCACCGGCGGCCTGAAGCTGGGCGCGGACTTCCTGAAGCGCCTGACGCCCGATGCGCAGGTGCTGATCTCCGACCCGAGCTGGGAGAACCACCGCGCGCTGTTCGAGTCCGCTGGGTTCAACGTGGGCACCTATCCGTACTACGACGCGGCCAAGCGCGGCATCAACGTGGACGGCATGCTGGCCGCGCTGAAGGCCGCCGCCCCCGGCACGATCGTCGTGCTGCACGCCTGCTGCCACAACCCGACCGGCTACGACCTGACCGAAGCGCAGTGGGACGACGTCATCGCCGCCTGCAAGGCCAGCGCACTCGTGCCCTTCCTGGACATGGCCTACCAGGGCTTCGGCGAGGGCATCGCCGAGGACGGCAAGGTGGTGATCAAGTTCCTCGACGCCGGGCTGAGCTTCTTCGTCTCCACCAGCTTCTCCAAGAGCTTCTCGCTCTACGGCGAGCGCGTGGGCGCGCTGAGCATCGTCAGCGAGACGGCCGACGAGGCCGCGCGCGTGCTGAGCCAGCTGAAGCGCGTGATCCGCACCAACTACTCCAACCCGCCCACGCACGGCGCGCAGGTGGTGGCCACCGTGCTGACCACGCCCGAGCTGCGCAAGCTGTGGGAGGAGGAGCTGGCCGGCATGCGCGAGCGCATCCGCACCATGCGCAGCGCGCTGGTGGCCAAGCTCAAGGAAGCCGGCGTGGATGACGACCTGAGCTTCATCACCCGCCAGAAGGGCATGTTCAGCTACTCGGGCCTGAACGCCACGCAGATGCAGCGCCTGCGCAGCGAGTTCGGCATCTACGGCGTGGACTCCGGCCGCATCTGTGTTGCCGCGCTCAACAGCCACAACATCGACGCCGTGGCCAAGGCCATCCGCCAGGTGATGTGACATCCACCCGGGCGCCCGGCGCCCCAGCGAAGCAACGCCCGGTCTGCGCGAGCACCCGGGGGTTGCTGTTTCTGCAAGGCGAAAGAGCCCGATGCCGGGCCGGCATGGGGCAAGCGTGAACAGTCGCACGCGGCTGCCGTTTTTCCGACGTTGACCCGGGGCGTACACCGAGACCATAGGCGTGTACAGCCACCACGAATGGTGGCATGCTGCACTGCAGCAAATCCGGTTCGCGGCCGCCGCGATTCCGGCCCTCACGTCCCCGAGGTCGCCATGCTCTACCAGCTCTACGAAACCCAGCGCGCGCTGCTCAGCCCCTTCTCCGAGTTCGCCAGCGCATCGTCCAAGCTCTACAGCCACCCGCTGTCGCCGTTCGCCCATGCGCCGGGCGCGCAGCGCATGGCCGCCAGCTTCGACTTGGTGCACCGGCTGACCAAGGACTACGAGAAGCCCGAGTTCAACATCACCTCGGTGAAGGCGGGCGGCGCGCAGGTCGTGATCCAGGAGCAGGTGGCCATCGACAAGCCCTTCTGCCGGCTGATCCGCTTCAAGCGCTTTACCGACGATGCGCAGGCGCTGGCCGCCATGCGCAAGCAGCCGTCGGTGCTGATCGTGGCGCCACTGTCGGGCCATCACTCCACGCTGCTGCGCGACACGGTGCGCACCATGCTGCAGGACCACAAGGTCTACATCACCGACTGGGTGGATGCGCGCATGGTGCCGGCCGAGGCGGGTCCCTTCCACCTGGATGACTATGTCAACTATGTGCAGGAGTTCATCCGCCACATCGGGCCCAATGTGCACGTGATGTCGGTGTGCCAGCCCACCGTGCCGGTGCTGGCTGCCGTGTCGCTGATGGCCAGCCGCGGCGAGCCCACGCCGCTGACGATGGTGATGATGGGCGGGCCCATCGACGCCCGCAAATCGCCCACGGCGGTGAACAACCTGGCGATGAACAAGTCGTTCGAGTGGTTCGAGAACAACGTGATCCACCGCGTGCCGCCCAACTATCCCGGCGCGGGCCGCCGCGTGTACCCGGGCTTCCTGCAGCACACCGGCTTCGTGGCCATGAACCCCGACCGGCACCTGACCTCGCACTACGACTACTTCCTGGACCTGATCCGCGGCGATGACGACAGCGCCGAGGCCCACCGCCAGTTCTACGACTAGTACAACGCCGTGCTTGACATGCCGGCCGAGTACTACCTGGACACCATCAAGATCGTGTTCCAGGACTTCGCCCTGGTCAACAGCACCTGGGACGTGCGCAACCCCGAGGGGCAGCCCGAGCGCGTGCGGCCGCAGGACATCACCACCACCGCGCTGCTGACGGTGGAGGGCGAGCTGGACGACATCTCCGGCGCCGGCCAGACCGAGGCCGCGCATGAGCTGTGTACCGGCATCCCGGCCGGGCGCAGCCTGCACTACACGGTCCAGGGCGCCGGGCACTACGGCATCTTCTCGGGCCGACGCTGGCGCGAGAAGGCCTATCCGCAGATCCGCGAATTCATCCGCACGCACGACAAGCCGGCGGACTGAGCGGCCTCTCGCCGAAGACGCGGCGGGATAATCGCAACCCCGCAGCGCGCCTTCAGCGCTCACCCGGGCATTCGACAACGCCCCCACCATCGGCAGCCCGCGCGGCTGCCGATGCGTTCGAGGGCCCGCTGCGCACCGCTGCCCGCGCCCCGTGATGAACCTGCCCGCCCCGTCGCTGATCGACGCCATCGACGCCCTGCTGCCGCAGACGCAGTGCACGCGCTGCGGCTACCCGGATTGCCGCAGCTATGCCGCAGCGGTGGCCGCCGGTGAGGCCGGCATCGGCCAGTGCCCGCCCGGGGGTGAAGAAGGCGTGCGTCGCCTGGCCGCTGCCACCGGCCGCGCGGTGGTGCCGCTGGACGCGGCGCATGGGCAGGAGGGCCCGCTGAAGCTGGCCGTGATCGACGAGGACTGGTGCATCGGCTGCACGCTGTGCATCAAGGCCTGCCCGGTGGATGCGGTGATGGGCACCAACAAGCGCATGCACACGGTGATCGGGCCGCTGTGCACCGGCTGCGAGCTGTGCGTGCCGGCCTGCCCGGTGGACTGCATCGCCATGATCCCGGCGCATGCCGGCGAGCACCCGCCCACCGGCTGGGCCGCCTGGAGCCCGCAGCAGGCCGATGCAGCCCGCGCGCGCTACCTGGCGCGCGGCCAGCGCCTGGTGCGCGAAAAGCAGGAGCACGACGCCCGCCTGCAGGCCAAGGCCGAGCACAAGCTGGCCCATCTGGCCGAGGAAAGCCGGCTCACCGACCCGGTGGAGCTGGAGCGCAAGCGTGCGGTGATCGAGGCCGCGCTGGCCCGCGCCCGCCAGCGACGCGCCGCGGGCTGAGGGCGTCGGCGTATCGGCCGAAGCGGGTCGCCGACATCCTCGCCACACCACCCGCACACCACCCGCACACCGCCCGCACACCGCCCGCACACCGCCCGCAGCCTGCCCGCATGCGAGGGCCGGCCACGGCCTGCCGCCTACACTGCCCGCCCATGAAAGCGCGCGACATCGAGCCCTTCTTTGCCACGCTGCAGGCGGCCAATCCGGAGCCGAAGACCGAGCTGGAATACGCCACGCCGTTCGAGCTGCTGACCGCCGTGCTGCTGTCGGCCCAGGCCACGGACGCGGGCGTCAACAAGGCCACGCGCCGGCTCTTCCCGGTGGCCAACACGCCGCAGGCCATCCTGGATCTGGGCGAAGAAGGCCTGTGCGACTACATCAAGACCATTGGCCTGTACCGCAGCAAGGCGCGCCACCTGCTGGCCACCTGCCGCATCCTGGTGGAGCAGCACGGCGGCGAGGTGCCGCGCACCCGCGAGCAGCTGGAGGCCCTGCCCGGCGTGGGCCGCAAGACGGCCAACGTGGTGCTCAACGTGGCCTTCGGCGAGCCGACGATGGCGGTGGATACGCACATCTTCCGCGTCAGCAACCGCACCGGCCTGGCGCCGGGCAAGACGCCGCTGGAGGTGGAGCCCAAGCTGCTCAAGCGCGTGCCCGAGCCCTATCGACTGCATGCCCACCACTGGCTGATCCTGCACGGCCGCTACATCTGCGTGGCGCGCAAGCCGCGCTGCTGGGAATGCCCGGTGGCCACGTGGTGCGACTACCGCCCCAAGACGCCCGCGCCATGAAGCCCCGGGCCGCGCACCGGCCGGCGCGCCCGCCACGCGCGGCGCCGCCGGCAAGAAGGTCGGTGGCCGCGCTGCTCGCCTGCCTGGCTCTGGGCGCGGGCTGGGGGGGCGGCATGGCTTCGCCCGGCGCATCGGGTGCCCCGGTCGGCGTATCGGCGGTGCGGCCCGCGTTGGCTGCATCGCCCAGGTCACCCGTATCGGCCGGATCACCCGTATCACCGGTACCGCCCGCACAAGCCGCCGGGCGCCCACCCGCGGCCGGCGTTGCGGCAGCGGCCCTCCATGCGGCCCGGCCCGCATCGCCCGCCAGCCCGGCTGCCGAGCTGCTCACCACCCCGCCCCCCGCCCTGCCCCGCCCGGCGCGGCGCATCGTCAGCCTGGCGCCGCATCTGACCGAGCTGGTGTTCGCCGCCGGCGGGGGCAGCCGCCTGGTCGGCGTGGGCCGCTACAGCGATTACCCGCCGCAGGCGCGCGGGCTGCCGGTGGTGGGCGATGCCTTCGCGATCAACCTGGAGGCCGTGGCCCGCCTGCAGCCGGACCTGATCCTGGTCTGGCAGTCGGCCCTGCCGCCGCGCCAGCGCGAGCGGCTGCGCCGGCTGGGCGTGCCGGTGTGGGAGTCGGAGATCCACACGGTGGAGGAGCTGGCCGCCACGTTGCGCGCGCTGGGCCGGTTGATGGGCACGCCGCAGGGCGACACGGCAGCGGCGGCCCTGCTGGCGCGATGGTCGGCGCTGAAGCAGACCTATGGCGCGCGGGCGCCGGTGCGGGTCTTCTACCAGGTGTGGGATGCGCCGCTGATGACGATCAACGACCGGCACCTGATCGGCTCGGCCATCCGCGCCTGCGGCGGCGTCAACCCCTTCGGGTCCTTGCCGCCGCTGACGCCCACGGTGTCATGGGAGGCGGCGGTACAGGCCGATCCTCAGCTGGTTGCGGCAGCCACGGTGGAGCTGGGCCTGCTGCGCCGCTCCTGGGCCCGCTTTGCGCAGGTGGACGCCGTGCGCAACGGCCAGGTCGTGGGCCTGCCGGCCGATCTGCTGACCCGAATGGGGCCGCGCTTCATCGACGGGGCGCAGGTGCTGTGCGCGGCCATCGACGCCGCGCGCCGGGCCGCTGCGCCGTGATCCGCCGGACGCCGATCAGAGCGACGGATCCTTGGTGCGCGTGCGCGTCACGCCGGTCAGGATGCCCAGGCCCAGCAGGATGACGCTGGCAATCGCCACATAGGTCTGCGGCACGCCTGCGGCCACCAGGGCCCAGGCCACACCGATGATGAAGATGGCAAAGCCGACGAGGTAGATCGCAAACGACATGCGGTGCTCCTTGTTCTGGTCCGGCGGCATGCAGCCGCCACGCCGACAGGCGGCAAGGCACGTGCCGCCGGGCCGGCTGCCCGTCAGGCCAGGGGGATCCAGGCGCCGCCGGCCGGGCGCCAGTCGCAGCCATAGACCGCGCGCAGCATGGGCGTGGTCAGCATGGCCTTCACCGGCCCGGCATGCCAGCGGCCATCGCCGAGCAGGGCCAGCACATGCGTGGCCACGGCAGCCACCCAGTTGACGTCATGGGCGCTGAAGACCGCAGCGCGATCGTGCATCCCGCGCGATGCACGCCGGCCCCCCAGCGCGCCTGAGACATCGTCGCCGCCGGCCGCGACCGATGTGCCCGCCCCGTGCGGCACGTGGCGGCGCAGCACCTGCGCCACCTGCGCTTGGTGCGCGGGATCCTGGAAGGCGACCGGCTCGTCCAGCAGCCACAGCCGCGCGCCCTGCACCAGCACCTGGGCCAGGGCCACGCGCTGGCGCTCGCCGCCGGACAGGCTGCGCGCGTCGCGGCGCAGCAGCGCGCCGGCATCCAGCTCGTCCAGCGCCTGCTGCGCGCTCAGCCCCGCGTCGCTGCAGCGCGAAAGCTCCAGCAGCCGCGACACCGACAGGCGGAAGCGGTCCTGCGCCTGCTGCGGCATCCACGCGCGGTGGGCCGCGGCATCCAGCGCGTCCCATTCATCCAGCGCCCGGCCGGCCCAGACCACGCTGCCAGCGGCCGGCGCATGCAGCCCGGCCAGCGTGCGCAGCAGCGTGGACTTGCCCGCCGCATTGCGGCCGATGACGGCCCAGCGCTCGCCGCCGCGGATGGTCCAGTCCAGGCCGGCGATGAGCGCGCCCGCCGTGCCGCCCGCAGCCGCGCCGGCCTCTGTGGCGCCGCCGGCCATCCCGCCCGGGCGGCGCACCGCCACGCCGCGCAGCTCGGCGAGAAGGGCCGTCGCCCCCCGGGGCCATGCCGCAGGCGGGGTGGCGCCCGCCGTGCGGGGGCCGTGCGCGCGGCTCACCGCCGCCCCTCTTGGATCAGGAAGCCGATGAACACCGGCGCGCCCACCAGCGCCATCACCGCCCCTACGGGCAGCTCCAGCGGCGGCGCCACGCTGCGCGCCAGCCAGTCGGCCGCCACCAGCAGCGCCGCGCCGCCCAGCGGCGCCATCCAGGCCTGGTCGGCCGTGCGCTCCACACCGGCCAGGCGCAGCGCATGCGGCACCACCAGGCCGACGAAGCCGATCGCCCCGGCCACCGCCACGGCGCAGGCCGCAGCCAGCGCGCCGGCCACGAGCAGCGCGGCGCGCAGCGCGCGCACCGGCTCGCCCAGCACGGCCGCGGCTTCGCTGCCCAGCATCAGGCGGTCCACAGAGCGGGCGCGCAGGGCCAGCAGCACGGCCAGCAGCACGGCCAGCCCCAGGCACAGCCCGCGATCGTCGGCGCCGGACAGGTCGCCCACCAGCCAGAACACCGCGCCGCGCAGCTGCGCATCGGGCGTGAGCGTGAGCAGCAGCGTGCTGGCCGCGCCGCACAGCGCAGCCAGCATCGCGCCCACCAGGATCAGGCGCGACGACGCCTCGTCCACCGCGGCCAGCGCCGGCCGCGCCAGCAGCAGCAGCACCGCAGACGAGGCCAGCGCGCCCAGCCCCGCGCCCCACCACAGCGACAACCCGAGCAGCAGCGCCGACAGCGCCCCCACCGCGGCGCCGCCCGAGGTGCCCAGCACATATGGGTCGGCCAGCGGGTTGCGCAGCACCACCTGCATGGCCAGCCCCGACAGCGCCAGCAGCGCGCCCACGCCGGCCGCAGCCAGCAGCCGCTGCCCGCGCAGCGGCCACCACAGGCCGTCGGGCAACGCGGGGCCGGCCAGCATGGCCAGCACCGCGATGCCCACCGCCGCGGCCACCAGGGCCACGCGGGTGCGGTCTTCACGCACTGGGGGGCGGGACATGCGCCGCATCATGCACAAGGCGCCTTCTTCAGAAGCGCCGCGTCAGGCTCACGCGCCAGATGCGGCCGGGGTCGGGGTAGATGCCGCCTGTCGCGCACTTGAAGGCGCTGCCGTAGCTGTCGTCGTCCAGCAGGTTGGAGGCCGCCACGGCCCACTCCCAGCCGCCAGCGTTGAGCGCATAGCGCAGGTCCAGCGACGTGGCCGACGGCACGCGCCGGCTGCAGCTGTTGTCGCGGTCATCGGCGATGCGCATGGCCGCGCGGTACTGCGCGCCCAGCTCGATGCGCTGGTGCTCATCCAGCGCCCAACCCAGGCGCACGCTGCCGCTGCGCGGCGCGGCCAGCGGCAGCTCGCGCCCGGCGTTGGGCCCCGAGCGGAAGGTGGCATCCAGCCATTGCCATGCACCCGACAGCTCGAAGCCACGCCCCAGCTGCCAGGAGCCGTCGAGCTCCACGCCCTTGCGGCGCGTCGCATCCAGGTTGACGTTGGTGCAGAAGAGGCCGCCCAGGGTGTAGCAGGCCACTTCGTCGTCGGTGTTCTGGCGGAAGACGCGCACGGCAGCCTGCCAGGTGGCCGCGGCCCGCTTGGCGCCGATCTCCACGTCGCGGTTGGTCTGGGGCTTCAGCGGCTCGGCCAGATAGCGGTTGTCGTCCACGTTGGGCAGGCGGTAGGACTGCGCCCAGCGCACATAGGCATCCCAGCCCGGCGCCAGCGTCTGGCTGAGCGCCGCCTCGCGCGCATGCAGGCTGCGGTCGCTGGCCCAGGGCGCGTAGCCGCGCGAGGACTGCTCGATGGACTCCTGGCGCAGGCCCAGCGACAGCCGGGTCAGCGTGGGCAGCGTCCAGTCGCTCTGGATGAAGGCCGCGCGGCCCGACTGCCGAGCGCGCTCGCCATCGCTGCTGCTGAACTGCCAGCCGGTCAGGTCCGCGCCGACGGTGGTGGTCTGGCTGGCACGGCCCACCGCACTGGTGTAGCCCACGCGCGGCGTGAGCTGCCAGCCGTCGGCCTGCTGGTCAGCCTGGTAGCTGTAGGCCGCGTAGTAGGCGCTGCTGGTGCGCGAACGCGCCGCCGCATCCAGTTGCGTCCGCCAGCCGCCCTGCGCCCATTCCAGCGCGGCGGTGTAGCGCTCCAGCCGCGAGCGGCCGCGGTCGCCGGGCGTGGTCGATTGCCGCGGGTCGGCGTCGAACTGGGCATAGCTCAGCGAGCCCGGCAGCCCGCCGCTGGCATCGTCCACATGCATGCGCAGCGTGGCGCTCAGCGGGCCCTGCTGGGCGCGCACGCCGATGGACACGGTGTCCTCGCGCAGGTCGGCGTTGTCACGCCAGCCGTCGGTCTTGAGGCCGCGCGCCTGCAGGTCGAAGCCGGCCTGCTGCGTGCCGGCGTTGAGCGCCAGCTGCGCCTCGCGGCCGCCGTCGGTCTCGGCGGCCAGCGTCACGGCGCCGGACAGCGCACCGGCCGCATCCGCTGCGGGCCGCTTGAGGATGATGTTGATCACCCCGCCCGAGGCGCCCTCGCCCCACAGCACGCTGGCGCCGCCGCGCACGATCTCGATGCGCTCGATCATCCCGGCCGGGATGGACGACAGCCGCGCCGAGAGCTGCTCGTTCTCGCTGATGCGTACGCCATCCACCAGCACCACAAGGTTGTTGGACGCCGTCTCGCCGTGGCCGCGCAGGTCCAGGATGGGCTCGCGGCCCAGGCCCAGCGAGGCCCGCGCCGGCACACCGCCCAGCTTGCGCACGGCTTCGTTGGCGTCCGACACGCCCGAGCGCTCGATGGCCTGGGCGGTGATCAAGGTGGCACCGATGGGCGCCGTCTGCAGCGGCTGCAGGCTGCGCGAGGCGCTGACAATGACCGGCTCCAGCGGCGACTGGTCAGCAGGCTGGGCCGACGCCGGGGCAGCCGGCGAAGCGGGCACCTGCTGCGCCTGCGCCGGGCCCAGCAGGGCCAGCGCCGCCGCCAGGGCCAGCGCCTTCAGCGGCGCGCCGGCCGGGTCGATGCAGACGAGCGAGCACACACCGCTGCGGCAGTCGGCCGCGGCGGCACCGGGCGCGCGATGCGCCGAGCAAGGGAAAGACATGGGGAAAGCAAGACAGGAAGATCAGCGCCGGCCCTGCCACCCGCAGGCCCATCGCGACATGGCCGGCTGTGCAGCCGGCCCCCTGTTGGCCGGTATCCGGGCTGACCGACCCACCCCAGTCGCCTTCCCAAGGCGGATTGCCTCAGTGGCTTGAGTGACTGGAGCCAAGACGTGCTGTTGCCGCTCACGTCTCGTCGGCTGACCGTTGCGGGGGCAGCGCAGGCGGGGCCGTGTGCCGAGGGGTCGGCGGCCTTCCTGCTTCCCGTTTAACGGCACCGGCGGAACACCGGTGCGCGCACCAACGGCGGGCATTGTAGGTGGGGCCCACGCCTACAATCCCGGCTTTCTTTCGTCGGACGGCGAGCGACAACGATGGCCAAGATCGAAGACCTGGTCGAACGCGTGGAGCGGCTGCTGCTGCGCCACGAGGAACTGCAGCGCACCAATGCGCTGCTGGCGCAGCAGCTCGCCCAGGTCAGCGCCGAGCGCGATTCGCTGCGCTCGCGCCTGTCGGCCGCGCGCGCGCGCATCGACGCCCTGATCGACCGCCTGCCCGCCGGCTCGGTGCCGGCCTCTGACGACCCCGCCGGATCGGAGCGCGCATGAAGCAGATCGAAGTCACCATCATGGGCAACAGCTACGTGCTGGGCTGCCCCGAAGGCGGCGAGCGCCTGCTGCAGGAGGCCGTGGCTCGCGTGGACCGCGAGATGTGCGCCATCCGCGACGCCGGCAAGATCAAGGCGCGCGAGCGCATCGCCGTGCTGGCCGCGCTGAACCTGGCCTACGCGCTGGCCCAGCTGGGCAGCCAGTCGCCCGCACCGTCGCGCAGCGAGGCCAGCGCCGAAGAAGCCGATGCCTTCCGTGCCAACCTGGATCACCTGCTGCGCCGCCTGGACATGGCGCTGGAGCAGGACGGCCACCTGATCTGAGCGCTGAGCACAGCCCTGCGGCAGCCGCCTAGCACCAAGCCGCGACGGCCCACAAGGCAAGCCGAGAAAACCGCACGCGGCCTGCTGCATTTCCACTGGCGCGCAAGAAGCCGCTGCCTACAATGGACTCGTCCGTCGCGTTCTTTGGAAGCCAAGTATTTCCTTGAACCGATGCTCTACGAGCAAGGGCTTGGAAGATTGCTCGGCTGGTGTGATCGTCTCGCGTCAGATGAACCCGAAGCCTTGCTGACCTCGCCCACCTGAATCCACCTGGGTTCAGGAATGAGGTAACCGGCTCGCGGCGGACCCTTATCGCAAGAACGGCTGCCTGGGGTGACCCGGCAGCCGTTTTTCTTGGGGCGAGGCCGGCGAGGCCTGTCGATGCGCTGCCCGCATCCGCCGGCCCAGTGCGCCGCGTCGCTCGGCCCCTGCTTCGCGCAGTCCCCGCGTTCTCAGTGCGCCGCGTCGAACTGGATGCTGGCCAGCACCACGCGGTTGCCGCCGCGCTCGCGCGCCATCGACAGCGCGGTCTCCGCGCTCTTGAGCAGTTGCTCCACGGCGCCGGCCGTGTGCGGATAGCTGGCCACGCCCATCGAGACCGTGAAGTTGAGCTGCCGGCCGCTGTAGGCCACGATGTGCTCGGCGCACTGGCGGCGCAGGCCTTCCATGCGCGAATGCGCGGTGGCCAGGCCGACGCCGGACAGCAGGATCACGAAGCGGTCCGGCCCCAGCCGGCAGGGCGAGTCCATTACCCGCGTGTTGGCGCGCAGCAGCCGCCCCAGCGTCTCCAGGATGCGCTCGCGTGCGGTGGCGCCGTGCTCGGCGCTGAGTTCGTCGAGCTGATCCACGGCGATGGCCACCAGCGCGAACTCGCGGTGCTCGCGGGCGGAGAGATCCGCCTCGCGGCGCAGGTGCTCCTCGAAGTGCGCGCGCTGATACAGCCCCGTGGTCTGGTCGCGCACGTGGTGGTCCTGCATCTCGCGGCGCAGGGCGTCGTTGGCGCGCTCCTGCGCCTCCAGTTGCGACAGCGCGGCCTGCAGCTGCGCCTCGCGCTTGCGCTGATCGCTGATGTCCTGCCAGAGCGTGGCCATCCAGCGCGGGGCCTGGCCGGGCTGCTCGGCCACCGGCAGGCGCACCGCGATGCAATCCAGCCGCGTGCCGTCGGGCCGCTCGATGCGGTGCTCGGCCTGCACGCTGTCGCCCAGGGCCAGGGCCTGCTGGTCGGCCGCGCGCAGCGCGACGGCCTGGTTGGCATGGAAGACCTCGCTGTCCTGGCGCCCGACGAGCTCGGACGCGGCCTGGCCCAGGATGGCTTCGGCCGCAGCATTGACACGCTGATAACGGCCGCTGGCCGCATCCTTGAGCGTGAGGCCGCAGCCGGCGCGGTCGAGCATGCGCAGCAGTGCATCGACCAGCGCGCCGTAGGAGGGAGCCGCTTGGGCCGCCGGCGCCTGTGCAGGTGCGGCCGAGCCAGGATGTTGGGATGGAGTCATGAGCGGATGCCGGCGCGCCATCGGGGCCAGCGGCGGGGGCGCCGGGCCGCTTGCAGAACGCCCGGGCAGGGGTTCGGCGCATGATAGCGATCGGTTTTCCGCGCCCCCTATCCCCAAGATGAAGCGCCGGTTGAACCCGATGCAGCGGGCGTGACAAGTTCACGCCCGCCCCTCGGTCCACCCGGCTTTCCTGACAGCCTTACTTACATGCAGCAAGTCAGTTTGCTCGGCACCGGCCTGATGGGTGCACCCATGTCCCGCCGCCTGCTGGCCGCAGGCTTTCCCCTGACGGTCTGGAACCGCACCGCAGCCAAGGCTCTGGCGCTGCAGGCCGACGGTGCGCAGGTAGCCGACACGGCGGCCCAGGCGGTGAGCACGGCCGATGTGGTGATCACCATGCTCGAACACGGGCCCGCCACCGAAGCGGTGTGGTTTGGCAGCGATGCGGCCAGCGCCCTGCGACCGGGCACGCTCATCATCGAGATGGCCTCCATCCTGCCGCGCGAGGCGCGGGATCATGCACAGCGGCTGGCGGCCCGGGGCGCGGCCTATGTGGATGCGCCGGTCTCCGGCGGCACGCTGGGCGCGCAGGCCGGCACGCTGGCCATCATGGCCGGCGGCGCGGCTGGCGACATCGAGCGCGCCCGCCCCGTGCTGGCCCCGCTGGGCCGCCTGACGCCTGTCGGCCCCGTCGGCGCCGGGCAGCTCGCCAAGCTGGCCAACCAGATGATCGTGGGCATCTCCATCGGCGCCGTGGCCGAGGCGCTGCTGCTAGCCGAGCGCGGCGGCGCCGACATGGCCCAGGTGCGCCAGGCCCTGCGCGGCGGCTTTGCCGACAGCCGCGTGCTGGAGGTGCACGGCCAGCGCATGGTGGAGCGCGACTTCGCCAAGCGCGGCTCGGTGGCCGTCCAGCTCAAGGACCTGCGCAACGCCCTGGAGACCGCGCGCGAGCTGGCCTTCGACGCCCCGGTGACCCAGCTGCTGGAGCGCCTGTATGCCGCCTGCGCCGAGCACGGCTGGGCCCAGAGCGATCAATCCGGCCTCTTCCAGGAACTGGCTCGACGCAACGGCATCGCCGGCTGACGCAGCTTGGCGCGAAAGCCGCATTACAATGCCGGCTTCGTTGGGGCGGTAGCTCAGCTGGGAGAGCGTCGCGTTCGCAATGCGAAGGTCGGGAGTTCGATCCTCCTCCGCTCCACCAATACCCAAAATCCCAACCCTCATCGGTTGGGATTTTTTTTGCCCGTTTCCCCAGCGTTGGCGCGGCTCCCGGGCTTGGTCTCGCGAGCGCCACCCCTGCGAAGTCGGCGTTTTCGCCCCCGCTGACGCCTCTCTGTTCTCCGTTTTCTCTGGTGGTCACGCGAGCGTTCTCGAGGCCACTTCCTTTGCTGGCGCGGGTTTAGATGCGGTCGGTTGTGGTTGGCAACTCCTGTAGCGGTGGCGACCGAATCCCGAGCGGCCACAAAAAACCGCCCGTAGGCGGTTGCTGGCGCTGAGCGCGACGCGCTCACCCGGGTGGCACGAGCACGCGCATCTGGTCGCCCCAGCCGTTGGGCCAGGGGCGGCGCATAACCTTCTCCAGCACGGCGTCAGGCGAACCCGCCAGCCGTTCCACGACATCCGGGGCCAGGAGCGTCAGCCGCATGACCCGGCGTACCTGCGTCACGTCCATGCCTTCGGCCTCGGCGATCTCGGCTACTGATGCCGCCCGCTGCTCATCCAGCAGGCGTTGCCAGTGGTGCGCCAGTCCGAGCGCCCGCATCAACGCGGTGTCCTGCGCGGCCGACCGGGCTTCCCGCTCCCGGGTGGCCTCGGAGAGGAATTCCTGTGGTGCGTCCAAGGGCGTGATGACCTGCTTCTTCAAGCCCCGCTTCACCAGTGTCCAGGGTACGAAGGTTTCCAGTTGTACGCCGCCAGCCGGGCTCGGTAGTTGATAAGTGACCGGATCACCCTTGAACCGGCCCCGGTGCTTCTTGCTCATGCGTCCTCCTCAAAGCGCTTCACGATCTGGCGTTGCGCCTCCCAATCCACCGGCAGCGGGTTGCGCTGGAACCAGATCAGGTTCATCCGGCGCGGCTGCCGTCCGGTCATCAGCAGTTCGAGGATGTCGGGCGCGAGCAGGCTCAGGCGCATCAGTTCGTTGGTGACCGAGGGGTGTAAGCCTTCGGCCCGGGCGATCTCCGAGCCACTCTTCATCTCGCCGGTGTCCACGAGGTGCTGCCAGTAGAAACCGCGTGCCACCCCCTCCAACAGCGTCACATCGTGGACGTGGCGGTCATCGGCGGCCACGCGCCGCGCGCCCCGGCGGCGGAATGTCAGTGGCACGAAGGTTTCCAGTGTGTCGTCCATCAGGCCTCGACCTCCACCAGTTCTGCGCCGATCCCTCTCGGGGCGAATTCACCGATCAGGGCGTCCCACCCCAGTTCCCGCCACTTCACCTTGATACCCTGCACCTCGCCGACGTGGACGAGGTCGATGCGCTCGATCATCAGGTTGGCGATGCGATGGCGCTCGACCGGGAACAACTGATCCCACACGTCGTTGAGCCGTCCCATCGCCATCACCGTGGTGGCTTCATCGACCTGTCCGCCGTTGCGCTGGATGTGGCGCACCACCGATGCGATGGATTCTGGGCTGGTCAGCACCGTGCGGATTTGGGCCACCACTGCCGCCTCAATCTCCGGTGCAGGCAGGCGTTCGTAGCTCTTGCCCGGTGCCCCGAACCGGCTTTCCGACTTGGACACGTAGTAGTGGTACTTGCGCCCGTTCTTGCGTGAGTAGGTTGGGTACATCCGTTCGCCCGAGGGGGCGTACAGCAGGCCACGCAGCAAGGCGTCGGTGCGCGACCGGATCTTGGTTTCCACCGACCGGGCGTGCCCATCCCTGGCCAGCACCGCGTGAACCTTGTCCCACAGTTCCCGGTCGATGATCGGCAGGTGAGCGCCGGGGTACCAGTTCCCCTTGTGCGACAACTCGCCCAGGTAGATGCGGTTGCGCAGCAGCTTGTGCAGGTACTTTTTGTCGATGCGCGTGCCGTTGCGGGTCTGGCCCTCCTGCGTCGTCCAGGCCTTGGTTGTGATGCCGTCGGCGGTGAGATTGACGGCGATCTGGGTCGGAGAGCCGATGGTCAGCATCTCCTCGAAGATACGGCGCACCACAGCCGCCTCCGCCTCGTTGATGACCAGGAGGCGGTTGTCGACGTCGTAGCCCAGGGGCGGGACACCGCCCATCCACATCCCCTTGCGTTTGGCGGCGGCGATCTTGTCGCGGATGCGCTCGCCAGTGACCTCGCGCTCAAACTGGGCAAAGGACAGCAGGACGTTGAGCATCAGCCGACCCATCGAGGTGGTGGTATTGAACTGCTGGGTGACTGACACGAAGGACACCTCGTGGCGCTCGAACACTTCGACCATCTTGGAGAAGTCGGCCAAGCTGCGCGTCAGGCGGTCGATCTTGTAGACCACGACGATGTCAATCTGGCCGCGCTCAATGTCCGCCATCAGACGTTTCAGCCCGGGCCGATCCGTGTTGCCGCCTGAGAAGCCAGGGTCGTCGTAGTCGTCGGCCACCGGAATCCAACCCTCGGATCGCTGGCTGGCGACGTAGGCGTGGCCCGCCTCCTTTTGGGCGTCGATGGAGTTGAACTCCTGGTCAAGCCGTTCATCCGAGGACACCCGACAGTAGACGGCGCAGCGCTTGCGAGCCTTGGTGCTGGCGATCTCGCTCATCGGGCACCTCCCTTGCTCAGGCCAAAGAACAGCGGCCCCGACCAGTGCGCGCCGGTGATGTGGCGGGCCACCGCCGTCAGGCTCTTGAAGTTGCGCCCCTGGTACTCGAACAGCCCCTCGGCGGTGACCGTCACCCGGTGCTCGCGCTCGCCCCATTCGCGCAGCAGGATCGTGCCCGGCGCGAAATCGAACTCGCGCGGCTTGGCCCGCAGCTTGATCTTGGAGTGTTTTGCGCCGATGGCTTCTAGGCGCTGCTTGGTCTCGGGCGCAAGGCCACCGAAGGCCTCCTCCTGCAGCTTGTAGGCGATCCGGGACTCGACGTGCGTGCGGTTGGGGTAGTCCGGGCGGCGCGGGAAATACCGATCCCATACGGTCCAAAGCTCGGACATCGGCAGGCAGGCCAGCTCCGCGATACGTGCGGCGACGGAAGCTTGTTTCTCGTTCATCACAACTTCTCCTCTTGATAGGGGGTTGTATGAACGCGCTGGTCGGGCAGGAAGCCAAGGCCTCCCCTTGTCGAATTGGCTCTCTGTTTTGGCTCATCCGCAGCAAGGGTGCGGACGATGGCAGCCGCAAGGATGGCGGCGATTTCGCCAGCACGGGCGCTGGCGCTCATCTCCGTGGGAGATGCGAGTTCGATGTTCTTCATGACGGCTCCGAGGAATTGCAACCGTCAGAAATAGTGAGCCTGATCGTCCGAAGCGGATGGCAATTCCGGGTAATCGGCGGCAAAAACTTTCGCGTTAACTAAACAGTTGACAGACGGAACTTCTCGCAGTACGCTCCAGGCATTAACTAATCACGCAACTAGGAAACGACCATGCCTTTCGGAGCCTTCATTCGCAAAAAGCGCGAAGAGAAGAACATCCAGATGAACGAGTTCGCGCGTCAGCTTGAGATTTCGCCTGCCTACTGGTCGCGCATCGAACGCGATATGGAAAAACCGCCCAAGGACGAGCTGATCCGCAAGGCAGCAGAGATCTTGGGCATCGACCCGGACGACGCCTTTGTCGAAGCCAGTCGCCTGCCGCCGGATATGCGTGAGGATGTGGGCAACGTGGTGCGGATGTACCGCCGGGAAGTCACGGAGAAAAAGTGAATGCCGGTTCTGACCCTCGACTACCGGCATTGCGACCGCAAGCGCCCCAAATTCATCAAGCACGTTGAGATCGAAGCCATCGCAGCACTCGCCCGCCAGCAACTGGTGGGAAGCGGTGTTGATGCCATTGCCTTCGACACGCTGCGCCAGATCGACCGTTTGAAGATCAACGGTATCGACTTCGCGCTCGAGGTCAGCACTGATTGCGAGGTGCATGACGAGGATGGCAACCACGTTTTCGGCATCTGCGAGTATGACCCCTACGCACCAGACACCGCGATGGTGTGCGTGTCGCCCGTCGGCGAAAAACTCAGTGAGCTGCTGGCTCTGAGCACGCTGGCACATGAACTCGGCCACGCTGTGTTCGATGCCCCAGGCTGGATCATGGACGGCGGCAAAGGCCCAGGACTGTTCGATGCCCTGGAGCCAGTCGTGCAGCGCGCCTACCGCACCACCACGCCGGACAGCGAGCACTTGGCAAAAGTACCTACAGCCCCATCAGCAGCAATGGCGACGGAAGTGCATTTTGCCGAGCTGCGTGCCAACGAATTCATGGGCTCGCTGCTGGTGCCGCGCAAGCTCTTGAGCACGGCAGCTGAGGAGCTGGCATCGGAATACAACGTCAGCATTCATCGTGGCCCGTCGCTTGATCCGGAGATTCCCGGCACCAGCATGCAACTCGCCGCCAGCGACGCCGCCGACATGGAATTGCTGCAACGTGCGCTGGCCCTGCGTTTTGGCGTCAATCCACGCTTTGTGCAGGTGCGCCTGCAACGCTACGGCCTGATCCGCCCGGAGAACGCCGTGCGCTGATCATCACCATCCCATCCGCGCCGACCTCGCGTCGGCATTTTTTGAATCTCGCAGTTAACAATTCGCGCAATCGCGCACTTTACGAAGGAGTCTGCCTATGCCTACCGGTCACACCACCACCGCCCAGCAGGAGAAAGCGGTCAACCCGAAGTCGTCACCGAAGCGGGCGCGCGAGCAACGGTCAGATGATGGCCCTGCCATCCTGCCCGGAATGGAGCATTTCGTCGATCTGCTGCGCAAGGTCAAGCGTCCGGCGCTGGTGGTGCGCCTGCTTGAACTGGCCAGCGGCGATGCGTTGCCGGAACTTCAGGCATTGGCCGATGCCTCGAAAGGAAAACTGCCGGTCGAATCCCGTCAGGCATTTTTCCACTGCGTGGCCAAACTGGATGCTGCCATCCGCCTGCGCCTCGAGGATGCCGTCGAACGAGTGATCCTGCTCAGCGATGACTACGGCGCTCAAGCTGTTCAGGCGGTGCTCGACGCCAGGCGCGAAGACGATGCCACCGTGCTCGCAATGCCCAGCGACCGCCATAGCCGCGCATTGCACCTCTATCTCCTGCAGGAGTTCCCCCCGCGTCAGAATACTTGTCGCCCCGATAGGACCAGAGCTGTGAGACTGGTTCATTGATGGTGGTGGGAGGCTGTGGAGCTTGTGGGCGAAGGCCGGCGCGGTGGGCAACGCGGATGCGTTGTCCACGGCAAGCTGG
>JACRNC010000020.1 GCA_016219375.1 Burkholderiales bacterium
CCAGCTTGCCGTGGACAACGCATCCGCGTTGCCCACCGCGCCGGCCTTCGCCCACAAGCTCCACAGCCTCCCACCACCATCAATGAACCAGTCTCACAGCTCTGGTCCTATCGGGGCGACAAGTATTCTGACGCGGGGGGGAAGCCCGGCCATATGAAATCCAGAACCGGCGGTTCGCACTCGAACGCCGCCAGGACATCAATCGCCACGACTCAGTTCCCCGTTCCGTACAGGGACTCGTCGCTCAGCACCTCGGCGATCTGCGAGGTTCGGAAGTAGACCCGCCGGCCGATCTTCAAGCGGGCCTTGTTGATCCGCTGCGTCCATTCGTTCGTCGCACGCAAGCTGATCCGCAACCCATCAGGCGAACGATCCAGGACAGTGGCGAGCTGCGCGATGCTCAGCAGCGGGCCGAAGCGTTGCAGCAGCGTGTCTTCCATCGTCATTGCGTAAACCTCCGTTATCAACTGAATTGCAACGAAGGTTACGCAGCGCCAGGCTTGATGGCAGCTTATTAGTTGGCAATAATGGTTGACATGGAAAACGAAGAGCACGCAAAGAAGCGCCTTGGTCGCTACTACATCCCCATCTGGGAAGGATGCGACCCCACCGTTTCTCAGTCCATCAAAGATTTCCGCGAACGTTGGAAGCCATACTCCACGTCTTCGCGACGCTACCCCATCGGGCGACTGATCCAGGAAGTGATCGATCCTGCTGTAGCCGCCTACATGGCAACCCTTCCAGTACGTTACTCTGGCTATGTCCCCGGCGCCGGCACGGGTGTGGGCTTCAGCGCGATCATTGGACTGGTAGGACTTGACGCGATGGTTCGCGTGCAGCGCCAGTTGCTACGCCAGTTCATCAAAACGGAAGACCGACAGACGCCAAGGGATCATCGCTTTACCGCGACCCTCGAAGCCTTGATCGAACTGGTTTGCTGCTGTGCCAGCAAACGCCCGCAAACGTCTGCCCCCGCTCAGGGCGTCAGTCTCAATGCGCAACGGAAACACGGCTTCTGCGACTTCTGCGGAGAGCTGTCGGAGTTTTCCGCGTTCATGGCCAAGGTTGCGGAACAGCAGGTCAACGATGCGGAGCTTGAGAATCGCAAGAAGCTTGAACTTAGTCACCAGTATTGCGAGGGGCATCGACCCAAGCTAACGAATGGCGAATGGAACCCCGCATACAGACAGGCGAAGCGATCACTCGCACAGTTTGAACTTGAGCTAGCCAGGCTCAGCCAGCAATGCGCGAAGCCGGCAACGCCGCAAGTGAAATCGGGCGATCAACTCGTTGACGGCTACTTCTTCCACTATGTCATGCGCCAGACGTTGCAACCGGCAGACAAGGCGGAACTGCGCAACCAGGCGCGGCTGATGGTGGACTCGAAGCTATCCGATCGCAAGAAGCAGATCTTGATGCTCCAGTGGTCTGGACTCAATCAGTCGGAGATTGCGCGAAGGTTGGGCATCGAGCGCCAAGCGGTATCGAAGGCGCTGGCATCAATCCCCGCAATGTTTCACTTGAAGAAGAAGCGCCCCATCCGCTGATTTCTTTTGGCGTCAACCAAAAGGGTCAATCATTAGGCCGAATCGATCCGCATTGACAGGCACCATCAGGCACATATTCGCAAGTGACTGAAGAGGCCAGGGGATGCAGGCAACCACAAGTAAGACACTCATCAACCGGAAGAAGCTACTGGCGATGATCCCGCTGTCTGAGCGAACGATCTTCAACATGGAACAGCGCGGGGAGTTCCCGCGCCGGATCGCACTCACCAGCCGAAACGTCGCCTGGGACTTGGCAGAAATCGAGGAATGGATCGAGGCACGCAAGTCATCGGGCACGCAGGCCATGCGACCCGGCTTCACCCCGTCGGTCGCAGCCACCGCTTTTTAGCCGCTAAAACGCCGCGCCCCTCAAGTGTCAATGACAGCCGAGGCCAAGGTCGCTGTTCTGGAGGCGCTGCCTACCTGCCCTCCTCTGACTTAAGCCTTCGGCCGCTTGAGCGTCCATTCGTCGATCATGTCCGCCCAGTCCTGCAACATCGCCGTCCGCTGCTCGCGGTACTCGGCCTTGTTGTAGACGGCCCTGACGCCTCTCTGTTCGTGCGCCAGGCACTTCTCGATCCAGTCCGTGTTGTAGCCAGCCTCGTGCAATAACGTGCTGGCCGTGCGCCGCAAGTCATGCGGCCCGAACTTGGCGAGCGGCTTTCCTTCCTTCTGCGCCAGCCGATACGTCAGCGTCAGCACCTGGTTGAGCGTGGCGCTGCTCATGGGTAGGTCCGAGTCGTACCGCGACGGCAGCACGTAGTCCGATCCACCGGCGAAGGTTTTCAGGGCAATGAAGATGTCCAGCGCCTGGCGGGACAGAAACACCAGGTGCGGATTGCGCCGCTTCATCCGCTCCTTCGGGATCGTCCAAAGCGCGTCGCTGAAATTGATCTCGCTCCAGGTCGCGTTGGTCAGCTCGCTCTTGCGCACCATCGTCAACAGCAGCAGCTTGGCCGCCGCCCGAATGGATGGCGCTGTGCCAATGCGCTCCATGTACTGGTACATCAGGCCGATCTCGTCGGGCGTCAGCGCACGGTCGCGCGGCTCGAATTTGGCGATGGACGTTGGACGCACCAGCTCCGCCGGGTTCTCGACCTTCTGGCCACGCTCGATGGCCCAGCGATAGACCTGCATCACCACCTCGCGGACATGCACTGCCGTTGCCGGCGCGCCGCGCTCCACGATGGCATCGGTCAGTGCCCGCAAGTCCTCGTGGGTAATCTCGACCAGCTTCTGATTGCCGAATTTCGGCTTCAAGTCGCGCTCGTAGACTGAGCGGCGCATGTCGCGGGTGGAGTCGGCCATCTGGTAGCCGCGCAGCCACTTCTCCGCCCAGGCCCCGAATGTCTCCGCGTCCTTGACGCGGGCCTTATCCCGCGCCTTCTCCTTGGCCGGTGACTTCCCGGCCGCGACCATCTTCTTGGCCTCGCCCAACCGCTCGCGGGCTTCCGCCAGGGTGATGCCGCCGACACCGTAGCGGCCGAAGGTGATGGTCTCCTGCCTACCGTGGATCGAGTAGTTGTAGCGGAATGAGATCGCTCCGGCGGCCGTCACGGCTACATAGAGGCCGTCACGGTCATTCACCTTGTAGAGCTTGTCCTTCGGCTTGAGGTTGCGCAGCTTGGTATCGGTCAGCATGGTTCTCGCCCTGATTCAGCTCAAATACCATGATCCGAAGACCGGCCCGCCCTGGCGTAAAACATCCATTAAATCCTCGTGTTACGCAAATTCGATACCATGAACATTCGCAAGATGGTTGCATGGTATCGGCGACTTCTCATGGCATAGAAGCATTCAATGCCATCCATCATGCCATGAAAAAACGGTGCTTGGCGATGCCAAATGTTGCCAGGCGGTGCCGAACGAGATCACAAAAAAGCCCGCAATGACGCGGGCTTAGGTGTGCTTTCGTGCTACTAGATGCCAACCGGTGCCAGACGCCGAATCACTCCCACTCGATCGTCGCCGGCGGCTTGCTGGAGACGTCGTAGGTCACGCGGTTGATGCCGCGCACCTCGTTGATGATGCGGCCCGAGACCTTCTTGAGCAGGCTGTAGGGCAGCTCGGCCCAGTCGGCGGTCATGAAGTCGCTGGTCTGCACCGCGCGCAGGGCCACCACATAGTCGTAGGTGCGGCCGTCGCCCATCACGCCCACGCTCTTGACCGGCAGGAAGACGGCGAACGCCTGGGACGTGAGGTCGTACCAGGTCTTGCCGCTCACCGGGTCCAGCGTCTTGCGCAGCTCCTCGATGAAGATGTGGTCGGCACGGCGCAGCAGGTCAGCGTAGTCCTTCTTCACCTCGCCCAGGATGCGCACGCCCAGGCCGGGGCCGGGGAAGGGATGGCGAAAGACCATCTCCGGCGGCAGGCCGAGCTCGATGCCGAGCTGGCGCACCTCGTCCTTGAACAGCTCGCGCAGCGGCTCCAGCAGCTTCAGGCCCAGGGTCTCGGGCAGGCCACCTACGTTGTGGTGGCTCTTGATGGTGGTGGCCTTCTTGGTCTTGGCCCCGCCGGACTCGATCACGTCCGGATAGATCGTGCCCTGGGCCAGCCACTTCGCACCCTTGTTGCCCTGGCCCTTGAGCTTCTCGGCCTCGGCGGTGAAGACCTCGACGAACTCGCGGCCGATGATCTTGCGCTTGGCCTCCGGTTCGGCCACGCCGGCAAGCTGGCCCATGAACTGGTCCACCGCGTCCACATGGATCACCTTGGCATGCAGCCGGCCGGCGAACATGTCCATCACCATCTGCGCCTCGTTCAGCCGCAGCAGGCCGTGGTCGACGAAGACACAGGTGAGCTGGTCGCCGATGGCGCGGTGGATGAGTGCTGCGGCCACGCTGGAGTCGACCCCGCCCGAGAGGCCGAGGATGACTTCCTCGTCGCCCACCTGCTCGCGGATGCGCGCCACCGCCTCGGCGATGTAGTCGCCCATGATCCAGTCGCCCGAGCAGCCGCAGATCTCGCGCACGAAGCGGTGCAGCATGGCCGAGCCCTGCAGCGTGTGCGTGACCTCCGGGTGGAACTGCACGCCGTAGTAGTGGCGCGCCTCGTCGGCCATGCCGGCGATCTCGCAGCTGGGCGTGGAAGCCATCAGCTTGAAGCCCGGTGGCAGCGCCGTGACCTTGTCGCCGTGGCTCATCCACACCTTGAGCATGCCGTGGCCCTCGGCGGTGCGGAAGTCCTCGATGGCATCCAGCAGCTGCGTGTGGCCGTGGGCGCGCACCTCGGCATAGCCGAATTCGCGGTGGTCGCTCCACTGCACCTGCCCGCCCAGCTGCACCGCCATCGTCTGCATGCCGTAGCAGATGCCCAGCACCGGCACGCCGGCGTCGAACACCGCCTGCGGGGCGCGCAGCTCGTGGTCCTCGTAGGTGCTGGCATGGCTGCCCGACAGGATGATGCCCTTGGCGCCGAAGCCGCGGATGAAGTCGTCCGAGACGTCGTTGGGATGGATCTCGCAATAGACATGCGCCTCGCGCACGCGGCGGGCGATGAGCTGCGTGACCTGGGAGCCGAAGTCGAGGATGAGGATCTTGTCGTGCATGGCAAGCCGGCTCAGGCGGCCGTCTCGATCGTGGAGTCACGCGCGGCAGCAGCCGGCATGACGTGGGGATGATGGCGGTGCAGCCGCCGGAAATGCGCCGCGGCCACCACCGCGGCCGCGCCCTGCAGCAGCGCGCAGAAGTAGAACGGCAGGCCCAGCCGCCAGTCGGTGCGCGGCAGCGTGGCCACGGAGGCCAGCAGCGGTGCGCTGAGCAGCGGCCCCAGCACGGCGGCGATGCTGTTGATGGAGGCCACCGCGCCCATGCTGCTGCCCTGGCTGCGGGCGTCCACCGCGTTGGAGATCATGCTCTGGATCACCGGCTGGGTGGCAAAGCCGAAGAGGTTGGCCACGATGACGGCGTACATCATCCAGCCCTCGGTCACGGCGCCCCAGGCGGCAAAGGCGATGGTGGACGAGGTCAGCCCGATCAGCGCCAGCTTCTGCAGCCGGATGTGCTTTTGCATCAGCCGCAGCAGGCCGCCCTGCACCAGGGCCGTCATGATGCCCACGGCGAACATCGACCAGCCGTTGGCCTCGGCATCCCAGCCGAACTTGAACTGCGTGTAGAGCAGCCAGCTGGTGTGCAGCGTGAACTGCGCCAGCGCCATCAATGCCACCACGCCCACGAGCAGGCCCACTCCCTTGAGCTCGGCCAGCCGGCGCAGGGATGTCAGCGGATTGGCCGCAGCCAGCCGGAAGGCGCGCCGCCGCTCGCGCGGCAGCGACTCCGGCAGCACGAACCAGCCATAGAGGCAGTTGATCAAGGCCAGCGTGCCGGCGACGAAGAACGGCAGGTGGATATCCCGCGCGCCGAGCAGCCCGCCGGTCACCGGACCCAGGATGAAGCCCACGCCGAACATGGCACCGATCAGGCCGAAGTTGCGTGCGCGGTGCTGCGGCGGCGTCACGTCGGCCACATAGGCGTTGGCCACCGCGATGTTGGCGTACATCGCACCGCCGAAGACGCGCACCGCCACCAGCATCCACAGCTCGGTGGCCAGCGCGGTGGCGAAGAAGTTGACCGCCAGCGCGAACAGACCCAGCAGCAGCACCGGCCGGCGGCCGTAGCGGTCGGACAGCCCGCCCAGGATGGGGGCGCTGACGAACTGCGCCAGCGCAAAGGCCACGGTCACCACGCCGTACCACCAGGCCTGCTCGGCCGGGGTGGAGACGAAGCGCCCGACCAGCGTGGGCAGCACCGGGATGATGATGCCGATGGCCAGCATGTCGATCAGCACCGTCGCCATGATGAAGGGCATGGCCGAGCGCCGGCCTGCCCCTGGCATGGCAGCGGCAGGCGTGTCGGTCACCGTCTCGTGGTGGGTCGTCATGCGGGCGGCTCAAATTGAAAACCGCGCGCCACCCGTGCAACGGGCCGTGCGCGCGGCAGGCGGCGTCGCCGCAGTGCGGCGAAGCGCGGGCTTCACTCCATGCGGTAGTTGGGCGCTTCCTTGGTGATCTGCACGTCGTGCACGTGGCTCTCGCGGATGCCGGCGGTGGTGATCTCGACGAACTCGGCCCGCTCGCGCATCTGCTCGACCGTGGCGCAGCCGCAGTAGCCCATGGAAGCGCGCAGGCCGCCCGCCATCTGGAACAGGATGGCGACCACCGAGCCCTTGTAGGGCACGCGGCCTTCGATGCCCTCGGGCACCAGCTTGTCCGCACCCGGGTGCGTGGCCTCGTCGTTCTCCTGGAAGTAGCGGTCGGCCGAGCCGGCCTTCATCGCGCCGATGGAGCCCATGCCGCGGTAGCTCTTGTAGCTGCGGCCCTGGTAGAGGATGACCTCGCCCGGGGCTTCCTCGGTGCCGGCGAACATGCCGCCCATCATCACGGTGGAGGCACCGGCGGCGATCGCCTTGGCGATGTCGCCGGAGTAGCGGATGCCGCCATCGGCGATTAGCGGCACACCCGTGCCCTTGAGCGCCGTGGCCACGTTGTCGATGGCCGTGACCTGCGGCACGCCCACGCCCGCGACGATGCGGGTGGTGCAGATGGAGCCCGGGCCGATGCCGACCTTGACCGCATCCGCGCCGGCCTCGGCCAGCGCCAGGGCGGCCGCGCCGGTGGCGATGTTGCCGCCCACCACGTCGATCTGCGGAAAGTTGCGCTTGACCCAGCGCACGCGCTCGATCACGCCGGAGCTGTGGCCGTGGGCCGTGTCCACCACGATGGCGTCCACGCCGGCCTTGACCAGCAGCTCCACGCGCTCCTCGGTGCCCTCGCCCACCCCGACGGCCGCGCCCACGCGCAGCTTGCCGTGGGCATCGCGGGCGGCATTGGGGAAGGTCGTCTGCTTGGTGATGTCCTTGACGGTGAACAGCCCGCGCAGCTCGAAGGCGTCGTTGACCACCAGCACGCGCTCCAGCTTGTGCTGGTGCATCAGCGCCTTGGCCTCGGCCAGCGTGGCGCCTTCCTTGACCGTGATGAGCCGCTCGCGCGGCGTCATGATCTCGCGCACCGGGGCGTCCAGCCGGGTCTCGAAACGCAGGTCGCGGCCGGTGACGATGCCGACCACCTTGCCGTGCTCGATCACCGGAAAGCCGCTGATGCCGTGCTGGCGCGACAGCTCGATGACATCGCGCACCGGCACGCCGGGCGCCACGGTGATCGGGTCGCGCAGCACGCCGGACTCATAGCGCTTCACGCGCGAGACCTCGGCGGCCTGCTGCTTCGGGCTGAGGTTCTTGTGGACGATGCCGATGCCGCCCTCCTGGGCGATGGCGATCGCCAGGCGCGCCTCGGTGACCGTGTCCATCGCGGCCGACACGAGGGGCAGCCGGAGCCGGATGTTGCGGGAGAACTGGGTCGAGAGATCGGTGTCGCGGGGCAACACCTGGGAGAAGGCCGGCACCAACAACACATCGTCGAAGGTGAGCGCTTTACCAAGCAGGCGCATGAGCTGGCTCCAGACGCAAAAGCGGATTATAGAAACGCAAGGCCTTGTCTCCGGCCGCCCGCGATGCCGGCCTTGCCCGGGCGCTTGCCGCGCACCCGCGTGCAAGCAGTCAATTGGTCACAAAACCCGCATACGCCGCCCACGGCCCGCGGCCTAAACTCCTGCGCCATGAAGCCTGCCCTGACCGCCGCAGCCCTGAGCCTGGCTGCCCTGCTGACGGCTTTCACCGGCCCCGCCGCGGCCCAGTGGAAGTGGCGCACGTCCGACGGCCGCGTGCAGTACAGCGACCGCCCGCCGCCGCCCGGCGTGGCCGAGAAGGACATCCTGCAGCAGCCGCGCGGCTCGTTACGGCCGGCCGCCGGCGCGTCGCCATCTGCGGCGGCCAGCCCGGCTGCAGCAGCAAGCCCTGCGACTGCAGCCTCCGACCCCGAGCTGGAAGCCCGCCGGCGCAAGGAGAAGGAGCAGCAGGACGCCCAGCGCAAGGCCGAGGAAGACAAGCTGGCCAAGCAGCGCGCCGAGAACTGCCAGCGCGCCCAGGGCTATCTGCGCAGCCTGAACGACGGCATCCGCATCGCCCGCACCAATGCCCAGGGCGAGCGCGAGATCCTGAGCGACGATCAGCGCGCCGAAGAGACGCGCCGCACGCAGCAGATCATCGCGTCGGACTGCCGCTGAGGGCTTCGGCTGCGCTGTCGGCAGCCCCTGCCGCAGCGCGCCTGGCCGCCCGCCGCGCCGGCTGTCCGCGATAGCGCAGCCGGCGTGACTCCTTCGGGTCGGCCGTGAGCTCGCGCAGCACCTCGATGCGGTCGCCGTCGCGCAGCAGCGCATCCGCCCCGCAGTTACGGCCCCACAGCGCCAGCGCACACGACGCGGCCCGGGGATGCTCCTGCAGCAGGCCGCTGGCCTGCAGCGCCTGGCCCACGGTCGCGCCCGCGCTAAGCGTGACGATGCGGCTCCACACCGCGCGCGCAGCCGGGCTGAAGAGCACCTCGATGCGCAGCGCCTGCGGCTCAACGGGCGCCATACACCTGCTCCGCGCGCTTCACGAAGGCATCGACGAAGGTGTTGGCGATGCGGTCGAAGACGGGGCTCACGACCAGCTCCAGCGGCCGGCTGGCGAAGGTGTAGCGCAGCTCGAACTCCACCTTGCAGGCCGGCGAGTTGGGCCCGGCCACCGTGCCCTGCGGCGCACCCAGCGGCAGGAAGCGCCACATGCCGTCGAGCAGCGAGAACGGCCCGTCCACCAGGCTCATGTGTACCGAGACACCGGGCACGATGACGTTGCGCGTGGTGAAGCACTGGCTGATGCCCGCGAAGTGCAGATGCAACCGGGCGGTGACCCCATCCTCGTGCCGCTGCAGCACCTCGGCCTTGCTGCACCAGGGCAGGAAGCGGGGGTAGTCCTCGATGGCGGTGACCAGGTCGTGCATCTGCTGCGGCGAGTACCACAGCAGGACGGACTTGTTGACTTGCTTCATACAATGGCCCGATTGTATTGAGCGCCCCTGCGCCGGGGTCCGCACTCCAACGCGCCCCTTCGATGAGCATCGCTGAGAACCGCAAGGCCCGCTTCAACTACCACATCGAAGAACACTTCGAGGCGGGCATCGTGCTGGAAGGCTGGGAGATCAAGGCCATCCGCGAGGGCCAGGTGCAGCTGACGGACGGCTACATCGTCGTCAAGAACGGCGAGCTCTTCCTCATCGGCCTGCGCATCAATGCGCTGCGCAGCGCCTCCACCCACATCAAGCCCGACGCCGACCGCACCAAGAAGCTGCTGGCGCACAAGGACCAGATCCGCCGCCTGATCGGCAAGGTGGAGCAAAAGGGCTACACCCTGGTGCCGCTGGACCTGCACTACAAGGGCGGCCGGGTGAAGGTGGAGGTGGCGTTGGCCAAGGGCAAGGCCGAGCACGACAAGCGCGAGACGGTCAAGGAGCGCGACTGGCAGAAGGAGAAGGGCCGGCTGATGCGTCACAAGATCTCCGGGGGCAAGAGCTGATCCCGGAGTGGCGCGGGGGCTTGCCCCTTCCCGTCTTCGGTCAGGCTGGCTCACCGCCCGAATAACGGCCCGAATCACGGCCAAAATCACGGCCAGAAGCGGCGGCGATGCCGCTCAACCCGCACGCTGCCACGCCGGCGCCCTCCACAACACCAGCGCGGCCACCGCGCTGATCAGGGCGCCCGCCACAAACGTCGCCGCCGGGCCGACTCCGTCCCACAGCAGGCCCGCGGCCACGCTGGCCGCGAGCATGGCCAGCCCGCTGGCCAGGTTGAAGAAGCCGAACGCCGTGCCGCGCAGATCAGCCGGCGCGGTGTCGGCCACGAGCGCGGCCAGCAGACCCTGCGTTGCGCCCAGGTGCAGCCCCCACAGCGCCACGCCGGCCAGCACCCAGGCCCAGCCCGGACCGATGCGGCCCGCCACTGCCAGCACGATGTCCGCCGCGATGAGCAGCAGCAGGCCCGCGCCCAGCAGGCGTCGATGGTCCATGCGGTCCGACAGCCGGCCCAGCGGATAGGCCGAGACGGCGTATACGACGTTCATCGCCACCATGACCAGCGGCACCCAGGCGGCCGGGATGCCCTGCTGATGGGCGCGCAGCACAAGGAAAGCCTCGCTGAAGCGCGCCAGCGTGAACACCGCGCCGATGCCCACCACCCACCAGTAGGCCGACGGCAGCCGGCGCAGCCCGGCGCGGCTGATGGGCGAGCGGGTGGGCGGCGGCAGGCTCGCGGGGCGGGCGGGCTCATGTACACCCCGCCACAGCAGCAGCACGGCGAGCGCGCCCGGCACGACGGCCACCCAGAAGACCGCGCGATAGTTTCCCTGCCACAGCAGCATCAAGCCCGTAGCACACAAGGGGCCGAGAAAGGCGCCCACGGTGTCCAGCGACTGCCGCAGCCCGAAGGCCGCCCCGCGCACCTCGGCGGGCGTGACGTCGGCGATCAGGGCATCGCGCGGCGCCCCGCGCAGCCCCTTGCCCAGCCGGTCTGCCAGCCGGGCAGCCAGCACCACGCCGGCCACCGGCGCCACGGCGAAGAGCGGCTTGCTGGCCGCCCCCAGGCCGTAGCCGAGCAGGGCCAGCGGCTTGCGCCGGCCCATGCGGTCGCTGATGACGCCGGAGAAGACCTTGACGATGAGGGCCAGCGACTCGGCCAGCCCCTCGATCAGCCCGACCATCACCGTGCTGGCACCCAGGCTCGCCACCATGAAGAGCGGCAGCAGGCTGTGGATCATCTCGGATGAGACATCCATCAGCAGGCTGACGAAGCCCAGCGCCCAGACCGCGCGGGGCAGCGTGGCAGGCGAGCGGGGTGTCATAAGCAGCGGCGGCACGCAGCAGTCAGGCGATGGGCAGCTTCACAGCTCGCACGCCGGCAAACGATGGGCCGCCGCACAGACCCGCGCTGGCGGGTGCCGCAGGGATGCACAAGGCCAGCGGCGAAGCAGAAAAGACAAAAGCCGCACGAGGCGGCTTTTGAGGGATGCGGCCTTGCGGTGCGCAAGGCAAAGCAGAGATTGGTGCCGGTGAAAGGAGTCGAACCCTCGACCTTCTCATTACGAATGAGCTGCTCTACCAACTGAGCTACACCGGCAGCAAAGCACGCGATTCTAGCAAGAGCCGGCAGGGCTGCAAGCCCCGCCGGGGCTGCACGGCGCACGGGCTTCGCCGGGCGAGCGGCCCGTGCACCGCAGCGGCGTCATGCCGCCTCGTGGTGGTAGGCGGTGACGCGCTCGACTTCGTTCTTGCTGCCCAGCACCACGGCCACACGCTGGTGCAGTTCGGTGGGGGGGATGTCCAGGATGCGCTGGCGGCCGTCGGTGGCCGCGCCGCCGGCCTGCTCCACCAGGAAGGCCATCGGATTGGCCTCGTACATCAGGCGCAGCTTGCCCGGCTTGCCCGGCTCGCGCTTGTCCCACGGGTACATGAAGATGCCGCCGCGGGTGAGGATGCGGTGCACGTCGGCCACCATCGAGGCGATCCAGCGCATGTTGAAGTCCTTGCCGCGCGGGCCTTCCTTGCCGGCCAGGCATTCGTCGATGTAGCGCTTCACCGGCGGCGCCCAGTGGCGCATGTTCGACATGTTGATGGCGAACTCCTTGGTGTCTTCCGGGATGCGCACCTTGTCTTCCGTCATGACCCAGGAGCCCTGCTCGCGGTCCAGCGTGAACATGACGACGCCATTGCCCACGGTGAGCACCAGCGTGGTCTGCGGGCCGTAGACGCAGTAGCCGGCGGCCACCTGCTCGCAGCCGGGCTGCAGGAAGCTCTTGGCGCTCACTTCCTGGCCATCGCGGTGCTGCAGCACGCTGAAGATGGTGCCGATGCTGACGTTGACGTCGATGTTGCTGGAGCCGTCCAGCGGATCGAACAGCAGCAGGTACTCGCCGTGCGGATAGCGGTTGGGCACGGTGTAGATGTCGTCCATCTCCTCGGACGCCATCGCCGCCAGGTGGCCGCCCCACTCATTGGCCTCGATCAGCACCTCGTTGGCGATGACGTCGAGCTTCTTCTGCACCTCGCCCTGGACGTTCTCGGTGCCCAGGCTGCCCAGCACGCCGCCGAGCTCGCCCTTGTTGACGTTGATGGCGATGCGCTTGCAGGCGCGGGCGACGATTTCGATGAGCAGGCGCAGCTGGGGCGTGATGCGGCCGTTGTCGCGCTGCTGCTCGATCAGGTAGCGCGTGAGGCTGACGTTGTGAGTCATGGGCTCGTCCTGGTTTGATGAAGTGGTTCAGGCCTGCAGGGCACGCGTGACGATCTCGCGCACGTCGTCCGACAGCTCCGGCCGGCCCGCGATGCGTGCGATGGCCTCGCGCGCGGCGCTGCGGTAGGGCTCGGCCAGCTGGGTCCAGCGGTCCAGGGCGCGGGCCAGGCGGGCGGCCAGCTGCGGGTTGATCGGGTCGATCTCGATCACGCGATCGGCCCAGAAGACGTAGCCCGCCGCATCGGTGCGGTGGAAGGCCGAGGGGTTGAGCATGCACAGGCTCATCAGCAGGCTGCGCGCGCGGTTGGGCGTGCGCAGGGTGAAGTCCGGATGCTGCATCAGCGCCTTGGCGCGGGCGAAGACGCGGCCGTCGCGCTCAGGTGCGGCCACCTGCAGCGCGAACCACTTGTCGATGACCAGCGGCTCGTCGCGGAACTGGGCATGGAAGCGCTGCAGCGCCGGCTCGGCCAGCTCGGCATGGGCGTGCACCAGGGCGGCCAGCGCGCCGAAGCGGTCGGTCATGTTGGTGGCGTCCTTGAAGCGCTGCAACGCGCGGCCGGGCCACACCGGGTTGCCGCATTCGGTGGCGTGCAGCACGAGGTTGGCCAGCGCCAGGTTGGCCAGCGCGCGGCGGCCGGCGCTGACCGGGTCGGGCGAGTAGGCGCCGGTGTCGTGGTGCGCCTCCCAGATCGCCGCCCATTCCTCGTGCAACGCGGCGGCCAGTTGGCTCTTGAGCGACTCGCGTGCGGCGTGGATGCGCTGCGGGTCGACCACGTCGAGCTGCTCGGCGACGATGCTCTCGCCGGGCAGGGTCAGCACCAGCTCCTTGAAGGCGGCGTCGAGCTTGGGCGCGCGCAGGATGGCGCGCAGGGCCTCCACGTAGCGCTCATCGGCCGTGATGGCGCCGCCGCCCTGCACGGCTGCCACCAGCCGGCGCAGCGCCAGCTGCTGCGCCGCCTCCCAGCGGTTGAACGGATCGTGGTCATGCGCGAGCAGCGTGAAGAGCTGATCGTCGGTGTAGTCGGCCTCCAGCACCACCGGCGCGGAGAAGCCGCGCAGCAGCGAGGGTACCGGCTCCACCGGCACGTGCACGAAGGTGAAGGTCTGCTCCGGCTGGTCGAGCACGACCACCTCTTCGGTGCCGCCGGGCATCAGCTCGCCTTCCGGATGGATGACGAGGTTGCGGCCATCCGGGGCGACCAGGCCCAGGGCCACCGGGATGACGAAGGGCTGCTTCTCGGCCTGGCCGGGCGTGGCCGGGCAGGACTGGGTCAGCGTGAGGCGGTAGCTGCGCGACTCGGCGTCGTATACCCCGCGGGCCTTCACGCGCGGCGTGCCGGCCTGGGCATACCAGCGCTTGAAGGCGCCCAGCTTCTTCGCCAGCTCGCTGTCGGGGTTGGCATCGGCGATCGCCTGGGCGAAGTCGTCGCAGGTCACCGCCTGGCCATCATGGCGCTCGAAGTAGAGCTTCATGCCCTTGGCGAAGCCCTCGCGGCCGACCAGGGTGTGCATCATGCGCACGACCTCGGCGCCCTTCTCGTAGACGGTGGCGGTGTAGAAGTTGTCGATGGCCAGGTAGCTGTCCGGGCGCACCGGGTGGGCCATCGGGCCGGCGTCCTCGGAGAACTGGAACTGGCGCAGCTGGCGCACGTCCTCGATGCGCTTGACCGCGCGGGCCGAGGGCGAGCCGGCCATGTCCTGGCTGAACTCCTGGTCGCGGAAGACCGTCAGGCCTTCTTTCAGCGAGAGCTGGAACCAGTCGCGGCAGGTGACGCGATTGCCCGTCCAGTTGTGGAAGTATTCGTGGGCGACCACGCTCTCCACATTGGCGAAGTCGGCATCGGTGGCCGTGGCCGGGTTGGCCAGGACGAACTTGGTGTTGAAGATGTTCAACCCCTTGTTCTCCATCGCGCCCATGTTGAAGTCGCTGACCGCGACGATCATGAAGCGGTCCAGGTCCAGGGGCAGGCCGAAGCGGGCTTCGTCCCAGACCAGGGAGGCGATGAGCGAGTTCATCGCATGCTCGGTCTTGTCGAGGTCGCCCCGGCGCACATAGACCTGCAGCAGGTGATCGCGGCCGTTGCGCGCCCTGACCTTCTGCTCGCGCGCCACCAGGTCGGCGCCGACCAGGGCGAACAGGTAGCAGGGCTTGGGATGCGGGTCGTGCCAGCGGGCCTCATGGCGGCCGCCGTCCAGGTCCTTGGTCTCCAGCAGGTTGCCGTTGGACAGCAGGACGGGGAAGCGCGCCTTGTCCGCACGCAGCGTGACCGTGTAGACCGCCATCACGTCGGGCCGGTCCAGGAAGTAGGTGATGCGGCGAAAGCCCTGCGCCTCGCACTGGGTGAAGAAGCCGCCGCTGGAGGTGTAGAGCCCGCTGAGCTGGGTGTTCTTCTCGGGCGCGCAGGTGGTGCGCACCTCCAGGCTGAACTCGCCCTCGGGCAGGTTGTCCAGCACGAGCTGGTGGCCCTCGACGCGGAAGGACACCGACTCGCCGTTGACCAGCACCCGCGTGAGGTTGAGGTCCTCGCCGTCCAGGCGCAGCGGGCCGGCGGGCTGGTCCGCATTGCGCACCAGCTGCATGCGGTTGATGACCAGGGTCTTGGCCGGGTCCAGGTCGAAGGTCAGGTCGACCGTCTTGATCCAGTAGGCCGGGGCGGTGTAGTCCTCGCGCCGGACGATGCTGGCAGTGCCTTCGCGCATCATGGTCGTCTCGCTGTGTTGTTGTGGGCGGGGGCCGGGCGGGGCGTCGGGCCGCGCTCAGACGCCCTGCTTGAGGCTGGCTTCGATGAAGGGGTCGAGGTCGCCGTCGAGCACCTTCTGCGTGTTGCTGATCTCGACGTTGGTGCGCAGGTCCTTGATGCGGCTCTGGTCGAGCACATAGCTGCGGATCTGGTGGCCCCAGCCGACGTCGGTCTTGCTGTCCTCCAGCTTCTGCTGCTGCTCGCGCTGCTTGCGCATCTCGTGCTCGTAGAGCCGCGCGCGCAGCATCTGCCAGGCCTCGTCGCGGTTGCGGTGCTGCGAACGGTCGTTCTGGCACTGCACGACGATGCCCGTGGGGATGTGCGTCAGGCGCACGGCGGAGTCGGTCTTGTTGATGTGCTGGCCGCCCGCGCCGCTGGCACGGAAGGTGTCGGTGCGCACGTCGGAGGGGTTGATCTCGATCTCGATCGAGTCGTCGACCTCGGGGTAGACGAACACCGATGCGAAGGACGTGTGGCGCCCACCGGACGAGTCGAACGGGCTCTTGCGCACCAGGCGGTGCACGCCGGTCTCGGTGCGCAGGTGGCCGAAGGCGTACTCGCCCTCGATCTTGATGGTGGCGCTCTTGATGCCCGCCACGTCGCCGGGCGACTCTTCCATCACGTCGGCCTTGAAGCCCTTGCGCTCGCAGTACTTGAGGTACTGGCGCAGCAGCATGCTGGCCCAGTCGCAGGCCTCGGTGCCGCCGGCGCCGGCCTGGATGTCCAGGAAGCAGGGCATGTGGTCGGCCGGGTTGTTGAACATCCGGCGGAACTCCAGGCCCTCGACCTGTTTGGCGAGCTCCCCGGCATCGGCCTCGATGGCCAGCAGGCTGTCGGTGTCGCCCTCGGCCTTGGCCATCTCGTAGAGCTCAAGGTTGTCCGACAGGTTGCCGGTGAGCGACTCGATGGTCAGCACCACGGCTTCGAGCGACTTCTTCTCGCGCCCCAGCTCCTGGGCGCCCTTGGGGTCGTTCCAGACGGCGGGGTCTTCGAGTGCGGCGTTGACCTCGCTCAGGCGGCGGGACTTCTCATCGAAGTCAAAGATACCTCCGTAGGTCCTGGGTGCGCTGGCTGAGGTCGGCGAGGTGCGTACCCAGGGCGTTGATGCGTTCGATGTCCATGACTTGATCCTTGTCTTGGCCGCGGCGCAGAGCCGGGCTGGGTGTGAGGAGGGCCGCGCATCACCGCTGCGGCCGAAGCCGTGGATTTTCTCATGCGCCCTGCCCCCAGAAGGCCTGCAGCAGGGCGGCCACACGCTCGGGCTGGTCGTGGTGGAGCATGTGGCCGGCGGCGGCCACCGTCTCGCGCCGGGCACGCGGCACCACCTGCAGGCGCTGGGCGAATTCGCTGCGGGGATAGCGGTCGCCCCACCAGGCGCGCGTCTCGTCGATCTCGGCCTCGATGACGAGCGTGGGCGCGGTGATGGCGGCCCAGCAGGCCATGACCTCCTCCTTGCGGTAGAGCATGGGGTTGCTGCGCTTGTGGGCCGGGTCGCCGCGCAGCGTCCAGCGGCCGGACTCACCCTGGCTGGCCCAGTGCGCCGCCAGCCAGCGGGCGCGCTCGTTGGTCAGGCGCGGGTTGTTGGCCTGCATGCGCTGGGCCACGGCATTCAGGCTGTCGTAGTCCTTCAGGCGGCCGGGCTTCTTGAGCTCGTCCAGCCAGCCGGCCAGGCGGGCGGGGGCCTCGGCGGGCTGGGTGGCGGGCATGCCGAAGCCCTCCAGGTTGACCAGGGTGCGGATGCGCTGCGGGCGCAAGCCGGCGTAGACCATCACCACGTTGCCGCCCATGCTGTGGCCGACCAGGTCGATGGGCTGCTGCAGGCCGCAGGCGTCCAGCAGGCCGTCCAGGTCGCCCAGGTAGTCCGGGAACCAGTAGGCGTCGGTGCCGGGGCCGGGCGTCAGGCCGAAGCCGCGCCAGTCGGGGGCGATGATGTGGCGGTCCTCGCCCAGGGCATCGACCACGAACTGGAAGGAGGCGCCCACGTCCATCCAGCCGTGGACCATGACCACCGTGGGCCGCTCGGGCGTGGCCAGGCTGCGGTCGCCCCACTCCAGCAAGTGATAGCGCAGGCCGCGCACATCGACGAAGGCGCTGCGCGCGGGGCGGCGGGGGTGATAGGCGGGCGCGGGCGTGGCGGCAGGTGGCATGGGCGTGGCGCTTGCCGGCGGATGCCCCTGGCCGGCAAAAGTGAACGAACGTTCGTTCGATAATGCCACGCCCTCCTGCTTGTATACCGAGGTGTTTGCATGAGTACCCCGCCCGTCCACCTGTATGACCTGCTGGCCGCGCGCACCGTCAGCGGCAGCCGCGTGCAGGCCCGCATCACCGAGGACTGGCTGCAAGGCCGCACCACCTTCGGCGGGCTGATCGCCGTGCTGGGCGTGCAGGCCATGCGCGACATCGCCGGCCCAGCCTGGCCCGCCGACGTGAGCCTGCGCGCGCTGCAGACCAACTTCGTCGGCCCGGTGGGCGTTGGGCAGGTCGATGTGGACGTGACGCTGCTGCGCGAGGGCAAGAACGTGCGCCAGGTGCAGGCCACCGTGTCGCAAGGCGGGCAGCTGGCCGCGGTGCTGCTGGGGGTCTTCGGCGCGCCGCGCGAGACCTCCCTGCCGCCGCTGATCCCGCAGCGCCCTGCCCCGCTGCGCGAGGCCGACGACCTGCCCGCCCTGCCCTTCGTGCCGGGCCTGACGCCCAACTTCACCCAGCACATCGACTTCCGCTGGTCCGACGGCGCCCTGCCCTTCACCGGCGGGCAGCAATGGAACTCCAGCATCCACATGCGGCTGCACGGGGACGAGCTGCCGGCGGAGCTGGCCCACCTGGACGAGCTGCTGACCGTGCTGCTGGCCGATGCTGCGCCCACGCCGGTGCTGGGGCGCCTGCAGAAGATGGGGCCGGCCAGCTCGGTGTCCTGGGCGCTGGAGGTGCGGCCGCTGCCCGCTGGATCGACCACGACCGGCTGGTGGCGCGTGGACAAGGAGGCGCTGGCCGCGGCCGACGGGTACGTCAACGAGCGCGCGCTGCTGTGGGCCCCGGACGGCTCACTGGCGGCCTACGGCTACCAGGTCGTGGCCGTCTATGCCTGATCGGGTTGGCGAGGCCGCCGCTCCGCGGGGCCCGGCATCGCCCTGGGAGCTGTTCACCACCTTCACCGTGCTGGCACTGCAGGGCTTCGGCGGCGTGCTGGCGGTGGCGCAGCGCGAGCTCTGCGACCGCCGCGGCTGGCTCACGCCGGCCGAGTTCGTGGAGATCCTCTCCATCGGCCAGGTGCTGCCCGGGCCCAACGTGTGCAACCTGTCGCTGATGGTGGGCGACCGCTTCTTCGGCTGGCGCGGCGCCTTTGCCGCGCTGGCCGGCATGACGGCGCTGCCGCTGCTCATCGTGCTGGTGCTGGCGGCCCTGCTGGGCGGCGGCGGCGTGCATCCGCTGGTGGACGGCGCGCTGCACGGCATGGGCTTGACCGTCTCCGGACTGATCGGCGGCACCGCGCTGCGGCTGGCCGCCCCGCTGCGCCACAGCGCGATGGGCCGGCTGGCCTGCGCGGCGGCGGCGGGCCTCACCTTCGTGCTGATCGCCTTCGCGCGGCTGCCGCTGGTGTGGGTGCTGGCCGGCGTCGGCCTGCCGGCCATCGCCTGGGCGGGCTGGCAGCTCACGCGCCAGGCGCAGGCGCAAGCCCGGGCGCGCGCTCCGGGCACGGCCGGCCAGGAGGACTGAATGGCCGCCGACTGGGATGCCGTGCTGCAGCTCTTCACCGGCTTCGTGCAGCTGTCGCTGCTGGCCATCGGCGGGGCGGTATCGGTGGCGCCGGAGATGCACCGCGTCTTCGTGAGCCAGCAAGGGCTGCTCAGCGACGCGCAGTTCACCAGCTCGATGGCGCTGGCGCAGGCCGCCCCGGGGCCCAATGTGCTGTTCGTGGCGGTGATGGGTTTCCATGCCGCCGGGGTGGCCGGCGCGCTGGCGGCCCTGGCCGGGATCATGCTGCCCTCCACCACGCTGGCGCTGGTGGTCTCGCGCTGGGGCCGCCGGCGCGGCGACTGGCTGCCGTTGCAGGCCTTCAAGCTGGGCATGGCGCCGGTGACGCTGGGGCTGATCGCGGCCACCGGCTGGCTGTTGGCCCCGCCGGCCGACCAGCCCGCCGCCGTGGCCCTGACCGTGGCCTGCGCGCTGATCGTCTGGCGCACGCGGCTGCACCTGCTGTGGCTGCTGGCCGCAGGCGCGCTGGCCGGGATGCTGGGCTGGGTGTAGCGCCCTGGGTGTAACGCCTGATGCACGCACGCCAGCCGCCGGCCGACACGGCAGCGATGAGCCTGCTGACGTCAGGCCCGGCACCGGGGTGCCAAACTGCCGGCATGAACACCAGCAGCTCCACTCCTTCGCCCGGTGTCGAGGTCGTGCACAACACGGCCGAGCACCGCTTCGAGACCCGCGTGGACGGCCTGCTGTGCGTGGCCGACTACCACCTGACCGACGGCCCGGCCGGCCGCGTCATGCACATGACACACACCGGCGTGCCGCGCCCGCTGGAAGGCCGCGGCATCGCCGCCGCGCTGGTGGGCCAGGCCCTGCAGTGGGCGCGCGAGCAGGGCCACAAGGTCAACCCCGCCTGCTCTTACGTGCGCACCTACATGCAGCGCCACCGCGAGACGCAGGACCTGCTGGCGCGCTGAGACGGTAAGAGCCGGCCCCGCGCCGCGGCAGCCGGGCATCCGGCCACGTCGCAGGCGGGCCGTGACCCGCTCAGTCCAGCGTCTTGACCAGGATGGTGCCGCGCGCGATCAGGGCCGTGCCCGAGCGCGCCGTGCTGGCCGTGCCCTCGATCTGGGCCAGGTGGCCGCCCAGGCGGGCATGCCACTCCACGGTCGCCACGCGCCAGGACAGCTGGATGTCTTCATCAGCGAACACCGGCGCCTTGAACGAGAAGTTGTAGTTCAGGCCCACCATCTCGCGCTGGATACCGTCGTCGCTGCGCGAAAAATAGCTGGCCGACAGGCCCATCAGCATGGACGGGGCGTGAGAGCAGCTGGCGATGACCTCGCCGAAGCGCGAATGCGCCGCGGCGTCGCTGTCACGGTGCAGCGGATTGCGGTCATGGCAGGCGGTGGCAAATGCCGCGATGTCGGCCAGGCTGAAGTGCACCGTGGTGGACACCGTCTCGCCCACCGCCACCGGCGCGCGCGCCGGCTGCACGGCCGGCCGTGATGCCGCGCCCGCTTCATCGGCCTGCGGGAACAACCCTGGAATGTTTTCTTTGAAGGCGTTCATGTCGGATCCCGTTGTTCGGCTTCGGCTGCGGGCAGCCGGTTCTTGAAGCGCCGAGACACGTCGTAGGGGAAGACGTCGTGGACGTGGCCGGCGAGGATACGTTCCTTGTGGCCCTGCCAGAAAGCGGCGTCCAGCAGCTCGGCATGGTGTTTCATGAACACGTCGCGCACCTGTGGATTGCCCAGCAGGAAGGGGCCGAAGGTCTCGGGGAAGACGTCCTTGGGGCCCACCCGGTACCAGATCTCGCCCGACATCTCCACCTCTTCGCTGGGCGCGGGCGGCACCTTGCGGAAGTTGCAGTCGGTGACGTACTCGATCTCGTCGTAGTCATAGAACACCACCTTGCCGTTGCGCGTGACGCCGAAGTTCTTCCACAGCATGTCGCCGGGGAAGATGTTGGCGGCCACCAGGTCCTTGAGCGCGTTGCCGTACTCGATCACCGCGTGCTCCACCTGCTCGGGGCTGGCCTCCTGCAGGTAGATGTTGAGCGGGATCATGCGGCGCTCGATGTAGACATGGCGCAGGATCAGCGCCTCGCCCTCTTCCTTGATCAGGCTGGGGGCGAAGTGCTGGAGCTCCTGCATCAGCTCCTCGTCGAAGCGCTCGCGCGGAAAGGCCACGTTGGTGAACTCCAGCGAGTCGGCCATGCGCCCGACGCGGTCGTGGCGCTTGACCATCTGGTACTTCTCCATCACCTGCTCGCGCGTGGTCTCCTTCTGCGGCGGGAAGAAGTCCTTGATCACCTTGAAGACGAAGGGATAGGACGGCAGGTCGAACACCAGCATCACCATGCCCTTGATGCCGGGCGCGATGCGGAAGTTGTCGCTGGAGTGGCGCAGGTGGAAGAGGAAATCGCGGTAGAAGAGGTTCTTGCCGTGCTTCTGCAGGCCGATGGCGTTGTAGAGCTCCGCGCGCGGCTTGCGCGGCATCATCGAGCGCAGGAACTGCACATAGGCCGAGGGGATGTCCATCTCGACCATGAAGTAGGCGCGCGCAAAGCTGAACAGCGCCTGCATGTCGTCCTCGCCGAACAGCGCCGTGTCCACATACAGCCGGTTGCGCGAGTTGTGCAGGATGGGGATGGCGAACGGCAGCGAGCGAAAGCCGTTGACCACCTTGCCGACGATGTAGGCGCCCTTGTTGCGGAAGAACAGCGACGACAGCACCTGGATCTGGAAGTTGGTGCGCAGCCGCACGTTGCCCACCTGCGCGCGCAACTCGTCCAGCACGAAGCCGATGTCGCGGTCCAGGTCTTCGAACTCCGTCTTGAGCCTGAAGTTGTCGACGATCTCGCGCAGCGTCTGCCCCAGCGTCTCCATCTTGGGGTAGTAGGCCTTGAAGGTCAGCAGCTCCTGGCGCTCGTCGATCTCGATGTACTCGGTGGAGACGGCCGGCCGCACGAAGATGAAGTCGTTGCGGTAGTAGCGCCGGTGCAGGATGCGGATGGTGACCGAGTTGAAGAAGGTCTCGGCCAGCTCGGGCTGGTGGTGGTTGGTCAGCAGGCCGATGTAGTGCAGTTTGACCATCTGCCAGACCTCCATCGGCAGGGTGCTGGCCTTGTAGTCGCGCGCCAGGATCTCGGCGCATTCATCGACGCGCAGGTCGTAGAACTCGATGCGCTCGCGCTGCACGCGCTGCTGGCCGTGCCAGTCGGCGACCTCGAAGCGCTCCTTGGCTTCGGCGCTGGCCTTGCGGAAGAGCCGGTAGTGGCGGTTGAAGCCCTCCAGCATCGCCTGGGCGATGTCCAGGGCGTCGGTGTGGACGGTGGGCAGCGTGGTCAGCATTCAGGCGCCCTCCCCGGCGACCGGCAGGGCCAGCATCTCCTCATGGCGGCGCTTGAGCGCCTGCAGGGCATGGTCATAGGCGGCGCGCACGCTGCCGGCGTCCTCCAGGTCGAAGGACAGGTCCTTGGCCAGGCCGTTGTGGATGCCGTAGACCCAGGCGTGGATGGACACGTCCTGGCCGCGGGCCCAGGCCTCCTGCACGACGGTGGTCTGGCAGACGTTGACCACCTGCTCCAGCACATTGAGCTCGCACAGCGCGTCGTGGCGGCGGTTGTCGTCGGGCAGGGTGTCGAGCCAGTCCTGGTGGCGATTGCGCACGTCCTGCACGTGGCGCAGCCAGTTGTCGGCGATGCCCACGCTCAGGTTGTCCATCGCCGCGCGCACGCCGCTGCAGCCGTAGTGGCCCACGACCATGATGTGGCGCACCTTCAGCAGGTCGATGGCGAACTGCATCACCGACAGGCAGTTGAGGTCGGAATGCACCACCACGTTGGCAACGTTGCGGTGGACGAAGAGCTCGCCGGGCAGCAGGCCGACGACCTCGTTGGCCGGCACGCGGCTGTCGGCGCAGCCGATCCACATGTACTGCGGCGCCTGCTGGGCACGCAGCCGGCTGAAGAAGCCAGGCATGCGCTGCTCGATGTCCCGCGCCCAGGCGCGGTTGTTGTCGAAGAGGTGGGTGAGTTTCATCGCTGCGGATCGGCCCGGGCGGCTGGGCCGCCGGCACTGGGCTGGCGGGGGCGGCGGGGCGGTTGAAGGCTGGCAGGGGCGGGCCTGCGCACCGCCGTCTGCGGCCGCAAGCACCATGCCAGCGGCAGCGGCGGCCGGCGCCCCCGTGGGCGGGGGAGACCCGGTTTGCATCGCTCCCAGGGTGGCGGACTGCCGGCCCAGGGTCAGGGCCGCCATTGTCTACCCGGCGCACCGCATCGCACCGCAACGGGGCGGACGGGCAGACGGACAACGGCGGCGGGTTGTGAGCAACATTGCGAACAGGTCGGGCGTTTCGCCAGCAGCCCATCGTTCCGCATGGCGGGCGATGTACCGCTCGCGGGCGTAACCGTATGCCGCTTCGCGGTATGCCCGCATACCAAACGGCTCGGCATGAACCCGCGGGGCCGACACGGGCCGGGCCCGGCTTCCTAGAATCGGCCGCTTCGCTGTTCCCTGCGGTGCCCCCGCCTGCCCCATGTCCCACGCCCCGGCCGCCCTGCATTACCCCTTCGATCAGGCCGTGCCGGAGCCGGGCCGCGTGCTACAGATCGCGGACGGCGTGCTGTGGCTGCGCATGGCCATGCCGTTTGCGCTGAACCACATCAACCTGTGGCTGCTGCGCGACCGGCTGGACGGCCGCGAAGGCTGGACCATCGTGGACTGCGGCCTGGGCAAGTCCGACGTGCGCGAGCAGTGGGAACAGGTCTTCGCCAGCGCCCTGGGCGGACTGCCGGTGCTGCGCGTTGTCGTCACCCACATGCACCCGGACCACATCGGCTCGGCCGCCTGGCTGACCGAGCGCTGGTCCACGCCGCAGCAGGCCTGCCGCGCCTGGATCAGCGCGGGCGACTTCTTCGCCGCGCAGCTGGCCATGAGCCACGACGCCGATGCCGGCGGCGACCGCGCGGCCGACTTCTTTGCCAGCCACGGGCTGACCGACCCGGCCGCACAGGCCGGCGTGCGCGAGCGCTCGGGCTACTACCAGCGCCTGGTGCCGGCGCTGCCGCCGCAGCATGTGCGGCTGCTGGGCGGCCAGGTGCTGCGCATCGGCGACGACAGCTGGCACTGCATCGCCGGCTACGGCCACGCGCCGGAGCACATCAGCCTGCACTGCCCGGCGCGCGGCCTCTACATCGCCGGCGACATGCTGCTGCCGCGCATCTCCACCAACGTCAGCGTGCACAACAACGAGCCCGAGGGCGACCCGCTGTCGCTCTATCTGGATTCGCTGGCCGCGCTGGCCCGGCTGCTGCCGCCACAGACGCTGGTGCTGCCCTCGCACGGCCTGCCCTTCGGCGGCGAGCAGGCGGCAGACGGCCGGGGCGGAGCGCACACGCGCATCAACGAGCTGGCCCGCCATCACGACGAGCGGCTGCAGGAGACGCTGCACGCCTGCCGCCAGCAGCCCACCAGCGCCGCCGACCTGCTGCCGGTGCTCTTCCGCCGCCAGCTCGACCTGCACCAGACCACCTTCGCGATGGGCGAGGCCCTGGCCCACCTGCACCGCCTGTGGCTGGCCGGCGAGCTGCGGCGCGAGCGTGGCGCGGACGGGGTCTATCGCTTCTCGCTGGCCTGAAGGCCGGGCCAGAGCCGCGTCGGCGCGGCTGGCGCGTCACAGGTCACAGCGCGGGCGGGTCCGCGGCCATCTTGCCTGCAGGCCGGGCGCCGCGCCGCGGCCACCTTGCCCAGCGTGCTGCGCCGCAGGGGCCGCTTCGGCGCTCAGCCGCCCAGATCGGGCAGCACCTCGTTGCGCAGGCCCTGGCGCACACGGTCCACGTCGGGGATGACGGAGCGCACCACGTCCCAGAAGCGCGGGCTGTGGTTCATCTCGCGCAGGTGGGCCAGCTCGTGGGCGACGACGTAGTCGATGGTGGCCATGCCCAGATGGATCAGCCGCCAGTTCAGGCGGATGGAGCCGTCGGCGCTGGCGCTGCCCCAGCGCGTCTGCGCGTTGGACAGCTGCAGCCGCGTCACGCGCACGCCCAGCTTGTCGGCGTAGTGCGTGCAGCGCTCCTCGAAGATGCGCCGGGCCTGGCGCTGCAGCCAGGCCTGCACCGCGTCGCGGATCTGCGCCGGCGCGGCGGTATGGGGCAGGCCCAGGTGCAGCGTCAGCCTGGGCACGCCGGGCAGGGCCTCGATATCGGTGTGCAGCACCGCGCCGGTGACGCGCTCGTCGAGCACCAGGATCACCGTCTCGCCCAGGAAGGGCAGCGATGCGCCGTCGGCCCATTCGATGCGGGCGGCCTCGCCGCGGCGGGCGCGCTCGCGCTGATCGGCCAGCTTGCTGCGGATCCACGCGGCCTTGGCATGCAGGGCCGATTCGATCTCGGCCACGCCCACCCAGCGCGGCGCGCGCACGCTCAGGCCTTCTGCGCTGACCACCATGCCGATGCTGCGGCGGCGCGCACGCGTGAGCTCGTAGGCGACCACCGCTTCGCCCAGGCGGATCTCGCGGCTGGCGCGCGGATGGCGAAAGAGCACCGTGGCCGCAGGCGGCTCCACGCCGGGGGCCCCCGTGGACCGGGGCCGCGCGGGCGCCAGCGGCCTGCCCGGCGCGGGCGCCGGAGCGGGCGCGGGACCGGCCGCCGGCGCGGGCGCGGGCGCGGATGCAGGCTCGATCAGCCCGGGCCGATCGTCCGCCGCGATGGCACCGGCTGCCGGCAATACGCCGGGGGATGCCTCGCCCGCAGGCGGCCGGCCGGCGCCCGGGCGCACCGCACCGCGCCCGGCCGCATCGCCGGTCGGGCGGCGCCCTGCCACGGCGGCTTCCGCCTCACCGAACAGGCTGAGCTGCCCAGCCGCGGCCCGGGCGCTGTCGCGTGCGTCGCGGCTCATCGCTTCCAGGGCCGGCTCAGGCGGATGCGTGGCTGCGGCCCGCTTCGGTCGCGCCGGCATAGGCCTCGGGGTCCAGGCGGCGCATCTCGGTCTCGATCCAGCTCTCGACCGCGGCCATCAGCGATTCCACCGTATGCCCGGCCGGCAAGATCGGCGGGCCGACGGACACGTCGATCACGCCCGGGCGCTTGATCACCGAGTTCTTGGGCCAGCAGCGCGCCGAGGCCACCGCGATCGGCACGATCGGCGTGTCGGTGGCCACGGCCAGCCGGGCGGCGCCCGTCTTGTAGCGCCCCACGCGGCCGCGGCGGATGCGCGTGCCCTCGGGGAACATGATCATCCACATGCCCTGCTCCATGAAGCGCCGGCCCTGGCTGGCCACGCGCTCCCAGGCCTGCGTGCCCTTGGAGCGGTCGATGTGCACCATGTCCAGCCGCGCCATCGCCCAGCCGAAGAAGGGCACGTAGATCAGCTCGCGCTTGAAGACGTAGCTCAGCGCGCGCGGCATCACGGTCGGGAAGAAGAAGGTCTCCCAGGTGGACTGGTGCTTGGAGCACAGGATGACGCGCTGGCCGCGGGCATGCAGGGTCTGGATGTGCGACCAGCCGTGCACCCGGTGGCGGATGCCGCAGATGTGTCGCGCACCGAAGAGCGCGATGCGCAGCCAGCCGGCGGCCACCCAGAACAGGCGCTCGCCGCGGATGCCGATGGACAGCACCATCATCATGATGGCCCACGGCACCACGGTGGTGGCCATCCACAGATTGAGCAGCAGCGAGCGCAGCGCCAGCAACGGCAGGTTCACGATGCGGTCTCCAGCGCAGCCGGCGCGCGCGGCTCGGCGCGCGCTTCATCGGCAATCAGGGCATCGGCAAAGGCGCCCAGGTCGGCATGCACGTGCAGGCCCGGCGCCTGGCGGCGCAGCTCGGCGATGTCGTCATCGCTCAGCCGCGCGCCCTGCCCCGTGCGCACCAGGTGCGGCCGGCAGCCCACCGCCACACCGGCAAGCAGATCGCGCGGCATGTCGCCCACCATCGGCACGCCGCGCAGGTCCACGTTGAATCGATCCGCAATGGCGGCAAACAGCCCCGGCTGCGGCTTGCGGCAGCCGCACTGGTCGTCCGGCGTGTGCGGGCAGAAGAACACCGCCTCGATGCGCCCGCCCAGCTGCATCAGCAACTGGTGCATGCGCGCGTGCATGGCATTGAGTGCGGCCATGTCGAAGAGCCCCCGCCCCAGCCCGGACTGGTTGGTCGCCACCACCACCTGCCAGCCCGCCTGGTTGAGCCGGGCGATGGCCTCCAGCGCGCCGGGGATGGGCACCCACTCGTCCAGCGACTTGACGTAGTCGTCACGGTCCTCGTTGATGGTGCCGTCGCGGTCGATGATGACCAGACGGGGGACTGCTTGCATCGGATTGCCTTGTCAGGCGGCCAGGCGGGACAGATCAGCCACGCGGTTCATGGCCGCATGCAGCGTGGCCAGCAGGCCCAGGCGATTGGCGCGCAGCGCGGGGTCGTCCGCGTTGACCATCACGCCGTCGAAGAAGGCGTCCACCGGGCCCTTGAGCACCGCCAGCGCCTGCAGCGACGCGGTGTAGTCGCCGCGCTCGAAGGCCGCATCGGCCTGCGGGGCAGCCGCTTGCAAGGCCTGGGCCAGCGCGGCCTCGGCCGGCTCCTTGAGCAGCGCCGCGTCTACGCGGGCTTCCACCGGCGTCTCCACCTTGCGCAGGATGTTGCCCACGCGCTTGTTGGCGGCAGCCAGGGACTCCGCTTCCGGCAGCGCGGCAAAGGCGCGCACCGCCGCCAGGCGCTGGGGCACGTCGGCCAGGCGCTGGGGCTGCAGCGCGAGCACGGCGTCCACCTCCTGGGCCGTGTAGCCGGATTCACGCAGGCTGCCGGCCAGGCGCTCCAGCATGAAGGCCTGCAGCGCGGCCGTGGAGCCACTGAACGGCGTCTGCGTCGGCATGCGGCCGGGGAAGACGAGCGCCGCAGCCTCCAGCACCTCGCCCAGGCCCAGCGGCAGACGGCGCTCGATCAGCATGCGGATCACACCCAGCGCATGGCGGCGCAGGGCGAACGGGTCCTTGTCGCCGGTGGGCAGCTGGCCGATGCCGAACAGGCCGACCAGCGTCTCCAGCTTGTCGGCCAGGGCCACGACCACGCCGACGTCGCTGCGCGGCAGTTCGTCGCCGGCAAAACGCGGGCGGTAGTGATCCTCGATCGCCTCGGCCACGGCGCCAGGCAGGCCGTCGTGGCGGGCGTAGTAGCCGCCCATCACACCCTGCAGCTCCGGAAACTCGCCGACCATGTCGGTCAGCAGGTCGGCCTTGGCCAGCTCGGCCGCCTGGTCGGCCTGCTGGGCAAAGGCCGCATCGCCCGCTCGCCACAGCTCGGCCAGCGCCCGCGCGATGGCGCGCACCCGCTCCACGCGCTCACCCTGGGTGCCAAGCTTGTTGTGATAGACGACGCGGGCCAGGCCAGGCACGCGGGAGGCCAGCGTCTTCTTGCGGTCCTGGTCGAAGAAGAACTTGGCATCGGCCAGCCGCGGGCGCACCACGCGTTCGTTGCCGCCGATCACGGCGCTGGGGTCCTGCGGGCGGATGTTGCTGACGATGAGGAACTGGTTGGTGAGCTTGCCGGCCGCGTCCAGCAGCGGGAAGTACTTCTGGTTGGCCTTCATCGTCAGGATGAGGCACTCCTGCGGCACGTCGAGGAAGGCCTGCTCGAAGCGGCCCAGCAGCACATTGGGCCGCTCCACCAGTGCGGTCACCTCGTCGAGCAGCGCGTCGTCCTCGATGGGCTTCAGGCCCTGCCCGGCAGACGCGGCGGCAGCCTGCAGCTGGCGGGCGATCTCGGCGCGGCGGGCGTCAAACGACGCGATCACCGCGCCCTGGCGCTCCAGCAGCTCGGCATAGGCATCGGCATCCGGCAGCGCGATGGGGTCGGCGGCCGCCTCGAAGCGGTGGCCGTGGGTGTCGCGGCCGGCATGCAGGCCCAGCACCGACACCGGCACCACGTCCGCTCCGTGCAGCGCCACCAGGCCGTGGGCCGGGCGCACGAAGTGCACGCTGGTCCAGCCGGGCTGGAAGTCCGCGCCCTCGCCCGTCTCCAGCTGGTAGGTCATCACCTTGGGGATGGGCAGCTTGGCCAGCGCCTCGTCCAGCGCCTTTTGCAAGCCCTCGGCCAGCGTGGCGCCGGCAACCGTCGTGTCCAGGAACAAGGCCTCGGCCTTGCCGTCGGGCTTGCGCTGCAGCTGCGGCACGACCGACGCATCCGCGCCAAGCGCAGACAGCTTCTTGAGCAGCGCGGGCGTGGGCTGGCCGCCGGCATCCAGGGCCACGGCCACCGGCATGAGCTTTTGCGACACGGCCTTGTCGGCCGCACGCGGCAGCACGCCGGTGACATGCGCGGCCAGGCGGCGCGGCGAGGCATAGGGCGTGACCACCGCCCCCTCCTCCACCAGCCCCTGGGCACGCAGCGCGGCCACCAGGCCGGACGCAAAGGCCTCGCCCAGCTTCTTCAGGGCCTTGGGCGGCAGTTCTTCGACGAACAGTTCGACGAGCAGGTTCTTGGCGGACATCGGTTCTCGTTCTTTCAGCGGGCTCATCGAAGAGTTCAGGCGGCCGCCTTGGCGGACTTGGCCTCGGCGGCGGCCTGCTGCGCGGCCACGGCCTCGGCCCAGGCGCGCGGGGCCATCGGGAAGCCCAGCCGCGCGCGGCTGTCGAAATAGCTCTGCGCCACCGCGCGTGCCAGGTTGCGGATGCGGCCGATGTAGGCGGCGCGCTCGGTCACGCTGATGGCCCCGCGGGCATCAAGCAGGTTGAAGGTGTGCGCGGCCTTGAGCACCTGCTCGTAGGCCGGCAGCGCCAGTTGCTGCGCCATCAGGTGCTGCGCCTGCTTCTCGTGCGCCGCAAAGGCGGTCAGCAGGAAGTCCACGTCGCTGTGCTCGAAGTTGTAGGTGCTCTGCTCCACCTCGTTCTGATGGAACACGTCGCCGTACTTGAGCCCCGGCGCGTAGGTCAGGTCGTAGACGTTCTCCACGCCCTGCAGGTACATGGCCAGCCGCTCCAGCCCGTAGGTGATCTCGCCGGTGATCGGCCGGCAGTCGATACCGCCCACCTGCTGGAAGTAGGTGAACTGCGTCACCTCCATGCCGTTGAGCCAGACCTCCCAGCCCAGGCCCCAGGCGCCGAGCGTGGGGTTCTCCCAGTCGTCTTCGACGAAGCGGATGTCGTTCTTCTTGAGGTCGAAGCCCAGCGCCTCCAGCGAGCCCAGATACAGCTCCAGGATGTTGGCCGGCGCCGGCTTGAGCACCACCTGGTACTGGTAGTAGTGCTGCAGGCGGTTGGGGTTCTCGCCGTAGCGGCCGTCCTTGGGCCGGCGGCTGGGCTGCACGTAGGCGGCCTTCCAGGGCTCGGGGCCGATGGCGCGCAGGAAGGTGGCGGTGTGGCTGGTGCCGGCGCCCACTTCCATGTCATAGGGTTGCAGCAGGGCGCAGCCCTGCGCGTCCCAGTATTGCTGCAGGCGCAGGATGATTTGCTGGAAGGTCAGCATCGTGGGTCGAGGAGTCGTGGAAGGCGCAGGTCGCGCGGGCCCATGCCCGGGGCTGCAATCCGTCGAGGGATGAATGAGCCGCTGCCGATGGCGCGGGCAATCGGCGGATTCTAAGTAAGAGGTGATCTGCAAACCGGTGCGACAGGCGCGGCCCGGGCGTCACTCAGCCGCCATCCGCATGCTGATCAGCGCCGCCGCCAGCCCGCCCAGCCGAGCACCGCGATCACCCCTCCGATCAACGGCCACAGGCCCGCATGGCCCGCCCACCACGCATAGGGTGTGACGCCGTCACGGCCCTGAACCGTGCCGCGCAGCACGCCGCGGGTGTGGGGCGGCAGCAGTGCCGTCACCCGGCCCGTGTGGTCGATGACGGCGGTGGCCCCGGTGTTCGTCGCACGGATCATCGGCCGCTGCAGCTCCAGCGTGCGCATGCGCGAGATCAGCAGGTGCTGCTCGATGGCATGCGAGCGGCCGAACCAGGCGATGTTGCTAACATTGGCAAAGATGGTCGGCGCGTTCACGCGATCGACCAGCCGCGCGGCCAGCTCTTCGCCGAAGAGATCCTCGTAGCAGATGTTCGGCCCGATGCGCTGCGCGCCCACCACGAACGGCGGCGGCGCCAGCGGCCCGCGGCTGAAGTCGCCCAGCGGCATGTGCATGAGGTCCACAAACCAGCGGAAGCCCCAGGGGATGAACTCACCGAAGGGCACCAGGTGGTGCTTGTCGTAGCGGTAGAAGCCGGCCGGGGACAGCGCCGTGTCCGCCGACAGCCCGGCCACCGAGTTGGTGTAGCCCGCCTTGTCGTTGCCCAGCGGCACGCCGACCAGCGCGGCGCGATCCGGGCGATTGAACAGCCGCCGCAGCTCGTCCCAGTAGCCCTCGGGCATCTGCTGCGGCAGCAGCGGGATGGCCGTCTCGGGTGCCACCACCAAGCCGGGGCCGGCATCGACCAGCTGCCCGGTGTGCCACTGCAGCGCGGCCAGCATGTGCTCAGGGTCGAACTTCTGGTCCTGCGGCACGTTGCCCTGCAGCAGGGTCACGCGCAGCTCGCCCACGGGCCGGGTGAAGCTCATGCCGCCCCAGGCGGCCAGCGCAGCCAGGCCCACGCCCGTTGCGACGAGCGCCGGCACGGCCGCGCGCAGCGTGCGCGCCAGGGCCACCCAGGCGGCCAGGCCCGCCGCCACCGCGCCGATGCCGTAGACGCCGACGAGAGGCGCCAGCCGCGCCAGCGGCCCGTCCACCTGCGCATAGCCGCTGGCCGCCCACGGAAAGCCGGTGAAGATCACGCCGCGCGCCCATTCGGCAGCCGCCCACAGCGCGGCAAAGAGCAGCGCGTCGCCGGCCGCCCGGCCGCGGGCCAGCCGGCGGAACGCACCGACGGCCAGCATCAGATAGAGCGACAGCGCCCCAGACAGCGCCAGCACCGCCGCGGCCGACAGCCAAGCCGGCATGCCGCCGTAGCGATGCATGCTGATGAACAGCCAGCCGGTGCCTGCCACCAGCCACGCGGTGCCGAATACCCAACCCAGGCCGGCCGCCCGCCAGGCCGACGGCGCCCGGCCGGCCCGCGCGGCCAGCCAGCCGGCCGACAGCAGCGTCAGCGGCCACAGCGTCGCCATGCCGACAACGCCCGGTGCGCTGGCCAGCGCCTGCAGTGCCCCGGCCAACGCGGCCAGCAGCAGATCGGGCAGCAGCGGCCAGCCCGTGGCCGGTCGCGCCGGGGCGGCGACCCTCACTGGGCCAGGCCGGCGCGCTCGCCTTCGGCGCGCGTCACCTTGAACCAGCGCACGGCACCGCCGCGCGCCAGCATCACCGTGAAGCGCAGCCCGGCCAGGTCTGCGGCCTCGCCGCGGCGCGGCACATGGCCCACCTCATGGGCCACCAGGCCGCCGATGGTGTCGAACTCGTCGTCCGGCAGGTGCACGCCGAAGGCCTCGTTGACCGCGCGGATCTCAGCGTCCCCCGCCACGCGCTGGCTGCCGTCGGCCAGGGTGAAGATGGCGCTCTCGCCATCCTTGTCGTCGAACTCGTCCTCGATCTCGCCGACGATCTCCTCCAGCACGTCCTCGATGGTGATCAGGCCCGCGGTGCGGCCGAACTCGTCCACGACGATGGCCAGGTGGTTGCGGTTGGAGCGGAAGTCGCCCAGCAGCTCGTTCAAGCGCTTGGATTCGGGCACGAAGACCGCCGGCCGCAACAGCGTGCGCAGGTTCAGCTCCGGCGCGCGCTGCAGCTTGAGCAGGTCCTTGGCCATCAGGATGCCGATGATGTTCTCGCGGTCGCCGTCGTAGACCGGGAAGCGCGAGTGCCCGGTGTCGATCACCACGTGCAGCAGCTCGTCGTAGGGCGCGTCGATGTCCAGCAGATCCATGCGCCGGGCAGCGACCATCACGTCGCCGGCGGTGAGGTCCGCCATGCGCAGCACGCCTTCCAGCATCACGCGGGATTGCGGCTCGATCAGTTCACGCTGCTCGGCATCAGCCAGCGTTTCGATCAGTTCGGCCTTGGAATCAGGCCCGGGGGAGAGGAATTCGACCACCCGCTCGAACAGGCTGCGGCGGTCGTGGTGGGCACCCGCGCGTTCGGCCCGCTCGGCGGGCCGGTCGCCGCGCGGCGGCCGACTGGGATAGGGGTCGGACACAGGAAGGTGTCGTCGTTGGGATCCGGCAAGAATACCCCATGCCCCGGCGCAGCCCCGAGCAGCGCTAGCATGGCGTTTTGCAGCGAGAAAACATGAGCCTGATCCCCGTCACCATCCTCACCGGCTTCCTGGGCAGCGGCAAGACGACCCTGCTCAAGCGCGTGCTCTCCGAGAGCCACGGCATGAAGATCGCCGTGATCGAAAACGAGTTCGGCGAGGAGAACATCGACAACGACATCCTGGTGTCCGACACCCAGGAGCAGATCATCCAGATGAGCAACGGCTGCGTCTGCTGCACCATCCGCGAGGATCTGCGCGCCACGCTGGCCGAGCTGGCCACCAAGCGCCGCAAGGGCGAGCTGGATTTCGAGCGCGTGGTGATCGAGACGACCGGCCTGGCCGACCCCGGCCCCGTCGCCCAGACCTTCTTCATGGACGACGAGATCGCCGAGTTCTACCTGCTCGACTCCATCCTCACGCTGGTGGACGCCAAGCATGCCCAGGGCCAGCTCGACCAGCGCCAGGAGGCGCGCCGCCAGGTGGGCTTTGCCGACCAGATCTTCATCAGCAAGACCGACCTAGTCACGCCCGAGGAGGCCGATGCCCTGGCCCACCGCCTCAAGCACATGAACCCGCGGGCGCCGCAGCGCCGGGTGCATTTCGGCGAGGTGCCGCTCTCGGAGGTCTTCGACCTGCGCGGCTTCAACCTCAATGCCAAGCTGGATATGGACCCGGACTTCCTCACCGGCGACGGTCATGGCCACAAGCACGAGCACCACGACCATGACCATGAGCATGGTGAGCACTGCGACCACCCGCACCACCACCATCACGACGACGACGTGAAGTCCTTCGTCTACCGCTCCAACCGGCCCTTCGACGCGGCCAAGCTGGAGGACTTCCTGGGCGCAATGGTGCAGCTCTACGGCCCCAAGATGCTGCGCTACAAGGGCGTGCTCAACGTCGTCGGCATGGACCGCAAGGTGGTCTTCCAGGGCGTGCACCAGCTCATGGGCAGCGACGTCGGCCCCAAGTGGGCGCCCGGCGAGCAGAAGGTGAGCAAGATGGTGTTCATCGGCATCGACCTGCCCCGCGACATCCTGGAGCAGGGCCTGGCCCAGTGCCTGGCCTGAGGGCCCGGCCCGGTCGGTCTTGATCCTGGCCTGATCCTGGCTTGCTCCTGCGCCGGTACGTGGCGGCGCAGGAGGCCGGCGACACCGGGGCAGTACGGGTACTGCTGCGAGGTGCGGTGGCTACAATCGCCGCGCCCAAAACGGGCACCCCGGTTGGCGCCCTGCCCGGAACTGACCATCGCCAGGAGAAAGTTGTGAGCAAGACCACGGCCCAGCGCGAGACGGCAGCAGCGGGAAAACCCGCAAAGGCGGCCCCGCGCGCCGAAGCCCCTGCCAAGAAGGCCCCCGCGGCAAAGAAGGCCACGGCCAAGCCGGCCGAGGCCTCACAACCGGAAACCCCCACTCAAGTCGGCGCCCGCAGCGCCGATGCCAAATCATCCAAGGCAGCCAAGGCGGCCGCGCCCCAGGCGCCCACCCAGCCTGCCCCCACAACGGCCCGCCCATCCGCCTCCGGCGCCAAGGCGAGCCGCCCCGAATCCCCCATGCCCCAAACTGCCACCAAAGTCGATCCGAAGCTCGCCAACGCCTGGAAATCCAAGGCGGGCCGCGACCTGACCGACGAAGAAGTGCTCGCCATGCCCGACAGCGAGTACATGAACGACAAGCAGATGGAGTTCTTCCGCACCCGCCTGGAGCAGCTGAAGAACGACCTGCTGTCCAACGCCGGCGAGACCACCGAGCACCTGCGCGAGGACACCTCCATCGTCCCCGACCCGGCCGACCGCGCCACCATCGAGGAAGAGCACGCCCTGGAGCTGCGCACCCGTGACCGCGAGCGCAAGCTGCTCAAGAAGATCTCCCAGGCGCTGGCCCGCATCGAGGCCGGCGACTACGGCTACTGCGACGAGACCGGCGAGCCCATCGGGCTGGGCCGGCTGATCGCCCGGCCCACCGCCACGCTGTCGCTCGAAGCGCAGCAGCGCCGCGAACTCAAGCAAAAGCTGTTCGGCGACTGACGCGTCCCGCAGCATCGCCCATTGCGTCTCGAGATGGCCGACCAGAAGAACGTCCCCGGTTTCCTGGCCAAGGTGGCGCGCTTTGTCGCCAATCCGACGACGGACTGGTCCGACCTCGCCTCGGTCGGCCCCGACGCGGCCGAGAGCGAATACGCCAAGTCCGAGATCAAGGCGATGATCGAGCGCAAGCGGCGCAACGACTTCGTGCGCAAGCGCGAGCTCGACATGCTGCGCAAGATCCGTCGCGAGGGCCTGTCCGGCCAGCCCGAGGCGCTGCTGCCCACGTCCAACCTGGACTCCGAGGGCCGGCACCAGGACAACGCCCGGCCGCAGTTGGCGGTCAAGGACAAGATCGACGCCATCGAGCAGCAGATGGTGGGCGAATCGCTGCGCCGGCATGCCGTGCAGCAGGAGCGCTCGGCTTCCTTCTTCAACGCCACGACGCTGCCGGCGGCCATGGGCGAGGAGCCGCTGGCCCGGCCCGCCGAGGCGGACAACAACATCTCGCCGGCGGTGATCGAGGCCGCCCGCGCGGCCGGCCAGCCGCAGACCGCGCCCGACATGAGCTGGCAGCATGCGGCCACCGCGCCGCTGACGCTGCCGCCCACCTCGCCGCTGTCGCCCCTGGCCGGCGGCACGCCGTCGGACTTCGTCAACGCGATGGCCGTGGACGTCAGCGAGGTGGTGCACGACCCGGAGCTCGACGAGGCGGTCATCGCCTTTGCCAATGCCGACTTCGACCAGTGCGAGCGGTCGCTGATGGGCCTGATCGCCGACGGCGCCAGCCGGGCTGATCACCCCGACACCTGGCTGGTGCTCTTCGACCTCTACCGCGCGACCGACCAGCAGGACAAGTTCGAGCAGCTGGCCGTCACCTTCGCCCAGCGCTTCGGCCAGTCTGCGCCGCAGTGGTTCTCGCTGCCCCGCCAGGTGGCCGCCGCCGCCGAGCAGGCGCGCGCTGCTGCGCCGGCGCCCGCCCAGGCCGCCGCCGGCTCTCCGGCGCCGGCCGGTGCCGTGGCCGGCTGGGTCAGCCCGGTGCGGCTGGATGTGGAGGCCGTTGCCCGGCTGCGCTCGCAGCTGCTGCAGACGCCGCGGCCCTGGCACCTGGACTGGACCGACCTGGGCAGCATCGAAACCCAGGCCTGTGCCGAGCTGAGCCAACTGCTGCGCGCCTGGGCCAGGGAGCCGATGGAGATGCGCTGGGCTGGGGTGGACCAGCTGCAGGGCGTGCTGCGTGACGCCACGCCCACCGGCGTGCGTGACGTCGACCCGGCCTACTGGCTGCTGCGCCTGGACGTGATGCGCCTGGTCAACCGGGCGGATCAGTTCGACGAGGTAGCCATCGACTACTGCGTGACCTACGAGGTCTCGCCGCCTTCCTGGGAGCCCACCGCCTGCAAGGTGGAGACGCACGACGAGGGCAGCAGCACCACCGCCGCGCCGCTGTCGCGCATCAGCGATGTGTCCACCTCCTTCGTCGAGTCGCGCCTGATGGACGAGCCGGCGCAGCTGCAGGTGGCCACGCTGGAGCTCAGCGGCCAGCTGGTCGGCGACATCGGCTCCACGCTCAAGGGCCTGGACGAGGCACTGGGCGCCGCCAACGTGGTGGAGATCGCCTGCACGCGGCTCATCCGCGTGGACTTCATCGCCGCAGGCGACCTGCTCAACTGGGTGCTCGCCCGACGCGGCGAGCAGCGGCTGATCCAGTTCGAGCAGGCCAACCGGCTGGTGGCGCTGTTCTTCGGCGCGATGGGCATCAACGAGCACGCCCGCGTGCGGCTGCGCAACGTCTGACCCCGCCAGCCTTGCGCGCCTCGCGCGGGGCGGCGCGGGCTCGGCGGCCTCCCCGGCAACGACCACTGAGCGGCTGTTTCCTGGCCGCTCCCCGGCTGCTTCCTGCCTGATGGCGCGGCGCCCCAAGGCTCGTGGCGAGCTCCGTACCCGCCCGCATGGCCTGTCGCCGCATCTGCCGCATCGGCATGCGCCGCGTCTCTCTGGCCTACGTTCTCGGCCCACGTCTTCGGCCACGTGTTGGGCCACATATTTCGGCCAGATTTGGCTGCCGGGGCTTGAGTCCTGCGGTTTCGCCGCCATCTGCTCAGCCCGAGTTTCCAACCCGAAAGACCCGCAATGGAGCCCTTCCACGGCACCACCATCGTCAGCGTGCGCCGGCCCGACGGCCAGGGCGGCTGGCAAGTCGCCCTGGGTGGCGACGGCCAGGTCACGCTGGGCCACATCGTCGTCAAGGCCAGCGCGCGCAAGGTGCGCAAGCTCTACCGTGAGCAGGTGCTGGCCGGCTTTGCCGGCGCCACGGCCGATGCCTTCACGCTGTTCGAGCGCTTCGAGGCCAAGCTGGAGAAGCACCAGGGCCACCTGGCCCGCGCTGCGGTGGAGCTCACGCGCGACTGGCGCACCGACCGCGTGCTGCGCCGCCTGGAGGCCATGCTGGCCGTGGCCGACGCGCAGACCTCGCTGATCATCACCGGCAACGGCGACGTGCTGGAGCCCGAGCACGGGATCATCGCCATCGGCTCCGGCGGCGCCTATGCGCAGGCCGCTGCCCGTGCCCTGCTGCAGCACACCGAGATGCCGGCCGCCGACATCGTCAAGCGCGCGCTGGAGATCGCCGGCGACCTGTGCATCTACACCAACCAGAACCACACCATCGAGACGCTGGGCGGCACCGCAGCCGCGGGCGGCCGCTGAAGGACACACCATGAGCGCAGCCCTCACCCCGCAGCAGATCGTCGCCGAGCTGGACCGCCACATCATCGGCCAGCGCGATGCCAAGCGCGCCGTGGCCATCGCCCTGCGCAACCGCTGGCGCCGCCAGCAGGTCGAAGCCGCCTTGCGCCAGGAGATCACGCCCAAGAACATCCTGATGATCGGCCCGACCGGCGTGGGCAAGACCGAGATCGCCCGCCGCCTGGCCCGGCTGGCGGATGCGCCCTTCATCAAGGTGGAGGCCACCAAGTTCACCGAGGTGGGCTACGTGGGCAAGGACGTGGACTCCATCGTCCGCGACCTGGTCGAGTCCGCCGTCAAGCAGGAGCGCCAGGCCCAGGTGCAGGCCCTGCGCGGCAAGGCCGAGGACGCCGCAGAAGAACGCATCCTCAATGTGCTGGTGCCGCCGCCGCGCAGCGAATTCGGCATCGCGCCCGGCAGCGCGCAGCCCGAGGACAACGCGGCCCGGCAGATCATGCGCAAGCGGCTGCGCGAAGGCGCACTGGACGACAAGGTCATCGAGATCGAGCTGGCCGAGGCGCGCGGCCAGGCGATGGAGATCGTCACCCCGCCGGGCATGGAGGAGATGGCCGAGCAGCTGCGCGGCATGTTCTCCCAGCTGGGCGCGGGCAAGCGCAGCACGCGCAAGCTGACCATCGCCGAGGCCCGCAAGCAGCTGATCGACGAGGAAGCCGGCCGCCTGGTCAACGAGGACGAGATCCGCAGCCGCGCCGTGCACAACGCCGAACAGAACGGCATCGTCTTCATCGACGAGATCGACAAGGTGGCCACGCGCTCGGAAGCCGGCGGCGCCGATGTGTCCCGCCAGGGTGTGCAGCGCGACCTGCTGCCGCTGGTGGAGGGCACCACGGTGAACACCAAGTACGGCATGGTGCGCACCGACCACATCCTCTTCATCGCCTCCGGCGCCTTCCACCTGAGCAAGCCCAGCGACCTGATCCCCGAGCTGCAGGGGCGCTTCCCGATCCGGGTGGAGCTGGCCTCGCTCAGCGTCGAGGACTTCGAGGCCATCCTGACGCAGACCGAAGCCAGCCTGACGCGCCAGTACCAGGCGCTGCTGGCCACCGAGGGCGTGGCCATCACCTTCACACCCGACGGCCTCAAGCGCCTGGCCCAGGTGGCCTACGAGGTCAACGAGCGCACCGAGAACATCGGCGCGCGGCGCCTGTCCACGGTGATGGAGCGGCTGCTCGACGAAGTGAGCTTTGCCGCCAGCGACCGCAGCGGCGAGACGGTGACCATCGACGCGGCGTATGTCGATGCCCGCCTGGGCGAGCTGTCGCGCAACGAGGATCTGTCGCGCTTCATCCTTTGAGGGCCGGCACGGCGCGCGGCCTCTCGCTCCCACCTGCCAGCCGCGGCGGGCGCTGGCCGCAGCGGCTGCAGGTCGCGGCCGCGGCCTTCGGCGGGGCGCTTCAGGCCGGCTCGGCAGCGAGCTTGAGCAGGCCCTCGAAGACCAGGGTGTCGAGCATCTCGTGCGGCAGGCCCAGGCTGGGCGCCACCTTGATGGCCGCGCCGCCGGACAGCAACACGGCCGGCGTCTGGCCGCTGCGGGCGGACAGCCGGCGGGCCATGCGCTCGACCGCGCCGGCAATCGCATCGGTGCCGCCGCTCATCAGCGCATCGCTGGTGTTGGTGGGGAAGTCGCGCACCTCGCCGGAGGGCACGCGCAGGCCGGCGGTGCCGGTCTCCAGCGCGGCCAGCATTAGGCCGTAGCCGGGCAGGATGCAGCCGCCCAGGAAGCGGCCGGACTCGTCCAGCGCGTCCACCGTGACCGCCGTGCCCACCATCACCACCACCGCAGCGCGCGGCGCCTGGCCGGCGGCCTGCCGCAGCAGGCGATGGCGCGCACCGACCAGCGCCGCCCAGCGGTCGGCGCCCAGGCGGGCGGGGTGTTCATAGCTGTTGTGCACGCCGGCCGCCTCGGCCTGGGCCACCACCCAGCGAGGCTGCAGCTGCCACATGCTGAGCTGCTCCTCCACGCGGCGGCGCACGGCCTCGCCGGCCACGGCGCAGCCCAGCATGGCCTGCGGATGCGGCAGCCCGTGCCACTGCACGCGGGCGAGCTGGTCGATGTCCTCCAGCAGCGCGACGCCGCCGTGCAGCAGGGCGGACTGCGGATCCGCCTCGGCATACAGCGCCCACTTCAGGCGGGTGTTGCCGATGTCCATCACGAGGAAGCTCATGCCTCTTGCCCCTGGTCGAATGCGGCGACGGGGGCCCGGCGGCGGGACGGCAAGGAAACGGTCGTGGGGGACAAGGCCGGCAGCCCGCAGGCGGGCGAGAGGTGAAAACAGGGGGATTGTGACAGCGGCGCCTGCCGCACCCGCCAATCGGTTACATCTGCGACCGTGAGGAAATGCGGGCGGCCCGACCGTGCCGCGTAACATGCCGCGCCCGCTCGACAACGCCCCGGCCCAGACCGGGGCTCACCAACAGGAGAAGACGATGAAGACTGCATCCTTCCTGCGCGCCGCCGCCATCGTGGCCGCCATTGCCGCCGCCCCCGCCTGGGCCGCCATCGAGGTCGCCGGCATCAAGTTCGACGACACCGCGCAGCTCGGCGGCCAAGCCCTGGTGCTCAACGGCGCCGGCCTGCGCACCAAGGTGATCATCAAGGTCTATGCCGCGGGCCTGTACCTGCCGCGCAAGGACGCCACGGCCACCGGCGTGCTCAGCCAGCCCGGCCCCAAGAGCGTGCATGCCGTGATGCTGCGCGACCTCAGCGGCGAAGACTTCGCCGAGGCCATGATCAAGGGCTTCAAGGCCAACAACTCGGCCGCCGACGTGGCCAAGTTCCAGTCCAAGCTCGACGAGTTGCGCGCGCTGATGCTGCAGGTGGGCACGGCCAAGAAGGGCTCCAGGCTGGAGCTCAACTTCCTGCCCGGCACCGGCACCCGCGTGCTCTTCAACGGCGAGCAGAAGGGCCGCGACATCCCCGGCGAGGACTTCTACCAAGCCATCCTGCGCATCTGGCTGGGCAGCGACCCGGTCGATGAAAGCCTCAAGGAAGGCCTGCTGGGCAAGGCCAAGTAAAACGGCCCGCTGACCCGGCACCCACCTGACGACCCCCGGCCCCCCCGGGGGTCGTTTGCTTTGGGCGGCGTCTGCGCGGCGAGGCATGCCCGGGAAAGTGCCTGCTCAAGTCCGCCCGCAATGCGCCGATGCTGTCGTCAAGGACCGAAAGAGCCGCCATGCTGACCCGCCCCCTGCCCGACCTGTCGGCCTGGATCGCCCACTTCCGCAAGGCCGGGATCCCGGTGCTGCCCAGCACCATCGAGGAGCTGGCGCTGCTGCGCCAGGCCGAGGAAGAGCGCGGCTGCGTGGACGCCAAGATGATCAGCCAGAGCGTGGGCAGCGACCCACTGATGGCGCTGCGCGTGCTGATCGAGGCCGCACGCCGGCGGCCGGACACCGTGGTCACTGACGCCGAGACCGTCACCGCGGCCGTCGTGATGATGGGCATCGACCCGTTCTTCCGCGCCTTCACCACGCTGGAGTCCGTGGCCGCCCGCCTGGAAGGCCAGGTGCCGGCCATGCTGGGGCTGCAGCGCGTGCTCAAGCGCGCCTGGCGCTCGGCCAGCTTCGCCCTGGGGTTTGCGGTGCACCGCATGGACGAGGACGCCGCCGTGGTGCAGACCGCCGCGCTGCTGCACGACTTCGCCGAGATGCTGCTGTGGTGCCACGCGCCCGAGCTGGCGCTGCGCATCCAGGCGCTGCAGCAGGCCGACGCGGCGCTGCGCTCCTCCGCCGCCCAGCGCGAGGTGCTCGGCATCGAGCTGCAGGACCTGGAGCAGGGCCTGATGAAGGTCTGGCGGCTGCCCAGCCTGCTCATCCGCATGACGGATGACAAGACCGCCCATCACCCGCAGACGCGCACCGTGATGCTGGCCGTGCGCGTGGCCCGCCACACCCAGGACGGCTGGGACACGCCCGGCGCCCAGGCCGCGCTGCCCGATGACCTGACCGACGTGGGCGAGCTGCTCAGCCTGTCGCCCGAGGCCACGCTGCGCCTACTGCACGACATCGACAGCTGAAGGCGCAGGGACGCTGCCTCCCTCCGCTGCCCTGGCCTGCGTGCGGGGGCTGGGCTGATCAGCGGATCGCCGCGTCCGTGCCCAGCGCCTTGACGGCGCCTGCGCCCACGGCCGCGCCGAAGCGCTTGGCCAGCCGCTCGGCCACGTTTTCCTTTGGCGTGTAGTCGATGATGTCCTCGGCCTTGACCACGTCGCGGGCCACCTCGTCGAGGCTGCCGTAGCGGTCGGCCAGGCCGTTGGCCACCGCCTGCTGGCCGCTCCAGAACAGGCCCGAGAAGGTCTCCGGCGTCTCCTTGAGCCGCTTGCCGCGGCCTTCGCGCACCACGGTGATGAACTGCTGGTGGATCTGGTCGAGCAGCGCCTGGGCATAGGCGCGATGCCGCTCCTCCAGCGGCGAGAAGGGGTCGAGCAGCCCCTTGTTGCTGCCGGCAGTCAGCAGGCGGCGCTCGATGCCGAGCTTCTCCATCGCGCCGGTGAAGCCGAAGCCGTTCATCAGCACGCCGATGGAGCCGACGATGGAGGCCTTGTCGACGAAGATCTGGTCGGCGCCGACCGCGATGTAGTAGGCGGCGGAGGCGCACATCTCCTCGCACACGGCATAGACCGGCTTCTTGTGCAGGGCCTTCAGGCGACGGATCTCGGCGTTGACGATGCCGGCCTGCACCGGGCTGCCCCCGGGCGAGCTGATGCGCAGCACCACGGCGCGCGAGCCGCTGTCCTCGAACGCATCGCGCAGTGCGCTGGTCAGCGCATCGGCATTGGCCGGCTCGTCCTCGGCAATGGCGCCGTTGACCTCGATCAGCGCGGTGTGGGGCGAGCTGACCGCAGCCTCACCCTCCACGCGTTGGAACAGGCCCACGGCGACCACGATCAGCAGCACCACCCAGATCACGCGCCAGATGAGGCGCCGACGGCGCTCGCGGCGCTTGTCGTCCAGATAGGTCTGCATGAACTCCGCCACCAGGCCGGGCGGCAGCACGGTGCCGGCCGGTTGCGGTGCGGAAACGACGGGGTCGGTCATGGGATACCTCGGGCGAGGAGCAAAGGGCGTGGGCTCAAGCCGCGGGCGCGGCGGCTGTCGGTGGGTATATCGGCAGCCGGGCCGGATCAGCCGGCGCAGGGCCGATCAGCAGAGCCAGGAGGGCCGTGAAGCCTTTCGCGAACCCGCCCGGCGCGCCGTTCAGGACGCCGGATCAGGCAGCGGCTGGATGTGCCGGGAAGGATACCAACACACCTGCTCGCCCTCCTCGCGCACGTCGACAGGCGTGAGCCGCGCACCGACGCATGGCCCGGCCACGCAGCCGCCGTGTGCCGGCTCGTACAGGGCGCCGTGGATGGAGCAGATCAGGTAGCGGCGATCCGCGTCCAGGAACTCCCCCGGCTGCCAGTCCATCTCCACCGGCACATGGGCGCAGCGGTTCAGATAGGCCACCACGCGGCCGTCGAAGCGCAGGGCGAAGGCCGGCACCTGGCGCCCGTACTGGCTGACGCTGAAGCGCACGGCCCGGCCGCGCTCGACCAGGTCGGCCGACGCGCACAGCGGCACGCCGGCGGATGCGGGTGGGGGCGGCTCAGGCGTGCTCATCCAGCCAGCGGTGCAGCTCGGCCACCGAATGGGCGACGAAGCGCGGCTCGTAGGCCGCAAAGCTGGCCGGCTCGTGCGCGCCGTAGCTCACGGCCAGCGCATGGGTGCCGGCGTTGGCGGCCAGCTGCAGGTCGTGCGTGGTGTCGCCGATCATCAGCGTGCGCTCAGGCTCCGTGCCGAACTCGGCCATCAGCTCCAGCAGCATGCGCGGGTGCGGCTTGGACGCCGTCTCGTCGGCCGTGCGGCTGCCGTCGAACATGCCGCGCAGCTCCACGGTCTTCAGCGCCTCGTCCAGGCCCAGTCGCGACTTGCCGGTGGCCACCGCCAGCCAGTGGTTGCGCGCCTTGAGCGCCTGCAGCATCTGCAGCGTGCCGGCAAACAGCGTCAGCTCATGCTGGCGGGCGAAGTAGTGATGGCGGTAACGGCCGGCCATCGCCGCCACCTGCTCGCGGCCGATGCCGGGGCACACATGGGCCAGCGCCTCGTGCAGGCCCATGCCGATCACGTAGGCGGCGTCCACGTCCGCCGGCCGCGGCAGGCCCAGGTCGACGCAGGCGTCCTGGATACAGCGCACGATCAGCGCGGTGGAGTCGAACAGGGTGCCATCCCAGTCGAAGACGACCAGGTCGTACTGGCGGGGGCGCAGGGTCATGGAGTTCAGCAGGGGACACGCCGCGCGGGCGTGAGGGAAAAGGGTTTGCGCACGTCAGGCCGGCAGGGCGCTCAGCAACGCCTGGCAGGCCGGCGGCAGCGGCGCCTGCAGCTCGATCGTCTCACCCGTGGCCGGGTGGGTGAAGCGCAGCAGGCGCGCGTGCAGGAACATGCGCTCGAAGCGCAGGCCGCCCTCGCCGCGGGCCAGGGCCTTGTTGCGGGCGAAGTCGCCGTACTTCTCGTCCCCGACGATGGCATGGCCCTCGCCGGCCAGGTGCACGCGGATCTGGTGCGTGCGGCCGGTCTTGATGGTCACGTCCAGCAGACTGGCGTCACGCCAGCTGCGCACCACCTTGACCAGCGTGATGGAGCGCCGGCCTTCGGCATGGTCGTCGTCCACCGCGCGCACGCGGCGCTCGCCGTCGGCGCCCACATATTTATGCAGGGCCACGTCAATCACCTTGCGGCTGGCCGGCCAGGCGCCCCAGACCAGGGCGGCGTAGGTCTTGCCGGTCTGCCGCTGGCGGAACTGGTCCTGCAGCGCGGTCAGCGCCGAGCGCTTCTTGGCCAGCAGCAGGATGCCCGAGGTCTCCTTGTCCAGCCGGTGCACGAGCTCCAGGAAGCGCGCATCCGGCCGCGCGCGGCGCAGCTGCTCGATGACGCCGAAGCTCACGCCGCTGCCGCCGTGCACGGCCACGCCGGCGGGCTTGTCGATGGCCAGCAGGTGCTCGTCTTCGAACAGGATGGGGAATTCGCGCGGCGGCGTGGCGTCCTGCGAGGGCCGCTCGGCCACCACCACGGGCGGCACGCGCACCTCGTCACCGGCGGCCAGCCGCGTGTCGGCCGCGGCCCGGCCTTTGTTCACCCGCACCTCGCCGCTGCGGATGATGCGGTAGACGTGGGTCTTGGGCACGCCCTTGAGGATGCGCAGCAGGAAGTTGTCCAGCCGCTGGCCGGCGCCTTCGTCGTCGATGCGCACATGGCGCACGGCGGGAGCGGAAGCTGCGGCGGCCGGCGGCGCGCTGCGCTGCGATACCCCGGGCGCCCCCGGCGTCTTCCCAGCTTGACGCCGCGTTTTCACGCCTATAATGGGTTGCACCACGTTAGCGCTGTAAGTGTTTGATTTTTCAGGATTTTAAGCCTGAGACACGGACCGGCCAACGCGGTGCGGCAAAAGGACCACCGCTTGTTGCGCAATCCCTTTTGCCATTCGAGGCGATGCAACGCGCGCCCGCCGCTCCAGGCCGTCACCCAAGGTGTGCCGGCGGGGGCCCAGGGCGATGCGGCAGAGCCAGCGTCGAACGAACCGCTACCAAGGTTATCGGTGGCAGGCTTGCCGGGGAGCATGTCTTTCCGTCAGGCGGCCTGCCACCCGCGTCGAGTGTCTTTCGCGGATGACCCGTCCCCCTGCCTGCCCGACCTGCCGCTCGCTGCCGCGCCATCCGCGCCGCCGGGCCGCGTCGTCGCGCCTGCTTGGCGGTCGGCCCGGTGGAGCTCGGGCCCCTCAGCCCTTCCCTGCCCTGTCTCGCGTCCCCACTTCCTCGCCAGCAGCCCCGCTGCCGCTCTGACCTCCTCACGGGGTCGGCGCAGCCTCGGGCGATTCCTTTGGTTCGTCTGCGTCTGTCTCGTGCATCGGTGATGCGCCGCCCGGCCTAGCAAGCCGGTGCGGCAACAACCGTCTGCCGGCTTCGCCATCCATGCGCGGCCGGCGCTGGAGTGCACATGAAACGCATGCTGATCAATGCGACGCAGCAGGAAGAGCGTCGCTTGGCGATCGTCGATGGCCAGAAGCTGCTCGACTTCGAGACCGAGATCGAAGGCCGCGAGCAGCGCAAGGGCAACATCTACAAGGCCGTCGTCACCCGCGTCGAGCCCTCTCTGGAGGCCTGCTTCGTCGACTACGGCGAGGACCGTCACGGCTTCCTGCCGTTCAAGGAGATCTCGCGCCAGTACTTCCGCGACGGCGTGGACGTGCGCAACGCCAAGATCGCCGACGCCATCAAGGAGGGCCAGGAGCTGCTGGTCCAAGTAGAGAAGGAAGAGCGCGGCAACAAGGGCGCAGCGCTGACCACCTTCGTGTCGCTGGCCGGGCGCTACCTGGTACTGATGCCCAACAACCCGCGCGGCGGCGGCGTGAGCCGGCGCATCGAAGGCGAGGACCGCGAGGAGCTGAAGGAAAACCTCGACCAGCTCGACTACCCCAAGGGCATGTCCCTGATCGCCCGCACCGCCGGCATCGGCCGCTCGGTGGCCGAGCTGCAGTGGGACCTGAACTACATGCTCAAGCTGTGGACGGCCATCGACGAGGCGTCCCAGGCCGGCAAGGGGGCCTTCCTGATCTACCAGGAGTCGTCGCTCGTCATCCGCGCCATCCGCGACTACTTCACCGCGGACATCGGCGAGATCCTGATCGACACGGACGACATCTACGAGCAGGCCAAGCAGTTCATGCTGCACGTGATGCCGGACAACGCCAACCGCGTCAAACGGTACCGTGACGATGCGCCGCTGTTCAGCCGCTTCCAGATCGAGCACCAGATCGAGACGGCCTTCAGCCGCACGGTGAACCTGCCCTCCGGCGGCGCCATCGTCATCGACCACACCGAGGCCCTGGTGTCGGTGGACGTGAACTCCGCGCGCGCCACCCGCGGCAGCGACATCGAGGAAACCGCCTTCCGCACCAACCTGGAGGCGGCCGACGAGATCGCCCGCCAAATGCGCCTGCGCGACCTGGGCGGCCTGATCGTCGTGGACTTCATCGACATGGAGGAGTCCAAGAACCGCCGCGAGGTGGAGCAGCGGCTGCGCGATGCGCTGCGCTTCGACCGCGCCCGCGTGCAGCTGAGCTCCATCAGCAAGTTTGGCCTGCTGGAGCTGTCGCGCCAGCGCCTGCGCCCGGCCCTGTCCGAGGGCAGCCACATCACCTGCCCGCGCTGCAACGGCACCGGCCACATCCGCGACACGGAGTCCTCCGCGCTGCAGATCCTGCGCATCATTCAGGAAGAGTCCATGAAGGACAACACCGCCGCCGTGCACGTGCAGGTGCCGGTGGAGGTGACCTCCTTCCTGCTCAATGAAAAGCGCACCGAGATCACCAAGATCGAACTGAAGCAGCGCGTGACCGTGCTGCTGGTGCCCAACAAGAACCTCGAGACGCCCAACTACAAGCTGGAGCGCCTGCGTCACGACGACCCCAAGCTGGAAAACCTGCAAGCCAGCTACACGATGATCGAGGAGCCGGAGGACGAGGTCGGCATCACCCGCCGCGAGAAGGCCAAGCCCAAGCAGGAGCCGGTGATCAAGGGCGTGCTGCCCGACGAGCCGGCGCCTATAGCCCCGCCCAAGCCGGAGCCCGCCCCTGCGCCGGTGGCCGCCCCCGCCCCGCAGCCTGCGCCGCTGCCCAGCTTCGCCGCGCCGGCACCGGCCGGCGGCGGCTTCTTCGGCTGGGTCAAGCGCCTCTTCGGCGGCGCCCCCGAGCCGGTCGTGGCCCCGGCGCCCGCCCCGATCGTGCCGGCTGCTGAACCTGCCACCGACAAGCCGCGCGGCGAAGGACGCCGCAAGCGCGACGAGGGCGAGCGCCGCGAAGGACGTGGCCCGCGTGGCGAACGCGGTGAACGTGGCGAGCGCGGCGAGGGCCGCGGCCGCCGTGGCGAACGCAACGCAGAGCGCAACGGAGAACGCGCCGAGCGCAGCGAAGAGGCCCGCGCCGGCCGCGGCGAGCGTCAGTCCGAAGGCCGGGCGGAGCGCGGCGACAAGCCGGCCCGCCCGCCGCGGGAGGCTCGCGAGCCGCGCGAAGGCCGGGACGCCGAAGCCCGTGCCGAGCGCCCCGCTGGCGAGGAGACCCCACGCGAAGGCCGCGAGCCGCGCGAGCGCCGCCCGCGTGGTGAGCGCCGCGAAGCGCCTGAGGCCCTTACCCCGCCGGCTGATGAGGTGGTCGTCGAGGCCAACGCGTTTGCCGACACCGTGCCGTCCGGTGTGGAGCCGGCCGAGGGCCAGGACGGCGGCGAGCGCGAGGGGGGCCGCCGTCGCCGCCGCCGTGGCGGCCGCGGCCGTGCCGAGCGTGGCGAAGACGCCCAGCAGGACAACGTGGACGTGAACGCCGGCGAGACGGAGCGCGGCGAAGCAGCCACGGCATCCGCCGCACCCGCCGCGACGCAGGCGGCGGACGGCAGTGAACCGCCGGCCGCCGAAGGCTTGGCGCAGGCCGGCCCGGAGAGTGAACGCGAGGGCGAACGCGACGCAGAACGCGAGGGCGGACGCCGTCGCCGCCGCGGCCGGGGTCGTGGCGAGCGGGCCGAAGGCGAAGGCCAGCAGGCCCTCGGCGAAGCGGCAGAACGTGCCGAGCCGGCATCCCTGGAGCCGTCTGCCGGCACGGAAGAGCCTGTGCAAGCCGCTCCGGCCGGTATGGCTGCCCACGCTCCCGCTGCCGAGCCCGAGCGCGCCATCGCACCGCAGCCCGTCGCCCGCGACGAGGCTCCGGCAGCCGCCGCACCCGTATCCGCAACCGCACCGGCGGCCGATGGCAGCGAGCGCCCCGCGCCCGCGCAGCCCTCAGCCGAGGTACGGGCCCAGCAGCCCTTCGTGCTGCCCACGGATGCCCTGGCCCAGCTGGCTCGCGAAGCCGGGCTGGAATGGGTGAACTCCGACGCCGAGAAGGTGCGCAGCGTGCAGGAAGCCATCGCCCGCGAGCCGCAGCCGGTGCGCGTGCCGCGCGAGCGGCGACCGGCCGCGGTGGTGGACGAAGGCCCGCTGGTGCTGGTGGAGACCCGCAAGGATCTCAGCCAGTTCAAGCTGCCCTTCGAGCAGGAGGGCGGCCAGGCCGCAGCCTGAGCCGGCGGCGGGGCGCCCACCGCCCCGCCTGCCCTGACAAACGAAGGCCCGGCGCGCAAGCCTGCCGGGCCCCAAGGGTCGCAGCGCGCAAGCCTGCGGCCCTTTTTCTTGCCATGTGCTTGCAGTGGCCTCGCCCCCGCGCCTGGCGCGGCCCGACCGGCGTCGAGCGGGTGGGCCGACGGCTGGCGCAACAGGCCGCCCACCCTGAATCAAGGCCTCGCAGCGCGTCGCGTGGTGGCGCCGCAAGCTTTCCGGTATAAATGCGCCCCGCGGCTTCAAACGAGTGTTTGAAGCCGCCGTTTCAAAACCCGGCCGATCCGCCGGGCCGCCGGGGCGACCCGGCTGCCGACACCAGAACCACACAGCCACCGAGGTCGACCCATGCCGCAGTACAAGGCGCCTTTGCGCGACATGCGCTTCCTGCTCAACGAAGTCTTCGACTATCCCGGGCACTACGCCAAGCTGCCCAACGGCGAGGAGGCCTCGCCCGACATGGTCGATGCCATCTTGGAAGGCTGCGCCACCTTCTGCGAGGAGGTGCTGGCGCCGCTGAACCTGCCGGGCGACCTGGAGGGCTGCCACTTCGACAACGGCGAGGTGCGCACGCCCAAGGGCTTCAAGGAGGCCTACGAGCAGTACGCCGCGGGCGGCTGGCAGGGCCTGTCGCATCCCAAGGAATACGGCGGCCAGGAACTGCCCATGTCGCTCAACCTGATCAAGTCCGAGATGATGGGCACGGCCAACTGGTCGTTCACCATGTACCCGGGCCTGAGCCTGGGCTGCATGAACACCATCTACCAGTTCGGCACCACGGAGCAGAAGAACACCTACATGCCGCCGCTGGTGGAGGGCCGCTGGGCCGGCACCATGTGCCTGACCGAGCCGCAGTGCGGCACCGACCTGGGCCAGGTCAAGACCCGTGCCGAGCCTGCAGGCGACGGCACCTACAAGCTGACCGGCACCAAGATCTTCATCTCCTCCGGCGAGCACGACCTGACGGAGAACATCATCCACATCGTGCTGGCCCGCCTGCCCGATGCGCCCAAGGGCACGCGTGGCATCTCGCTGTTCATCGTGCCCAAGTTCCTGATCAACGCCGACGGCAGCCTGGGCGAGCGCAACGCGGTTCGCGCCGGCTCCATCGAGCACAAGATGGGCATCCGTGCCTCGGCCACCGCGGTGCTGAACTTCGACGGCGCGGTGGGCTACATGATCGCCGAGCCCAACAAGGGCCTGGAGGCGATGTTCACCTTCATGAACACCGCGCGCATCGGCACCGCGGTGCAGGGGATTGCCCACGCGGAGCTGTCCTACCAGGGCGCCCTGCCCTATGCCAAGGAGCGCCGCTCGATGCGCGCCCTGTCAGGCAAGAAGGACGCCGACCACGTCGCCGACGCCATCATCTGGCATGCCGACGTGCGCCGCATGCTCCTGACGCAGAAGTGCGTGGCCGAGGGCGGCCGGGCCATGATCTACCACGCGGCCAAGCTGGCCGACCACATGGTGGTGGGCATCGCCCAGGGCGACAAGGCCAAGGCCGATGAATACGACGACCGGCTGGGCTTCTTCACGCCCATCCTCAAGGGCTTCCTGACCGAGATGGGCCTGGAATCCGCCAACCTGGGCATGCAGGTCTTCGGCGGCCACGGCTACATCAAGGAGCACGGCATGGAGCAGATCGCCCGCGACGCGCGCATCTCCACGCTGTACGAAGGCACCACCGGCATCCAGGCGCTGGACCTGCTGGGCCGCAAGGTGCTGCTGACCACGCGCGGCAAGTGCGTGCGCGACTTCACCGCCCAGGTCAACGCCTTTGCCCGCGCCAACTTCTTCAACGGCCGCATCGGCCCGCTGGCGCGCAAGCTGATGAAGCACTCGCTGCAGTGGAACCTGCTGACCACGCGCATCATGCTGCGCGCAGCCAAGGACCGCGACATCGTCAGCTCCGCCTGCTACGACTACCTGATGTATTCGGGCTTCGTGATGATGGGCTACTTCTGGGCCCTGCAGGCGGCCACGGCGCAGGACAAGCTGGCCAAGGGTGGCAAGGAGACGCCGGAGTTCTACCGCGCCAAGATCGAGACGGCCGAGTTCTACTTCGACCGCCTGCTGCCGCGCGCCCGCGCCCATGCCAAGGCCATGATGTCGCCCACGCGCAGCGTCATGCAGATGCACGCCGACCACTTCAGCTTCAGCTGATCACGGCGGCGGCCGACCCTAGCGGCCCCGGGGCTGGCAGCCCGCGGGGCCGCTTTGCATTGCGGCTAAGCTTGCGGGTTTCGCGCCAGCGGCCCCACACCCGGGCCGTTCAGCGGCAGCCCTGCCGCCCCGCGTGTCAGCGGGCCTGCGCGCGCATCCCCACGACCCCTGCGATCCCCGACCCTTTTTCCGAGCACCACCATGGCGCAATACGTTTTCACGATGAACCGCGTCTCCAAGACCGTGCCGCCCAAGCGGCAGATCTTGAAGGACGTCTCGCTGAGCTTCTTTCCCGGCGCCAAGATCGGCGTGCTGGGCCTCAACGGCTCGGGCAAGTCCACGCTGCTGAAGATCATGGCCGGCCTGGACAAGGAGATCGAGGGTGAAGCCGTGGCCATGCCGGGCATCAAGATCGGCTACCTGCCGCAGGAGCCGCAGATGAACCCCGAGCAGACGGTGCGCGAGGCGGTGGAAGAAGGCATCGGCGGCGTGCTGGCGGCCAAGAAGCGGCTGGACGAGGTGTATGCCGAATACGCCGAGCCGGACGCCGACTTCGACAAGCTGGCCGCCGAGCAGGCCGAGCTGGAGGCCATCATCGCCGCGGCCGGCTCCGAGAACACCGACCTGCAGCTGGAGCTGGCCGCCGACGCGCTGCGCCTGCCGCCCTGGGATGCCAACATCGGCAAGCTCTCCGGTGGTGAGAAGCGCCGCGTGGCCCTGTGCCGGCTGCTGCTGTCCAAGCCCGACATGCTGCTGCTGGACGAGCCGACCAACCACTTGGACGCTGAAAGCGTGGACTGGCTGGAGCAGTTCCTGCAGCGCTTCCCGGGCACCGTGGTGGCCATCACCCACGACCGCTACTTCCTGGACAACGCCGCCGAGTGGATCCTGGAGCTGGACCGCGGCCACGGCATCCCCTGGAAGGGCAACTACTCCGACTGGCTGGACCAGAAGGAAAAGCGCCTGGAGCAGGAGTCCAAGGCCGAGGACGCGCGCCTGAAGGCCATGAAGCAGGAGCTGGAGTGGGTGCGCAAGAACGCCAAGGGCCGCCAGGCCAAGAGCAAGGCGCGCCTGGCCCGCTTCGAGGAACTGAGCGACGTCGAATACCAGAAGCGCAACGAGACCAACGAGATCTTCATCCCCGTGGCCGAGCGCCTGGGCAATGAGGTGATCGAGTTCAAGAACGTCAGCAAGTCCTTCGGCGACCGCCTGCTGATCGACAACCTGAGCTTCAAGGTGCCCGCGGGCGCCATCGTCGGCATCATCGGCCCCAACGGCGCGGGCAAGTCCACGCTCTTCCGCCTGATCCAGGGCGTGGAGCAGCCCGACAGCGGCGAGGTGCTGATCGGCAAGACGGCCAAGCTGGCCTTCGTGGACCAGAGCCGCGAAGGCCTGGACGCCAACAAGACGGTGTGGGAGGACGTCTCCGGCGGCCTGGACAACATCGTGGTGGGCAAGTTCGTGATGCCCTCGCGTGCCTACATCGGCCGCTTCAACTTCAAGGGCAACGACCAGCAGAAGCAGGTGGGCAGCCTCTCCGGCGGTGAGCGTGGGCGCCTGCACCTGGCCAAGACCCTGGCCCAGGGCGGCAACGTGCTGATGCTGGACGAACCCTCCAACGACCTGGACGTGGAAACCCTGCGCGCGCTGGAAGAAGCCCTGCTGGAGTTCGCCGGCAGCGCGATGGTGATCTCCCACGACCGCTGGTTCCTCGACCGCATCTGCACCCACATCCTGGCGGCCGAAGGCGACTCGCAGTGGTTCTTCTACGAAGGCAACTACCGCGAGTACGAAGAGGACAAGAAGAAGCGCCTGGGCGAAGAGGCTGCCAAGCCCAAGCGCGTGCGCTTCAAGGCCTTGAAGTGAACGGGCCTGGGGCTTGATGAAAAAGGGGCGCTGCGGCGCCCCTTCTTCATGACCGCGCTGCGGCGCCCCTTCTTCATGGCCGCGCTGCGGCGTCCTTCTTCATGACCGCGCTACGGCGCCTTCTTCCAGAGCTGGCCGGCTGGACGCTGCGGCTGCGCCCGCCTCTCGCAGCCCGCTGCTCGCAGGCTCAACTGCCGCGCGGATGGTGCTTCTCGTGCAGCTGGCGCAGCCGCTCGCGCGCCACGTGGGTGTAGATCTGCGTGGTGGAGATGTCGGCATGGCCCAGCAGCAGCTGCACCACGCGCAGGTCGGCGCCGTGGTTGAGCAGGTGGGTGGCGAACGCGTGGCGCAGCGTGTGCGGCGAGAGCTTTTGCGTGATGCCGGCCTTGCGCGCGCAGGCCTTGACCACCGCCCAGAACATCTGCCGCGTCATCGGGCCGCCGCGGGCGGTGACGAAGAGCGCGTCGCTGACCTGCCCGCCCAGGATGGCGGCACGCGCATCGCGCAGATAGCGCTCCAGCCAGGCACGGGCCTCGTCGCCGAAGGGCACCAGGCGCTCCTTGCTGCCCTTGCCGGTGACGCGCACCACGCCTTCGCCCAGGCTGACGAAGACGGTCTTGACGCCCACCAGCTCGCTCACGCGCAGGCCGCTGGCATAGAGCAGCTCCAGCATGGCGCGGTCGCGCAGGCCCAGCGGCGTGTCGACATCGGGGGCGGCGAGCAGGGCCTCGACCTGGGCCTCAGTCAGCGTACCGGGCAGGCGCTGCAGCGGCTTGGGCGCATCCAGCCGCAGCGTGGGGTCGGCGGGTAAACGCCCTTCGCGCAGTGCCCAGCGGAAGTAGCGGCGGAAGGTGCTCAGCCGCCGGCTGACCGAGCTGGAGCGCGAGCCGGCATGGCGCCAGGCGGCGTAGGCCAGCAGGTCGGGCTCGGTGGTCGCATCCAGGCTGCGGCTGTGCTCGCGGGCCAGCCAGTCGGCATAGAGCGTGAGGTCGCGGCGATAGGCGGCCAGCGTGTTGGCGCTGAGGCCGTCTTCCAGCCAGAGCGCGTCGATGAAGCGGTCGATGGCGGCCTGGCTGGCAGCCAGGGCCGACCCCGTCTGTGCACCTGCCGCTGGCGAGACGGCTGGCGGCGGCAGCGGCCTGGCCTGGGGGGTGGTCACGGCGCGGGGCTGGAGCCGGGGCCCTCGGGCGCCGGCGTGGACGCAGACGCTGGAGTGGTTGCAGACGCTGCCCAGCCCACGGCCCCTGCCGGGCGATCCATGCCCGTGGGCGCGGCGGAGCCGCCGGGCCCTGCCGCCGGCGGGGGATCGGCCTGCTCAGCCGGATCGGCAGCCGGCCCGGTGCGGGTACCGGCGCCGGCCACGCCGCCGGCCAGCAGGCCCTGCTTCATCGTGGCGTCCACCGGCCGCTCGCCGATGAAGATGGCCAGCACCGCCCGATAGAGGTCGGCCCCGGCGATGGGCGCGCCGCGGGTCTGGCCGTTGACGCGCATGACCATGCCGCGGCCGGGCTGGTAGTCCAGGTCCAGCGTGTCGCCGGGGTGCACGCGGCCGATGTCGTCGATGCGCGTGGCCAGGCGCTCCAGGCGGTCGGCCATGCCGGCCAGCTGGGGCTCGGCCACGTTCTTGCGCACGCCGCGGCGCACGGCCTTGCCCAGCTCGCTGGCCGGGGCGTCGAGCAGGATCTTCAGCGTCAGCCGCTTGGGGCCGGGGTCGGCCAGCAGGCGCTGCGCATCGCGGCTGGGCTGCGGCACGTACAGGCCGGCGACGAAGGCGCGGATCCAGGCCACGCCGCGCAGGCCCATGCCGTTGAGCTGCAGGGCCGCGTCGCCCACGCGGGCCACGGTGTCGAAGGCCACGCCCTCGTGCTGCGCCTGCGCGGCAGCAGCCGGCACGGGCGCCAGGGCGGCCGGCAAGGCTGCGGCCAGGATCGATGCCGCCAAGGCACAAGCAGAAGACAAGCGCCGCAGCGGCAGGTGGCACACATGGTGCACATGGTCCATAAGGCGGCGGCGGGAGCGAAGGAACAGGTTCATGGCGTGTCGTTGCGGGGATGCAGACGGGATGCTGACAGAGGCAACCCGCATGCGCTGCCCGGCTGCGCCAGCGCCCAGTCGATGTGCTCGGCCACCAGGGCGCTGGCCGCCGGCTGGGCCGCGGCCAGGGCCTGGCGCAGCGCCCGGCGCTCTTCGGCCGGCAACGCCGCCGCCGCCAGCGCATTGCCGGTGGCCACGGCCAGGTTGCGCTGCCAGCGCTCGAATCCGATGCGGCGGATGGGGCTGCCCTCGGTGTGGCGCAGAAAGGCCGCCTCGTCCCAGGACCACAGCTGCAGCAGCGTCGGCGCGGACCACACCTCGCGGGTGTCGAAATCCGCCACCACGGCGCGGCGGGCGTACTTGTTCCACGGGCAGATGAGCTGGCAGTCGTCGCAGCCGTAGATGCGGTTGCCCAGCAGCGGGCGCAGCTCCAGCGGGATGGGGCCGGGGTGCTCGATGGTGAGGTAGGAAATGCAGCGCCGCGCATCCAGCAGCCGCTCGCCGACGATGGCGCCGGTGGGGCAGACGTCGATGCAGGCGCGGCAGGAGCCGCAGGAGGCGACCTCGGCCGCATCCCGCTCGGTGGGCGGCAGGGCCAGGTCCACGTAGATCTCGCCCAGGAAGAACATCGACCCCGCCTGGCGCGACAGCAGCAGCGTGTGCTTGCCGCGCCAGCCCAGGCCGCTGCGCGAGGCGAGCTCCACCTCCAGCACCGGGGCGGAGTCGGTGAAGACGCGGTGGCCATGCGGGCCCAGGTGCTCGGCCAGCCGGTCGGCCAGCTTCTGCAGCCGCGCGCGCATCACCTTGTGATAGTCCCGCCCGCGGGCATAGAGCGACACGGTGGCGTCCTGCGGCCGCTGCAGCCGCGCCCATTCGACAGCCTGCCAGCCGTCGGGCAGCGCCGCGGGCAGGTAGTCCATGCGCGCGGTGATGACGCTGACCGTGCCGGGCACCAGCTCGGCCGGGCGGGCGCGCTTGAGGCCGTGGGCGGCCATGTAGTGCATCTGGCCGTGGAAGCCGCGGGCCAGCCAGCTCAACAGGCCGGGCTCGGCGGTGGAGAGATCCACGCCGGTGACGCCGATTTGGGAGAATCCCAGCGTCTGGCCCCACTCGCGAAGCTGAGCGACCAGGGCCGCGCCCGCCGGGGCGGCAGAGCGCGCGAGCGCCGCCGCGCCGCCCGGGCCGGCAGGGGGCGCAGACTGACCCGACCGATGCATCCGCCGATTCTAGAAACGCCCGCCCTGGCCGAGCGCCATCTCACCTGGCCCGACGAGGCCGCGTGCGCGCAATGGGCCACGCAATTGGCCAGGCAGCTGACCACCCGGCCGGGCCTGCGCGATGCCTGCATCGAGCTGCATGGCGACCTGGGCGCGGGCAAGACCACCTTCACCCGCCACCTGCTGCGCGCCCTGGGCGTGAGCGGGCGCATCAAGAGCCCGAGCTACGCCGTGGTCGAGCCGCACGAGGCGCCGGGCCTGCAGGCCTGGCACTTCGACTTCTACCGCTTCAGCGACCCGCGCGAGTGGGACGACGCCGGATTCCGCGAGGTCTTCGCCGGCCCCGGGCTCAAGCTGGTGGAGTGGCCGCAGCATGCCGCCGGCCTGCTGCCGGTGCCCGACCTGCGGCTGCACATCGAGGCCCTGGGCGACACCGGGCGCAGCGTGCGCGTGCAGGCCTGCACGCCGCGCGGCCTGGGCCTGCTGGGCCTGCCGGGTGCAGAGCGCGGCACGGACAGGGAGCAGCATGGCTGAGCGCGACCTGCGGGCTGGCGCCGCATCGCCATCCGGGCCGGCAGCGCCCGATTCGCTGGCCGCATCGCCGCCGGCGCTCTCACCGGCGTCATCACCCAGCCCGCGCGGCTGCACCCGCCGCGGCTTCGTCATCCACAGCGGGGTGGCCGTGCTCAGCCTGGGCACGGCTGATCTGGCCTGGGGCGCAAGCCTGCTGGCCGTGCGCGTATGGCCGGCGCCCGACTACACCCGGGTGACGCTGGAGTCGGACACGGCGCTCAGCGCCCGCCACTTCGTGGTGGACAACCCGCCGCGGGTGGTGATCGACATCCCGGCGCTGCAGCTCAGCGCCCAGCTGCGCGAGCTGGTCGGCAAGGTGCGCGCGGACGATCCGTTCATCGCCGGCGTGCGCGTCGGCCAGTACCAGCCGGATGTCGTGCGGCTGGTCATCGACCTCAAGCAGGCCAGCGCACCGGAGGTGTTCTCGCTGCAGCCGGTGGCGGCCTACCAGCACCGGCTGGTCTTCGACCTGCACCCCACCCGCGAGCCCGACCCGTTGCTGGCCCTGCTGCGCGAGCGGGAGCCGGCCGCGGCGACGGCGGCGACCGCCCCGCCCCGCGCTGCCCGGCCGCAGCCCGGCGACGAGGCGGCCTCTGCCGTGAACGACGCGCTGGGCGAGTTCATCGGCGGCCTGCCGGGCGGGGCCAGGGGCGACGCCAGAGGCGATGCCAAAGGTGGCAGCGCGCCCCGCGCATCGGCCCCGCGCAGCCGCAGCGGATCACCCGGCGCCGTGATGCAGGCCAGCCCGCTACCCGGCCAGGCCAGCGCCGACAAGTCCCCGCGCAAGGCGGACGCACCGCCCACTGCCGCCAACGCGCCGCAGCGCGCCACCGAGCGCATCGTCGTCATCGCGCTGGACCCGGGCCACGGCGGCGAGGACCCGGGCGCCATCGGCCCCTCGGGCCTGCAGGAAAAGCAGGTGGTGCTGTCCATCGCGCGCCGGCTGCGCGAGCAGCTGGAGGCGCTGCCCAATGTGCGCGTGATGATGACCCGCGACAGCGACTTCTTCGTGCCGCTGGGCGAGCGCGTGCGCAAGGCGCGCCGGGTGCAGGCCGATCTGTTCGTCAGCATCCATGCGGATGCCTTCATGAACCCGCAGGCGCGCGGAGCGTCGGTGTTCGCGCTGTCGCAAAGCGGTGCCAGCAGCACCGCCGCACGCTGGATGGCCCAGCGCGAGAACGCCGCCGACCTGGTGGGCGGCGTCAACATCGCCACGCGCGACCAGACGCTGCTGCGCACCTTGCTGGACATGTCCACCACGGCGCAGATTCGCGACAGCCTGGGCGTGGGCCGCGAGGTGCTCAGCCACATGGGCCGGATCGGCCGGCTGCACAAGGGCCAGGTGGAGCAGGCCGGCTTTGCCGTGCTCAAGGCGCCGGACATCCCGTCCATCCTGGTGGAGACGGGCTTCATCACCAACCCCGAGGAAGAAGCCAAGCTGGCCGACGCCGACTACCAGCAGCGCGTGGCCCAGGCGCTGGCCAGCGGCATCCAGCGCTGGCTCGCGCGCAACCCGGCGCTGGCGCGGCAGCGGGCGCTGTAGCGGCGCAGGCCGCTCAGGCCTGGTCGGTGCTGATCAGACGGCCGGCGCCTGCTTGCGGCGCGCCTTCCAGCCGCCCCACAGCGCGATGACGCCGGGGATGAGGATCATGGCCCAGATGATGCGGCTGAGGTTCTGCTGCACGAACTCCGTGCGGCCGAAGAAGTAGCCCGCCAGCGTCAGGCCACACACCCACAGCACGGCGCCCAGCACGTTGAAGGCCGTGAAGCTGGTGCGGCTCATCTGCGCCACACCGGCCACGAACGGCGCGAAGGTGCGCACGAACGGCATGAAGCGCGCCAGCACGATGGTGATGCCGCCGTGCTTTTCATAGAACGCATGCGCGGCATTGAACGCGCCCTTGTTGAAGAAGCGCGACTGCTCCCAGCGGAACACCCGCGGCCCGATGGCCCGGCCGATGCTGTAGTTGAGCTGGTCGCCGAGCACCGCGGCGATGAGCAGCAGCACCATCGCCAGCGGCAGGCTCATCAGGCCGGCGCCGCACAGCGCGCCGACGACGAAGAGCAGCGAGTCGCCGGGCAGGAAGGGCATCACCACCACGCCCGTCTCCACGAAGACGATGGCGAACAGCAGCGCGTAGACCCACATGCCGTACTGCGCGACGAACTCCGCCAGGTGCTGGTCGACGTGGAGGATGAAGTCGATGAGGAAGTGAGCGATGTCCATGACGCGGGATTATCCGGAGTCGGCGCCCCGGGCCTGCGGATGAGCCGCCCCCGCAGGCACTGGGACGCGTAGACGGGCGCGCGGGCCGCGCCCGGCCCCGCCGCATCTGCCGGCCAGACGGCCGGCGACGCCAGCCGCCAAGGCGGCACCCGCCCGCCTTCCTAAAATCCGCCGATGACCCAAGTCCCTGCCGGCACGCTGCCTGACGACCGCGCCGCCACCGCACCGCGCCGCCCCATCCGCGAGCTGCCCGACGAGCTGATCAGCCAGATCGCCGCCGGCGAGGTGGTGGAGCGCCCGGCCTCCGTCGTGCGTGAGCTGGTGGACAACGCGCTGGACGCCGGCGCGACGGAGATCACCGTCAAGCTGCTGGCCGGCGGCATCCGCGCCATCGTGGTCGAGGACGACGGTGCCGGCATCCCGCCCGATCAGTTGCCGCTGGCCCTGCGCCGCCATGCCACCAGCAAGATCGCCTCGCTGGCCGAGCTGGAGCGGGTGGGCACGATGGGCTTTCGCGGCGAGGCGCTGGCAGCCATCGCGTCGGTGTCCGAGCTGGCCCTGCTCAGCCGCACGCCGGACGGCGAGCATGCGGTGCGGCTGGACGCGCGCAGCGGCGAGGTCGGCCCCGCCGCCCGCGGCCGCGGCACCAGCGTGGAGGTGCGCGAGCTGTTCTTCAGCACGCCGGCGCGGCGCAAGTTCCTCAAGACCGAGGCCACCGAGTTCGCCCACTGCCTGGAGGCGGTACGCCGCCACGCCCTGGCCCGGCCGGACGTGGGCTTTGCCGTCTGGCACGACGGCCGGCTGGTGCAGCAGTGGCGCGCGGGCGATCTGCAGCGCCGGCTGCGCGACGTGCTGGGTGCGGAGTTCATCGAGCACAGCCGCGACGTGGACCTGCGCGTGGGCCCGCTGCGCATCACCGGCCGCGCCGGCCTGCCCGACCACGCGCGCAACCGCAGCGACCTGCAGTACGTCTACGTCAACGGCCGCTGCGTGCGCGACAAGCTGCTGGCCCACGGCGTGCGCGCCGCCTATGACGACGTGCTGCACGGCAGCCGCCAGCCCACCTACGCCCTCTTCCTCACCTGCCCGCCGGAGATCGTGGACGTCAACGTCCATCCGGCCAAGAGCGAGGTGCGCTTCCGCGAATCTCGCGAGGTGCACCAGGCGATGCGGCATGCGGTGGAGGCGGCGCTGGCCAAGTCGCGGGCGCCGAAGGGCGACGCGGCATCCGCCGGTGCGTTCGGCGCCATGACCGGCGTACCGGCTGCTGGCTCTGCGGCAGCGGGCGCCGCGCCGGCCGCAGGCGCACCCTCCAGCTCATGGTCGGCCGATGCAGGAGGCGACCCAGCCGGTGGGCCGCCCGGCCGCTACACCCTGGCCCCCGGCGCGCAGGCGCCCGGCCTGGAGCAGGGCCAGAGCTGGACGCCCCGCGGCGGCAGCGGTGGTGCCGCACGCGACTGGCCGCCCCGCCCGCAGGTGCAGGGCGCGCTGCCGCTGCCCGAGACGGCCGGCCTGCATGTCAGCGAGCGTCTGCCTCAGTGGCCAGGGGCCTCGGCTGCCGGCTCGGCGGCGCAGGCGCAGTCCCCGCACAGCACGGCCGATCTGGCTGCGTGGAGCGACGCGGCGGCATCGGGCCCTCAAGCCAGCGCAGGCTCCGCGGACGTCGGCATCGCGGCAGGCATTGCCGCAGGCGCATCCCCCGCTTCGCTTGCCCGCGGCGACGCTGCCTCACCCGGCGCCCAAGCGGCCGCCAGCCAAGAGCCGGCAAGCGCCTTCGGCCCGGGAGCGCTGCCGGAAGTCTTCACCGCCGGCCCGCACGAGGCCCAGCCGGCGCCCCACTGGCCCCTGGGCCGCGCCCTGGCCCAGCTGGCCGGCGTCTACATCCTGGCCGAGAACGCCCAGGGCCTGGTGGTGGTGGACATGCACGCCGCCCACGAGCGCATCGTCTACGAGCAGCTCAAGGCCAGCCTGGCCGGCTCGGCCATCGAATCGCAGCCGCTGCTCATCCCGGTCACCTTCGCCGCCAGCCCGGCCGAGGTGGCCACGGCCGAGGCCCAGCGCGACGCCCTGCTGCAGCTGGGCCTGGACATCGCCCCGCTGTCGCCCACGCGGCTGGCCGTGCGCGCCCGCCCCGCGGCACTGGCCCAGGCGGATCTGGCCGAGCTGGCCCGCGCCGTGCTGGCCGAGCTGGCCCAGTTCGACGCCAGCGAGGTGATCCAGCGCGCCCAGCACGAGCTGCTCGCCACCCTCGCCTGCCACGGCGCCGTGCGCGCCAACCGCCAGCTGACGCTGGCCGAGATGAACGCGCTGCTGCGCGACATGGAGCGCACCGAGCGCGCCGACCAGTGCAACCACGGCCGCCCCACCTGGCGCCAGGTGACGATGAAGGAGCTGGACGGGCTCTTCCTGCGCGGGCGGTAAGGCTGCCCAGCAGCCTTCAATCTGGCCGACGCGCCTGCGAGCCTGCGCCGATCTCAGCTACGGCACAAAGCTCGGCGTCCGCCGCGCGCAGACCAGACGCCCGCCCGGTGATCCCCCGCCCTCGCGGCACGCGCTTGCCGGCCTCACCGGATCGGCGGCGCGCGGTCGGACGGCTGTCCGCACCGCATTTGCGCAAGCCCGCGCCGATCGCGTCCCGCGGCCTGCATGCTCCAATCCTGCTTCCATGACCCAGCGCATCCGCCTCGCCCTGCCCCGCCGCCCTGCCGACGAGGCCGACACCCCGCCTGACGACCCGCGGGCCCGCCGGCAGCCCGTGCGCGGCCGGGGCAGCGCGCCGCGCAAGCGGCCCACCGCCGCCGAGGCGGAACAAGCCCGGGAACAGGCTCGCGAACAGGCTCGAGAACAGGCCCAGAAGGAGGCCCGCCACCAGCCGCCCGAGCGCGCCCCCGGGCCGCGCACGGCCAAGCCGGGCCGCCCCGGCGCAACCGACAAGCCCCTCTCCGCAAAACCGGCGGGCCGTGCGCCGGATGGGCCCCCGCGTGACAAGCGGCTCGGCGACGACCGGCGCCCGCCCCGCGGCCAGCCCGAGGAGTGGCGCGCAGACCGCCGCGATCCTTCGGATCGGCGCGATGCACCACGGCCCGCGCGCGGCCGCCCGCCCGGCACCGCAGGCGCCTCGGACCCGCGGCATCGCCACGCCGATACCCGCCCGGGCAACCCGCCCCATGCCGACGACCGGCGGCACGGCGGCTACATGCGCTCCGACCGCCAGGGCGCGCGCGCGGCTCCAGACGACCGGCCGCGCCACCAGGAGCGGCCCGATCACGCCGACCGCTCCCCACGCCCGGCTCATCGCGACCCCGCCGCCCGATCGGCCGGCCCGTCCGGACCGACCGACCGCGACCCCCCGCGCCCGCCCGGTCGCAGCCCGCGCCCGCAGGGTGAGGCGCGCGGCGACCGCCCGTTCGGCAAAGACGACCGCGGGTCCAGCCGGTCCGCCGAGCGCGCTGCCGCCTTCACACCGGCCCAGCGCCGCACGCCCTCCCGAGCAGGCACCCCACCCGCTTCGGCGGCCACGAGCGCCGACGCCGGCATCCGCCTGTCCAAGCGCATGAGCGAGCTGGGCCTGGCCTCCCGCCGCGAGGCGGATGAATGGATCGCCCAGGGCTGGGTGCGCGTGGACGGCCAGGTGGTGTCCGAGCTGGGCTCGCGCGTGCAGCCGCACCAGCAGATCACCGTGGACGAGGCGGCCCGCCAGCAGCAGGCCCAGCGCGTCACCGTGCTGCTGCACAAGCCCATCGGCTATGTCAGCGGCCAGGCGGAGGACGGCTACACGCCGGCCGTGGCGCTGGTGACGGCCGAGAACCGCTGGGACGGCGACCGCACCGCCATCCGCTTCTCGCCCGTGCAGCGCCGCCACTTGGCGCCGGCCGGGCGGCTGGACATCGACTCCACCGGCCTGCTGGTGCTGACGCAGGACGGCCGCATCGCCAAGCTGCTGATCGGCGAAGACTCGCCCATCGAGAAGGAATACCTGGTGCGCGTGCGCCTGGCCGCCGGCCAGCCCGAGGGCGCGCATGCGTCCGAGCTGCTGCCGCCCGAGGCTCTGGAGCGGCTGCGCCACGGCCTGGAGCTGGACGGCGTGCCGCTGCAGCCGGCCAAGGTGTCGTGGCAGAACGAGGACCAGCTGCGCTTCGTGCTGCGCGAAGGCCGCAAGCGCCAGATCCGCCGCATGTGCGAGGCCGTCGGCCTGGAGGTGGTGGGCTTGAAGCGCGTGCGCATCGGCCGCATCCCGCTGGGCGACCTGCCGCCAGGGCAGTGGCGCTACCTGCGGCCGGAGGAGCGGTTCTGAGAGCGGGGGCGTCTGGCTTCGTCGTTCGACCTCTTCTCACTCCCGACAACACCGCCCCGCCGCCCGACAGACTGTGCCCTCCTGCCTCGGCTCGGCACTGCCTGCCCCCTGCCGCCCGCCGCCCCGGCCCTCCTGCATCACTGCACCACTGCATCACTTCACTGCTTCACCGCCCCCGGCGCCTTGCACCGCTCCGTGAACGACTGACCGCCCAGTCCATCGCCGTCATCGCGCTCACCCGCTTCTGAGCCATCGCCCCTTTCGCCGCGCTGCAGCCCGCCCGCCCCGCATCCGTGTCCTCGCCGTCCCTGCCCACCGCCACGCTCGCCGAATCGCCTCGCCGCGCGGCCATGTCGCCCGCCACGGTGGCCATCACCCTGGCCCTGCTGCTCGGCCTGCAGCCGGTGGCCACCGATCTCTACCTGCCCGCGCTGCCGCTGCTCAAGGCAGATCTGGGCACCGACATGAGTGCGGCGCAACGCACGCTGGCTGCGCTGATCCTGGCCTTCGGCCTGGGCCAGCTGCTGTGCGGGCCGCTGGCCGACCGCTACGGCCGCCGGCCGGTGCTGCTGGGCGGGCTGGCCGTCTACTGCATCGCCAGCGTGGCGGCGGTGGCCGCGCCCAACATCGATGCGCTGATCGCCTGGCGCGCGCTGCAGGGCTTGGGCGTGGCGGCCAGCGTGGTCTGCGGGCGGGCGATGGTGCGCGACCTCTACGAGCCGCGCGACGGCGTGCGCGTGCTCTCCCAGGGCATGACCGGCCTGGCCGTGATCGCGCTGATCGGCCCGCCGATGGCCGCCGCGCTGGCCCAGGCCGCGGGCTGGCGCGCCGCGCTGGCCGTGCTGGCCGGCTTCGGCGTGCTGACGCTGGCCTGGCTGGCCTGGCGCCTGCGCGAAACGCTGGCCGCGCCTGACCCGCTGGCCCTGCAGCCCGCGCGGCTGCTGCAGACCTGGCGGCACATCGTCACCCACCGCACCTTCCTGTCATATGCCGCGCTCACGGCCAGCACCTACGGCGGGCTCTATACCTACCTGGCCGCATCGTCCTTCGTGCTCATCGAGCAGATGGGCTGGTCGCGCCTGGCCTACAGCCTGTCGCTGTCGGCCGGCGCCACCGGCTACATGGCGGGCACCTTCGGCTGCCGCTACTGGCTGCATCGCCACGGCATCCGCGGCACGGTGGCGCGGGGCGGCGTGCTCGCCCTGTGCGGAGGCCTGGGCTGCGCGGCGCTGTCACTGGCCGGGCTGCATCACCCGCTGGCCATCGTGCTGCCGCAGCTGCTCTATGCCTGCGCGCACGGCGTGTTCCAGTCCTGCGGGCAGGCGGGCGTCACCGGGCCCTTCCCGCGCCAGGCGGGTGCAGCATCGGCACTGTCGGGCTTCATCCTCTGCGCCGTGGCCTTTGCCGTGGGCCAATCCCTGGGCCCGCTGATGGACGCGGCCGGGCGCACGCCCTATCCGCTGACGCTGGGGCTGGGCGCCTGGTCCGTCGTCACGGCCACCATCGCCTGGACGGCCGTGCAGCGCCACGGCGAGCCGCCGGCCGCGCGGGCGGTCACGGCAACCAGCCGGCTGTCGTGAGCGAGGCAGCGACGATGCACCACGGCTGCCACGGCTTGCGCCCGCGCCCCGGCGATCGCGCTCTGCGAGCCCTCGCTTGGATGGCCGTACGGCCCCTCGGCAAGGCATCGGCCGCCTGCGTCTCTCACGGCGACGCGCCGCCTGTCAAGGGCGAGGCGCCAGTGATGCACCAGGGCGCCCGGCGGGCTCTGGCCGGCAAGGCAGTGCTGGAGCAAGGCGACCGGCAGCGCTTCCGCGCAGGCGTTCAAGTGGTGCGCCGCAGGCCCGCAGCCGGAGCCGGAGCCGGAGCCGGAGCCGGCGTGGGCGTGGGCGTGGGCGTGGGCGTGGGCGCATCGGCCTCGGTTGCGGCGGCAAGGCGCCGTGCGGTATCCGCCCAGGTGCCGACCCTCGGCTCGGCTCTGCCTCGCCCGTGCCTCCGCACGCCGGCTCGACCCGCCACTGGGGCGTCCGCATGAACCCGCTGCTCCACCCCCCGCGCGCCATTGCCCTGGCCGGCCCCACGGCCAGCGGCAAGACGGCCTGCGCGCTGGCCCTGGCACGCCACCGGCCGATCGAGGTCATCAGCGTCGATTCGGCCTTGGTCTACCGCGGCATGGACATCGGCACGGCCAAGCCCAGCACGGCCGAGCAGGCGGCCGTGCCGCACCACCTGATCGACATCATCGAGCCCACTCAGGCCTATTCAGCCGCCCGCTTCGTCGCCGATGCCAACCGCCTGATCGACGACATCCGCGCCCGCGGCCGGCTGCCGCTGCTGGTGGGCGGCACCATGCTGTACTTCAAGGCCCTCTACAGCGGCCTGGACGCCCTGCCCGAGTCCGATCCCGAGGTACGCGCCCAGCTCGACCGCGAGGCCGCCGAGCGCGGCTGGCCCGCGCTGCATGCCGAACTGGCACAGGTCGATCCGGTCACCGCCGCCCGGCTGGCACCCAACGACGCCCAGCGCATCCAGCGCGCCCTGGAGGTCTGGCGCAGCAGCGGCCGCCCGCTGTCGAGCTTCCACACCGATCGCTTCGCACGTGAAACAACGCGGGCCGCGATGCCAGGCAAGGCCGCCGATGCCGATGCAGGCGCTGGCGCTGGCACTGTCGCGGTCGCCAACGCCGGCGCAGCTCGGGGCCGCGAATCAGTCCAGGGCCGGGCCAGCGCTGCGCCGCAGCCGGCACATGACGATCCGGCCTCCGCACTGGCCACCATCCCGCTGATCAGCCTGGAGCCCGGCAACCGTGCCTGGCTGCACCAGCGCATCGCCCAGCGCTTCCATGCCATGCTGGCCGAGGGCTTCATCGAGGAGGTGCGCGCCCTGCGCGCCTGCGGCGACCTGCATCCGGGCCTGCCGTCCATGCGCTGCGTGGGCTACCGCCAGGCCTGGGAGGCACTGGATGCCGCGGCCGACGGCCCGTTGAGTCCAGCCGCGCAGCAGGCCCTGGCCGAGCGCGGCATCGCCGCCACCCGGCAGCTGGCCAAGCGCCAGCTCACGTGGCTGCGCAGCATGTCGCACCGCCAAGTGCTGGCCTGCGACGAAGTGGGCCTAGAGGAGCGCTTCATCCAGACCGTCGATCGCCTGCTGCCCCCAAGCTGAATCGACCTGGGTGTACAGGCCGGCGCCTCACGCACGGCATCGTGGGCCTACCGCGCCCGGACCTTCACCGGATCGGGCACCGGGCGGAACGGTCCCACCACCCGCCCTGCGGCATGCCGGTTCCGCAGCACACCCTGAAGGCCCGCAGGCAGCGCACCGCACGGCCTCTGCATCAGCCGCAGTGCCGTCTCGTGTACCGGGCTGGGCCGCCTCAATCCTGTACGCCGAAGCGCCGTGCCTCAGGGCAACGTGATCGTGATGTGCGCCGCCCGCGGCGGCAGCTTGACCACATCCTGGTAGGCCGCCAGTTCGCCCTGCGTCGTGCGCCCCAGCTGCCAGCGCAGCCCAATGAAGGCGGCCAGCCCGAACAGCGCCACCACCGACGCCACCGCCCACAGCGGCACCTCGTGGCGCAGCGTGTGCATCACCTTGTCGGGCGCCGCCCAGTGCGGCGCAAACGGCGCGCGCTTGCCCTTGAGATGGGCGATCTCGTCGCCCAGCCGCGCGGTGTAGTAGCCCAGCTTCTCGCTGCCCTCCAGCAGGTACTTGCCCTGGAAGCCCAGCAGCAGGCACATGTGAAAGACCTCCAGCACCTGCAGCCGCCGCGCGCCCTGGGCCCGCACGGCCTCCAGCTTGTCGAAGAAGTGCTCGCCGGCCAGCTGGTCGCCGAAGAATTGCAGCTGCAGCGGCTGGCGCTCCCAGGCGTCGCGCACGCGGAAGGACGACGACAGCACCGTCTCATCTACCAGCGCGCAGAAGGCGTACTTGGCCAGGTGCACGTCCTCGGCATCGGCCTTCAGGCGCAGCGCACCGCGCTCGAACTCCATCAGGAAGTCCTTGATGCGCTCGCGGAACTCGGCTGCATCCCGCGGCGCCTGGCGCTGGCGCAGCAGGAAGACCAGGTAGAAGCCGTCGTACATCAGGTCCAGCAGGGTGTGGGCGTCCAGCGTGGCCGCACGCGCGGCGACCGGCACGGTGCCCGGCGTACCGCCAGCGAACAGCGACGGTGCAACAGAGGCAGAGGCGGGGGTGGAGACAGTCATGGGTTCACCGCCAGCAGTTCGAGCTGCAGCTCAGGGATGCCCTGAGGCGCATACAGGGTCAGGGCCTGGGCCTGCAGCATGCGCTCGTACAGCGCACCTCGCGGCTCCAGCGTGAAGTAGTAGGTACCCGGCCGCACCGGGATGGCCGCCGGCACCTGCGGGCAGTGCACCAGCCGCACACCCGGCATGGCCGATAGCACGATCTTGTCCACGTCGTCCGGCGCGCCGATCTTGAAGCGCACCGGCACCGACTCCACCAGCTCGGCCGGCGGCATCGCCGCGGCCACGCCCAGGTAGAACACCGTGCCGCTGCTGATCTGCTGCGAATCCAGCCGGCCCTGATGAAACGACGGCTTGGTCTCGGTGAGCGTGATGGCGAAGTGACGGGTGGAGATCACCGTCTCCAGCAGCTCGCGCACGATGCCGTCCAGCCGCGCAAAGGCCGGCCCGGGCGCGGCATGGTCGTACACCGGCAAGTCGGCCAGGGTGTAGGTCTTGGAGAAGGTCATCAGCGCGCCGGCCAGCTCCAGCAGCCCCTGGAACAGCCGCTCCGGATGCAGCCCCGGATGGCGGAACAGGTGCGACAGCGAGGCGAACGCGCTGCTGGCGGTGTGCAGCAGCCAGAACGACGCCACGTCGCCGCTGCGGAACTCGATGACGTGCTTGGAGGGCTCACGGTGGAAGCCGTAGAGCGCATCCACCTTGGCCTGCAGCGCATCGAGCAGGCGGCGCAGCTGCAGGTGCAGCACGGCCGAGGCCTGGACGGCGGTGCACGGCGGCACGAAGCGGCCGTCCAACTCGAAGCCGCCGGTGGACGTGCGCCGCACGCGCAGCAGGGGCAACGTCACCAGGTGCTCGCGCGGCTCATGGTCGGCCACCAGGCGCAGGCCACGGCGCAGCACGGCGATCTCGGCCTCCACCGCGCCGGTGTACCAGTCGGCGGCCGATTCGTTGTGCTGCACGTAGCGCGCCATGCCGTCACCGGCCGGCACGCCGTCATGGGCGTCGGCCGCGGCCTGGCCTGCAAACGGCGTGAAATTGCTGCCCACCCGGCGCAGCGGCGCCACGGCCAGGTGATAGACCACCTCGTTCACGCCGGCGGGCAGCTCGGCCAGCGACACCGCTGCAGGCAGCTCGTCCTCGCCCGGGGCGGACACCATCTCGCCATCCGGCAGCACCGCCTGCAACTCCAGCAGCCGCAGCAGCCCGGCCTGCAGCGCATCGGCATCGGCCTTGAGCACCCGCACGCCCCAGGCATACGGATGCAGCAGCCGGCTCATCTGCAGCAGCCGCCACTCGTGATAGGCGTCCTGGCGCTGGAAGTGCTGCGGACGCAGGAAGAGGCCTTCGCCCCACAAGACCTTGGATGACGGGATCACCGGACCTCCGGATGACGTGTAGATGAGGCGCGCGATGCGGCTCGGGATGGCGCTTGCGACACGCGAAGGCCGGGCGGCAAGCCCCGCCTGCCGATGCTGAGTGCACGCACGGCCGCATTCATCGGCACTGCCCCGGGCTGCTGCGCGCAAAGTCGGCCGACATGCCGAGCGGCACGCCGCTGCTGACGGTCAGCGCACAGGCGTGCGCACCCAGCGTCAGCCCGCTGCGCTCCAGCTCATCGGCGGCAAAGGCGTAGCGCCAGCGCTGCGCGGCAGGGGAATGGAAGAGCGCGACGACACCCACGTAGGCCGCCTCGCGCGTGACCTTCTCGGTGGCCTCCACACGCTGCCCCGGCACGAGCTGCAGGTCGCGCACCTCGACCAGGTCGTTGCCCAGCCGCTCCTTCTCGCGCGCAGCATCGCCGAAGGTCTCGTAGGGCGCTGCGAGGAAGGCATCTGCACTGCGCAGCTTGTAGATGCGCGCCACCAGCGACAACGAAGCTCCGGACGCCTCGTCCACGTTGAGCGACGGACTGGCCTGCACCCTCAGTGCAATGCGCCGCGCCGGCTTGGCCGCATCAGGCAGCTCAGGCGCTGCAGGCTTCTTGAGTCCCACCACCTCCAGCGCCTTCTCGGCCACGGGCAGCGCTGCTTCCACGGCCTTCATCGAGCTGCAGCCAGGCAGCGCGACGGCCGCGAATGCCAACCACGGCACGGCACACCAGCGCGATGCGCGGCGCGCATCCAGCCCCGACTTCATGACCACTCCCTCGCCCTGTTCTCGTGTTCTCTTCCGGCCCGCAGCCCGCCTTGAAAGCGGGCGGCTGCAGCGGGCGTGCGAGTTTACGAGCCGCCCCACGACGCGCGTTCACACCGATGGGCGAGCTCACCGCGGTCCGGGGGATAGCGATGCAACAGCGCGTAACTGGCGTCTTCCGGCGAGTTCGCTTGCGTTCTAATCCGCGCACTTTTCGAACGACCGCTGCGCAACAGCGGCAAAGAGGAACAGAAGATGAAGCATCAGGGAGCGGTCGGCCGCATGGGCCGGCCGGAGGGAGGCGCGCGTGCGCCTCGCAACGTGCGCCATGCGGCGGGCATCCGCCTGTCAGCCTATGCGGCCCTGCTGGCCGCGGCCTTGTTCACCGGCTGCGCCACGCAACCCGGCTCGGCCAGCGGCCAGAAGGCTGATCTGTCGGCCACCCTCGAAGAAGCCGCCGCCGCCCGCAAGCAGGGCCAGATTCCGCAGGCCCTCAAGCTGCTGAATGACGCCACTGCCGCCCACCCCGGCGACAAGACGCCCTGGCTGCAGATCGCGCAGATCCATTTCGACCAGTCCAACTACGGCGCTGCCATCGTGGCTGCGCAAGAAGTGGTGCAGCGCGACAACGCCGACACCGTGGCGCGCAGCATCATGGCCGTCAGCGGCTTGCGCGTCTCAGCCGATGCCCTGGCCCACCTGCGGCAGGCCAACGCCGTGAGCGGCTCCACCCGCACGGAGGCGGAGTCTGTGGCCAAGATCATCCGCGACGCCGTAGGCGAGCCCGTGCTCGTGCCGCCCACGCCGGCACCCGCCAAGCCGGTCCCCGTTCGGCGCACGCGTCCCGTTGTCAAGGCCCCTACAGCTGGCGACACCCTTCCCGCCGCTCCCTCGGCCGCGCTGCCTGCAGCGCCGGCCCGTCCTGCAGTGCCTGCGGCCAAGACCGCCGCGCCGCGCAATCCCCTCGACGCCCTGAAGTGACCCAGCGAGGTAAACCATGAGCAAAGACAGCGTCCAGAAGAAGCTCCAGAAGGTCCGCCCGCCACGCGTGCAGATGACCTATGACGTCGAAGTGGGCGATGCGGTGGAGCAGAAGGAGCTGCCCTTCGTCGCCGGCGTGCTGGGCGACTTCGCCGGCCAGTCCGAGAAGGACCACAAGCGCCTGAAGGACCGCAAGTTCGTCAGCGTCGACATGGACAACTTCGACGAGGTGATGGAGGGCATCGCTCCGCGTGCCGTCTACCGGGTCGAGAACAAGCTCTCGCCGCAGGGCGGCGAGTTCGCCGTGGATCTCAGCTTCAACAGCATCGACGACTTCCGCCCTGAGGCGGTCGTTCAGCAGGTCGAGCCGCTGCGCAAGCTGCTGGAGGCCCGCACCAAGCTCTCCGATCTGCGCAACAAGATCGCCGGCAACGAAAAGCTCGAAGACATCCTCAACGACGTGCTGACCAGCACCGAGAAGCTGGCCGAGCTGCAGCAAGCCACCCGCAAGGAGTGAAGCCATGAGCGCCCAACCCCAAGCCGCCACCGGCGCCGCAGCCGCCGAGGCCTCGCTGCTCGACCAGATCGTCGCTGACAGCCGCGTGGCCCGCTCCAGCACCGAGCACGAGCGCGCCAAGGACCTGATCGCCGAGCTCGTCTCCGAGGTGCTGCAGGGCACGGTCGTGATGTCGTCCAACCTGGGCGCCACGCTGGACGCCCGCATCGCCGACATCGACCAGCTCATCTCCGAGCAGCTCTCGGCCATCCTGCACGCACCCGAGTTCCAGAAGCTCGAAGGCTCGTGGCGCGGCCTGCACTACCTGTGCAAGCAGACCTCCACCGGCGCCATGCTCAAGATCAAGATGATGCAGGCGACCAAGAAGGAGCTGGTCAAGGACTTCAAGTCCGCGATCGACTTCGACCAGTCGGCCCTGTTCAAGAAGGTCTACGAGGAGGAGTTCGGCACCTTCGGCGGTGCGCCCTTCGCCACGCTGATCGGCGACTACGAGATCACCCGCCAGCCCGAGGACGTCTACTTCGTCGAGCAGATGTCGCACGTGGCGGCGGCCGCGCATGCGCCCTTCATCAGCGCCGCGTCACCCGAGCTCTTCGGCCTGGATCACTACACCGACATCGGCAAGCCGCGCGACCTGGGCAAGGTGTTCGACACGGTGGACTATGCCAAGTGGAACAGCTACCGCCAGTCCGAGGACGCCCGCTACATCGGCCTGACGCTGCCCCGCTTCCTCGGCCGCCTGCCCTACAACCCCAAGGACGGCACCACGGTCGAGGGCTTCAACTTCGTCGAGAACGTCGACGGCTCCGACCACGGCAAGTACCTGTGGGTCAACTCGGCCTATGCGATGGCGGCGCGGCTGACCAACGCCTTTGCCAACTACGGCTGGTGCGCGGCCATCCGCGGCGTGGAAGGCGGCGGCTTGGTCGAGGACCTGCCCACCCACACCTTCAAGACCGATGAGGGCGAGGTGGCGCTGAAGTGTCCCACCGAGGTCGCCATCACCGACCGCCGCGAGAAGGAGCTGTCGGACCTGGGCTTCATCCCGCTGGTGCACTGCAAGAACACCGACTACGCCGCCTTCTTCGGCGCGCAGTCCACGCAGAAGCCCAAGAAGTACGACACCGACGCGGCCAATGCCAACTCGGCCCTGTCGGCCCAGCTGCAGTACATGTTCGCCATCTGCCGCATCTCGCACTACATGAAGACGATGATGCGCGACAAGATCGGGAGCTTCACGTCGGCTCTCGAAGTGGAGCGGTACATCCACAACTGGCTGATGCGCTACGTGGTGGACGCGGACGACGCCTCGCAAGAGGTGCGTGCCATGCGTCCGCTGCGCGACGCGGCGGTCGAGGTGTCGGAGGTGCCGGGCCGCCCGGGCGTCTATCGGGCCGTGGCTTTCGTCAAGCCGCACTTCCAGCTCGATGAACTCTCGGTCTCGCTGCGCCTGGTGGCCGAGCTGCCCCAGGGCAAGTCCTGAAAAGCCTGCAGTACATCAATAAGCCCTTCACGGAGGAAAGCAAGTGAAAGACATCTACGTCAAGTTCGGCAACCCGCTCAACGGCAAGAAGATCGAAGGCGAGTCGCGTGACATCAAGCACCCGCGCCCGTGGTTCGAGGTGTCTAGCTGGAACCACCTGATCCGCCAGCCGAAGTCGGCCACCGCCTCCACCGCCGGCGGCCACACCGCAGAGCGCTGCGAGCACGGCGAGATGATCCTGACCAAGGATCTGGACCTGGTGAGCCCTCAGCTGTGGGAGGCCTGCTCGGCGGGCACGCTGTACGAGGACGTGGAGATCCACTTCATGCGCGCCAACGGCACGACCGACCGCGTGCAGTACCTGACCATCAAGCTCAAGAAGGTCATCATCGGCTCGGTCAGCCCCAGCGTCTCCGGTGAAGGACTGCCCACCGAGACCTTCACGCTCAAGTACGCCGCCGTGCAGTGGGAGTACGTGCAGCAGACGATGGACGGCAAGTTCAAGGCCGGCACGCCCGCCATGTGGAGCCTGGCCAAGAACAACAACAGCTTCGACGCGCCGAACTGATCGCGCCGGCTGCTGTGAAGGGGCGGCGCGTCCGCCCCTTTTTCATGCCGCGCACCGCCCCTTCCCGCCATGCCGACGCCTTTCATGCCGACGCGCCCCATGCCGACCCGCTCCTCCCGCCGCGATCCCGGTCTGCGCATCAGGCCCTCCGTGTGGGACCGCCTGACCGGCGAGATGGACGAGGCCGCGCCGCTGGCCACCACCGTCAACCTGGACAAGCTCAAGGAATCGGTGGCCCGCGACGTGGAGGCACTGCTCAACTCGCGCAACGCGCTGGGCGAGACGGCCGAGCGCTCGGTGCTGGGCTTTGGCGTGCGCGACTTCGTCGGGCGCATCCTCAGCCGGCCGGAGGACCGCCAGTACGTGGCCGATTGCCTGGCCCGCGCCATTTCGGCCCATGAAGCGCGGCTGCGCAATGTGCGCGTGGAGTTCCGCCCAGGTGGCACGTCGGTCAATGCGCTGACCTTCGCCATCCGCGCCGATCTGCTGGTGCATCCGGCGCACGAAGTGGTGAGCTTCGACGCCGTGCTGCAGCCCTCGCTGTCGCAGTTCGCGGTCAGCCGCGGCGGCCTGCACGCCGCCTGACGATCCGACCCGTCCCATGCAGTCGCTGCTGCCCTATTTCGAGCGCGAGCTGGGCTTCCTGCGGCGCAACGCCCGGGAGTTCGCCGAGGCCCACCCCAAGGTGGCCGGGCGGCTGCTCATGTCCGGCGAGACGGTGGAGGACCCGCACGTCGAGCGGATGATCGAGTCCTTTGCGCTGATCGCCTCGCGCATCCACAAGAAGCTCGACGACGACTACCCGCAGTTCACCGAAGCGCTGCTGGATGTTCTGTACCCGCACTACCTGCGGCCCTTCCCGTCGTGCTCCATCGCCCGCTTCGAGGCCGGCCCCGCGGCGGCGCAGCTCACGCGTGCCGTCAGCATCGAGCGCCACACCGCGCTGGCCACCCGGCCGGCCAAGGGCGTGGCCTGCAAGTTCCGCACGGCCTACCCGGTACATCTGGCGCCGGTGGCCATCGAGTCCCTGCGCTTCAGCGGCTCGCCGGCTGCGCCCGCGGGCTTTCGCCTGCCGGCCGACTGCAGCACCGCGCTGTCCTTCGATCTGCGGCTGACCTCGCCGCAGGCCGAGTGGAGCAAGCTGGGCCTGGCGCAGCTGCGCGTCTTCCTCGATGCCGATCCGGCCTTAGTGGCCGTGCTGCGCGACGCGCTGCTGCTGCGCGTGGCGGCCGCAGCCGTCGAGCCGGCGCAGAGCCATCGCTGGACGGCCGTGGCCGACCGCCCCCGTGCGGTGGGCTATGCCGATGACGAAGCGCTGATCGACTTCGATGCGCGCTCGCACCCGGCCTACCGGCTGCTAACCGAGTTCTTCGCCTTTCCGGCCAAGTTCGACTTCATCGACCTGCCGCTGGCGGCCTGGACGCGCAGCCTGCCGCCCGGCTGCCGCAGCGTGCGGGTGCACCTGCTGCTGTCCGGCCTGCGTGCCGACAGCGACGAGGCCCGGCTGCTGGAGGGCCTGAGCGCCGCCAACCTGCAGCTGGGCTGCACGCCGGTGGTCAACCTGTTCAAGCAGGTGGCCGACCCGATCCGCGTCACGCACCAGCAGGCCAGCTACCCGGTGGTGGCCGACAGCCGACGCGCCTGGGCCTACGACATCTACAGCGTCGACTCGGTGCAGCGCGTGCAGGCCGGCCCGCAGGGTGAGGTGGTGCAGCGCTTCGAGCCCTTCTACTCGCTGCGCCACGAGCAGCATGCGCGCGACGGCGGGCGCTTCTACCACCTGCGGCGCGACGACACGGTGGCCGAGACCAGCCCCGGCTGGGAGCACGAGATCACCGTGGTCGACCTGGCCTTCGACCCGGCCACGCCGACGACCGACACGCTGTCCATCGAGCTGACCTGCAGCAACCGCGACCTGCCCTCGCAGCTGGCCTTCGGCCTGGCCGGCGGCGACCTGTTCAAGGAAGGCGGCAGCCCGGCCAGCAGCATCACGCTGCTGCGCCGGCCCACGCGCACCTGGCGCTTCGAGCGCGGCGGCGGCGCGCAGTGGCGGCTGATCTCGCACCTGTCGCTCAACCACCTGTCGCTGGCCGACCAGGGTGTGGAGGCGCTGCGCGAGACGCTGCGCCTGTACGACCTGCCGCGCAGCCCGCTCAACGAGCAGCTCATCGACGCGCTGGTGGCCGTGGACCGCGAGGCGGCTACCGCCTGGCTGCCCGGACAGCCCTTCCCCTCGCTGATCCGCGGTCTGAAGGTGCGCATCACGGTGGACGACAGCCGCCTGCGCGGGGTCGGCCCTGCGCTGCTTGCCGGGCTGCTGGACCACTTCCTGGGGCTCTACGTCCACGCCAACAGCTTCGTGCAGACGGTGCTGGTGTCGCAGCGCACCGGCCGGGAGATCGTCACATGCCCGCCCAAGAGCGGATCCGTCCAGCTGCTGTGATCGAGCGGCTGCTGGAGCAGCCGCAGGCCTTCGGCTTCTTCCAGGCGCTGCGGCTGCTGGAGCGGCACAACGCGCAGGTGCCGGCGGGCCAGGCCATCGCGGTGCGCTTCCGCAATTCGCTGGCCGTGGGCTTTCCGGCGTCGGAAATCGAGGCCGTCGAGGCACTGCGGCGCGCGCCCAAGGCCGGAGGCCAGCCCGCCAGCTCACTGGCCCAGGCGGCACAACAGGCACAACCGGCATCAGCGACCTCGTCGGGCCCTGCACCGGCGAGCCGGGCCTGCCTGGCATCGCCCCCGGATGCCCGCCCACCGGCCGAGGAAGCCACCGCCCTGGCCGCCTCCACCGCGCCGCAAGCCCTGCCACCCCTGCCACCCCTGCCTGCCGCCGCCGACGCGGCCGACAAGGCCGACACGCCGGCCTGGGACACGCTGCGCGTCACGCCGGCCTTCATGAGCCTGCTGGGCGTGCACGGTGCCCTGCCGCTGGCCTACACCGAGAAGGTCGCCTCACGCGAGACCTACCAGCGCGACCGCGCCCCGCGCGCCTTCCTGGACATCTTCTTCGACCGTCTGTGCGTGCTGATGCACGAAGCCTGGAAGAAGTACCGCCCCGCGCTGCGCTACGAGGCCGACCCGCGCGATGAATTCACACCGCTGGTGCTGGCCCTGGCCGGGCTGGGCGGCCCGGCGCTGCGCGACCGGCTGGCCGATGCCGGCGGGGGCGTGCAAGACGAAAGCCTGGCCTACTACGCCGCAGCCCTGCGCCAGCGGCCGCCATCTGCCGACTGGATGGGGCGCGTGGCCGCCGACTATTTCGGCGTGCCGATCCGTGTGGAGCCTTTCGTCGGCCGCTGGTACGCCATCCCGCCCGAGCACCGCGCCGTGCTGGGCGCCAGCGCCGGGCTGGGCACGCAGTCGGTCATCGGCGAGCGGGTCTACCAGCGCGATCTGGCCCTGCGCCTGCACATCGGCCCGCTGGCCGAGAGCGACTACCAGCGCTTCCTGCCCGGCGGCTCCGCGTCTGCGGACCTGGGCCGGCTGCTCGGGCTGATGACGGGCGCCAGCTTCGAGTACGAGGTGCGCCTGTCGCTCCAGCCCGAGGCGGTGCAGCCGGCGCGTCTGGGCGGCAGCGGCCGGCTGGGCTGGGATGCCTTCGTGCTCAGCAGGCCGGCAGCCGCCGCGCGCAGCGATGCGGGCTATGCCATCTCGCCGCTGGGCGAGCAGGGTGACCGGCAAGCGGGCCCGGCTGCCTCGGCGCAGGCAGCAAAGGAGCCCGCAGCAAAGGAGCCCGTCTGGCGCCCGACCGGAGCGGGTGCGCAGCAAGCCGATGCGGACCTCTTTGCGCCGCCCAAGGCCGCGCGCCCCGGCCATGCGGGCGGTGCCCGGCCGGCGCTGGTGTGAGGCCATGTGCAGCACGACGGCATGGCCGGCCGACTGGCGGGCCCAGCAGCCGCTACGCAACGCCTTGCAGCGTCCTTGCCGCGCCTCCGTCGCGCCTTGCACCGTCCCTCTACCGCCGCATGCGCCCGCCCGGCCCGGCTGCCGCGGCAGGGAACGAATGCCTGCAGCGATGGCCCGACACGGCGGCGACCACGGGCAGCAGCAGGCCCAGGCCCGACGCGATCGCCTGGGCAGCACGACAAGACCCCAAGAACGACATCAGGAGGAACCATGCTCGAACCGATCTGGCTGTCGGCGACCAGCGCGCAGCCGCTCGTGCTGGACAGCGCTCAGGCGCAGGCCGTCTGGCGCGCCTTGCAGCCGGCGGCAGAAATGCCGGCCGGCGGCCATGACGCGGCAGCGCCCGCGCTGATCCGCGCCCGCGCCCAGCAGTTGCTGGACCTGGCGCTGCGCTGCAGCGACGCCGCTGGTACGGCCGCGGGCGACGCGCCCGCCTCCATCCACGACGACGCGCCGCAGCTGCGCTCGGCCATCCGCGCCTGGCAACTGCACCGCCGGGCCTGCGGTCTGCCGACCGGCGCCGCGCACATCAGCGCCGCGGCCCGTCAGCACATCCGCCTGGCTCTGCGCGGCGGCTGGCCGGGCGCGCTGTCCGCCGCGACAGTGGCCCTGCCCGGCATCGCAACGATGGCCGACAGCCCCGGCGCAACGGACGCCGCCGCAGGCAGCTGATAGCCCGCGGAGCGAAGCCCCCGCAAGCCGCACGACCACCTTGCCGAGGCCTTCGCGCCCGGCCTGCATCGCACCAACCGGCCTGTGCCGGCCAGCGGCCGCGACCCAGCCCTCGCATGAGCCGTCCGCCCAGGCCGCGCTTTCGCCCAACGCCCGGCAGCACCCCAGGCGGCACCCAGCACCGCCAACCCGATCGCCAGTTACACGCCCGCCACATCGACACGCCCCCGCCACGCCGCTGGAGCTGTCGCCGCACCGCCGAGATCGCCCATGAGCACCGCCCTGAAGACCCTCATCTCCAAGCTCAACGACACCACGCGTCGCGCCGCCGAGCGCGCAGCCAGCCTGTGCATGGCGCGCGGCCACCACGAGGTGGACGTAGAGCACCTGCTGCTCGCGCTGATCGAGCAGCCCAAGTCCGACTTCGCCGTGCTGTGCCGGCGCCATGAGGTGGCGCTGACCGAGCTGCAGCGTGACCTGGAGCGCGAGCTTGCGCGCTTCAAGGGCGGCAACACGCGCACGCCGGTGTTCTCGCCGCGGCTGCCCACGCTGCTGGAGCACGCGTGGCTGATCGCCTCGCTGGACAGCCACACCGCGCAGATCCGCAGCGCCCACCTGCTTCTGGCGCTGCTGACCGAGCCGGGCCTGGCGCAGATCGCGCAACGCGACTCGCGGCTCTTCGCCCGCTTCTCGGTCGATGAGCTCAAGCACCACCTGGACGAGGCCACGCAGGGCTCCGAAGAAGCGGCCGCCACGCCCGCCCGCAGCGCGGCTGCGGCAGAGGCGGATGCAGCGGACCCGGCCGCTCCATCGCGCACCCCGGCGCTGGACCAGTACACCACCAACCTCACGCAACGCGCCCGTAGCGGCGAGCTGGACCCGGTGATCGGCCGCGAGGCCGAGATCCGCCAGGCCATCGACATCCTGATGCGCCGCCGGCAGAACAACCCCATCCTCACCGGCGAGGCCGGCGTGGGCAAGACCGCGGTGGTCGAGGGCCTGGCGCTGAAGATCGCCGCGGGCGACGTGCCGCCCCCGCTGCGCGGCGTGGAGCTGCATGTGCTCGACATGGGCCTGCTGCAGGCCGGCGCGTCGGTCAAGGGCGAGTTCGAGAACCGGCTGAAGAACGTGATTGACGAGGTCAAGAAGAGCCCGCATCCCATCGTGCTCTTCATCGACGAGGCCCACACGATGATCGGCGCCGGCGGCCAGGCCGGGCAGAACGACGCGGCCAACCTGCTCAAGCCCGCCCTGGCCCGAGGCGAGCTGCGCACCATCGCCGCCACCACCTGGGGCGAGTACAAGAAGTACTTCGAGAAGGACGCGGCCCTGGCCCGGCGCTTCCAGGTGGTCAAGGTGGAGGAGCCGGGCGAGGAGCTGGCCGCGGCCATGCTGCGCGGCATGGTGCCGCTGATGGAAAAGCACTTCAACGTGCGCATCCATGACGACGCCGTGACGGAAGCCGTGCGCCTGTCGGCCCGCTACATCAGCGGCCGCCAGCTGCCCGACAAGGCGGTCAGCGTGCTCGATACCGCCTGCGCCAAGGTCGCCCTGGGCCAGAGCACCGTACCGGCCGCGGTGGAAGACCGGCGCAAGCGCCTGGACCGCCTCGCCACCGAGGCCGCCGCGCTGGAGCGCGAGGCCGCAGTCGGCGCCGCGCATGGCGAGCGCCTGGCCGAGCTGCGCGCGGGGCAGCAGCAGATCACGGCGGAGATCGCCGCGCTGGAGCGCCGCTTCGAGGCCGAGAAGGCCCTGGTGGCCGAGATCATCCAGTTGCGCGAGGAGATCGACGCCCAGCGCGAAGCCGAGAAGGTGATCGACCGCGCGGCCGACACCGGCGAGCCGGCCAAACCTGCCGCGAAATCCAGCCGCCGCAAGCCAGCCAAGCCCGCCGCCACGCCCCAGCAGCAGGCGCTGCAGGCCAAGCTCGACGCCCTGGCCGCGCTGCAGGCGCAGGACGGCGATGCCGGCGTCATGGTGCCCATGCAGGTCGATGGCCAGGTGGTGGCCGAGATCATCGCCGGCTGGACGGGCATCCCGCTGGGCAAGATGGTCAAGGACGAGATCCGCACCGTGCTCAACCTGCAGCCGCAACTGCAGGCCCGCGTCATCGGGCAGGACCATGCGCTGGCCGCGGTCGCCCAGCGCGTGCGCACCGCGCGGGCCAACCTGGAGGACCCTAACAAGCCGAAGGGCGTGTTCCTGTTCGTCGGCCCCAGCGGCGTGGGCAAGACCGAGACGGCGCTGGCCCTGGCCGACATCCTCTACGGCGGCGAGAAGAAGCTCATCACCATCAACATGAGCGAGTACCAGGAGGCGCACACCGTGTCGGGCCTCAAGGGCTCGCCGCCCGGCTACGTGGGCTATGGCGAAGGCGGCGTGCTGACCGAGGCCGTGCGCCGCCAGCCCTACAGCGTGGTGCTGCTCGACGAGGTCGAGAAGGCCCACCCCGACGTGCTGGAGATGTTCTTCCAGGTCTTCGACAAGGGCGTGATGGACGATGCCGAAGGCCGCGAGATCGACTTCCGCAACACGCTGATCATCCTCACGTCCAACGTCGCCTCCGGGCAGATCATGCAGGCCTGCCTCAACAAACCGGCCGAGGAGCTGCCCGGCGCCGACGAGCTGGCCGAGGCCATCCGTCCGGCCCTGTACAAGGCGTTCAAGCCGGCCTTCATCGGCCGCATGAAGGTGGTGCCCTACTACCCCGTGTCCGATGACACGCTGGAGCGCATCATCCGCTTGAAGCTCGACCGCATCGCCGAGCGCGTGGCCGCGCAGCACAAGGCCCGCTTTAGCTATGACGACGCGCTGGTCGAGGCCGTGCTCGCCCGCTGCACCGAGGTCGACACTGGCGCCCGCGCGGTGGACCACATCCTGGGCGGCACGCTGCTGCCGCAGATGGCCGAAGCCGTGCTCACACACATGGCCGAGGGCAAGGCGATCGCGGGCATCACGGTCACCGCGGCCGACAGCGGCGACTTCGCCTACTCCGTGGAGGCCGCGTGATGGGCGGCCCGCACGACTGGCCCGCATCGCCGGGCCACGCAGCCGCCGGCGTGGAAACCGGCTTGTCGTCGGTGGCCGCGCGGGCCGCCGACGCCGTGGCCGACGCGCTGAGCCTGTCGGCCTTCACCCAGCAGCGCCGGCTGCTGCGCCTGCACACGCCGCTGGGCGCCGACGCCCTGCTGGCCGAGGCGATGGACGGCCTGGAAGCCATCGGCCCCGGCCACCCCGCCCTGCCGGCGGCGCTGCGCATCGACCTGCTAGCGCTGAGCCGGCGCGCCGACCTGGACGTGCGCGAGCTGCAGGGCCGGGCGGTGCTGCTGGAGCTGCTCACCGCCGACAGCCTGGCCCGCCTGCGCCCCTTCCATGCCCACGTCACCGCCGTCGAGCGGCTGGGTGCGGATGGCGGCTACGCGCGCTGGCGGCTGCGCCTGGAGCCCTGGCTGGCCTATGCCGCGCACCGCAGCGATGCCTGGGTGTTCCAGGACAAGACCGTCATCGAGATCGTCGACGAGGTGCTCGCCGACTACGCCCGCGCAGGCCCGCTGGCCGCGCACTGGCGCTGGGACTTGGCCGATGCCGCCGTCTACCCGCGCCGCTCGCTGACCGTGCAGTACCACGAGACGGATCTCGCCTTCCTGGAGCGGCTGCTGCTGGAAGAAGGCCTGTTCTGGTGGTTCGAGCACCAGGGCGATGCCGCGTCGCCGACGCTCGGCCGCCACACGCTGGTCATCGCCGACCACAACGGCGCCTTCCAGGCGGCCGCGCAGTCGCAGGTGCGCTTCACCCAGGCCGGCGCCGTGCTGAAAGAGGACGCGCTGCAGCACTGGAGCAGCCGCCGCGCGGTGCATACGCAGTCGGCGCAGTGGTCCAGCTGGGACTACCGCACGCTGGATGCCCGCCCGGTTGCGGCGACAGCAGCGACCGCCGCAACCGGGCACGGCTCGTTGGACGACCTGCCACTTGCGGCCACCGACGTGCCCGGCCTCTATGCCTGGCCGGATCGCGAGGGCGGGCAGCGACTGATCACCCGCCACATGCAGGCGCTGGACGTGCAGCGCGCGCTGCACCATGCCGCCGGCACGGTGCGCACGCTGGCCCCGGCCACGCGCTTTGCGCTGCTGGACCACCCCACCAATGGCGGCGAGTTCACCGTGATGGCCGTGCGCCACCTGGCGCGCAGCAACGTGCAGGCCGATCGCGCGGCGGGGCTGGCCTCCGCCGTGGGGCAGCGGCTGGGCGAGCTGGTGCCGGCCGCGGCGGGCGGCTCAGCACCGGAGGCCGAAGACGCCCCGCTCTACCGCTGCGAGCTGCAGCTGCTGCCCGCTGAGCTGCCGGTGCGCTGCGCGGCGCTGGACGACGCCGGCCGGCCCTCGTCCGATGCAGCCCGGCTGCGCCGCGCGCCCACGGTGCACGGCACGCAGACGGCCGTCGTCGTCGGCTTGGCCGGCTCCGGGCAGGATGACGGCTCTGGCGCCGTGCACACCGACCGCGACCACCGCATCAAGGTGCAGTTCCACTGGCAGCGCGGCGCGCAGTCGTCCCACCGGCTGCAGCCGCCCACCGGCGAGGACAACGCCCCGGCCAGCGACGGCTCCGGCACCTGGGTGCGCGTGGCCACGCCGCTGGCCGGTGCCAACTGGGGCAGCCACTTCCTGCCCCGGCTGGGTCAGGAGGTGGTGGTGGCCTTCATCGAAGGCCAGATCGACCGCCCGGTGGTCGTCGGCGCCGTCTACAACGGCCAGGGCCAGGCCGATGCGCAAGGCAACGCAGTGGCCGCAGGCGCAGCGACGGCCACCAGCAACGCGCCGGTGTGGTTCGCAGGCGGCGCCGCGGCGCGAGCCGCTTCTGGCGCGTCGGCTGCCTCGCCGTCAGGCCCCGGCCAGGGCTCGCATGCGGCTGTCAGCTCGGTATCGACTGGCCGCGCATCGGCCGTGCCGGCCGGTGCTGCGGCGGGCGAGGCTCATGCCCACACCGCCGTGCTCAGCGGCATCAAGACCCAGTCGCTGGAAGCCAGCCAAGCCGGCACCGGCGGCCACAGCCAGCTCGTCTTCGACGACACGCCCGGCAGTGCGCGCATCGAGCTGTCCACCACCCAGGCCGCCACGCGACTGCAGCTGGGCCAGCTGCGCCACCAGGACGGCAACCAGCGCCTGGACGCCCGTGGCCACGGCGCCGAACTGGCCACCGATGCCCAGGGCGCGCTGCGCGCCGGCAGCGGTCAGCTCATCAGCGCCCACGCCCGCCCGGCCAGCACGGCAGCCGCCCACCAGATGGACACCCGTGAGCCGCAGGCCGTGCTCGACGGCGCCCGCCAGCTTGCCCAGTCCTTGACACAGACGGCGCGCCAGCATGAAGCCCACCTGCCGGGCGAGGCCCAGCCCGACGCCCTGCCCGCCCATGCCGCGCAGGCTGGCATGCTGGGGAGCCTGAAGGGGCATCAAGCGTCAGGCGGATCAGGCGCTGGCGCTGTACACAGCGCAGCAAGTGGCGACGTCGGTCCTCGCGCCTTGCCCTCGGCAGGCCCCAGCGCTGCCCCCGCCATCGACGGCGGCCACGGCCGCATCCCCACGCTCAGCCGGCCCGACCTCGTGCTCGCCGCCCCGGGCGGCATCCACCTGGCCACGCCCGCCCACGCCATCTGGTCTGCCGGCAGCACGCTCAGCCTGACCGCCGCGCAGGACCTGACCCAGACCACCACCGGCAACCATGCCGTGGCCGCCCGCGCCGGGCTGGCCTGGTTCACCTACGGCCAGGCCAGCGGCGGCCACAAGCCCAACCAGGAGACCGGCATCGCCCTGCACGCCGCCAGCGGCAAGGTCGTCAGCCAGAGCCAGTCCGCCGCCACCCATCTCACCGCCGCGCAGCGCGTCACCGTCACCAGCACCCAGGCCGACATCCAGGCCAGCGCGCCGCAGCACATCCAGCTGGCCGCCGGCGGCAGCGCCCTGCGCATGGAGGGCGGCAACATCACGCTGATCACGCCCGGGCCGGCGCGGTTCCAGGCAGCGATGAAGGAGCTGGCCGGGGGCGGCAGTGCGAGTGAGTCGCTGGATCTGCCCAGTGCAAAGGAGCTGTTCGATGAGCGCTTCCGCTTAACCGACCAGCAGACCGGCGACGCCCTGCCTCACTTCCGCTACCGCATCGAAGATGACGCGGGCAAAGTGCTGGCGCGCGGGATCACCGATGCGCAAGGCCTGACCGCGCGCGTACACACCGGCTCGGCAACGGCCGTTCGATTGATGTCCGACGAGGATTGATGCCCCATGAGCGACGACAACGCCGTTCTGGCCCGTGCCACGACGAACCCCAAGCCGGACACCGTGGTCGATGCCGCGGTCGACACCCGCGAGGAGTTGCTGCTCCTTGATCCGGCCCACGAGCGGCTGCTCGTGGTGAACAAGGAACATGCGGCCGCGTTCCTGAGAGAGGCCAATCTCACCCAATCGATGGTCCAGCGGCTCGCTGCCGCGAAGGAGGAGCTTGCCCATCTGGAGGATCGGCTCGCCGCCTTGCAGGCACAGTCGCCCTCTGACCTGATTCAGGTGCAGCGTCTGCAGGCGCAGATCGCTCGCGTGCGCAAGCAGTACGACGCTGCTTACGAGGAGATCAACAACGAGTTGGGCAAGCAGGGGTATCTCACCGGGGCCGGAGACGGCAAGGAGCTGCTGGAGCTGGTGCCCCTGGCCAAGCGACGTGGCGACAGCGGCAAGCCCACCGAGTGGCGCGGACGCAAGTGGACCTACGTGCGATCGGACAAGGTCAAGAACCACTGGCGCGCGTACAAGCTCAGCAAGAGCGCCGACGCCCAGCAAGCCAAGAGCTTCATCCGCAACGGCAAGGTCGATACCAACGAGTTGCGCAAGCAGCTCGGCACGGTGGCACCGAAGATCAAGGCCGAATGGAATCTCGGCCTCGGTGGCCATGTGTTCCCCAGTCTGCAGGCTTGGGCCGAGACGCTCAACAGCAAGTCGGACGACAAGCGCCCCGTGCAGTTTGGTGTCGGGGTGCACCTGTTTCGCTACTTCGCCGGCTGTGGCGCCAGCGGTGAGTGGAACCCCAAGGGCGGGCGCATCGCCGGCAAGCTCAACGGCAAGGCCGAGCTCATGGTGGCGCAAGGGGAGGCCGGCGTGGCCGGCTACCTGCCGGGCGAACCGGGCTGGGCCTGGGCGTTGCCAGGGTTGAAGTCCGGCAAGGACTACCACATCGGCGTGATGCGGCTGCAGGCTGAGCTCAAGCTCACGGCAGCGGCAGGCGCCAGCGTGGCCGCAGAACTGGGCATCGAGGTGGACTACGCCAGCCTGCGGCAGCCGGCCGTCAAGGGCAAGGGCCGGGACAAGGCGGCCGACCCAAATGCGCGCACGGTGAAGCTCACCGAGTTGGGCGCCGAAGCCTCAGCCGGGGCAGAAGCCTTTGCGGGCGTGAAGGCTGGGGGCGAGCTCAAAGGCGCGCTGCAGTACCAGAGCCCCGAGAGCGGCGACCAGTTCGAGGCGATTGCCGCCATTGGGCCGAAGGTGGAAGGGCAGTTCGGGGTGGGAGCTGCGGCGGCGTTGATGATCCATTACAGCCGCGGCAAGTTCAGGATCAAGGCCAAGGCCGGCTTGTGCCTAGGACCGGGCGCAAAAGGCGAGATCGGCTTGGAAGTGGATGCGAAGCGGCTGTACAAATTTTTGGAGTACTTTGCGCACGCGCTGCTGAATGCCAACTACGAGTTGCTGCAAGTGATGACGACTGAGGGATACAAGGCTGTCACGCAGTTGCAGGTGATGCTCGTAAATCAGGTTCAGGACGCTTACGACAACGTGAGCGCGGCCTGGACGGACTTTCAACGCGATCTTGAACGCGAAGACCGCCGCATCCGCCTGATGAAGCGCGTGCTCGCCAATCCGCCGGAGCTGCGCCTATGCGCACCCGAGGCTCACGGCATCTTGCTGTATGAGCTGACCCGGCACAGCACCACTACTAAGCTGTTGCCAGAAAACACGGGGCTCAACTTTGAGTGGATGGCAGAGCGCAAGAAGGCGGTGCTGCAGGTCTGTCGCTGGGCGCAGACAAGGCGGCACTTCGAGAACATCGTGCAGCACATGCATCCGCAAGGCGCCAAGGGCCACTTCCCGAGCAACTACGCAGCGTTGCTGCGCTTCATGGAGATCGGGCCGCTAAACAGCAGCTTCGACGACGACTTGCGACGGCTCTACGACCGCCTGCCCCATGAGCCGGCGTCAGGCTACGCGCTGGCCGAGAACCACACGCCGCGCTTCATGGCGCAGGCCAAGATGGGCGCCCGGCTCGAATACCTCGCCATCCTGGACCGTGTCGACAGCGCAGGCGCCACAGTGGCGTAGTCACGGCTTTTCGGTCAGCAGTGTGCTCTTGTTGACCACGCAGCGGAAGCCTTGCTCCACAAACGCATACACCTTGCCGGACTTGGAACGACGGACGTCTGGGCGGTGGTGATACCGATCCAGATGCGGAAAGCCATCAATCCAATCTTCGCTCGGTGGCTTTCCCCTGAGCACTTTCTCACTTCCACTTGCCGGCCCGGTGGGATTGTGAACAGGGCCTGATTGATAGGCATCTGCCGCATACCAGTCGTTGACCCAATCGAAGCCGTTGCCCACCAGGTCATGTAGGCCCAGCCCGTTCGGTGCAAACAGCCCGACCGGATAGAGCATGCCGTCGCCGATCAGCTTCTGCTTCTGCTCGAACCCCGGATGCGTCTGCCCCTCGCGCAGCAGCCCCGTGTCGGTTGGATACGGGTGCCGGTAGCTGTTCGTGCGGTTGCTGGCGGCGTATTCCCATTGCGCTTCGGTCGGCAGATCGAACGGCAGGCCCGTGACCTTGCCTAGCCACTGGCAGTAGCCCTTGGCCTGGTGCCAGTTCACGCCGGCGGGAATGTTGCCGCTCGTGCGCGCGTCCTGCCATACCCGTTGAAACGTCTCGTCGCCCTGTGGCGGATGCGGCGGCAGCGCATTGGCGGCCACGTACACATCGAAGTCGTCGTAGGTGACCTTGAACTTCTGCATATGGAAGCCATCGAGCGTCACCCACTTCGGCGGCTTGTTGTCCTCGGCGATGGAGAACGGCAAGTTGTCGCCAGGCTTGGCGTTTGGGCCCGGCGGGGTGTTGTTTTTCTTGGCACGGTCGTCCATCAGTTCGCCAAAGTCGCCCAACCAGAAGCCGCCGCCCTGCACGAAAACCATCTGGCTCTTGGTCTTGTCGACCAGCGCCTGCACCCGGGCCTCGGTCCGCGTTGAGGCAGCCGACTGCGCCCGCTCCTTGGACTCGCTCTTGCAGCCCGCAGCGGCCATCAGCAAGGCGGCTGCGGCAGCCCATTTCATCAGTCCCGCATCGAGTCGCCGAGGCTTGTGCATCCTCGCCCTGCCCTGTTGCATGACCCATCCCGTTTGCATCGTTGTAGATGCCAGGCATTCTAAGAACGGCGTTGCGCGGGCTTGCCAACGGCGCGTGGCCACCGATGGCTCGGACGCGTGGTGCGTGGCCCCGCCTGTAGCCAGCGTCATCTCTGTTTCACCATCAAGGTGCCGTTCCACTGGCAGCGCGGCGCCCAGGCCTCACACCTCAAGAGCAGTGTCAGCCTCAAGGCAGAAGGCAGCGTGGAAGTGGCGTTCGCCGAGGGCAAGGTCGCAGGCAACCTGTACCTGCCCAGCAAGGAAGGCATCATGCTGTACTACCTTGATGCCGAGCAGCTCGTCGACGTCGCCAAGGGACGCTCGGTCGACACCGGGCGCTACGACCTGGGCGCCATCCGGCTGGCCTGCCAGCTTCGTTTACTGGATGTACTACAACCTGCTGAACGCGGGGTTTCGGTCATTGGTGTTCATTGCCGACCGTGCTTTCGACGCATTGAAGTACTTGGGTTACCTGTTGGTGGCAGAGGGACGCGAATTAACCGCGTATTTCGGCCGGCTAGACAACGCGCTATTGGAAACGCTCAAAGACATCGACACCAAGGTAAAAAATGAATCGGAAAATCTGGCCCTTGCTCAGCGCGTGCTATCGAATCCGGAAAGCGTGCGCTTCACCACACCAGAGAGCAAGGGCATGCTGATTTACCAGCTCACGCGTTTCGGCTCGGTGAGCTGGGCAGTTGACGGAGCAGGGCTAGGCAATGCGTACTTGCCCACGCAGCGGAAAGCCGTGTTGGCGGTGCTGCGGCAAGCCACGCTCGTCAACGACTTGAAGAACGTCATCGAGCACATTCACCGACGAGGCATGAAGGCGTCACTGGAGCGCAATCTGGGCGAACTCAGAAACTTCTTTGCAGCCGAGGGCCCCGCGGGCCTCAATATCCCGGGCACCCGGACGAGCTACCAAGAAGAGTTCCAGCAGTTGGTGCGGCAACGCATCGACCCCCACTTCATTGCGATGGGGCCGGCCGGGGAGGTGGACCAACTGGCTATGAGCGGCGACGTCCAAGCCTGGTACGAGGCAGTGTTGCCCACGCTAACGGAAGAGCCAGTGCGTGGGCAGATCGCCCTGGCCAGCTCAGACCCCCGCTACGCGCTGCTGCGAGACGGCGCGCAGGGGGATCACCCGCTGTATGCCTCCGTCAACGGCGGCTTCTACAGCGACGCCGCTTGATGACCTTCAGCGGCGCGAATTGACGACGCAACGCAGGGCGGGGGCATACGCCGAAGGGCTGGGCACGAGCTTCTTCGTTTCATCGTCATTTCCATGGGCATTGGCTCTTCCTTCCTTCGCCAGACGGCCACCCCAATTACGAGATCGCTTCCACCCCAAGATCTCGTCACTTTTTGCTTTCCCGACGGGGGCCCCTGGGGGTCAACGCCGTCGGCAGTACTGTAGGCGTCCTCTGCATACCAGTCCTTCACCCACTCTAGACCATTGCCGCCCATGTCGAAGAGACCGAGAGGGTTTGGCGGAAACAAGCCGATGGGATAGCGGTCCAGCATATTAACTGGGGAGATCTTTTCTTCTTCCTCGGCGGGATAGGGCAAGTTCTTGCCGTAATTAATGGTGCCGTCATCGTTGGGAATCGCAAAGAACTACCCACGGCTGCGCGCGGCGTACTCCCACTGCGCTTCAGTCGGCAGATCTATAGGCAAGCCCGTGAGCTGACCGAGCCACTGACAGTAGTCGCGCGCGCTTTGCCAATGAGCACGCGCCGGAATGGTGGGATGGCGATGGTCCCAGCTATAGCTCAAACCCGTCCGCGGCCGCCCCGTCGCATCCGTGAACACATCAAACTCGGCATAGGTCACCTTGTACTTGCCGATCCAGAATCGCTCAAGGTGATCTCACGCACCACCTTGTCGTCTTCGTTGTAGGTGATGCGTGTCACGCCCGGGATGCCCAGCAGCCGCGCGAAGTCCCCCCGCATGAAGCTGCCGCCGCGCACGTACACCATGTCGGCAATGACCTTGGCCCTCAGGCGAGCCTTACGCTCCTCGATGGAGCCGGTCTGCAGCCCCTGCAGCGCTGCGAGCTGCTTCTCGCTGATGTAGTGGTGGCTTGGGGTTGCCCGGCGGCTTGACCGTGGCGAGCGTGGGCGCCTCGGCACGTGACAGGAGGGCAAACGGGTCGCTGACGCCACGGCCCTCTGGTGCGGCACATCCGGCCAGCGTGATGCAGCCCACCGCGCAACCGAGCAGCGTCCTTCCATAGGTCTTCATGTTGTTCCCTGTTCATCAATTTCGGCCTCATTGGGCCGAGCACGAACCCGGTCCAGAAGCATTGGGCGGTGCGCAGTCTTCCGAGAGCCGCAGCCGAGGCGCACCACAATGTGTATGTCGCTTAGGAGAAGCTTCACGGCGGCCCTGGGGCGCGACGACCGGCGGCCGGCGACGCTGCCTGTCCGTTCCCGCCGGCTCCGTTCCCGCCCGCTCCGTTGCCGGGGCCGATCTCCCGCGCCCCGCCGCCGCCCCGGCCCTTCGTTACGATCCGCGCACCGGGCTGCCAGCCTGCTGCAGAAGGAGTCCCATGCCTGTCATAGTGGTCGCCAATCCGAAAGGCGGCGTCGGCAAGTCCACCCTCTCCACGCAAGTCGCCGGCTACTTGGCTGCTCGCGGCCATGCGGTGATGCTGGGCGACGTGGACCGCCAGCAGTCCGCACGGACCTGGCTGGGCCTGCGCCCGGACCACCTGCCGCGCATCCAGCCCTGGGACATCGACCGTGACGAGGTGGTGCGGCCGCCCAAGGGCGTCACCCACGCCGTGCTCGACACCCCCGCCGGCCTGCACGGCAAACGGCTGGAGGCGGTAATGAAGCTGGCCGACCATGTCCTCATCCCGCTGCAGCCCAGCCTGTTCGATATCTATGCCACCGGCAACTTCGTTCGCGAGCTGCAGGCGCGACGCAAGCACGACCGCGTGCAGATGGCGGCCGTCGCCAACCGTGTGCGCGCCGGCAGCCTCTCGGCCGAGCAGCTGCGCAGCTTCCTGTCCACGCTCGGGCTGCCGGTGCTGACCGAGCTGCGCGACACGCAGAACTACATTCAGCTCGCCGCCCACGGCCTGACGCTGTGGGACGTGGCGCCGCACCGGGTGGAGAAAGACTTGGCGCAGTGGGCGCCCGTCACCGCCTGGCTGAATCAAGCGGGCTGACGGCCCAGGCCCGGCTCCAACGGCCGAGTTCGAAGAGCAGCTCGCCAGCGGCTTCAGGCGCGCATGGTGCCCGCTACGGCTCCGTCCAGCGGGCACCAACGGCTTGCATCCAAGGACCACCAGACGATGCCCCGCCCCAAGCGGCATCTCGCAGCCGCCCGGTCGCCCCCCTTGCGGGGGGCAGGCAGCCCGCAGGGGCAGGCTTAGCATCCTGCGCCTCGCGCCTGCGCGCGTGCCCGGCCGCTGCTCGCACATCAAGCCGTCCGGCGCGTCCTGCTCACTCCTTCTTCTGCGAAAGCCCGCCCATGAAGGTCCTGCTCATCGACGACCACCCCCTCATCCTGTCCGCGCTCAAGAGCGTCATTCAGGGCCTGGGCGAGAACATCGCCGTCGTCTCCGCCTCCAGCGGCCGCACGGCTCGCGAGCAGCTGGCGGCCGACCCTGAGTTCGACCTCGCCCTGCTGGACCTGCAACTTGGCGATGCCGACGGCTTCGACCTGCTGGCCGAGCTGCGTCAGGTCTATCCGGCGCTGCCGGTGGTCGTCATCTCGGCCTCGGACCGCACCAGCGACGTGATCCGCGCGATCGACATGGGCGCAATGGGCTTCGTGCCCAAGCGCTCGTCCAACGAAACGCTGGTCGACGCGCTCAAGCAGGTCATGTCCGGCGGCGTCTATGTGCCGCCCATGAGCATGGGCCTGGGCGAGGGCCCAACGCCGACGCAAGCTGGGCTGCATCCCGAGACGCGGGCCGGTATCGGCTACACCGCCTCGCGGGAGGACTTCCAGCGCACGCCGGACTTGGCCTCCATCGGCCTGACACCGCGCCAGACCGACGTGCTGGCGCTGCTGCTCAAGGGCCAGCCTAACAAGCTGATTGCGCGTGAGCTCAACCTGTCGGTAGAGACGGTCAAGGACCACGTCGCTGCCGTGCTGCGTGCCCTGGGCGTCAGCTCGCGCACGCAGGCCGTGCTGGCCGTCAGCCAGATGCTGCAGCGCCACAGCGGCTTCTCGGCCTGGCGCCCCAGCGTGCGCTGATCGGGGTTGCACAAGCCATGTCGGTTGCTGCCGTGAACAAGCCCGCCGCGCTCTTCCTGGACACGGTGCCCATCCAGGCGCCGGCCAACGAGCCGTCTCTGATCCCGGACCTGGTCCGCTCCATCTATGCCCAGACGGGCGTCTCGCTGCTGGGCCACTTCCTGGGCATCGTGGTCTTCACGGCCATCATGTTCCCGTTGGCCCATCCGCTGGTTCTGTGGGGCTGGTCGCTCACCTTCAGCGCCCTGTGGGTCTTCCGTGTCAGCTCGCTGGTGGGCTTTCGCCGCTCCCAGCTGCAGGACGCGGCCGAGCACGAATATTGGCTGCGCCTGTGGAACGCCAGCGCCATCGCCAGTGCCGGCATGTGGGGCGTGGCTACCCTGCTCTTCTACCAGCAGGCGGAGACCTTCCAGCGCGTTGCGCTGATGCTGATGATCTACACCTACGGTATGGGCGGCGTGCCGTACATGGCCTCGCAGAGCCGGGTGTTCATCATCTGCCTGTCGCTCTACTTCGGCCCGCTGATCGCCAGCATCGCACTCACACCGGAGCCGCACCACCTCGAGCTGGCCGGCATCTGGTGCCTGATGACCTACGGCACCTTCGCGCTGGGCCGCGCGTTCCGCCGCGTCTTCGACGACATGGTGCGCCTGAAGCTGCACAACGAGGAACTGGCCGCCAAGCTGCGCGAGGAAGCCGCCGCCGCAGAGGTCGCCCAGCGCCAGGCCGAGCTGGCCAACCGCGCCAAGACCCAGTTCTTCGCTGCCGCCAGCCATGACCTGCGCCAGCCGCTTCATGCCATGGGGTTGTTTGCCGAGGCGCTGCGCCAGCGCAGCACCGACGACGAGGTGGTGCATCTGGTCAACAGCATCAACAGCTCCGTGGATGCGCTGGAGGGCCTGTTCTCCGAGCTGCTGGACATCACCAAGATCGACACCGGCGGCGTGGAGCCCGAGCCTGAGCACTTCCCCGTGGGAGACCTCTTTTCCCGCCTGCGCCTGCACTTCGAGCCCACGGCATTTGAGAAGGGCTTGGCGTTGACCTTCCGCGGCGAGCAGCACTTCGCCTATGCCGACCCCATGCTTGTCGAGCGCATCGTGCGCAACCTGGTGTCCAACGCCATCCGCTACACCGAGGACGGCGGCGTGCTGGTCAGCTGCCGCCGCAGCGGCAAGAAGGTGCTGATCCAGGTCTGGGACACCGGCATCGGCATCACCGACAAGGAGCAGGCACGGATCTTCGAGGAGTTCTATCAGGTGCAGAGTGCCCGCCCGCTGGAGCCGCACCATCGCAAGGGGCTGGGCCTGGGCTTGGCCATCGTCAAGCGGCTGGCCGACCTGATGGAAGCGCCGCTGACGCTGCGCTCACGGGTGAACCATGGCACCGTCTTCACGCTGGAGCTGCCCGTGGGCAAGGCGCCGCGCTGGAGCCAGTCCACTGCCTTGCAGAGCAAGGCTCCCATCGGCCTGACCCTGGATCGCCGCCTGATCGTGGTGGTGGAGGACGAGCCCGCTGTGCGCGAGGGCCTGCAGGTGCTGCTCAAGGGCTGGGGCGCCACCGTGGAGGCCTTCGACACTGTGGACCGTGCCGACACCTGGGCGCAGAACGCCGCAGCGTCCGGCCTCAAGCCCGACCTGCTGATCTGCGATTACCGGCTGCCCGAGCAGCGCACCGGCATCGACGCCATCAAACTGCTGCGCGATCGCTTCGGCGCGGCCATCCCGGCCATCGTCGTCACCGGCAGCTCCATGGTCGGCCACGAGGACGAATCCCGCCGGCACGACTTCCACATCCTGCTCAAGCCGGTGGTGCCCACCCGGCTGCGGGCGATGATCGGCTTCAAGCTCGGTCTCAAGCCGCCCCAAGGCATCCTTTGACGCCCTGACGACACCAACAAACGGCCCTTGCAAGAGGGCCGTTTGCTTTGCGCGGGGCAAGCGCCGCGTCCCCGCCCCATGCGAGACATCCGAACGGCGAGCGAGCCGCAGCGCGGCCGTCGCCGCCCCGCCCTCGGGGCTCTGGGCTCACGTCGGCTCACGCCGCGCACAACTCCCGCCTGGCCGCTTCGTACTCGGCGCGCAGCCGCGCCACCAGTTGGGCCGCCGGCACCACCTGCTTGATGGCGCCGATGCCCTGGCCGCAGCCCCAGATGTCCTTCCAGGCCTTCTTTGCACCATCACCGCCGAAGTCCATCTTGCTCGGGTCGCTCTCGGGCAGATGATCCGGGTCCAGGCCGGCGGCCACGATGGAGCCACGCAGGTAGTTGCCATGCACGCCGGTGAAGAGGTTGGAATACACCACGTCCTGGCTGGTGGAGTCGACGATCATCTGCTTGTAGGCATCGGCCGCGCGGGCCTCCTCCGTCGCGATGAAGGCCGAGCCGATGTAGGCGAAATCCGCGCCCATCGCGCGCGCCGCCAGCACGGACCGGCCGTTGGCGATTGAGCCGGAAAGTGCCAGCGGGCCGCTGAACCATTCGCGGATCTCCTGGATCAGCGCAAACGGGCTCGTCGTCCCAGCATGGCCACCGGCGCCTGCCGCGACGGCGATCAGGCCGTCAGCGCCCTTCTCAATGGCCTTGCGCGCAAACGTGTTGTTGATCACGTCGTGCAGCACCACACCGCCGTAGCTGTGCACGGCCTCGTTGACCTCCGGCCGCGCACCCAGCGAGGTGATGATCACCGGCACCTTGTACTTCACGCACAGCGCCAGGTCGTGCTCGAGCCGGTCGTTGCTCTTGTGCACGATCTGGTTAATGGCAAACGGCGCAGCGGGCTGGTCCGGATGGGCCGCGTTGTAGGCCGCCAGCGTTTCCGTGATCTCGGCCAGCCAGTCTTCGAGCTGCGACGCCGGGCGCGCATTGAGCGCAGGCATGGAGCCCACGACACCCGCTTTGCACTGCTCGATCACGAGCTTGGGGTTGCTGATGATGAACAGGGGCGAGCCGATGATCGGCAGGGACAGGTTCTGCAGCACCTGGGGCAGGGCCATGGACAACTCCTCGATCAGGAAAACGAAGGCCCGCAGCGGAGAGGCTCCGTGCGGGCCGCGGGCAGCTTAGCAGTACGGGGCCCCAGCTACCGGCAGTGGTTGCCGCCAGCAGCCCAGCCCCGATGCAGCCACCGTCAGAATGACTCCAGCGGCATCGCGGTGACGCTGTCGGCGCCCTCGACGATGGCGTCGCGCAGGCCGCGCACCTTCGACAGGATGTGGTCGCCATAGAAGCGCGCGGTGGCGATCTTGGCAGCCATGAACTCAGCGTCCTCGCCGGCCGCCAGCTTGTCCTCCGCCACGAGCAGCGCGCGCGCCATTTGCCAGCCTGCAACGACGTTGCCGGCGAGCATCAGGTAGGGGACGCTTCCGGCGAACACCGCGTTGGGCTTGGCCTTGGTGTTCTGCGCGACAAAGTCCACCACCTCGGTGAAGGCCTGGCGTGCCTCGCGCAGGCGCTTGAGCAGGCTGCGCGCGGCCACGCTGTCGCGCTTGGCCAACTCGCCTTCGGTCACCTCGATCTGCGCGGCCACGGCGCGGGCCTGGGCGCCACCGTCGCGGGCGGTCTTGCGGCCCACCAGGTCGTTGGCCTGGATGGCCGTGGTGCCTTCGTAGATGGTCAGGATCTTGGCGTCGCGCAGGTACTGCGCCGCGCCGGTTTCCTCGATGAAACCCATGCCGCCGTGCACCTGCACGCCCAGGGAGGCCACCTCCAGGCTCATCTCGGTGCTGTAGCCCTTGACCAGCGGCACCATGAACTCATAGAAGGCCTGGTTCTGCTTGCGCACCTCGGCATCCGGATGATGATGCGCGGCGTCGTACGCGGCCGCTGCCACGACCGCCATCGCGCGGCAGCCTTCGGTGTAGGCCCGCATCGTCATCAGCATGCGCTGCACATCCGGGTGGTGGATGATGGGCGCGGAGCCCGGCAGCGAGCCGTCCACCGGGCGAGACTGCACGCGGTCGCGGGCGTACTGCACGGCCTTCTGGTAGGCCCGCTCGGCCACCGCGATGCCCTGCACGCCCACGCCGAAGCGCGCGGCGTTCATCATGATGAACATGTACTCCAGGCCGCGGTTCTCCTCACCGATGAGGTAGCCGATGGCGCCCGGGCCCACTTCGCCCTTGTCGTCGCCATAGACCAGCACGGCCGTGGGGCTGGCCTTGATGCCCAGCTTGTGCTCGATGGACGCGCAATAGACGTCGTTGCGCTTGCCCAGCGAGCCGTCGGCATTGACCAGGAACTTGGGCACGATGAAGAGCGAGATGCCCTTGACACCCTCCGGTGCGCTCGGCGTGCGCGCCAGCACCAGGTGGACGATGTTCTCCGACAGGTCGTGCTCGCCGTAGGTGATGAAGATCTTCTGGCCGCTGATGCGGAAGCTGCCGTCATCCTGCGGCACGGCCTTGGTGCGCACCAGGGCCAGGTCTGAGCCGGCCTGCGGCTCGGTGAGGTTCATCGTGCCCGTCCACGTCCCCTCGATCATCTTGGGGATGTAGAGGGCCTTCTGCTCGTCGCTGCCGGCGGTCAGCAGGGCCTCGATGGCGCCGTCGGTCAGCAGCGGGCACAGCGCAAAGCTCATGTTGGCGCTGTTGACCATCTCGGTGCAGGCCGCGCCGATGGTCTTGGGCAGGCCCTGGCCGCCGTACTCGGCCGGGTGTTGCAAGCCCTGCCAGCCGCCTGCCGTGAATTGGCTGAACGCGTCCTTGAAGCCCGGGGCGGTGGTGACCACTCCGTCCTTCCAGGCGCCCGGGTTCTTGTCGCCCTCCCAGTTCAGCGGGGCCAGCACGCCCTCGTTGAGCTTGGCGCACTCTTCCAGCACGGCCTGGGCGGTCTCGTAGCCGGCTTCTTCAAAACCGGGCAGCTGGGCCACCTGATCGATGCCAGCCAGTTCCTTCATGCCGAAGAGCATGTCCTTCAGCGGGGCGCGGTAGGTCATTGGTTTTTTCTCCACAACGAAATCAGGGCGCCGCAACCGCTACCGGTCTGGGCGCCCTGCAAAGGTCGGCTTGCGTGTCGGCGTGGGGCTTACAGCGCCTTCACCAGCTCCGGCACGGCCGTGAACAGGTCGGCCTCCAGGCCGAAGTCGGCCACCTGGAAGATCGGCGCTTCAGGGTCCTTGTTGATCGCGACGATCACCTTGGAGTCCTTCATGCCGGCCAGGTGCTGGATGGCGCCCGAGATGCCGGCGGCGATGTAGAGCTGCGGCGCGACGATCTTGCCCGTCTGGCCCACCTGCCAGTCGTTGGGCGCGTAGCCGGCGTCCACCGCGGCGCGGCTGGCACCCAGCGCGGCACCCAGCTTGTCGGCCAGCGGGGTCAGCACCTCGTTGAACTTGTCGCTGGAGCCCAGGGCACGACCACCGGAGACGATGATCTTGGCCGCGGTCAGCTCAGGCCGGTCGCTCTTGGTCACCTCGCGGCCGACGAAGCTGGACTTGCCGCTGTCGGCCACCGCATTGACGTTTTCCACGGCAGCGGAACCACCCGTGGCCGCTGCGGCGTCGAAGCCGGTGGCGCGCACGGTGATCACCTTGACGGCGTCGGACGACTGCACGGTGGCGATGGCGTTGCCGGCGTAGATCGGGCGCTCGAAGGTGTCGGCGCTGACGACCTTGGTGATCTCGGAGATCTGCGCCACGTCCAGCTTGGCCGCCACGCGGGGAGCCACGTTCTTGCCGTAGGCGGTCGCCGGGAAGACGATGTGCGAGTAGCCGGAGGCCACGGCCAGCACCTGGGCGGCCACGTTCTCGGCCAGACCGTCGGCGAAGGCCGCGCTGTCGGCCAGCAGCACCTTGGTGACGCCGGCCACTTGAGCAGCAGCCTGCGCGGCAGCCTGGGCGCCGCTGCCGGCCACCAGCACGTGCACGTCGCCGCCGGCTTGCTGCGCTGCGGTGATGGTGTTGAGGGTGGCGCCCTTCAGGGAGCCGTTGTCGTGTTCAGCGATGACGAGTGCGGTCATGGTCGGGGCTCCTCAGATCACTTTGGCGTCGTTCTTCAGCTTGCTCACCAGGGTGGCCACGTCAGGCACCTTGATGCCGGCGCTGCGCTTGGGCGGCTCGGCAACCTTGAGCGTCTTGATGCGCGGAGCGGCGTCCACGCCCAGGTCGGCGGGCTTGACCACGTCCAGCGGCTTCTTCTTGGCCTTCATGATGTTGGGCAGGGTGACGTAGCGCGGCTCGTTGAGGCGCAGGTCGGTCGTCACCACGGCCGGCAGGGCCAGCTTGACGGTCTCCAGACCGCCGTCCACCTCACGCGTCACCACGGCGGCGCCGTCGGCGACCTCCACCTTGGAGGCGAAGGTGGCTTGCGGCAGGTCCGCCAGCGCGGCCAGCATCTGGCCGGTCTGATTGCAGTCGTCGTCGATGGCCTGCTTGCCCAGGATGATGAGCTGGGGCTGCTCCTTGTCCACCAGGGCCTTGAGGATCTTGGCCACGGCCAGCGGCTGCACCTCGTCCGTCGTCTCGACCAGGATGCCGCGGTCGGCACCGATGGCCATGGCCGTGCGTAGCGTCTCCTGAGCCTGGGTGGGGCCGACCGAGACGGCGATGATTTCGGTCACGACGCCCTTTTCCTTCAGGCGGGTGGCCTCCTCGACGGCGATCTCGTCGAAGGGGTTCATGCTCATCTTCACGTTGGCGATGTCCACCCCCGTGCCGTCGGACTTCACGCGGACCTTCACGTTGTAGTCGACGACACGCTTGACCGGAACCAGTGCCTTCATGCGACGTTCTCCTCGGATAGATGGATGAGAGATGGTTGAGGCTGTATGAATCGGCTGCCTCTTTGGCGCCAGGCGGGCGTCCGGCCTGCGGCGCCTCGCGCAGTCACGACGCGCGCATCGACCCGCAAAAAGGGGGCCCGAGCGCGCGGGCGGCCACGATCGCAGCCGCCCAAAAAAGCACGATCGTTCGATTCTAGCGTCTCTGTGCGGGGAAACCAGCCCCACGCCGATGGGACGGTTTTGGGCTGCGACGTGCGAGGCCGTGACGCGCCCGGTTGGGCAGCGCTGCTAGACTGCCCCGCCTCATTTTTTGCTTGCCGCGTCTGCCGTCTCATGCGGCGGCTCGCGGTCCGCGGCGCCCGGCCTGGGCTTGTACGCCCTTCTCTGCCCGTCGCCACACCGTCAGGTCCCGCGCATGCCCAGCACGCCCGCTTCTGCAACCGCCCTGCGAGTGGGCGTTTTCGATTCCGGCGTGGGCGGCCTGTCCGTGCTGCGCGCGATCCACGAGACGCTGCCGCAGGCCACGCTGATCTACGCCGCGGACTCGGCCCATGCGCCTTACGGTGAGCGCAGCGACGACGACATCCTGCGCCGCAGCGAGGCGATGGCTGCGTTTCTCCATGCCGCAGGGGCTGACGTGCTGGTGGTCGCCTGCAACACCGCCACGGCCATCGCCATCGAGCCCCTGCGGCTGCACCATGCCGGCTGGCCGATCGTCGGTGTCGAGCCGGGCATCAAGCCTGCGATCGCCGCCAGCCGCAACGGCCGCATCGGCGTGATGGCCACCACGGGCACCCTGCGCAGCGCGCGTTATCAAAGACTGCTGCAGGCCCACGGTGCGCGGGTGCAGGTCTTCGCGCAGCCCTGCCCCGGGCTGGCACACGCGATCGAGCAAGGGCGCCTGGACGACCCGGAGCTGCTTGCGCTCATCGAGCGGCATTGCGCCCCGCTGCGCGCGCACGGCGTGGACACGGTGGTGCTGGGTTGCACGCATTACCCCTTCGTCGCCCGGCAGATCCAGGCCGCACTGGGCCCCGAAGTGCTGCTGCTGGATACGGCGCACGCCGTGGCCAGGCAAGTCGCGCGCGTGGTCGAAGGCCTGCAACCTCATGTCAGCGCGCCGGGCACCCTGCCGCAACTCTGGACCAACGGCGATCCGCAGCAGATGCAGCGGCTTGCCGGGCAGTGGCTGGGTTTTCCCTTCCTGGTCCAGCGCTTGCCTGCCTGAGCGGCGGTGTGGCCGCAGCCTGCCCCGAGGCCCGGCTGCAGGCACCTGCCGCCACGACGCTGGCGGCGGGCGCTCAACCGGCCGCGGCCTACCAAACGCCCGTGAAACCTGCCCCTCGCCTGCCGGATGACGAAGCCCGCGCCGAGTTGTTGCGCGCGCTGGACCTGCTCGACTCGCCGCCCGAGGAGGTTTTCGACCGCATCACGCGGCTGGTGGCCACCGTGCTCGACGTGCCGGTGGCGCTGCTGTCGCTGATCGACCGCGACCGGCAGTTCTTCAAGTCCGCACACGGCCTGCCCTTGCGCGAGACGCCGCGGGGCATCAGCTTCTGCGGGCACGCGCTGGCGCAGCAGGCGCCGCTGATCGTGCCCGATGCCACGCTCGATGACCGCTTTGCCGGCAATCCGCTGGTGTGCGCCGCGCCATACGTACGGTTCTATGCCGGCGTGCCGGTGTATTCGGCCAACGGCGTGCCGCTGGGCACCGTATGCGCCATCGACACCCGCCCTCGCGAGCTGTCGCCCGAGCACCTGCGTGCCTTGCAGGACCTGGCCGCCGTTGCGCAGCGCGAGATCATCCACCGTGAATCCATGCGGCTGTCCCGCGAGGTCAGTGAGCACAGTGCAGAGGCGGTGCGCGCCAGCGAACTGCGCCTGGCCGCCACCTTCGAGCAGGCGGCCGTAGGCATGGCGGTGTTCTCGCCGCGCGGGCGCTGGCTGTGCGTGAATCGGCGGCTGTGCGACCTGCTGCGCTACAGCGAGGCCCAGCTGCTGGCGCTGAAGCTGGAAGAGCTGGTGCACCAGGACGATCGCGCAGCCACCCGGCTGCAGGCGGTGGAGTTGCTGCACGGCCGTGGCGCCTGGTGCTCGCGCGAACTGCGGCTGCTGCGCTCGGACGGGCAGCCGATCTGGGTCAACGTCACCGCCAGCATGGTGGCCGCCATGCCCGGGCAGCCGCCCAACGTGCTGGCCGTGATCGAGGACATCCAGGACCGCAAGCACATGGAGCGCGCACTCGCCGCGCTGACCGAGGACCTGGAGCGCCGCGTCGCCGAGCGCACCACCGAGTTGCAGGGCGCCAACCTGCTCCTGTCTGAAGCGCTGGTGCGCGAGCAGGCCTCGCAGCGCGATGCGCGCAGCCGTGAACTGGAGCTGCGCGCCGTGCTCGAGAACGCGCACGACGCCTACATCGCCATCGATCAGGACGGCACGATCTTCGACTGGAACCGGCAGGCCGAGCTCACCTTCGGCTGGAGCCGCGAGGAGGCGGTCGGCCTCAAGATCGACGAGACCATCATCCCGCCGGCCTTCCGCGAGGCCCACCGCAAGGGCATGGCGCACTTCCTGGCCACCGGCGAAGGGCCTGCGCTCAACCGCCGTCTGGAGCTGTCGGCCACGCGTCGCGACGGCGACCTGCTGCCGGTGGAGCTGCGCATCACCGTGCTGCCCAGCCTGTCGGGGCGGCAGATGTTCTGCGCCTTCCTCCACGACATCAGCGAGCGCCAGGCCCTGCAGCAGCGGCTGGCCCGCCAGTCGCTGGAAGACGACCTCACCGGGCTGGCCAACCGCCGCGCGCTCTACGACCAGCTGGCCGCCGCGATGGCGCGCTGCCGCCGCTCGGGCAAGGCTCTGGGGGTGCTCTTCCTGGACCTCGACGGCTTCAAGGCGGTCAACGACCGCCTGGGGCATCAGGCCGGCGACGAGCTGCTGCGCCAGCCCGCCCGCCGGCTGCGCACGGTCGTACGCGAGACCGACACGGTGGGCCGCCTAGGCGGCGATGAGTTCGTCGTCATGCTCGAAGCCCTGCAGGAGCCGGCCGCCGACTGCAAGCGCGTGGCAGACAAGCTGATCGAATCGGTGAGCGAGCCCTTTGAGCTGGGCGAAGGGCGCATCGGACAGGTCGCCACGAGCATCGGTGCCAGCCTCTACCGGCCGCACGACGCCACCACGGCGGAGGCGCTCCTGATGCAGGCCGACGCAGCCATGTACGAGGCCAAGCGCCAGGGCAAAGGGCGGCTGCACTTGATCGAAAGCAGCCCGTCCTGCGGCCAGCCGGCACGCTGAGTGCAAAGCAGTGGTGCCGATGGTGCCCAGGAGGGGACTCGAACCCCTATGGCCGCAAGGCCCGCGGATTTTAAGTCCGCTGCGTCTACCGGTTTCGCCACCCGGGCGGCAGCCTGACCGCCATCATCCGGCCAGCAAAAAGCCCCGACGGGGCGGGGCTTGAACAAGAAGATGCTGGAGGCGCGGGGCGGAGTCGAACCGCCCTGGACGGATTTGCAATCCGCTGCATAACCGCTTTGCTACCGCGCCGCAGATCTCGCCGTCTTCACCCGGCAAGGCGCCGGATTCTGACAAAAAAGGGAAGCCTAGCGTCTGCGTGGGCTTCCCTTCAGAAATGTGGAGCGGGAAACGAGACTCGAACTCGCGACCTCAACCTTGGCAAGGTTGCGCTCTACCAACTGAGCTATTCCCGCGTTGCTTGTAACCCTGCTTACCGCTTGCGCTGCCTGCTGGGCTAACTGCTTCGCCGACCGTTGCTTTTGAGCTGCTTTGGTGTCGCAACCCTTCGATCAGCGAAGACTTAGATTCTAGAGCAGACCACGCTCACATTGCAAGCATTTTTTGAGAAAGCCGGAGCTGGCCGGACTTCATGACCCGGCCAGCTGCGCCGGCTTCAGTGCTTCAACACGTCCTGCGAGCCGTCCTGTGCCGCGGGCGCCGCCTTGCCGGCAGTGTCCTTGGCGTCTTCCTTGATCTCCTCGTCCGGCAGGGCCTCGGGTGCACGCTCCAGCGCCACCTCCAGCACCTTGTCGATCCACTTCACCGGCACGATCTCGAGCTGGTTCTTGACGTTCTCCGGGATGTCCTGGAGATCTTTGACGTTCTCCTCAGGAATGAGGACGGTCTTGATGCCCCCGCGGTGTGCCGCCAGCAGCTTCTCCTTCAGGCCACCGATAGCGGTCACCTCGCCCCGCAGGGTGATCTCGCCGGTCATCGCCACGTCGGATCGCACCGGGATGCCGGTCAGGGCCGACACCAATGCCGTGGTCATCGCGATACCGGCGCTGGGGCCGTCCTTGGGCGTGGCGCCGTCCGGCACGTGGATGTGGATGTCGCGCTTCTCGAAGAGCTCGTCCTTGATGCCCAGCCGGCGGGCGCGACTGCGCACCACGGAGCGTGCGGCCTCGACCGACTCCTTCATCACGTCGCCGAGCTGGCCGGTGCGGATGATGTTGCCCTTCCCCGGCATTACCGCCGTCTCGATGGTCAGCAGGTCGCCACCAACCTCCGTCCAAGCCAGACCGACCACCTGGCCGACCTGGTTTTCCTTCTCGGCCTGGCCGAAGTTGTAGCGGCGCACTCCCAGGAAGTCGTGGAGGTTCTCGTCGGTCACGACCACCTTGCCGTCGTACTTCTTGAGCAGCAGGCCCTTGACCACCTTGCGACAGATCTTGGAGATCTCGCGCTCCAGCGAGCGCACGCCGGCCTCGCGGGTGTAGTAGCGGATGATGCCGCGGATGGCACCTTCGGTGACGTCGAGCTCTTCTTCCTTCACGCCGTTGTTCTTGCGCTGCTTGGGCAGCAGGTACTTCTGCGCGATGGAGACCTTCTCGTCCTCGGTATAGCCCGACAGGCGGATCACCTCCATGCGGTCCAGCAGCGCCGGCGGGATGTTGAGCGAGTTCGAGGTGGCGACGAACATCACATCCGACAGGTCAAAATCGACCTCGATGTAGTGGTCGCTGAAGGTGTGGTTCTGCTCAGGGTCGAGCACCTCCAGCAGCGCCGAGGACGGATCGCCACGGAAGTCCATGCCCAGCTTGTCGATCTCGTCGAGCAGGAACAGCGGATTGCGCGTGCCGACCTTGCTCAGGCTCTGCAGCACCTTGCCCGGCATGGAGCCGATGTAGGTGCGGCGGTGGCCGCGGATCTCGGCCTCGTCACGCACGCCGCCCAGGGCCATGCGCACGAATTTGCGGCCGGTGGCGCGGGCCACACTCTGGCCAAGAGAGGTCTTGCCCACACCGGGGGGGCCGACCAAGCACAGGATGGGCGCCTTTACCTTGTCCACGCGGGTCTGCACTGCGAGGTACTCCAGGATGCGCTCCTTGACCTTCTCCAGCCCGTAGTGATCCTCGTTGAGGACATCCTCGGCATGCGAGAGGTCATGCTTGATCTTGGTCTTCTTGGCCCAGGGAAGGTTGACCAAGGTGTCGATGTAGTTGCGCACCACGGTGGCTTCGGCCGACATGGGCGACATCAACTTGAGCTTCTTGAGCTCGGCCTCGGCCTTCTTGCGTGCCTCCTTGGGCATGCGGGCAGCCTCGATCTTCTTGGTCAGCTCTTCGAGGTCGGCGCCCTCCTCGCCTTCGCCCAGCTCCTTCTGGATGGCCTTGACCTGCTCGTTGAGGTAGTACTCGCGCTGGGACTTCTCCATCTGGCGCTTCACACGGCCGCGGATGCGCTTTTCGACCTGCAGGATGTCTACCTCGTGCTCGAGCTGCTCCAGAAGCTTCTCGAGCCGCTCGCTGACGGAGAACAGATCCAGCACGCTCTGCTTGTTTTCCAGCTTGAGCGGCAAGTGCGCGGCGATGGTGTCGGCCAGGCGGCCGGCATCGTCGATGCCCGCGATGGAGGTGAGGATCTCCGGCGGGATCTTCTTGTTGAGCTTGACGTACTGGTCGAACTGCTGCGTGACCGCACGACGCAAGGCCTCGACCTCAGGCGTAGCGGCGGCCGGCGGCGGCACGGGCGTGACCTGAGCGACGAAGTATTCGTCGTTGTCCTCGATCTTGCCGGTCGTGGCGCGCTGTACGCCCTCGACCAGAACCTTCACCGTGCCGTCGGGCAGCTTGAGCATCTGCAGGATGCTGGAGACGCAGCCGACCTCGAACATGTCGTCGGCCTTGGGCTCGTCCTTGCCGGCGGACTTCTGGGCGATCAGCATGATCTGCCGGCCGGCTTCCATCGCGGCTTCGAGGGCCTTGATGGACTTGGGGCGTCCCACGAACAGCGGGATGACCATGTGGGGGAAGACCACCACGTCGCGCAGCGGCAGCAGCGGCAGGGTGATGGGCTCGGAGGGCAGGATGGGGTGTCCGGACATGGCGGGTCTCACTTTCTCAGGCGCAGTTGGGGCCCGAGGACATGATTACAAGGCCGGTCGGCCGGGCTTGATCCCGACAGGGACACGCCGGCCACGGGGAGAAGGGAACGGTTCCGGTGCCGTTCAAGCGCTGGCCTTGGCCTGTTCCCGATAGACCAGGAGGGGCTTGGTCTGCTCGTTGATGGTCGATTCGTCCACGACCACCTTCTCCACTCCTTCCAGGGTGGGCAGCTCGAACATGGTGTCCATCAGCGCCTGCTCCAGGATGGAGCGCAGGCCGCGGGCACCGGTCTTGCGCTCCAGCGCCTTGCGCGCAATGGCCGCCAGCGCGGCCGGGCGGATCTCCAGCTCGACGCCGTCCATGGACAGCAGACGCTGGTACTGCTTGAGCAATGCGTTCTTAGGCTCGGTGAGGATCTGCACCAAGGCGTCCTCGGTCAGCTCGCCCAGCGTGGCCACGACCGGCAGGCGGCCGACCAGCTCGGGAATGAGACCGAACTTGATTAGGTCCTCGGGCTCCACTTCACGGAAGACGTCGGAGAGCTTGCGCTCAGCTTTGCTCTGCACGGCCGCCGCAAACCCGATGCCCGATTTCTCGGAGCGGTTCTGGATGACCTTCTCCAGGCCGTCGAAGGCGCCGCCACAGATAAACAGGATGTTCGTCGTGTCGATCTGCAGGAAATCCTGATTGGGATGCTTGCGGCCGCCCTGGGGCGGCACGCTGGCCATGGTGCCTTCGATCAGCTTGAGCAGCGCTTGCTGCACGCCCTCGCCCGAGACGTCGCGGGTGATGGACGGGTTGTCCGACTTGCGGGAGATCTTGTCGATTTCGTCGATGTAGACGATGCCCCGCTGGGCCTTGTCGACCTCGTAGTTGCAGTTCTGCAGCAGTTTCTGAATGATGTTCTCGACGTCTTCGCCGACGTAGCCCGCCTCGGTCAACGTGGTGGCATCCGCGATCACGAAGGGGACATTGAGCAGGCGAGCCAGCGTCTGCGCCAGCAGCGTCTTGCCAGAGCCGGTAGGGCCGATGAGCAGGATGTTGCTCTTGGCGAGCTCCACGTCCTCCTTCTTGCCGCCGGCCGCACCCATATGGCGCAGGCGCTTGTAGTGGTTGTAGACCGCCACCGACAGCGTGCGCTTGGCGGCGTCCTGACCGATGACGTATTGATCGAGGATGGCCTTGATCTCGGTGGGGACAGGCAGGTCGCTCTTGGGCGCCTTGGCCTCGGTCGATTCAGCCGTGACCTCGTCACGGATGATGTCGTTGCACAGCTCGATGCATTCGTCGCAGATGAAGACCGAGGGGCCCGCGATCAGCTTCTTGACCTCGTGCTGGCTCTTCCCGCAGAACGAGCAGTACAGGATTTTTTCGCTGGAGGAGCCTTTTTTCTCGGGCATGGAAGCGACCTGCTGGACTCTTGAAGAAGGTTGAAAGAAATGATAAGTCAAAGCCCCGAGCGGCCGCCGAAGGGAGAAGCCCTCCCGCGCGGTGCCTGTTCGGCCTATCCGCCGGGCGACGCCCCCGCCAATCGCCCTACTGGCGGTTGACCAGCACCTTGTCGATCAGGCCGTAGGCGGTGGCGTCCTCGGCGGACATGAAGTAGTCGCGCTCGGTGTCGTTCTGGATCTTTTCCAGCGGCTGGCCGGTACGGTCAGCCAGAATCTTGTTGAGGTTCTCGCGCAGCTTGAGGATCTCGCGGGCCTGGATCTCGATGTCGGTGGCCTGACCCTGCGCGCCGCCCAGCGGCTGGTGGATCATGATCCGCGAGTTGGGCAGGGCAAACCGCTTGCCTTTTGCACCAGCCGCGAGCAGGAAGGCGCCCATGCTGGCGGCCAGGCCCATGCACAGCGTGGAGACGTCCGGCTTGATGAACTGCATGGTGTCGAAGATCGACATGCCGGCGCTGACGCTGCCGCCCGGGGAGTTGATGTAGAGCGAGATGTCCTTGTCAGGGTTCTCGCTTTCCAGGAACAGCATCTGCGCGACGACCAGGTTGGCCGTCTGGTCGTTGACCGGGCCGACGAGGAAGATGACGCGCTCGCGCAGCAGCCGGCTGTAGATGTCGTAGGCGCGCTCGCCGCGGCCCGACTGTTCGATGACGATGGGCACCATGCCCAGGTTCTGGGTATCCAGCGCGCTCATGCTCGTGCTTGCTCCGGTGTCAGAGGGTCGGTGTGATGCGGGCCATTATGGCGCCCTGGGAAGAGCGTCGTCGCAGGCGGCCGCCTGCTGCGGCAGATGGGGCCGCCAGGACAAATAAAAAGGCGCCGCCGGCGAGCCGCCGCGGCGCCCTGGTGCCCGAAGCCGAGTGTCAGCCCTGCTGGCCCATCAGCTCGTCGAACGCCAGCGACTTGTCGCTGACCTTGGCCTTGCCGAGCACGAAGTCGGCGACGTTGCCTTCGATGACCACGGCCTCCACCTCGGCCATGCGCTGGCGGTCGCTCATGTACCAGCTCACCACCTGGGCCGGCTGCTCGTAGCTCTGGGCCATCTCCTCGATGTGGGCGCGCAGCTGGTCGGGCTGGGCCTGCAGGTTGTTGGCGCGCACCAGCTCGGCCACGATCAGGCCCAGGCGGACGCGGCGCTCGGCCTGCGGCTGGAAGATCTCGGCCGGGATCTGCGCCTTGTCGGCATCCTTGACGCCGCGCTGCTTCAGATCGGCGCGGGCGGCCTCGATCAGGCGGCCGAGCTCGCTTTCGACCAGGGCCTTGGGCACGTCGAGTTCGGCGGCCTTGACCAGGGCGTCCATCACCGCGCCCTTGTTGCGCGCGGCGACGCGGAACTTGACCTCGCGCTCCAGGTTCTTCTTGATGTCGGCGCGCAGCGCATCCACCGTGCCGGCCTCGATGCCCAGGCCCTTGATGAAGGCCTCATCTACCTCGGGCAGCACCTGGGACTCGACCTTCTTGAGCGTGACCAGGAAATCGGCTTCCTTGCCGGCCACGTCCTTGCCGTGGTAGTCGTCCGGGAACTTCAGCGGAAAGGTCTTGGACTCTCCGGCCTTCATGCCGCGCACGGCCTTCTCGAAGGCCTCCAGCATGCGGCCCTCGCCCAGCAGGAACTGGAAGCCCTCGGCCTTGCCGCCCTCGAAGGGCACGCCGTCGATCTTGCCCTCGAAGTCGATGGTGACGCGGTCGCCATCGGCCGCGGCCTCTGCGGCCGGGCGCTGGTTGAAGGTGCGACGTTGCTTGCGCAGGATGTCGAGCGTCTTGTCGATGGCCTCGTCGGACACGTCGGCCGAGACGCGCTCGATCTCGACGGCAGACAGGTCGCCGATCTTGACCTCGGGATAGACCTCGAAGACGGCGTTGAAGGCGATCTGGCCGTCCTGGGCCTCGCCTTCCTTCTGCTCGATGCGCGGCGAGCCGGCCACGCGCAGCTTGGCCTCGTTGGCGGCCTGGGAGAAGGCCTCGCCGAGCTTGTCGTTCATGACCTCGTACTGCACGGACATGCCGTAGCGCTGGGCGACCACGCTCATCGGCACCTTGCCGGGGCGGAAGCCATCGGCCTTCACCGTCTTGGCCAGGCGCTGCAGCCGGGTGGCGACCTCTTTTTGCACCGCCTCGGCCGACAGGGTCAGCGTGATGCGGCGTTCGAGCTTGTCGAGGGTTTCAACAGTGACAGCCATGATGATCGGACTCTTTCGTTGGGACTTGGTGCGCGGGGGGGGACTCGAACCCCCACACCATCGCTGGCGTCAGGACCTAAACCTGGTGCGTCTACCAATTTCGCCACCCGCGCAGTGAGGAATCGAAGGGCTGCCCGTGCGTCATGCGCACGCGGCAGCCCCTGGGGCGATTGGGCAAACCGGCAATTCTAGCCAGCTTGCATGGCGGCTCAGAAGGCGTGGCCGGGCCCGGCGTGCCCGAGCGGGCCGTCCGAAGCCGCCTGGTCAAGGCGCAAAGCACAGCCATAGCGTGCGCTATGGCGAGCATTTGCAACACCGAGCAGGCGGTTTGGGGCGGTCAGAGCGGGCATGGCGGGTTCCTCCACACCTTCTCACCGCCTGACGCGGAACCAGGCGGCATACATGGCTGGCAGGGCCAGCAGCGTGAGCGCGGTGGCGACGATCAGGCCGCCCATGATGGCCACCGCCATCGGCCCCCAGAAGACGCTGCGCGACAGCGGAATCATGGCCAGCACGGCAGCAGCAGCGGTCAGCACGATGGGCCGGAATCGGCGCACCGCAGACTCGACGATGGCATCCCAGGTCGGCACGCCGCGGGCACGGTCGTGCTCGATCTGGTCGATCAGGATGACCGAGTTGCGGATGATCATGCCCATCAGCGCGATGACGCCCAGCATGGCGACGAAGCCGAAGGGCCGGTCGAGCAGCAGCAGCGCCGCGGCCACGCCGGCGATGCCCATCGGGCCGGTCAGGAACACCAGCGTGGCGCGCGAGAAGCTCTGCAGCTGCAGCATCAGCAGCGTGAAGGTGATGAAGAGCATCAGCGGCACGTTGGCGAAGATGGAGCCCTGGCCCTTGCTGCTCTCCTCGGCCGTGCCGGCCATCTGGATCTGGTAGCCGGGCGGCATGCGCGACTGCAGCTCCTGGAGCCTGGGCCACAGGGCCTGGCTGACGGTCGGCCCCTGCACGCCTTCGACCACGTCGCCCTGCACGGTAACGGCGTAGCGGCGGCCCTCGCGCCAGAGGACGCCGGGCTCCCAATCCAACTTGATGCGCGCGATCTGCGACAAGGGCACGGCGCGGCCGCTGGCCGTGGGCACGACGGTGTTCTGCAGGTCGGTGAGCGCATCGCGCTCGCCCAGCGGGCTGCGCACGCGGATCTCGATCAGGCGATCCTCTTCCCGGTACTGGCCGATGGCGTTGCCCGAGACGACACCGCGCGTGGCCTGGGCGATGCCCTGGCTGGTGACGCCCAGCGCCCGGGCCTTGTCCTGGTCGATCTCCAGGCGCAGCACCTTGACCGGCTCGTTCCAGTTGTCGTTGATGCCGCGCAGGTCGGGGTGCTGGCGCAGGATGGCCAGGGCCTCGTCGGCCCAGCGGCGCACGCCGTCCACGTCGGGGCCGACGATGCGGAACTGAACCGGATAGGGCACGGGCGGCCCGTTGGGCAGCGCCTTGACGCGCGTGCGCACCTCGGGGAACTCGTCGGCCAGGATGGTGAGCATGCGCCGCCGCACGCTGTCGCGCAGCTGCGGCTCCTTGGCCACGACGATCAGCTGCGCCACGTTGGTCTGCGGGAAGATCTGATCCAGCGGCAGGTAGAACCGCGGCACGCCGGCACCGACCCAGGTGGCCACGCTGCCGACCTCGGCATCAGCCAACAGGCGGGCTTCAAAGCGGCGGGCCACGTCCTCTGTCGCCTGGAAGCTCGATCCTTCAGGCAGCCACAGGTCCACCAGCATCTCGGGCCGGCTGGAGTCCGGGAAGAACTGCTGCTGCACCTTGCCCATGCCGACGATGCCTAGCGCGAACACGCCGAGCGTGACGGCAATGGTGATCCAGCGGTGGCGCACGCAGGCGTCCACCAGCCGGCGGAAGCGGCTGTAGAACGGCGTGTCGAAGAGCTCGTGGACCTCGCCCTCCTGACGCGGCTTGGTGTGCAGCAGGGCCGCGCCGATGTAGGGCACGAAGTACACCGAGACGATCCACGAGATCACCAGCGCGGCGGTGGTCACCGCAAAGATCGCGAAGGTGTACTCGCCCACCGCCGACTTGGCCATGCCGATGGGCAGGAAGCCGGTGGCCGTGATCAGCGTGCCGGTGAGCATGGGCATGGCGGTGATCTCGTAGGCGAAGGTGGCCGCACGCAGGCGGTCGTAGCCCTCCTCCATCTTGCGCACCATCATCTCCACGGCAATGATGGCGTCGTCCACCAGCAGGCCCAGGGCGATGATCAGCGCACCCAGCGAGATCTTGTGCAGGCCCACGCCCCAATAGAGCATCACCGCGAAGGTGATGGCCAGCACCAGCGGGATGGTGATGCCCACCACCAGCCCCGGCCAGATGTCGATGCGAAAGCCGCGGCCGCCGGCGCCGCGATGCAGGCCCAGGCTGAGGAAGCTCACGCCCAGCACGACGACGATGGCCTCGATCAGCACCTTGACGAACTCGCCCACCGACTGCGTCACGGCATGCGGCTGGTCCTGCACCTGGCGCAGCTCGATGCCCACCGGCAGCTCGGCGCGCACGGCGGCGGCCGTCTCGCGCAGGCGCTCGCCCAGGCGCACGATGTCACCGCCCTTGGTCATGGAGATGCCCAGGGCCACCACGTCCTGGCCCTGGAAGCGCACCTTGGTCACCGGCGGGTCGACGTACTCGCGCTTGATGGTGGCGATGTCGCCCAGGCGCAGCGTGCCGGCACGGCCGGTGACGGGGTTGACCGCGCGCACCGGCATGGCGGCGATCTGCTCGACCGTGGTGAAGGCGCCCTGCACGCGGATCTGCACGTCGGTGTCGGTGACGCTCAGCACGCCCGCACCCTCGACGGCGTTCTGCGCATTGAGCTGGCCGATGACCTGGTTGAAATCCAGGCCCAGCTCGGCCAGGCGACGCTGCGGCGCCTCGATGACGATCTTCTCTTCCTGCACGCCGAAGAACTCGACCTTGGCCACGTCGTGCACGGCCAGGAAGCGCGCGCGCACCTGCTCGGCGAAGCGGCGCAGCTCCTCGGGCGTGAAGCCGTCGGCCGACAGCGCGTAGATGGAGCCGTAGACGTCGCCGAACTCGTCGTTGAAGAACGGCCCGTAGAGCCCGGACGGCAGCGTCGAGCGCATGTCGCCGATCTTCTTGCGCACCTGGTACCAGACCTGCTGCACCTCGCCGGGCGGCGCGGAGTCGCGCAGCTCCAGGATGGTCAGCGACTCGCCGGGCTTGGTGTAGGTGCGGATCTTGTCGGCATAGGGCACCTCCTGCAGCGTGCGCTCGATCTTGGAAGCCACCTGCTCGGCCATCTGCTGCGCATCGGCACCGGGCCAGTAGGTGCGCACCACCATCGCGCGGAAGACGAAGGGCGGGTCCTCGTCCTGGCCGAGCTGGAAGTAGGCCGCAAAGCCCAGCAGCATCAGCACGACCATCAGGTAGCGCGTCAGCGCCGGATGCTCCAGCGCCCAGCGCGAGATGTTGAAGCGCGTGGGCCGGCCGCCGGAATCGGGCTGGCCGGCATCGAGCGGGGCGCCGGCGCTCACCGGCCCGCTCCGACGCTGCTGGCGGCGACCGGGGCCGAGGCGGCACCGGGCTCCACATAGCGCTTGACCTTCTGCCCCGGCTGCAGCACGTGCACGCCGGCAGTCACCACCTCCTGGCCGGGTCGCAGGCCGGAGGCCAGCAGCACGCTGTCGCGGCCGACCGAGGCGATCTGCACCGGCTGCAGCGACACGGTCAGGCTGCGGCCGTCGAGCACCCACACGACGGCAGCACCGTCCTTGCGCAGCAGCGCCGTCAGCGGCAGACGCACCGCGTTGCCGGGCGTGCGGGCGTCGATCTGCACGGTAGCGGTCTGGCCCAGGCTCACGTCGGCGCGGCCGATGTCGGCCTTGACGGTGAAGGTGCGGGTGACCGGGTCGGCGGCTGCCGCCACCTCGCGCACGGTGGCCGGCAGCACCGCCGCCTGGCCCCAGCGGCGCACCTTGACGGCGCCGGGCTTGCCGCGCAGCTCGCGCACGGCGGTGATGCCGTCCTCCGGCACGGTGAAGACGACGTCGCGCGGGCCGTCATGCGCCAGGCGCAGCACCGGCGTGCCGGCGCCGACGACCTGACCGGGTTCGGCCTCCACGCCGGTGATCACGCCGGCGGCATCGGCCAGCAGCGAGGCATAGCCCGCCTGGTTGACCTGCACGCCGGCCTGCGCGCGGGCCTGCGCCACGTTGGCTTCGGCCGCCTTGAGCGAGCTTTCATGCCGCTCCAGCTCGGCCGCGCTGATGAAGCCCTGGGCGCGCAGCTCGCGGAAGCGCCGCACGTCGGCCGCCACCTGGTCGCGGTTCACCTGTGCCGCGTTGACCGAGGCACGCGCCGCCTCCTGGCCCAGGCGCAGGTCGGTCGGATCCAGCTGGGCGAGCACCTGGCCTGCCTTCACTGGCTGGCCCAGCTCCACCAGCCGGCGCGTGATCTTGCCGCCGACACGAAAGCCCAGTGCCGACTCGACACGCGCGCGGATGTCCCCGGCGTACTCCAGCACCGCATCGCCCTGCCCGGGCTGGACCATGACGGTACGCACCGCGCGTACCGGCTCGGGCGCGGCCTCCTGCCGGCTGCACGCGGCCAGGGCCAGCGAGAGCGCGAGAGCCGTGGCGGTCGCAGCCACCCGGCGCACGGCGGCGAACCGGTGTGACCGCGGCACGGCAACGGTCGGGGCAGTCGTCGGCCGCACGCGGGCGGCCCGGCGGGCGGGCGGGGTGTAGGGCATAGGGGTGTGGGCAGGGCCGCGTCGCAGGGGCTCTGCAGGCGGCTGGAGGAAGCGCAAGGGGGGCGGGAGGGGCGCCAGTATCGCGCCGGGATGTTGACCGGCCACAGGCAGCGCGGGACGCACGGCTTGCGCCGGCTTACTGACCGGTCGGTCAGTAATATAGAGAGCGTGCCGTGCGGGTGTCAAACCGGATGGCAGCCGCTGTGGGGCTGCTGTGGGGTGTGGGCTGTGGCCGGCTCTCCCTTTGCTGCACCCTGCGCGCGGCGCTTGCGCGGACAATCGCCGGCTTTTGAGAGATTGACCCGTCGCACCGGGCTTACCGCGTCAGCGCACCGCCTCAAGCCTCGGCGGCCAGTCCCGCATCGACAGCCCTCATCGCGTAAGCGGCGGGCACGGACTTCACCGGACTCGCCAGCCTCCAGGCCTGCCGGCTGCCGGCACGGTGCGCAGGAGACCGTGCGCCTTGCAGGCTCCGCGGCCCGGTTCGCCTCCCTGGTTGCCCGCCCTCTGCTGCCCTCTGCTGCCCTCTGCTGCCCTCTGCTGCCCTCACCGCCTCATGCCGCTGACGCCCGCCCTGCGGCATGCCCCCGTCCGACCATCGTCCTCCATGCCCGCGCCCGCCGTCCCCACCTCGCTCGACTACGCGCTGCGCCTGTCACCGCCTGCCGCCCAGCCGGCGCTGGCTGCGCTGCGCGACTGGTGGCGCGAGGTGGCCGGCGTGGCCCGCGAGGTGTCCGACCCGGCTGTGGCCGCGGCCAAGCTGGCATGGTGGCGTCGCGAGCTGCAGACCGGCTGGGCCGGCACGCCCCAGCATCCCTTGCTGCTCGCGCTCAAGCGCCTGGCGCCGGATCTGACCTTGACGCGGCTGCTGAGCGCCGTCGATGCAGCGGAAGAACAAGCCCGGCAGACGCGCTTCCTGGACGAGGCCGCCCTGCTGCGCTGGGCCGCCGACCAGGGCGGTGCGGCGCTCGCGGCGGCTGGCGAGATCCTTGCCGCGGCGGCTTCGGCCCCGGCCGCGTCACCCGGCCTGGAGCTGCCCGACGCCTGCGCCCGCCTCGGCCAGGCCTGCGCGCTGGCCGCCGCCGTGCGCTCGCTGGGCCGCCAAGCCCAGGCCGGCCGGCTGCTGGTGCCGGTGGACGACCTGCAGCGCGCGGGGCTGCGTGCCCATGAACTGCTGGCCCGCTCGCCTGAGCTGCTGCAGGACGCCCGCTATCGCGCCGTGATGGAGGTGCAGGCCGCCCGCGCCCGCGCCCGTCTGCAAGACGGCATGCAGGCCGTGCGCGGTGCCGCGCCGCGTCGGCACACGCGCGGCCTGCGCGTGCTGGGGGAATTGCATCTGGCGCTGCTGGACGAACTGCAGCGCAGCGGCTATCCGGTGCTGCAGCAGCACGTCATGCTCAGCCCGACGCGCCGGGCGTGGATTGCGGCCACGACCTGGTAGGACCGGCTTGCCCGGCGAAGCGCGCGAGCGGCATCAAGCGCCTGGGCGTGAGCCGGTCGTGCCGGCATGGCGCCTTACCGCAGAGACGATCGGGGGCTTGGTGCCCGTGACGATGCGACCTAGCCAGAGCCACGACCGCCTACGCCGCTCGCTCACCCGGCGCCCAGGCCCGGGATCCGAGGCGCGGACAGGCACTCGGCCCGCAGCCCGCTCAGCTGCCCGGCGGTGCGAACGGCGCAGCCAGCGGCTCGCCCACGAACAAGCCCTGCTGCGGCCAGGCCACGCTCTTCCAGTAGGCCTCGATGGCTGATGCGCCCTGCACGTAATGCAGCAGCAGCACCTGAGGATGCGGGAACTTCTGCAGGTGCGAGAAGGGCTCGCTGACCGTGCCGTAGCTGGCCGTGGCGCCCACGTCGATCCACGACAGCACGGTCATCTGCCCGTGAGGCTGGTCCAGGCTGCCGCCCCAGGACGTGAGGTGGTCCGCCAGCGCGCCGGGCACGAAGCGCACGGTCTCGATGCGGTCCACTCGCGCCGCGCCGGTCAGGTACATCAGCACGCGGTCGACGTCGACCAGCGCGTCGGTGCGGTCCAGCCGGATGTCCAGGCCATAGGCCGACACCCGGCCCGCCGGCGGGAAGAGCCGCTCGCGCTGGCTGCGCACCGCATCGCGCGTGGTTACGAAGTGCACGTTGACCGGCGGCGCCTCCGCGCGGCCCAGCGTGCCGTCGGCCGCGACGCCGCGGTCGATCAGCGCCTTGGCCGCGGCCACATCGCGCGCGGCCAGCAGCATCGACGGTCGCATGCGCAGGTCGGTGTAGGGCTGTGCGCTGGGCGAGTTGAAGTAGCGCGACGCCCGGCTGGGCGGCCCGCCGGTGCGCTTGCACAGCGCCTCGTCGAAGCCCAGCGTCAGTGCACCGGTGATGGCATTGCACTCCACCGCATAAGGCCGGCTCCAGGCCAGCGCCAGCGCCTGCGTGCGCGGGCCGAAATACGCGCCGATGCGGCGGGCCAGTTCGTCGAACTCATCGCGGCTGAGCACGCTCTTGGGCCGGGAGGGCGCGCCATCGGCCGCAGGCGCCAGCGGCAGGCTCAGGCGCAGCACCTGTTGCGGCTGCAGGCCGCGGGCACGGATGTAGTACTCGCCCACCTCGACCGAATACGGGTCGGCCGTGTTGATCACCAGCCCGAGGTCGGCCGCCCTGAGCCGGCCGAAGACGCGCGGCACGGCGATCCACTGGCGCGGCGGGGCGATCGCGGCAGCAGCGGCCTTGCCGTCAGCTGATGCGGCAGATCCGGCCACGGATGGACCGGCGTCGCCCGCCGTCTGCGCCGTCTGCGCCGTCTGCGCCGTCTGCGCCGTCTGCGTCGTCTGCGCCGGCACGCCGGCAACTGCGCCCAGCAAGGCGCCGGCAAGGACGGCGCGGCACACCGCACCCCGACGCCCCGCCACGGCAGCAAGCAGCCCGCACGACAGCATGGAGACGGCCGCCATCGCGGCCGGTAGCCTGCGGCTGCTCACCGGGCGCAGCCTCACCGATCGCGGCGCGTCAAGACGTGACCCGCGGCACGCCGGTGGCCGTGGGCCGCGCGGATTCGCCCGAGCTTTCCAGCCAGCGGCGCACGCGCTCGGCGTCAGCCTGGCGCGAATACTTGCCCGAGGAATCGAGGAACACCATGATCAGCTTGCGACCGGCCAGGCGCGCCTGCATCACCAGGCAACGGCCCGCCTCGGCGATGTAGCCCGTCTTCTGCAGGCCGATGTCCCACGACGGGCTGCGCACCAGGCCGTTGGTGTTGTGGTACTGCAGCTGGCGGCTGCCCACGGCCACCTGGTATTCATGCGAGGTGGAGAGCTCGCGGATCAGCGAGTGCCGGTATGCGGCCTTCACCAGCACGGCCAGGTCATGCGCGCTGGACTGGTTGCGGCTGGACAGGCCCGTCGGCTCCACATAGCGCGTGGCCGACATGCCGAGCTCCTGCGCCTTGCGGTTCATGGCCGCGACGAAGGCCGGCAGGCCGCCCGGGTAGTGGCGCCCCAGCGCATGGGCCGCGCGGTTCTCAGACGACATCAACGCCAGGTGCAGCATGTTCTCCCGCGTCAGCCGGGTGCCCACCGCCAGCCGCGAGCCGCTGAACTTCTCGGTGTCGATGTCTTCTTCGGTGATGGTCAGCACCTCGTCGAGCGACTGCTGCGCCTCGACCACCACCAGAGCGGTCATCAGCTTGGTCAGCGAGGCGATGGGCAACACCGCCTGCGGGTTCTTGCTGAACAGCACCTCGTTGGTGTCCTGGTCCAGCACCAGGGCGACGCTGGAGCTCAGCGCCAGCGGATCGCTGGTGTCGCGCAGGCCGTAGGCCTGGCCATAGGACACCGGCGCCACGGCAGCCACCGGCGCGGCGCGGCGCACGACGCTGACCGCGGGTGCGCGCGCAGCGGCCGCCGGGCGGCTCGCCGAACGCGGCGATGCCGTGCGCACCGTGCCGCTGACGCGGCTGGTACGTGCGGAAGCCCGCGCAGAGACGGTCTTGCGAGCGGACGCCTGGCGGCTCGCGGTCCGCGTGGACGCCTTGGCAGCCGACTTCTTGGCAGACGTTTTGGAGGCCGTCTTGGAGGCCTTGGCCGTCCGCGCTTCGCGCTCCGGGGCCTTGCGGGTGGCCGCCAGCGCAGCGGGCTCGCCCAGCATGGCAAAAGCGGCCAGCAAGGCCGCCGCCGCGCCGACGCGACGCAACAGATTCAAACGGATCGACACCATGGGCAGCCCCTTTCGCGCACGCGTGGGGCGAGTCTAGGGCAGCCCGGAAACTCGCGCAATATCAAATGCTTACACGAGGTTTCTCAAGCTGCCCCTGTGGTGTGCGACCCGCCCTCTCAGCCTTGCGCGGCGACGCGCTCGGCCTTGCTGTGCAGTTTGTTCAGCGCCGCGAGGTAAGCCTTCGCTGAAGCCACCACGATGTCGGGATCGGCCCCGACGCCATTGACGACCCGGCCGCCCAACTGCAGCCGCACCGTCACCTCGCCCTGCGATTCTGTGCTGCCCGACGTGATGGCGTTGACCGAATACAGCACCATTTCCGCGCCACTTTGCACGCGCGACTCGATGGCCTTGATGCTGGCATCCACCGGCCCGTTGCCCTGGGCCTCGGCCCGGCACTCCTCGCCGCCCACGCCGAACACCACCTTGGCCTGCGGCCGCTCGCCCATCTCGGAGTGCTGCGACAGCGCCACCAGCCGGAAGTGCTCCTGCTCGCTGGTCACGCTCTCATCGGCCACCAGGGCGATGATGTCCTCGTCGAAGATCTCGCTCTTGCGGTCGGCCAATTCCTTGAACTTGGTGAACGCCGCGTTGATCTCGGCCTCGGATTCCAGATCGATCCCCAGCTCCTGCAGCCGCTGCTTGAAGGCATTGCGGCCCGAGAGCTTGCCCAGCACGATCTTGTTGGCCGACCAGCCCACGTCCTCGGCGCGCATGATCTCGTAGGTGTCGCGAGCCTTGAGCACGCCGTCCTGGTGGATGCCCGAAGCATGCGCAAAGGCGTTGGCGCCCACCACGGCCTTGTTGGGCTGCACGACGAAGCCGGTGGTTTGCGACACCAGGCGCGAGGCCGGCACGATCTGGGTGGTGTCGATGCCCACATCCAGCCCGAAGTAGTCGCGCCGCGTCTTCACCGCCATCACCACCTCTTCCAGAGAGGTGTTGCCCGCCCGCTCGCCCAGGCCGTTGATGGTGCACTCCACCTGACGCGCGCCGCCGATCTTCACGCCGGCCAGCGAGTTGGCCACCGCCATGCCGAGGTCGTTGTGGCAGTGCACCGACCAGATCGCCTTGTCGGAGTTGGGGATGCGCTCACGCAGCGTGCGGATGAAGTTGCCGTAGAGCTCCGGAATGGCATAGCCCACGGTATCCGGCACGTTGATGGTCGTCGCACCCTCGTCGATCACCGCCTCCAGCACACGGCACAGGAAGTCCACGTCCGAGCGGTAGCCGTCTTCCGGCGAGAACTCCACGTCGCCCGTCAGATTGCGCGCAAAGCGCACGGCCGAGCGGGCCTGCTCGTACACCTGGTCGGGCGTCATGCGCAGCTTCTTTTCCATGTGCAGCGCAGATGTGGCGATGAAGGTATGGATGCGGGCCGAGCGCGCGCCCTGCAGCGCCTCGGCCGCGCGGGAGATGTCGCGGTCAAAGGCCCGCGCCAGCGAGCACACCGTCGATTCCTTGATCGTGTCGGCAATCGCCTTGACCGCCTCGAAGTCGCCGTTGGACGAGGCAGCGAAGCCGGCCTCGATCACATCGACCTTCAGACGTTCGAGCTGCCGCGCGATGCGCAGCTTCTCGTCCTTGGTCATCGAGGCACCGGGCGATTGCTCGCCGTCGCGCAAGGTCGTGTCGAAGATGATGAGTTTGTCGGCCATGAGACTCTTTCGCGTGGGACGCTGGGGCAGCGGGTTGGACGAGGCGAGGAGGAAAACGGAAAGTGCAAAAACAAAACGGCCCGTGGGCAAGATGCTCGCGGGCCGTTGATGCGTGAAACGTGGTCGTGTGCGATCAGCGCGCCCTGGGCACCTCTAGGAGAGCTAGCAGAAACACGTTGCGCGACGACATGGCGGCCAATATAGCACGCAGCCCGTAGCGGGCCTGATGGGTTTTGCCTAGCGTGGCCATTGGCATGGCCGCCTCAGCGGTGCAGGCCCGCCTCGTCGGGCTCGTCGGTGGACGTGGCGATCACGCTCACCGGCCGGCCCTTGAATTTCTTCCACGCATAGACCACATAGCCCGACAGACCATAGGCCACGAAGACGGCAAACAGCACGGTGGGCGGGTGGTAGGCGATCACCGCGAAGAGCAGCGCGATGGCCACGATCACGATAAAGGGCACGGTGCGGCGGAAGCTGATGTCCTTGAAGCTGTAGAACGGCACGTTGGTGACCATCGTCAGCCCCGCATAGAGCGTGAAGCCGAAGGCCAGCCAGCGCAGCCAATCGATGGAGGCCGCGTCACGCACGCCCTGGTCGTCCACCACCCAGACCAAGCCGATCACCAGTGCCGCCGCCGCCGGGCTGGGCAGGCCCTGGAAGTAGCGCTTGTCCACGACCTGGATGTTGGTGTTGAAGCGCGCCAGGCGCAGCGCTGCGCCGGCGCAATAGACGAAGGCCGCGATCCAGCCCAGCTTACCGGTGCCGCGCAGCGCCCACTCGTACATGATCAGCGCCGGCGCGGCACCGAAGGACACCATGTCGGACAGGCTGTCCATCTGTTCGCCGAAGGTGCTCTGGGTGTTGGTCATGCGCGCCACGCGGCCGTCCAGGCTGTCGAGCACCATGGCACAGAAGATGCCGATGGCCGACTGCTCGAAACGGCCGTCCATCGCCATCACCACGGCATAGAAGCCGCCGAAGAGCGCAGCCAGCGTGAAGAGGTTGGGCAGGATGTAGATGCCCTTGCGCCGCGGACGGGTGTCCAGCGGCGGCTCGGTCACGTCGATGTCGGCCGCGGAGCGGGCCGGCGTGAAGTCCGAGTCGGAAGACAGTTGTGGCATGGCCGGGGTGTTCATGCAGGAATGGTGGCAACCGACGGGCCATCAGCGGCGGTGAGCGGCCGGCTCAGGGCCCTTTGCAGCGCCAGTCGCGGGCCGGCGGACTGCGCCGTGTGGCGGACAGCGCAACGGCCAGACGCGGGATCAGCCTGATTGCCCGCGCTGCGGCGGGCAATGGCGGTCGGCGAGCCGAGGATAGCGCACGCCTGATGCAACAAAGCCGCCGGCCCTGACGGGCACGACGGCTTTGCGGCCTGCCGCGCGGCGACAGGCCGCCGCGGGCGGGATCAGTTCTTGGACTGGTCCACCAGACGGTTCTTGCGAATCCACGGCATCATCGCGCGCAGCTGCTCGCCGACCTGCTCGATCGGATGCTCGGCGGTCAGGCGGCGGCGGCTGATCAGCGTGGGGGCGCCGGCCTTGTTCTCGAGGATGAAGGACTTGGCGTATTCGCCGGTCTGGATGTCCTTCAGGCACTGGCGCATGGCGTTCTTGGTCGCCTCGGTGACGACGCGCGGGCCGGTCACGTACTCGCCGTACTCGGCGTTGTTCGAGATCGAGTAGTTCATGTTGCCGATGCCGCCTTCATAGATCAGGTCGACGATCAGCTTGAGCTCGTGCAGGCACTCGAAGTAGGCCATCTCGGGCGCGTAGCCGGCTTCCACCAGCGTCTCGAAGCCGGCCTTGATCAGCTCGACGGTGCCGCCGCACAGCACGGCCTGTTCGCCGAAGAGATCGGTCTCCGTTTCTTCGCGGAAGGAGGTCTCGATGATGCCGGCCTTGCCGCCGCCGTTGGCCGCGGCATAGCTCAGGGCAAGATCACGCGCCTTGCCGGTCTTGTCGGCATGCACGGCGATCAGGTGGGGCACGCCGCCGCCCTGGGTGTAGGTGCCGCGCACGGTATGGCCCGGGGCCTTGGGGGCGACCATCCACACGTCCAGGTCGGCACGCGGGGCGACCTGGCCGTAGTGCACGTTGAAGCCGTGGGCGAACGCCAGGGACGCGCCCTGCTTGATGTTGGGCTCGATCTCGGCGGCATAGACACCGGCGATCTGCTCGTCGGGCAGCAGCACCATGACGACGTCGGCAGACTTCACGGCCTCGGCGATCTCGGCGACCTTCAGGCCGGCCTTCTCGGCCTTGGCCCAGGAGGCGCCGCCACGGCGCAGACCGACGGTGACCTTCACGCCGCTGTCGTTGAGGTTCTGCGCGTGCGCATGGCCTTGCGAGCCGTAGCCGATGATGGTGACGTTCTTGCCCTTGATGAGGGAGAGGTCGGCGTCCTTGTCGTAGTAAACCTTCATGGTCGTCCTTAGGTGTAGCAGGTGTCAGGTATGGGCGACGACACAGCGGCTCGCCCGGGTGGTCGGGGCGCAGGCCGGGCCGCGCACCGGATGCGAGGGTGCTCAGACCCTCAGGATGCGCTCGCCGCGGCCGATGCCGCTGGCGCCGGTGCGCACGGTCTCCAGGATGGCGGCGCGGTCGATGGCTTCGATGAAGGCGTCGAGCTTGGTCGCATCACCCGTGAGTTCGATGGTGTAGGTCTTCTCGGTGACGTCGATGACACGGCCGCGGAAGATGTCGGCCATGCGCTTCATCTCCTCGCGCTCCTTGCCGACGGCACGGACCTTGATCAGCATGAGTTCGCGCTCGGTGTAGGGGCCTTCGGTGAGGTCCACCACCTTGACCACCTCGATCAGCCGGTTGAGGTGCTTGGTGATCTGCTCGATGACCTCCTCGGAGCCCGAGGTGACGATGGTCATGCGCGACAGCGATGCATCTTCCGTCGGCGCGACGGTGAGGCTCTCGATGTTGTAGCCGCGGGCCGAGAACAGGCCCACCACCCGGGACAGTGCCCCGGGCTCGTTTTCCAGCAGGATGGCGATGATGTGCTTCATGGGGTGTCGCGGGCCGCACCCGGCGCTGCCGGGTGGGCAGCGTGGTCGGCTCGCGCTCCGATGTCAAAAGGGATGGAGGACCACGCGGGCACGGCGCCAGCACATCGGGCGCTGCCCGGGCCGGTAAGCCCCGGCGCCCCGGCGGTGGCCGCCGCGCGCGTGGATCAGGCGGTCAGGTCAGGCGATCCAATCAGGCGCTCAGAGATCCTCGGAGCCAAGCAGCATCTCGGAGATGCCCTTGCCCGCCTGGACCATGGGCCAGACGTTTTCCGTCGGGTCGGTGCGGATGTCGAGGAACACCGTGCGGTCCTTGAGCTTGATCGCCTCGCGCAGCGCGCCCTCAACGTCGCCCGGACGCTCGATCAGCATGCCGACATGGCCGTAGGCCTCGGCCAGCTTGACGAAGTCGGGCAGCGCATCCATGTAGCTGTGCGAATAGCGGCCGCTGTATTCCAGCTGCTGCCACTGGCGCACCATGCCCAGGTAGCGGTTGTTGAGCGACAGGACCTTCACCGGCGTCTGGTACTGCTGGCAGGTCGAGAGCTCCTGGATGCACATCTGGATCGAGCCCTCGCCGGTGATGCAGAAGACGTCGGACTCCGGCTTGGCCAGCTTGATGCCCATCGCATAGGGCAGGCCCACGCCCATCGTGCCCAGGCCGCCGGAGTTGATCCAGCGGCGGGGCTGATCGAAGCGGTAGAACTGCGCCGCCCACATCTGATGCTGGCCCACGTCGGAGGTGATGTAGGTGTCGCGGTCGCGGGTCAGCTCCCAGAGCTTCTCGACCACGAACTGCGGCTTGATCACCTCGTCAGAGTGCTTGTACTTCAGGCATTCGCGGCCGCGCCAGTCGGCGATCTGCTGCCACCAGGCCGACAAGGCCTGCGCATCGGGCCGGGCCTGCGCGTCCTTGAGCTGGGCGATCAGCTCCTGCAGCACGTCCTTGACGTCGCCGACGATGGGGATGTCGACCTTGACGCGCTTGGAGATGCTCGACGGGTCGATGTCGATGTGGATGATCTTGCGCTCGACCTGGGCGAAGTGCTTGGGATTGCCGATGACGCGGTCATCGAAGCGCGCGCCCACCGCCAGCACCACGTCGGCATGCTGCATGGCCATGTTGGCCTCGTAGGTGCCGTGCATGCCCAGCATGCCGAGGAACTTGGGGTCGGTGGACGGGTAGGCGCCCAGGCCCATCAGCGTGTTGGTGCAGGGCACGCCCAGCAGGTCGACCAGCTCGCGCAGCTCGGCCGAGGCATTGCCCAGGATGACGCCGCCGCCGGTATAGATATAGGGACGCTTGGCCTGCAGGATGAGCTGCACCGCCTTGCGGATCTGGCCGCCGTGGCCCTTGCGCACCGGGTTGTACGAGCGCATCTCGACTTCGGCCGGATAGACGAAGGGCGCGGTCTTGAGGCTGACGTCCTTGGGGATGTCCACCACCACCGGGCCCGGACGGCCGGTGCGGGCGATGTGGAAGGCCTTCTTCAGCGCGCCGGCCAGGTCGCGCACGTCCTTCACGAGGATGTTGTGCTTGACGATGGGCCGGGTGATGCCCACGGTGTCGCACTCCTGGAAGGCGTCCAGGCCGATGGCGTGCGTGGGCACCTGGCCGGTCACGATCACCATGGGGATCGAGTCCATGTAGGCCGTGGCGATGCCGGTGATGGCGTTGGTCACGCCGGGGCCCGACGTGACGAGGGCGACGCCGACCTCGCCGGTGGCGCGGGCATAGCCGTCAGCGGCGTGCACGGCCGCCTGCTCATGGCGCACCAGCACGTGCTCGATGGTGTCCTGCTTGTACAGGGCGTCGTAGATGTAGAGGACCGCGCCGCCCGGGTAGCCCCAGATGTACTTGACGCCTTCGGCCTGAAGGCAGCGGACCAGGATTTCGGAGCCCTTGAGCTCCTCGGCGGGGGATTGCGGTTGGGCGTCGGCGAGCGACGCGCGCTTGACGTCCGCGGCAGAGATGTCCATCGTGAACCTTTCCGAATTTCTCTAACGAAAAACGATCGGTGCCCCTCCTGCTTGCAGCACCACCGGGCGGCGGAACTGCCACCCGCGCCCGCAACGTGGCGGGACAACGGGCGACGCCCTCGTGAGGCGGAATCAGGGCCTGCGCGGTCAAATTGAAGAAGCCGCCGCATGAGCGGCCCCTCTGACCAGATCGGGAACTGGCGATTATCGCATTCCCGCAGTCGGGTGGCGCGCTGACATAATCCCCCGCGACTTCATCCCGGCAGCACCCGCTGCGGCCTTGGCCGCGGCCCCGATCCGTCCTTGGCCTCCGACTCCGAACTCAACGCGTTCCTCAAGAGCGTCGAAGCCCGGGCTTTCAAGCGTGCGGTGTATGCGGTGCGCGACCAGGATGCCGCGCTCGACATCGTGCAGGACACGATGATCCGCCTGGCGCAGAGCTATGGGCACCATGCCCCGGCCGAGTGGCCGATGCTGTTTCAGCGCATCCTCTCCAACGCGATCATGGACTGGTTCCGCCGCCAGAAAGTGCGGCGGTCGGTGATGCTCAACTTCACCGACCTGGAAGCCCCTGGCGAGGAAGACGGCTCCACCGCTGACCTGCTGGAAACCCTGATGACGGGCGGCGCCGAGGGCGAAAGCGCCGCCGAGGCGTTTTCTCGCACCGAGACGCTGGAGGCGATCGAGGAGGAACTGGGGCGGCTGCCCCACCGTCAACGCGAGGCGTTTCTGCTGCGTTACTGGGAGGAACTGGACCTGGCCGAAACCGCGGAGGCGATGGGCTGCTCGGAGGGCAGCGTCAAGACCCATTGCTGGCGGGCCGTGCAGGCCCTAGCCAAGGCCCTGAAGCTTCGAGGAGTGAGCCCATGAACCGCGACCCAGCCGACCGCACCGCGGCCCTGAGCGGCGCCGAGCGCGAGGCACTGGCCGCGCGCTTTGCGCTGCGGCTGTGCGCCCGCCTGCCCGACGGCGCGGCCGGCCTGCCGCACGGTGTGGCCGATCGCCTGGCCGCTGCGCGCGCCCGCGCGTTGCAGGCCGTGCCGCAGGCTGCCGCGGTGCGTCAGCCGCAATGGCACACCGCGCTGGCCGGCGCCGGGATGTCGGGCACACGGGCGGGCCGGGGCGGCGGAAATGACGGCGGCGCCTGGTGGAAGCTTGCCTCTGCCCTGCCGCTGCTCGTGCTGGTGGCCGGCTTGGGCGCAATCGCGTGGTGGGAGCAGGCCGAGCGGGCCGACGCGGCAGCCGAGGTGGATGCCGCCCTGCTGGCCGACTACGTGCCGCCGGACGCCTATGCCGACCCCGGCTTTGCGGAATTCCTGCGCGCGGAGCGGCTGCAGCCGTGACACGCCGGACGGACTGGGCAGTGCGACGGCGGCCGGCCGGCCTGCTGCTGGCCGGCGTGCTTGCGGCACTGGTGGCGGCAGCCGCCACGGCTGCGGGCGGCCATGCGCCTGCGCCTGCAGTGGCGCTGAGCGGGGACCCGACCTGGCGTGAGCTGAGCCCCGCGCAGCGCCAGGCCTTGGCCCCCCTGGCCCGCGAATGGGAGCGCCTGCCTGCCGACAGCAAGAGCAAGTGGGTGGCGCTGGCCAACCGCTTCCCGTCGATGAGTGCAGAGGAGCGCCAGCGCGTGCAGGCGCGCATGGCCGACTGGGCGCGCACGTCGCCGCGCCAGCGGGGCGAAGCCCGGCTGCGCTTTCAGGAAGCGCGCACCCTGAGCCCGGCTGAGCGCCAGGCCCGCTGGGAGGCTTATCGCAACCTGCCGCCGGAGCAGCGACAGCAGCTCGCGGAGACGGCGTCCAAGCGCCGCCAGCAGGCTGGACGTGCAACCGCGGCCGACACGTCCGCCGGCAAGGCGGCCGTGCCCGCCCGCCCGCAGCGCGACGACGCAGACGGGCTGCGCAAATCCAACATCGTCCCGCCCCCGCAGCCGGCCGCCCGCAAGTCCATCGCCCCCTCTGTGGTGCAGACGCGGCCGGGCGCCACGACCTCGCTGATCAACCGCCGGCCCGAGCCGGCGCCCTACATCAAGCCCGGGCAGCCCAAGGTCGCGCCCGGGCCTGCCGCGGCCTCGGCTGCGGTTCAGGCCGCTACGCCGGCACGGGCCGCCTCGGCGCCGCACAAGCGCTGACGCGATCGGGCGCTCCGCCCGCCCGCCCGCCCGCCCAGCCCAGCCCAGCCCAGCCCAGCCCAGCCCAGCCCAGCCCAGCCCAGCCCCGCTCGCTCGCCGCGACGCTGACGCCGACGCTGTGCAGCACGCCGGTGGCGATGGCATGCAGACCCGCAGCCTTGCAGCCAGGATGCGCCTGCCGGCGTAGCCCGCGTCGGGCGCCTACACTGCCGGCCCGCCGCCCTGCCCTTGTCCGACTCATGCCCCTGACCGCTCCCAGCCTGCGCCGCCGCATGGCCGCCTTTCTGTATGAAGGCGTGCTGCTCTTCGGCGTGACCTTCTTTGCCGGCTATGTGTATGCCACGCTGACGCAGCAGCGGCATGCGCTGCAGGGCCATGCCGGGCTGCAGGCCTTTGTGTTCCTGGTGCTGGGCCTCTACTTCACCTGGTTCTGGTCGCATGGCGGGCAGACGCTGGCGATGAAGACCTGGCGCATCCGGCTGGTGTCTGACGCCGGCGGCCCGGTGGCTCCGATGCGCGCGTTGTGCCGCTATCTGGCGAGCTGGGTGTGGCTGCTGCCGCCGCTGGGGCTGGCCTTTGCGCTGCACGGCGGTCGCAGCGGCGGGCTGGTGACGCTGGCCCTGCTGCTGTGGATCGGCGCTTATGCGCTGTCGTCCTTCCTGCAGCCGCAGCGCCAGTTCTGGCACGACGTGCTGTGCGGCACGCGGCTGGTGAGCGCGGAGGGCAAGCGATGAGCGGCCCGCGCTTCAGCGTGTGCGTCTACTGTGGCTCGCGGCCGGGGGCGCTGCCGGCCTATGCGGATGCTGCGGCCGAGGTCGGCCGGCTGATCGGCGCAGCCGGCGGCCGGCTGGTCTACGGCGGCGGGCGCAGCGGGCTGATGGGTGTGGTGGCCGATGCCACGCTGGCCGCCGGTGGCGAGGTGGTCGGCATCATTCCGCGCAGCCTGATGGACCGCGAGCACGGCCACACCGGGCTGACCGAGCTGCATGTCGTGGAGACCATGCACGAGCGCAAGCAGATGATGGCCGAGCGGGCCGATGCCTTCCTGACCCTGCCCGGCGGCATCGGAACGTTTGAGGAGCTGTTCGAGACCTGGACCTGGCTGCAGCTGGGCTACCACGCCAAGCCGGTGGGGCTGCTGGACGTGGCGGGCTACTACGGCCCGCTGCGGCAGATGCTGGCGCATACGGTGCAGCAGGGTTTCTTCAGCCCGCAGCAGCACGACACGCTGCTGGTGGATGAGTCGGCCGAGCGGCTGCTGCAGCGGCTGCGGGCGGCCTGCAGAGGCAACGGCGAGGACTACTCGCGGATCTGAGCGGGCTGGGGCCGAGCACCGGCCCCGGCACGCGGCCCGAGCCGTCCATGCGAGGGGGGTTGCCGGCCCCACGAGCCTTGCGTGGCGGGCCGGCCTGCCGGCCTAAGACTGCCTCAGACCGCCTCTTCGTCCGTCTCGCCGGTACGGATGCGCACCACCTGCTCGATGCTGGTGACGAAGATCTTGCCGTCGCCGATCTTGCCGGTCTTGGCGGCCTTGATGATGGCCTCGATACAGCGGTCCACGTCGCCGTCCTTGATGACGACCTCGATCTTCACCTTGGGCAGGAAGTCGACCACGTACTCGGCACCGCGGTAGAGCTCGGTGTGGCCCTTCTGGCGGCCGAAGCCCTTGACCTCGGTGACCGTCAGGCCGGTGACGCCGACTTCAGCCAGCGCTTCCCGCACCTCTTCGAGCTTGAAGGGTTTGATGATGGCGGTGATCTGCTTCATGAAGGCTCCGGCGGCGTGGGTGTGAGGAAAGGTGTCGGTCGAGTTTAAGCACGAAACTTCGACGTGATCGGATAGCGCCAGTCGCGGCCGAAGGCGCGGTGGGTGATGCGCACCCCGATGGGCGCCTGGCGGCGCTTGTACTCGTTGATCTTGATGAGGCGGGTGACGCGCTCCACATCGGCTGCCGGGTAGCCGGCCTCGATGATCTGCGCCACGCTCTGGTCGAGCTCCATGTAGCGCTCCAGGATCGCGTCCAGCACCTCGTAGGGCGGCAGGCTGTCCTGGTCGGTCTGGTCGGGGCGCAGCTCGGCCGAGGGCGGGCGGGTGATGATGCGATCGGGAATGACCTCCTGCCCGCCTTGCGTGTTGCGCCAGCGGGCCAGCTTGTAGACCAGGGTCTTGGCCACGTCCTTGATGACCGCGAAGCCGCCGGCCATGTCGCCGTAGAGCGTGCAGTAGCCGGTGGCCATCTCGCTCTTGTTGCCGGTGGTCAGCACGATCCAGCCGGTCTTGTTGGACAGGGCCATCAGCAGCGTGCCGCGGATGCGAGCCTGGATGTTCTCTTCCGTCGTGTCCTCCGGCAGCCCGGCGAACTGGCCGGCCAGGGCCTGGCGGAAGGCGGTGAAGGTGTCGTCGATGCGGATCTCGTCGTAGCGCACGCCCAGGCGGGCGGCCATGTCGGCAGCGTCTATCCAGGAGATGTCGGCCGTGTAGGGCGAGGGCATCATCACCGCGCGCACCTTGTCAGCGCCCAGCGCATCGACGGCAATGGCCATGACGAGGGCCGAGTCGATGCCGCCCGACAGGCCCAGGATCACGCCGGGGAAGCCGTTCTTGCCGATGTAGTCGCGCACGCCGGTGACGAGCGCGCCCCAGACCTCGGCCTCCTGGGTCAAGGGCTCGGCCACCGGGCCGTGCACAGTGCCCGCCTGCACCTCGACCCGCAGCACGCAGGACTCGAAGAACGGCGCGCGCGCGCCCAGGCTGCCGTCGGCATCCAGCGCGAAGGAGCCGCCGTCGAAGACCATCTCGTCCTGGCCGCCCACCATGTGCGCATAGAGCAGGGGCAGACTCAAGGAGCGCGCGCGGTCGGCCATGCGCTGCTCGCGCTCCACGCGCTTGCAGGCGTGGTAGGGCGAGGCGTTGATCACCACCAGCACGTCGGCGCCGGCCTCGCGCGCGGCCTGGCCGGGCTCGTCGAACCAGGCGTCCTCGCAGATCAGCAGGCCGACGCGGCGGCCGGCCACGTCGAACACCACCGGGCCCAGGCCCACGTCGCGCCCGCTGACGAAGTAGCGGCATTCATCGAAGACCTGATAGTTGGGCAGCTCGCGCTTGGCATAGGTGGCCACGACACGGCCGGCATGCAGGACGCTGGCGGCATTCAGGCGCTGGTGCACGGTGACGGACGGCGTGCGAACATCCCCGCCACCCCAGGTCTGCGGATGGCCGATCACCACATGCAGCCCGGGCAGGTCGGCCAGGCCCTGGGCGATGTCCTGCAGCGCGGCGTCGCAGGCCTGCATGAAGGCCGGGCGCAGCAGCAGATCCTCCGGTGGGTAGCCGCACAGGGCCAGCTCGGGCGTGACGACGAGCTGCGCGCCATCGGCATGCGCGGCCCGGGCGGCGTCGATCAGCTTGCGCGCGTTGCCGGCGATGTCGCCCACCACCGGGTTGAACTGGACGAGCGCAACGGAGAGAGTGGACGTGTCGGACATGAGCGCAAGCCTGGGCGGAGAGGGAAGAGGCAAAGCCTCGGTCGATGAAGCGGCGGGCGATGGTAGCGGCGCCTCGTGGCGCATCCTGGTGCATGACGACCCGAGCGAGCTGGACGCCGCGGCCTGGTGCGAGCTGCTCGATGCCAGCCCCGTGCCGACGCCCTTCCTGCACCCCGGCTGGCTGGCCGCCCTGCACGACAGCGGCAGCGCCACCGCCGACACCGGCTGGACGCCCGTCTTCCTGACGGTGGTCGATGCGCAGGGCAGCTTGCAAGCGGCTTGCCCGCTCTACCTGAAGGCCCACTCCTACGGCGAATACGTCTTCGACTGGGCCTGGGCGCGGGCGCTGGAAGAAGCCGGCCAGCCCTACTACCCCAAGCTGCTGTGCGCCGTGCCCTTCACGCCGGTGCCGGGCTCGCGGCTGCTGGCGCGCAGCCAGGAGGCGCGGGCGGTGCTGCTGGCCGCCATGCAGCAGCTGGCGCGGCAGCACGGGCTGTCATCCGCCCACCTGCTCTTCATGGACGAGGCCGACCGCGCCGCGGCCCTGGCTGCCGGCTGGCAGCTGCGCGAGACGGTGCAGTTCCACTGGGAGAACCGCGCGCCGCAGCCTTACGCCGATTTCGCCGGCTTCCTCGCCAGCCTGCAGCGTGAGAAGCGCAAGAAGATCCAGCAGGAGCGCCGCCGCGTGGCCGAAGCGGGCGTGACGGTCAGCGTGCGCCACGGCGCGGCGATCACGCCGCAGGACTGGGATTTCTTCTACGCCTGCTATGCGGCGACCTACCGGGCGCACCACTCCAACCCCTACCTGACGCGCGATTTCTTCAGCCGCTGGGCGCAGGCGCTGCCGCAGACGCCGCTGCTCTTCATCGCCGAGCGCAACGGCCAGCGCATTGCCAGCTCGCTGCTGGTTGTCGATGCGACGCGCGGCGTGGCCTGGGGCCGCTACTGGGGCAGCCTGGAGTGGGTGCCCTGCCTGCACTTCGAGCTGTGCTACTACGCGCCGATCGCCTGGTGCATCGAGCAGGGACTGCAGCGCTTCGAGGGCGGCGCACAGGGCGAGCACAAGATGGCACGCGGCCTGCTGCCGGTGCGCACGTGGTCCGCCCACTGGCTGGCGCATCCGGGATTGGCCGAGGCGGTGGAGCGCTTCCTGGCCCGCGAGCGGCAGGCCATCGGTGCCTATGTGAGCGAGCTCGATGACCGCAATCCGTTCAAGCCCCCAGCGGGCGGCGCGACGGATGCGGAATGATCTTTGCTCCGCCGTGAAGCGCCGGCCTGGGCAACGGCTCTGACGGTCGCTTCACCCCGCTGCGGGGCCGGTTGGCCTCCCCGCCCGCCACCCAACGACCCAGCGGCCCAGGCCGCCACCAGGCCTCGCTCACCGCCATCCGTGCGGGCCCCTGAACCGGATTGACCGCCATGCCCAGCTCAGCCGCCTCCCTGCCCCAGCCCGCCGATTGGCGGGCGGCTGTCGCGCCGCCGTGGCCCCCCGCGGTGCTGGACATCGAGGCCTCCGGCTTCGGCCGCGACAGCTATCCCATCGAGGTGGGCCTGATCCTGCCCGACGGCCGCGCCTGGTGCAGCCTGATCCGGCCCGAGCCGGGCTGGGAGCACTGGGACGAGGCGGCCGAGGCCATCCACGGCATCACGCGCGACACCGCCGTGCGCCACGGCCGCCCGGCGCTCGAGGTGGCGCGCACGCTCAACGACTGGCTGCGCGGCATGGTGGCCTACTCCGACGCCTGGGCCCACGACTACCCCTGGCTGGCCTTGCTCTACGAGGTGGCCGACATGATGCCGGCCTTCCGCCTGGACAACCTGCGCGCCCTGCTGACCGAGCAGGAGGCCGCCCGCTGGCACGCGCTGAAGGCGCAGGTCGAGCAGAGCGAGCAGCTGGTGCGCCACCGCGCCAGCACCGATGCGCGGTTGCTGCAGTACACGCTGCAGCGCTTGCGGCCGCTGGGCTAGCCATCAGCGGCCGGCCCTGGCCGGATCAGGGAAAGAGCTGCCGGTTGGCTTCTTCCTGCGCGCGCATGCGGGCGCATTCCGGGTGTCGGGTGTATTCCGGCCGGCTGCAGTAGCGCTTCATGCACAGGGCCAGGGCGATGAAGACGCGGTCGCCGCAGGCGGCGCGCGGGTTCAGCGGGCTGGCGGCCGCTTCACGGCGCGGCGCGGGCGGCTCGGCCGGCGTGCGGCCGGCATGAGCCGGGATGGCGCGCGAGCTGCCCTCGCCCTGGGCGGCAGGCGCGGGCCGGTCGGCAGCGGGCTGGGATGTGCCGCCGGTCGCCGAGCGGGCGACGTCACGCGCGGCCTCGCGGCCCGCCAAGGCGCGCTCCGGCGCGGCGGCATCGGCAGACAAGGTCGATCGGCCGCGCGCTGCGCCTTGCCCGGCGGTGGACGGCCCGGTGCCGGCTAGCGGCGCGGCTGCGGTGGCCGAGGCGCGGCTCGAATCACCGTTGGCAGCCCCTGTTGAGGCGCCGTTGGAGGCACCTGCTGAGGAACCGGTCGAGCCGCCCGGCAGCGCCCCGGTGGCCGTGCCGACCGCGGACGGCGCCTGCGGGGCGGCGCCGCGCTTGAGCATGCTGTTGAGGCCCCAGGCCGCGGCCAGGCCGAGCACGGCGACCACGCCGACGGCCGCCAGCAGCCTGCGCGGGCTGGTCGGCTCGGCGGCGGCGGACGCGGGCACCGGCTGCGTGGGTATCCAGGTGGCCGCTGAGGCGGGCCGCGGCGATCCGGCCACCGGCTGGCCCGAAGCCGGATCGCGCGGCGCGACCGGCCCCGGGTCGGGCGCGGTGACGTCGATCACGGCCGCCTCACCCGACATTTCTTCGGCCATCTCCCCGGACAGCATCTGGCGCAGCGGGCTGGCCGCGGGCACCGTGGTCGCGTAGGCCTGCGGATCCTGGCGGCCGTGCACGCTGCCGACGAAGACCGTGCGCTCCAGCGCGGGCGGCACGTGCGCCGGCTCGGCAGGGGCTGCGGTCTGGCCATCCATGCCGGCGCGCCACAGGCCAACGCTGGGCGGGCGCTCGTCGGGCCGCACCGCCAGGGCATGGTCGATGGCCGCCAGGAAGGCGGCCGAGTAGGGTCGGCCGAAGTCGCGCGCCAGCGCCGGCGCCATGCCCGCCAGGGGCGGCAGCTCGTCGTGCACCGCGCGGGCGGTGGCCGGCATGGGCGGGCGGCCGGTGATGCAGTAGTGCACCACCGCGGCCAGCGCGTAGATGTCGGTCCACGGGCCCTGGCGCAGGTGGGGCGACTCGGCGTACTGCTCGATGGGCGCGAAGCTGGGCTTGACGATGGCCGTGAGCGTCTGCGTGTTGTCGCCGATGACGCGGCGGGCGGCGCCGAAGTCCAGCAGCACCGGCAGCGCGTGGCCCTGCTCCCCGCTGGCGTCGCCCAGCAGCAGGATGTTGTCCGGCGCGATGTCGCGATGGAAGACCTGCGCCTTGTGCAGCACGTCCAGCGCGCCCAGCAGCGGGTCCAGCAGGCTGCGCAGCCAGGCCTGCGTGGGCGGTTGGCCCATCGCGCGGCGGGCCTCCAGCAGCGTCGCGCCCTCGTACCAGGGCATGACCATGTAGGCGGTGTCGTTGGCCTCCCAGAAGCGGTAGACCTTGACCAGTGCGGGATGGTCGAAGCGGGCCAGCAGCCGCGCCTCGTTGATGAAGGAGCGCAGGCCCAGCTGGAAGGTCTCGGCATGGCCGGCGCTGCGCAGCGCGACGCGGTGCTCGGCGCCGCGCGTGGCCAGCGCCGCCGGCATGTACTCCTTGACCGCGACCCGGCGCTCCAGCGCGTGATCGAAGGCGCGGTAGACGATGCCGAAGCCGCCGACGCCCAGCACGCATTCGATCTCGAACTCGCCGAGCCGGCTGCCGGCGGGCAGGGCATCGTGTTCGGAAACGGTGGGCGGCGACATGGAGAAAAGAAGGACGGCAGACGGCCCGCAGAGCAAGGGCGGCAGCTTAACCGAGGGGGATGCGCCGCCCTCTGCTGGTATGCACGCCTGAGGGCCTGCGGGGACACACCTTCTCACGCTTGCGCCACCCGCATGCCGCCTGCGGCGCCGCGATGGGCAGGGCTTTCCGGGGGCAGCAAGCTTTACCGGCGCTTTGGCTGCGAGGGCGGTGGGTCGATCGGCGTGGCAAAAGCGGAGGGCAAGCAGGACCCAGCCGCCCGCGGAGCAGGCCCCCGCGATGCAGTGGCAGCCTCGGCTCGCATGCGGTTTGCCTGGTTGGTATAAACGCCAATACCCCGAGCACCTGCCGCGCGCCTTGCCAGATCTGGCCCGGTTGCGCGGCCCGGCTGTGCCGCCTGCCCACCCGGCAGCGCCCGCCGGACCAGACCCACCCTTTCTTCGTCGGCCCGCAGCCCCGCGCTGCCCGCCCGACGTCCGTCGCGGGCCTTGCGGGGCCGTGAGCACCGGCCGCCTTGCGCCGCCCGTGCCACGGGGCCGTCGCCCGTTGCGGCGGCGGTGCCAGCAGCGTGCGGCTCATCCGTCCAACACGGTCAGTCGCATGTCCTCGAACAGAACAAACCCACGCAAGCCCCACGTCGTCATCGTGGGCTGCGGCTTCGGTGGGATCGAAGCCGCCAAGGCGCTGTCGCGCGCACCGGTGGAGATCACGGTCATCGACCGCACCAACCACCATCTCTTCCAGCCGCTGCTCTATCAGGTGGCCACGGCCGGGCTGTCGGCTCCGGCCATCTCCGGCCCCATCCGCCACATCCTGCGCGACGAGATCGCGCGCGGCAACCTCACGGTGCTGATGGGCGAGGTCACGGCCATCGACGCCGCCGCCAACTGCGTGGTGATGGATGGCGGCGAGCACGTCTGCTATGACCACCTGATCGTTGCCGCCGGTGCCACGCACAGCTACTTCGGCCGCGACGACTGGGCCCGCTATGCGCCGGGGCTCAAGACCCTGGGCGATGCCTTCACCATCCGCCGCCGGGTGCTGACCGCCTTCGAGCGCGCCGAGCGCGAGAGCGACCCGGCCGCACGCGAGCCGTGGCTGACCTTTGCCGTCGTCGGCGCCGGGCCCACCGGCGTGGAGATGGCCGGCACGCTGGCCGAGATTGCGCAGACCACGCTGAGCGCCGAGTTCCGCCGCATCGACTCGCGCCATGCGCGGGTGGTGCTGATCGAAGGCGCCCCCCGGGTGCTGGGCACCTTCCCGGAGGATCTGTCGCAGCGCGCGCGCAAGCAGCTGGAGGAGCTGGGCGCTGAGGTGCTGACCAGCGCCAAGGTGACCGACATCAACGCCTTCGGCATCCAGTACGAGACGGTGGAAGGCGGCCAGCCCGTGCGGCACTTCCTGCCGGCGCGCACGGTGATCTGGGGCGCCGGCGTGGCCGCTTCTCCGCTGGGCCGCGCGCTGGCCAAGGCCACCGGCTGCACGCTGGACCGCGCCGGCCGCGTGGTGGTGGAGCCGGACCTGACCGTGCCCGGGCATGCAGAGATCGCCGTGGTCGGCGACCTGGCCTCGGCCAAGAGCTTTCTGCGCGCGGACAAGCCCACGCCCGTGCCCGGCGTCAGCCCGGCGGCCAAGCAGATGGGGCGCAAGGCGGCGCTCAACATCATCCGACGGCTGAAGGGCCAGCCGACGCAGGCCTTCCGCTACTACGACTACGGGTCGCTGGCCACCATCGGCAAGCGCGCCGCGGTGGCCGACGTGGAGCTGCCGCTGATCGGCCGCATCAAGTTCAGCGGCCTGTCGGCCTGGCTGTTCTGGCTGTTCGTGCACATCTACTTCCTGATCGGCTTTCGCAACCGGCTGGTGGTGTTCATGGACTGGGCCTGGGCCTACTTCACCTCGCAGCGCCACGCCCGTGTCTTCCCCGACCCGCATGCGCTGGAGCCGCATGCGATGGTGGTGCGCGTGACGCCGCCGCCGGTAGGGGCGTCCATCGGCGCCGCCGCCCCGGGGAGTGCAGCGGTGCATGCCGCGCTGGGTGCGGCAGACAGTGCAACGGCCGCGCCCGGGCCGGCCGGCGGCGCGGCGGTGGCGGCGTCCTGAGGCCGCCAGCCAGGGGGCGGATCGCCACCGTGGGCAAGGGCGCCGGGGCGGCGGCACACTAGATGCGAGTTGCCGCATAGCCCGCCCTGCCTTGCATCCATGAGCGCCCAGCCGTCCCCCGACCTGCCCTCTTCCTGCCCGCCTCCTTCCGACGAGCCGGTGCCCGCGCGCCTGGCGCGGCTGCGCCATGAGATGGCCGCCGTCGGCGTGCACGCCCTGCTGCTGCCCAGCAGCGACCCGCATCTGTCCGAATACCTGCCGGTGCATTGGCAGGCACGGGCCTGGTTCAGCGGCTTTCATGGCTCGGCCGGGACGCTGCTGGTGACGAGCGAGCGGGCGGCCCTGTTTACCGACAGTCGCTACTGGGAGCAGGCCGAGCGCGAGCTGGCCGGCAGCGGCGTCGAGCTGGTGCGGCTGGCCGGCGCGCTGCCGGCGGCCGTGGCTGCGTGGCTGGGCCGTGCAGATCGAGCCGGTGACGGAGCGGGTGACGGAGCCGCCCACGCGCCGCGCATCCTGGCCGTCGATGGCGCGGTGCTGGCCGCCGCCCAGGCCGAGGCGCTGCGCACGGCCCTGGCCGCCCAGGGCTGGACGCTGGAGACCGGCCGCGACCTGTGCGCCGCCGCGTGGCCCGGTCGCCCCGCGTTGCCGGCCCAGCCGGTCTATGCCCACCGCGCGCCGCATGCGCCCACGCCGCGTGCCGACAAGCTGGCCGCATTGCGCCGCGCCATGCAGGACGCCGGCGCCACGCATCACTTCATCGCCACGCTGGACGACATCGCCTGGCTGCTCAACCTGCGCGGCGCGGACGTGGAGCACAACCCGGTCTTCCTGGGCCATGTGCTGCTGGATGCCGAGCAGGCCACGCTCTTCGTCGGCGAGGGCAAGGTGGACGCCGCCCTCGCCGACGAGCTGGCCGCCGACGGCGTGCACCTGGCGCCCTATGCCGATGCGATGCGCGCGCTGCAGGCGCTGCCCGCCGACGCGGTGGTGCTGCTCGACCCACGCCGCACCACCATCGGCCAGCGCCAGGCCTTGCCGGCCGGCGTGCGCATGGTGGAGGCAGTCAACCCCAGCACGCTGGCCAAGTCGCGCAAGACGGCCGCCGAGGCCGCCTTCGTGCGCGAGACGATGGAGCGTGATGCCGCGGCCATGTGCGCCTTCTATGCCTGGCTGGAAGGCGCGCTGGGCCGCGAGCAGATCACCGAGCTGACCCTCGACGAGCGGCTGAGCGCCGAGCGCGCTCGCCAGCCGGGGTTCGTGACGACCAGCTTTGCCACCATCGCCGGCTTCAATGCCAACGGCGCCCTGCCGCATTACCGCGCCACGGCCGAGCACCATGCCGTGCTGTCCACCCCGCAGGGCCTGGCGGCGCAAGGGCTGCTGCTGATCGACTCCGGCGGGCAGTACCTGGGCGGCACCACCGACATCACCCGCATGTGGGCCATCGGCCGCGTCAGCGCGGCGCAGCGGCGCGACTGCACGCTGGTGCTCAAGGGCCTGATCGCGCTGAGCCGCGCGCGCTTCCCGCTGGGCACGCCCTCACCCATGCTGGATGCGATCGCCCGGGCGCCGCTGTGGGCCGAGCAGCTCGACTACGGCCACGGCACCGGGCATGGCGTGGGCTACTTCCTGAATGTGCACGAGGGGCCGCAGTCCATCTCCAAGGCGGTCCCCGAGCCGGCGATGGCGATGCAGCCGGGGATGATCACGTCCATCGAGCCGGCGCTGTACCGCCCCGGCCACTGGGGCGTGCGCATCGAGAACCTGGTGCTCAACACCGAGCTGCCACGCGCCGCCGACGAGCCCGGCGTGAGCCGCCCCAGCGGCACGGCGGAGGCCTTCCTGCAGTTCGAGACGCTGACCCTGTGCCCCATCGACACGCGCTGCCTGGATGTGGGGCTGCTGACGGCCGAGGAACGCGCTTGGCTCCACGCCTATCACGACGAGGTGCGCCGCCGCGTGGAGCCGCATGTGAGCGGCGCGGCGCGCGACTGGCTGCGCTCGCGCACGGCAGCCTGCTGAACGCGGCGCCCACCTTGCCTCGCCGACCACCCGCCTTCCTGCTGCTCGCCGCCCTCCTGTGCGGCTGGCTGATGGCGGCCGGCGCGCGGGCCGAGCCGGCCACGCTCTACCAGCAGCTGGGCGGGCGGCAAGGCATCCAGGCGGTGACCGCGCGGATGATCGAGCGCAGCGCGCATGACCCGCGCACCGCTGCCGCGCTGCGCGGCGCGCGGCTGGGGCCGCTGGCGCGGCAGGTGGCCGACTATGTCTGCGAGCTGGCCGACGGCCCCTGCGTGTTCCGCGACGGCGGGCCCGCCCTCTATGGCCGGCTGGCGGTCACCGAGCCGGCGTTCGCGGTGATGATGGCCACGCTGCGCGAGGAGCTGCAGGCCGCCGGCGTGCCGCTGGCCGCGCAGGCCGAGCTGCTGCGCCGGCTGTCGCCGCCGGCCTCGGCGGTGATCCTGGCGGACATGCCGCCCTAGGCGGGGCGCGGCGGGTGCAAGCTCTGCTGCGGCTGCGGGCAGGCTCGCAACCCTGATGCACGACCAGCTGGCTCAGCCGCTATGGGCGGCGCGGCCCGCTGCAGGCCTGGCTCAGGACGGCCTCAGAACGACACCTGCCCCGACAGGTACCAGCCCTGCTGGTCGGGCTTGTCGGCGATGTTGCCCAGGTCTACCCAGGCGGCCGTCAGGCTCAGGTGGCGGCTGGGGAACCAGGCGATGAAGAGGTCGCGCGCCGACTCTTCCTTGAAGCTGCGCAGGTTGTCCGGCTTGGCCCGCCACTCCGCGCCCAGCACCAGGTCGTCGCGCAGCATCAGGCCCAGGCTGAGCTCGGGCATGAGCTGGTGGCGGTCGTTGCCGTCGCCGCCGAAGCCCAGGATGCCGAACTGGTTGGCCCGGGTGGCGCGCAGCGTGGCGCTGGTCAGCAGGTTATGGCCGGCCACCGCGCCCAGCCACAGCTTGGTGGCGCTGAGGTAGACGTCGAAGTCGTCACTGCGCCGCGCGCCCAGCAGGCGGGGCACCAGGGCGTAGTCGGCGTTGCGCTTGTACTGCAGGCCCACGGCGATCTGCGGCAGCCAGCGGTCCTGGTCGTAGACCGCGTCGCCGGCCACGCGCAGCTTGGCGCCCAGCACGTCCACCCGCGCCGACTCGCCGGGCACGGTGTCGCTGAAGCGGAAGCTCCAGCGCGCCATGCTCAGCTCCACGCGGTCCCGGATGCCGACTGCCGCGCCGACGATCTGCAGGTCGAAGTCGCCGCGGGTGCGGATGGCGGTGACATAGGCCGAGCCGCCCGCCTGGTCGCTGCTGCCCGGCCCGGCGATGACCGCCCACGGCGTCAGCCCGCCGCCAGCCGCGCCTTCGACCTGGCTCACGCCCCAGGTGCCCAGCAGGCGGTCGCCGGCGTGCGCTGGCAGGGCCAGCCCGGTGACGGCGGCCAGCGCCAGAAGTGGCCACCACAACGCCCGGCCTGCCGCCCGCCGCGGCACGGCGGGCAAGCGGCAGGGCAGCGGTGCGGCGGGTCGGCGGGAAGCGGGGTATCGGGTCATGGTTCTACTGACGGGATCAGGCGGGGGCACGCCAGCAGGCGGGCCGGGGCGGCAGGCCTGCGGTGGCGCGGTGGCGTGGTGGCGACGTGCTGGGCTGGGCATCGGGCGGTTGACCCGGCCTCGTGCCCGGGCGGTGCCCCGGCGGCACGCCGGGGGCATGCGCCCGCATTCAGTTGCCCAGCCTATCGGCCGATAAGCCGGGCAACTTGATCCTCATGCGCGCCGCGCGAGTGGGCGGCGCCTGCCTGGCCGCGTCGCCATTCGCGTCGCGGTTCGCCATTGCCCCCTCCATCGTGAACTACGCCCTGCTCCCCACACCGCTGCCGCCCTCCGACCCGCGCCCCTGCCCGCTTGTCGAAGACCTGGCCGAGGCCGGCCCGCCCTGGAGCGCCTCCACCGCCCTGCTGGCCGCTGCCCTGACGCTGCTGGGCTGGCTGCTGGTGGGCTGTGCCAACGTAGCCCCGCCGCCCGGCCCGGAACTGCCCACGCTGGCGCTGCCGCAGCCGCAGCCGCAACCGAAGCCCCAACCGCAGCCGCTTTTCCAACGCCTGGGCGGCGTGGAGGCCATCCAGCGCCTGAGCACCCGCGTGCTGGACCGCACCGCCGGCGATGCGCGCACCGGCGCCAGCTTCAAGGGCGTCAACCGCCGGGTGCTCGACCGCAGCGTTGCCGACTACCTGTGCCGCGTGGCCGACGGCCCCTGCGTCTACGAGGGCGAGACCATGCGCAATTCGCACGCCGACCTGGGCATCACCGGCTCGCAGTTCGACCTGATGGTGCAGTTCCTGCGCGAGGAGCTGGACGCCGCCGGCGTGCCGCAGTCGGCCAAGAACGAGCTGCTGCGCCGCGTGGCGCCGACGCGGCGGGACATCGTGCAGCGGTGAGCAGGATGAAACCCATGCCGAGCCTTGCAGCGCTCCCCACCCGCGCCCGCGCCGCAGCCGCTGCCCTCCCTCTGCCGACCAAGCTGGCGACCACGCTGCCAACCACGCTGGTGATCGCCCTGGCAATCACCCTGACGGCAGCCGGCCCGGCCGCTGCCGTGCCGGTCAGCGTGCGCGTGCTCGGCCCGCAGGACGCGCCGCTGGCCGACGCGGTGGTCGCCATCGAGGTAGCCGGCGAGCCTCGCACCGCACCGCCCGGCACCCATGCCGAGATGGGCCAGCGCCAGCGCCGCTTCATGCCCAGCGTGCTGGCGGTGCAGGCGGGTACCGCGGTGGCCTTTCCCAACTTCGACACGGTGCGCCACCACGTCTATTCCTTCTCACCGATCAAGCCGTTCGAGATCAAGCTCTATGCCGGCACGCCGGCGGCGCCGGTAGTCTTCGACAAGCCCGGCACCGCGGTGCTGGGCTGCAACATCCACGACACGATGGCCGCTTTCATCCACGTCGTGGCCACCCCCCACTTCGCCAAGACCGACGCCACCGGCCAGGCCAGCCTCGACGTGCCCGCCGGCAGCCACCGGCTGCTCGTGTGGCACCCCGGGCTGGGCGCCGATGCCGCGCCCCAGGCCCAGGCCGTCAGGCTGCCCGGCCCGCCGGTGACCGTGAAACTGGCCCTGCCCTGACGCCCCGATGACCGTCGCCGCCCCCGCCCGCCGCCCGCGGCTGGCCCTGCGCATCGCCGGGCTGTCGCTGGCCCTGCTGCTGGTGATCCAGGCCGTCAGCCTGGTGCTCATCCGCCGCAGCATCGAGGCCAATGCCCGCCAGTCGCTGCGCCAGTCCCTGGCCCAGGGCGAAGGCGTGCTGCGCAGCCTGCTGGCGCGCAATGCCGACCACCTGCTGCAGGCCACGCACGTGCTGGCGGCCGACTACGGCTTCCGCTCGGCCATCGCCAGCGACGACCGCGACACCATCGCCTCGGCCCTGGCCAATCACGGCGAGCGCCTGGGCGCCAGCGTCATGCTGCTGACCGATGCGCGCTTCGAGGTCAAGGCCAGCGCCGGGCCGGTGTCGGCGGCCATGCTGCAGCAGCGGCTGCTGCCGCAGGTGCGGCGCAGCGCGGTGTCGCCCACTGCCGTGCAGGCCGAGGACGCCCACATCGCCCTGCTGGACGGCGAACCCTTCCAGGTGGTCGCCGTGCCGGTGCGCGCGCCGCTGGTGGTGGGCTACGTGCTGATGGGCTTTCCGCTGCAGGACAGCCTGCTGCAGGAGATGCGCCGCCTGACCGCTCTGGACGTGGTCGTGCTCACCCGCGACAGCAGTAGCGGTAGCGGCCCCGGCAACGGCAACGGCAACGACCCCGGCGCCTGGCGCAGCCCGCACGCCACGCTGGCCGCCGACGATGTGCAGGCCGTGCGCGCGCTGTGGGGCGACGCCAGCCGGCGCCCGGCCGCAGGCGATCTGCGCGCCGAGCTGTCTGCCGGCAGCAGCCTGGCCCGCGGCGTGGTGCTGCGCGCCGGTGACGGCGCCGCGCCGGCAGCGGTGGCGGTGTTGCTGGGCTCGGTGGACGAAGCCATCGCCCCCTACCGGCCGCTGCAGTGGGCCGTGCTGCTGCTCACGGGAGTGGGCGTGGCTGTGTTCGCCGTGGGCAGCCTGATCACCGCGCGGCGCATCACCACGCCGCTGTCCACCCTGGGCACCCTGGCCCGGCGCCTGGCCGCGGGCGACTATGACGCGCCCCTGCCCGCCGCACGGCCCGATGAGATCGGAGAGCTCGCCGCTTCCTTCGAGGCCATGCGCCAGGCCGTGCGCCAGCGCGAGCAGGCCATCCGCGACCAGGCCTACACCGACCCGCTGACCGGCCTGCCCAACCGCGCGCAGTTCAGCGCCGAGCTGCGCGATGCCGTGGCCCGGCAGCAGCCGGGCGGCCCGGACTGCGCCGTGCTGCTGCTGGACCTGGACCGCTTCAAGCAGGTCAACGACGTGCTGGGCCATGAGTTCGGCGACCTGCTGCTGCAGCAGGTGGCGCGGCGGCTGCGCAACCTGCTGCCCGCCGGCACCTGCCGCCTGGCCCGGCTGGGCGGCGACGAGTTCGCCGTGCTGCTGCAGCCCGGCGGCACGGCCCAGGCCATCGAGCTGGCCGGGCGCATCGCCCTGGCCCTGGAGCAGCCGCTGGTGCTGGGCGGCCAGCCGGTGGACCTGGGCGCCGGCATGGGCGTGGCCGCCTGCCCCGATCACGCCGGTGACGCCGCCACGCTGCTGCGCCGCGCCGAGATGGCGCTCTACCAGGCCAAGCAGACGCAGGCCGGCGTGGTCGTCTTCCAGCCCGAGCTGGACGCCACCACGGCCGAGTCCCTGTCGCTGCTGGGCGAGCTGCGCCAGGCGGTGGATGGCGACCAGCTGCGCGTCTACCTGCAGCCCAAGGTGGCGCTGGACGGCCGCATCGTCGGCGCCGAGGCCCTGGTGCGCTGGCAGCACCCCGAACGCGGCCTGGTGCCGCCCATGCGCTTCATCCCGTTTGCCGAGCAGACCGGCTTCATCCGCACGCTCACCGCCTGGCTGATCGAGCAGTGCGCGGCCATCGGCCGCCAGTGGCAGGACGCCGGGCTGGACCTGGCACTGGCACTGAACCTGTCCACCCGCGACCTGATCGACCCCGAGCTGCCCGCCCGGCTGGACGACGTGCTGCGCCGCCACGGCCTGCCGCCGCGGGCCTTCGGCCTGGAGATCACCGAGAGCGCCATCATGGACGACCCCCAGCGCGCGCTGCAGACGCTGGAGCGGCTGCACGGCATGGGCATGAGGCTGTCCATCGACGACTTCGGCACCGGGTATTCGTCGCTGGCCTACCTCAAGCGGCTGCCGGTGGATGAGCTCAAGATCGACAAGTCCTTCGTCATGAACATGGAGCGCGACGCGCAGGACGCCAAGATCGTGCGCTCCACCATCGACCTGGCCCACAACCTGGGCCTGAAGGTGGTGGCCGAAGGCATCGAGAACGAGACCGCCTGGCGGCTGCTGGCCGCGCTGCAGTGCGACCAGGCCCAGGGCTACTGGATCGCCCGCCCCATGCCGGCCGACCAGTTCATCGACTGGGTGCGCAGCTGGCAACCCCCGGCCTCCGACCATCTAGCCGGGATGGCGACCTTCACGCCCAGCGAGCTGGGCTGAAGCGGCGCCGGGCCGCGGAGGCACCGGGCCGCCGGACGGCACGGCACGGCAACAAGGGCGGTGCTCTGCGTCCTCCTCCCGTTCACCCGGCGGCTGCCGGCCGGGAATGTCTCTTGCCGCCAGGGTCGCAGTGCCTTTTGCAGGAGCTGCGCCATGCCGGCCTCCCCCACCCCAGCACCGTCTTCCGCGCCGTCCTCCGCGCCGCCCTCCGCATCTTCTGCCCCGTCGCCTGCCCCGGCTGCGCACGAGCCCGCCGCCGGTACGCCGGCCCCCCGCACAGGCGCGCCGCCCGCGCCGATGGCCCCCGGCGACGAAGCGCCGCCCGGCACGCCGGGCACCGGCGAGGGCCTGTGCCGCCGCTGCGGCGGCAGCGGCCAGCTGAGCGGCCAACCCTGCCCGGAATGCGCCGGCACCGGCCGCGTCACCGTGGGGATCGGCGGGGCGTGAGCCGGCGGTCCTCCACACGGCCCCTGCTCCACCTCCCTGCCCCACCTGACACCATGCACGACGCCACGCCCGACGTGATCGTCATCGGCGGCGGCCCCGCCGGGCTGACCGCTGCGCTCTACCTGGCGCGTTTTCGCCGCCGGCCGCTGCTGCTGGATGGCGGCAACAGCCGGGCCAGCCACATCCCGCGCTCGCGCAACTACCCGGGCTTCTCGGCCGGCATACCCGGCGCCGAGCTGGTGGCCCACATGCGCCAGCAGGCCGATGCCCACGGCGTGAGCCCTATCCCGGCCACGGTGGACCGGCTGGAGCGGCTGCCCGACGGCAGCCTGCGCGCCAGCTGGGGGCCGGCGGATGCGCGGCAGTCGGCGCAGGCGCGCTTCGTCCTGCTGGCCACCGGCGCCAGCGACCACCCGCCGCCGCTGCCCCATCTGGAGCAGGCGCTGCAGGAAGGCGCGCTGCGCTACTGCCCGGTGTGCGACGGCTTCGAGACCGTGGGCAAATCGGTGGGCATCCTCACCGACCACCACGGCGGCGTGGGCGAGGCACTCTACCTGCGCCACTACACCGACCGCGTCACCCTGCTTCGCACCAGCGACGCCTGGGCGCCCACCGACGAAGACCGCGCCCGCTTGGCCGCCGCCGGCGTGCGCTGGGTGGACGAGGTGGTGGACAGCCTGCGCCTGTGGGACAACCGGGTCACCGCCCGCCACGGCGGCGGCGAGACGAGCTGCGACACCGTCTATGGTGCCTTCGGCATGACGGTGCACACCGAGCTGGCCACGGCCCTGGGCGCCGAGTGCGACCGGCACGGCTATCTGGTGACCGACCCGCACGGCCAGACCACCGTGCCGGGGCTCTATGCCGCCGGCGACGTCTGCCAGGGTCTCAACCAGATCGCGGTGGCCACCGGCAACGCGGCGGTGGCCGCATCGGCCATCCACCGCGCGCTGGGGCTGCCGGGGGCGCGAGCCTGAGCCGGCAACCCGCTCAGGGCAGCTTGGCCAGCGCCTGCAAGTAGGCCGGCTGGCGCATCAGCTCGTCCCAGGGCAGCGGGGCCGACTGCGGCAGCAGGTCCAGGCGGCGGGCTTCGCTGGCCTCGCTGGGCTGCCAGCGGCCCGCATCGCGCGCGGCCGTCAGGCCGTCCAGCAGCTCGTCCACCGGCGCCCCGCCGTTGAGCGACTGGTTGCACAGCAGCACCAGGTCGCAGCCGGCATTGAGCGCGGCGATGGCGCCTTCGGTGTGCGAGCCGGCGACGCTGGCGCCTTCCATGCTCAGGTCGTCGCTGAAGATGGCGCCGGCAAAGCCCAGCCGCCCGCGCAGGATGGCCTTGAGCCAGCGGGCCGAGAAGCCCGCCGGCGCCGCATCCACCTTGGGATAGATCACGTGCGCTGGCATCACGCTGGACAGCGCGCCGCCCAGCCAGCCATAGGGCTGCGCATCGTCGGCCAGGATGGCCTTGAGGCTGCGCTTGTCCACCGGCACGTCCACATGCGAGTCGGCGGCCACGAAGCCGTGGCCGGGGAAGTGCTTGCCGCAGTTGTGCATGCCGGCCAGCAGCAGGCCGTGCATCAGGCTCTTGGCCAGCATCGTCACCACGCGGGCGTCGGCATGGAAGGCCCGGTCGCCGATCACGCCGCTGGGCCCCCAGTCCAGGTCCAGCACCGGCGTGAAGCTGAAGTCCACGCCGCAGGCGCGCAGCTCGGACGCCAGCACATAGCCGCAGGCCGTGGCCGCATCGGTGGCGGCCAGGGCATCCTTCATCCACAGCTCGCCCAGCTCGCGCATCGGCGGCAGGTGCGTGAAGCCGTCGGTGCGGAAACGCTGCACGCGCCCGCCCTCGTGGTCCACGCAGATCAGCAGGTCCGGGCGCAGGGACTTGATCTCACCGCACAGCTCGGTGAGCTGCTGGCGGCTCACCCAGTTGCGGGCAAAGAAGATCACGCCGCCGGTCAGCGGGTGATCCAGGCGGCGGCGGTCGTCATCGCCCAGCGTGGTGCCGGCGATGTCGAGGACGACGGGGGCGTGGGGTGTGGTCATGGTGGCAGCGGACGGATGGCGCGCCCGGGTGGCTGTGATGGGACGCGTCGCGGATCGACGCGGTCGGTGGGTCGTGGGGGCGGCGGCGATGGGCCGCCGGCCTGCGCAGCGCAGTCAGGCCGGTCGAGTCCGGCCGGTCGTGTCAGGCCGGCATGAAGGCCCGCTGGATCGCGCGCTGGTAGTCGCGCACGGTCTCGGTGTAGCCCAGCTCCAGCGCATCGGCGATCAGCGCATGGCCGATGGAGACCTCCAGCACGCCGGGCACCGCGCGCAGGAAGCCGGTGAGGTTGGCGCGGTTGAGGTCGTGCCCGGCATTGACGCCCAGGCCCACGGCCAGCGCGGCCCGCGCGGCTTGCACGTACTGCGCCAGCACGGCGTCCTGGCGCGGCGTGCCGTGGGCGCAGGCATAGCCCTCGGTGTAGAGCTCCACGCGGTCGGCACCGGCCTCGCGCGCCCAGTGCATCGCCTCGGGCAGCGGGTCCATGAACAGGCTCACGCGCACGCCGAGGTCGCGCGCCTCGGCGATCAGCGGGCGCAGCCGCTCCAGGTCGTCGGGCAGGCTCCAGCCGTGGTCGGACGTGAACTGCCCCACGCTGTCGGGCACGAAGGTGGCCTGGTGCGGCCGCACCTCGCGCACGAAGTCCATCAGGTTGTGGAAGGGATTGCCCTCGATGTTGAACTCGATGTGCGGGCGCTCGCGCAGCCAGGCGTCCAGCTCGCGCACGTCGGATGCGCGGATGTGGCGCTCGTCGGGGCGCGGGTGCACGGTCAGGCCTTGCGCCCCCGCGGCCACCACCTGCTCGGCGGCGCGCAGCACGCTGGGGATGCCCAGGTGGCGGGTGTTGCGCAGCAGCGCCACCTTGTTGAGGTTGACCGACAGCGCGGTACGGCCGTCGGCGGCGCGGGAGTCGGGGGCCACAAGGGGATTCATGGGCAGGTCAGGCCCTCGGCAGATCGATCATCAACTGCCGGGTGCGCAGCGGTGAGGGGCCCAGATGATAGTGAAGCAGCCCCCTGAGCTGAGCCTTCAGCTCGGTCAAGGCCAGGGCGCACAGCGACTGCAGGCGCGGCAGGTCGCCGGCGTCCAGCGCCGCCTGGGCCGATCGCCACCACGGCCCGGGCACGCCGGACGCAGCATCGGGCGTCAGGCCGATCTCGGGGCGCAGTGCATAGCTGCCCTCGCCCACCGGCTGCTGGGTCTGCGTCACCACGTCCAGCGCCGGCAGCACGCCGTGCTCGCGCAGCAGCACCAGCTCGAACGCGCGCAGCGCCGCCTGCGCGGGCGTGCCGTCGGGCTGGGCCAGCACCGGCAGCGTGGCCGCATAGGCATCGAAGAGCAGCGGGTGCGCGTCCTGCCGCGGCAGCAGGCGGATCAGCAGCTCGTTCAGGTAGAAGCCGGCCAGGAGCGCCGCGCCGGGCAGCAGCCCGCCGCCGGCCCACTCGGCCGTGCGCAGGGTGTGGATCTCGGCGTTCTCCGCGCGCTTGGCGCTCCAGGCCACGTTCAGCCGCTGGAAGGGCACGAGCACGCTGCGCAGCTGGGAGTACGGCCGCTTGGCCCCCTTGGCGGCCACGGCCACGCGGCCGTGCTCGCGGGTGAACAGGTCCAGGATCAGGCTGGACTCGCTCCAGTCATGGTGGTGCAGCACATAGGCCACGTCCACGCCGGGCCGCGTGGTGCGGCGCGCGGCACGGCCTCCACCGGCACGCGCGGGTCGGCCCCCGGGTGCCGTGTCGTCCCCGCCCCCGCCCTCTTGCATCACCGCCGGCACGCCGCTGCGTTCACTCGTAGCCGTAGGAGCGCAGGTGCGCCTCGTCGTCGGCCCAGCCCGAGCGCACCTTGACCCACAGCTCCAGGAAGACCTTGGCGTCCATCAGCCGCTCCAGCTCCACGCGCGCCTCCGATCCGATGCGCTTGAGCCGCTCGCCGCCGTCGCCGATCACCATGCCCTTGTGCGCGTCGCGCTCCACCACGATGGAGGCGCTGATGCGGCGCAGGTTGCCCTGCGGCCGCGCCCGGCCGCCCGAAGCGGCCGCATCCCCCCCGGGGGGCGGCCGGCGCCCACGGGCGTCGGCCTGGGGGTCGTCAATCTCTTCGAATTGGTCGATGACCACGGTGGAGCTGTAGGGCAGCTCGTCGCCGGTCAGGCGGAACAGCTTCTCGCGGATGATCTCCGCGGCCAGGAAGCGCTCGTTGCGGTCGGTCAGCGCATCTTCCTCGTACCACCAGGCCTGCTCGGGCAGGTAGGGCCGCACGATGCCCAGCAGGCGCTGCACGTCGTCATCGCGCTGGGCGCTCAGCGGCACGAACTCGGCAAAGGCATGGCGCTGCTGCATCTGCAGCAGCCAGGGCGCCAGATCCGCACGGCGGGTCACCTTGTCGAGCTTGTTGGCCACCAGGATCACCGGCTTGGCGTCCGGAGCCGGCCCGGCGATCAGCTTGAGCACCTTCTCGTCGTCCGGCCCGAAGCGCCCGGCCTCGACCACGAACAGCACCACATCCACGTCGGCCAGCGTGCCCTGCACCGTGCGGTTGAGCGCGCGGTTGAGCGGGTTGCTGTGCCGCGTCTGGAAGCCCGGCGTATCGACGAAGACGAACTGCGCATCGCCCTCGGTGCGGATGCCGGTGATGCGGTGGCGCGTGGTCTGCGCCTTGCGCGAGGTGATGGACACCTTCTGTCCCACCAGCGCGTTGAGCAGCGTGGATTTGCCCACATTGGGCCGGCCGACGATGGCCACCAGGCCGCAGCGCTGGTTGGCGGGATCGCCGCCCGGGCCGTCAGCTGTGGGCGTCGGAATGGAAGGGGTGCTCATGGCTGGGTTCAGCGGGCGCGGCCCGCTCGTGCAAGTAGAAGAAAGGATGACCGCCGGTGCGGCGGCAAGGCCATGCGCCGGCAGAGCTCCGCGGCTGATCCGGGCAGGGAGCAGGACTCAAGCGGCTCGTACGGCCAGCGCTGCCCGCGGCGCAGCGCCCGCAGCCACAGCCCCCGCAGCCGCAGCCCCAACCGCACGATTGCGGAACAGGGTGCGCCCGGGCTGCACATCATCGCCAGCATAGACCGGGCAGCCGGCGCGCCGTGCGAGCCGCGCGCCCGCCCGTGGCGGCTTCACGGCTTGTCGGGCGCGGCTTTCAGGCGTTGCAGCATGCGCCGCGCCGCCTCCTGCTCGGCCGCACGGCGCGAGCGCCCTTCGCCCGCCTCCTGCAGCTTGTAGCCGGGCACGCTGCACTCGACGACGAAGACCTGGTCATGCGCCCGCCCGCGCGTGGCGGCAATGCGGTAGCCGGGCACCGGCTGCTTGCGCGCCTGCAGCCACTCCTGCAGCTCGGTCTTCGGATCCTTGGCCCAGCCCTCCAGGTCGGTCTGCGCCAGCACGGGCCCGTAGAGGCGCTCCACCAGTTGCCGCGCCGGCTCGAAGCCGCCGTCCAGGTAGACCGCGCCGATGATGGCCTCCAGCGCATCGGCCAGGATGGACGGCCGCTGCGCGCCGCCGCCTCGGCTCTCGCCCTCGCTCATGCGCATGTCATCCGGCAGCTGCAGCGACACGGCCAGCCGGTGCAGCATGTCCTGGCGCACCAGGTGCGTGCGCACGCGGGTCAGCGCGCCTTCGTCGCTGCGGTCGAAACGGCCGAAGAGCATGCCCGACACCGCCAGCGCCAGCACCGCGTCGCCCAGAAACTCCAACCGCTCGTTGTTGTCCGCGCCGAAGCTCTTGTGCGTCAGCGCCCGCGACAGCAGGCCCCCATCGGCAAAGCGATAGCCCAGGCGCTGCTGCAGGCCGTCCAGGGCCGGGGCAGCCCTGTTCACCAGCCGGCTCCACGGCTGGAGCGCCGCATCAGGGGCCGCTCAGTTCGACCGGCCACGGTACTTGATCAGCAGGTACACCGGGTCGAACAGCTCGACCTCCTTGTTATAGGCGAACGAGATCACCACCTTGTCGCCGTTGTCCTTGGTCACGTCCAGATCGGACGAAGACACCGAGGTGATGCCGTACTCCACTGCCCGCGCCCGGTCGAAGGCCGCACGGATCTCGACCACCGTGGTGCCGCCTTCCTTGGCGATCTTGTTGACCACGCGCTGGATGGTGAAGTACTCGATCACCGTCGGGCTCACCCGCATGCCGACCAGCGCGACGAACGCGATCAGCACGGCCCAGAACAGCAGACCGAACAGGGTGATCCCGCGCTGGGCACCCACGCCACGGGCCATCGAACGACTCATTGCACTCCTCCTCGACGGTTGGCAAACAGCAGGAAAAGACTGGTTCGACCCGCTCAATTGAACCGCCCGATGCGGTCCAGCGGCGCCGAGAAATTCATCCAGATGAAGAAGGCCCGGCCAACGATGTTCTCGTCCGGCACGAAGCCCCAGAAGCGCGAGTCCTGCGAGTTGTCGCGGTTGTCGCCGACGACGAAGTAATGCCCCGCCGGCACCGTGCACTCCACGCCATCCATCGTGTAGCTGCAGTTGTCTCGGTAAGGGTAGTCATAGATGGGCATCACGCCGGGGCCGCGTCGCTCATCGAGCAGGATGCGGTGCTCCACCTCGCCGAGCTTCTCGCTGTATTGCTTGAGGTAGCGCAGCTCGCTGTCGTCGTAGTAGTCGGGCAGCGGCGAGGTCGTGATCTGCTGGCCGTTGATGTAGAGCTGCTTGTCCTTGTAGGCCACCTTGTCGCCCGGCAGGCCGGCCACGCGCTTGATGTAGTCCACGGCCGGATCCTGCGGATAGCGGAAGACCATCACGTCGCCGCGCTGCGGCTCGTGGTTGGCAATGATCTTCTTGTTGATCACCGGCAGCCGGATGCCGTAGTGGTACTTGTTGACGAGGATGAGGTCGCCCACCAGCAGCGTCGGGATCATCGAGCCCGAAGGGATCTTGAACGGCTCGAAGAGGAAGGAGCGCAGCAGGAACACGGCCAGGATCACCGGGAACAGCCCGGCGGTCCAGTCCAGCCACCAGGGCTGGGCCAGCAGGCGCTGGCGCGTCACGTCGGCGTCACCATCGACACGCTCGATGCCCTTGCGGGCCAGCTCCGCACGGCGCGCGGCATCACCGGCGATGAAGGCCTCGGCCGCGCGCTCGCGGCGCGGCTTGAAGATCAGGCGCTCGGCCAGCCAGTAGGCGAAGGTCACCAGCGTCAGGATGAACAGCAGCAGGGCGAAATTGCCCGTCCAGCGTCCCAGGAACCAGCCCGCCAGATAGATGGCCAGGGCGGTGTAGAGCAGTCCAGTGAGGGCTTTCATCGAAGCGGAATCAGGATTGATCGGTCGCTGCCGCGGCAGCACGGAGCGGCCGGCGCGGTGCGCGCGGAAAGCGCACGTTCAACATGCACGAAAGCCCGGCCGCCTCGCGGCGCCGGGCCATGTCAGCATCCAGGGCCAGCCCGCTCAATCCTCGACCTGGAGGATGGCGAGGAAGGCCTCTTGGGGCACCTCCACCGAGCCGATCTGCTTCATGCGCTTCTTGCCGGCCTTCTGCTTCTCGAGCAGCTTGCGCTTGCGGCTGATGTCACCGCCGTAGCATTTTGCCAGCACGTTCTTGCGCAGCGCCTTGACGTTTTCACGCGCGATGATGTTGGCGCCGATGGCCGCCTGGATGGCCACGTCGAACATCTGGCGCGGGATCTGCTCGCGCATCTTGGCCGCCACTTGGCGCGAGCGGTGCGCCGACTGCGAGCGGTGCACGATCATGGCCAGCGGGTCCACCCGGTCGCCGTTGATCATGATGTCCACCTTCACCACGTCGGCCGCGCGGTACTCCTTGAACTCGTAGTCCATCGACGCATAGCCGCGCGAGACGCTCTTGAGCTTGTCGAAGAAGTCCAGCACGATTTCCGCCAGCGGCATCTCGTAGGTCAGCATGACCTGCCGGCCGTGATAGGCCATGTTGAGCTGCACGCCGCGCTTCTGGTTGGCCAGCGTCATCACCGGGCCCACGTACTCCTGCGGCATGTACAGGTGCATGGTCACGATGGGCTCGCGGATCTCGCGGATGCGGCCCTGGTCGGGCATCTTGCTGGGGTTCTCCACCTCCAGCACCGTGCCGTCGTTGAGCTCCACCTCATAGACCACGCTGGGCGCCGTGGTCACCAGATCCTGGTCGAACTCGCGCTCCAGGCGCTCCTGCACGATCTCCATGTGCAGCAGGCCCAGGAAGCCGCAGCGAAAGCCAAATCCCAGCGCCTGCGACACCTCGGGCTCGTAGCGCAGCGAGCTGTCGTTGAGCTTGAGCTTCTCCAGCGCGTCGCGCAGCTGGTCGTATTCGCTCGACTCGCTGGGATAGAGCCCTGCGAAGACCTGGGGCTGGATCTCCTTGAAGCCGGGCAGCGGCTCGCTGGCCGGGCCGGCGTTGTTGGGCTGCTTCTTCTCCACCGTGATGGTGTCGCCCACCTTGGCCGCGGCCAGCTCCTTGATGCCGGCGATGACGAAGCCCACCTCGCCGGCGCGCAGCTCCGGGCGGTCCACCGACTTGGGCGTGAACACGCCCAGGTGGTCCACCGGATAGACCGCGTTGGTCGCCATCAGGCGGATGCGCTCGCCCTTCTTGAGCACGCCGTCCACCACGCGCACCAGCATCACCACGCCGACGTAGTTGTCGAACCAGGCGTCGATGATCATGGCGCGCAGCGGGCCGTCGGCCTGGCCCTTGGGCGGCGGCATGCGCGCGATCACCGCCTCCAGGATGTCGTCGATGCCCAGGCCGGTCTTGGCCGAGCACGGGATGGCGTCGGACGCGTCGATGCCGATCACGTCCTCGATCTCGGCCTTGGCGTTGTCGGGATCGGCCTGCGGCAGGTCCATCTTGTTGAGGACCGGGATCACCTCCACGCCCAGGTCCAGCGCGGTGTAGCAGTTGGCCACCGTCTGCGCCTCCACGCCCTGGCTGGCATCGACCACCAGCAGCGCGCCCTCGCAGGCCGACAGCGAGCGGCTGACCTCATACGAGAAGTCCACGTGCCCCGGCGTGTCGATCAGGTTGAGGTTGTAGGTCTGGCCGTCCTTGGCCTGGTACTGCAGCGCCGCCGTCTGCGCCTTGATGGTGATGCCGCGCTCGCGCTCGATGTCCATCGAGTCGAGCACCTGCGCTTCCATCTCGCGGTCGCTCAGGCCGCCACAGCGCTGGATGATGCGGTCCGCCAGCGTGGACTTGCCGTGGTCGATGTGGGCAATGATGGAGAAGTTGCGGATGTGGTTCATGCAGCGGGCAGGCCCATGCGACGAGGCGGGGGACGGCATGGCGCCGAAGGGAGCGGCCAAGGCTGCGAACGAGCCGGCCGGCGGATAAAAAAAAGGCACGTCCAAGGGGGTGACGCGCCTTCCAACAAAAAGGTTTGGCAACTGCTTTGTTGGGCCTTCATTGTAGCCAAAAGCATCGCCCTGAGAACCCGGCCGCCGGGCGCAAGGGCTTGTTGCCGCTCGCCAACATGGGCTGATATCAACAGGATATCAACAAGATTTCCTCAGATCTTGGCGGATTTATTCTCTTTGCTGACAATGACTTAAGCACGGTACTTGAAGCTTTTTAAGAGCTTTGACCTATCCGAGCGGCCAGCCGGGTCAGATACAGTTTCGGTTCTGCACTGCAAAACAAACGGCGGCCGCGGCCGCCGTTTGCAATCGATCGCTTGGCCGCTCAGCGGCTGGGCCGGATGAGGACGTACTGGGCCCATTCGCCGCGCCGGATCAGCAGGCTCGCCGTCTTGCTGCGGTCGAGCTTGTCGATCAGTGACTTGAACTGCCGCGCATCGCTGACCTCGGCATTGCCCACGGCCAGGATGATGTCGCCCTCTCGCAGGCCGGCGCGTGCCGCGGCACCTTCGGCGGCCTCGACCCGCACGCCGCCGCGCACCTTGAGCTCACGCTTTTGCGCCTCGCTCAGGTCGGACACCGCCAAGCCCAGGGCGTTGGCCAGCGTCGGCTGCGCCGAACGGGCGCCCGGCTGCGAGGCACGGGCCGAGCGATCGGCCGACAGCTCGGCCACGGTCAGCGTCAGCTCGCGCGTGCCGCCTCGGCGGAAGACCTGCACCGCCACGCGCGTGCCCGGCTTGGTGTTGCCCACGGCGCGCGGCAGGTCAGTCGCCTTGTCCACCGGCTTGCCGTCGAACTTCAGAATGATGTCGCCCGCCTCCATGCCGGCCTTCTCGGCTGGCGAGCCGGGTTCCACCGCGCTGACCAGCGCCCCCGCGGCACGGCCCAGGCCGATGGAGTCGGCCACCTCCTTGGTCACGGGTGCGATCTGCACGCCGATGCGGCCGCGGCTGACCTGGCCGCTGGTGCGCAGCTGCTCGGCCACGCGCATCGCCTCATCGATGGGGATCGAAAACGAGATGCCCATGAAGCCGCCGGAGCGGCTGAGGATCTGCGAGTTGATGCCCACCACCTCGCCGCGCATGTTGATCAGCGGGCCGCCCGAGTTGCCGGGGTTGATGGCCACATCGGTCTGGATGAAGGGCAGGAAGTCGCCCGTGTCGCGCGCCTTGGCGCTGACGATGCCGGCGGTCACGGTGTTGTCCAGGCCGAAGGGCGAGCCGATTGCCATCACCCACTCGCCTACGCGCAGACGATTGACGTCGCCGATGCGCACGGCCGGCAGACCGGTGGCGTCGATGCGCACCACGGCAACATCCGTGCGGCTGTCCGAGCCGATCACCCGCGCCTTGAACTCGCGCTTGTCGGCCAGCGTGACGATGACTTCGTCCGCGCCTTCGATGACATGGGCATTGGTCATCACGAAGCCGTCTGCACTGAGGATGAAGCCCGAGCCGACGCCGCGCGGACGCTGCTGCTCGTCATCGCCGCCGTTGCGCGGCGTCTGGCCGCGCGGCATGCCGGGCATGGGCACGCCGAAGAAGCGGCGGAAGAACTCCTGCATTTCCTCGTCCATGCCGTCGGGCGCGCGGCCGGCACGCGCCTTCTGCGTGGTGCGGATGTTGACCACCGACGGCCCCACCTGATCGACCAGGTCGGTGAAGTCAGGCAGGCCGCGGGCGACGGCCGAAGGCTGGGCATGCGCCGCATGGGGCAGCGTGAGCATCGCCCCTGCCCCGGTCATCGCCACGGCCAGGGCCATCGCCGACCACAGCCGCGCCGGGCGGCTGGCAGGGCATCTTGGGCTTTGCATCGACATCGTTGTCACCTCGACAAGTTGGTTCGGCAGGAAATGGGGAGCGCGCGCAGTGTGGCGAGAAGGCGGCGGCCAGGCGCCACCAAGGCCGGCCTTCAGCGCTCGCGCCGCAGCGCAGCCGACAGGGTCTGCAGCGTCGGCGCCGGCACGTCCCCGACGGCGGTCAGCCACCAGGGCCCCGCACGGCGCGTCAGCGTCTGCGTGGCGCCGGCGGCGGAGAGGCCCTCGCGCCGGTGGGCCCGGGCATCGAAGGCCTCGATGAAGACCGAGACATGGGCCAGACCATCGGAGAAGACCACCTGCAGCATCGCCGGCGCGTCTGCAACGCCGACCGCCGCGGGCCGGTTGACGGCGCCCAGCAGCCGAAAGCCCGGCGGCAACGCACCGAGTGCCCAGCCCTCGCGCCGCAGATCGGCCCGCTGCGCCTGCTGCTGCCGCACCGACAGGCCGTCGTCGCGGCGCATGTCGTCCAGCACCCGGGCCGACTGCGCCGGCACGCCGATCTCCACGCTGGACAGCGCCGACCACTCCAGCACCCGGCCATCTGCGGCCAGCACCTCGGCACGCAGCAGCAGGCCGGTGGCCTCGTCGGCCCACAGCCGGTGGCCCAGCCGCCATTCATCCCGCGGCCGCAGCAGCAGCACGCGTGCGCCGCGGCCGGCGATGCGGTCGTGGCCCGGCACGGAGAGCTCATAGTGGCGCAGCAGGCCGTCGTCGGCCGCGCGCAGGGCGCCGCTCAGGGTGGCCAGGCTGTCCTGCGGGCCGGTCACGGCATGGTGAAGCTCCGGCCAGACGGTCTTCACCTGCGCGTTGTGGCGGAAGATGATGCGCGGCGGCCCGTCCAGTGCCTCGATGCGCTCCACCACGTTGCGGCCGTCGCCGTAGTGCGCGATGCGCGCGCTGGTGCTGCGCCCTCCGGCAGACATCGTCAGCACGCCTTCGAAGCTGACGCGCTGCGCGACATCGCCGATGCGGCCGAGCCAGGCCACCGCGTCCTGCGCCGGCGGGGACGGCGCGTCATGCGCCGCGGGGGCCGCGGGCGGGATGGCAGAAACGGCAGGAGTGGCGAAAGCGGCTGAAGCCGCGAAAGCTGCGCAAGCACCCAGCAGCATGCCGGCCAGGGGCGCACAGGCACTGGTGAAGCCAGCTGCGGCGCGCACCGGCCTGCACCGCTGCAAGCGGAGAGGCGATTCGTTACGAAGGCGGGCCAGCGACCGTATCAGCATGCTCCGCGGTGCGGCTTTAAGGCCAGTGCAGTCAGCGACCCATCGGCACGTAAGTGGCCGAGCGCAGGAAGCCTGCCGGCTGCGTCAGCGCAGCATCGCCCCCGAACTGGTGATGCGCCTGCAGATAGCGGTCGAGCTCGGCATCGCGCAGCAGCGTGCCGTCCACCGTCAGCGCCGGCTCGGAGGAGTCGGCGGTCAGCGCCTGGGTCAGACCCGGCTCGGCCGCGCGCTGCGGCGTCATCCAGGCCAGGATGGAACCGTCGCTTTCACCGGCCGGCGAGCCGGCCGGGTTGTGCAGCGTGCCGACCCACAGGGCCGTGACGGCCACGAAGCCGGCGGCCATCGTCAGCGGCGCAGCCCAGAGACGCCGCCGCGTCGCTGTGCCGTCGGCGCGAACCGGCGCACCGTTGGCCACGGCGCGCCAGCCCTCGGCTGCGACTTGCGGCGCGCGCTCGGCTGGCGGTGCCAGCACCACCGGCTCCTGCTCCAGCCGCTCGCGCAGCCGGGCCAGGAAGGCGGCGTCGCGGCCGGCGGTGGAGGCCAGGTCGTCCGAGCGCAGCACGTCGCCGATCAGCTGGTAGGCATGCCAGCGCGCACGCGCATCGGCATCCTGGCGCCACGCGGCGCAGGCAGCGGCCACCTCGTCGGCGCGGCACTCGCCGTCCGACAGCGCGGACAGCAGCTCATGGGTCTCGGGGGCGACGGGGCGGTTGTGTGACATGGTGCACTCCGGGCAGGCGGGACGGTGCGGCAAAAGAAACGAAGCGCGGCGAGCGGGCGGGCTGGAGCAGGGACGGCGTGACCGTCGGCGGCGCCGCTACCAGCGCTCGCCCTCGCGGGTGTCGAGCAAGGGGCGCAGGCGGGCGGCGATGGCTTCGCGGGCGCGGAAGATCCGCGACCGCACGGTGCCGATCGGGCAGTTCATCGCCACAGCGATCTCCTCATAGCTGAGCCCTTCGATCTCGCGCAGGGTGATCGCCTGGCGCAGGTCCTCGGACAGCGCCTCGATCGCAGCGTTCACCGTGCGGGCGATCTCCCGGCTGGCCAACACGGCCTCCGGGGTCTCGCCGTCGGTCAGTTCGTTCTCGACACGCGAAGAAGGTTCCTCGTCCTCATCCCGCGAACCGAGGGCGGACTCGGTCAGGACCGGATCACGGCGCAGGTCCACCAGCGCCTTCTTGGCGGTGTTGACCGCAATCCGGTAGAGCCAGGTGTAGAAGGCACTCTCGCCGCGGAACTGCGGCAGCGCCCGGTAGGCGCGGATGAAGGTCTCCTGCGCCAGGTCCTGCACCAGATCGGTGTCGCGCACCATGCGGCCGATCAGCCGCTCGATGCGCCGCTGGTACTTGACGACGATCAGGTCGAAGGCGCGCGCATCGCCCATCTTGACCCGCTCCACGAGCGGGGCATCGGCATCAGGGGCGTTCATGCGGTGCGGTGGGGGCGGGCAGTCTGTCGAGGCCGCGGCGGGCGGGGCCGGCACGGTGCCGGCGGCGGGGCACGCCCGTGGGGCGGCCGGTTGCGGCAAGTCGGCCGCAGCAGCAGAAAGAGTGGGCCGGCGTCGGCTGGCTTCGGGCTAGGGTCAACCCGCTGGCCGACGGCGCGCGCAATATAGCGCACAAAGCAGGGCATGAGCCTTTGCGCCCAGGGCGCGCGCATCGACGGTCAGCCACGCGACGGCGCCCTCGCCGTGCCCGCGCAACACCCAGCAGGAGCCCAGCCGCCACACCAGGCGCAGCTCGCCCCGCCAGTGCGGCGAATCCCGCCCGGCCGCGGGATGCGCCAGCCACCATTGCTGGCCGTCCCAGCCCAGCAGCAGGGCCGGCTGGCGCTGCCGCAGCGCGACGACAGCCAGGACTGCTGTCAAGCCGACGGCGCCGCCAGCCACCGCCTGCCCGGCAGGACCGTCGAAGGGCGCCGACGCAGCCCAGGCGAGGACGCAGGCGACGGCCACCGCACACAGGCCGCCCAGCAGGGCAGCCACCGCACGGGACGGCCGGACCTCGACGGTCAGCGGCTGATCAGCGGCAGCCATGCCGACTGCGGGGCAGCCGCAAAGCCGGACGACCGGATAGGGCCCGCCTCAGACCCGGCGCAGCACCAGGCTGCCGTTGGTGCCGCCGAAGCCAAAGTTGTTCTTCACGGCGGCGTCGATCTTCAAGTCCCGCGCCGTGTTGGCGCAGTAGTCCAGGTCGCACTCCGGATCCTGGTTGAAGATGTTGATGGTGGGCGGCGAGACCTGGTGGTGGATGGCCAGCGCAGTGACCACCGACTCCATGCCGCCGGCGCCACCCAGCAGGTGGCCGGTCATGGACTTCGTGGAGTTGACCACCAGCTTGCGCGCAGCGTCGCCGAAGGCCGCCTTGACGGCATTGGTCTCGTTGACGTCGCCCAGCGGCGTGGAGGTGCCGTGGGCGTTGAGGTATTGCACCTGGTCGGGGTTGAGCCCGGCCGTGCGCAGCGCCGCCACCATCGCGCGGCGCGGGCCGTCCACGTCGGGGGCGGTCATGTGGTAGGCGTCGGCACTCATGCCGAAGCCTGCGATCTCGGCATAGATGGTGGCGCCGCGAGCCTTGGCGTGCTCGTATTCCTCAAGCACCATGACGCCGGCGCCCTCGCCCAGCACGAAGCCGTCGCGGTCCTTGTCCCAGGGACGGGACGCGGTGGCCGGATCATCGTTGCGGGTCGACAGCGCACGCGCGGCCGCGAAGCCGCCGATGCCCAGCGGCGACACCGTGGATTCAGCCCCGCCGGCGATCATCACGTCGGCATCGCCGTACTCGATCATGCGCGCGGCCATGCCGATGCAGTGCAGCCCGGTGGTGCAGGCGGTCACGATCGCCAGGTTGGGGCCCTTGAAGCCGCAATGGATGGAGACCTGGCCGGAGATCATGTTGATGATCGAGGCCGGGACGAAGAAGGGGGAAATGCGGCGCGGGCCGCGCTCCGTCAGCTCGCCATGCGTGGCCTCGATCATCGGCAGGCCGCCGATGCCCGAGCCCACCAGGCAGCCAATGCGCAGGGCAAGTTCCTCGGGGAGGGACTCGCCCGTGGGCAGGCCGGCGTCGCGCACGGCCTGGATGGACGCCGCCATCCCGTAGTGGATGAAGGTGTCCATGTGGCGGGCTTCCTTGGCGGGGATGTAATCCTCGACATTGAAGCCCTTGACCTCGCCCGCGATGCGGCAGGCGAAGGCGGAGGCATCGAACTTGGTGATGGTGTCGATGCCGCTGCGGCCCGCGACCAGGTTGGACCAGGACTCGGCCACCGTGTTGCCCACGGGCGTGACGAGGCCCAGGCCGGTGACGACGACGCGACGACGGGTCATGCGTTCAAGGCAATCGTTGCAGGGATCGTGGCAAGAGGCAGCGAAGGCCTCAGGCCTTCATGTGCGACTTGGCGTAGTCGATGGCCAGCTGCACGGTGGTGATCTTCTCGGCTTCTTCATCGGGGATCTCGATGCCGAATTCATCTTCCAGTGCCATCACCAGCTCGACGGTGTCCAGCGAGTCCGCGCCCAGGTCGGCGACGAAAGCCTTCTCGTTGGTCACTTCGCTTTCGGGCACGCCCAGTTGTTCGGCAATGATTTTCTTGACGCGGGCTTCGATATCGCTCATGGCTCCTCCAGGAGGGTGATGCAAAAAACAAAAGGGGATTTTACGAGGTGCGGGGTGTCAGCCCCGCGACGGGTGACCCAGTGCGCTGCCGGGTCGATGATCAGGATCAGGACATGTACATGCCACCGTTGACATGCAGTTCCACGCCGGTGATGTAGCCCGCCTGCGGCGAGGCGAGAAAAGCCACCGCCTCGGCCACGTCGCCGGGCTGGCCCAGCTGGCCCAGCGGGATCTGCGCCAGCAGCGCATCCTTCTGCGCCTGGCTGAGCTCATCGGTCATGTCGGTTGCGATGAAGCCGGGGGCCACGCAGTTGACGGTGATGCCGCGGCTGCCCAGCTCGCGAGCCAGCGAGCGGCTCATGCCGGCCACGCCGGCCTTGGCCGCGGCGTAGTTGGCCTGGCCGGCGTTGCCGCTGGCGCCCACCACGGAGGTGATGCTGACGATGCGGCCGTAGCGCTGCTTCATCATCGGCCGCACCACCGCGCGGCTCAGGCGGAACACGGCCTTGAGGTTGGTGTCGAGCACGGCGTCCCAGTCGTCATCCTTCATGCGCATGGACAGTGTGTCGCGGGTGATGCCGGCGTTGTTGACGAGCACATGCAGCGCGCCGTGGCGCTTGAGGATGTCGTCGATGGCGGCATCGACGCCGGCTGCATCGTTGACGTTCAGGACGATGCCGGTGCAGCCCTCATGGGCCGACAGGGCCTGGGCAATGGAGGCGGCGCCGGCCTCGGTGGTGGCCGTGCCGATGACCTTCAGGCCGCGCTCGGCCAGCGTCTGCGCGATGGCGCGGCCGATGCCGCGGCTGGCGCCGGTGACCAGGGCGACCTGGCCGGCAAAGGTGATGTCGCTCATGCCAGGGCTCCGCGGGTGTCGGCCAGGCTGGCCGGGTCGAAGACGCTGTAGGCGGCCAGCTCGGCATCGATGCGCTTGGCCATGCCGGCCAGTACCTTGCCGGGGCCGCATTCGACGATGGCCTGCGCGCCGCGCGCCTTGAGCGCCTGCACGCACTCCACCCAGCGCACCGGGCCGAAGGCCTGGCGATAGAGGGCGTCACGGATGCGGCCGGCGTCGGTCTCGGCGGCCACGTCGATGTTGTTGATCACCGGCAGCGCAGGGCTGTACAGCGCCACGGCGGCCAGCTTGTCCTTGAGCCGGTCGGCCGCGGGCTTCATGAGGCTGGAATGAAAAGGCGCGGACACCGGCAGCGGCAGCGCGCGCTTGGCGCCGGCGGCCTTGAGCGCCTCGCAGGCCTGCTCGACGCCGGCTTTGGTGCCGGCGATCACCGTCTGCTTGGGATCGTTGAAGTTGACGGCCTCGACCACCTCGCCGCGCGCGGCCACCTGGGCGCAGCCCTCGCGCACGGCCTGGGCATCCAGGCCCAGGATGGCGGCCATGCCGCCGGCGCCCACCGGCACCGCGTCCTGCATGGCCTGCGCGCGAAAGCGCACCAGCGGCAGCGCATCGGCCAGCGACAACGCACCAGCTGCCACCAGCGCGGCGTACTCGCCCAGCGAGTGGCCGGCCACGGCCACCGGCGCCCGGCCCGTCTCGGCCTGCCAGGCGCGCCAGCAGGCGATGTCGGCGGCCAGCATGACCGGCTGGGTGTTCGTCGTGAGATCCAGTTGCTCCTTGGGGCCCTGGGCGATCAGGCGGGCGATGTCCTCGCCCAGCGCATCGCTGGCCTCCTGCAGGGTCTGGCGCACGGCGGGGTGGTCGCCCCAGGCGTCGAGCATGCCGACGGACTGCGAGCCCTGGCCGGGGAAGACGATGGCAAAGGGGGTCATGGAGATGATCCTCTCGTGTCGCGGGTGATCGGGACGGCGGCGGCTCAGAAGTCGAGCAGCACCGCGCCCCAGGTGAAGCCGCCGCCCACGCCTTCGAGCAGCAGCGTGTCGCCCGGGCGGATCCTGCCTTGGCGCACGCCGTGGTCCAGCGCCAGAGGGATGGAGGCGGCCGAGGTGTTGCCGTGCTCGTCCACGGTGACGATGACGCGCTCGGCCGGCACGCCGAGCTTGCGCGCGGTGCTGGCCATGATGCGCAGGTTGGCCTGGTGCGGGATGAACCAGTCGACGTCGGCCGCCGTGCGGCCGGCGCGGTCCAGCACGGCCTGTGCAACCTGGTCGAGCACGCCCACGGCCAGCTTGAACACCGCCTGCCCGTCCATGTGCAGCAGCGGGCGGCCGACGACCTGCCCACCGGCAATGCTGCCCGGCGTGCACAGGATGTCGGCATGGCGGCCGTCGGCATGCAGCTCGCAGGCCAGGATGCCGGGGGCGTCGCTCGCCTCCAGCACCACGGCGCCGGCGCCGTCGCCGAAGAGCACGCAGGTGGTGCGGTCGGAGAAGTCGAGCAGGTGCGAGAAGACCTCCGCGCCGATCACCAGAGCGCAGCGCGCGGCACCCGCGCGGACCATGCTGTCGGCCACCGTCAGGGCATAGACGAAGCCCGAGCACACGGCCTGCAGGTCGAAGGCCGGGCAGCCGGCAGCACCCAGCTTGCGCTGCACGATGCAGGCGGTGGACGGGAACACCATGTCCGGCGTGGACGTGGCGACGATGATCAGGTCCAGGTCCTCGGCGCGGCGGCCGGCGGCGGTCAGCGCAGCCTGCGCGGCCGGCACGGCCAGGTCGCTGGCGCCCACGCCAGGATCGGCGAAGTGGCGGGCACGGATGCCGGTGCGCTCGGTGATCCAGGCGTCCGAGGTCTCGATGCCGTCGGCCGCCAGCCGCGCGGCGAGCTCATCGTTGGTGAGGCGCCGGGCGGGCAGATGGCTGCCGGTGCCGGTGATGCGCGCATGCGCGCCGGAAACGGCGCGGGCGGGGAAAGCGGCGGAGGAAGCGAGAGTCACTAACGGGGAAAGCGTTCAGGCGGCCGCCGACGGGGCTTGCTGCGAGGAGCCGGACGGGGGCGCGGCGCTCTGCGCGGCGGCATCGGCGGGCAGGGCCTGCAGCGTGGCGACGATGCGGTCGTGCACGCGGTCGAGCAGGCGGTTGGCGGCCGCATCATAGGCCCGGGCCAGCGCCTGCTCGAAGGCGAAGGCATCGGCCGAGCCGTGGCTCTTGAACACCAGGCCGCGCAGGCCCAGCAGCGCCGCGCCGTTGTAGCGGCGATGATCCACCCGGTGCTTGAAGTGCTTGAGCACCGGCAGCGCCACCAGGGCAGCGAGCTTGGTGAAGGCGTTGCGCGTGAACTCCTGCTTGATGAAGCTGGAGAGCATGGCCGCCAGGCCCTCGGCCGTCTTGAGCGCCACGTTGCCGACGAAGCCGTCGCAGACGATCAGGTCGGTGGCGCCGGTGAAGATGTCGTTGCCCTCGACGTTGCCGCGGAAGTTGATCAGGCCGCGCGCACCGGCTTGGCGCAGCAGCTCGCCGGCCTGCTTGATGGTGTCGTTGCCCTTGATGACTTCTTCGCCGATGTTGAGCAGGCCCACCGTGGGGTTCTCGTTGCCCTGCACGGCTGCCACCAGGGCGCTGCCCATGACGGCGAACTGCAGCAGGTGCTCGGCAGTGCAATCGACGTTGGCGCCCAGGTCCAGCACCGTCGTGTAGCCGTCGCGCTGGTTGGGCATGACGGTGGCGATGGCCGGACGGTCGATGCCGTCCATCGTCTTGAGCAGGTAGCGCGCAACGGCCATCAGGGCGCCGGTGTTGCCGGCGGAGACGCAGGCATCGGCCGCCGCGGCGCCGGACTCGCCCGGCTTGAGCTGGCTGAGGGCCACGCGCAGGGACGAATCCTTCTTGCGGCGCAGGGCCACCTCGACCGGGTCGTCCATTTCGACGACCTCGCTGGCCTCGACCAGGGTGCAGCGCGGCCACTGGGCGGCGGGCTGCAGGGCCTGCGGCCGGCCGACGAGGATGAGCTCAGCCGCGGGATGGCTGTCGAGGAAGGCGCGGCAGGCCGGCAGCGTGACGGCCGGGCCGTGGTCGCCACCCATGCAATCGACGGCTAGGCGCACCGGCTTGCCGGGCGGGGCCACGCGGGTCATGGAGCGCAGATCTGTGGTCACGAAGGACGCGCGGATGCGCAGACGGCCGTGAGCGGGCCGGGCGCAATGCGGCCGGGCACGGGACAGGCCCCCACCCGAGCCGCCGGGCCGATCAGGCGTCGGCCTTGGTCTTGAGCACCTTGCGGCCGCGGTAGTGGCCGGTGGGGCTGATGTGGTGGCGCAGGTGCACTTCGCCGGTGGTCGGCTCGATGCCGGTACCCGGCTGGGTCAGGGCGTTGTGCGAACGGTGCATGCCGCGCTTGGACGGCGACTTCTTGTTTTGCTGGACGGCCATGTCGGGCTCCTAGGATTGGGCAGCGCCGCAGCGCCGCTGCTTGCGCAAAAACGAGTTAGGCGAGCAAGCCATGCCGCTCGCCAAAACCTGCCATTCTAGCATGGCCGAAGTGGCTTCAGGAAGCCCGGTCAGAGCGCTTCTTCAACGCGGCCAGGGCTGCGAAAGGATGTGGCCGTTCGTCCTCGGCGGCGGCCGGTTCGGCGGCCTGCCCCAGCGGCACGGCGGGCCGGCAACTCTGATGCAGAGGCATCAGCGGCAGCTCCAGGATCAGCTCGTCTTCCAGCCACCAGCGCAGGTCGAAGCTGCGGCTGAGCACGAGCACGTCGTCTTCGAGCACGGCGTCCAGCTCGGCGGCAGTCGCCTCGTCGGCGACGAAGCGCGCCTGCCGCTCGATGGCCAGGTGTTGGACCACCGGCTGCAGGCAGCGCTGACAGGTCAGAGGCACCTCCGCCTGGGCACGCAGGTGCAGCCAGACTTCAGGCTCGCTTCCGACCACGGGGCGCTGCAGACCGGTCACCGACCAGGACAGCGGGCGCACCAGGTCGGCGCGGGCTTCGTCCGGCACGCTCTCCATCAGGCGAGGCAGATCCGCCAGCGGCCACTGGCCGGACAGGCTGGCGCCGGCCTTGGCAAAGGCAGCCACGTCGAGCTTGTGCGGGTTGAAGTCGGCGGCTTTCATGCCGGGCAGTGTAGGCGGCGGCGGGGCGGCTGGGCCGCGCAGCCGGGCGGGCCGGAGTGTCTTGCTGCGGCCTGATCGCCCGGGGCCTGATCCATCGGCAAGGGCCGCCGCGCCCGGCTTTGCGAAGAGCGGGCCGCCCGGTGGGAGTTGGACGTGGGGCTGGACGTGGGGCTTCACGTGGGGGTGGACAATCCCCGCCATGCCTGCTCCCCATGATCCCGCTGCCCCGCCGGCGGCCGAGCCCGCCGTCATCCTGGCTTCGACCTCGCGCTACCGGCGCGAGCTGCTGCAGCGGCTGAGGCTGCCGTTCTCCGTGGTCTCGCCCGAGGTGGACGAGACGCCGCAGCCTGGCGAGACGCCGCTGCAGCTGGCGCTGCGGCTGGCGCGGGCCAAGGCGCAGGCCGTGGCGCGCAGCCACCCGGGCGCCATCGTGATCGGGTCGGACCAGGTGGCTGACCTGGACGGCCAGGCGATCGGCAAGCCGCACACGCACGAGCGCGCCGTGGCGCAACTGCAGGCGATGAGCGGGCGCACGCTGGTCTTCCAGACCGCCGTGGCGGTGGTGCGCGGCGACACCGGCTTCGAGCAGGTGGAATGCGTGCCCTCGCGCGTGCGGGTGCGGCCGCTGCAGCTCGTGGAGATCGAGGCCTACCTGCAGGCGGAGCAGCCCTATGACTGCGCCGGCAGCGCCAAATCCGAGGGCCTGGGCATCGCCCTGCTGGAGGCGATCGAGAGCGACGACCCCACCGCGCTCATCGGCCTGCCGCTGATCCGCACCGCCGCGCTGCTGCGCGCAGCCGGCTGCGACCCGCTGCGGCGGCTGGCGGCCGGGGCGGCCTGCGCATGAGCGCCGCTGCCGACCCGGCTGCGCGCCGCACCGGCACCGGCGCCAGCGCCGAAGGCGCCCGCCCGGGCCAGGACGCCGCCCTGCCCGCCCCCCGCACCGCCGGCCGCCTCATCCTGATGCCCAACACGCTGGATCTGGGCACCACGCGCGATCAGCCGCCCGCCCCGCTGGGGCAGGTGCTGCCGGCGCTGGCAATCACGACGGCGGCCGCCCTGCGTCACTGGGTGGTGGAGAACGCCAAGTCGGCGCGTGCCTTCCTCAAGCGCGTGGAGGCGGAGGTGGCGCTGGCCGTCCCGCTGCAGCAAATGGACATCCGCGAGCTGCCGCGCCCGCCCAAGGGGGGCCACCCGGCAGGCGGCAAGCCGGCGGCCCTGTCGCCGGATGCGCTGCGCCCGCTGCTGCAGCCGGCGCTGGACGGCCACGACATCGGGCTGCTGTCCGAAGCCGGCCTGCCGGCCGTGGCCGACCCCGGTGCACCGCTGGTGCGCGCAGCGCACGCGGCCGGCGTCGAGGTGCTGCCGCTCAGCGGCCCCAGCTCATTGATGCTGGCGCTGGCGGCCAGCGGGCTCAACGGACAGAGCTTCGCCTTCATCGGCTACCTGCCGCAGGACAAGGGCGAGCGCGCCCAGCGGCTGCGCGAGCTGGAGGCGGCCTCGCGTCGCGCCGCACAGACCCAGCTCGTCATCGAGACGCCCTACCGCAACGCCGCGCTGCTCGATGCGCTGATCGGCACGCTGGCGCCGTCCACCCAGCTCAGCGTTAGCGTGGGCCTGACGCTGCCGGGCGGCTTCACGCGTACCGACACCGTGGCCGCCTGGCGCCGCCGGCTTGCAGAATCGCTGGCCGACATGCCGGCCGACGTGCCGGCGGTGTTCGCCTTCCTGGCCTGAAGCCTGCAAGGCGCCTGCTCCCCTCCCCCCTTCCTTCCAACTCCACCACCGCAGTTCCTCGTGGCCTCCGTCAACCCGCCTCCGATCACCGTCTCCACCCATCCCACGCCGCATGCGATGCGCCTGGGCTACCTGGGCCTCGTTCCTTTCGTGCTGGGCGCGCTGCTGGTCTGGCTGCTGCAGTCCGAAGCGCATGCCGAGGCGCACTTCTATGTCGTCGATGCGCTGGCCAAGTACGCAGCGGTGATCGGGTCCTTCCTGGCCGGCATCCATTGGGGCCTGGCCATGCGCGGCGGCGCGGCCAAGATGGACAAGCGCTTCTCCTGGGGCGTGGTGCCCTCGCTGGTGGCCTGGGTGGGCGTGGTGATGCCGGCCTATGCCGGGCTGGTGGTGCAGGGCGTGACGCTGATCGTGTGCTATCTGATCGACCGCCGGCACTACCCGGCCTGGGGCGCGGCGGCCTGGTTGACGCTGCGCTTTCGCCTGACGGCCGTGGCGGCGCTGAGCTGCTTCATCGCCGCGGCGGGCACCTGAGGCTGCAGCCATGATCAGCTACCGCGTCCGGCCCGTCGACCTGCATGCGCACCAGTTCGAGGTGACGCTGACCGTGCCGGCGCCGGCCGCCGAGCAGGTGCTGAGCCTGCCGGTGTGGATCCCGGGCAGCTACATGGTGCGCGAGTTCGCCCGCCACCTGTCGCAGCTCACCGCGCGCCAGGGCGGGCAGCCGGTGGCGCTGGAGCAGATCGACAAGACGACCTGGCTGGCGCGCTGCAGCGGGCGCTCGCCGCTCGTCGTGAGCTGCCGCGTCTATGCCTTCGACAACTCGGTGCGCACCGCCTGGCTGGATGCGCAGCGCGGCTTCTTCAACGGCACCAGCCTGTGCCTGCGCGTGCACGGCCGCGAAGAGCAGCCGCACCGGCTGCAGCTCGCCGGCCTGCCGCGCGGCTGGGCCGTGGCCACCGCCATGGCGCCCGCGGACGGCAAGGCGCTGACCTTCGACTGCGCCGACTACGACGAGCTGATCGACCACCCGGTGGAGCTGGGCACCTTCTGGCGCGGCGACTTCACCGTGCGCGGCGTGCCGCATGCGTTCGTCGTGGCCGGGGCCTGGCCGGGCCTGGACGGCGAGCGGCTGCTGTCTGACGCACGCAAGATCTGCGAGGCGCAGATGGCCTTCTGGCATGGCCGCGGCAAGCCGCCGTTCGAGCGCTATGTCTTCATGCTCAACGCGGTGGACGAGGGCTACGGCGGGCTGGAGCACCGCGCCAGCACGGCGCTGATCGCCTCGCGCCGCGACCTGCCGCGCACAACGCCCGGCTGGCAGCCGGGCGACGGCTACATCACCCTGCTGGGGCTGATCAGCCATGAGTACTTCCACACCTGGAACGTCAAGCGCCTGAAGCCCAGCGAGTTCGCGCCCTACGACCTCACGCGCGAGAACCCCACCCGGCTGCTGTGGTTCTTCGAGGGCTTCACTTCCTACTACGACGACCTGCTGCTGCGCCGCGCCGGGCTGATCGACGACGCCCGCTATCTGCAGCTGCTGGGCAAGACCGCCAGCCAGGTCTGGGCCACGCCGGGACGGCGCGTGCAGAGCGTGGCCGAGGCCAGCTTCGACGCCTGGACCAAGTACTACCGGCCCGACGAGAACACCGCCAACGCCACGGTCAGCTACTACACCAAGGGCGCCCTGGTGGGCCTGTGCTTCGACCTGACGCTGCGCGCGGCCGGGGGCTCGCTGGACGGCGCGATGCGGCGGCTGTGGGCGCTGAGGCGCCCGATCACCGAGGCCGACATCCGCGCAGCCTTCGCCGCCGAGGCCGGCCGGCCGCTGGACGGCGAGTTCGCCGCCTGGGTGCACGGCCGCGACGAGCTGCCGCTGGAGCAGCTGCTGGCCGGTGTCGGCGTGAGCTGGCAGGTGCAGAAGGCCACCCCCGGCCAGGCGCTGGGTGCGCGCGTGGGCGAATCGGGCGGCGCGCTCAAGGTGCAGGCGGTGATGCACGCCAGCGTGGCCGAGCGCACCGGCCTGGCTGCCGGCGACGAGCTGATCGCCATCGACGGCTGGCGGCTGCGCAAGGCCGACGACCTGGGGGTGCTGTGGCAGGCGGGCCGGGCCTGCACCTGGCTGGTGGCGCGCGACCAGCGGCTGCTGACGCTGCACAGCCCGGCCGATGCACCGGCCGGCAGCGGCGCCATCAACCTGGGCTGGCAGGCCGACGCTGCCGACGGCCGCCGCGCGGCCGCCCGCGCCTGGCTGGACGGCCGATGACCCGGCCGGCCCGGCGCCACGGCTGGGCACTGGCCGCCGTGGTGGGGGCCGTGACGCTGATGCACGCCTGGCTGGGCGGCACGCTGCTGGCCGAGATGGCCGACCTGCGCCCGCAGCAGGCGCCCGAGCGGCTGCGCGCCGACTTCGTCGCCGAGGTGCGCCTGCAGCAGCCCGCCGCGCCGGCGTTCACGCTGCCGGCTGCCCAGGCGGCGCCCGTGGCCCGGGCCGTGCCCCGGCGCAGGCCGCGGCCGCTGCCACCGCCCCCTGCCGCATCGGCGCCGCAGCCTGAAGCCAGCGCAGTCGCCCAGGCGGATCAGGCCGCCAGCGCCCCGCAGCCGCCGGCCTCGGGCGCCGAGTCCTCATCCGACCTGCTGGCCCGGGCGATGCAGCCGGCGAGCGCCGCGTCTGGAGCAGCACCCGGGGCGGACACCGCCTCCGCCGTGGCCGGGGCGCCCCCTCTTGCTTCATCGCCTGCTGCATCGCCGACCGCGGTGGCCGCCGGCGCGAGCGCCGCGGGCGCGCCCGCGGCGGCCTCTTCCGCTGTTTCTTCGGCCGCGTCCGACGAACTGCTCTTCGGCTTCCCCTGGCCGCGCTCCACGCGCATCCGCTACGCCCTGACCGGCCAGTACCGCGGCGAGGTGCGCGGCAGCGCCGAGGTGCTGTGGCTGCGCGAGGGCACGCGCTACCAGGTGCACGTGGACACGCTGGTCGGCCCGCGCTTTGCGCCGCTCTTCCAACGCAACATCAGCAGCGACGGCCAGATCACGGCCGAGGGCCTGGCGCCGCGGCGCTATGACGAGGAGTCCAAGGTCGCCTTCAGCCGGCGCCACCGGCACGTGACGCTGGCCGAGGCCGAGGTGGTCTTCACCAACGGCGAGCGCGAGGCCCGCTGGCCTGGCGTGCAGGACCTGGCCAGCCAGTTCGTGCAGCTCACCTGGCGCTTCCTGCGCGACCCCGCCCTGCTGGCCGCCGGGCGCACCATCGAGCTGCCGGTGGCCATGTCCAAGCAGCAGCGCATGCTGGTCTTCGACGTGATGGGCCAGGAGCGGCTGGCCACCAAGCTGGGCGAGATCCCGGCCATCCATCTGCGCCCGCGCATGCCGCCGGGCTCGGCCGGCAAGCTGGGCGGCGACCTGCTGGTGGAGCTGTGGTTTGCGCCGCAGCTGGAGTACCTGCCCGTGCGGCTGAGGATCGCCAAGGACGAGGCGGCCTATGTGGACCTGCTGATCGACCGGCTGCCCGAGCGCGCGGCGCCCGCATCACCGGCCGGCGCGGCTGCGGCCGGCGCCTCGGCGCCCTCGCCCGCCTTGCGCTGAAGTTGGCCGAGCCGAGCCGAGCCGAGCGGAGCCGGATCGGGCCGCGCGCATGCACGGGGCCCACAGCGCGCCGCGTTCGCCTCGTCCCTGCGCATGCCAGGCGCCGCAGGCGGCCGACTCAGCCGCGCTTGCGCGACAGCCTCTTGTCGATCTCTGCCGCCGGCATGGCGCCGGATGAGCGGGTGCCGTCCTCGAAGATCATCGTCGGCGTGGCGCGGATGCGGAACTGCTGGGCCAGCGCCAGGTTGCGCTCCAGCGGCGTGTTGCAGGCCATGCCCATGAAGCGCGGCGGCGGCGTGTTGGCCAGCATCCAGTTGCGCCAGGTGGCGGTGCGGTCCTTGGCGCACCAGATGTTGCGCGCCTTGGTGGTCGAGTCTGCGCCCAGGATGGGGATGAGGAAGGTGTAGACCGTCACGTCCTGCAGGCCTTGAAGGTCGCGCTCCAGCTGGTGGCAATAGGTGCAGTTGGGGTCGGCGAAGACGGCCACGCGGCGCTTGCCGCTGCCGCTCTTCCAGATGATGGCGTCGGCCAGCGGCAGCTTGTCGAAGGGCACGGCCGACAGGCGCTCGACGCGCTCTTCGGTCAGGTTGCGCGCCGCACGGGTGTCGATCAGGTCGCCGCGCAGCAGGTAGTCGCCGTCAGCGTCGGTGTAGAACACCTGCGTGCCCACGCGCACCTCGAACAGGCCCTTCATCGGCGCCGGCCGCACTTCGTCGATGGCGCCCAGCTCGGGCAGGCGGGCGGGAAGGTTGCGGCGGATCTCGGCTTCGCCGGCCTGGGCGGCGATGAGCGGCGCGGCGGCCAGCGCCAGCGTGATCAGTGAACGGGGGGTCAAGTCACTCTCCTTGAGAGAAGGGGCAGACGGCCGCAGCGGCGCGCGCGGCATGGCGGCAATGGCTCAGGGCGGCCTGCCTGGTGTTTCAGTCCAGCGCGCGGCCGACCAGCCAGCGCTTGACGGGCGGCAGCGCACCCAGCGCGGTCATGCCGCGGTTGCGCAGCTCGCGCAGCGGCGCGGCCGGGTTGGCAAACAGATGCAGCAGGCCGTCGGTCAGGCCGGCCATGGCAGCGGTGGGCGCGGCGCGCTCGCGCACGTAGCGGCGCAGCAGGCGCTCATCGCCCGGCGAGCGCCAGGGCTCGTGGCGGCGGGCTTCGCCCAGCACGCGGGCCAGGGTGTCCACGTCGGCCAGCCCCAGGTTGAGCCCCTGCCCGGCCAGCGGATGGACCTGGTGCGCGGCATCGCCCACCACCACCCAGCCCGGGCCGCACCAGCGCTCCACCTTGACCAACGACAGCGGCCAGCCGGCGCGGGCCGAGCCCAGGCGCAGCGCGCCGGCCGCGCCGCCGGTGGCGGCATTGAGCTCGGCCTCGAAGGCCGCATCGTCCAGCGCCAGCAGGCGCTGGGCCTGGGCATGCGGCTGCGACCACACCAGGCCGTAGGAGCGGCCGGGCTCCGGCCGGTCGAAAGGCAGCAGAGCCAGGATGTCGGGCGAGCGGAACCACTGCCGCGCCACGCCGGCATGCGGCCGGTCGGCCACCAGGCGCGCGGCCAACGCGGTGTGGCCGTACTCCTGCCGGCGCACGCCCGCGTCCAGCGCCGCGCGGGTGGCCGAGCGGGCGCCTTCGCAGATGGCCACAAGGGGCGCGGCGGCGGCTGCCGGGTCATCCTCGGGCACCACGGCCACGTGGGCCGCATAGCGCAGCGCCTGTGCCAGCGCCTCGTCCAACGCCTGGGCATCCACGATCCAGGCCAGCTCGGTCTCGCACTGCTCCCAGGCCGAGAAGGCGATGTGCCCGCCGTCGTCGCCGCAGACCTGCATGTCGAGCACACGGGTGGCAGCGTCGCCGGCATGCAGCAGCGCATCCCACACCTTGATGCGCGACAGCAGCTTCACCGCGCGGGCATTGAGCGCATAGGTGCGCAGATCGCCGGGCCGCGCGGTGCGAGCCGCATCGCCGGTCAGCGCGACGCGCCAGCCCTGGGCCGACAGCGCCAGCGCCAGCGCGCGGCCCGCCGGGCCCTGGCCGCGCACGCAGATGTCATGTGCATTCATAGGCCGGCCATTCTGCCCCCGTGGCCTGAGGCCAACGGCCGCATCGGCCGGCATCCCTGGCGGCAGCGTCTCTTCAGGCCGCAGACGGGCGCAGGGCAGCGCCCTCACCCGGGTTCCCACCCTCATCCAGCGCCGCGTTGCGCACCGTGTGGGCTGGTCGCAACAAGGTGGGGCGGGCTTCCACGCAGCAGCACCGGGAGAGCATCAAAGCGCGCCAATGCGTGACGCATTTCCCGCTTTGCGCCCGCTGGCCTTCCTGCCATGATGCGCCCCACCATTGCACCCAGGGCCCGGACGCATGAGCCTGCAAGGCACGCCTACCCCGGAGAACGCGATGGCCGCCTCGATGCCATCGAGTCCCACCCCGCCCGCCCGCGAGGACCGCTTCCTCTCATTGATCGAGCGACGCAGCGCGCTCGGCATGTTCGCCATTGCCACGCTGGCGCTGTCGCTGGTGTGGATCAGCGAATCGCTGATGGGCGTGATCGAGCCGCACGACCGCTGGGCCATGCCCCTGCTGGCCGCGCTGATGGGCGTGCTCTTCATCGTGCTGCTGCGCCGGCCGGCCAGCCTGATCGTCGTGCAGCGCCTGGGCGCGGTCGGCGTGTCGGTGTACTTCCTGGTCAGCGCCGTGGCCGTGCTGGTCATCGGCGACCGGCCGGTCAGCCCCTACTGGATCACGACGATGTTCCAGTGGCTGCCGCCGCTGTACCTGCTGCTGTTCGCCACCTGGCCGGCGCGCTGGGCGCTGCTGCTGGCCCTGGGCCTGTTCTGCGGCGTGGCCACGCCGGCGGTGTACGCGTCGCAGGTGCAGGTGGCCGAGTGGCGCAGCGCCATGTGGCCGGTGCTGGTCAACGGCGTCATCGCGCAGGCCATGTTCCTGCTCGGGCTGATGAGCCTGGCGCGGCTGCGCCGGGGGCTGAGCAACATCGTCTTTCGCAGCACCGTGCCGCCGGCGGCCACCCACGATGCCACCGAGGCCATCGAGACCTGGGTGGCCCAGCGCACCGCCGAGCTGGCCCGGGCCAAGGACGCGGCCGAGGCCGCATCGCAGGCCAAGAGCCGCTTCCTGGCCGTGATGAGCCACGAGCTGCGCACGCCGCTGCACGCGGTGCTGGCGTCTGCCGAGCTGCTGCGGGACACCCACCCCGCGCCGCAGGACGCCGACGGCCGCGCGCGCGAGGAGGCGCTGATCGACACCATCAGCGCCAGCGGCCGCCATCTGCTGACGCTGATCGACCAGGTGCTGGAGCTCTCGCGCATCGAGGCCGGCAAGCTGGAGCTGGCCGACGGCCCGCTGGACCTGGGCGACGTGGCCCGTCAGGCCGTGCGCGCCGTGCATCCGCAGGCCGAGGCCAAGGACCTGCTGCTGGTCTGCCAGCTCGACCCGCAGCTGCATCTGCAGCGCCGCGGCGACGCCCTGCGGCTGACCCAGGTGCTGATCAACCTGATGGCCAATGCCGTCAAGTTCACCGAGCGCGGCAGCGTCTCGCTGACCGTACAGCCGGGCCCCGGCCCGCACGACGTGCGCTTCATCGTGCGCGACACCGGCCCGGGCCTCACGCCCGAGCAGCAGGCCCGCGTGTTCGACGCCTTCCACCAGGTCGATGCGCAGAGCACCCGCCAGAACGGCGGCGCCGGCCTGGGCCTGACCATCACCCGCGAGCTGGTGCAGCTCATGCGCGGCGAGGTGCAGCTCAGCAGCCGCGGCGTGGGCACCGAGGTGGCCATCCGCGTGCCGCTGCCGCTGCGCCAGAGCGGCACCGCGGCTGCTGCCGGGGCGACGCCGGCCCCTTCTGCTTCTGCTTCTTCGTCTTCATCTTCTTCCTTGGGCCGGGTGGCAACGGGCGGCACGGCGGCGGCGCTTGCGCCGCAGCACGGACCTGCCGAGCAGGCCGATCCGGCCGCCCGCCCCGCCCCGGATGCCCTGGCCGGCGTGCGCGTGCTCGTCGTCGAGGACGACCCGGTCAACAGCATGCTGGCCATCGAGATGCTGCGCAGCGCCGGCGCCGACGTGGACACGGTGGATTCCGGCCCTGCCGCACTGGCCTGGCTGCGCGCCCAGCCGGCCGACGTGGTGCTGATGGACTGGCGCATGCCCGGCATGGACGGGCTGGAGGCCACGCGCCGCATCCGCGCCGGCCAGGCCGGCCCGGCTGCGCGCCGGGTGCCGGTCATCGGCCTGACGGCCAACGCGTTTGCCGAGGACCGCCAGGCCTGCCTGGACGCCGGCATGGACCACGTGCTGACCAAGCCCATCGAGCGCAACCGCATGCTGCACGACGTGCGTCAGTGGGCCAAGTCGGCCGAGTCGGCCCGCGCGCCGGCGCCGATCGGCGGCTGAGCGGCCGACGCCCGCCCGTCGCACTCGTCGCAATCGTCGCGGCCATCCCCCATCCTGCGTCCCGACCACGACTCATTGCCCGCGACTCCGCCCGCGCGGGCAAGGCATGTCAACCGGCGGCGGCCCGCGCCCCCGCGCCTAAAATTGCGCCCCTCGTCCCGGGCTGCGCGCCGCCGTGCCGCAGCCATCCGGCCGGCCACCGCGCGCCGGCCCGCCCTCCCCGACCCGCGCCGCCGCCCGGCGCCCCATCCGGACCGCCCCCATGAGCCTCAAATGCGGCATCGTCGGCCTGCCCAACGTCGGCAAGTCGACCCTCTTCAACGCGCTGACCAAGGCCGGCATCGCCGCCGAGAACTACCCCTTCTGCACCATCGAGCCCAACGTCGGCGTGGTCGAGCTGCCCGACCCCCGGCTGCAGCAGCTGGCCGACATCGTCAAGCCTGAGCGCGTGGTGCCGGCCATCGTCGAGTTCGTCGACATCGCCGGCCTGGTGGCCGGTGCGTCCAAGGGCGAAGGCCTGGGCAACCAGTTCCTGGCCCACATCCGCGAGACGGATGCCATCGTCAACGTCGTGCGCTGCTTCGAGGACGAGAACGTCGTGCACGTGGCCGGCAAGGTGGACCCGATCGCCGACATCGAGGTCATCCAGACCGAGCTCTGCCTGGCCGACCTGGCCACCGTGGAAAAGAGCCTGCAGCGCTACCAGAAGGTGGCCAAGGCCGGCGGCGACAAGGAGGCCCAGCGCCTGGTCGAGGTGCTCAAGAAGTGCGAGGCCGCGCTCAACGAAGGCCGCCCGGTGCGCGCCATCGACTTCAGCAAGGAAGAGCAGCTCGTGCTCAAGCCGCTGTGCCTGATCACCGCCAAGCCGGCGATGTTCGTCGGCAACGTGGCCGAGGACGGCTTCGAGAACAACCCCTTCCTCGACCGCCTGAAGGACTACGCGGCCAAGCAGAGCGCCCCGGTGGTCGCCATCTGCGCCAAGACCGAGGCCGAGCTGGCCGACATGAGCGACGAGGACAAGGTCATGTTCCTGCAGGAGATGGGGCAGGACGAGCCGGGTCTGAACCGCCTCATCCGCGCCGCCTTCAAGCTGCTCGGCCTGCAGACCTACTTCACCGCGGGCGTCAAGGAAGTGCGCGCCTGGACGGTGCCCATCGGCGCCACCGCGCCGCAGGCCGCGGGCGTCATCCACACCGACTTCGAGCGCGGCTTCATCCGCTCGCAGACCATCGCCTTCGACGACTTCATCGCCTACAAGGGCGAGCAAGGCGCGAAGGACGCCGGGAAGATGCGCGCCGAAGGCAAGGACTACGTCGTCAAGGACGGCGACGTGCTGCACTTCCTCTTCAACGTCTGAGTCGCCACCCGGTCGCCTGCACCACAAGCCGCGCATCGCGCGGCTTTGTGCCATCTGGGCGACTGGGAGACTGGGCGGAAGCCACAGCGCCTGGCGGCAGCACCTGCTCGCCACCATGTCCGCCGTGCCACCCGTGGACAGCCGAATGATGAACAACCACGACGCTCCACTGCGGCGCTCGCACGGCTTGGCGGCCTGCTGGCTCGCCTGCCTGCTCGCCGCCATTCCGGCCTGGGGAGCAGACGCCGCTGCATCCACTGCAGACCTGCCCGCCGGCCCGGCCGCATCCACGCCGGCCGGCCCCACCCGGCTGCAGGCCGTCGAGACCCCGCAGCCCATGTACCCGCCCGCCGCCCGCGCGGCCGGGCATCAAGGCACGGTGGTGATCGGCGTGCTGGTGTCCGAGCGCGGCGAGCTGCTGCAGGCCAAGGTGCAGCGCAGCTCGCGCTCGCCCTTGCTCGACCAGGCGGCGCTGGACGCCGTGCGCCGCTGGCGCTTCAAGCCCGCCACCGACCCGCTGGGCCAGCCCATCGAGGCCGCAGCCAGCGTGCCCTTCGTCTTCCGCAAGGACAGCGCCGCCTCCCTGCCGCGCAAGCGCTGCGCCGAGCTCACCGCCGACCTCAAGCGCTGGCGCACGCTGGAGCCCGACGCGCCGCTGCAGCAGGCCGATGTCTACCCGCTGGCTCAGCAGCTGGCCCTGGGCGGGCTCAGCACCGCCGCCTCCCTCAAGCAGACGCTGGAGCACTTCCCGCAGGCCTTCGAGCAGGCCGCGCAGCGCTGCGCACAGCAGCCCAAGGCACGGGTGATGGACGAAATCCGGCTGCGGCTGCGGGCCCTGGCGCAGGTGCCGCCTGCCGAGCCGGCGGCATCAAGCACCCCGTCAGCCGGGCCGGCGTCTGGAACACAGTCCGGAACACAGCCGCAGACCGCGGCCGCTGCGGCCTCCAGCACGAGCGCCGCCCCTGCGGCTTCCGCCACTCCTGCGGCTTCAGGCGCAAGCGCCGACCGCATTCGCTGAAGCACTCCAGCCGGCCAAGAAAAAAGCCCCAAGTGAGGCGATCACTTGGGGCTCTTGTTTGGCGGAGAGGGCGGGATTCGAACCCGCGGTGGGCTATTAACCCACACACGCTTTCCAGGCGTGCGACTTAAACCGCTCATCCACCTCTCCGGAAAAGCCGGCGATTGTAGCGCGTCTTCTGTGTCCGCCGTGACGGGGCGGGGCGCAAGTGTCGCATCGGCGGGGCCAGCAGGCTTGTCTGCCCCACCGTGCGCGGTGCGCCTGTTCAGTTGATCGCCACGCGCTGGCCGTCGCGGTAGACGTAGAGCGTGAGGGCCGGGTTCTTCAGCTCGCCATTGGGCTCGAACTGGATGCGGGCCGCGGACACGCCCTTGGTGTAGTCGGTCTCGAAGATCTTGGGGCCGTAGACCTTGGGGTCGATGGACTCGGCGCGCTTCATGGCATCGGCCAGCACCATCGCGGCGTCGTAGGCGTAGGCGGCGTAGAGCTGGAAGTGGCCGAAGCGCTGCTCGAAGCGCTGGCGCCAAGCGCGGCCTTCCGGGCGCTTCTCGAGGGATGCGCCGCCGACCGCGCAGACCACGTTGGCCAGCGTGCGGGCGTTGGAGGCGAGCTGCGGCAGCTCGGCCGTGCATACGCCGTCGCCGCCGAACAGCGTCACCTTGCTCATGCCCAGCTGCTGCATCTGGCGCAGCATGGGGCCGGCCTGCGGGCCCATGCCGCCGAAGAAGATGGCCTCCGGCTTGCGCGCCTTGATGGCGGTGAGGATGGCCATGAAGTCGGTGGCCTTGTCGTTGGTGTACTGCTCGGCCACCACCTCCATGCCGCTGGCCAGCGCCGTCTTCTTGAACACGCCGGCCACGCCTTTGCCGTAGGCGGTGCGATCGTCGATGATGGCCACGCGCTTGAGCTTCATCGTCTGCGCGGCATGGCGGGCCAGCGCGGCGCCCAGCGCATCGTCGTTGGCCAGCATGCGGAAGGTGCCGCGGTAGCCGGCCTGGGTGAGCGCCGGGTTGGTGGCCGAGGGCGTGATCTGCGGGATGCCGCAGGCGTTGTAGATCTTGGCCGCCGGGATGGTGGTGCCCGAGTTGAGGTGGCCGATGACGCCGGCGACCTTGGCATCGCAGAGCTTCTGCGCCGCGGCGGTGCCCTGCTTGGGCTCGGCCGCGTCGTCCTCGGGCACCAGCTGGAAGCGCACCTTCTTGCCGCCGATGGTCAGGTTCTGCGCGTTGAGGTCGTCCAGCGCCAGGCGGACGCCGTTCTCGTTGTCCTTGCCGAAGTTGGCCTGCGGGCCCGACAGCGGCGCGACGTGGCCGATGCGCACGGTGACGACGTTCTGCTGCGCCTGGGCTGTGCCGGCGGCCAGCAGCGTGGCGGCAAGCAGCGCCAGGGTTCGAGGCACCGTCCGAGACAGCGGCGGGGACAGCGGATGAAGCAGCGGATAAAGGCGGGTTGCGGCCGGGATCATGGAGCTCTCCTTTCGGTGTGCGTTCGATCGGATCGGTGGGGCCGGGCGGCGTTCAGCGGTCCGGCCGTGTGCGCGGCGTGCGGATGCTGACTGGAAGCAGGCCGCCCGGAGATGACCGTGGCGCGCCGCTCACCGGCTGCGCTGGCGGGCCAGCTCCTGGGCGACGGCGCGGGCGACGATGTCACGCAGCGTGGCGGCCATCTCCTGGCGGGCGCCGCGGACCAGCTCGTCGGTGACGCGGGCCAGCACCGGGCCCAGGGCCTCGCGCAGGCGGAATTCGAGCATGGCGTCGGCGTGGCGCTGCACGTCGGCCAGCACCTGCTGCACGAGCTGCTCCTCGCGCCAGGTCTCGGGCAAGGCGGCGCTGGCCGGCGCGGGTGGGGGCTCGGCCGGGGCGCCGGCCTGATCCGCGGGCGCTGCCGTGACCGTAGCCATGACGCCCGGTGCCGGAGGCTGGGGCAGCGCGGACGGGGCCGCCGGGGGCCAGTCGTCCAGCGCCTGCGACAGCACGGGCAGCGCGGCGGTCGGCGTGGCGGCGGTCGGCGAGGACGTGAGGGGCGGCAGGCCCGGTGGCAGACCGGACGGCACCGCGGTCGGCACGGCGGACGACATCGCGGACGGGGCGGACGCGTCGAGGGCGGCATGGGCCGGCCCCGGACCCGGCTCACCCGGCACGGCAGCCGCCCGGCCGGCCAGCAGGAAGGCCGGCAGGTCCGGGTCGGCGCGCCAGGTGGCCGGCGGGGCGGCAAACACGGGCGAGACGGGCGCGGGCTCGGTGGCGGGCGCAGGCTCGGTGACTGGCGCGGCCCCGGTAACGGGCGGCTGTGCGTCGAGCGGTGCGTGCGCGGGGGCAGCCTCGGGCTGGCCCGGGCCGGTCGCCGCATGGGGTGCGCGCTCATCGGGCAAGGGCAACGGCGAGGCTGCGACGGCGGGCGCCGCATGCGGCTCGGCAGGGCCCGGCGGCGTCCCGGACGCGGGCTGCTCAAGGGCCGGCGGGGCCGCAGCGGAGAGGGGGTCGCGGAGGGGGTCGGAGAGGTCGGGATAGCGGCCCGCGTCGTCGGGCGCGGCTGCGCCGGGGGCAGCCGCCTGCTCCAGCGCGGCCGGCTGGGTCGCGGTCCAGGGCTCGACCGGCGCGGGCGCGTCCTCCAGCGACAGGCCGCCCGCCTCGTCGGGGCCCAGCTCGATGACCTCGGTCAGCGTGGGCACGTGGCTGGGCGGCACGCGCGGGCCCTGGCCCAAGGGTGGCGGCGGAGGCGGCGTCACCCGTGCACCTCGATGTTCTGCGGCGTGCAGCCCAGGGCCAGGTAATGCTTCCAGCGCTGGCGGCCGCTCTGGCGGTCGGCCGGGTCGGTGGAGACCAGCTCGATGACGCGGCTGACCTGCCCCGGCAGCGCGGGCGGCTCGGCGCCCGGCTGGCCGAGATTGATCAGCACCAGGCAGGACGCGGGCGCCTGCTGCGGCTCGTCGGCCAGCCACAGCGGCGTGTCGGCCAGGTGCGCGGGCACCGGCTGGCGGCCGGCGCGCACGTGAGGGATGAAGTCATCCTCCAGCTCCCACAGCCGGCGGTCGAGCTGGTCCAGATCACGCGGCGCGCCGGTCACCACCGCCCGTGCGCCGCTGCGCCAGACCTTGCGCAGCAGCCGGCACGCGTAGCCGAGCTTGTCGGCCATGCCGTGGTGGAAGGCAACGTCGAGGGTCACGGCCGGCAACGCAGACGAAGGACGCGCAGACGCAAAAGGGATCAGGCCGGATCAGGCGCGGGCGCGGCGGGTGGACGCACGCTTGGCAGCGGCCGGCGCCTCCGGCTGGGCCGCGGCACGGCGACGGCCGGCCGGGGCCGCCGCGGGCGTAGCCGGAGCATCGGCTGGGGCAGCCCGGCGGCCGCCTGCGCGCGTGGCGCTGCGGCTGTCGGCCTGGGCCAGCACGAAGGACGTCAGCAGCGGCACGGGCCGGCCAGTGCCGCCCTTGGCCGCGCCGGACTTCCATGCCGTGCCGGCGATGTCCAGGTGCGCCCAGCGGTAGGCCTTGGTGAAGCGCTTGAGGAACATCGCCGCCGTCACCGAGCCGGCCGCGCGGCCGCCGATGTTGGCCATGTCGGCGAAGTTGCTCTTGAGCTGCTCGTCGTACTCCTCGTCCAGCGGCATGCGCCAGGCCGGGTCCAGGGCCTCGCGGCCGGCGTCCAGCAGCGACTGCGCCAGCTCGTCGTCGGGGCTGAACAGGCCGGAGTTGTGATGGCCCAGCGCGATGACGCAGGCACCCGTCAGCGTGGCGATGTCGACCACGCAGGCGGGCTTGAAGCGCTCGGCATAGGTCAGCGCATCGCACAGGATGAGCCGGCCCTCGGCATCGGTGTTGAGGATCTCGATGGTCTGACCCGACAGGCTGGTGACCACGTCGCCCGGCTTGGTGGCGCGGCCGCTGGGCATGTTCTCGGTAGCCGGGATCAGGCCCACCAGGTTGATGCGCGGCTTGAGCTCGGCCACGGCGCGGAAGGTGCCCAGCACGCTGGCTGCGCCGCCCATGTCGAACTTCATCTCGTCCATCTCGGCACCGGGCTTGAGCGAGATGCCGCCGGTGTCGAAGGTGACGCCCTTGCCCACCAGCACGATGGGTGCCTCGGACTTGGCCGCGCCGTCGTAGCGCAGCACGATGAAGCGCGGCGGCTCTTCCGAGCCGCGGGCCACCGACAGGAAGGAGCCCATGCCGATCTTCTCGATGCCGGCGCGGTCGAACACCTGGATGCCCAGGCCGTGCTGCTTGGCCAGCGCCTTGGCCGCGTCGGCCAGCAGCGTGGGCGTGCAGAAGTTGCCCGGGCGGTTGGCCTGCTCGCGGGCGAAGGTCATGCCGGCGGCAATCGCCTGGCCACGGCGCAGGCCCTCGCGTGCCTCGGCGGCATCCTCGGCGGGCGTGAGCAGCGTCACGCGCTTCCAGGCCGGGGGCTTGGGCGCGGTGGACTTGGTGTGGCCATAGACATAGCTCGCCTCGCCCACGGCCACGGCCACGGCCAGGGCCTGAGCGCGCGTCCACGCGCCGCAGCCGGCCGAGGCCACGGCGATCTGCTTGACGCCGCCCAGCTCCTTGACCGCGGCCAGCGCACGCGCGAGCGCAGCACGCACGGCCTTGGGCGCCGCGCCCGCGCAGGCGGCCACCACCACGCGCTTTGCCCGCATGCCGGCGGGCTGGTGCAGGTAGAGCGCGCGGCCGGGCTTGATCGCGAAGTCACCGGCGGCAAACGCGTCCTGGATCAGCTGCTGCAGCGGCCCGGGCAGAGCCAGGCCCTTGGGTTCGGCACCGATGATCAGCAGCAGCGCATCGGCATCAGCCGAGGCAAGGTCCTGCAGCGCGAGGGTCTGGTGGCGGAAGTCCATAATCCGGCGGTTTCTCCGAAGGGCCGCAAGGCTGCCGGCCGGCAGCTTTTCAGGCCATAAAAAAGCAACACCGCGCGCACGTGACAGCCATGCAGCATCGTGGCGCGGGGTGGTCGCGTTGATGTTATTCGATTCCTCCATACGCAAAGAGCTGGCCCGGGCCTTCGGCGCGACGCTGGTGGTGATGCTCACCATCGTGCTGACGATGGTGCTGATCCGCATGCTGGGCCAGGCGGCCAAGGGCTCGGTGGCGCCGGCCGATGTGTCGCTGGCGCTGGGCTACACGGTGATCGCGCAGCTGCCCATGCTGCTCAACCTGTCGCTCTTCGTGGCCGTGGTCTCGGGCCTGAGCCGCATGTACCGCGACAGCGAGATGGTGGTGTGGCTGGCCAGCGGCCAGCGGCTGGCCGGCTTCATCCGGCCGGTGCTGCGCATGAGCTGGCCGGTGATCGCCGCGATGGTGCTGCTGGTGGGCCTGGTGCGGCCTTGGGCGCAGGAGCAGAGCGCCGAGCTGCGCGACCGCTTCGAGCGCCGCTCGGACCTGGCGCGCGTGACGGCCGGCGAGTTCCAGAGCTCGCGCGACGGCCGCCGCGTGTTCTTCATCGACCGCGACAGCGACCAGGCACAGATCGGCCGCAACGTGTTCATCCTGTCGCGCTCGGCCGGGCAGGAGTCGGTCACCACGGCGCGCGAGGGCCGCATCGTCTTCGACGACGGCTCGCGGCTGCTGCAGCTGCAGCAGGGCCAGCGCGTGATCCTGGACGAGGCTCGCGGCCAGCACAGCGTGGCCCGCTTTGAAGAAGCCCGCGTGCTGATCGGCGAGGCCGCCGGCACGGACAGCGGCCGCCGGCCGGTGATCGGCCAGCCGACGCTGGAGCTGCTGCAGGACCCGAGCGCCGCGGCCCGCGGCGAGCTGGTCTGGCGCGCCGGCCAGGTGCTGACGATGGTCAACCTGCTGCTGCTGGGCATCGGCCTGGCCAGCGGCGGCCCGCGCCAGGCCAGCAACTGGAACCTGCTGTTCGCGCTGCTGACCTACGTCGTCTACTTCAACCTGCTCAACCTGAGCCAGGCCTGGGTGGCCACCGGGCGCTTCACCGCCGCCGGCACGCTGCTGGGCGTGCACGGCGGCGTGATGCTGCTGGCGCTGGCCCGGCTGTGGTGGCGCGACGGCGGTGCCGCGCGCTGGGCCGGGCTGCGCGCGGCCCGCGCGGCAAGGATGGCCCCGGCACCATGACCATGCGCACCGTCCGCCGGCTGCTGTGGGGCGAGATCGCCCGCTCGGTGGCCTTCGTCGCCGCGGCCTTCCTGGCGCTCTTTTATTTCATCGACCTGGTCGATGAGCTGCAGAACGTCGGCAAGGGCGGCTGGCAGGTCAAGCACGCCGTTGCCGCCAGCCTGCTTGCCCTGCCCGGGCACCTGTACGACCTGCTGCCGATCGCGCTTCTGATCGGCGCCACCTATGCGATGGCGCGCTTCGCGCAGTCGTCGGAGTTCACCATCCTGCGCACCGGCGGCCTGGGCCCCGGGCGGGCGCTGGGCCTGCTGATGGGCCTGGGCGCGCTGGCGGGCATCGTCACCTTCATCCTGGGCGACACGCTGGTGCCCTGGGCCGAGTCGCGCATCAGCCTGGTCGAGGCCGCCACGCGCGACGTCGGCGCCCGCCGCGGCCCCGGCGCCTGGCTGCGCGACAGCGGCGCGGGCAACGGCGCGCCGAGCTATGTCATCCACGTGGGCCAGGCCGGCGGCGATGGCGACTTCGCCCAGGTGACGCGCTATGAGTTCGACGCCAGCGGCCTGCTGCTGTCGCGCGTCGTGGCCGACAAAGTCAACATCGACGACGACGGCCGCTGGCGCATGAGCGGCGTCACGCGCATCCGCTTGACCGGCGACCTGGCCGACGAGGCCACGCGCCTGTCCACCGAGCGGCTGCCCCAGCTGCAGTGGGACAGCCGGCTGAGCGCCAACGTGGTGGCCGCAGCCGTGCTGCCGCTGCGCACCATGTCCACGCCGGCGCTCTACACCTACATGAACCACCTGGCCGACAACGCGCAGGCGGCGCAGCTCTACGAGATCCAGTTCTGGAAGCGGGCGCTGTACCCGCTGGCCTGCCTGGTGATGATGAGCCTGGCCTTGCCGTTTGCCTACCTGCACGCCCGCAGCGAGGGCATCAGCCTGAAGGTCTTCGGCGGCATCATGCTGGGCATCAGCTTCGTGCTGGTCAACAACATCACCAGCCACCTGGGCCTGCTGCAGAACTGGTCGCCGCTACTGGCCGCCGCCCTGCCCAGCCTGGCCTACATGCCGCTGGCGCTGGGCGCCTTCGTCTGGCTGGTGCGCTACCGCTGAAGGCGATGGGGCGCGGCCCGGGCCGGGGCACCGCTTGCGCGCCCTGCCCTTGAAGGCCGCCCCGGCCGCCCGGGCCCGCTCGGCTCACGCTCGTCTCATGCCCGCTTGATCGTTCGACCCCGGCACCAAGGATCCGCCATGACCACCACGCCCGCACCCGAGCAGCCCGACGCAGCCGCCGGCGTCATCCTCTTCGCCCACGGCGCCCGCGACCCGGCCTGGGCCGGGCCCTTCCAGGCGGTGGCCGCCCAGCTGCGCGAGCAGGCGCCGGGCGTGCCGGTGCGGCTGGCCTTTCTGGAGTTCATGTCGCCCGACCTGCCGGCCGCCGGCGCGGAGCTGGCCACGGCCGGCTGCCGCAGCGTGACCATCGTGCCGCTCTTCCTGGGCGCTGGCGGCCATGTGCGCAAGGACGTGCCGGTGCTGCTGGACGGCCTGCGCCAGGCCCATCCGCAGGTGAGCTGGCAGCTGGCCCCGGCGATCGGCGAGATACCCGAGGTGGTGGCCGCGATGGCCCGCGCCAGCCTGCAGCTGGCCGGCGTCGGGCCGGGCATCCCGCGCGACACCCCACGCGACACCCCACGCGATGAGGGCCGCGCATGAACCTGCACCAGTTCCGCTTCGTCCACGAGGCGACCAAGCGCAACCTCAATCTCACCGAGACGGCCAAGGCGCTGCACACCTCGCAGCCCGGCATCTCCAAGGCCATCCTGGAGCTGGAGGAAGAGCTGGGCGTGGACATCTTCGTGCGCCACGGCAAGCGCTTCAAGCGGCTGACCGAGCCGGGGCTGCAGGTGCTGCAGTCCATCGAGATCATCCTGCGCGAGGTGGGCAACTTGAAGCGCATCGGCGAGGAGTTCTCCAAGCAGGACGCCGGCACGCTGTCGATCGCCACCACGCACAACCAGGCGCGCTATGTGCTGCCCGAGCCGGTGGCCGCGCTGCGCAAACAGTTCCCGCGCGTGGCCATCAGCCTGCACCAGGGCACGCCGCATACGGTGGCGCGCATGGTCATCGACGAGGCGGCGGAGGTGGGCTTTGCCACCGAGTCGCTGAGCCAGTATCCCGAGCTGGTCACGCTGCCTTGCTATGAATGGCAGCATGTGCTCGTGCTGCGGGCCGACCACCCGCTGGCCGCCGAGCCGCGCTTCACGCTGGAGCAGCTGGCCGCCGAGCCGCTGATCAGCTACCACCCCGCCTTTGCCGGCCGCTCGCGGCTGGACCAGGCCTTCGCCCAGCGCCATCTGCAGCCCAACTTCGTGCTGGAGGCGTTCGACGCCGACGTCATCAAGACCTATGTGCGGCTGGGCCTGGGCGTGGGGCTGGTGGCGGAGATGGCGGTCAAGGACGACTCGCCGAACGGATCTGGATCAGGCGCGCCCAACGACCTGGTCTGGCGGCCGGCGGGGCATCTGTTCGGCAGCAACGTGGCCCGCATCGCCTTCAAGCGCGGGGCCTACCTGCGCAACTTCGTCTACACCTTTGCCCAGCTCATCTCCGACCGCCTGACGCGCGAGACCATCCAGCAGGCCATGCAGGCCTCCAGCGCGACCTCGCCCGGCACGGATTACGAACTCTGATCCCTCTCCTGACAACAAAGAGCACCCACCATGCGCCTCCTCCACACCATGCTGCGCGTCGGCAACCTGCAGCGCTCCATTGACTTCTATACGCAGGTGCTGGGCATGAAGCTGCTGCGCACCACCGACCGGCCCGAGCAGCAGTACACCCTGGCCTTCCTGGGCTACGGCTCCAACCCCGAGCATGCCGAGCTGGAGCTGACCTACAACTACGGCGTCGAGAAGTACGACATGGGCACGGCCTACGGCCACATCGCCATCGGCGTGGACGACATCCAGGCCACCTGCGAGGGCCTGCGTGCCAAGGCCCAGCAGCTGGGCGGCGCCATCACGCGCGAGCCCGGCCCGGTCAAGGGCGGCAACACGGTGATCGCCTTCATCACCGACCCGGACGGCTACAAGGTGGAGCTGATCCAGGGCCGCTCGGTGGATTGATCAGCCCGCCGCGCGTGCCTGCGCGCGGCGCTCGGCCATCTCGCGGCCCATGGTGGCCATGTCGGCCTCGTCCATGCGGCGGCGCGCGGCCGGGTAGATCAGCGACTCCTCCAGCGTGAGGTGGTCGTGATAGAGCTCGTTGAAGACGGACACCGCCTCGCGCAGATAGTCCACGTCCACGCCCTGGTTGCCGTCGGCGATGGACTCCAGCACCGGCGAGAGCTCCAGCCAGTCCTGCTCCAGCCAGCCGTGGTCCTGGCTCAGGCGCAGCGTGGCCTGCACCAGGTCGGCATCGGTGCTCTGCAGCAGCCGCGGGAAGACGTGGCGCTCCTCGTCCAGGTGGTGGTTGCGCGCGGTGGACGAGAAGAAGTCGTGCACCGAGCGGGCCATCTGCCGCGCCTGCTCGTCCACGCCCAGGCGCTCCACGCGCTGCACCAGGGCGCGCAGCTCGCCCAGGGCCACGGCGATGCGCTGGTGGCAGTCGTCCAGCCAGTCCATAGGGCCGACCGTGGCATCGGACAGGGAGAAGACCGGGGGATTCATGAGGCGCTCCTGCAAGGGTGCCGTGCGCGGGGCCGGCCGGAAGAGGTGAGCGGGTGACCGGCAAGCGCCGGCAAGGACGGGGGGACGCCTCATTCTTCGGTGCCCGCCCGCGGCGGCGCTTGCTCCAGATCAAGCACGCCCGAAGCGCGCCGCGCCGGCGCCCGCGGGCCGTTCAGCGCAGGTCCAGCACGTCGATCACCGGCGGGTTGAGCAGGCGCATCGGCAGGTGGCTCTCGCCCAGCCCCGAGGTCACGTAGACCGGCACCGGCGTGACGGTGTAGAAGCCGCGGTCGAAGCCGCCGTAGGTGGCATTGCGCAGGTGCAGCCGGAACAGGCCGGGGATGCGGATCTGCCCGCCGTGGGTGTGGCCGGCCATCAGCAGGGCCACCGACTTCTTGGGCAGCGCGATGCCGGTGTCCGGGTTGTGCGTGAGCACCACGCGCGGCTGGCCGGCCGGGGCGCGCTCGACCACGCTGCGGTCGTCGCGGCCGGCATAGCGGTCCCCCAGGCCGATCAGCGTCCAGCCGCCCATGTCCTGCCAGCGGTTCTCGATGACGTGCACGCGATGCCTCTGCAGCGCACGGCGCAGCGCATCGGCCAGCGGCGGGCCGGGGCGCTGCTCGTCATGGTTGCCCAGCACGGCATAGACCGGGTGGCGGCTGGCGGCCCACGGCGCCATCAGCTCGTCCAGCGGGCGGTCGGGCAGATAGGTGTGGTCGCCGGCGATCAGCACCGCGTCCACATCCAGCTCATTGAGCCGCGCCACCACGCGCTCGACGAAGCCCGGGCCGTGGAAGAGCCCCAGGTGCAGGTCCGACACCAGTGCCACCCGCGCCGGCACGCCCAGCCCCAGGCGGGTGTGCTGCACGGTGATCAGGTTGGGCTCGATGAAGCGGCCTTCCACGAAGACCAGCAGGGCCAGCGCCAGCACCGGGCGCGAGATGCGCCACCACCAGCCATGCCGGCGCCAGCGCGTGGCCAGCCGCCAGAACACCCAGGCCAGCAGCGGCCACACCAGGTGGCTGAGCCAGACGATGGCGACAGAAGTCCACCACACGGGCCCGGCCGGCTCATAGGCCGGCAGGCCGAACACATCGGCAAGCGTCATTCAGGAACAGGCAAAGAAGAAGGCGGGATGGAAGCCCGGCCACCGCCGAAGTTCCGTCCCGCCCGGTGTCGCGGGCGACAAGTCAGGCCGCGTGCGCGCGAAAGACCGCGTCGAGCTGCTCGATCCAGCGATCGCGCTGCCCGGCATCGACGAAGCTGGCCTCCAGGCTGTTGCGCGCCAGGGTGTAGGCCTCGGCCGGCCCCAGCTCGGGCAAGGCATCGAAGGCAGCCTGGAAGTTGGCGTTCATGTAGCCGCCGAAGTAGGCCGGGTCATCGGAGTTGATGGTGGCCTTCAGGCCCGCGCGCAGCAGCCGCACGAGGTTGTGCTGCGCCATGTCCGGGAAGACGCACAGCTTGACGTTGGACAGCGGGCACACGGTCAGGGCCATGCCGTCGGCGCGCAGCCGCTCGACCAGCGCCGGGTCTTCCAGGCTGCGCACGCCGTGGTCGATGCGCTCGACCTTGAGCACGTCCAGCGCGCTCCACACATAGGCGGGCGGGCCTTCCTCGCCGGCGTGGGCCACGACGTGCAGGCCCAGCTCGCGGCAGCGGGCGAAGACGCGGGCGAACTTCTCCGGCGGATGGCCGACCTCGCTGCTGTCCAGGCCGACACCGATGAAGCGGTCCCGATAAGGCAGCGCCGCCTCCAGCGTGGCGAAGGCATCGTCCTCGCTCAGGTGGCGCAGGAAGCACAGGATGAGTGCGGCGCTCAGGCCCAGCTCCTGCCGGGCGCGCCGGATGCCGCGCGTCAGCCCGTTGATGACCACGCCGATGGGCACGCCGCGCTCGGTATGGGTCTGCGGGTCGAAGAAGAGCTCGGCATGGACCACGTTGTCGGCCGCCGCGCGCTGGAAGTAGGCCCAGGCCATGTCCTCGAAGTCCTGCTCGGTCAGCAGCACCGAGGCACCGGCATAGTAGATGTCGAGGAAGCTCTGCAGGTCGGTGAAGGCATAGGCCGCGCGCAGGGCCTCCACGCTGGGGTAGCTCAGGCTCACGCCGTTGCGCCGGGCCAGCTCGAAGATCAGCTCGGGCTCCAGCGAGCCCTCGATGTGCATGTGCAGCTCGGCCTTGGGGGCTGCAGCCAGCAGCGCGGGCAGCCGCTCGCGCGGCACATCGTTGACGAACGACGGGACGGGGGTCATGTTCAACACACTCCGAAGGTGATGCCCTGCTCGCGCAGGTAGCGGCGGTAGGCAGTGGAGCTGCGGTCGGCGGCGCTGTGCACCTCGCGCACCACGGCATCGGTGACGGGCAGCAGGCGCGGGCGCTGCGACTCCACGATCGGCGCATCTTGCATGAAGATGCCGTCCTGGAAGGCGCGCAGCTGCTCGTCGCTGGAGGCGAAATCCGGCACCGCCAGCCGCACCCACACGCGGCTGCGCTCGGGCTCCACGGGGCAGACGAAGAGGGCGATGGATTCGCTGTATCCGGCCTGTGCATCCGGCGCCTTGGTCAGCACCGCGGTATAGGGGGCGGGCACCTCGTAGCCATAGGACACCCAGGAGCCTTCGGCCGACAGGCGGTTGCTCTGCGGCTGCCAGGCGCGCACGTCGCTCACGTGCACGCCCTGGGCATCGACGCTGACCTGGTACGGCGGCGTCTCGGTATGCGCCAGGTCGCCCAGGATGCCGGTGTGCACGAAGCCGAAGTGCGACATGTCGAGGAAGTTCTCGACGATGCGCGGCGCGCTGCCGGCCACGTCGTACGGGCCGCACAGCACCTTGCGCAGCCGGGCATCGCCCTCGGCATCGAAGCGCGGCACGCCGGGGTCGTCGCCCTCCTGCAGCAGCCGCACCCACAGCAGGCCGTGGCGCTCGACCACGGCGAAGGTGCGGGCCGCATGCGAGGCCGGCGGCTTGAAGCCCGGCACGGCCGGGATGCTGGCGCAGCGGCCGTCGCCCTCGAACGCCCAGCCGTGGTACGGGCAGGTCAGGCGGCCCTCGCAGACGCGGCCCAGCGACAGGCGCGCACCGCGATGGGGGCATTGGTCGATGAAGGCGTGCGGCGCGCCCGCGGCATCGCGCCACAGGACGAGATCCTGGCCCAGCAGGCGCAGGGGCAGCGGCTCGGCAGCCAGGACAGAGGCCTCACAGACGGGGTGCCACAGGCGGGCTTCGATCAGGGGAAGGGACAGCGATTCGGACATGGGTGGGCAGCAGACGCAGGCAAGCAGCCACGGCAGGCGGTGGCCGCGCCGCAGCAGTGTCCCATCGGTGCGCCTGCCGGCTGCGCGCCGGACCGCCTGCCGGCAGCCCGGGCGAGAAGGATGCAACACGGACGGCAGGCGGTGCCGATGGCGCCCGGACGGAACGCCGGCCTAGGGAGACACGCAGGGCCCGTGCCACCCGGCTGCGGGGCCTGCGGCCCCTAGCGCTAGGGAAGTGAGCTTGCGATGCCCCGGCGCGGCGCGCAGCCTGGGGATGTGCCGTACCCCGCTGCGCACGCCGGCGTGCGCCCTTCTCTTCCCCCATTTCTTGCCTGCAAAGGGACCGCCATGCTCAGACCCACCCTGCTTGCCGCCACCCTGGCACTGGCCGGCGCCGCCGCCCATGCCGAGCTGCTGCGCATCGACTACCAGGTCGCCTTCGACCGTGAGTTCGACCACCTCGGGGCCATCACCACCGACCTCACCGGCCAGACGGCCACCGGCTCCATCGTCTTCGACACGGCCAATGTGCAGAGCACGTCCAGCGACGCGTTGAGCACCGTCGTGGTCTTCGGCGCCACCTCCACCTGGGACTACGCCGGCTACCCCACGCCGCCGTCCACCAGCGTGGACAACCTGGCCCTGACCTTCTACCTGAGCGGCGGCTTTGCCGGCCAGCTCAACGGGCAGGGCAACCTGGGCACCACCTGGAGCCCGTCGCCCGGCATCACGCACGAGCTGGGGCAGAACATCACGCTCAACGGCACCTACTTCATGCCGCTGTCCAATCCCGCCTCACCCACGGCCGGAGAGATCCTGAACGCCCTGCAGACGACCGTCGGGCAAGCGCCGACCGCGTTCTACAGCTACCACAAGCACAGCTCGGCGGACATGGGCACCCTGGCCTACAGCGACGTGATCGGCACCGTGACCGTCACTGCCGTCACCGCCGTGCCCGAGCCGCAGCAGTGGCTGCTGCTGGGCGCCGGCCTGGGCGCGATGGCGCTGCCCCTGCTGCGCCGGCATCGCCGCGGCTGAGCACCCACCGGCACACGAAGAAAAACGGCCACCCGAGGGTGGCCGTTTCATTTCAGTTCAGCGCGGCTGCATCACTTGCCCGGCACCTTGCCTTCCACGCCCATGACGTAGAAGTTGATGCCGTGCAGGAACTTGTCGTCGGCCACCTGGCCGGCCTTGAGCAGCTCCTTGCCGTCCGCGCCCATGATGGGGCCCTTCCAGATCTGGAAGGTGCCGGCCTTCAGGCCTGCCTTGACGGTGTCGACCTTCTTGCGCACATCGGCCGGCACCTTGGGCGAGATGGACACCAGGTCGATCGCGCCGTCCTTGACGCCCAGCCACACGCCCTCGGACTTCCAGGTCTTGTTGAGCACGTCGTTGGTCGCCTTGATGTAGTACGGCGCCCAGTTGATGATGGACGAGGCCAGATGGGCGTTGGGGCCGAACTTGCTCATGTCGGAGTCCCAGCCGAAGGCGAACTTGCCGGCCTTCTCGGCCGTCTGCAGCACGGCGGCCGAGTCGGTGTTCTGGAACAGCACGTCGGCGCCCTGGTTGAGCAGCGACTGCGCGCCCTCGCCTTCCTTGGGCGGATCGAACCAGCTGTTGACCCACACCACCTTGGTCTTGATCTTGGGGTTGACGCTCTGCGCGCCCAGGGTGAACGAGTTGATGTTGCGGATCACCTCAGGGATGGGGATGGAGCCCACCACGCCCAGCACGTTGGACTTGGTCATGCTGCCGGCGATGACGCCGGCCATGTAGGCGCCCTCGTAGGTGCGCGAGTCGTAGGTCCGCATGTTGGGCGCGGACTTGTAGCCGGTGGCGTGCTCGAACTTCACGTTCTTGGCCGTGCGGGCCACCTTCATCATCGGGTCCATGTAGCCGAAGGTGGTGCCGAAGATCAGCGTGTTGCCCTGGGCGACCAGGTCGCGGATGACGCGCTCGGCGTCCGGGCCCTCGGGCACCTTCTCGACGAAGGTCGTCTTGACCTTGCTGCCGAACTGGGCCTCGACCGCCTTGCGGCCGTTGTCGTGGGCGAAGGTCCAGCCAGCGTCACCCACCGGGCCGACGTAGACGAAGCCGATCTTCAGCGGCTCTTGCGCCTGGGCGGCCAGGCCGGTGGCGGCCAGGACGGCCGCGGCGGTCAACTTGAGCAGGGAACGTTTGGAGGTCAGGCTCATGGAGGCTCCGGTTCTTCAGGGGTGGGACGGGAAAGGGGACGGGAGAGGGGACAGAAAAGGATCGGCCGCGATCAGGCCGGTGATCGGGGCAGGGATCAGGGCGCGGATCACGGGGTGAAGGGCTTGCCCAGCGAGGCCGGCATGTTGATGCGGATCCAGGCCGGGTTGCGCGAGATCAGCACCAGCACGACGATGGTGGCCACATAGGGCAGTGCGGTCAGCACCTGGCTGGGGATCTGCACGCCCTGCCCCTGCAGCTGGAACTGCAGCATGGTGACGCCGCCGAACAGATAGGCGCCCAGCAGGATGCGCCCGGGCCGCCAGGTGGCGAAGGTGGTCAGCGCCAGCGCGATCCAGCCGCGGCCCGCGCTCATGCCCTCCACCCACTGCGGCACGTAGAAGAGCGACAGGAAGGCGCCGGCCAGCCCGCACAGCGCACCGCCAGCCATCACCGCGGCCAGCCGGATGCGCCGCACCGGGTAGCCCAGCGCGTGGGCCGAGTCGGGCGACTCGCCCACCGCGCGCAGCACCAGCCCGGCACGCGAGCGGTAGAGGAACCAGGCCAGCGCGATGGCCAGCCCCACGGTGATGTAGACCATCGGGTGCTGCTTGAAGAAGGCGGTGCCCACGAAAGGCAGGTCGGCCAGGCCCGGGATCTCGAAGCGCGGCCGGTCCGACAGCTTCTCCTGCGTGTAGGGCTGGCCCACGAAGGCCGCCAGCCCCGCGCCGAAGAGGCTGAGCGCCAGGCCGGTGGCGTACTGGTTGGTGTTCAGCCAGATCACCAGCACGCCGAAGGCGCCGGCCAGCAGGGCCGCGGCCAGCGCGGCGGCAGAGAAGGCCAGCGGATCGCTGTGCGTGTGCACGGCCACCGCATAGCCGGTGATGGCGGCCACCAGCAGCAGCCCTTCGGCACCCAGATTGAGCACGCCGGCGCGCTCGTTGATCAAGAGCCCCAGCGCAGCCAGGCCGACTACCGTGCCGGCATTGAGCGTGGAGGCGATGAGCAGGGCAGCGGCTTCCATCACGCGGCCTCCTTCATCGCCACAGCGGCGACCGTGCGCGGCCGGCCCACCCAGCGCAGCCGCTGGTTGACCAGCGTGTCGCAGGCCAGCAGGGCAAAGAGCAGCAGGCCCTGGAAGACGCCGGTCAGCGCCTTGGGCAGCCCCATGCGCGACTGGGCCAGCTCGCCCCCGATGTAGAACAGGCTCATGAGCAGGGCCGAGAAGATGATGCCCACCGGATGCAGCCGGCCGACGAAGGCGACGATGATGGCCGCAAAGCCGTAGCCCACCGGCACATAGGGCGTGAGCTGGCCCGCCGGGCCGGCCACCTCCAGCGCACCGGCCAGCCCGGCCATGCCGCCGGACAGCAGCAGCGCCAGCCACAGCGAGCGCCGCGACGAGAAGCCCGCATAGCGCGCCGCCTGCGGCGCCAGCCCGCCGACCTGCAGCTGGTAGCCGGCATAGGTCCGGAAGAGGAACACCCAGAACAGCGCCACGGCGCCGAGTGCGATCAGCGCACCGATGTGCAGCCGCGTGTCCTCGAAGACCAGCGGGATCTGGGTGGGCGAGAGAAACGTGATGGTCTGCGGGAAGTTGAAGCCCATCGGGTCCTTCCAGGGGCCGTAGACCAGGTAGCCCAGCAGCTGCTCGGCCACGTAGACCAGCATCAAGCTGACCAGGATCTCGTTGGCATGGAAGCGGTCGCGCAGCAGGGCGACGATGCCCGCCCAGGCCATGCCGGCCAGCGTGCCGGCCGCAAGTATTGCGACGACGATGGTGCGCGGGCTGTCGTCCGTGGCCTGCATGGCCACCCAGGTGCCGCCGATGGCCCCCAGCACGTACTGGCCCTCGGCGCCGATGTTCCACAGGTTGGAGCGGAAGCACACCGCCAGCCCCAGCGCGATCAGGATCAGCGGCGTGGCCTTGACCGCCACCTCCGACACGCCATAGGCGGTCTTCAGCGGCTCGACGAAGAACATGGACAAGCCCTGCAGCGGGTCCTTGCCCAGAGCGGCGAAGAGGCCCATGCCGATCAGCACGGTCAGCGCCAGGGCCAGCAGCGGTGAGTCATAGCTCATCCACTGCGACGGCTGCGCGCGCGGCTCAAGCTTGAGCATGGGCGCCCTCCTGCCGGTTGGCCGGCGTGGCCGCGGCGGCATCCGCCTCCCACAGCCCGCTCATCCACGCGCCGATGCGCTCCACCGTGGCCTGGGCCGCCGGGATGCTGGGCGACAGGCGGCCCTGCGCCATCACCACCAGCCGGTCACTGATCTCGAACAACTCGTCCAACTCCTCGCTGACCACCAGCACGGCGCAGCCCGCGTCGCGCAGCGCCAGCAGCTCGCCGCGGATCTGCGCGGCGGCACCCACGTCCACGCCCCAGGTGGGCTGGGCAATGATGAGCACCTTGGGCCGCGCGTCGATCTCGCGGCCCACGATGTACTTCTGCAGGTTGCCGCCGGAGAGGCTGCGCGCCGCAGCGGCCGGGCCGCCGGCCTTGACCTTGAAGCGCTGGATCAGTGCATGCGCCTGCTGGCGCAGCACGCCGCGGCGGATCCAGCCCAGCGGGCCCACGGCTTCATGGCGCGTGAGCAGCGTGTTCTCGTCCAGGCCCAGCGGCGGCACCGCGCCGCGGCCCAGGCGCTCCTCGGGCACGAAGTGCAGGCCCAGCTTGCGCCGCCGTGCCGGCGAGGCACGCGAGATGTCCTGCCCGAAGAGCGTGACGCTGGCCGCAGGCGCGCGGCCGTCCTCGCCGGACAGAGCCGCCATCAGCTCCTGCTGGCCGTTGCCCGACACGCCGGCCACGCCCAGGATCTCGCCGCTGCGCAGCTCAAGCTGGATGCCGCGCAGGTCCACGCCGAACTCGTCTTCCTTGGCCAGCGACAGGCCGCGCACGGCCAGAGCCACGTCGCCCGCAGCGCGCGCCTCGTGGCGCAGCTGCGGCGGCTCCGCACCGATCATCAGGCGCGACAGGCTGGCATTGCTCTCCTGGCGCGGGTCCACCTCGCCCGTCACCTTGCCGCCGCGCAGCACGGTGCAGCGCTCGCACAGCGCGCGGATCTCGTCGAGCTTGTGGCTGATGTAGAGGATGGAGCACCCCTGCGCGGCCAGCCGGCGCAGCGTGACGAAGAGCTTGTCCACCGCCTGCGGCGTGAGCACCGAGGTGGGCTCGTCCAGGATGAGCAACTGCGGCTCGGTGAGCAGCGCGCGCACGATCTCCACGCGCTGGCGCTCGCCGACCGACAGCGTGTGCACCGGCCGCAGCGGGTCCACGTCCAGGCCGTATTCCCCGCTGACACGGCGGATGCGCTCGATCACCTCGGGCAGCTTGCTGCGCTTGTCCAGGCCCAGCCAGACGTTTTCGGCCGCGGTCAGCGTGTCGAACAGCGAGAAGTGCTGGTAGACCATGCTGATGCCCAGGGCGCGCGCCTCCTGCGGGCTGCGGATGGCCACCGGCTGGCCGTTGAAGTGCATCTGGCCGGCATCCGGGCGCACCGCGCCGTAGATGATCTTCATCAGCGTGGACTTGCCCGCGCCGTTCTCGCCGAGCACGGCATGGATCTCGCCGGGGGCGACGCTCAGGCTGACCGCATCGTTGGCGCGGACGGCCGGGTACTGCTTGGTGATGGCGTGCAGGGCCAGGCGGGGCGGAGGGCTCAAGGCTGGGCTCGGGAGAGATCTGCGAAGGACGCGGTCAACGTTGATACAGGCACTTGCCGGCGACGAAGGTGCGGACCAGGTTGCGCTCGTCGCCCAGCGTCAGGAAGGCAAACACACGCTCATGCACATCCCGGGCCACGTACAGGCGCCGGGCGGCCACCGGGCCCACCGCCAAGTCCCAGAGCGCGAAATCCGCCACACGGCCTTCGCTCAGGCTGCCGATCTCGTGGTCCAGGCCCAGGTTGCGCGCCGCGCCCAGGGTGACGCCGTAGAGCGCCTTCCAGGCCGTCAGCCGCGTGCCCTGCAGGGCCTGCACCTTGTAGGCATCGGCCAGGGTGCGCAGCAGCGACAGGCTGGTGCCGCCGCCCACGTCGCTGGCCACGCTCACGCGCACACCGGCGCGCTCGGCTGCGGCCCAGTCGAAGAGGCCGCTGCCCAGGAACAGGTTGGACGACGGGCTGTGCGCGATCTGTGCGCCGGTATCGCGCAGCAGCGCGCGGTCCTCGTCGTCCAGCCAGATGCCGTGGGCGAGCACGCCGCGCTCGTTGAGCAGGCCGGCGCGGTGGTAGATGTCGAGGTAGCTGCGCGCCTCGGGGAAGAGCTCCTGTGCCCAGCGCACCTCGTCGCGGTTCTCGGCCACGTGGGTGTGCATGTACAGGCCCGGATAGCGCTGCAGCAGCCGGCCGGCCATCTGCAATTGCTCGGGCGTGCTGGTGGGGGCGAAGCGCACCGTCACCGCATAGCTCAGCCGGTCGGTGCCGTGCCAGCGCTCGATCAGCTCGCAGCAGTCCTTCTGCGCCTGGGTCACGTCGTCGCGCAGGCCGTCGGGCGCGTGGCGGTCCATCAGCACCTTGCCGGTGATCAGCCGCATGTTGCGCTGGCACGCCTGGGCAAAGAGTGCCTCGGCCGCGCGCTTGTGCACCGTGGGCATGACCACCGCGGTGGTGGTGCCGTGGGCCAGCAGCGCGTCCAGGAAGCGGGTGGCGCCCTCGATGGCCCACTGCGGGTCGGCGTAGCGCGTCTCGCTGGGGAAGGTGTAGGTGTTCAGCCAGTCCAGCAGCTCGGTGCCGAAGCTGGCGATCACGTCGAGCTGCGGCGAGTGCACATGGCTGTCGATGAAGCCCGGCATGACCAGCGAGCCGGGCGCCTCGAAGCGGGCCCAGCTGTCGTCCGGCAGGTCGGCGCTGACCTGGGTGCCGACGATGCGGCCACCGTCCACCAGCAGCCAGTGGTTTGGCCGGAAGCGCACGCCGGGCGCCTGGTGCGGGCTGGCGAAGCCCGGGTCGTCGGTGAAGTCCAGCAGGTCGGCCAGCAGGGCGAAGCGCGACGGCGTGGCTTGCGGAGGCGGCTTGGGCATGGGACAGCGTGCGGTCAGGCTGCCAGGGCGGGCACCGGCGCGGCCAGTGTCGCACCGAAATCGTGCTCGCCCTTGGCGGCAGACAGGCCGCGGGCCACCTCGCGCACCTGGTCGCGCAGCCAGCGGCCGGCGGCGCTGTGATGGGTCAGGTCATGCCAGAGCTGGTAGTACGTCATCGCCGGGAAGGCGATGGGGCAGCGCAGGATGCGCAGCGGCAGGCTGTCCAGATAGCGGGTGCAGAACAGCCGCCCGGTGGTCAGCACCAGGCGCGAGTGGGCGACGATGCGCGGAAAGGTGGCGAAGCTCGCGCTGCGCACGACGATGTTGCGCGACAGGCCCAGGGCCGACAGGTGCTCGTCGATCACGCCGCGCGCGCCGGTGTGCGTGGGCATGGGCGCCACATGCTCGGCCGCCAGGTAGGCGGCGGCGTTCCAGCCCTTGCGGCCACTGGGCGCGCGGGCGGCGGGGTGGTCGGCGGCCACCAGGCACACGACCTCATCGGCCAGCAGCCGGCCCAGGTGCAGCTCGGGCGAGGGCTGCAGCCAGTTGCCGATGACCAGGTCCACCTCGCCACGGGCCAGGGCGCGGCGGTAGTCGAAGTCGGCCGTCAGCGGCTGCAGCTCCACCTTGATGCCGGGCGCCAGCGTGCGCAGCCGCACCACCACGGCGGGCAGAAACCACGGGTCCAGGAAGTCGCTGGCGGCGATGCGCAGCGTCAGCGTGCTGGTGGCCGGATCGAAGCGCCGCACGGCCGCCGCATGGCTGCCGAACAGGCTCTGCGCATGCTGCAGGATGGCCGCGGCCGGCTCCAGCATGCGCAGCGCGGCATCCGTGGGCGCCATGCCGGAGCCGCTGCGCACCAGCAGCGGGTCGCCGCAAAGCGCGCGCAGCCGCTTGAGCTGGGCGCTCACGGCCGGCTGGCTCAGCCCCAGGCGGATGGCGGCGCGCGAGACGCTGCGTTCAGTGATCACGGTGTGGAAGACGCGGACGAGTGACAGCTCGATCTTGTCGAAAAGTACCGGCTGCGTCATGTGGCGGGGCTGATAGCGAGTATTTGCGCCATCGTATAGCGCGGCAGGGGCTTCCTGATAGCGTGGCGCGTCATGGGCGGGCGTAGAGTGGCTGCTCAGCGGCATCCGTCACGGCCCGCCGCCCGCCGCGCCTTGCCGCCTCTTCATGCCCCGCCACGCGGTGGCACGGGACATGCGGCGGCCAACCGGGCGCCCTGTCTGCAAGGCCCCTTGCTCTCTCCCCTTTTTCTCATGACTGCCTCCGCCACGCCTGACGCCCCGCCCCTGCCGCCGCCGCGGCCCATCCGCTTCGTGCACCAGGGCCGCATCGTCTCGGTGGAGGGCCTGGCGCCCACCACCAGCGTGCTCGCCTGGCTGCGCGAACACGCGCACTGCACCGGCACCAAGGAGGGCTGTGCCGAGGGCGATTGCGGCGCCTGCACCGTGGTCATCGCCGAGCCGGCGCCGGCCGGCACCGCGCCCGCCGGCAGCGCGGGCACTGCGGCTGCCGTGATCGACGGCCTGCTGCTGCGCACGGTCAATGCCTGCATCCAGTTCCTGCCCACGCTGGACGGCCGGGCGCTGCTGACGGTGGAAGACCTCAAGGCAATGGCCGGCGGCGCGCTGCACCCGGTGCAGCAGGCGCTGGTGGACTGCCACGGCTCGCAGTGCGGCTTCTGCACGCCGGGATTCGCCATGTCGCTGGCCTGCGCCTACGAGCACCACCAGGCCGCCGGCACCCGGCCCGGCCGGCAGGCGCTGGCCGATGCGCTGGCGGGCAACCTGTGCCGCTGCACCGGCTACCGGCCCATCCTGGATGCCGGCCAGCGCATGTTCGACGCCCCGCCCGTGCGGCTGGACACGGCCGCGCTCAAGGCGCAGCTGGCCGAGCTGGCGCTGGACGCCCCGCTGCACTACGCGGGGCCCAGCGCCGCCGCCAGCGCCTCACCACCCGGCCGCATCGACCACCTGCATGCGCCGCGCACGCTGGACGAGCTGGCCGCCCTGCGCCTGGCCCGCCCCGACGCGCGGCTGCTGGCCGGCGCCACCGACATCGGCCTGTGGGTGAACAAGCAGTTCCGCGATCTGGGCGACGTGATCTATCTGGGCCGGGTGGACGCGCTCAAGCGCATCGAGGTGGAGGACGGCCATCTCGTCATCGGCGCCGGCGCTGCGCTGGAGGACGCCTGGGCCGCCCTGGTGCGCCACCGGCCCGAGCTGCGCGAGCTGTGGCTGCGCTTTGCCTCCCCGCCCATCCGCCACGCCGGCACGCTGGGCGGCAACCTGGCCAACGGCTCGCCCATCGGCGACGGCGCACCGGCGCTGATCGCACTTGACGCCCGTCTTTGGCTGCGCAAGGGAGCGGCCGTGCGCGAGGTGGCGCTGGACGCCTTCTACGTGGACTACATGCGCAATGACCTGGCGGCCGGCGAGTTCGTCCAGGCCATCGTCGTGCCGCTGCCCGGGCCGCAGCAACTGCGCGTCTACAAGGTGTCCAAGCGCTACGACAGCGACATCTCCGCCGTCTGCGCGGGGCTGGCGCTGAGCCTGGACGGCGACGGCCGCATCGCCCACGTGCGCCTGGCCTATGGCGGCATGGCGGCCACGGTGCGCCGCGCTGCGCAGGCCGAGGCTGCGCTGCTGGGCCAGCCCTGGGGCGAGCCCGCGCTGCACGCCGCGCAGGCCGCGCTGGCACAGGACTTCACCCCGCTGAGCGACATGCGCGCCAGCGCCGCCTACCGGCTGCGCGTGGCGCAGAACCTGCTGCGCCGCTTCTGGCTCGAGACGCGTGCCGAGGCGCCGCTGGCGCAGGGCGCGGTCAGCGTCTGGGCCCTTGACGAGGCCACGTCATGAACGACGCCGTGGAGACCTTCCTGAAGCCGCCCGCCCGCGGCCATGCCGTGGCCGGCACCGCCGTGCCGCACGAGTCGGCGCATCTGCACGTGGCCGGCGAGGCCGCCTACACCGACGACCTGCCCGAGCTGGCCGGCACGCTGCATGCGGCGCTGGGCCTGTCGCCCCTGCCGCACGGCCGGCTGCTGTCCATCGATGTGGACCTGCTGCGCGCCCAGCCGGGCGTGGTGGCGGTGCTCACGGCGGCGGACATCCCGGGCGTGAACGACTGCGGCGCCCTGGTGCATGACGACCCCATCCTGGCCAGCGGCCAGGTGCACTACGTCGGCCAGCCGGTGTTCGCCGTGCTGTCCGAAGACCGCGAGGCCGCCCGCCGCGCCGCCGCGCTGGCTGGCCAGGCCCTGCGCATCGAGCCGCTGCCCGCCGTGCTCGACCCGGAGCAGGCCCATGCCCAGGGCCTGCACGTGGTGCCCACCATGCGCCTGGCGCGCGGCGATGCGCGGGCCGAATTGCCCCGCGCGCCGCACCGCTGGCAGGGCCGCCTGGCCATCGGCGGGCAGGAGCAGTTCTATCTGGAGGGGCAGATCAGCTGCGCCGTGCCGCTGGAAGACCGCGGCATGCGCGTGCACTGCTCCACCCAGCATCCCAGCGAGATGCAGCACGTCGTCGCCCACGCGCTGGGCGTGCATGCGCACCATGTGCAGGTGGAATGCCGGCGCATGGGCGGCGGCTTCGGTGGCAAGGAGTCGCAGTCGGCCGTCTTCGCCTGCATCGCCGCCGTGGCCGCGCGCAAGCTGGGCCGGCCGGTCAAGCTGCGGCCCGACCGCGATGACGACATGCTCATCACCGGCCGGCGCCACTGCTTCGTCCACCGCTGGGACGTGGGCCATGACGACGAGGGCCGCATCCTGGCCGCCGACGTGGAGATGATCTCCCGCGCCGGTTTCTCGGCCGACCTGTCGGCCCCGGTGATGGCCCGCGCGCTGTGCCACTTCGACAACGCCTACTGGCTGCCGCATGTGGCCATCGCCGGCCACAGCGCGCGCACGAACACGCAGAGCAACACCGCCTTTCGCGGCTTCGGCGGGCCGCAGGGCGCGCTGGCCATCGAATACATCCTCGACTCCGTCGCCCGCCGCCTGGGCCGCGACGCGCTGGACGTGCGCCGCGCCAACTTCTATGGCGTGGGCGAGCGCAATGTCACGCCCTATGGCCAGGTGGTCGAGGACAACGTCATCGCCCCGCTGGTCGATGAGCTGGCCACGCGCGCCGACTACGCCGGCCGGCGCGCAGCCATCGCCGCCTTCAATGCCGAAAGCCCGGTGCTGAAGAAGGGCCTGGCGCTCACGCCGGTCAAGTTCGGCATCTCCTTCAACGTGGTCCACCTCAACCAGGCCGGCGCGCTGGTGCACGTCTACACCGACGGCACGGCCCTGGTGAACCACGGCGGCACCGAGATGGGCCAGGGCCTGAACACCAAGGTGGCCCAGGTGGTGGCGCAGGAGCTGGGCCTGAGCCTGGACCGCGTGCGCTGCACCGCCACCGACACGAGCAAGGTGGCCAACACCTCGGCCACCGCCGCCTCCACCGGCAGCGACCTCAACGGCAAGGCCGCGCAGGACGCCGCCCGCACCATCCGCCAGCGCCTGGCCGAGCACGTGGCGCGCACGCATGGCGTCGATGCGGGCCAGGTGCGCTTTGCCGGCAACCACGTGCAGGTGGCCGGCCAGCGCATCCCCTTTGAAGACGTGGCCCAGCAGGCCTACATGGCCCGCGTGCAGCTGTGGTCCGACGGCTTCTACGCCACGCCCAAGCTGAGCTGGGACCGCAACACCATGCAGGGCCGGCCGTTCTACTACTTCGCCTACGGCGCGGCCGTCTCCGAGGTGATCATCGACACCCTCACTGGCGAGTCACGCCTGCTGCGTGCCGACCTGCTGCACGACGTGGGCGCGTCGCTCAACCCGGCGCTGGACATCGGCCAGGTCGAGGGCGCCTTCATCCAGGGCATGGGCTGGCTGACCACCGAGGAGCTGGTGTGGCACCCGCTGGACGGCTCGCCGCGCGCGGGCAAGCTGATGACCCACGCGCCCAGCACCTACAAGATCCCCACGGCCAACGACGCGCCGCCGGTCTTCCACACCCGGCTCTACGACAACGTCAACGCCCAGGACACCATCCACCGTAGCAAGGCCGTGGGCGAGCCGCCGCTGCTGCTGGGCTTCTCGGTGTTCTTCGCCATCCGTGACGCCATCTCCGCCGTGGGCGGGCACCGCATCGACCCGCCGCTGCGCGCGCCGGCCACGGCCGAGGCCATCCTGGATGCGGTGGACGCGGTGCGGGCCGGGAGCGGGGGATGAGCGCGCCCGCACGGCCGGCAGGCGCCGCACAGGGCCGCGGCCGCCAGGCGAAGGTGCCAGGAGCCCGTCGAGGCTCCCAAGAGCGCCGCGCCGGCCGTCGGGCCACGTCGCGGCGCCCATCCGGGCTGATCCACACGCAGCGGCCATGCCCCCCCCCGCCCTCCTCCTGCGCTCCCGCCTGGTCGCGGCCCAGCGACGCCGCCGCGCTGCGCACCCAGGCGCAGCGCTGGCTGGCTGGCGGCACGCCGGCCGTCATCGTCGAGGTAGCGGAGATCCGCGGCTCCACGCCGCGCGAGGTGGGCGCCCGCATGCTGGTGTGCGCCGGAGCCCGTGAAAGCGACGGCGGTGCGGGTTGGGGTGCGGGTCCGGGTGCGAGGGTCGCAACAGCCGGCATGGCCGGGACCATAGGCGGCGGCCATCTCGAGCACGTGGCCCTGCACGAGGCGCGCGAGCTGCTGCAGGCCGCGTCGACCCGGCCGGCTGCTCTGCCCGCCCTGCCGGTCGAGCGCCGCTATCCCCTGGGCCCCACCCTGGGCCAGTGCTGCGGCGGCACCGTGCTGCTGCGCTACACCTTGCTGGATCAGGCCGCCCTGGACGCCTGGCCTGCCGGCCCCGCGCGCCTGCCGGTACTGCTCTTCGGTGCCGGCCACGTCGGCCGCGCGCTGGCCGCCGCCCTGGCGCCGCTGCCCTTCGTACTGCGCTGGATCGACGAGCGCGAGGACGCCTTCCCCGACGACCCGGCCTGGTTCGCCGCCCATCCGCACATCGAGCGCGTCTGCGTCGATGCGGTGGAGGCGGAGGTCGCCATCGCCACCCCCGGCAGCGCCTTCGTCGTGATGACGCACAGCCACGACCTGGACCTGAGCATCGTCCAGGCCATCCTGCGCCGCGGCGACGCCGCCTTCTGCGGCCTGATCGGCTCGCAGACCAAGCGCCAGCGCTTCCTGCACCGGCTGGCCGACCGCGGCCTGCCGCCCGAGCGGCTGGCACAGCTCACCTGCCCCATCGGCCTGCCCGCCATCCCCGGCAAGGAGCCGGAGGTCATCGCGGCCAGCGTAGCCGCCCAGTTGCTCCACCTGCGCAACGCGCAGCAAGGCTGACCGCGCACCGCCAGCAGGGCTGAAGCTCCGCACCGCGCAGCAGGGCTGAGCTGCGCATCGCGCAGCGGGGCTGACCCTGCCGCCAGCAGGCCCAAGGCGCCGCCCGGCCCCAAATTAGATTGCACACAATACATTTGCGTCATCGACACCTTGATGGAGACATGGATGACCCCGCTCTACACCACCCGCGCCACCGCCACCGGCGGCCGCTCCGGCACCGTCCGCACCGATGACGGCCTCTTCCAGGCCCAGCTCGCTCCGCCGCCGCAGCTGGGCGGCAAGGGCGGCGCCACCAACCCCGAGCAGCTCTTCGCCTCCGGCTATGCCGCCTGCTTCGGCAGCGCTGTCGCCCACGTGGCCAAGGCACAGAAGATCGCCCTGCGCGACGACGCCATCGAGGTGACGGCCGAAGTCGGCATCGGCCCGCGCGCGGCCGGCGGCTTCGAGCTGAGCGTGGCGCTGGACGTGACGCTGGCCGGCGTGGATGAGGCCACCGCCCAGCAACTGGTGCACACCGCCCACCAGGTCTGCCCGTACTCCAACGCCACGCGCAACAACATCGACGTCAAGCTCACCAGCCGCGTCAAGTGAGCAGCGTGAAGACGGGCCAGCCCGGACGGCGCGCCGGCACGCCGGCGGCCCCGAGCGCCGCGCCCCGGGCCCAGGCCGACCCGGCCGCCCTGGCCCTGCGTCTGGACCAGCAGGTGTGCTTCCCGCTCTACGCAGCGGCTCACCTGGTCACCCGGCTCTACCGGCCGCTGCTTGCCCCGCTGGGCCTGACCTACCCGCAGTACCTGGCGATGCTCGTGTTGTGGGAAGGCTCGCCCGTCTCGGTGGGCGAGCTCGGCCAGCGCCTGCTGCTCGACAGCGGCACCCTCACGCCCCTGCTCAAGCGCCTGGAAACGTCGGGCCTGGTCAGCCGCAGCCGCTCGCCGGCCGACGAGCGCCGCGTGCTGATCGACCTGACGCCCGCCGGCCGCAAACTGCAGCAGCGCGCCCGCGCCATCCCGGCCGCGATGTGCGCCAGCCTGGGCGTCGATGCCCGGGATCTGCTGCCGCTGCGCGATGCGCTGCAGCGCCTGGTGGCGGACCTGTCCGGCGCCCAGGCGCAGGGCGCTTCGCCGCCGGACAGCAAGGCGGGCGCCGCCGCCCGCAACGGCTGAGCAACCGTCTTGAAGGTCAAGCGTCGTGAAGCATCGGAATCCACCTGGAGCGATGTTTAGCGATGGCGTTGAGCACGCCGACGAGCTTGCGCATGGTGGCGACTAGGGCGACCTTCTTGCGCTTGCCGTTGGCC
>JACRNC010000022.1 GCA_016219375.1 Burkholderiales bacterium
CCAGCTTGCCGTGGACAACGCATCCGCGTTGCCCACCGCGCCGGCCTTCGCCCACAAGCTCCACAGCCTCCCACCACCATCAATGAACCAGTCTCACAGCTCTGGTCCTATCGGGGCGACAAGTATTCTGACGCGGGGGGGCTGTTGAAGCACGGTCTTCTCGTGCGCAGCCCATCGGAAGACAGTCCCCTCATCGTCGCTCAGCGCTGCACGCAATGCGCGAAGAAACGGCAGGGTGGGATCAACGCCGGGACGCGCTTCGAGAAACTGCGATTTATGTTCAACGCGTCCATCCGCGTGCATGACGTGGTGGGAAAACTGGAACGCTATCGTCTCGTACGGGTGCTGACCCCGCCGGAAGGGAATGGCGACGGCCGAGGTCTCGAAGTCGATGAAGTGCAGCGGATAGCGCCATGCACACATCACGGCCCGCAGTCCCGCGGTGTTCACGAACTGTTCGCCGCCACCCGGCCACTGACCGCTGCATTGGAACCATTGCCGCTGCGCCCGGCTCATGCCCGCTGGCCCGGGTGCGCAATCGGCCAGCGACAGATGGGTAGGCGTGACGTCGCTCAGCTTGAGCACACTTGCAGCGAGCAGCTTTGGCTTGTTGCGGTAGTTCCAAAGATCCAGCACCGTGCCGCCCGCAAAGTCAGTCGCTTGCCAGCCGAACGACTCCGCCCAGCACTCGTGGAACCCGCTACGCGGTTGGCCAGGCTCTGGGAAAGTTGGCGTTTTGAACTCGCAAGAGGCGCACATGGAGCTCGGCCGCGGGGAAATGCGGTCGTCGGCACGGTAGGCGGCCGCCCATAGCGCTACCCCCTCCCCAAAACTCACAGACCGATCCAACACGACGAGTTCGCCGCCGACGATCTCATCGACGTGTTCATCAACCGGCACGGCCCTGAGCAAGGGAGCGCCGAGCTGCGCGCTGTCCGTTCCGGGCGCGACTTCAACGCTGGTCCGCGGGCCCGCCCGCTTGATGCGGAACCGCTGGTTGATGCCGTCCACCGAAGACTTCGCAGACTTGTCCGCGAGCATCAGGAAACACCGGTACCTGAACGCCGGAAATGCCAATGCGGCCACGTAGCGCTGAAAAGCGATGTCTTGCAGGTAAGGAAGCATGTCGCTTGACAGCTGGCCCCTGGCGCAGCGGAAGTCCGGGCCCTCCTTCGGGTGGTAAGACTTCGCCTTGACTTCGATGAGCTCAATCTCGTCACCGCGCTTGCGCAGGATGTCAACGCGCACGAACAGCCCCTGCGCCTCCAGCGCAGCTTCGTAAACCGTGACCTCCGGACGTTGGAGCAGCTCGCGTGTGGTCGCCAGTTGCCCCGCGTGACTGTCGTCGATGACTTCGACCCCGCCGGGGTACATCAGGCGGGCCAACGCGCCCACCTGGAAGCCGCCTTCGGCCAGGGCATGCAGGAAGGCGTCTTCTTGCGCCCTATTGTGGAACTCCGCCTTGCCCGTGTAGAAGAGCTTCGTCGGACACTCCAGTGCCAGCTTGAAGCGGCTCTTGGTCAAGTAGCGGGGCGGCGGTGCGGTACTCACACCGCCTCCCAGGGGGCCAATCGGTACGTCGATGCGCCGACCAGTTCGAAGAAGACTTCGCCGTGCGGGTAATGGCCAGGGATCGCCGCGTCGTGCCAGAACGAGCTGAGCGCTGCGGCATCCAGAATGAAAGCTCTCGCTGCCGCGTCCTCATCGACCAAGCTCTGCCAATCCTCGCGAAGGCAAGCAGGCGCGAACAACAAGGCTGCCCTTTTGCGCGATTGCCAGGACAGCGCTTCCCAGTCAGCCTGACGTTCCTGCAGAAGGCGAAGCACGGCCCGGATGTCCGGATGCTCGCGTGCATCTTTCTGAGGAATCTGCGCGGCGCGGTGCTCGCCCTCGATGCGAACTTCGTAAGCCGTGAAAAGGTGACGCTGGTCTGCTGTAGCCGCGCTGGCAAGCGCAGACGCCGCACTTGGGCTTGCATAGACCGCCTGCCGGCGGCACGGCATGTCCGCCGGGCGCAGGTACTCCCACAGGTTGTCGACCACATAGGGCACATTGACAGGCAGCCTGGTCGTGTGACGCGCACCGATCGGCGCTTCGCAGGCCGAGACGGAGAGGGTTTTGACGGCGCGGAAGAACATGGGTTCAACTCCTGTGGAGCGACTCATATTCGGCTGCACCTGCGACAAGTTGAGTCGCTGGCCGTAGGCGCCGCACGGCAGGTCACCGTTTCGTGACCCAGTCCCTGGATTCGGCCAGCACGGCCGCACGGGGACTCAAACTGCTCGGCAACCGGTCGATACAGCGGTTCCATCACATCGTGCCAACCGCTGAACATGCCGACGCTTGACCGGATCAACGAGCTTCTTCTCGCCCACTCCGAGAACCCATTCGACGTGCTGCGAGAGCACGGTGTTCAGGCTGAACTGCGCGAACTGCTGCTAGAAGAATTCCCAGATCGCATTCCCGTGAAAATTCTGCAGCCCCATATGCCGGCGCGATTTGAGTGGGCGGGACAGCAGCATACAAAACGTGTTCAGCTTGAGATGAAAGTCCGCCTTGAGCCTGGGGAAACAGTCGAGAGAGGCCGCACAGATCTGATCGTGTTTCGCAACAGCCTTCCGGTCGAAGATCACGTTGCGCTAACCTGCTGCCGCAATGGCCCGGGCGACATCCTCGCCACCGTGCGCGTACAAGACGTAGAGGTAGCCATCGAGATAAAAGCTTCACCATCTCGGACGCCTGAACAGCGCAAAAAGTACGCCGCCGACTTGCGTCGCTTGTTGGACCAGAATGAACGCGGAGTCGAAGCATTTTTCGTGCTGATCGACAAGGCTCACCCCAGATTTGGAAAGATCAGCACTCGTCCAGGGACGACGGTCGACATGCAAGACTGGGAGGGCCTTCGCAAATTTGTGCCCGACGGCGTATCGATCACCACAGATCGCCCCGCGAAATGGACGGCAATTGCCTCGATGTGCTTCTTGGACCGCAATGGCCGACCCGCCCGCGTCTTTGTGTGGCGTTGACTCCTGCGCTCGGGATTGCGGCAATGCTGGGGCGAAACGCATCCCTGTTTTTGAGATGGTGCGGGCGGTTCTCGCTCCAACTCCTTGATGCGCTGAGCGTCCGGTGTAGGGCGCCTTCAGGCTGGCCAGCGTCGTCGTGTTGCGCCCCCGCTGCGGAACGTGTGCGGCACCCAGCCGATCTAGCTTGCGGTGGACTCCACAGCGGCCCATTGCGCGTGATGATGAGCCCTTCACTCCACCGTCACGCTCTTCGCCAGATTCCGCGGCTTGTCCACATCCGTCCCCCGCGCACAGGCCGTGTGATACGCCAGCAGCTGCAGCGGCACGACATGCAGGATGGGTGACAGGGCCCCGTAGTGCTCCGGCAGGCGGATGACGTGGATGCCGGGCTCGGGCTGGATGTGCGTGTCGGCATCGGCGCAGACATACAGTTCGCCGCCGCGGGCGCGGACTTCCTGCATGTTGCTCTTGAGCTTTTCCAGCAGGGCGTCGTTGGGGGCGACAGTGACGACCGGCATCTCGGCCGTGACCAGGGCCAGGGGGCCGTGCTTGAGCTCGCCCGCCGGGTAGGCCTCGGCGTGGATGTAGCTGATCTCCTTGAGCTTGAGCGCGCCTTCCAGGGCGATGGGGTAGTGCAGGCCGCGGCCGAGGAAGAGCGCGTGCTCGCGCTTGACGAACGCCTCGGCCCAGGCCATGACTTGCGGCTCCAGCGCCAGCACGGCCTGCAGGGCGACGGGCAGGTGGCGCATGGCCTTCAGGTGCCGGGCCTCGTCCTCGGGTGACAGGCGGCCGCGGGTCTGGGCCAGGGTGAGCGTGAGCAGGAAGAGCGCGGCCAGCTGCGTCGTGAAGGCCTTGGTGGAGGCCACGCCGATCTCTACGCCGGCGCGGGTGACGTAGGCGAGCGCGCATTCGCGCACCATCGCGCTGGTGGCCACGTTGCAGATGGTCAGCGTGTGGGCCATGCCCTGGGCGCGGGCGTGCTTGAGCGCGGCCAGCGTGTCGGCCGTCTCGCCGGACTGGCTGATGGTGACGACCAGGGTGGCCGCGTGCGGGCAGCTGTCGCGGTAGCGGTATTCGCTGGCGATCTCCACGCTGGTAGGGATGCAGGCGATGGACTCCAGCCAGTACTTGGCGGTCAGGCCGGCGTAGTAGCTGGTGCCGCAGGCCAGGATGAGCACGCGGTCGATCTGGCCGAAGACCTCGGCCGCGCGCTCGCCAAACAGAGCCGGGGTGATGGCCTCCACGCCCTGCAGCGTGTCGGCGATGGCGCGCGGCTGCTCGAAGATCTCCTTTTGCATGTAGTGGCGGTAGGGGCCCAGCTCGGCCGCGCCGCTGTGGGCCAGCACGGTGCGGACGGGGCGCTGGGCGTCGTCCACGCGCACATGGCCCACACCAGCGGTATCCGGCGCCTCGATCCAGTGGCGGCCGTTGTGCAGGTCCACCACGTCGCCTTCTTCCAGGTAGACGATCTGGTCGGTCACGCCGGCCAGGGCCATCGCATCAGACGCCAGGTAGCGCTCGTCCGCATGCTCGCCGGTGCCCAGGCCCAGGATCAGCGGCGAGCCGGCGCGCGCGCCGACGATGCGCTGCGGCTCGTCGCGGCAAAAAACGGCAATGGCATAGGCCCCGCGCAGGCGCTGGCAGGCCGCCTTGACCGCGGCAAAGAGGTCGCCGTCGTACAGCCGGTCGATGAGGTGGACGATGACCTCGGTGTCGGTCTGGCTGGCAAAGGCGTAGCCCTTGGCCCGCAGCTCGGCGCGCAGCTCGTCGTGGTTCTCGATGATGCCGTTGTGGACCACGGCGATGCGGCCGGGGCGGGCCTCCGCCGCCTCGCCGGGGCCGTGGGAGAAATGCGGGTGCGCGTTGTGCACGGCCGGCGCGCCGTGGGTGGCCCAGCGGGTGTGGGCGATGCCCAGGGTGGCCTGGATGTGCTCGGTGCGCACCTGCTCGGCCAGCTCGGACACGCGCTGGGTGCTGCGCGCGCGCTGCAGGCCGCTGCCGTCATGCACGGCCACGCCGCAGGAGTCGTAGCCGCGGTATTCCAGGCGCTGCAGGCCCTGGATCAGGATGGGGACGATGTTGCGCGCGCCCAGGGCGCCGACGATGCCGCACATGGCTGAAGCTCCGACAAGGGGGTGCCGCATGCTAGGCGCGGCACGGTGAAAGAAGGTTATCGTTTCGATCCAGGATTTCGAGGTCTCCTTTCACCACATGCCTGAATCGACAGATCCTTCCATTCGCCAATCACCAGCGACAACGATTCCCCGCACGCCAGGCGTGGACGCCGCCGACCTGCGCCTGCTCGCCCTGCTGCAGGACGATGCCGGGCTGACGCTGCAGGCCCTGGCCGAGGCGGCTCACCTGTCGCCGGCCACCGCCCACCGGCGGCTGCGCCGGCTGCAGGACGCCGGGCTGATCGAGCGGCAGGTGGCGGTGGTCTCGCGCGACAAGCTGGCTGAGGCGCTCGGCCGCTCGCTGACGGCGCTGGTGGAGGTGACGCTGGACGTGCAGGCGCACGAGCGGCTGGACGCCTTCGAGGCGCGCGCCGTGGCCCGGGACGAGGTGCAGCAGTGCTGGCGGGTGTCGCCGGGGCCGGACTTCATCCTGGTGGTGGAGGTGGCCGACATGGAGGCCTACCAAGCCCTGGCCCGGGCCCTGTTCACCGAGGACGCCAATGTGCGGCAGGTGAGGGCCTACTTCGCGACCAGGCGGGCCAAGTTCAGCACCGCGTCGCCGCTGCTGGCGGCGCGGGGGGGCGCACCCCGCGCCGGGCGGCCGGCGGCGGGCGGGCTGCGCTGACCACCAAAGCGATGAAAGGGCCCATGCGGGGCCTTATCTGCAGAACACAGAAAGCGCCCGCCCGGGCCTTTCAGACGAAAAGGCCGCGTGGGGCCTTCGGGACGGAAAGGTCGGCGAAGGCCGCCCCAAACCAAGAAGGCCCGGCATGGGGCCATTCCCAAAGGCAAAAGGCCCCTGCCGGGCCTTTTGCGGGGAAGAGCAGCGGCGGCGGCCAGGCTTCATGCCGGCGGCCGCCGCAGCAGGCGCTTACTTGCCGGTCTGGTTGCCGATGACGCCGCCCACGGCCGCGCCGCCGATGGTGCCGGCCGCGCTGCCGCCGGTCAGCACGGAGCCGGCCACGCCGCCGATGGCCGCACCGGCCGCAGTGTTGCGGGTGCGGTGGTCCATGCTTTCACAGCCGACGAGGCCCAGGGCCGCGACCACGGCAACGGTGCCGGTCACGGTGCGGAGGATCGAAAACTTGGCGGTCATGTGGTTCTCCTGTTGTGGGTGGGCCGCCACGACACCAGCGGCTGCCGGGATTCAGCATCGCTGCCCAGCCGGCGCGGCGGCATCGGATCACGGCGCGGCAGCTTGTGTGACTGCGCCGACAAGGGATGCGGGTTGCCAGGGCAAGGGATGGCGCCCTCGCCGCACCGCCCTCCCCTGACCCTTTGCCGCCGCCGCTCAGCGAGGCAGGCTCAGGGCAGCGGCGCTGCGCAGCCGCAGAGAGGCATCCAGCGTGGGCGACGCGGGTGACGGCCGCGTCCAGGCCGGCTGCTGCGGCGCGGGCCGCGCCGGCAGGGGCACGGCGGCATGCCCGCCACCCGGCGGCGGCTCGTCGGCAGGCGCGCCCAGCTCGGCCCGGGGCACGCCCGGCTCTTCGGCCGCCGGCTCCTGTGCGTCTTGCCGGTGGCCCGCGGCGACGGCCGACCCGGCCTCGCGCTCGTCTGCCGGGCGGCCCTTGCGCCGCTGCGCGCTGGTGGCACCCGAGGCCGGCGACGCGCCTGCCGCAGCCGCCGCTGCTGATGCGCGCGGGGCGGTGCCAGTGGCCGCACTGCCGTCTGCCGAGCGGCCCACCTGCGCGGCGCGGGCGGGAGTGTCGATGGGCGCCGGGCCCGCCGCAGTCGGCTCCAGCGCCAGCTCGCCGTACGACGCTGCCGCCGCGGCGGCCTCGTCCGGCCGGGCAGTGGCCGATGCCGACGTGGCGTCTGCCGTGGCCCGGGCGCCGACCCCGCCGCCGGCGTCCGAGCCAAATCCCGATCCGCCCCCTGGGCCAGTCGGCGGATCGATCGCCGCATGGGCCGCCGCATCGCTCGACGTGTCGGCCACCGCATCGGCCGCCGCATCAGTCGCCGCATCACCTACCGGCTGAGGCGCCGGGCCGCCCGAAGGCAGCAGGACGGCGGCCGATGCCGACGCCGGCTGGGCCCATCCGCCCGCCTGGGCCGCCGCGCCCGCATGCCAGGCACGCAGCAGGGCGTGCTCGTCCCGCGCCTGCTGGTGCACCCACCAGGCGGCCACCGAGCCGGCCACCGTCACCAGCGTGGCCGAGCCGGCCCCGGCAGCCCAGCGCAGCGGGTGGCGCAGCATGCTGCGGCGCAGGGCACGCACGATGCGCTGCCGGCGGTGCCGCAGCGGCGCGGCCCTGTGCGGGGCGCCGGCGGCGGCGCTGCGCAGCTCGGCGTCATAGGCGATGCGGCGGGCAGGGTCGCCGAGCACCGCGTAGGCGGCATTGATGGCGGCCATCTCGTCGCCATCGGTCGGCTGGGCGCCCCGGCGGTCCGGGTGGTGCAGCGAGGCCAGCGCCCGATAGGCGGCGCGGATGACCTCCGCCGTCGCGCTGGGCGACACCTGCAGCCGCTCGTAGTGCGTGGGCGTGCGCGCGTTCAGGCGCGAGCCGGCCGGGCGCGCATCCATCAGGCCGGCTTCTTCTGCGGCCGCTTCCAGCCCGGCAGGCTGACCTGCCGCGCGCGGGCCACCGTCAGCTGCCCGGCCGGTGCGTCCTTGGCCAGGGTGCTGCCGCCGCCGATGGTGGCGCCCTCGCCCAGCGTGACGGGCGCGATCAGCACGCAGTTGCTGCCCACGTGCACGTCGGCGCCGATCACCGTGCGGTGCTTGTTGGCACCGTCGTAGTTGGCGGTGATGCTGCCGGCGCCGAAGTTGACGCGCTCACCTACCGTGGCATCGCCCAGATAGGCCAGGTGGTTGGCCTTGGCCCCGGCGGCCAGCGTGGAGTTCTTGACCTCGACGAAGTTGCCGATGTGCACGTCCGCGCCCAGCTTGGCGCCAGGGCGCAGGCGGGCATAGGGGCCCACGATGGCGCCGGGGCCGACTTCCACGCCGGCGGCATCGCCTTCGATGTGGCAATAGGCATGCAGCGTGGCGCCGGCTGCGATACGCGCGTTGCGGATCACGCAGTAGGGCCCGATGCGCACGCCGTCGCCCAGCTCCACCCGGCCCTCGAAGACGCAGCCCACGTCCACCTCCACGTCGCGGCCCACCTGCAGCTCGCCGCGCAGATCGAAGCGCGCCGGGTCAGCCAGGCGCAGGCCCTGCTCCATCAGCCCTTCGGCCTGCTGGCGCTGCAGCCGGCGCTCCAGGTCGGCCAGCTGCGCCGGGCTGTTGACGCCCAGCACCTCGATCTCGCTGGCCGGGTGGGCGGCGCACACGTGCGTGCGCTCGGCCTCCGCCTGGGCGACGACGTCGGTCAGGTAGTACTCGCCCTGGGCGTTGTCGTTGGTCAGCCGGCTCAGCCAGCGGCGCAGCGCGGCGGTGGGCGCTGCCATCACGCCGGTGTAGACCTCGCGGATGGCCAGCTGGCGCGGGTGGGCGTCCTTCTGCTCGACGATGCCCAGGATGCGGCCGCCCTCGCCCTCACGCGCCGAGTCGCCCACGCGCACGATGCGGCCGTAGCCGGTCGGGTCGTCCAGGTGCACGGTGAGCAGGGCGAGGTTCTTGCCGGCGCATGCCTCGATCAGCGCGCGGGCGGTCTCGGTGCGGATCAGCGGCGTGTCGCCATTGAGGATCAGCGTGATGCCGTCGGCGTCGTCCGCCAGGTGCGGCGCGGCCTGCTGCACCGCATGGCCGGTGCCGAGCTGCGGCTCCTGGCGCACGAACTGCAGCGGCAGCGCAGCAGCCTGCGGCGCCATCGCCGCCTCCACCTGCTCGGCGCCGTGGCCGGTGATCACGTGGATGCGCCGCGCGCCCAGGCCGGCGCAGGCCTGGATGACATGCGCCAGCATCGGCCGGCCGGCCAGCGTGTGCAGCACCTTGGGCCGGGCGGACTTCATCCGCGTGCCCTTGCCGGCGGCCATGATGACGATGTCGAGCGGGTAGGCGGATGCGGTCAAGGCGGTCCCTCGGTGGTCGTTGTGCGGGGCGGCGGTCAGCCGGCTGCGGTGTGCGCGCAGTCTGCCCAATCAGCGGGTGGCGGGCACCACCACGGTCACGGTGCGCGGGCTCAGGGCCGGGCCGGGGAAGTCCTTGAGCGACGCCTCAAAGAGCGGCTGCATCAGCCCGCCGACGCTGCCCACCGTCTCCCAGCTGGCATGCGTCTCGTACAGCACGGCATGGCTGCGCCGGTCGCGGATCAGCAGGTCCACCTGCAGCTCGGTCCAGGGCGGCTCGTAGCTCATGCCGAAGCCCCAGCCCGGGCCGCCCCACATGCCGCCCAGGCCCCAGCCCCAGCGGCCTCGCGGCCCGTAGTAATCGTTGTAGGGCGAAGGCCGCACGCGCGTGGCCGCGCCCACCTGCACCAGCACATCGGCCTGCTCGGCCGAGGCCGGCCGGAAGCCCGCGGCAGCCAGCGCGGGCACGGCCGCGGCCTCGATGGCGGCCTGGTCGTCCGGGCGGCTCTGCTGCGACGGCAGCCGCTCGAAGGCGTAGCTGCCCGGCGCCCGGCCCGCCGGCCAGGTGCCGAAGCTGGAGACCTCGGCATTGATGGTGCGCATGCCCGAGCAGCCGGCCAGCAGTGCGCCGGCCAGCATCACCGCCGCCGCCAGGCCGCGCCGCCCACGGCCGTGAGCCGGCACAGTAGATGTCTGCAGTGCAATCGTCGTCATGCCTCGTCCTCCTCGTCTGCCCAGGCGGCGCTGCGCGCCGCACCGGGCCGGATGGTGATGGCCTGCACGCCGCCCGCACCGGATGGGGAGGGGCTGGCGCAGGACTCGTCCTCGTCGAACGCAATGTCTCCATTGGCATCCGGCAGGCCCGTTGTGCGCAGGGTCTCGAAGGGGTAGAAGCTGCGGTCCATCAGGTGCGAGGGCACCACGTTGGCCAGGGCGTTGAAGACGTTGTCCACGCGGCCCGGGAAGCGCTTGTCCCAGTCGCGCAGCATGGCCTTCATCTGCTTGCGCTGCAGGTTCTCCTGGCTGCCGCACAGCGTGCACGGGATGATGGGGAACTGCCGGTGCGCGGCCCAGGCTTCCAGGTCGGGCTCGTTCACATAGGCCAGCGGGCGGATGACCATGAACTCGCCGTTGTCACTGACCAGCTTGGGCGGCATGCCCTTGAGCTTGCCGCCGAAGAACATGTTGAGGAACAGCGTCTGCAGCATGTCGTCGCGGTGGTGGCCCAGCGCGATCTTGGTCGCACCCAGCTCCTTGGCCACGCGGTAGAGGATGCCCCGGCGCAGCCGCGAGCACAGGCTGCACATGGTCTTGCCCTCGGGAATCTTGCTCTTCACGATGGAGTAGGTGTCCTGCTCCTCGATGTGGAAGGGCACGCCGCGGCTCTTGAGGTACTCCGGCAGGATGTGCTCGGGGAAGCCCGGCTGCTTCTGGTCCAGGTTGACGGCCACCAGCTCGAAGCGCACCGGCGCGCGGGCCTGCAGCTTGAGCAGGATGTCCAGCAGGCCGTAGCTGTCCTTGCCGCCGGACATGCACACCATGACCTTGTCGCCGGCCTCGATCATGTTGAAGTCGACGATGGCCTGGCCGACCAGGCGGCACAGGCGCTTCTCCAGCTTCTTGGCCTCGCGCTCGGCCTTGGCGCGGCGGGAGGCGTCGTCGGCTTGCGCGGGCTGGTGCAGCGGCTCGTTCAGCGGCAGGGATTCGGGGGCGTTCATCGCAGGTCTCTTGCTCTCAATACGTCCGGTGTGCCGGGCGGCTCACCACTGGCCCGTCTCCACGCGGATGGCCACTTCGCAGTCGTCGAAGATCTCCAGCTTGGCAATGCGCACGCGCACGCCGATCACGCCGGGCAGGTCCATCAGCCGTGCGGCCACCTTGCCGATCAGGCTCTCCAGCAAGTTGACATGCTGCGCGGTGCACTCCTCGATCACGATGCTGCGCACGCGCCGGTAGTCCAGCACATGGGTGATGTCGTCGTCGCGCGGCATCAGCGGCTGGGTGCCCAGGTTGAGCTCCGCATCCACCTCGATGGGCTGCGGCGCGTCCTTCTCATGGTCCAGCACGCCCAGGTTGGCCGCAAAGCGCAGGCCGGTGAGCGTGAGGATCTGGTTGCCTTTGGTCAGGGACATGGCGTCCGCCTTCTTTCACATCATCGAGAAATCACGCGCAAAGCGCGTGAGGTGCTGCCCGCCATCGACCAGCAGCGTGGTGCCGGTGATGGAGCGGTTGTCCAGCACGAAGCGCACGGCAGCGGCCACGTCGGCCGGGGTGGACGAGCGCTGCAGGGGCGACAGGCGATGCGCCTGCTCGAAGCGCTCGCCGGTCAGCCATTCGCTGGTCAGCGTCAGCCCGGGCGCCACGCCCGCCACGCGCACGCGCGGCGCCAGGGCCAACGCCAGCAGCGTGGTGGCCGACTCCAGCGCCGCCTTGGACAGCGTGTAGCTCAGGAAGTCCGGGTTGGGGTTCCACAGCTTCTGGTCGAGCAGGTTGACCACCGCACCCTCCGCCATCGACTCGGCCAGGTGCGCCGCCAGCGCCTGCGCCAGCACGATGGCCGGCGCGGTGTTGGCCCGCAGGTGCGTCTCCAGCATGGCGTAGCTGAAGGTGGCGGCGTCGTCATATTCAAAGGTGGACGCGCTGTTGACCACCGCATCGACGCGGCCCAGGGCCTGCACCGCCTGCGGCAGCAGGGCGCGGCAGGCGGCCTCGTCGTCCAGCGCGGCGGGGAGCACCGCCGTGCGCGCGCCCAGCGCCTGCAGGTCGGCTGCAGTCTGCTGCGCCTCGTCCAGCGAGCGGCGGCAATGCAGGGCCACGTCCCAGCCGTGGCGGGCCAGGTCCAGCGCGATCTCGCGGCCCAGCCGCCGCGCCGCGCCGGTCACCAGCGCCACCCGGCGCTCGCCTTGCCCGCCGCTGCCCGTGGCGGATGCGTCCCTGCTGCCAGCGGCAACGGATGGTTCATCCGGGCGGGGCAAGGCAGTCATGAGCGGCTTCCTACAATCGCGCGGTGAACGCAAAGCCGGACAGTGTAGCCAGCCCCTCCCCCACCGATCCGGCACAGGGGCAGCCGGCCGATGCCCTGCGCAGCCTCATCGCGCAGGCCATCACGCAGGATGGCGGCTGGCTTCCCTTCGACCGCTACATGGCCCTGGCGCTCTACGCGCCGGGCTTGGGCTACTACAGCCGCGGCAGCCGGCAGTTCGGCCAGATGGCCAAGGACGGCAGCGACTTCGTCACCGCTCCGGAGCTCAGCCCCCTGTTCGGCCGCGCCCTGGCCCGCCAGGTCGAGCAGGCCCTGCAGGCCACCGGCACGGATGAGGTCTGGGAGTTCGGCGCCGGCACCGGCGCGCTGGCCGCGCAGATCCTGCAGGCGCTGGACGAGCGCGGTGCCCTGCCCCGCCGCTACACCATCGTCGACCTGTCGGGCGCGCTGCGCGAAAGCCAGCAGCGCACGCTCGCCCGCTGGGCCGACCGCGTGGTCCTTCATTGGGCGAGCGAGCTGCCCGCCGAACTGCGCGGCGTGGTCGTCGGCAACGAGGTGCTGGACGCCATGCCGGTCAAGCTGCTCGCCTGGGACGGCGGCCAATGGCTGGAGCGCGGCGTGGCGCTGGCCGACGACCGCCTGGCCTGGGCTGAGCGCTCGACCGACCTGCGCCCGCCGGTCGATGCGCCCTTCCCGCCCGGCGCGGTCACCGAGATCCATCCCCAGGCCCAGGCCTTCATCCGCACCCTGGCCGAGCGCCTGCTGCAGGGCGCGGCCTTCTTCATCGACTACGGCTTCCCGGAGGCCGAGTACTACCTGCCCCAGCGCCACGGCGGCACGCTGATGTGCCACCGCGGCCACCGGGCCGATGCCGATCCGCTGGCCGACCCGGGCGAGAAGGACCTGACCGCCCATGTCGACTTCACCGGCATCGCGCTGGCCGGGCAGGACGCCGGCCTGACCGTGCTGGGCTACACCACGCAGGCGCACTTCCTCCTCAACTGCGGCCTGCTCGACGACCTGGCCGCCGCCACCGCCGGCCTGCCGCAATCGCAGGCCCTGGCCCAGCGCGCCGCTGCTCACCGTCTGGTGGCCGAGCACGAGATGGGCGAGCTGTTCAAGGTGATCGGCTTCGTGCGCGGCGCCGAGTTCGACGCCCTCGGCTTTGCCCGCGGCGACCGCAGCCACACGCTCTGAGCACAGTCCGGCCTGCGGGGCCGGGGCCGCCCCCTCACTTACGCAGACCACCCCGCGATCGCGCGGGCTGCTCGGGCGTTGTCAAGCCGGGTTTGGCCGGAACATTGCTTCAAGGCGTTTCGCGCAGCCGCGCACACCGGGCCGCGCCAACGCAGTGCATCTCCAACTCATCTCAGAGGTCGTCACCATGAAGTACTCCCGTCTCGCCCTGGCCTGCGCGCTTGCCGCCGGCGTCGCGCTCCCGGCTGCAGCCGCCACGTCCACCACGCGCAACCTCATCGTCTACAGCCCCTTCGACATCGCGTTCTCCGCGTCGCAGAAGTCCGCCGGCACCGTCACCGACGTCTTCGAGTTCGACCTCAGCGGGCTGGTCGCCTCGGGCACCTTCAGCTCCTTCACCTTCTCCGCCCCGGCCTACGGCTCCGGCGGCTTCGCGCCGTCGAGCATCACCTTCGACGGTGTCGATTTCGTCGGCCAGGCCTTCTCGGGCCCCTTCCAGACCTATTACGCCTTCGCCCTGCCGCCGACGCTGCTCAACCCGGGCAAGCACGTGCTGAGCATCACCGGCACCTGGATCGGCCAGGGCGGCCAGTACACCGGCGGCATCACCTCGGCCGTCCCCGAGCCGGCTACCTACGCGATGCTGCTGGCCGGCCTGGTGGCCATCGGCGGCATGGTGCTCACGCGCCGCAGCCGCTGAAGAAAGTCAGGCCACACCGTCCGACCGCATGTGCTGAGCGCGGCCGAGACGGCAGGGCAATGACCCGCCGCGAAGCGAACAAGAGGCGACCAAGGTCGCCTCTTGTCATTGAGTGCCCGCAACGCATGCCAGCCAGCCGCCTCGCGCTCAGGCAGCCGCCTGCGGCCCCCCCGTGGTCGGCGCCGGCGCCCACTGCGGCTCTCGGCTGAAGAGCGCCTCCACGGCAGCCACCCGGGCCTCATGGATCGCCTGGCCGATGCGCGGCCCGGCCCAGCCGCGGGCCAACGCGTCGGCCGACACCGCGGCCGTGTCACAGGCCCGGGCGGCCTCCAGCGCCGCCTGCAGCCGGCGGCGCTGTGGGTAGTCGGCCTCCTCGCGCCCCAGCCGGCCGCGCGCATCGCATTCGCAGGCCAGCAGTACGTCGGCAAAACGCTGCGGCTTGCGCAGCGCATCACACCGCTCCAGCAGCCGCACGACGGCCGCGGCCTTCAGGCCGCCGCTGGCGTGGACGTTGCCGTGCTCGCGGGCCACCACGTCGGCCAGCTCGCGGCATTCCACCGGCACGCGCAGCCGCTCGCCCACGGCCTTGAGCAGCCGCGCGCTGCGGCCCTCGTGCCCGATGTGGCGGGGCAACACGTCCACGGGCGTGGTGCCCTTGCCCAGGTCGTGGCCCAGGCAGGCATAGCGCACCGGCAGGCTCGCACCCAGGCGCGCGGCCATGTCCAGCACCATCATCAGGTGCACGCCGGTGTCCACCTCGGGGTGATGCTCGGCGCGCTGCGGCACGCCCCACAGGCGGTCCACCTCCGGCAGCAGACGCGCCAGCGCACCGCAGTCGCGCAGCACCTCGAACAGGCGCGAGGGCCGCTGCTCCATCAGCCCCCGAGCGAGCTCCTGCCAGACGCGCTCGGCCACCAGGGCATCCACTTCACCGGCGGCCACCATCCCGCGCATCAGCGCCAGCGTCTCGGGCGCGACGCGGAAGTCCGGCCAGCGCGCGGCGAAGCGCGCCAGCCGCAGGATGCGCACCGGATCCTCGGCAAACGCCGGTGAGACATGGCGCAGCAGCCGAGCCTGCAGGTCGGCCCTCCCGCCATACGGGTCGATGATCCGGCCGGCATCGTCCTGGGCCATCGCGTTGATGGTCAGATCGCGGCGCAGCAGGTCCTCCTGCAGCGTCACGTCCGGCGCCGCGTGGAAGGCAAAGCCGTGGTAGCCCGGCGCCGTCTTGCGCTCGGTGCGCGCCAGGGCGTACTCCTCGTGCGTGTCCGGGTGCAGGAACACCGGGAAGTCGCGCCCCACCGGCTGGAAGCCGGCCGCCTCCATCTGCGCCGGCGTGGCGCCCACCACCACCCAGTCCCGGTCGCTGGCGGCCACGCCCATCAGCGCGTCGCGCACGCAACCGCCCACCTTGTAGATCTGCATCGGGGCAGTTTAGGCGGGGGCGCCCGCAGCACCCGCCCGCGCCGCCGGTTGCAGCCTTGTGGCTGACGGTTCTCCGCACCCCCCTTGATCGCGCGGGTCCCGGCACGCCCCAGGGGGTTACGAGCAGTCATATCTGGTTGCTATAACCCTGCCACTGGGACGGGCGCTGGTCGGGAGGGGCAGCGCACGCCACGAATCCGGTTGCTCCTCCCCTCAGAAATCCTCAAGAAGGGAATCAAATGAAACTCAAGCACATCGTCCTGGCCAGCGCCCTGGCCTTCGGCGCCGTCGCCTCGGCGACCGCCGCCACCACGCTGAACATCGGCCAGGAACGCACGTTCGACACCGAGTTCGTCACCAACGGCCCGTTCACCGACACCTACGACTTCATCTTCGGCTTCACCGGCCCTGGCGAAGTCCAAGGCAGCATCTCCGAGCTGCGCTTCCGCAACGCCAAGGACATCGTCTTCGGCGTGGGTGCCGTCAAGGTGTTCGACGCCGCCAACAACCTGCTGTTCTCGGCTGACGGCCCCGGCACGACGGGCAGCACCTCGTTCTTCGAGATCGCGCTGGGCAACAACCCGCTGGTCATCCCGACGCAGAGCTTCAGCGTCGTGATCTCCGGCAACGTGGTCGGCACCGGCCAGGTGGTGAATGGCGTCAGCACCCGTGGCAGCTATGACTTCAGCATCCAGGCGGCTCCGGTTCCGGAACCCGAGACCTACGCGCTGATGCTGGGTGGCCTGGGCGCCATCGGCTTCATGCTGCGTCGCCGCGCTGCCAAGTAAGCAGTGACCGGACAGCGGGCCGCCCTCAGGCGGCTCGCGGCTTCCCAGTCAAGGCGGGCCCTCGGCCCGCCTTGTTCATTGTCGGGTGCCCCAGCCGCGTTGGAAGAAGGCGCGGTGCCATCTGACCGGGCGCAGGAGCCCGGGGCGGTGCAGCGTCCTGCCTGCTGACCGTGCGGGCACCGGCGCGAGGAGCGCAACGCACGGGCAACGTGCGTCGGCGCACCTGCGAACTGCGCGGCTGCGCTGCAGCGGGGCGGGACGGGCCGCCCACGGCTGGCCTGGAGCTTGCGTGAAGAGATCACGATCCCTTCCGTCCCAAGGAGCCTGCCATGAAGACCAAGCCCCTCGTCGCCGCGGTACTCGCGCTCGGTGCGGCCACGCTGTCGGTGCCCGCATCGGCCGCCACGCAGCCGCTGCTGGCGCCGCTGACCGGCGGCTTCCTCGAAGCCAGCGACAACACCGACTGGCTGACCTTCAGCCTGGATGTGCCCACCGACGTGCTGATCACCGGCTTCACCGGCTACGGCAGCTGGTTCACCTCGGTGAGCCTGTTCAGCTACACGGCCGGAGCGACGATCACGCCGAGCGCGCCGTCGTTCTCCTACCCTGCGGCCTTCGGCTACAACTTCTCGCTGCTGGCGCCGGGCGAGTACGCGCTCAAGCTGGTGGGCTATGGCGACTACAAGGTCTATCCGGCCCTGTCGCCGGTGCCGGAGCCCGAGACGGCCGCGCTGATGCTGGCCGGCTTGGGGGCCCTGGGCTGGGTGGTCAAGCGCCGTCGGCGCACCGCCGCCTGAGCTCGGCGGCCGGCCGGTGCGGCCGCTGCCTTCGGGATGCCGGTCGCCGCACCGAAGGTCAGGCTCGCACGGTCGGCCGCTCAGGCGCTGCATAGGCGCTGCATAGGCCCTGCATCGGTCCGCAATGGATCCGCAATGGGCCAAGGTCAGCCGCTGCAGGCCGTCACCGTCACCTCGCCGGGCAGCCGGACTGGCCTGCCGGGCGTGCTGCGAGAGATGGGCCGGAAGCCTCCCGGCTTCAGCGGCCGGGCTGGGCTGCGGCTCGCGTGGCCAGGGCCAGATACTCGGCCACCGGCACCTCCTCGGCCCGGCGCTGCAGGTCGAAGCCTTCGGCTTCCATGCCCCTGGCCGCCAGCCAGGCGCCCAGCGTGTGGCGCAGGATCTTGCGCCGCTGCGAGAAGGCGGCCGTCACCATCTCGCCCAGCAGATCGCCCGGCACGTCCACCGGATGCGGCAGCGGCTGCATGCGCACCACGGCCGAGTCGACCTTGGGCGGCGGATCGAAGGCCTCGGGCGGCACGTCGAGCACCGACTCGATGTCGTAGCGCCACTGCAGCATCACCGACAGCCGGCCGTAGTCCTTGCTGCCGGGTGCGGCGGCCATGCGGTCCACCACTTCCTTCTGCAGCATGAAGTGCTGGTCCTGCACGTGGTCGATGTACTGCAGCAGGTGAAAGAGGATGGGCGTGGAGATGTTGTAGGGCAGGTTGCCCACGACGCGCAGCTTTGCGCCCAGCTCGGCGGCCAAGGCGGCGAAGTCCACCTTGAGCACGTCGGACTCGACGACCTTGAGCTCGGCGCGCTTGCGCAGCCGCGCGGCCAGATCGCGGTCCAGCTCGATGACGGTGAGGCGGCCGCAGCGTTCCACCAGCGGATCGGTCAGCGCGGCCATGCCGGGGCCGATCTCCACCAGCGGCTCGCCCGGGCGCGGCGCGATGGCGCGCACGATGTCGGCGATGACGCCGCTGTCGGTCAGGAAGTGCTGGCCGAAACGCTTGCGCGGGATGTGGCCGCCGGGGGCGCGCGGGCTCACTGCGGCGGCTCGCGCATCTCGATGTAGGTCTGCGCGCGCACCTCGCGCGCCCACTCCTGGTAGGCGGCGTCGAAGCGCTGCTCGCGCAGCATGTTGCGGGCGTTCTCGCGCAATTGGCGCGGGTCCACCGGCGCCTGGCGGCGCTCCATCAGCTGGATCAGGTGCAGGCCGAAGCGGCTGGTGATGGGCTGGGAGATCTCGCCGGCCTGCAGGCCGTCGAGCGCCTTCTGGAACTCGGGCACGAACATGCCGACGGTGGACCAGCCCAGGTCGCCGCCGCGCGTGGCGGTGCCGTCCTGCGAATACTGCCGCGCCATCTGCGCAAAGCTGGCCTGGCCGGTGACGATCTTCTGGCGGATGTCCGCCAGCTGGGCACGTGCCGCGGCGGCCTGGGCCGGGCTGGCCGGGCGGATGAGGATGTGGCGGGCGCGGCTTTGCACGACCGAGTAGCCGGCCAGCGCATCGCGCCGGTCGAGCAGGCGCACGATGTGGAAGCCCGCCGGCGAGCGCAGCACCTGCGGCGCGACCTCGCCGGGCTTGAGCGCGGTGGTGGCGTTGACGAAGAGGTCGGGCACGCGGCTGACGGCGCGCCACCCCATCTCGCCACCCTTGGCCCGCGTCTCGGCGTCTTCCGACACGTCCTGCGCCAGCTTGAAGAAGTCCTGCCCGGCGCGGGCCTGGGCCAGGACTTTGTCGGCCAGCTCGCGCTTGCTCTGCACCAGTGCGTCGCTGGCGCCTTCGGGCACAGAGATGAGGATCTGCGCCAGCGACAGCTCGCGCTCCACCGTGGGGCTGCCGAGCTGCTCCTTGATCAGCGCATCGATCTCGGACTCGGAGATGCGGATGCGCGGCGGCACCTCGCGGTCGCGCAGGCGCTCCAGCAGCATGCGCTCGCGGATGTTCTGGCGAAAGCGCGCGTAGTCGATGTTGTCGGCGCGCAGGCGGCGGCGCAGCTCGACGGGGGTGATCTGGTTCTGCTCGGCGATGTTGGCGATCGCCTGGTCGATCTCGGCCTCGGAAACGCGCACGCCCAGGTTGCGGGCCATGGCCAGCTGCGCGCGCTCGTCGATCAGCGCGTCGAGCACCTGCTGGCGCAGCACGTCGCGGCCTGGCAGCGCGCGGCCGTCGGGGGCGCCCTCCTGCAGCACGCGGCTGACGCGCTGCTGCACCTCGGAGTTGGTGATGGGCTCCTGGTCGACGATGGCGACGATGTAGTCCACGGTGCGCGCGTCGTTCTGCGGCGCCTGCAGCGTGGGGCTCATCGTGGCGCGCAGCGAATCGGGCGCCTGCAGGCCGCTGCCCTGCAGCGACAGGCCCGGGCCGGCTGCAGCCGGCCGCGGGGACTGCGCCTGCGCGACGCAAGACAGGCCGAACAGCGCCGCCAGAACCAGCGCGCCGGCCCGCCGCGGCAGACCGGCGGGCGCAGCGGGCGCGGGCACGCACGCCGTCGCGTGAACTGCAGAAGAAGCGACGCGGCGAAAGAGGGATTCAGTCATCGGTGGAGAAGGGTTCGGCAGGCTCGGGCGGGGCGGCAGGCGCGGCCTCGTCGCGCAGGAGGCGGTAGCCGGGGATATTGTCCCGCAGGGCACCCAGCGGGCTGGAGCCCAGGCGGGACAGGCCGACCAGCTCCAGCTGGAACATCAGCCGGGTGGTGGCCTCGCTCTGGCCGGTGGAGATGCGTTCGGCGACGACGCGGCCGATCCAGCAGCCGGCGTCGTACTCGAAGCCGAACAGCGAGTCGGTGATGCGGCTGTCCTGCAGGCTGTAGCTGACGCGGCCGACGCTGTAGAGCGTGCTGCGCCCGCATTGCCCGCTGCCGCTGCGGCTGGCCAGGGCACGGGTGAGCTGGCCGGCGGGCGCATCGGCCAGCGGTGGCATGCGGCCCCACACCGGCCATTGCCAGCCCAGGTCGATCTGCTCGCTGGCGTCGCGCGTGAGGCGGTAGGTGGCGCCGATGGTGCGCCAGGCGCCGGGCGAGTAGCGCACGCCCATCACCGAGCGCTGGATGCGGTTGTCGTCGCTGCTGAACTGGGCGGTGGCGTCCACCCACCAGTGCGGGATGACCGAGGTGGAGCCCAGCAGCAGCAGGTCCGACAGGCGCTGCGTCAGCGGCTCGCCATCTTCGGTGATGCGCTGGTCGCTGAGCAGGTAGCGCTGCACGATGCCCAGGCGCAGCGCCTCCGCACCCGTGGCCTGGTCGACCAGCCGCGTGGTGACGCCGGCGATCACCTGGTGCAGGTCGGCGACGCGGTCGATGCCGGAGAAGGTGTTGTCGGCAAAGATGTTGTCGGCGTTGAAGTCCAGCGCCGCGCTGTCGAACACCGGCAGGGCCGACTGGTCCCTGTACGGCGTGTGCACGTACTTGATGCGCGGCTCCAGCGTCTGCGTGTAGGCGCGGCCGAACCAGCTGGAGTCGCGCTCGAGCTGCCAGACGCTGTCGATGCTGGCCGTGGGGATCAGGCGGCTGGCCTGGGTGCGGCCGTCGCTCATCGCCTCGTCGGTCTGGTAGCTGGCGGCATTGAGCAGCAGCCGCGGCGTGATCACCCAGCCCGGTGTGTCGGCCAGCGGCTGCCAGGGGCGGGCGATGCCGACCAGCGCATGCACGCGGGTGCCGACCGGGCGGCCCTGGTCCTCGATGCGGTCGCTCAGCGCGAAGCGGTTGATCTCGGTCTCGGCCGACCACTGCAGGCCCGCCCCGCCCAGCTCGCCCAGCGCGCGCAAGCCCAGCTGCGGCAGCCGGCGGTAGGGCGCGACCAGCCGGTCGGCCACGTCCACGTCCTGCAGCACCTGCCAGGACTGCACGGCCGCATAGGTGGCGAGGCTGGTGGCGCCCAGGCCGCCCAGCACGCCGTCGGCCAGGCGGTGCTCGACGCGCGCGTCGGAGCTGAGCAGCCGGCGGGTGAGCGAGGGGATCTCGCGCGGGTAGTCCTTCCAGTAGTCGTCGTCGGAGACGCGCAGCAGGTTGACGCTGGCATCGGTGCGCGTGCCGAAGGCCGCGCTGTGCTTCCACTGCCCCAGCCAGCGCGAGCGGCCGGCCTCGGCGTCGTTGGGCAGGGTGTCGGCGCGCAGCTGGCCGGACCAGCCGGGCTGCAGATAGCGGAACTCGGTGTTCAGGCCCACGCCGCGGCGGGCGGCATAGGTGGGCGTGATCGTCGCGTCGTAGTTGGGCGCGATGTTCCAGTAGTAGGGCACCGCCAGTTCGAAGCCGCTGCGCGAGTTGACGTCGAAGGTGGGCGGCAGCCAGCCGGACTTGCGGTCTTCGCTGAGCGGAAAGCTCAGCACCGGCACGCCGACGATGGGCACGCCCAGGAAGCGCACCACCGCGCCCTCGGCCACGCCGACCTTGTTCTCGAAGTCCATGCGCACGCGCCGGGCCGAGAGGATCCAGTCGGGGTCGGAGCCTTCGTCGGGCACGCAGCTGGTGTAGGTGGCGCCGGTGGCCACGGCATGGTCGGCGTCGATGAAGTCGATGCGCTCGGCCTGGCCGCCGGCGCCGGTCAGCGCGAAGCGGTAGGTGGGCGACTCGAAGTAGCCGGCATAGGTGTCGAGCTGCATCTGCAGCTGGGGGCCGCTGTAGATGTCGCCGGCGCGGTTGACGCGCACGTTGCCGATGGCGCGGGCGGTGTTGTCGGCCTCGGTGTGCTCGAGCACGTCGGCGCGGATGCTCAGGTCGCCGCGCTTGAGGCGCGCCGTGCCTTCGGCCCGGGTGTGGCCGGCGGCCACGCCGCTCAGGCGGTCGGCCTCGAAGTAGATGGGCAACTCGCGCGCGGCGGCGCCGCGCGGCGGCGGGGCCAGGCGCGGGGCCAGGCGCAGGCCGGGGCCGGCGGCATCGCTGGCGGCCGAGGAGGCCGCTGCGGCCGCTGCCTCGGCCGGATCGTCACCGGCCTGGTAGACGCTCGAAGGCGATGCGGCCGGCTCGGCGGTAGGCGCGGGCGGGGATGCAGAGGCCGATGCAGCCGGCCGGGGCCGGTTGAGCGTGGTGTCGAGCTGCTGCGCCGCGGCGGGCGTCATCCCGGCCAGCGACGCCACACCGGCCGCACCGGCCGCAAAGGCCGCGGCCCAGGCCAGAGGACGCACGACGGGGGCGGCGGCACGGCCGGCACGGTGACGGCCATTGGGCACGGAGGAGGCGGGCAGGTCGGCAGCAGGCGTCAGCACGGATCGGGGCAGACGGGAGTCGGGCACGGCACGGGGTCGGACTCGACGCGTCGGCCCGGCGCTGGCGCCGGTCACGCGCCCAGGGGCGTCCAGGGGCGGTTCTTAGAATCGCGCGATTATCCACGCCGCACCGGCTTGACCGCCCGGTGCGCGCCCTGCCCCGCCCCTGCCGATGAACCCGCCCGCCGCCCCTGCATCGCCGACCGATCCGACCGCGCACGCCGCCGGGGTGAGCTGGGCCGACCCGGCCCGCCGTGAGGCCTTCGAGGCCTGGCTGGCGGCCGTGACGCCCGCGCACGGGCTGGATGCGGGCAGCGTGCGCGCCGCCAGCTCGGATGCGAGCTTTCGCCGCTACCTGCGCGTGGACGGCGAGCGCGGCGCGCGCATCGTGATGGACGCGCCGCCCGCCCACGAGGATTGCCGGCCCTTCGTGGCCGTCGCCCGTCTGCTGGCTGCCGGCGGCCTGCATGTGCCGGCGGTGCTGGAGTGGGACCAGGCCCAGGGCTTCATGCTGCTGTCGGACCTGGGCGATGCAACCTACCTGTCGCGCCTGCAGCCCGGGCAGCCGGCGGCCGGCATCAACCGCCAGCTCTACGGCGATGCGCTGGATGCGCTTGTGCGGCTGCAGGCCATCGATGCCGAGGCCGCCGTGCCGCCCTATGACGCCGCGCTGCTGCGGCGCGAGCTGGACCTCTTCCCCGAGTGGTACCTGGCCCGCCACCGCGGCCTGAGCCTGAGCGACGCCCAGCGCTCGCAGCTGGAGCAGACCTTCGCCCTGATCCTGGCCAACAACCTGGCCCAGCCGCGCGTGCTGGTGCACCGCGACTACCACTGCCGCAACCTGATGGTCAGCAAGCCCAACCCTGGCGTGCTCGACTTCCAGGACGCGGTCTTCGGCCCCATCACCTACGACCTGGCCTCGCTGCTGCGCGACGCCTACATCGAGTGGGAGGAGGAAGCCCAGATCGACTGGGGCGTGGGCTACTGGGAGCGCGCACGCAAGGCCGGGCTGCCGGTGGCGGCGGACTTCGGCGAGTTCTGGCGCGACTTCGAGTGGATGGGCCTGCAGCGCCAGATGAAGGTGCTGGGCATTTTCGCCCGCCTGGCCCACCGCGACGGCAAGACCGGCTACCTGGCCGACATCCCGCTGGTGTGGCGCTATGCCCACCGCGTGTGCTGCCGCTACAACGGGCTGGGTGCGCTGGCGCGCATCCTGGAGGCGGCCGAAGGCGTCAGCGCCCAGGCGGGCTACACCTTCTGAGCCCGCAGGCGGCGCCCGGCGCTCGGGGCCGGCACGTCACCGCGGGCGCTCAACCGCAGGCCCGCCCGGGTGGCAGCGGATCGGCTGCCGACTCGTCGGCCTGGGTGGCCGGCTCGGCCTGCGGCAGACGCGCGCGCGCCTGCTGCTCACGCCAGATCGACGGCGAGCAGCCGTACTCGCGCTTGAAAGCCTGGCTGAAGGCCGTCTCCGAGGCATAGCCCACGCTGTCGGCAATGCGGCTGATCGGCTGCAGGGAGCCGGCCAGCTGGCGCGCGGCCAGGCGCATGCGGTGCTGCGTCAGGTAGGCCAGTGGCGGGCGGCCCAGAGCCAGGGTGAAGCGCTCGGCAAAGGCCGAGCGCGACAGGCAGGCCAGCCCCGCCAGCTCGTGCACCGTCCAGTTGCGTGCCGGCTCACGGTGCATCTGGCCCAGCGCGGTGGACAGCGCCTTGTCGCGCAGCGCCACCAGCCAGTTGCCCGAGCCCTCGGGCAGCGACTCGACGTGGTCGCGGATGCACTCGATCAGCATGATGTCGCTGATGCGGTTGATGATGGCCTGCTGCGCCGGGCGCGAGGCGCTGACCTCCTGCGCCAGGAACTGCAGCCCGATGGCCAGCCACGGGGCGGGCGCGTCGCCGTCGCTGCGCACATGCATCAGCGGCGGCAGCGCGGCCAGCAGCGGCGCGGCCATCGCGGCGTCGAAGCGGGTGTGGCCGCTGACCAGGGTGGTGGCGGTGCCGCCGCCGCCCAGGCGCAGCGGCTCGTCGGGCCGGTTGGGCGCGGAGATCAGCGGCAGCAGGTCGGTGGGCGGCCCCTCGTGGCCGGGGCGGTCCTGCACGCGGTGGTCGTCGCCGCTGGGCAGGATGACCAGATCCCCGGCCTGCAGGGCCAGCGGCTCGCGGCCCTGGCGCAGCAGCCAGGCGCTGCCGCCGGTGACGATGTGGAAGGCCGCCACGCCGGGCGTGTGCAGGCGCAGCGACCACGGCGCGCTGGCATGGGTGTAGACGAACACGCTGCCCTGCAGGCGCATGTCGTCCAGGATCAGGCTGAGGGTGTCCATGGGCGGCAAGCATGCCACCACGCCCCGGCACCCGACCCGCCTGCTCCGGGGTCGTCCGGCGCTACGCGAGGCTGCGTCGGCGTCCCGCCACTTCCCGCCCGCGGGGCACGGCTCGACACTCCCGGGCTGTATCGACCTACGGAGACCACTCGGCCATGGCCCGCTTCCGCTGCCCCAACTGCGGCTACGTCTACGACGAGATGCAGGGCTGCCCCCGCGAGGGGCTGGCCGCGGGCACACGGTGGGCTCAGGTCCCGGATGCCTGGTCCTGCCCTGATTGCGCGGTGCGGGACAAGGTCGATTTCGAGCCGCAGGACGCCAGCATGCGGGGCGCGCCGTCCGATACCGAGCTCGATCCGCGGGCCTGACACAGCCCCGGCGACGCCCCGCTTGCCCTCCCTGCTCCGGGCTTCCGCACCATTGCACCTCCTGAACAAGGCGTGGCCCGGAGCAGGTGCGGCGGCACCCCGGCCGGCCACGGCGTCCCTGCCCCGGATGGCCGCGGTGGGATAATCCCGCGTACATGAACGACACCCCCACTCCGGGCGCGCCCGAGACAGCGGCGCAGCCTGTGCGCTTCGATTCCCTCTCGCTGGACGCCAAGCTGCTGCGCGCCATCCAGGAGCAGGGCTACACCCAGACCACGCCCATCCAGGCCAAGGCCATCCCGATCGTCCTGTCCGGGCGGGACGTGATGGGCGCGGCGCAGACGGGCACCGGCAAGACGGCCGCCTTCTCGCTGCCGCTGTTGCAGAAGATGCTGCGCCACGAGAACGCGTCTGCCTCGCCGGCGCGGCACCCGGTGCGCGCCCTGGTACTGGCCCCCACGCGCGAGCTGGCCGACCAGGTGGCCAACAACGTCAAGGCCTATGCCAAGCACACGCAGCTGCGCGTGGCGGTGGTCTTCGGCGGCATCGACATGAAGCCGCAGACGGCCGAGCTGAAGAAGGGCGTGGAGGTGCTGATCGCCACGCCGGGCCGGCTGCTGGACCACATCGAGGCCAAGAACTGCTCGCTGGGCCAGGTGGAGTACGTGGTGCTCGACGAGGCCGACCGCATGCTGGACATCGGCTTCCTGCCCGACCTGCAGCGCATCCTGAGCTACCTGCCCAAGCAGCGGCAGACGCTGCTGTTCTCCGCCACCTTCTCGCCGGAGATCAAGCGCCTGGCGCAGAGCTACCTGCAGGAGCCGGTGCTGGTGGAAGTCGCCCGGCCCAATGCCACGGCGTCCACGGTGGAGCAACGCTTCTACCGTGTGGAAGAAGACGACAAGCGCCGCGCCGTGCGCCAGATCCTCAAGACCCGCGGCATCACGCAGAGCATCGTCTTCGTCAACTCCAAGCTCGGTGCAGCGCGCCTGGCGCGGGCCTTCGAGCGCGACGGGCTCAAGACCTCGGCCCTGCACGGCGACAAGTCGCAGGACGAGCGGCTGAAGGCGCTGGCCGCCTTCAAGGCCGGCGAGATCGAGCTGCTGGTGGCCACCGACGTGGCCGCGCGCGGGCTGGACATCGCCGACCTGCCAGCGGTCTTCAACTGGGACATCCCGTTCAACGCCGAGGACTACGTCCACCGCATCGGCCGCACCGGCCGCGCCGGGGCGTCGGGCATCGCTGTGTCCTTCGTCTCGCGCGACGACAGCCGGCTGGTGGCCGAGATCGAAAAGCTGCTCAAGAAGAAGCTCGACCTGGAGCCGCTGGAGCTGGAGGACGACCGCCCGCCGCGCCGCCGCCGCGAGCTGGACGAGCGCGACGAGCCGCGGGCCCCGCACCCGGTGCGCCGCGCCGCGCCCACCGCGCCGGCCGATCCCTTCTTCGACAAGCCCTACGAGCCGGCCGCCGGCGCCGACCCGAGCTGGGAGCAGGCCGACAAGCCGGCCGCAGCCCCCGCACCGGCCAGCGGGCTGTCACGCTACATCAAGCCCAAGCGCAAGGTGGCCGCGTTGCTGGGCGGCAAGCGCGGCGGCTGACGACCGCGGGAGAGCCGAAGGCCGGGGGCGTCCGCCACCCGGCACCCGGCCACTCGGTTGCTGCGGCCTCGGACCGCCCGGGGCTGCCACCCCCTGCCCAATCTGCGCATCGGCGCGCTCAGCCGCCCGCCTCCATCCGCCGCGCATAGCGCCGCGCCAGCACGGCGCAGACGAAGAGCTGCAGCTGGTGATAGAAGAGGATGGGCAGCACCAGCACGCCCATCGCCGGGTGGCCGCCGAACAGCAGCCGCGCCATCGGCACGCCGGACGCCAGCGTCTTCTTCGAGCCGCAGAACACGGCGACGATCTCCTCGTCCGGCGGCATGCCCAGCCGCCGTGCCGCCCAGCGCGTGAGCGCCAGCATCGGGAAGAGGAACAGCGCCACGCCCAGCAGCGTGGTCACCAGCAGCCCGGGGCCATGGCGCGTCCACAGGCCGTCGGCCACCGAATCGCTGAACGAGGTCCACACCAGCATCACGATCACGCCGCGGTCCACCGCGTTGGTGAACGGCTTGATGCGCTTGAACCAGCCGCCGACGAAGGGCCGCAGCGCCTGGCCGATGGCAAAGGGCAGCAGCAGCATCTGGGCGACCTTGAGCATGGTCTCGCCCACGGCCAGCGCCTGGCCGTCGGCGCCGGCGATCACCCAGCTTGCCAGCAGCGGCGTCAGGAACACGCCCAGCAGCGTGGACAGCGTGGCATTGAGCACCGCCGCCGCCACGTTGCCGCGCGCCAGCGCCGTCATCGCCACCGACGACGACACGGTGGACGGCAGCGCCGCCAGGTAGAAGAAGCCCAGGCGCAGGTCCGGCGCCACCAGGCTGCCGAAGAGCGCGTCCAGCAGCAGCCACCACAGCGGGAAGACGGCGAAGGTGGTCAGCTGCACCAGCAGGTGCAGCCGCCAGCGCGAGATGCCCTGCAGCAGGCTCTCGGTGGACAGCCCCATGCCGTGCAGGAAGAAGATGGCGAACACGCCCGCATCCGCCAGCCGCTCCAGGTGCAGCCAGCCGCCGGTGCGGCCGATGTCCGGCGCCAGCGACGCCGTGGCCACCACGGCCAGCAGGCCCAGCAGGAACCAGTCCGCCGCGCCGCGCTGGCTGGGCCGGATCGGCCCACCGGCTGCCGCGCGGCCGCTGGCCTGCGGCAAGCGTGCCGTGGACAAGGGCCGCGCCCGGGCCGGCGATGAAGCGGCGGGGGCGGAGCAGGCGGCAGCGGACGGCAGGCGGGCAGAGCAGGCGGGCATGGCGGGACGGCAGTGAGCCCGCGAGCGTAGCCGCAAGCCGCACGGCCCGCATCGGCGCAGTCTGACAGCCGCCGCCGCTGCGGGACGACAGGCCGCGGGCCGGCGCCGCGCGATGCTGCGGACGCAGGCAGGCAGCCGGCCCCAGGGCCGCCCGCCCCTCGCCCCAGACCCGCTCGCGGCCAGCGCCTCCGGATGGAAGCCACCCGCCGAGACGGAAAGACCCGAGGCGCCGTCGCGCCCCAACGAACCGGAGAGACAGATGATCCAACACACCCGCCCGCTCGCCATCGCCGCCGCCCTGGCCGCCGCCTTCGCCTTCGCGCCGGCGCACGCCGCCAAGATGGACCGCGCCGCCTACAACGCCGAGAAGGACCAGATCGACGCCAACTACAAGTCGGCCAAGGACCAGTGCGACGCCCTCAAGGACAACGCCAAGGACGTCTGCCAGAAGGAGGCCGAAGGCAAGCACGACGTGGCCAAGGCCGAACTGGAGGCCAAGCACGAGCCGTCCGCCCGCCATGACCGCAAGCTGCACGAGGCCCGCGCCAAGGCCGACTACGAGGTGGCCAAGGAAAAGTGCGACGACCAGAGCGGCAATGCCAAGGACGTCTGCGTGAAGGAAGCCAAGGCCGCTTACGAGAAGGCCAAGGCCGACACCAAGCTGGCCAAGAAGGCCAACGAGGCCCGCGGCGACGTGGCCGAAGCCCGCAAGGACGCGGTGCAGGACAAGAACAAGGCCGACTACAAGGTCGCCCGCGAGAAGTGCGATGCGCTCAGCGGCAACCAGAAGGACGCCTGCGTGACCGACGCGAAGAACCGCTTCGGTCAGGACTGAGTCCGGTGAGGACCGGGGCCCAGGTCGTTGCGTGACCAGGCCCCGACTGGTGAGGCGCGGCCGGCAAGGGCCGGGGCGCCGCATCGGGGAGACGAGGAAGGGAAAGGGGCGGCCTGCGGGTCGCCCCTTTTTTTCGGGGCGGGGCACGCGGCCGGTGGGCGCGGCCGCCCGCATGCGGCGATGTGAGGCGCCGGCGGCTTGCTTTTCCGCGCCTGGCACGGCCGCGGGCGCCCCTATAACCGGAGCCTGCGTCCGCCCCGTGTGGCCGGGCGCGTGGACGGGCCTGCGCGCTGCGCGGGGCCCGGTGCATAAGCAGCCTTCCCGTGCCCCTTCCTGCCGCTCCCCCCGCCGCCGCTGCGCCCCGATCGCCCGCCGATGCGACCGCTGGCGCGGTGCCGGACGCCTGCTGGCCCCAGGACGGTCGGATGGCCGCGCACGCCCTGCACCTGCTGGGCGAGGTGATGGCCGCCCCGGGCGCCGACGCGGCGGCCCAGGCGCTGGCCCGGGTACTGCAGCCGGCCTGGGGCGCCGACGCGGTAGCCGTGGGCTGGCGCGCCGCCCATGCCCCGGATGCGCCCACCCGGCTGGCCGCCTGCGAGCCGGCCGTGCCGCAGGAGCGGCGCGATGCGCTGATCGCCGCGCTGGACGAGGCGATGGACCAGGGCTGCGCGCTCACCTCCGACCCAATGAAGCAGACCGGCGCCGCGCCCGGCACGCTGCTCCCCGTCAATCTGGCCCAGCGGCTGGCCGCAGCCGGCGGCGGCCATGTGCTGACCGTGCCCTTGCCTGGCGATGGGGGCGCCGACGACCGCCCCGGGCGCGCGCACGGCGCCGTCTGCCTCTGCCGGGCTGCGCCCTGGACGGCTGACGACGTGGAACGGCTGAGCCACCTGCTGGCCGCCGCCGCGCCCGCGCTGGCGCTGCGCGAGGCCGCCGGCCGCTCGGCCTGGCAGCGGGTGCGCCAGGACGCCCGCGAGGCGTGGCAACGGTTGCGCAGCGGCCCCGCGCGCTGGCGCTGGACCTTGGGCGCCAGCGGCGCGGCGCTGCTGGCCGCGCTGCTGCTGCCGGTGGACGCCGAGGTGGCCGGCCGCGCGCGCATCGAGGGCTGGCAGCAGCGCGTGCTGGCCGCGCCGGCAGACGGCTTCCTGCAGGCCGTGCATGCCCAGCCCGGGCAGGCGGTGAGGGCCGGGCAGGTGCTGGTGGACCTGGCCGACCGCGACCTGCAGATCGAGCGCGCCCGCTGGGCCAGCGCCCTGGCCCAGCATGAGAACAGCTATGCCGCGGCCATGGCCCGTTCCGATCGTGGCGAGGCGGCCGTGGCCCTGGCCCGCGCGGCCGAGGCCGAGGCCCAGCTCGCCCTGGCCGATGCGCAACTGCAGCGCGCGCAGCTCACCGCCCCGCTGGACGGCGTGGTGATCGAAGGCGACCTGAGCCAGCGCATCGGCGCACCGGTCAAGCAGGGCGATGCGCTGATGACCGTGGCCGACACGCGGCGGCACCGGGTGATCGTGGAGGTGGACGAGGCCGACATCGGCCGCGTGCAGCCCGGGCAGCGTGGCACGCTGGCTGTGTCGGCACTGCCCTGGCGCACGCTGGACCTGCAAGTGCAGCGCGTCACGCCGCTGGCGCGCGCGGTGGACGGCGCCAACGTCTACGAGGTGGAGGCCCGCCTGATCGGCCCGCTGCCGCCCGAGCTGCGCCCGGGCCTGCTGGGCCGCGCCGAGGTGGTGACCGCCCGCGAGCCGCTGCTGTGGACGGCCGCGCGTGCCGGGGCCACCCGGCTGCGCGTGCTGGCCTGGCGCTGGACGGGCTGAAGAGCCGGGGGCGGGGGCGTGTCGCTCTACAGCAGCCAGTGGTTCCGCGTCGCCCGGCTGGTGCCGGCGCTACCGGCATCGGTGCGGCTGCACCGGCACCGCGTGCGCGGGCAGACCTGGCAGGTGCTGGCCGACCCGCTGCACGGCCGGCAGGTGCGGCTCAACTCACCCGCCTATGCCCTGGCCGCGCGGCTGGACGGCCGGCGCACAGTGGACCAGCTGTGGCAGGCGCTGCAGGCCCTGGGCGACGAGGCACCGACGCAGGACGAGACGCTCGCCCTGCTGATGACGCTGCACCGCGAGCGGCTGGTGCGCTTCGACCGCGAGCCGGACTTCGGCCTGGCCGGCGCGGCGCTGCCCCCGCATGCGGGCCCCCGGCGCGGCGCCGGCGCGCGGTGGGCGGGGCGGCTGCTGGCCTGGCGGCTGCCGCTGGGCGATCCGTCGCGCCTGCTTGCGCGGCTGGCCGGGCCGGGGCGGACGCTGTTCTCGCGGGCCGGCGCCGCGGCCTGGCTGGCAGCGATGGCGCTGCTGGTGGCCATCGTCGCCCTGCATGGCGGGCCCGCCGCGGCGCAGGCGCAGGCCTGGCTGGGCGAGCCGCGGCATTGGCTGCTGGCCCTGGCCGTGTACCTGCCGATGAAGGCCGTGCACGAGCTGGCCCACGGCCTGGCCGCGCAGCGCTGGGGCGCGCCAGTGCGCGAGGCCGGCATCACGCTGATGCTGGGCCTGCCGCTGCCTTATGTGGACGCCAGCGCCGCCTCGGCCCTGCCGCGCGCAGGCCAGCGGGCGCTGGTCAGCGGCGCCGGCATCGCCGCGGAGCTGCTGCTGGCCGCCGCCGGCTGGGCGCTGTGGGCGCTGCTGGACGACGGCCTGGCGCGTGATCTGGCGCTGGCCGTGGCCTTCATCGGCACGGCGTCCAGCCTGCTCTTCAATGGCAACCCGCTGCAGCGCTTCGACGGCTACCACCTGCTGTGCGATGCGCTGCAGTTGCCCAACCTGGCCACGCGCAGCCGCGCCTGGTGGGCCGCCCGGCTGCGCCAGGCGGTGCTGGGCCGCCACGCCGCAGCCGAGCCGCTGCAGGCCGCGCCGGGCGAGGCGCCGTGGCTGGTGCTGCACGCGCCCGCCGCGCTGCTGTGGATGGCGGGCGTGATCCTGGGCCTGGCCGCCTGGCTGGGCCGCGCCCACCCGCTGCTGGGCCTGCTGGCGGCCACGGTGCTGGGCGTGCATACGCTGCGCCCGCTGGCCGGCGGCGCCTGGCGGCTGTGGCGGGCGGCCTGTGCCGGGATGGGTGGGACGGCTGGTACGGAGGGGATGGGCGACGGTGGCGGCCGGCGTCTGGCGCGCGCCGCCGCGCTGCTGGGCGGGCCGTTGATCGTGCTGGCGGCGCTGCCGTTGCCGCAGCAGGCGGTGCTGCCGGGGGTGGTCTGGGCTGATGAGCAGGCCGCACTGCGCACGCCGACCGCCGGCTTCGTCGAGACCGTGTGGGCACGCGATGGCCAGGCCGTGGCCGCCGGCCAGCCGGTGCTGCGCCTGGCCAACCCGGGCTTGCAGGCCCGGCGCGCTGCCGTGGCCGCCCGGCTGGAGCAGGCCCAGCACGCCCGGTATGGCGGCTGGGCGCTGGACGAAGGCACCCCTGCCCAGCCCGCGGCCGCGCAGGCCGAGGAGGACCTCGCCCGCCTGAGCCAGGAGCTGCGCCAGCTCGATGACGAGCTGGACGGCCTGGTGATCCGCGCTCGCCGCGCCGGCCGCCTGGTGCTTCCCCAGGCCGCCGACCTGCCCGGGCGCCACCTGGCCCGCGGCCACCTGCTGGGGCAGGTGCTGGACGCCCACGCGCCCACCACGCTGCGCGTGGCGCTGCCGCAGTCGCAAGCTGTGGTGGTGCGCCAGGCCCTGGCCGAGGCGGCGGCTGACGGGCAACCGCACCCGGCCCCGGCCACGCCTGGAACACGCCAGACCGGAGCCGCACCGCAGGGGCGCCCCACACCGACCGGCGCACCCGCCGCTGCACCGGACGCGACCTGGTCGCCCCGGCTGTCGGCCCGCGTGGCCGATGAGCCGGCCACGCCGCGGCGCGCCGCCCTGCTGGCCGATGCCGCCGGCGCCACCACCGATCTGCCCAGCCCCGCCCTGGCCGAGCGCCACGGCGGCCCGCTGCGCACCGCCCCATCGGACCCCGACGGCCGGCGCGCCGCCGAGCCGCTGGTGGCCCTGGACGTGCGCATCGACCGGCCCGCCGGCGCTCTGCTGGGCCAGCGCGCCTGGCTGCGCGTGGACCTGGGCCACGCCCCGGCACTGGTGCAGGCCGGCCGCGCCGCGTTGCAGGCCTGGCGCCGGGCCTTCCGCGCGGAGGACGGGCGGTGAGCGTGGCGCTGAGCACGGCGGTCAAGGCGGGGGTAGGCAGAGCGGTGGACGCCTCGCTGAGCGTCTCGGTGAGCGCCGCCGTGACCGCGGCAGCGGACGCCGCGGAAAAGCCACCGGCGGATGCCGCGTCGCCCGCGTCTGCCGGGGACCGCCAGGCTGAAGCGCCGCGACCGCCCGCCCTGCCGCGCCTGCCCGCCCCGGGCCCGCTCTGGGGCCCTTATCCGATGCAGCCTTTGCGGCCCCCGGGCGCCCCGCCGCGCGCGCAGCCGCTGTGGCCGCGGCTGTCCGGCCGGGCGCTGCGTGCGGTCGTCGGCCACGCCCGGTGGCTGATCGAGGCGGGTGACTGCGCAGCCGCGCGTCCGGCCGCCAGCCACCTGCCCGCGGAGCAGGCCGACCTCGCCGCCCGCCTGGCCCAGGCCGCCCGCGCGGCCGACGGCACGCTGGGCCTGCAGCCCTTCGACACCCAGCTCATGGCCGCCGCGGCCATGCTGGGCGGCCAGCTCGCCGAGATGGCCACCGGCGAGGGCAAGACCCTGGCCATGGCCCTGGCCGCTGCCGTGGCCGCCCGCGCCGGCGCGCCGGTGCACGTGGTCACGGCCAACGCCTACCTGGCCGCCCGCGACGCCGCGTGGCTGACGCCCTTCTACGCCGCGCTCGGCCTGCGCGTGGCCGCGCTGCGCCCGGGCGAGGACGAGGCCCAGCGCCGCGCCGCGCACGGCCACCACGTGGTCTATGCCACCGCCAGCGAGCTGGCCTTCGACCACCTGCGCGACCACCTGGCCTGCCCGGCGCTGACCGGCGGGCCCGGCGGCGCGCTGCGCCATCACCTGCGGGCGCTGGGCGCACGGGCCCCGCAAGGCACAGCGGAGGACGGGCAAGCGCCGCGTGGCCTGCTCGGCCGTGCGCAGGCGCCGCATGGAACGGCGGCCGGCACACCGGTCGGCCCACCGGCAACACGCGGCCCGCGGGACGGCACGCCAGCGCCGCCCGGCGAGGCCCGGCCCCTGCTCCCCGGCCTGTGCGTGGCCCTGCTGGACGAGGCAGACAGCATCCTGCTGGACGAGGCGGGGGTGCCGCTGGTGCTCTCGCGCCAGCGCCCGCATGCGGCGCGGCGGGCCTTCCTGTGGCAGGCACTGGCGCTGGCCAGGCAGCTCGGCCCCGCGCACTACGGCCTGGATGCGACCGCGCGGCGGGCCTGGCTGACCGAAGCCGGGCAGCAGGCCGTGGCCGAGCTGAGCGCCGCCTGGGGCGGGCCCTGGCTGCGCCGCCGCTACCGCGAGGAGGCGCTGGCCACGGCGCTGACCGCGCTGCACCTGTGCCGGCGCGACGTGCATTACCTGGTGCGGCCGGCTGATCGGCCGGCTGACGGGCCGGCTCACGAACCCATCGACCGCCCGGCTGACACGCCTGCCGACCGTCCGGCCCACCGGCCGGCCGGCCTCGCGGCGAACCCGGCCGCCGACCCGCAGCGCCCGGCCGCCCGCGGCTCGCGCATCGAGCTGCTGGACGAGCTGACGGGCCGCCCTGCCCCCGGCCGCGTCTGGCCGCGCGGGCTGCACACCGCGGTGGAGATCAAGGAAGGCTGCCCGCCCGGCGACGACAGCGAGACGGTGGCGCAGATCACCTACCCGCGCTTCTTCGGCCGCTACCTGCTGCTGGGCGGCATGAGCGGCACGCTGTGGGAGGCGCGCGGCGAACTGCGCCGCGTGCACGGGCTGCCGGTGGTGCGCATCCCGCTGCGGCGGCCCTCGCGCCTGCGCCGCCTGCCCACGCGCTGGGTGGACGGCGAGCCCTGGAGCCCGCTGGCCCGGCATGTGCGCGCGCTGAGCGCCGCCGGGCGGCCGGTGCTGGTGGGCACTGACAGCGTGGCCGACTCCGAGGCGCTGTCGGCGGCGCTGCAGCGGCTGGGCCAGCCGCACGCCGTGCTCAACGCCCGCCAGGACGCGCAGGAGGCAGCCATCGTTGCCGCCGCCGGCCGCGCCGGGCAGGTGACCGTGGCCACCCGCATGGCCGGGCGCGGCACCGACATCGCGCTGGACGAGCCCGCTCGCCAGGCCGGCGGCCTGCACGTCATCCACTGCCAGCGCAACCCCAACCGGCGCATGGACCGGCAGCTCATCGGCCGCGCCGCCCGCCAAGGCGAGCCGGGCAGCGCCGAGCGCTGGCTGTGGCGGCGGCCGGCCGTGGCCCCGGCCGGTGCCGCCCCCAGTGCGGCGTCACAAAGGACCGCCGCGCCGCCGGGACAGGGCCCGGCGCCCGCAGAGACGGCCTGCTCCGCCCACGGCGCCTCGCCCGGCGCGGCGCACGCGCGCAGCGCACCGGCCTCCATTTCCGCAGCCGGCTGCCGAAATCACGATCTGGATACGGATGGCGAGCGCGCCGGCCGGGGCGGCCCCTGGCTGGGTGCCTGGCAGCGCGCCTGGCAACTCCGGGCCGGCGCCTGGGCGCGCCTGCGCACCGCGCTGGCGCAGCGCTGGCAGGAGCAGCGCCAAGCCCTGCTGCGCCGCCATCTGCTTGAACAGGACAAAGAATGGGAACGGCAGCAAGCACGCGCCGGGCAGCGCCCCGGCCCCCCGGCGTGACCGGTCTGAGTGGGGCGACCCGGGCGACCGGCAGGACCGACCTCGGCCACGCCCCGCCAGCCGCGCCAGCCAGCGGGGCCCGCACGCGCACGGCAGCCGCCATGCCGCCCGCGCGCCCAACGGGCGCCGCCCCCCGGCAGCCCCTGCGCGCGGCCCTGCTGGCCCTGGCCTTGGCCGGCACCGCCGTGCCCGCGTCGGCCCAGGCCAGCCCCTCTGCGGCCGCCCCACCCGCTGCGGCTCAGCCCGCTCCCCGCCCCGCCGCCCGCGCCACCGCCCCGCGCCCGGCCGGCTGCCTGATCGAGCCCGACCAGGTGGCCGATGTCGGCTCGCCGGTCACCGGCGTGCTGGAGCACATCGGCGTGGACCGGGGCGATGCCGTCACCGCCGGCCAGACCCTGGCCGTGCTGCGCGGCGAAGTAGAGCGCGCCCAAGCCGGCGTGGCCGAGGCCCGTGCCCGCGTGGATGCCGACGTACGCGCCGCCGCCGCCAGCCTGGCGCTCGCACAGCAGAAGGTGGTGCGCGCCCGCCAGCTGCTGGCGCAGCAGTTCGTGTCGCAGCAGGCGCTGGACCAGGCCCAGGCCGAGGCCGACGTGGCCGCCGAGCGCCTGGCCCAGGCGCGCAGCCAGCAGGCCATCAGCCAGCGCGAGCGCGACGCCGCCCTGGCCCAGCTCGGCCAGCGCACGCTGCGCAGCCCGCTGAGCGGCATCGTCGTGGAGCGCTATGCCCACCCGGGCGAGCGGGTGGAAGACCGCCCGGTGCTGCGCGTGGCCCGCATCGACCCGCTGCGCGTGGAGCTGATGGTGCCGGTGGCGCAGTACGGCCTGCTGCGGCCCGGCGACCGCGTGGCCATCCGCCCCGAGCTGCCGGGCAACCCGGTGCTCAGCGCCACCGTGCGCCTGGTGGACAAGGTGGTGGACCCGGCCAGCAACACCTATCGCGTGCGCCTGGCCCTGCCCAACCCCGACCAGCGCCTGCCCGCCGGCCTGCGCTGCCGCGCCGACCTGCCGCCCAGCGCGGCAGCCGCCGCGCCGGCCGGGGTGCAGCCGGCGGCGGCGTCTGCCTTTCAGCCGACCACCCAGCCGGCCCTCCAGCCCGCCGCCCGACGGGCCCTACCGCCTGCCATCCAGCCTGCCACCCAGCGCACCGCCCCACCCGCGGCAGGCCCGGCCACGCCGATCCCCGCGCCAGCCGCCATGCCGCAATCGGCCCAGCCGGGTGCCACGCCGGTGCCGCCCGGCGGGCCAGCCGGTCTGCGCATGAGCCCGCTGCTGCGCCTGCCCGGCGCGCGGCCGGCCACGCCCCAGGTGCCCCAGGTCTGAGAAGGCGGGGACGAACCGGCCATGCCCACCCCACCGGCGCCCACCCGCACGGCGCCCGCACCCCGCCCCTGCGCCGAGGCCCTGGAAGAGCGGCTGCTCTACGCCGCCGACCTGGCGCCAGCCGCGCTGGCCGCGGCCGCCGGTGCGCTGGGCAGCGCGCCCGACGAGGGCCCGGTGTTGCAGCGCGTGCTCGACACGCCAGCCGCCGCCCACACGTCCTCTACCTGGGCCGGCGACACCTGGGCCCACCAGACCACCCAGGCCCGCGGCGCGGAGATCGTCTTCATCGACGCCGCCGTGCCGGATGCCCAGTACCTGCTCGCCGACCTGCAGGCCCAGCGCGCCGCCGGGCGCGACGTGCAGGCCGTGTGGATCGCCGCCGACCAGGACGGCCTGGCCGTGATCGGCAACACGCTGGCCGCGCATGCCGACCTGGCCGCCGTGCACATCGTCGCCCACGGCGAGCCCGGGGCGCTGCAGATCGGCAGCACGCGGCTGGACGGCGCCGCGCTGCTGCGGCGCGCGGCCGAGGTCGCCGCCTGGGGCGACGCGCTGGGCGCCGAGGCCGATCTGCTGCTCTACGGCTGCGAGCTGGCCGCCCAGTCCGCCGGCCAGGCCCTGCTGGCCGACCTGGCCGCGCTGACCGGCGCCGACGTGGCCGCCAGCACCGACGCCACCGGCTCTGTCCTGCTCGGCGGCGACTGGACGCTGGAGGCCGCCACCGGCGCCATCCAGGCCGCGCGCGCCTTCAGCGCCGCAGCTGAAGGCCACTGGGCCGGCCTGCTGGCCAGCCCCACGCCCTCGTCCACCGGCACCGCCGTGTGGGCCGAGGCCGGCTACAGCAGCCCGCAGACCGGCGCCTGGGACGGCCTGTCGCTGTCGGCCGCGCAGCAGGCCAGCGCGGTGACCGCCGGCTGGGTCAACCTGACCGGCGCCGCATCGGCCACGCGCGACGAGCTCATCCTGGCCGGCGTCGATGCCAACGGCGTCATCCGCGCCCAGATGTGGAATGGCAGCGCCTGGGCCGAGATCGGTGGCGGCCCGCTGGGCACGGCCAGCGTGGGCGACCGCCTGAGCGTGGCCGTGGCCTACGAGAAGACCGGCGACGCCGTGCTGGTGTGGGACAACGGCAGCGGCCTGAGCTACCGGGTCTGGAACGGCAGCGGCTGGACGGCCACGCAGGCGGTGGCCGCCTATGCGGGCGCCGAGCCGCAGCAGCTGCAGCTGGTGAGCAACCCGGTGCGCGACGAGATGATCCTGGTGGTCAGCGACGCCGCCGCCGACGACCGGGCGCTGGTGTGGAACGGCAGCACCTGGGGCAACGGCGTGCTGCTGGACGCGAGCAACAGCGCGCGCCTGTTCCAGACCGGCCTGGCCGTGGCCTACGAGAGCCTCAGCGGCCAGGCCCTGCTGGCCTGGGGCCAGTCCGGCGAGACCAACCTCTACTACGCCACCTGGAGCGGCACGCAGTGGAGCAGCAAGCAGGCCACCAGCAGCTTCGACGCCAGCCTGCTGCCGCAGTACGTCAAGCTGGCCAGCGACCCGGGCAGCGACCGCATCGCCCTGGCCGTGACGCTGACCGACGGCGCCAGCGCCCGGCAGGCCGCCTTTGCCGTCTGGAGCGGCAGCAGCTGGGGCAGCCTGGCCCTGCCAGCCACCGGCAACGACATCGGCTCGGCCGCCGACGTGGCCTTCGACAGCCGCAGCGGCACGCTGCTGGCCGTCTACCAGGGCGCCGACAACAAGCTGGCCTGGCGCACGCACACGGCCGCCGGCGGCTGGTCGGCCGAGGCGGCCGGCCCGGACGTGGGCAACAAGCCCATGGCGCTGGACCTGGTGGCCGACCCCGGCAGCGCGCGCATCATGCTGGCCGCCCAGCGGGTCAACGGCAGCATCAGCTACGTGGCCTGGGACAGCGGCGCCTGGGACGGCGCCTCGCTGCGCGAGGTGGGCAGCACCTCGGGCAACACCTCCGGCGCGCAGCCCTTCGGCTTCATCTGGTCGCGCTACGCCGCGCCCAAGACGCACACGCTGTGGGTCTCGCCCGATGCCGGCTCCTTGAGCCCCGGCTGGTCGGGCGTGAACCGCACCGCCGGCAGCGCGCTGCTGGAGCTGGGCCCCGCGGGGCTGCAGTACGGCAGCAGCAGCGGCGGCACCTTCGCCCACCTGCTGGACCTGCGCGCCCTGGCCAGCGGGGGCAATGCGGCCAGCTTCGGCCTGGACGACGTGGTGCGGGTCTCGCGCGACCTGACCCTGGCCGGCGGCGTGCAGCTGCGCCGCGGCGACATCCTGTTCTCCACCAGCCTGTCGGTCACGCTGACCGGCAACAGCGCGCTGGCGGCCATCAGCGCGGTGACCGCCGATGCCAACGACGTGCTGATCTACCGCCCGGACGCGGCGGGCGACCTCTCGCGCGGGCAGGTGATCAAGCTGGTGGACGCCCTGGGCAGCGGCCTGCTGGGCGGCGCGGCCGACATCAAGGGCCTGGCCCTGGTGGAGCAGGCCACCACCATCGCCGGCCAGAGCGTGGCCGCCGGCACGCTGCTCTTTACCGTGGGCGATGCGCGCGTGCTGCGCTACGCCCCCACCGGCGTGCTGCTGGGCCTGCTGAGCGGCAACACCAGCGTGCTGCTGGATGCCTCGGCCGTGGGCGTGGATGCCGGCATCCGCGCGCTGGAAGTCGTCAGCGCGCCGCTCACGCTGCCCGGCGGCGTGGGCCTGGCCGCCGGTAGCCTGCTGCTGGCGCTGGACAACGCCGATGCCGCCATCGGCAGCAACGGCCTGTCGGTGCGGCCGGAGGACGTGCTCGCCCTGCATGCCACCAGCGCCAGTGCCGCCACCGCGCAGCTGGTGCTCGACGGCTCGGACGTGGGCGCCGGCAGCGTGGGCTTCGATGCGCTGGCGCTGAGCCTGGACGCCGCCCCGGTCATCACCAGCCACGGCGGCGCCGCCAGCGTGGCCCTGTCGCAGGCCGAAGGGGTGCAGCCGGTGCTGACCACCGTCACCGCCAGCGACCCCGAGGGCAGCCCGCTGAGCTGGAGCCTGGGCGGTGCCGATGCCGGCCGCTTCACGCTCGACAGCCAGGGCCGGCTGCGCTTTGCCGCCGCGCCCGACCATGAGGCACCGTCGGATGCGGGGGGCGACAACGTCTACCAGGTCAGCGTGCGCGTGTCCGACGGCACCGAGGCCAGCGAGCAGGCCTACACCGTGACGGTCACCGATACCAACGAGGCGCCGGTGATCACCTCCGCCGGCGGCGCGGCCTATGCCACGCTGGACCACCCCGGCGGCACCACGGCCGTGACCACCCTGACGGCGCGCGACCCGGATGCCGGCGCGGCGCTGGCCTGGCAGATCGTGGCCGGCGCGGGCGATGCCGCGCTTTTCAGCATCGATGCGGCCACCGGCGCGCTGAGCTTCAACACCCCGCCGGCCGTGGTGGCAGGCGGCGACAACACTTATGACGTCACCGTGCGCGTGAGCGACGGCAGCCTGTGGGACGAGCAGCGCCTGTCCATCACCGTGACGCAGGGCAGCGCGCCCATCGCCTTTGCCGGCGGCGCCAGCGTCTGGCACACGGTGGCCGAGGGCCAGCGTGACGTGGCCGTGCTGCAGGCCAGCGGCGGCAGCGGCCCGCTGAGCTACATGCTCACCGGCGGCGATGCCGCCCGCTTCGAGCTGGCCACCGTGGGCAGCGACACGGTGCTGCGCTTCATCCAGCCGCCGGACTTCGAGGCCGGCGACGGCCGCACCGAGTTCATGGTCACGGTGCAGGCCAGCGACGGCAGCGCCAGCGCCACCCAGGCCGTGGCCGTGCTGGTGCAGGACGTGCAGCCGGCCCTGGTGCTGCCCGCCGGCCCGCTGGCCGGCACCGAGGACCAGGCGCTGGCCCTGGCCGGCATCCAGATCGCCGCCGCCGACGTGGCCCCGGCCGACACGGTGGCGCTGACGCTGAGCGTCTCCCAGGGCCGGCTGCAGGTGGCCGCCGGCAGCGGCGTGACCATCGGCGGCAACGGCCAGGCCAGCGTCACGCTCACCGGCACGCGGGCCGACGTCAATGCCCTGCTGGCCGCCAGCGGCGCGGTGAGCTTCATGCCGGCGGCCGACACCAGCGGCAGCGCTGCGCTGCAGGCGCAGCTCACGGCGCCTGGCGGTGCGGCCGGCGGCAGCGTGGCGCTGGACATCGCCGCGGCCAACGACGCCCCGCAGGCCGGCGCGCCGCTGGCCGACGCCGCCGCCCAGGCCGGCCAGCCCTTCGCCCTGGACCTGCCGGCCGGCAGCTTCACCGACGTGGATGCGGCCGACAGCCTGCGCTACGGCCTCACGCTGGCCAACGGCCAGCCCGCGCCCGGCTGGCTGAGCGTGTCGGCCGCCAACGGCCGCCTGCAGGGCACGCCCGGCAGCGCCGATGCAGGCACCGTCGATCTGCTGCTCACGGCCACCGACGACAGCGGCGCGCAGGCCACGCAGGCGCTGCGCATCGTGGTCAGCCCCGCGCCCCCACCCCCTCCGCCACCTGCTCCGCCGCCGCCGCCAGCGCCCTCGCCCGCTGCGCAGCCAGCCGAGCCGCCCCTGGCCGTCGCGCCCGCCGTCCCCACGGCCGAGGCGCCCGCCACCGCACCGGCGGCCACGCCCGGCGACGGCGACGAGGCCACCGACACCGCGACCACGGCCGATACCGCCACCGCATCCGCCGCCCTCCCGACGGCCGCCCCCGCCATGCCCGTGGCCGATGCCGCGCTGCCCCCGGCCCTGCAGATCGACGTGGCCGCGCCGGCCGCAGGCCGCGCCACGGCCGTCGATGCGCCCGATCTGCGCCCCGGCGGCCCGGCTGCCGACGCCCTGCTGCCCGCCGCCTGGGCCGCCGCGGCCGCGCTGCCCGAGTGGCAGGGGCTGAGCCTCACGCCGCTGGCGCAGGCGGTGCAGTCCGCCAGCCTGGGCCAGGAGCTCGACGCGCTGCGCCAGCAGCTCACCGAGCAGGTGGTCGAGCACCGCCAGGCCATCGCCTCGTCCATCGCCGTGACCACCGGCCTGTCGGTGGGCTATGTCATCTGGCTGGTGCGCGGCGGCGTGCTGCTGGGCTCCATGCTGTCGGCCATGCCGGCCTGGCAGATGATCGACCCGCTGCCGGTGCTGGCGCGCAGCCGCGGCGGCCCGGGCGCTGGCGGCGATGGCGAGCCGGCGGACGACGTGGACGCCCTCTTCGACGGCGACTCGCCCCCGCCCCCACCCACTGCGGCCGCCATGCCCCCGTCGGGATCGACGCAGGCCGCGTCCACCCCCGCGTCCACCCTCCCGTCCCTCACCGCTGCCCCGGAGGCCCGGCCATGAAGCCGCTGCGCCGCCTGGGCACCCGCAGCTACCTGGCCGTGGGGCTCAGCTCCCTGCTGGTGACGCTGGCGCTGGCCGCCTCCTACCTGGGCCTCATCCCGGACCGTGAGGCCCTGGCCCGGGCCCACCGCGGCGCCCTGGCCGAGACCATCGCCGTGGCCGCCTCGGCCCTGGTCAACCAGACACCGCGCCCGTGGTCGGCCGCCGACCCCAACGCCGAGCTGGACGCCCAGCTCGATGCGCTGGAGCCCACGCTGCGCGCCATCGCCCGCCGCAACCCGGATCTGCTGTCCATCGGCGTGCGTGATGCCACCGGCAGCCTGCTGCTGGACCTGGCCGGCACCCCCGGCGGCCATGCCGCGGCATGGCGGCTGGCGCCCGGCGAGCCGTCCACCGAGCAGGCGGTGCAGATCCCCATCACGCGCTGGAGCGCGGCCGACGGGGCGCAGCAGCCCTGGGGCCAGATCGAGCTGCGCTTTGCCCCGCTGCGCCGCCCGGGCTGGCTGGGCGTGCTGGACGACCCCACGCTGCGGCTGATGGCCTTCCTGTCGGTGGCCAGCTTCATCGCCTTCTCGCTCTACCTGCGGCGCATGCTGCGCCACCTGGACCCGTCGCGCGCCATCCCGCAGCGGGTGCGCCACGCGCTGGACACCCTCACCGAAGGCCTGCTGGTGCTGGACGCCCGCGGCCTGATGGTGCTGGCCAACCAGTCGCTGGCGCGCATCGTCGGCGCCGACCCCGACGACATGCTCGGCCGCGCCGCCGCCCAGCTGCCCTGGTGCGACCGCGACGGCCTGCTGCTGCCCAAGGACGAGCTGCCCTGGCTGGAGGTGCTGCGCACCGGCGAGCTGCGCCGCAACGTGCTGATCTACCTGGAGCCGCCCGCCGACCCGGCGCGCGGCCAGGGCGGGAGCGGGGCCACGCGCTACACCTTCCGCGTCAACTGCTCGCCCATCCTGGGCGGCAGCGGCGCCGCGGCCCAGGGCGTGCTGGTGAGCTTCCAGGACGTCACCGAGCTGGAGGAGAAGGAGCTCGCCCTGCAGGCCGCCAAGGAGCGCGCCGATGCCGCCAACCGCGCCAAGAGCGACTTCCTGGCCAGCATGAGCCACGAGATCCGCACGCCCATGAACGCCATCCTGGGCTTCACCGAGGTGCTGCGCCGCGGGGGCCAGGGCCAGCGCAGCCTGGCCGAGCAGCGCAAGCACCTGGACATCATCCACGCCAGCGGCAACCACCTGCTGCAGCTCATCAACGACATCCTGGACCTCTCCAAGGTCGAGTCCGGCCACTTCGAGATCGAGCGCCTGCAGTTCTCGCCGCACGAGGTCATCCAGGAGGTGCTGCAGATCCTGATGGTCAAGGCGCAGGAGAAGGGCCTGGCCCTGCGCGCCGACTATCCCGCCCCGCTGCCCGCCACCATCCAGACCGACCCCGGCCGGCTGCGGCAGATCCTCACCAACCTGGTGGGCAACGCCATCAAGTTCACCGAGTCCGGCTCGGTCACCGTCAGCGCCCGCGCCGAGCGCCGCCGCGCCGGCTGGCGCTTCGCCATCGAGGTCACCGACACCGGCATCGGCATCCCGCCGGACCGGCTGGGGCAGGTCTTCGAGCCCTTCGTGCAGGCCGAGGCCTCCACCACGCGCCGCTTTGGCGGCACCGGCCTGGGCCTGACCATCAGCCGCCGCTTCGCCCAGGCCATGGGAGGCGACATCTCCGTCACCAGCCGCTGGAGTGCCGACGGCGCCGTGCCCGGCCGCGGCAGCACCTTCCGCGTCGAGATCGACCCCGGCCCGCTGGACGGCGTGCCGCTGATCGACCCCGCCGGGCTGGCCGAGGTCCGCAGCGAGCCGGCCGCCGGCCAGGTGCGCTGGCGCTTCCCGGCCGTGCGCGTGCTGGTGGTCGACGACGGCGCCGAGAACCGCGAGCTGGCCCGCGTGGTGCTGGAAGAAGCCGGCATCACCGTAGTCGAGGCCGAGGACGGCGAGGCCGCCGTGCGCCTGGCCACTGCGGCCGGTCAGCCGGCCTTCGACCTCATCCTGATGGACATGCAGATGCCGGTGATGGATGGCGTGACCGCCACGCGCACCCTGCGCCAGCGCGGCTGGGCCGGGCCCATCATCGCCCTCACCGCCAATGCCATGAAGGGCTTCGAGCGCGAGATCGAGCAGGCCGGCTTCAGCGGCTTCCAGACCAAGCCCATCCACATCGACCGCCTGCTGCAGGATCTGGCCCATCGCCTGGGCGGCACGCCCGTGACGCAGGCCGCAGCCGGCGCCGCCCCACCGGGCTCGCCCGCGCTCAAGGCCCCGGCCGCGCCAGCCGATATCCCCACAGATATGCCCCCGCCGGACACGCGCCCCATCGTGTCCCGCCTGGCCCACCACCCCAAGCTGCAGAACGTGGCCCGCAAATTCGTCACGCAGTTGCCCGACAAGCTGGCCGCCATGGACGCCGCACTGGCCGCCGGCCGCCTGGACGAGCTGGGCGACCTGGCCCACTGGCTCAAGGGCGCGGGCGGCAGCGTGGGCTTCGACGAATGCTTCGAGCCCGCCCGCGACCTGGAGGCCGCCGCCCGCGCTGCGGACGCCGCTGCCGCCGCGCGCCAGCTGGCCCGCATCCACGCCCTGGGCCGCCGGCTCACGGCCGACCCCGTACCTGGCGAGGGTGCCCAGCCGGCATGACCCTGCCCCCACCATGACCGACGCCCCCCGCCCCGCCCCGGCCTGGCCCGATTTCGGCGAGCCCGCCCTCGTGCCGCTGGAGCCGCCCATCGTCATGATGGTCGACGACGAGCCGCTGATGACCGAGCTGATCCAGACCCACCTGGAGGACGCCGGCTATGCCAACTTCGTCGCCTGCAACGAGCCGCTGGAGGCGATGAAGCTGATGCAGCGCCGCCGCCCGGGGCTGGTGCTGCTCGACCTGATGATGCCGGAGCTCGACGGCTTCGCCATCCTGGCGGCCATGCGTGCCGACGAGGCATTGCGCTACACGCCGGTCATCGTGCTCACGGCCGCGGCCGACGCGCGCACCAAGCTGCGTGCGCTGGAGCTGGGCGCCACCGAGTTCCTGGCCAAGCCCGTGGACCCGAGCGAGCTGGTCCTGCGCGTGCGCAACACCCTGGCCTTCAAGCTCTACCAGGACCGGCTGGCCACCATCGACCCGGTCACCGGCCTGTCCAACCGCCATACCTTCTCCCAGTACCTGGAGGGCGTGCTCGTGCGCGCCGGCGCGCGCAAGGCCATGGTCGGCCTGCTGCACATCGACTGCGACTTCAAGCAGGCCCGCGAGGCCCTGGGCCCCAGCGCGGCCGACGCCATCGCCCGCTGCATCGCGCGGCGCCTGAACGCCGCCCTGGGCCACCTGGCGGAGTCGGCCGTGGGCCCGGCGGCCCTGGACCACAGCGGCGTGGCCCGCCTGGGCGAGCAGGAATTCGCCGTGCTGCTGCGCCCGCTGGAGCATGCCGACGGCGCGGCCAGCGTGGCCAAGGACCTGCTGCAACGCCTGGCCGAGCCCATCGACGTGGACGGGCACCAGATCGTCATCGGCCCGGCCGTGGGCATTGCCCTCTATCCCACCGACGGCCAGCAGGTCGGCACCCTGCAAAAGAGCGCCGACCTGGCCACCGCCAAGGCGCGCCGGCAGGGCAAGGGCTCGCTGGCCTTCTTCTCGGCCGAGCTGGATGCGCGCTCCATGGAGCGGCTCACGCTCACCCAGCAGCTGCGCCGCGGTCTGGAGCGCGGCGAGTTCCGCCTGCACTACCAGCCCAAGCTCGACCTGCGCAGCGGCGCGGTCACCGGCGCCGAGGCCCTGATCCGCTGGCAGCACCCGGAGCGCGGCCTGCTCTACCCCGGCACCTTCATCGGCCTGGCCGAGGAAAGCGGCCTCATCGTCGAGCTGGGCGACTGGGTGGTGGCCGAGGCCTGCGCGCAGAGCGCGCGCTGGCGCCAGGCCGGCCTGGGCGACATCCGCATCGCCGTCAACGTGAGCAAGCTGCAGTTCGACGGCGGCCACGTGCTGGCCGTGCTGCGCGAGCAGGTCGCCCGCCACGGCCTGCAGCCCGGGCAGCTGGTGGTCGAGATCACCGAGAGCCTGCTGGTCAGCGACGCCGATGCCGCACTGGACCTGCTGGCCCAGATCCAGGCCCTGGGCGTGCAGCTGTCCATCGACGACTTCGGCACCGGCTACTCCTCGCTGAGCTACCTCAAGCGCTTCCCGGTCGACGAGCTCAAGATCGACCGCTCCTTCATCGTCGACATCCCCGCCCGGCCGGAAGACCTGGCCATCGTGCGCACCGTCGTCGCCCTGGGCCACAGCCTGGACATGACCGTGGTCGCCGAAGGCGTGGAGCAACCGGGCCAACTGGCCGCCCTGCGCGACGCCGGCTGCGACCACTACCAGGGCTTCCTCTTCAGCCCCGCCGTGCCGCCGGACGAATTCGCCGACCTGGCCCGCGCCACCGCCGCCCGCATCGCCGCAGGCAGCTGAGCCGCGCACCGGCTCACGTCTTCAGGCTTCACATCACACCAAAGCAGCCAACTACGGACCTGCGGGCGAGCCGGGTGACCGCCGCCGTGAAGGGAGCAGCCGCTGGCCAAGGCGGCACGCGGACGAGCCGCGCACCGCTCATGTGTTCAGCCCTCGCACTGCGCCAACGACGGACCGGCGGGTGAGCCGGGTGACCGCCGCAGTGAAGTAAAGAAGGAGCGGGCCGCCCGCCAGGGCGGCGCGCGGGTGACATGAACGGAGGCGGTCACCCGGCTCGCCCGCCCCGCTCCACCCGCCGCACGCCCAAGCCCCGCACGCAACAACCGTGCATGCACGAGATGCCTGCCCCAAAAAGCAAACACCCCACGGCGCCATCGCGCACGCGGGGTGTTCGCCTTCGCCGCGACCGGCAGCCCTCAGGCCGCCGGCCGTCGGCCCCTCACTTCTTGGAGTCGCGCAGCTCCCGGCGCAGGATCTTGCCCACGTTGGTCTTGGGCAGGTCGTCGCGGAACTCGATGTACTTCGGCCGCTTGTAGCCGGTGAGGTTCTCGCGGCAGTAGGCGGCAATGTCTTCTTCGGACAGCGCCGGGTCCTTCTTGACCACGAAGAGCTTGACCGTCTCGCCCGAGTGCGCATCGGGCACGCCCACCGCCGCGCACTCCAGCACGCCGGGGTGCAGGTTGACCACCTGCTCCACCTCGTTGGGGTACACGTTGAAGCCCGAGACCAGGATCATGTCCTTCTTGCGGTCGACGATCTTCACGTAGCCGCGGTCGTCCATCACGCCGATGTCGCCGGTGCGGAAGAAGCCGTCGGCCGTCATCACCTTGGCCGTCTCGTCCGGGCGCTGCCAGTAGCCGGCCATCACCTGCGGGCCGCGGATGCAGATCTCGCCGGCGCCGCCGATGGGCACGTTGTTGCCGTCGTCGTCGCGGATGGCGATCTCGGTGTTGGGAATGGGCAGGCCGATGGTGCCGGTGAAGTCGTGGATGTCCAGCCGGTTGACCGTGACCACCGGGGACGTTTCCGACAGGCCGTAGCCTTCGGCGATCGGGCAGCCGGTGATCTTCAGCCACTTCTCGGCCGTGGCCTGCTGCACCGCCATGCCGCCGCCGTTGGAGACGATCAGCTCGCTGAAGTCCAGCTTGGCGAAGTCCGGGTCGTTGGCCAGCGCGTTGTAGAGCGTGTTGACCGCCGGGAAGATGTTGACCTTGTGCTTGGACAGCGTCTTGACGAAGCCCGGGATGTCGCGCGGGTTGGCGATCAGCAGGTTCATCGAGCCCAGCCGCGCGCCCAGCATGTAGCAGGCCGTCAGCGAGAAGATGTGATAGAGCGGCAGCGCGCAGACGATGGTCTGCGGCTTGTCGCCCAGCTTCTTGAGCACGGGCGAGAACCACGCCTCGCACTGCAGGATGTTGGCCACCACGTTGCGGTGCAGCAGCGTGGCGCCCTTGGACACGCCGGTGGTGCCGCCGGTGTACTGCAGGAAGGCCACGTCGTCGGGGCCGACCTGCGGCTTGTTCAGCTTGTGGCGCCGGCCCTGGTCCAGCGCCGTGTTGAACGGCGTGACGGTGCGCCCGCCGGTAGTCGGCAGCGTGAAGGCCGGCACCATCTTCTTGAGGTGGCGCACGGCGAAGTTGATGAACTTGCCCTTCAGGAAGGGCAGCATGTCGCCCATCGCGGCCAGCACCACGTGTTTGACCGGCGAGCGCTCGATCACCTCCTGCAGCGTGACGGCGAAGTTCTCGAGGATGACGATAGCCTCGGCGCCGGAGTCCTTGAGCTGGTGCTCCAGCTCGCGCGGGGTATAGAGCGGGTTGACGTTGACCACGACATAGCCCGCACGCAGCACGGCGGCGATGGCCACCATGTACTGCGGCACGTTGGGCATCATGATGGCCACGCGCGCACCCTTGGCCAGGCCCTTGGATTGCAGCCAGGCACCCAGTGCAGCGGAAGCCTCGTCCACCTCGCGGAAGCTGATCCGCGTGTCCATGAACATGCCCATGCTGCGGTCGGCATAGCGGCGGAAGGATTCCTCCAGCAGCGCCACCAGCGACGGATAGGCCGCCACGTCCACCTCGGCCGGCACGCCGGGCGGGTATTCGGACAGCCAGGGCTTGGTATTCATCATGTCCACGGTGGGAGTCTCCAATCTTGATTGCGGCACACCGGCCAGCCGCCCACCGGCTGGGGCACGGGCGCGGGCCCGCATTGTGGGGCAAGTAACGTTTAAAACAAGGCGTGACAGCCCGCACCGCGGGACGTTCTAACGCCTGCCCGGCTTCGTCGCGGATGAGCGGGGGCGGCTGGGGCAGCCAACCGGCCTCTTCCAGACGCCGCCACAGCCTTGCGAGCCGCCGGCCCCAGGGTTTGCCGGGCTTGGGGGAGAAACTGACTGCGGGCATTGTCATCATCTGAAATACTCGCGCGCCCGGCGCCCAGCCGGCCTGTGCCGCGCCCGCGGTTGTCGCGGGCCGCAGGCGCCCCCTCCCCTGCATCACCCTGGCTATGAATCGACGGTTTTTCCTGCGCGCGGGCCTGGCGGTCGGCGGCGGCCTGGCGCTGTTCGGCGGCGCGGTGTTCTGGCGCCGCGGCTTGTCCGAGGGGCAGCTCACCGAAAGCGGCCGCGAGACGCTGCGCGGCATCGCCCGCGGCGTGCTCGACAACGTGCTGCCGGCCGAAGGCCCGGCGCGCGAGGCCGCGCTCGACGCGCATGTACAGCGCATGGCCGCCATGCTCAACAACGCCCCGCCCATGCTGCGCCAGGAGATCTCGCTGCTGCTGGGCGCGCTGGGCAACACCGCCGGGCGCCTGGCGCTGGCCCAGATGAGCACGCCCTGGTCCAGCGCCACCGTGCCGCAGATCCAGGCCGCGCTGCAGACCATGCGCACCCATCCGCTGGACACCACCAAGATGGCCTACGGCGCGGTGCGTGACCTGACCTGCATCTCCTACTTTTCCGCGCCGGAGGGCTGGGCCGTCGCGGGCTACCCCGGCCCTGTGCAGATATGAGCAAGTTGCCCGATCCCTTCCGTGAAGGCCTGGCGCGCGGCTGGCGCGTCACCAACGCCGAGCAGGGGCTGCCGGCGCAGATCACCTGCGACGTGGCCATCGTCGGCTCCGGCGCCGGCGCCGGCGTCACCGCCGAGCTGCTCACGCGCGCCGGGCTGGACGTGGTCATCCTGGAAGAAGGCCCGCTGAAGACCAGCACCGACTTCAACCAGCGCGAGCAGCAGGCCTATGCCGACCTCTATCAAGAGGGGGCCGCCCGCCGCACGCTGGACAAGGCCATCACCGTGCTGCAGGGCCGCTGCGTGGGCGGCACCACGGTGATCAACTGGACCAGCTCCTTCCGCACGCCCAAGGACACGCTGGCCTGGTGGGCGCAGCACTATGCGCTGGCCGACTTCACGCCCGAGGCGATGGCACCGTGGTTCGAGCAGGTGGAGCGCCGGCTCAACATGCTGCCCTGGCAGACCGACCCCAACACCAACAACGAGCTGCTGCGCAAGGGCGCCACCGCGCTGGGCATCGAGGCCCACGTCATCCCGCGCAACGTCAAGGGCTGCTGGAACCTGGGCTCCTGCGGCATGGGCTGCCCGACCAATGCCAAGCAGTCGATGCTGGTGACGACCATCCCCACCGCGCTGGACGGCGGGGCGCGGCTCTTTCACCACACGCGGGTGGAGAAGCTCGACATCCGGGGCGGCAAGGTCCAGGCCCTGGTCTGCCAGCCGGTGCGCCAGAACGGCGACGCCGTGGGCCCGCAGACCATGCGCGTGGTGGCCAAGCACTATGTGGTCAGCGGCGGGGCGATCAACTCGCCGGCGCTGCTCAAGCGCTCGGACGCACCCGACCCGCACGGCCTGCTGGGCACGCGCACCTTCCTGCATCCGGTGACGTTCTCCATCGCCCGCTTCGCCGAGCCGGTCAACGGCTGGGCCGGCGCGCCGCAGTCCATCTACACCGACCACTTCCTGCACACCCAGCCCATCGACGGCCCGCTGGGCTACAAGATCGAGGTGCCGCCCATCCACCCTGCGCTGGCTGCCGTGCTGCTGGGCGGCCACGGCGCCGAGCTGGCCGAGCGCATCAAGGCCCTGCCGCACACGCACATGACCCTGGCCCTGCTGCGCGACGGCTTCCATCCGGAATCGGTGGGCGGCACCGTGCGCCTGCACCTGGACGGCTCGCCGATGCTGCACTACCCGGTCAACGAGGTCGTGCTGGACGGCGCGCGCCGCTCGCTGCTGAGCATGGCCGAGATGCAGTTCGCCGCCGGCGCCAAGAGCGTGCGGCCGCAGCACCAGCTGGGGCGTGAGTACACCTCGTGGGCCGAGGCCAGGAAGGCGATTGCCGAGCTGCCGATGGCCCCGCAGCTCACCGGCCTGGGCAGCGCCCACGTCATGGGCGGCTGCCGCCTGGCCGGCAAGGAGGAGCTGGGCGTGGTGCGCCCGGACGGCGTGCACTGGCAGGTCGAGAACCTGTCGGTCCACGACGGCTCGCTCTTCCCCACCAGCATCGGCGCCAACCCGCAGCTGTCGGTCTACGGCACCACCAACCGGCTGACCAGCGGGCTGATCAAGCGGCTGGGGGCCAAGGACGTGGTGCTGGCCTGAACCGGCCATCCCGTGCTGAAAGACGCCGCCTCGTGCGGCGTTTTTCTTTTGGAGTCGCCGGGAATCGCCCGGCTGGGCCTCAACGCCGGCCGAACATCATCTGCCGCGCCAGCAGCGACTTGGCCGGGCCCAGGCGCTCCAGCGCGGCCAGGCCCAGGCCGCGCAGGGTGGCCAGTGCGGGCACGGGGATGGCGAAGCTGCGGGCCAGGAAGTCCGTGGCGCCGATCAAGGCCCAGCGGTCCGGCGTGCGGCGGCGCTCGGCATCGCGCAGGGCGGCGTCCACGTCGCCGTGGTGGCGCTGCAGTGCGCGCACCAGCTCCACCGCGTCGCGCAGGCCCAGGTTGAGACCCTGCCCGGCGACCGGGTGCAGCGTCTGCGCGGCGTTGCCGATGCGCACGCTGCGGCCCTGCACCAGGCGGCGCTCGGCATTCAGGCCCAGCGGGAAGGCCTTGAGCGGTGAGAGCTTCGTCAGCCGGCCGACGCGGCGATGGAAGACCGTGTTCAGGAGCGCCAGGCGCTGTTCGTCGTTCAGGCCGATGACCGGGTCGTCGTCGGCATGGACGCACCACACCAGCGAGGCGCGGTGCGGCGCATCGGCCGCAGGCGGCAGCGGCAGCAGTGCCGCCGGCCCCTGCGGTGTGAAGCGCTCGTAGGCCACGCCGTGGTGAGACTGCTCCAGCGTCACCGTGCCCACCCAGGCGGTCTGGCGGTAGTCGCGGCTCACACCCTGCGGCCACTGGCGCTTGGGCTGGTCGGCAAAGACGCCGCCTTCGGCCACCACGGCCAGGTCGAAGGCCTCGGCGATGTCGGCATCGACCTCGGCCGCATTGCCCACGGTCTTGATGCCGCGCACGGCCGTGCCGAAGCGGCTGCCCAGCCGCGCGGGCTCGGCCGCCTGCGCGGCGACCCACGCCGCCTGCAGCGGCGCGACGATGGCGCCGTAGCTGGCCACCACGCCCAGGCGGTCCACGCCCTCGTCGCGGGCGCGGATGTGCACCTGCGGCTCGCTGGCGACCAGGCCGGCCAGCGATGGCAGCAACGCCGGCTGCTGCTGCGACACGTGCACCTCGCGGATGTCGGCCACGCCGCACTGGCGCAGCGCGTCCCACACGCCCAGGCGCTCCAGGATCTGCACGCTGCCCAGCGACAGCGCCAGGGTGCGCGGGTCACCGGAGATGTCGCGCTCCAGCGGCCGGGCGTCGAAGAGCGTGACCTGCACGTCGGGCAGCTCACGCGCAGCCTGCAGGGCCAGGCTCAGGCCGACCGGGCCGGCGCCGATGACGGCCAGGCGCAGCGGGCGCGGTGCGCCGTCGTCTGCCTGCGGCACAGCCGGGGCCGTGGGCGAGAGCTCCTGCGGCTCGGATGCCGCTGCGGCTGCGGTGGCCTGGGCATGAGCATGGGCGGGGGCGGCCGCGGCGCGGCCGTGGGGATCGTGGGGCGATGCGGTCATCGGTGCACTCCGGGCCGCCGGGCCGGCAAGCCTGGTGCCGGCGCGGGCGGGCGCTGTCTATGATGGGCCGCTGCGGACGCCCGGCCACGGAGCCGCTCGGGGCGGCATCCGCGACGGGTGGGCCGCGGCGATGACGGGCCATTTTGCGCCGCCCCTTGCCGCCCCTTGCCGTCGCCGCGGGCATCACGGCGCGGGCCATCGCCTGGACGCGGCCTTGCGCCGGGTGCTGCCCGGACCGGTCTCGCACCTCTTCTTGCTGGAGCTCCCATGCGCCCCTGGATTGCAGGCCTGCTGATCATCGTTGCCGGTGCCGCGCTGGTGATGCGCCAGTTCTGGCTGGCCGGCGCGGCGTTTGTCGCCGGCGTGCTGCTGTGGCCGCGCCGCCGCAAGCGCCGCCCGCCGGTGCCGATGCGCGGCACGACGACCTTCCGCTCCACCACCACCGCGTTCCCGGACTCGGTGCAGGAAGGCGGGCCGCCCGAGCGGCGCGGCTGACGGGTCGGGCGGAAGAAGCGGCCTGAAGGAGCGGCTCAGCCGCGCATCAACGCCTCGATCTCCTCGGCCGCCACCGGCACGTCGCGGGTCAGCAGCTCGCAGCCGTCCGGCGTCACCAGCGCATCGTCCTCGATGCGGATGCCGATGTGGTGGAAGGCCTCGGGCACGTCATCGGCCGGCCGCACATACAGGCCCGGCTCGATGGTCAGCACCATGCCGGGCACCAGCCTGCGCGACGGGTGCTTCACCACGCGCCCGCCCATGCCGTCGGGCTGCTCCAGCGGCGGCTCGTCGCGCTGCAGCACATCGCCCACGTCATGCACGTCCAGGCCCAGCCAGTGGCCGGTGCCGTGCATGTAGAAGCGGCGGTAGGCGGCGCGCTCGATGGCGTCGTCCACGCTGCCCACGGCATCGGCCCGCAGCAGTTTGAGATCCAGCAGGCCTTGGGTCAACAACCGCACCGCCGCCCAGTGGGCGTCCAGCCTGCGCGCGCCCGGGCGGGTCGCCTCGATCGCCGCCTGCTGCGCGGCCAGCACCAGGTCATACAGAGCCCGCTGCGGGCCGCTGAAGCGGCCGTTGACGGGAAAGGTGCGCGTGATGTCGCTGGCATAACCCTGCCATTCGCAGCCGGCGTCGATCAGGCAGAGCTCGCCGTCGCGCAGCTCGGTTGCGCCCGCGGCGTAGTGCAGCACGCAGGCATGGGCCCCGGCGGCAACGATGCTGGGATAGGCCGGTCCGGCGGCACCCGCGCTGCGAAAGGCATGCAGCAGCTCGGCCTCCAGCTCGTACTCGCGCCGCCCGGGCTGGCAGGCCTGCATGGCGCGCACATGGGCCGCGGCGGCGATGCGGCCGGCGTGGCGCATCAGCGCCTGCTCATGTGCGTCCTTGACCAGCCGCATCTCGTCCAGCAGCGGGCGCGCATCGCGCAGCGCCGCGGGTGGGCGCACGCCGCTGCGCTCACGCGCACGCACGGCGCCCAGCGCGCGGTGCACGGCCTGGCCGGCCTGGTGCGACACATCGTCATCGCCGAACGGCAGCCACACCTGCGGCGCATCGGCCAGTCGCTGGGCGAGCGCGGCGTCGAGTTCGGCCACCTCATGCGCCTCGTCCACGCCCAGCGCCCGGGGCGCCGCATCCGGGCCCAGGCGCAAGCCGTCCCAGATCTCGCGCTCGGCATCGCGCGGCCGGCACAGCAGCGTGCTGCGGCCGGCGTCATCCAGGATCAGCCAGGCCTCGGGCTCGTCGAAGCCGGTCAGGTAGAGGAAGCTGCTGTCGGCCCGGTACGGGTGCAGGGTGTCGCTGTTGCGCACGCGCTCGGGCGCGGTGGGCCAGACGAGCACGCCGCCGCCGGCCTCGCGCAGCAGCGCGGCCAGCCGGGCGCGGCGGCCTTGGTGGATCGGGCAGAAGCTCATCGGATCAGCGTCATGTACGGGCGCGTTCATGGGTTTGCAGCTCGGCGTTAACCTGCGGGCAGTCTAGGCGCCATGCCGCATCACCCGTTGCCTGCACGACAAGGAGCCCTCCATGCAATACCGACGCCTGGGCCGCAGCGGCCTGAAGGTCAGCGAGCTGTCCCTCGGCTCATGGGTCACGTACCACAACCAGGTGGACACCTCTGCTGCGCGCGAGATGCTGGCCGCCGCGCGCGACGCCGGCATCAACTTCTTCGACAACGCCGAGGTCTATGCCAACGGCCACAGCGAGACCATCATGGGCGAGGCGTTCAAGGCCCTCAAATGGCCGCGCCTGGACTACGTCGTCTCCACCAAGTTCTTCTGGGGCATCAGCGACGGCCCCAACCACCGCAACACGCTCAACCGCAAGTACCTGATGCAGGCCATCGACGGCTCGCTCAAGCGCCTGCAGCTGGACTTCGTGGACCTGGTGTTCTGCCACCGGCCCGACCCCGAGACGCCGATCGAAGAGACGGTATGGGCCATGCACGACATGATCCAGCAGGGCAAGGCGCTCTACTGGGGCACGAGCGAGTGGAGTGCTGCCGCCATCCGCGAGGCCTGGGACATCGCCCACCGCCACCACCTGCACAAGCCGGTGATGGAGCAGCCGCAATACCACCTGCTGCACCGCAGCCGCGTGGAGCAGGAGTACGCCCCGCTCTATGCGGAAATCGGCCTGGGCCTGACCACCTGGAGCCCGCTGGCCTCGGGCCTGCTGACCGGCAAGTACCGCAACGGCATCCCGCCCGGCAGCCGCGGCTCGCTGGAGAACCTGAGCTGGCTGCGCGAAGGCCTGACCGACCCGCAGCGCAACGCCGCGGCCGGCGAGCTGGAGGCCATCGCACAGGAGCTGGGCTGCACGCTGGCGCAGCTGGCCATCGCCTGGGTCAACCGCAATCCGCATGTGTCCACGGTGATCCTCGGTGCCAGCAAGCTCAGCCAGCTGCAGGACAACCTCGGCGCGCTGGCGGTGACACCCAAGCTCACGCCGGAGGTGCTGGCGCGGATGGATGCGATCACGTTGATGCTCGCGGATTGAGGCCGCTTGCACCGCGCACACCCGAGTAGCCAAGGTCCGGAGCGGTTGATCACCAGTCGTTATCAGCGACGACTCTGCCGCAGCTCTGCATCGCGCCCGACGCGAGCCCCCGTCCTTTCACAAAGCCGTGGGCGGGCAGCCGCTGGGGCGCCTTGGCGACGCCGCCACGCGCAGGCGGCAGGCTGGGGCGCGCAGCGCCTTCGTGGAACTGACTCGTGGCGGATGTCTGAACACAGCGAGCGCGCAGCGCTCGCGTAGTGGGTTCTGCCACGCCAGCCTGCTGCCGAGCATGGCAGGGACCCTCGCGCAGCGAGGGCGTCGGCATCGAAGCCTCAGCGGCTGCCCGCCCGCGGCTTTGCCGCGCCGACCGTCACCCGTCACCCGTCACCCGTCACCCGTCACCCGTCACCCGCCACCCGCCACCCGTCACCCGTCACCCGCCACCCAAGACCCACAATCGACGCAGTCGAGCACCCAAGTACCGACAGGCCGCGGTCAGCAGTCAGCCAGGCCGACAAGCGGTCCACAAGCCGCATCACCCGCCGTTCAACACTCCCAGCTGCTGCGGCGTGCCCACGTTCTCCCAGTCCCCGTGCCACACCTCGCCGCTCACGCGTCCGGCGGCGATCGCCCGGTCCATGAAGGGCCGCAGGGGCATGCGTTGGCCTGCAGCCAGGCCCTCGACCAGCGCAGAGCGCACCAGCCCGATGTTGGCGTAGGTCCAGCGCTGCGGCGCGTCGGCCACCACCCGGCCGTCGTCGGTCAGGCCGAAGTCGCCGCGCGGGTGGAAGGGCGGATTGGGCACGAAGACGAAGTGGGCCAGGTCGCCGCCGGCCACGAAGCGCCGCGCCTGCTCGGCGTCGAAGCGCCAGTCGGGCATGAAGATGTCGCCCGACACCAGCCAGCAGGCGTCCGCGCCGCTGTCCTGCAGCAGCGGCAAGGCCGTGGCCAGCCCACCCGCCGTCTCCAGCGCGCCGCCGTGGTCGCGGCCTTCCATCGAGTAGCGGATGCGCAGCCCCCAGCGGCTGCCGTCGCCCAGCGCGGCGGGGAACTGCTCCTCCAGCCAGGCGGTGTTGATGACCACGTCGCGCACGCCATCGCGGGCCAGCGCCTCCAGGTGCCATTCGATCAGCGGCTTGCCGCGCACCTTCAGCAGCGGCTTCGGCGCGTGGTCGGTCAGCGGGCGCATGCGCTCGCCGCGGCCGGCGGCCAGGATGAGAGCGGGCAGGTTGGATGCGCGTGAAGGCAATGAAGGCGATTGCATGGGTGGCAAGTGTGCCGCGGCCTTCCGTCACGCCGCCGCGCCGGGGCGCCCTACCCCGCCCGGCCTAAAATCGCGGGCTTTCCCTTCCACCCGTGCCGGGCGCGCAGGCCGCAGCGCGGCACCCCACACGAGGCCCCGATGGTCCAGGACACCACCGCAATGGCCAACGCGATCCGCGCGTTGGCGATGGACGCCGTGCAAGCGGCCAACTCCGGCCACCCCGGCGCCCCGATGGGCATGGCCGACATCGCCGTCGCCCTGTGGGGCCGGCACCTCAAGCACAACCCGGCCGACCCGGCCTGGCCTGACCGCGACCGCTTCGTGCTGTCCAACGGCCACGGCTCGATGCTGATCTACGCCCTGCTGCACCTGACCGGCTACGACCTGCCGATCGAGCAGCTCAAGGCCTTCCGCCAGCTGCACAGCATGACGCCGGGCCACCCCGAGGTCGGCTACACGCCGGGTGTCGAGACCACCACCGGCCCGCTGGGCCAGGGCATCACCAATGCCGTGGGCATGGCGCTGGCCGAGAAGCTGCTGGCGGCCGAGTTCAACCGCCCCGGCCACGAGATCGTCGACCACCACACTTATGTCTTCCTGGGCGATGGCTGCCTGATGGAAGGCATCAGCCACGAGGCCTGCGCCCTGGCCGGCGCCTGGAAGCTCAACAAGCTGATCGCGCTCTACGACGACAACGGCATCTCCATCGACGGCCCGGTCACGCCCTGGTTCATCGACGACACGCCCAAGCGCTTCGAGGCCTATGGCTGGCAGGTCATCGGCCCCATCGACGGCCATGACGTGGACGCCGTGGACGCGGCCATCGCCAAGGCCCGCCGCAGCACCGAGACGCCCACGCTGATCGTGTGCAAGACGCACATCGGCAAGGGCTCGCCCAACCGCGCCAACACGGCCAAGGCCCACGGCGAGCCGCTGGGGGCCGACGAGATCGCGCTGACCCGCGCCGCGCTGAACTGGCCGCACGAGCCCTTCCATGTGCCCGAGCCGGTCTACGCCGCCTGGGACGCCACCATCAAGGGCGAAGAGGCGCAGGCCGCCTGGGAGGCCAAGCTGGTCGCCTACCGCGCCGCCCACCCGGAGCAGGCCGCCGAGTTCGAGCGCCGCATGAAGGGCGAGCTGCCCGAGAACTTCGCCGAAGTCGCCGTCGAGGCCGTGGCCTCCGCCCACGAGAAGGCCGAGACCATCGCCACGCGCAAGGCCAGCCAGGTGGCGCTGGAGTTCTTCACCGCTGCGCTGCCCGAGATGCTGGGCGGCTCGGCCGACCTGACCGGCTCCAACCTGACCAACACCAAGAGCACGCCGGCGCTGCGCTTCGATGACCACGGCACGCCGGTGGTGGGCGACACCGCCCAGCCCGGCCGCCACATCAACTACGGCGTGCGCGAGTTCGGCATGGCGGCCATCATGAACGGCATCGCCCTGCACGGCGGCTACATCCCCTATGGCGGCACCTTCCTGACCTTCAGCGACTACAGCCGCAACGCCATCCGCATGGCCGCGCTGATGAAGCAGCGCGTGATCCATGTCTTCACGCATGACTCCATCGGCCTGGGCGAAGACGGCCCCACGCACCAGAGCGTGGAGCATGCCGCCAGCCTGCGCCTGATCCCGGGCCTGGATGTCTGGCGCCCGGCCGACACCACCGAGACGGCTGTCGCCTGGACGATGGCCCTGGCCAACCGCAACCGCCCCAGCGCGCTGCTGCTGTCGCGCCAGAACTTGCCCTACTGCCCGCGCACGGGTGCCGATGAGATCACCCGCGGCGCCTATGTGCTGGCCGAGCCGGCCGAGGTGGGCCTGAACAAGAAGCCGCAGGCGGTGATCATCGCCACCGGCTCCGAGGTGCAGCTGGCCCTGCATGCGCAGCAGCGCCTGGCGGCCGAGCGCATCGCCGTGCGCGTGGTCTCCATGCCCAGCACCACGGTCTTCGACCGCCAGGGCGAGGCCTGGAAGCGCGAGGTGCTGCCCGAGGGCCTGCCCCGCATCGCCGTGGAGGCCGGCGTGACCGACGGCTGGTGGAAGTACGGCTGCGCGGCCGTCATCGGCATCGACCGCTACGGCGAATCGGCCCCGGGCAACGTGCTGTTCAAGCACTTCGGCTTCACCGTCGAGAACGTGGTCGACACCGTCAAGGTGGCCCTGGGCCGCACGCGCTGAGTCATGAAACGGGGTGCCGACCGCACCCCGTTTTTCATCCTCTCTACCGATTCACACCGGAACTGAAACCTGAGACCTAAGGAAGGTCTGCAAAACCCCGGCGATGACCGTCGGATGTGAGACAGTATCGACATGAAGCAGATGAGCCTTGGCACCACCGGATTCGAACGCAAGACCAAGCGTACACGCAAGCGCGAGTTCTTGGACGAGATGAACC
>JACRNC010000023.1 GCA_016219375.1 Burkholderiales bacterium
CCCGGCCCCGGCCCCGGCCCCGGCCCCGGCCCCGGCCCCGGCCCCGGCCCCACTCGCGCTGAAGCCGCGCCCGGGCCGGTTTTGAGGCCTGCACGCCACACCACCGCGCGTGCCGCCCGTGCGGATGCACGCGCCCCGGCACCGGCAGGCTGCGCCGCAGAGCGCCAGGGCGTACCATTACGGGTCTCGCGTCGCCGAGGACTGCCGACCAGTCCGGTGCAGCAGTCCACGACGTCCGGGCGCGGAGCTGACCGGCTCCCCGTGCGCCCGGCAAGGGCCGCAGCCCGCGGCTGCCCACCTTGCCTCCTCGCGGATCGGCCCCACCTGTCCCAGCTGATGCCGGGCCGATCCTGCCGCCCTCGTCGGCGCCGGAGCCGCGCACCGCGCGGTCTGCCTGCTCCGCCCCGCGCCGCCCGTCCCAGACGTCTGCCCGCCCGGGCCCAGCCCGAGTCGGCCGCGGCCGTGTCGCGCCCCTGGCGCACCGGCCCAACTGTCACGACTACAAGGAGAGCCTCATGGCCAAGGAAGAACTCATCGAGATGCACGGCAAGGTCGACGAGATCCTGCCCGACTCGCGCTATCGCGTCACGCTGGACAACGGTCACACGCTGATCGCCTACACCTCCGGCAAGATGCGCAAGAACCACATCCGCATCCTGGCCGGCGACAACGTCTCGCTGGAGCTGTCGCCCTACGACCTGACCAAGGGCCGCATCACCTTCCGCCACCTGGAGCGCCGCGGCCCGCCGCCCACGCACAACCGCGGCTCGCGCTGAACCTGATGCCGCGGCTTCCGCCCGGCCCAGGGTCGGGGCAGCGCAGTCGCAGCCTGCCGGAAAAGCCGCCTTGCTCTGCAAGCCCGCCCGATGCCGATTTTTCTGCGGGCACTTGGCGAACATGAAAACTCGCTGCTATACTAGCGAGCTTCGCGGCTGTAGCTCAGTTGGATAGAGTACTTGGCTACGAACCAAGGGGTCGTGGGTTCGAATCCTGCCAGCCGCGCCAGAACAAGCGTTCTAGAACAACGGGTCAGCCTTCACGGGCTGGCCCGTTTTTCTTTGTGCTGCGTGACCCTCGCCTGAGCCCTGAGCAGGTCTGGCCGGGCGGCTCTCGCAGACCCGCGTCTGCTGCGACCGAGCCCAGCACGCCGGGAAGATCGGCGGCTGGGCAGCTGGGCGCCCCACGGTGGCTTGTGCCCGCCGGTCCCACCGGGCTGCGCTGCGGCCCTGATGCAGGCGACCGCGCCGCGCCCGCCGTCAGGCGTCCCCGCCAAACAGATCGCGGGTGTAGACCTTGTCGGCCACGTCGCTCAGGTCGGCGGTGCGGCGGTTGGCCACGATCACGTCGGCCTGCTGCTTGAAGGCAGCCAGGTCGCGCACCACCGGCGAGTTGAAGAAGCTGTCCTCCTTCAGGACCGGCTCGTAGACCACCACCTCCACGCCCTTTGCCTTCAGGCGCTTCATGATGCCCTGCACGCTGCTGGCGCGGAAGTTGTCGCTGCCGGCCTTCATGATCAGCCGGTAGATGCCCACCACCCTGGGCTGCCGGCGCAGGATGTCATTGGCCACGAAGTCCTTGCGCGTGGTGTTGGCGTCCACGATGGCGCGGATCAGGTTCTGCGGCACGTCCTGGTAGTTGGCCAGCATCTGCTTGGTGTCCTTGGGCAGGCAGTAGCCGCCATAGCCGAAGGACGGGTTGTTGTAGTGGCTGCCGATGCGCGGATCCAGGCACACGCCTTCGATGATCTGCCGCGTGTCCAGGCCGTGCACCGCGGCATAGGTGTCCAGCTCGTTGAAGTAGGCCACGCGCATGGCGAGGTAGGTGTTGGCAAACAGCTTGATCGCCTCGGCCTCGGTGTTGTCGGTCAGCAGCACCGGGGCGTCCTTGCGCAGGGCGCCCTGGCGCAGCAGCTCGGCGAAGGCCTGGGCCCGCGGCGAGCGCTCGCCCACCACGATGCGCGACGGATGCAGGTTGTCGTAGAGCGCCTTGCCCTCGCGCAGGAACTCCGGCGAGAAGATCAGGTTGGCGCAGCCCAGCTCCTGCTTGAGCCGCTCGGTGTAGCCCACCGGCACGGTGGACTTGATCACCATCACCGCCTGCGGATTGATGGCCATCACGTCGCGCACCACCGCCTCCACCGAGCGGGTGTTGAAGTAGTTGGTCTCCGGGTCGTAGTCGGTGGGCGTGGCGATGATGACGAAGTCGGCGCCCGAATAGGCCGCCTGCTTGTCCAGCGTGGCGCTCAGCTTGAGCGGCCTGTCAGCCAGGTAGAGCTCGATCTCGGCATCCTCGATCGGCGATTTGCGCGCGTTGATCAGCTCCACCTTGCGCGGGTCGATGTCCAGGGCCACCACCTCGTGGTGCTGCGAGAGCAGGACGGCATTGGAGAGGCCGACGTAGCCGGTGCCGGCGACTGCGATCTTGGTCATGGGTCAGGCGTGGTTGCCGGCGCGATGCGCGGCCGGGCATGCGAAAACGATGGCGCCGCCTGCACGCCGTGCAGGTGGCCGGGGACGCATCGAGCGTATCGCAGGCCCGGCCCTGCAGCGGCTGCCGCAGCGGGCGACGCCGCTTATTCGGGTGTGGGGCCCGGGTGGCGCCGCCGACAATGCGCAGGTAGAACATGCCCCGGGCCGTGGCCGGACAGGTCAGTCCGGGTGCACCGCGCCTGCATGTGCTGGAGCCCCTGCATGAATGCCCTGACCATCCTTCCGGCCGGCTGGCGCCTGTCCCTGCAGCCGGGCCAGACGCTGCTGGAGGCGGCCGATGCCGGTGGCGTGCGGCTGCCGCGCTCCTGCCGCAACGGCACCTGCCGGGAATGCCGTTGCCGGCTGCTGGCCGGTGAGGTGGTCTATGGCGTCCAGTGGCCGGGGCTGAGCGTCGACGAGCGCGACGAGGGCTGGGTGCTGCCCTGCGTGGCGTACGCGGCGGGCGACGTGACCCTGCTGCAGCCCCATGCGCAACAGCACCCGGCGCCGCCCGGGCAGGCCGCGGGCTCGGCAGGCTGAGCCGGGGCTGCGGGCGCGGCGATTGCAAGGCGGGCGCCATGTCGGCCCCGCCTCATGCGTCTTCATCGTTCGACGTCGCCATTGCCGGCGGCGGCCTGGCCGGCCTGGCCTGCGCGGCGGCACTGGCCCGGCGCGGGCTGCGGGTGGCGGTGTGCGAGGCCCGCGGCGTGCTGGGCGGGCGCGCGTCCAGCCAGATCGATGCCGTCACCGGCGATGCGGTGGACATCGGCCCGCATGTCATCACCACCGAGCACGTCAACTTCCTGGCGCTGCTGCGCGAGCTGGGCACCGACGCGCAGGTGCACTGGCAGCGCCAGCCGCTGATCACGCTGCTGGACACCGGGCTGCCCCCGGCACGCCGGGTGCTGCGCATGCGGCGGTGCGATTGGCCGGCACCGCTGCATGCCCTGCCCAACCTTCCGCAGGCGCTGAGGGCGGTGGGCTGGGCGGATCTGCTTTCCGGCCTGCGCCTGGGCTGGCAGGCCGCGCGGCTGGACGAGGCGGCCACGCTGGAGCTGGACGACCGCGATGCGCTCAGCCATCTGCAGGCCCTGGGCGTGAGCCGGCGCATGATCGAGTGGTTCTGGCGCTCGGCCATGCTGGCGCTGCTCAACCTGCCGCTGGAGCAACGCTCGGCCGCCGCGATGATGCGCGTGGCCCGGCTGCTGATGGGCCGCAGCGGCGCGCACTTCGGCTTCCCGCGCATCGGGCTGGGCGAGCTCTACGTGCCCGGCTGCGTGGCCGCCATCGAGCAGGCCGGCGGCGTGGTGTGGACCGATGCGCGCGTGCAGCGCGTGCGCCTGCGCGATGGCCGCGCCGCCGGGATGACGTTGACCGACGGCCGCGAACTGCACGCCACCACCACGGTGCTCGCCCTGCCGCCGGCGCAGGCGGCAGGCCTGCTGTTGCAGGAAGACGGAGCGGCCCCGCAGAGCCTGGCCGGGCATCAAGGCTGGGGCGACCTGGCCGAGCGTCTGCGGCCGGTGCCCTATGTCTGCACCCTGCTGTGGTTCGACCGCCCGATCACGCAGCAGCGCTTCTGGGCGCGAGTGTGGAAGCCCGGCGACCTCAACACCGACTTCTACGATCTGGCGCGCATCCGGGGGGGCTGTACCGGACGCCGCTGCCCCGTCGTTCCTGGCGGTCAACGCCATCGATGCGCACGAGGCGCTGCAGTGGCCGGACGAGCGCAGCGTGGCGCGCACGCTGAAGGAGATCGCCGACTTCACGCCTGAGGTGGCGGCCGCCCAGCTGCGCCATGCGCGCGTGCACCGCGTGCCGATGGCCGTGGCCGCCCCGGTGCCGGGCACCGAGCGGCGGCGCCTGCCGCAGCGCACCACGGTGCCCGGCCTGTGGCTGGCCGGCGACTGGACGCGCACGGGCCTGCCGTGTTCGATGGAGAGCGCCACGCGAGCCGGGCTGCTGGCGGCTGAAGGCGTGCTGGCCGATCGCGGCACGGCGGCCCGCCTGGCGTTGCCGGTGCCGGAGACGGCCGGTCTCATCGGGCTGCTGCGCCGGCGACGGCCGGGGCGGGACTGAGCCCGGGACCGCCTCTGCTGCGTCCACCCGACGGAGCCGCAGAAAGCAAATCCACACACCCGCCAGACCGCCAGTCCGCGGCCCGTCAGCGATCCCGCCCGCGCCTCCACAGCAAGTAACCCACGGCCAGCACACCGGCCAGCACCGCGGCCTTCTTGGCGGCACCGGCGGGGTTGTGCCGGAGCTCGGCGCGGCCGCCCATCTCGGCATAGATGTTGGGCACGTGGCCGTGGCGCAGGTCGTCGACCACGCCTTCGACCACGTTCACCCGGTCGGCAGCCAGCAGCAGCATCCAGCGGCGCAGGTCGTTTTCGCTGAAGCGGAAGGCCAGGCGCCTCATGCTGCCGCTCACACCCGAAGGCGGCACGGTGGTGCCGAAGACGGGCGTGATGCGCGGCCGCTCGGTGGATTGCAGGATCTCCACGGTCTGCGCCTGCTGCTCGGGCTCGCCGGGACGGAAGTCCAGGCGCGGCGGCGTGCGCTCCATCGGCACGGCGGGGCGGTCCTTCGGGTCGAGGTCGGCGCCCCAGCCCTGGATGGCGCTGCGGTCGATCACCGGTGCGGGGATGTGGTCCTCGGGGTGGGCATGGGTGTGGCCGTGGTGGTGTGCCGGGTCGGTGCGGGCGCCGGCCTGCGGGTCAAGGCGGGTGTCGGACATGGTCGTGCTCCTCGTCGTTGCCGGTCAATGCGCCACGCCGGGCGGCACCAGGATGGTCTTGATGCAGTTGTCCAGCTTGCTGGAGAAGATGTGATACGCGTCGGCCACTTCCTCCAGCGGCACCTTGTGCGTGATCACGCGGCTGGGCTCGATGCGGCCGGCGCGGATGTGCTCGATGAGCCGCGGCAGGTGGCGCTTCACGCTCGCCTGGTTCATGCGCAGCGTCAGGCCCTTGTTGATGGCATTGCCGATGGGCACGGCATTGAAGGTCGGCCCGTAGACGCCCACGATGGACACCGTGCCGCCCTTGCGCACCGAGTTGATGGCCCAGTGCAGCACGGTGGCCGCACCGCCCTGCAGCTTCATCTTCACGCCGGTCAGGCGCTGCATGAAGTTGCCCGAGGCCTCGCAGCCCACGCAGTCGATGCACACGTCGGCGCCCAGCCAGTCGGTCATCTTCTTGATGTGGATGGCCATGTCCTCGACCTCCCGGAAGTCCACCGTCTCGCACTGGGCGTACTGGCGCACGAAGTCCAGCCGGTAGTCCACGCAGTCGACCACGATGACGCGGCCCGCACCCATCAGCCAGGCGGACTTGGCCGCGAAGATGCCGATGGGCCCGGCGCCGAAGATCACCACCGTGTCGCCTTCGCGGATGTCGCCCATCTCGGCGGCCTGGTAGCCGGTGGGCAGGGCGTCGGTCAGCAGCACCGCGTCGTCCAGCGAGATGTCGTCGGGGATCACCGTGGGCCCGACATCGGCCATCGGCACGCGCACGTACTGCGCCTGGCCGCCGTCATAGCCGCCGGTGGTGTGGCTGTAGCCGAAGATGCCGCCGACGGCCGTGGCCTCGGGATTGGTGTTGTGGCAGTTGCTGTAGAGCTCGCGCTCGCAGAAGAAGCAGCTGCCGCAGAAGATGTTGAAGGGCACCAGCACGTTGTCGCCCACCTTCAGCCGGCTCACGCCCGAGCCCACCTCCACCACGCGGCCGACGAACTCGTGGCCGAAGGTGGTGCCCACGCGGGTGTCGGGCACCAGGCCGTGATAGAGGTGCAGGTCCGAGCCGCAGATGCACGAGCGCGTGACCTGCACGATGGCGTCCTGCGGGTGTTCGATCTGCGGCTCGGGCTTGTGCACAGCACGTACGCGGTAGGGACCGCGGTATTCCATGGCGAGCATCGGGGCTTCCTTTCGATGTGGGAGGCAATGACGCTCGCCCGGCAAGCGGGGCGCCGCGGTGCCGACATGGGTATTGGGTCGGCGCGGGGGTGCTTATGCGAAATCCGCATACCCACGGGCGCAGCCCTTCGTAGGCGAGGGCGGGGGCGGCTGCCTACCATGCGTTTTCCGCATCTCGGATGGGCCTCGTCATGCCTGCAGCATTCATCAAACAAGCTTCTGCCCTGCGCCGCGCCCTGGCTGCCACCGTGCTGGCCCTGGGCGCCGGTGCGGCCTGGGCCGATGTCACCCTGCTCAACGTCAGCTACGACGTGACGCGCGAGTTCTACAAGGAGATCAACCCCGCGTTCGCCAAGCGCTGGAAGGCGCAGACCGGCGAGACGGTGGCCATCCAGCAGTCGCATGGCGGCTCCAGCAAGCAGGCGCGCGCCGTGGTGGACGGGCTGGCCGCCGATGTCGTGACGATGAACCAGGCCAACGACATCGACATCCTGGCTGAGCGCGGCAAGCTGATCCCGGCCGACTGGGCCAAGCGGCTGCCCGACAACAGCGCGCCGACGACCTCGGTGTCGGTCATCCTGGTGCGCAAGGGCAACCCCAAGAACATCCGCGACTGGACCGACCTGGGCCGCGCCGGCATCTCGGTGGTCATCCCCAACCCCAAGACCTCGGGCAACGGCCGCTACACCTATCTGGCGGCCTGGGGCTCGGCTGTGAAGAACGGCGCCACGCCCGACGTGGCCCGCGCGCTGGTGCAGCGCATCTTCGCCAACGTGCCGGTCTTCGACGGCGGCGGCCGCGCGGCCACCACCACCTTTGCCCAGCGCAACATCGGTGATGCGCTGGTCACCTTCGAGAGCGAGGTCGGCCTGATCCGCCAGGAGTTCGGCGACCACTTCGACGTGGTCTACCCGCACAACTCCATCCTGGCCGAGAACCCGGTCACGGTGGTCGACAAGGTGGTCGACAAGAAAGGCACGCGCAAGCAGGCCGAGGCCTATCTCAAGTACCTGTGGACGGATGAGGCGCAGGCCATCGCCGCCAAGCACGGCATGCGCCCGCGCTCGGCCAAGGTGCTGGCGGCCAATGCGGCGCGCTTTCCCAAGCTCAACCTCTTCACCGTGGACCAGCTCTTCGGCGGCTGGACCAAGGCGCAGAAGGAGCACTTCGACGACGGCGGCATCTACGACCAGATCCTGGCCGCCGGCCGCCGGCGCTGATCCGCAGCCTTCCGCCGCCACGCGGCATCGCGGCCCTGTGCCCGCCGCGGCATGGCCGCAAGCCTGCTTCCCTTGACGCGCCGGTACCCCCGCCGGCGCTTTGACCATGCTGTTCTCCCGCACCCTGCTCAAGCGCCACAGCGTGCTGCCCGGCTTCGACATCGCGCTGGGCTTCACGCTGCTCTACCTGAGCCTGATCGTCCTCATCCCGCTCTCAGCCACGTTCCTGAAGACGGTCACGCTGAGCTGGGGCGAGTTCTGGGCCACGGTCACCGACCCGCGCGTCGTCGCCTCCTACCGCGTCACCTTCGGCTCCTCGCTGGCCGCGGCCTGCGTCAACGCGGTCTTCGGCCTGGTCGTCGCCTGGGTGCTGGTGCGCTATGAGTTCACCGGCCGGCGCTTCGTCGATGCGCTGGTGGACCTGCCGTTCGCCCTGCCCACGGCCGTGGCCGGCATCGCCCTGACGGCGCTCTACGCCGCCAACGGCTGGATCGGCCAGTGGCTGGAGCCGCTGGGCATCAAGGTGGCCTTCACGCCGCTGGGCATCTTCGTGGCCATGACCTTCATCGGCCTGCCGTTCGTCGTGCGCACGGTGCAGCCGGTGCTGGAGGACTTCTCCAAGGAGCTGGAGGAGGCCTCGGCCACGCTGGGCGCGTCGCGCTGGCAGACCTTCCGCCACGTGATCTTCCCGGTGCTCACGCCGGCGCTGCTCACGGGCTTTGCGCTGGCATTCGCGCGCGCGCTGGGCGAGTACGGCTCCATCATCTTCATCGCCGGCAACATGCCGATGATCTCGGAGATCACGCCGCTGCTCATCATCACCAAGCTGGAGCAGTACGACTACGCCGGCGCCACGGCGATCGCGGTGGTGATGCTGGTGGCCAGCTTCCTGCTGCTGCTGCTGATCAACCTGCTGCAGGGCTGGGCGCGCAAGCGCGTGGGCCGCTGAGAGGGAGCGACCATTCATGTCCACCGCCATCACGACTGCGCCTGCTGCGGGCATCGCGCCGCGCGGCCTGCAGGGCGCCACCACCGAACCGGCCTGGGTGCGCTGGCTGCTCATCGGCACGGCCCTGGCCTTCCTCAGCTTCTTCCTCTTCGTGCCGCTGGTGGCGGTGTTCGTCGAGGCCTTCAAGAAGGGCTGGGAGGTGTACGTGGCCGCCATCGTTGAGCCGGATGCGCTGTCGGCCATCAAGCTCACGCTGCTGGCCGCTGCCATCTCCGTGCCGCTGAACGTGGTCTTCGGCGTGGCCGCGGCCTGGTGCATCGCCAAGTTCGACTTCCGCGGCAAGAACCTGCTGCTGACGCTGATCGACCTGCCGTTCTCGGTGTCGCCGGTGATCGCCGGCCTGATCTACGCGCTGGTCTTCGGCCTGCAAGGCTGGTTCGGCGAGTGGCTGCGCGACCACGACATCAAGATCATCTTTGCCGTGCCGGGCATCGTGCTGGCCACGGTGTTCATCACCTTCCCGTTCGTGGCCCGCGAGCTCATCCCGCTGATGCAGGCCCAGGGCACCGAGCAGGAGGAGGCGGCCACCGTGCTGGGTGCATCCGGCTGGCAGACCTTCTGGCGCGTGACGCTGCCCAACATCAAGTGGGCGCTGCTCTACGGCGTGATCCTGTGCAACGCGCGGGCGATGGGCGAGTTCGGCGCGGTCAGCGTGGTCTCCGGCCACATCCGCGGCATGACCAACACCATGCCGCTGCACATCGAGATCCTCTACAACGAGTACCAGTTCGCCGCCGCCTTTGCCGTGGCCTCGCTGCTGGCCGGCCTGGCGCTGGTCACGCTGGTGCTCAAGTTCATCGTCGAGCGGCGCGTGAAGGCCGCGTACTCCCAAGCCCAGGACACCGGGGCCCCGCAATGAGCATCGAGATCCGCAACCTCACCAAGCGCTTCGGCAACGTCACCGTCTGCGACCGGCTCAACCTGGACATCCCCTCGGGCGAGCTGGTGGCGCTGCTGGGCCCGTCGGGCTCGGGCAAGACCTCGCTTTTGCGCATCATCGCGGGGCTGGAGCAGCCGGACGAGGGCTCAGTGCTCTTTCACGGCGAGGACGCCACGCATGTGGCCACGCGCGAGCGGCACGTGGGCTTCGTCTTCCAGCACTACGCGCTCTTCAGCCACATGACGATCTTCGAGAACGTCGCCTTCGGCCTGCGCGTGCGCCCGCGCGCCACGCGGCCCAGCGACCGCGAGATCCGCGCCAAGGTGGCCGACTTGCTCAAGCTGGTGCAACTGGACTGGATCGCCGACCGCTATCCGCACCAGCTCTCCGGCGGCCAGCGCCAGCGCATCGCCCTGGCCCGCGCGCTGGCGGTGGAGCCCAAGGTGCTGCTGCTGGACGAGCCCTTCGGTGCGCTGGACGCCAAGGTGCGCAAGGACCTGCGCCGCTGGCTGCGCCGGCTGCACGACGAGATGCACGTCACCAGCGTCTTCGTCACCCACGACCAGGAAGAGGCCATGGAGGTGGCCGACCGCATCGTGGTGATGAACCACGGCCGCATCGAGCAGGACGGCGCGCCCGACGAGGTCTACGACAAGCCGGCCACGCCCTTCGTGCTGCAGTTCCTGGGCGACGTGAACCTCTTCCACGGCCGGCTGGGCCATGCCCCGGGCGGGCAGACCGGCGCCGACGAGGTGACCTACGTGCGCCCGCACGAGCTCAAGATCGTGGCCGAGCCGCAGCCCGGCACGCTGGCTGCCACGCTGGCGCAGGCGCTGACCGTGGGCCCCAACACGCGGCTGGAGTTCAAGCGCGTGGAGGGCGAGGGCTATGTGGACGTGGAGCTGCCGCGGGCCGAGTACAACGCGCTGCGCGACGCCGGCATGCTCAAGCCCGGCGCCACGGTGCACCTGCTGCCCCGGCGCGTGACGCGCTTTGCCGCGCACGAGGCCGAGCACATCGACCCCGCGGCCCTGATCTGAGCGGATGGGCGCGGCCGGGCGCCCGGCCGGTGTTTCGCCCCGCAGCCTGACGAGGGGCTGTCGTCACGTTAGAGTGCGGCCTGCTCCTGCCCGCACGGTTCACTGCATCTCATGGAATTCCTCTACACGCCGTTCCTTGGCCACGCCGTCTGGCTGTGGCTCGTCTTCGTGGCGGTCGTCGTCGCGCTGCTGGTCTTCGACCTGGGCGTGCTGCACAAGGACGACCACGAGATCGGCGTGCGCGAGAGCCTGTGGCTGTCGGCCGGCTACATCAGCGTGGGCCTGCTCTTCGGCGCCTTCGTCTGGTGGAAGGAGGGCCACGTCGCCGGCACCGACTACTACACCGCCTTCCTGGTGGAGAAGAGCCTGTCGATGGACAACGTGTTCGTCATCTCGCTCATCTTCACGTACTTCGCCGTGCCGCGGCAGTACCAGCACCGGGTACTGTTCTGGGGCATCCTGGGCGCGATCTTCATGCGGGCGGTGCTCATCGGGCTGGGCGCCGCCATCGTCAAGGAGTTCGACTGGGTGCTGTACCTCTTCGGCGCCTTCCTGGTGATCACCGGCGCCAAGATGCTCTTTGCCGCCGACAGCGAGCCCGACGTGCAGAGCAACCGCCTGCTGGGCTGGGTGCGCCGGCACATCAACGTCACGCCGGACTTCGACGGCCATCACTTCTGGGTGCGGCGGCCTTCGCCCACCAACCCGGCCAAGCTGGTGTGGTGGGCCACGCCGCTGTTCATGTGCCTGTTCCTGATCGAGGTCAGCGACCTGATCTTCGCGGTGGACAGCGTGCCGGCGGTGTTCGCGGTGACGCAGGACCCGTTCATCGTCTACACGAGCAACATCTTCGCCATCCTGGGCCTGCGGGCGCTGTACTTTGCGCTGGCGGCCATGATCCACCGCTTCGAGTACCTGAAGTACGCGCTGGCGCTGGTGCTGGTCTTCATCGGCACCAAGATCTTCCTGGTGGGCTTCCACATCAAGATCCCCTCGCCGCTGAGCCTGGCGGTGACCTTCGGCCTGCTGGTGGCGGGCGTGCTGTGGTCGCTGTGGAAGACGCGCGGGGATGCGCCGCCATTGGCCCGCTGAAGCGCGCTGAAGCACGCGTCACGCACGCGGCAAAGCGAATCGGGCGGCCCGCGGGCCGCCCGATGTCTTTGGTGCCGACGCCGCGGGCGCGTGCACCCGTCTCAGATGTCGAACACCTCGCCCGGCTCGGCGTTCATGGCCTGCTCCACCACCTTGCGGTTGAGCGGCGGCGCGAACGTCTCGATGAAGGCGAAGACATAGGCGCGCAGGAAGCTGCCGCGGCGAAAGCCCAGCCGCGTCATGTTGACCGCGAAGAGATGGCCGGCGTCGATGGCGCGCAGGTTGCGGTCGCGGTCCTCGTCGTAGGCCATGCTGGCGACGATGCCCACGCCCATGCCCAGCTCCACATAGGTCTTGATCACGTCGGCATCCATCGCGGTCAGCACGATGCGCGGCTCGATGCCCTCGCGCTGGAAGGCGTCGTCGATGTGCGTGCGGCCGGTGTAGCCGGTGTCGTAGGTGATCAGCGGATAGCGCGCCAAGCGCTGCAGCGTGAGCGGGCTGCCGTCGAGCAGCGGGTGGTCGGGCGGCACCACCACGCTGTGCGTCCAGCGGTAGCAGGGCAGGGTGATGAGCTGCTCGTACTCCGCCAGCGCCTCGGTGGCGATGCCGATGTCGGCCTCGCCGTCGATCAGCATCTGCGCCACGTTCTTGGGCGAGCCCTGGTGCAGGTTGAGCGTGACCTGCGGGTACAGCGCGCGGAAGTCGCGCACGGCGGCCGGCAGGGCGTAGCGCGCCTGCGAGTGGGTGGCGGCGATGGACAGCGGGCCGATGTCGTGCTGGGCGAAGTCCCGCGCGGCATGACGCAGGTTCTCGGCGTCGCGCAGCATGCGCTCGATGATGGGCAGCACCTGGGTGCCGGGGGCGGTCATACCGGTCAGGCGCTTGCCGGCGCGCACGAAGAGTTCGATGCCGAGCTCGTCCTCCAGCTCGCGGATTTGGCGGCTGACGCCGGGCTGGCTGGTGTGCAGCGCGGCGGCCACCTCGGTCAGGTTGTAGCCGCGGCGGGCGGCTTCGCGCACGGAGCGCAGTTGCTGGAAGTTCATCGGCGGTACCAGTCCTCGGACGTACTAGAGGCCCGCAATGGGCTTCATCGTTTTCCGCATTCTTGTACCGCCTCTCATGCGGAAAAAGAAGATTTACGTCTAAGGTTCTGCGCGCCTTGCAGCTAAGGCGAGCTGGGCATGGGGTCAAGCGCCGGGCGTTGCCGCGCCCTGTGGATCAGAGCGGCACGTGGATCCGCACCGGCGGGCGCTGGGCCCGGCGCGCCTGTGCCCAGCGCCACAGCCGCTCGGCCAACAGCGCGGCGATGACGGCGGCGTAGACCGACACCTCGCCGTAGTGGTGCTTGCCCGCGCTCTTCCAGAAGAAGTGCAGCAGCGCCAGCGCCGCCACCGCATAGACCAGCCGGTGCAGCGCCTGCCAGCGCCGCCCGCCCAGGGCGCGGATGGCGCGGTTGAAGGACGTGGCCGCCAGCGGCAGCATCAGCACGAAGGCCGCGAAGCCCACCAAGATGAACGGCCGCTTGGCGATGTCGCGGGCGATGTCGGCGGCCACCAGCCCCATGTCGAGCCAGCCGTAGGCCAGCAGGTGCAGCGCGGCATAGAAGAAGGTGAACAGCCCCAGCATGCGGCGCAGCCGCAGCAGCGCCGGCTGGTGCAGGGCGCGGCGCAGCGGCGAGACGGCCAGCGTCAGGCAAAGAAAGCGCAGCGCCCACTGGCCGGTGCCGTGGATCAGCGCCTCGGCCGGGTTGGCGCCCAGGCGGTCGGTGGCCGCGCCGGCGATGAGCATCGCCAGCGGCAGCAGCCCGGCGACGAAGAGCAGCGGCTTGACGGCCGGGTGCAGCAGCAGCGGGCGTGGCGGTGGCGTGCGGCGTGCCGCGTCAGGGGCGGATGCCGTCGATCGAAGGGTGTCAGGCGCGGTCATCAGAAGAACCGCTTGAGATCCATGCCGGCGTAGAGCCCGGCCACCTGCTCGCCATAGCCGTTGAACATCAGCGTGGGCCGCTTGCGGGTGAAGAGCCCGTCCTCGCCGATGCGGCGCTCGCTGGCCTGGCTCCAGCGCGGGTGGTCCACCTGCGGATTGACGTTGGAATAGAAGCCGTACTCCTGCGGCGCGGCACGGCCCCAGGCGGTGCGCGGCTGCTGCTCGACCAGGCGGATGCGCACGATGGACTTGGCGCTCTTGAAGCCGTACTTCCACGGCACCACCAGCCGCACCGGCGCGCCGTTCTGCTTGGGCAGCACCTCGCCATAGAGGCCGAAGGCCAGCAGCGTCAGCGGATGCATGGCCTCGTCGATGCGCAGGCCCTCCACATACGGCCAGTCCAGCACGCGCGAGGCCGCGCCGGGCATCTGCCTGGGGTCGGCCAGCGTCGTGAACTCGACGTACTTGCCGCGGCTGGTGGGCTCCACCGCCTTGAGCAGCGAGGCCAGCGACCAGCCCACCCAGGGGATGACCATCGACCAGCCTTCCACGCAGCGCAGGCGGTAGATGCGCTCTTCCATCGGCGCGAGCTTGAGCAGCTCCTCGATGGCGAAGCGCCGCGGCCTGGCCACCTCGCCATCCACCAGCACCGTCCACGGGCGGACCTGCAGCCGATGCGCCTGCTCGGCCGGATCGCCCTTGTCCATGCCGAACTCGTAGAAGTTGTTGTAGGTGGTCACGTCCGCATAGGGCGTGAGCTTGTCCATCACCGCGCCGCCAGGCAGGGTGGTGCGGGGCGCGGGCAGGGCGAGGTTCTTGCCCGGGCGCGGCGTGGCGGCTGCGGTCTGCGCCAGGGCCTGGCGCTGTGCCCAGCCGGCCAGCGTGGCACCCGCAGCACCCACGGCGAGTTGGGCGATGAGCCGGCGGCGGTCTTCGTAGACGGCGCGCGGCGTGATCTCGGAGGCGGCGGGCTGGGGAAAGCGCATGCGCATGCAAAGCTCCTGGGCGGGATGCGGGGCCGCAAGGGCGGCAACCGCGAGCCTAAGCCGGCCGGCGCTTGCCCGGGCGGCCGGGCCGCATAGCCCCGCAGGGGGCTTGGGCAAGCGGGCGCGGCGCGCTCAGATGACGCGGTCGCTGCCGTCGCCGAAGAGCTTGAGCGCGTGCTGCTGCAGCCGGTCGCGGAATTCCTTGCGGTCGCAGAGTTTCTGCTGCGCCTCGGGCGGCAGGTCGGTGATGCGGATGACGTTGCGCACGATCAGCACGTCGATCAGGTCTTCCAGCACGCGCACCAGCTCGGCATCCAGGCTGGCGAAGCGCTGCTGCTCGGCACGGGTGCCGAGAAAGGCCAGCACCTCGGGATGGTCGGCGGGCAGCTGCTCGGCCTGCTCGGGGGCGATGCCGGGCGGCAGGTCGCGGTGCAGGCTGGCGACGAGGCCGTCGGCGTTGCGCAGAACGTAGGGCATGGGAGCTTATCGACCAGGGGTGAGCGGTGCTTGAACGGCCCGCGCGGCGCGGCGTCAGCGTGCCAGCGCGGCCTGGCGGTAGCACTCGGCCGCGGCCTCGAGGCGCTGCTCCTGCTCGGCCAGGCGGGCCAGGGCCACCCAGGCCTGGCGGCGGCAGTCGGCGGCCAGGCCGGCGTCCTGCGTGGCAGCCTCCAGCAGGCGGCGGGCCTTGCCCCAGAGCTGGCGCTCGACCAGGGCCAGGCCCACCGCATAGCCGAAGACCGGCTCGCGCGGGAAGGCGCGCAGCGCGTCCTCCAGCCTGGGCAGCCAGTCGGCGGGCAGCCCGGGCAGGGCCTGCACCAGGGCCAGGGCCAGGGCGGCGCGCTCCTCGGTGCTCAGCTGGCGCAGCCGGTCCCAGAAGGGCAGCAGCCAGGCGCGGCCGTCCTCCGGCGCGCCCAGGCGGCTGACGCGGCTGACGGCGCGGGCGCAGACCAGCGCGTCGCGGCGGTCGGCGGCGTCCAGCTGCTGCCACTGCTGGCGCAGCTGGTCGGCGTCGCGGGCGCTGTCCAGGGCCGACATGGCCAGCGCGCGCAGCAGGCTGTCGGCCGCAGCCGGCGAGATGCCCTGGTGCTTGGCCAGCAGCCGCGCGGTGCGCAGGGCGTCCAGCGGCTGGCCGGCCAGGCGCGCGGCCTGCAGGCGCAGGCGCAGAGCCTGGGTGCGCCGCGCCAGGCCGGCGGGCAGGGCGGCCAGCAGATCCAGCGCACGGGCGGCGTTGTGGTCGTCCAGCGCCCATTCAGCGGCCAGCAGCTGGGCGGCTTCTTCGGTGGCGCGCGGCGGTCGGGTGCGGCGGGCGTGCACCAGGGCCTGCTCCAGCTGGCCGTCGCGCCCGGGCCGGTCCTGCAGGCGGTGCAGCGCGGCGGCGCTGAGCAGGTGGCCGATGGCGGTGAACTCGGGGTCGCTGTCCAGGCCGGGGGTCTGCGCCTGGATGTCCACCGCGCGCTGAGCCTGCTTGTGGGCGCGGCTGTAGCGGCCGGCCAGCAGCTGGGTGAGCGACTCGCGCAGGGCCGCCTGGGCGATGCGGTCGCGCCGGGTCGTGCGCCACTGCTGCGCGCGCTGCGGCAGGCCCAGCAGCGAGTCCAGCGTGCGCACGACGGAGTAGACGGCGAACACCGCGCCGGCCATCACCAGCAGGAAGAAGTTGAGCGACAGATCGGCGCGCCAGCCGCGCCAGTAGAGCGTGACCAGCCCGTCGTTGGTGCCCAGCGTGGCGGCGGCCACCACGGCGACGATGGCGATCAGCAGGAGCCAGACGACGAAGCGCATGCGGCGGCGGGTGTCGGTGCGCGACCGGTCAGCGGCCCGCGGCCACGGCGGCCAGCGCGGCCAGGGTCTCGTCGGGGCGCGGCACCTCGGCGCGCACGCTGCGCGCGGCCACGTCGGCGACCAGCTCGCGCAGCACCACGGCCTTGCGCTGGCGCATGTCCACGTGGCGCGGCAGGGCGTCCAGCACCACGCGCAGGTCGGCCTGGGCGGTGGCGTACTGGCGCGACAGCAGCGCCATGCGGGCGTTGAGGATGCGCAGCTTGAGGTTCTCGCGCAGGAAGTAGGCCTGCTCGGGCGTCAGCAGCAGGGCCTCGGGGTGCTCCACCCGGCGCACGCGCACCAGGTTGCGCGTCTCGGTGGCGATGGTGTCCCAGGCGCGGTCCCAGGCGCTCAGGGCGACCTGCAGCCAGGGCGTTCCGGCAGCCGGCGCGGAGGCGGGGACGGGGGCCTGGGCCGCCTGCGCGGCAGCCGATCCGGCGTGGGCCGACGCGGCGCCGGGGCGGGCGGCTGCGCGCGCGGGGGCCGCGGCCGGCGCCGGGCGGTCGCCCTGCAGCGGCACCTCGTCGATCAGGCGCATGGCCTCGTCGAGCTTGATGACCAGGCTGGCGGCATCGGCCAGGGTGACGGCGCGCACGCGGTCCAGGTCGCGGGCCAGGGCACGGCGCACGCCGTCCAGGCGCGGCTGGTGCACGCGGGCGATGCGCTCGTCGGCCGTGCGCAGCGCGGCGACCAGCGGCTCGGCGCTGGCGGTGAGCGCGGCCTGCTGCTGGGCCACGCGCAGCGCGGCGTCGATGTCCACCACCAGGTTCTCGTCACGCGAGCGCGACAGCGACTGGATCAGCTCCTCCAGCTGGCCGCGCTGCACGGCGACCTCGGCCACGCGGGCCTCGATCAGCGCGGAGCGGGCGGCCGTCTCGCGGGCCAGGTCCTGCGCCTGCTTGGCCATCATGCGGGCCTCGGTGGACGTGTCCTGGCTGGACTGCTGGCGGCGCACCAGCTCCTGCTCCAGCGCCTGCACGCGCTGGCTGGCCTGCCACGCCAGCCAGCCGCTGACGGCGCAGGCGGCCAGCAGCGCGGCGGCGGCGATGGTCAGCAGCGCCGACGGCGCCCGGGCGGGCCGGGACGCAGCGTGCAATGCCGGCGATGCGGGATGGGGGTGGGCCGCGGCCGGCGCCGCAGCGTGTGCGGCGGGGTGTGCAGCGGCATGTGCGGCAGCTTGCGGGCCGGCCGGCGAGCCGGCATGCGCTGCGGCATGGGCCGCCGGATCGGGCGCGGCTGGCGGGGGGGCGGGCTGGGCGCCGGGCGGGGTGCCGAAGGCCGGGCCCGGGGCGCTGGACGGGGTCTCGCTCACGGTGCCGGCGATTGTAGGCCGGGGGGTCTGCCGCCCTCGGCGCTGGCAGGCGGCAGCCCGGCACGCAGCGCGGCGGCCACGTCGGCGAGATCCGGCCGGCTCATGCCGATGCGGCCGAAGCCGGCCTGACGTGCACGATCGGCGATGCGCGGATGCGTGCACCAGGCCTGCCAGTCGGGGCCTGGGGGCGGCAGCCCGTGCCGGGCGAGCGCGGCCAGCAGGTGGTCCACGCTCTCGGAGCTGCTCAGCAGCCAGGCGTGGGCGGCCGGCCAGGCTGCAGCCTGGGCCAGCAGACCAGCCTGGGCCGCGCTCAGCTGCGCCGGGCCGCGGCGGTAGGCGGCCAGCAGCTCCACGGTGGCGCCGCGCTCGCGCAGCCGCTCGGCCAGCCAGGTGCGGCCGCGCACCGGCTGCCCGGCATCGCCGCCGCCCACGATCAGCAGAGACCTTGTCTGCCCGTCGGCGGGGAACAGCGGCGCGAGCTGCGGCCACAGCGATTCGGAGTCGAACTGCTCGGCGTCGGCCGCCGGCATGACGAGCTGCGCCGCCGGCACGCCCAGGCCGAGCAGCACGCGGCCGGTGCCCGGGCCGGGTGCGGCGGCGTGGCAGCGGGCCGGCCAGGGCAGGGGCGTGGGCGTGGACGAGGCGTGGCCGTCGCCGGCCGCACCGGGAGAGACGGCCGACGAGGGCCCGCCCTGAGGCCGCAGCCGGAAGAAGCCTTCGGCCGCCGCGGGGCTGACGAACATCACCGCGGTGTGGCGCCCGAGCTCCGCCCACACGGCGGCCACGCGGCCTTCATCGGCCGGCGGGCCGATGGCGATCAGCGGCAGCGGCTGGGCATCGATGCCGCAGCCGGACAGCGCGGCGGCCAGGTCCCGGGCCCAGGCATCGGCCTGGGGCTGCGGGCGCGTCACCAGCAGGTGCATGCCGGCTTCGCTCACGCCTTGTCAGCCCTGGGGCGCGGCCAGCCAGGCGGTGCCGCCGGCTTCCTGCAGCTGGCGGGCCACGCTCAGGCCCAGGGCCTCGGCGGCAGCGGTGTCGGCCACCGGGCCGTCTGCCTGCGCGCGCAGCAGGCGGCCGTCGGCCTGGGGGCTGCCCAGCGCGGCGCGCAGGCTCATGCGGCCGTCCTGCCAGGTGGCGTAGGCGGCCAGCGGCATGCTGCAGCTGCCGCCCAGTGCGCGCGACACGGCCCGCTCGGCATGCGCGACCAGCCAGGTCGCCTGATGCTTGAGCGGTGCCAGCGCGTCGATCAGGTCGGGCCGGCCGGCGCGGATCTCGATGCCCAGCGCGCCCTGGCCGGCGGCCGGCAGCATCTGCTCGGGCTCGAAGAGCGAGCGGATGCGCGCACCCAGCCCCAGGCGCTTCAGGCCCGCGGCGGCCAGCACGATGGCGTCGAACTGCCCGGCGTCGAGCTTGCCCAGCCGGGTGTCGAGGTTGCCGCGCAGCGGCTCGATGCGCAGGTCGGGCCGCGCGGCGCGCAGCTGCACGATGCGGCGCAGGCTGGAGGTGCCCACCACCGCGCCCTGCGGCAGCGCATCCAGGTGCTCGTAGCGCGGCGAGACGAAGGCGTCACGCGGGTCCTCGCGCTCCATCACCGCGGCCAGCACGAAGCCTTCGGGCAGGTCCATCGGCACGTCCTTGAGCGAGTGCACGGCCAGGTCGGCGCGGCCGTCTTCCAGTGCCAGCTCCAGCTCCTTGACGAACAGGCCCTTGCCGCCCACCTTGGACAGCGCGCGGTCGAGGATCTGGTCGCCGCGCGTGGTCATGCCCAGCAGCTCCACCGGGCGGCCGTGCAGGGATTGCAGCAGCGCCTGCACATGCTCGGCCTGCCACAGCGCCAGGCGGCTTTCGCGGGTGGCGATGACCCAGGGACGGGCCGATGAAGACGGGGCAGAAGCAGGGCGCAAGGACATGCGCGGCATGCTACACGCCGCCCCTGGGCCGGCGCTTGCCGGCGGTCAAGTGACGGCGTGATGCAGTGGGCGCGGGGGCGGCCTGCTCAAGAGTACCTGCGATGCCGGCCCGCGCCGCGGCGCCAGCGCCCTTCAGCGCGAGCCCAGCAGCATGCGGCGCTTTTGCGTGTAGTCGATGTAGCGCTGCAGCGCGCGCTCGTCGGCGCCGCTCAGGCCGGTCATCTCGCAGCCCAGGCGCACGCCGTGCGAGCCGGGGTTGAGCACGGTGACATGGTGCACCTGCAGGCCCACGTCGAGCTGCGTGTCCACATCCAGCTCGATCTGGCAGCGTGCGATGCGTACACCCGCGGCCAGCGGGGGCACGTCGCCAGGCAGGAACAGCGCCACGCCGCCCAGGCTGATGTCGAGGATGCGCAGCTCCAGCTGCATGTCCGGAATGGCCGGGTGGCGCAGCCGCGCCGCCGGCGAGGCCTGCAGCGGCTTGACGCGGTAGCTGGAGCGGCGCTGGAAGCGGTAGAGCTCGCGCGGGTACTGGGCGTTGAGTGCGGTGTTGTGCCCGCCGCGCACCATCACCAGGCCGTTGAGGTCGAACTGGACCTTGATGCTGTCCAGATAGCCCACGGCCACGGCCTCGCTCGATTCCAGCAGCGCAGGTACCTGCGGGTCGCTCGGGTCGGCCGAGAAGCACAGGACGCCGCGGTGCGGGTCCACCGTCCACAGCAGTGTGGTGTAGCTCACGCCGCCCGGGGCCGACAGGGTGACGAAGGCGCTGCTGTCGCACAGCTGCTTGAGCACCGCCTGGATCTCCACGCCGGAGGAGATGCGGAACTCGTCCAGCGCACCGGGGGCGGCATCGCCCAGCGGCATCGGCAGGGTTTCCATCGGATCGGGCACGGCGGTCGGGCGGTCAGGGCGCGCCCGGCTCGGGCGCGTGGGGGATGGCTCAGTGGAGCAGGCTGCGTTCCTGGCCGGCCACCATGCGGCTCAGCTCGGCCATCCAGGGCTCGGCCAGGTTGCGGATCTCGGCATCGTTGACCAGGATGCGCTGCATGATGCGGGTCTTGAGCTGCAGCTCCTGCGGGCCCAGCTGCTGCTGCTGCGCCGCATGCTTGAGCTGCGCGATCAGCACCGCGCAGGCGCCTTCGAGCTTGACCACCTTGTCCCAGTCGCCGGTGCGGGCGGCCTCCAGCATGTCGTGGCTGGCCTGCTCGATGGCCTGGTAGTAGCCCAGCAGGGTGCGGCCCAGTTCCTCGTCGATGGGCGACTCGACCTTGTTCGGCACGGCGCTCATGCGGACACCTTCTGGGCTTGCGGCTGCTCGGCGCCGGCCTGCGGGCCGATGGCGGCCCAGGCTTCGCGCACCGGCTCGATCAGGCCGACGCACTCGACGATGATGGTCTCGTCATTGCGCAGGTTGGCCTGCGTCAGGCGCAGCGAGACGTAGCGGTAGAGGTCGCGCAGATTGGTGGCCACTTCGCCGCCGGCCTTGGTGTCCAGGCTGGGCAGCAGGCCCTCTTCGACGATGCGGATGGCCTGCGTCATGGCGCGGCACTTGATCTCGACCTGGCCGGTCTGCAGCGCGCCGCGGGCGCGGGCCAGGGCTTCGAGCAGGCCGTCGTAGAGCATGGCCACCAGCCGGTGCGGCGTGGCCGACTCGACGCCGGTCTGCACGCCGACCTGGCGATACAGCCCCGCGGTGGCGGCGGCGCGGCGGGGTTGGAAGGGGGAGGCGTACATCGCAGGGTCTCGGTGTGCGTTGTGTTGCCAGGGTTATCGACCGGCCTGCCGGCTGACTTGAGACGGGAGATGCACGCCCGCGGGGCCCTTCTTCCGGTTCAGGTTCAGCTGTTGCTCTTGTTGAGCTGGGCCACCATGTTGGTGACGTAGCTCGACAGCGTGTTGAGCTGCGCCATGCTGGTGTCCAGCGCGGTGTACTGTGCGCGCAGCCGCTTCTCGTAGAGGTCGGCGCGGGTTTCCATCGCGTCGATCTTGTCGGTGTTGCGCTCGATGGTGCTTTTCAGGCCGTCGGTGCGCGTGCTGATGGCGCCGTCGGTGCCGGTGGCCTGCTTGGCCAGCTGGCGGAAGCGCTCGGCGATGCCGGTGTTGGCGGCATTGCTGTCGTCCACGTTGCCGAACAGCTTGGCCACGCCGTCGATGTCGGCATTGAGCGCCGTGGTCAGCTTGCTGCTGTCCACGGTCATGGTGCCGTCGGCCTTGATGTCGATGCCCACGCTGGACAGGCGCGTGTAGGTGCTGGATGCGCCGCTGGTGCCCGCGGCCAGGTTGCGCAGCTGGCGCATCAGCGTGGTGGCGGTGCTGTCGCCCTGCAGCGTGCCGGCGGTCTGGGTGTCGGCGTCGTAGGCGGTCTGCGTGCGCAGCTGGGTGATCAGCGAGTTGTAGGCCGACACGAAGCTGTTGATGCTGTTCGAGATGGTGGTGTTGTCCTGCGACACCGTCACGCTGGCTGCGCTGGTGGTCACCTTGCCTAGGTTCAGCGTCAGGCCGTCGATCACGTTGCTCAGCGTGTTGGAGTTGGACGTCACGCTGATGCCGTTGATCTTGGCCTGGGCGCTGGCGGCCGTCTGCGTGCGCTTCATCGCGCTGCTGTCGGTGCCGCTCCAGGCCAGGGCCGACAGGCCGCTGGTGTCGCTGCTGTCGCCGTCGCCGTCGTTGGTCACGCTCAGCGTGAAGGCGTTGTCCGCACCACTGGCGCCGCGGATCACCAGCCGCTCGCCGCTGGCGTCGCTGACCACCGAGGCGCTGATGCCCAGGTCCTTGCCGGCCGAGGTGATCTTGGCCGCGATCTTGGCCATGCTGTCCTCGCTGCTGGTGATGTCCACCTGCAGCGTCTTGGGCGACGTGGCGCCCGCTGCGCCGATCGTGAAATTGAGCGTGCCGGTGCCGCTTACCGTGCCGGTGGAGGCCAGGAACTGCGCACTGGCCAGCGAGCTCACCTCCACCGCGTAGCTGCCGGCCTTGCTGCCGGTGCCGGTGGTCACGCTCACGGCCGCGCTGTCGGTGGACGTGGCGGTGGTGGCGGCGAACGCGGTGCTGGCGGTCAGGTTGGACGCGGTGGTCTGCAGCTGCGAGAACAGGCTCTGCAGCGTGCCCCAGGCCGAGACCTTGGTCTGCAGCGTGGAGTTGGTGGACTGCAGCGCGGTGATGGGCTGCTTCTCGACCTCCAGCAGGCTGGTGACGAGGCTCTCGGCGTCCAGGCCGCTGCCGACGCCGAGGGAACTGATGGTGGCCATGATGTGCCTTTCGCGAATACGCCAACGTCCAGGTGGGCCCGAAAACCCGCCTGGACGTTCCGTCTATCGGCAGCCTGACGGCTGACTTTAGGGCCGGGCCTGTGGCAAGCGGCCCTGCGATCAGCCCTGCAGCAGCTGCAGCACCTGCTGCGGCAGCTGGTTGGCCTGGGCCACCATCGCCGTGCCGGCCTGCTGCAGGATCTGCGCGCGTGACAAGTTGGCGGTTTCCGCCGCGAAGTCCGCATCCATGATCCGGCCGCGGGCGGCGGACTGGTTCTCCACGTTGACCTGCAGGTTGGAGATCACCGCCTCGAAGCGGTTCTGCGCCGCACCGAAGTTGGCCCGCTTGTCGTTGATGATGTCCAGCGCCTTGTCAATGGCGTTGATGGCATCGTCGATCTGGCTGGTGCCCGCGGCAACCGTGCCGCCGGTCTGCAGGCCGCCGATGGCCACGCCGTTGGTGCCGTCCCACAGGCCGGTCACGGTGGCCAGCAGGTCCACCTCGGCGGAGGCCCCGCCGGAGTTCACCGCGCTGACGGCCGCAGCCGCGCCGATGGTGCTGCCGCCGCCCAGCACCGAGCCGTTGATGTCGATGCGGTCTTCGGCGCTGGTGTTGGCGCCCACCTGGAAGGACAGCGTCGTCGCCGCGTCGCTGGCGAAGATGGTCTGGCCGTTGAACTTGGTGCCGTCGATAGTGCGCGAGATCTCTTCCTGCAGCTGCTTGAATTCCTTCTGCAGGTTCTCGCGGTCGCCGGCGCTGTTGGTGGCGTTGCGCGACTGCACCGCCAGCTCGCGCATGCGCTGCAGGTTGTCGCCGATCTTGCCCAGCGCGCCTTCGGCCGTCTGCGAGTAGGAGATCGCGTCGTTGGCATTGCGGATGGCCACCGTCATGCCGCGCACCTGGGTGTTCATGCGCTCGGCGATGGCCAGACCGGCCGCATCATCCTTGGCCGAGTTCACGCGCAGGCCCGAGGACAGGCGCTGCATCGAGGTGGCCAGCGAAGTCTGCGAGGCGTTGAGGTTGCGCTGAGAGTTCAGCGAGACGATGTTGGTGTTGATGGTCTGGGGCATGGTGCACTCCTAACGGTTTTCATGACGCCCGGCGGCGCTGCCGGACCCGTCCGGCGCAGGCCTTGCGCGCCATGAAAGGAAGCTTCGACCTGTAGGCTGCATTCTGGGCAGCCGCCAGGGCGGGCTAAGCGAGGATGTGCGGGGCAAAACGCCCGCTAATCCGGTCAGGAGCGACCATGAAAAAGGCCGCCCGAAGGCGGCCTTGAGGGCAGTGCGCTGACCGGGGATCAGTTCAGCAGCGACAGCACCTGCTGCGGCAGCGAGTTGGCCTGGGCCACCATCGCCGTGCCGGCCTGCTGCAGGATCTGCGCACGGGACAGGTTGGCCGTCTCCGAGGCGAAGTCCGCATCCATGATCCGGCCGCGGGCGGCGGACTGGTTCTCGATGTTGGTCTGCAGGTTGGAGATCACGGCGTCGAAGCGGTTCTGCGAGGCACCGAAGGACGCGCGCTTGTCGTTGATCAGGTCCAGGGCCTTGTCGATGGCGTTGATGGCGTCGTCGATCTGGCTGGTGCCGGCCACGGCCGTGCCGGCCGAGGCGCCGCCGCCGATGGCGATGCCGTTGGTGCCGTCCCAGCCGCCGAACACGGTGGCCATCAGGTTGGCTTCATCGGTGCTGTCGCCGCCGGACATGGCGCTGACCGCCGCTGCCGCGCCCATCGCGCTGCCGCCGCCCAGCACGGCGCCGGCGATGTCGATGCGGTCCTGCTCGCTGGTGCCCGCGCCGACCTGGAAGGACAGCGTGCTGGCCGCGCCGGATGCGAACAGCGCGGTACCGTTGAACTTGGTGCCGTCGACCGTGCGCTGGATTTCTTCCTGCAGCTGCTTGAATTCCTTCTGCAGGTTGGCGCGGTCGCCGGCGCTGTTGGTGGCGTTGCGCGACTGCACGGCCAGCTCACGCATGCGCTGCAGGTTGTCGCCGATCTTGCCCAGCGCGCCTTCAGCCGTCTGCGACAACGAGATCGCGTCGTTGGCATTGCGCACCGCGACGTTCATGCCCTTGACCTGGGCGTTCATGCGCTCGGCGATCGCCAGGCCGGCGGCATCGTCCTTGGCCGAGTTCACGCGCAGGCCGGAGGACAGGCGCTGCATGGACGTGGCCAGCGAGGTCTGCGAGGTCGAGAGGTTGCGCTGAGAGTTCAGCGAAATGATGTTGGTATTGACCGATTGGGACATGGCTTACTCCTGTTGGCCCTTGAACTAACCCGGCGATTGGCGCCGGCAAAAAACCCTGGTTGCGGCGGCTTGGCCACCGCGCGCTTCTTGCCCGACGCTGGCTGCCGCAGGTTCTTCTCTTGTCTGAACCGCTTAGGCCGTCTGACCGGACCACGAACCTTTGTGCAAGACCCGTTGCTGGGCTTATCGGTGCGGCAAGAGCGGGACTTGAGTGATTTATTTCGCTTCAGCCACAGGTAAGGACTTGCGCGGAAAGAGAGAAGCGGTGCCTTTTCGGCTCACTTGCCTCCTTACTTGAGGGCACCCCACTTCTAGACTGCCTGCACGGGTTGGAGCAGCGCGAGGTCTCGCGCCGCGGCCCCGCAAACCACGCAGCCATGTCCTCAGCGCAGTCTCCCGTCCAAGACCGCAACCAACACCGCGCCCGCCAGAGCTGGCAGGAGGGCCGCGACCTGGCCCGCAAGGGCAAGTGGGAGCAGGCGGCCAAGGCCTTCCGCGCCGCCGCGGCGCTGGCGCCCCACGACGCGCTGTATGTGCTCAACGAGGCGCAGGCCTTGGCCTCGGCCGGCCGCAATGAAGAAGCGCTGGCCTGCGCCCGCCGTGCGGTGGAGATGGAGCCGGCCAGCGAGCTGGCCCGCCTGATGGTGGCCCGCCAGCACCTGCAGCGGCATGAGTTCGCCGATGCGATCGACTGCCTCACCGCGCTGCCGGCGGCCACGCCGCGCGGGCGCGAGTACTGGGAGCAGCTCGGCCTGGCACGCCAGCACGCCGGCCAGCACCAGGAGGCCATCGACGCCTTCATGCAGGCGCTGTCGCACAAGCTCGACGAGGGCCCCACGCACTTCCGCCTGGGCCTGTCCTTCTATGAGCTGCACCTCAAGGAAGAGGCGGCCGAATGCTTCCGCACGGCGCTGCTGCTGGGCGTGGGCACGCAGGAGCTGCACCTGCGCGGCATGCTGGCCTTTGCCGAGCGCGAGAACTGCCGCTGGGACCACGTGCGCGAGGAGCAGGCACGCATCGACGAGATCCTGGCCCGCCTGCCCGACAACGCCGCGGTGATGACCACGCCGTTCGCTCACCTGTCGCTGGCCGACGACCCGCTGGCCCAGCTCAAGGTGGGCCGGGCCTTCGCGCACACCTTTGCCGGCGTGCCGCAGCTCAAGTGGCGGCAGGAGCCGCTGGCCGGCCGCCGCATCCGCATCGGCTATGTGTCGGGCGACTTCTACCAGCACGCCACCGCGGTGCTGATGGCCGAGATGCTGGAGCGGCGCGACGCCGGCCGCTTCGAGGTGTTCCTCTACTCGCACGGCAAGGATGACCGCTCGCCGATGCGCCAGCGCATCATCAATGCCGCCGACCACTTCATCGAGGTGGCCGGGCTGGACGACACGCGCGCCGCGCAGCGCATCTGCGACGACGGCATCGACATCCTGGTGGACCTCAAGGGCTACACGGCGGGCAACCGCATCGGCATCTTCGCCCGCCGCCCGGCGCCGCTGCAGGTGTCCTTCCTGGGCTTCCCCGGCACCACGGGCGCGAGCTTCCTCGACTACGTGGTCGGCGACCCCACGGTCACGCCGCTGGCGCATGCCGCGCACTACACCGAGAAGATCGCCCAGATGCCGGTGTGCTACCAGCCCAATGACCGCCAGCGCCCGCTGCCGCTGCCCACGCCGCGCGAGCTGTGCGACCTGCCGCGCGACGCGCTGGTGCTGTGCGGCTTCAACCAGGCCTACAAGATCTCGCCCGAGGTGCTGGACGTCTGGTGCGGCCTGCTGCGCGATCTGCCGCAGGCCGTGCTGTGGCTGCTGGACTGGCATCCCCAGGCCCGGCCCAACCTGACGCGCGAGCTGCAGGCCCGCGGCATCGCGGATGAGCGCGTGATCTGGGCGCCCAAGATGACCCTGGCCGACCACATCACCCGCCTGGCGCGGGCCGACATCTTCCTGGACGCCTGGCCCTACAACGCCCACACCACCGCCAGCGATGCGCTGTGGGCCGGCGTGCCGGTGGTCACCTTCACCGGGCAGAGCTTCGCCTCGCGCGTGGCCTCAAGCCTGGTGGCCGCAGCCGGCGTGCCCGAGCTGGCCTGCGCCGACCTGGACGGCTATCGCCAGCGGGTACTGGAGCTGGCCGCCGATCCGGCGCGCCGGCGCGAGCTCAGCGAGCGCCTGATCGCCAACCGCCAGACCGCGCCGCTGTTCGACGGCGAGCGCTACGCCCGCGACTTCGAGGCGCTGCTGCTGCGCATGCTGGATCGTCAGCAGCAGGGCTTGCCGGCCGATCACCTGCCCGCGCAGGCGCACTGAGCCCGCGAACCCACCGAGCCGACCCGGAGCCGTAGACATGAGCCGTGTGCAGCGCCTGGCCTCGCGTGTCGTCGTGGTCACGCCCTACTACCAGGAGCCGCGCGACTGGCTGCAGCGCTGCATCGACAGCGTGCGCGGCCAGACCGTGGCCTGCGAGCACATCGTGGTCGCCGACGGCCATGCGCAGGACTGGGTGGACGGCGCCGGCGTGCGCCACATCCGGCTGGACCGCAGCCACGGCGACTACGGCAACACGCCGCGCGCCATCGGCGCCCTGCTGGCGGTCAGCGAGGGCGCCACCGCCATCGCCTTCCTGGACGGCGACAACTGGTACGAGCCGGATCACATCCAGGCCTGTCTGGAGGCCGCGGCCGAGCACGAGGCCACCGACTACGTGGGCAGCTACCGCCACCTGGTGCGCGCCGACGGCAGCCGGCTGCCGGTGGAGTCCACCGAGGACATCGGCGGCAAGCACATCGACACCAACTGCTTCGTGCTGCTGCCCGGCGCCTATCACGCCGTGGCCCGCTGGGCCACGATGCCGCGGCCGATGGCGCTGTATGGCGACCGCATCTTCCTGGCCGGCCTGAACCGCGAGGGCCTCAAGGGCATGCACACCGGCCGCAAGACGGTCAACTACCTCTGCACCTGGCAAAGCTTCTTCCACGCCGCTGGCGAGACGCCGCCGCCCTATGCCAAGCCGTCGCTCAGCCCCGAGGGCATGCAGCGCTGGGTCAAGGGCCTGTCGCCGCGCGAGCAGCAAGTGGCCTCACGGCTGGCGGCAGTGCGGGTGGCGTGACGCCGCTCGCGATTCCGACACGACAGAGCACCGACATGATCGCAACCCCGATCCCCACGCCCAGCACCACCTGGGCCACGCCCGACGCCGGGCAGGTCGAAGTCCTGCTGCAGCGCTGGATAGACGGCCCCTCGCTGGAGGAGCGGCTCATGGCCCTCTTCGGCATGGTGGGCCGCAAGATCTCCAGCGACCAGGCCGTGGCGCTGTGGCACAAGCTGATGACGCGCTGCGCCGACCGCATGAGCCCCGGCGCGGCCGAGCAGGTCAAGCGCCAGCTCATCATGCTGGCGCCGGAGATGACGATCGCCGACCAGTGCTTCCAGGAGCTGCTGACCGCCCGCCGCCGCACCGAGCCGGCGCCGCCCATCGTCTTCATGATCACGAGCTGCCTGCGCTACCTGGACAAGGCGCGCAAGGTGCAGGCCACGCTGCAGGCGCTGGGCGCGCATGCCCGCATCGTCATCGGCGACCCGTCGCTGCCGGCCGCTGTGGAGGACGGCGACGTCACCCGCCTGCCGGTGCCCGACAGCTACGAGGCGCTCACGCTCAAGGTGCTGGAGGGCCTGACCTGGGTGCGCCAGACCTATGGCCCGGTCAACGTGTGCAAGGTCGATGACGACATGCGCTTCACCGATGCCTTCGACCCCATCCGCCTGGCCGAGGTGGCCCACAGCCTGCAGTACGCCGGCCAGCCCTGGGGCGGCGTGTGCGACCGCGCCTGGCACCTGGGCAAGACCGCCCGCCCCACGCCCATCTACGCCCGCCGCCAGCGCTGCATGTTCGCCTACGGCCCCATGTACCTGCTGGGCGCCCGCGCGGTCGATCACCTGGTGCGCATCTGGACGCACTTCCCCGGCGAGGTGGAGGGCCGCTTCTACGAGGACCGCGCCATCGGCGAGCTGCTGGCCGAGGCCGGCATCCCGCTCAAGCCCTATCCCATCGCCCGCATGGGCGCCGAGACCGAGCAGGCCGAGCGCCTGATCGGCGCGGCCGAGTGATGACCCCATGAGAGAACCCGAGATGAACGGCATGACGACCTTCGAGCTGGGCCGGTCGGTGACCGCAGCCACGCGCCGCGTGATCCACACCTTCGACATCTTCGACACGCTGATCGCACGCCGCTGCATCGAGGCCCACGCCGTCTTCGATGAGGTGGAGTCGCGCAGCGGCGTGGCCGGCTTTGCCGCCGCGCGCAAGGAGGCCGAGCGCCGCGTCTACCACCGCGACTACACCATCGCCGACATCTACGCCGGCGTGCGCGAGCTGCTCAAGCTCAGCGACGATCAGACCGAGCAGTTGCTGCACACCGAGGTGATGGTGGAGCTGGAAAACGTCATTCCGATTGCCGGCATGCAGCGCAGGCTGACGCAGGAGTCGGTGCTGATCACCGACATGTACCTGCCGCTGCCGGTGATCCGCGAGCTGCTGGCCCGTGCGGGCATCCAGCGCGAGCTGCCCATCCTCATCAGCTCCCACGGCAAGTCCAGCGGCGCCACCTGGCGCTACTTCGCCGAGCAGGGCATCCAGTGCATCCACCACGGCGACAACGAGCACAGCGACGTGCTCAACGCCCGCCAGGCCGGCATGCGCGCGCGCTTCACACCGGCCACCCGTCCGACCGACTTCGAGGCGCTGCTGATCCAGCGCGGCGCGGTGCACGCTGCCCGCGCCCTGCGCGCCGCGCGGCTGCAGGTGGATCCGGACGGCCTGCCCGAGTGGCTGCTGCGCCTGCAGCTCAACCTCAACCTGCCCTTCCTGCTGGTCAGCGTGCTGGACCTGCTCAGCCAGGTGCGCGAGCACGGCATCGAGCGTGTGCTCTTCGCCTCGCGCGACGGCCGCCACCTGCAGGCCGCCTTCCTGGCGCTGCGCGACAAGTTCGACGACCTGCTGGGCGTGGAGGCGCGCTACTGGTTCACCTCGCGCGTGGCCCGCACCCGCGGCTCGCACGACTACGTGCGCTACTGCCAGGACCTGTTCCAGGGCCGCACGGCCATCGTGGACCTCTGCGGCACCGGTGCCTCCATCACCAAGCTGCTGCGCGACCAGGGCCTGGATGCGCAGCAGTTCCTCGTCTACCTGGCACAGAAGGTCAGCGACCGCGACTACAGCAACCGCATGGCCCAGGGCTACGGCCTGGGCACGGCCGACGACCTGATCCCCGTGCACAGCGCTTTCGACACCGCCAGCTACATCAACAACGCGCTGATCGAGGAGCTCAACTACGTGCCCGAAGGCATGGTGCGCGACGTGATGCTCACGCCCTCCGGCGTGCTGCCGGTGCGCGACACGGTGGACTTCGAGGGCGATGCGCTCAAGCTGGTGATGCAGCAAAACGAGCTGCTGACGCGCTACTTCAACGTGCTGTCTGCCGAGCTCACGCCCGAGGCGCTGGGCGAGCTGATCGCCGCCGTGCCGGCCATCCATGAATGGATGCTGCTGCATGCCTACAACCTCAAGGGAGAGCTGGAGATGCTGCGCCGCACCCTGGGCGTGGATGACATGAGCAACGAGGCCTTCACGCAGAACGACCTGTTCCGCTGATCGCAGCAAGCGCCCCTAGCGAAAACGCCCCGCATCGCGGGGCGTTGTCTTTGGTGGGCGCGCTTCGCGATGGAGCTGCGATGCCTGCGCCCGGTGCGGCGCCCGGCGGCCGTCAGGCCGGGGCGCCCGCCGCCACCAGCTGCGGGCCCCGCAGCCGCTCCAGCGTCTGGTTGATCAGCGTGGAGGAGGTGCTCTTGGTGTACGGGAAGTACAGGATGCGCACGCCCAGCTCGCCGAACTGCTGGTCCAGCTCCTTCCAGCGCTCGTTCTGGTACCAGTCGTCGCCGACGAACATGGCGTTGAACTTGTAGCGCTGCCAGGCGTCCATCTTGTTCATCGTCTCCTGCGGCACCGCCAGGTCCACGTAGCGGCAGGCACGCACGATCTCGATGCGCTCCTCGAACGGGATGACCGCGCGCTTGTTCTTGTACTGCACCAGGTCGTCCACCGTGACGCCGACGATCAGCCGGTCGCACATGGACTTGGCATTGCGCAGCACGTTGACGTGGCCGACGTGGAACAGATCGAACACGCCGGTTGTGTAGCCTACGACCATGACAGGGCCTCCAGGATGAGGTCTTGGAACACGCGGTACTCGGCATGGCGCCCGGCCGTGGGTGAGGCCTGTGCAGAGAAGCCGATCTTGGGACGCTGCAGCGGCCCGGTCAGGCCCAGGCGCTGCAGCTGCTGCCGCAGCGGCAGCTTGGAATGGGTGCCGTCCAGCTTGGCGGCCGCCGGCAGCCGGTAGGCGTACTCGACGAGTCGCCGGTCGGCAAAAGGCACGCGCGCCTCCTTGCTGGCCGCCATCGACGCGAAGTCCATGCGCCGCAGCAGGCCCGGCAGGTGCACCTGGTAGAAGAAGTCCTCCACCGCGTCGATGGGCCGCAGCCCTTCCGCGGTAGTCAGCATCTGGTCGAGCAGGCGCGGCGTGGGCGCGGTGTCTCTGTAGCCGTATCGGGCCAGGAACGCCCGCACGTCCAGGCCGCCGGGCTCCTGCGGCTGCGCGAGGGCCCAGCGGTAGAGGCCGTCGTAGCCGAACATCAGCTCGTCGGCTCCTTCGCCGGTCAGCACCACCTTCTCGTCGGGTTGCATGGCCTGGCACACGGCGTGGATCAGGCCCTCGTTGGGCAGGCTCAGCGGCTCGCCGCGCAGGCGGGCCAGGCCGCGCCACTGCTCGTGCAGCTGCGTTTGGGTGATCGTCACCGGCACCAGCTCGCGGCCCAGCGCGGCGGCCGTCTCGGCGGCCGGCGCCAGCTCGTTGCAGCTGTCCAGGCCGATGGAGTAGGTGCGCGGCACGCCGGACAGCGCCGTGATCAGCGCGCTGTCGATGCCGCCGGACAGCAGCGCGACGTTGCTCACGTCGCTCATCTCATGGTCGGCCACCACCTGCTGCAGCAGGGCTTCGAAGGCATGCTGCTCGAAGCGGTCGTTGCGCTGGCGCAGCTGCCAGAAGCGGCGCTGGCTGCCGTCGTGGCGCACCAGCGTGCCGGGCAGCAGCTCCTGCACGCCGGCAAAGAAGCTGTGGCCCGGCGCGGGGCGGCGGATCAGCCGCCACTCCTGCACCGATTGCGCATCGATGCCGCAGCCGCCCAGTTGCGCCACCACCCGCGGCTCCGAGGCCAGACACACCGTGCCGCCGAAGCGCGCCAGGTGCAGCGGCTTGATGCCCAGGGGGTCGCGCGCGGCCACCCAGCCGCCGGTGGCGGTGTCGTGGATCACGAAGGCGTACATGCCTTCGAGCTCCTCGAAGAAGGCCTCGCCCTTGAGCGCATAACCCTCCAGCAGCACCTCGGTGTCGCAGGTGGTGCGGGTGGACAGGCTGTGGCGGGCGCGCAGCTCGCGGTGGTTGTAGATCTCGCCGTTGAAGACGACCACGTAGCGGCCGTCGGCCGAGCGCATCGGCTGGTTGGCCCGCGCCAGCGGGTCGATGATGGCCAGCCGGTTGTGGCCCAGGTGCACGCGGCCGTCGGCCAGCGTCAGCAAGGAGGTGGCATCCGGGCCGCGCCACTGCTGCAGCGCCAGCGCGGCGGCCGCGGCGTCGCGGTCGATGCGGGGCTCGCGCTGGGCGATGTAGAGGATGCCGCACATGGTGGGCGGGCTGGGGCTGCGGGGCCGGCGACCTCAGGCCGTGGCCTGGCGCGCCAGCGCGCGGTCCATCTCGCCCAGCAGCAGATCGCCCACGCGCTCCGCCGCACGGCCGTCGCGGCCTTCGAACAGCCGCTCGATCAGCGTGTGGCGGTCGGCGCGGTGCGCTGGCGCATCCAGCGCCGCTGGGTTGGCCAGCAGGGCGGCCAGCTCTTCAGCCGTGTGGGCCACCGGGCCGGGCAGCGGCGTGAGCTTGGCGTCCGACAGCTTGCGCGAGCGGGCCACATAGTCCTCATGGTCCGGGCGGAACAGCACCACGGGCCGGTCGATGTGCAGGTAGTCGAAGATCAGCGACGAGTAGTCGGTGACCAGGGCCGTGGTCTGCGTCAGCAGCGGGTAGATGTCGGTGCCCGCGCGCACGAAGGGCACGCCGGGGAAGCTGCCCTGCAGCTCGGCCTGCAGCTCCTGCTCCACCGGATGCAGGTTGACGACCAGCAGGCCGCCGGCGTCCTGCACCTGCTGCGCCACCTGCTGCAGACCCACCTTCTCGATCCAGTGGCCGTGGTCGGCGTCGCGGTAGGTCGGCGTGTAGAAGTACACCGCCCGGCCCTCGCGGCGCGCCTGCGCCATGCGGCCGTAGATGTCGGCATCCACGTTGACCAGGTCTTCGGCGCCCGGCTCGCGATAGAGCACGTCCGTGCGCGGATAGCCGGCCACCGAGTAGCGCTCATACGAGAACCAGCGCCGCCATTCCGGCTCCAGCGCCGCGGCCGTGCCCACATAGGCGGCAAACGGCCCGCAGGTGCGCAGCACATAGGCCTGGTAGGGCGTCATCCTGGCCAGCGGGGCCATGTTGCTGACATAGCCCACTTCCTTGATCGACAGCCCGTGCCACAGCTGCACATGGCGCGCACCGGCGAAGAGCGCGGCGGCATAGGGGTTGGCGCTCAGCAGGTGGTCGCTCGCGACCAGCACGGCCGCGCGCAGCGCGCGGGCCACGTCCTCGCTGCTCCAGTCGTCGGCCGCCACCGGCAGGCAGTTGCCGCCCAGCTCGCGCACCTGCTGGGCGCATGCCTCATTGGGCGGCAGGAACCACAGCTCGATGCCCAGCTCGGCCGCGCGCTGGCGGAAGGCCAGCCAGGCGTACTTGACGTTGTCGCCGAAGTACTTGGCACCCATGAACACCATGCTGCGGGTCTTGGCATAGCTGCGCGAGACCTCGGCCAGATGCCGGCAGGCACGCTCGGTGGACAGCTCCTGCGCCTGCTCGGCCAGCTTGCGCTCCAGCTCGCTCACCCGCGCCGGGTTGACGGCCGGGTCGGCGGCCCGCTGGGCCAGGGCTTTGACTTCCAGCAGGCCGGTGACTACCGCGTTGATCGCCTGCACCAGGTTGTCCTGCATCTGCTCGATCTGCAGCAGCCGGCCGGCCAACTCGGCAGCGGCCTGCGCGGCATCCGGCTGCGGCGCATGCGCCAGGTGCGGCGACGGCCAATCGGTCTGAATCGACATGCTGGGTTCCGGGGTGGATGAAGGTCCATCCCGGCGCCACGCGGCCAGGAAGGGCGTGACCCAGTCTAGGAAGGGCAGCGGCCCGACAAAGCGCAGATAAGCAGGGCTAAGCGGGCCTGATCCCGGCCCTGCGCGCATCCATCAGGTGTGATGGGCGTCACGGCACGCAAGCCGCCGGTGCGGCGGCGCGGCCGAGCTCAGCGCTCGAACAGCCGCCGCCCCGTGAGCCGCTCATGCTCGCGGATGGCGAAGCGGTCGGTCATGCCGGCGATGTAGTCGGCAATCGCCCGCTCACGCTGCGCGGCCTGGGCATAGGCCGCCGGCATCTCGGCGGGGCGGGCAAGGTAGGCCTCGAACAGCTCGCGGATCACCTGCTTGCCGCGGTTCGTCGTCTCCATGACCTGCGGGTGGCGGTAGAGGTTGGCAAACAGGAAGCGCTTCAAGTCCCGGCTGGCGTCGCGCATCGGGTCGGAGAAGCGCAGCAGCGGCGGGCAGCGCCGCGCCGCATCGGCATCGGCCGGCTGGTACTGGCGCAGCATCGCCTGCGTGGCGTCGATCACGTCGTAGACCTGCTGCGACAGCATGCGGCGGATGGCCTCGAACAGCAGCCGCCGGCCGGCCAGCTGCGGGTGCTCGGCCAGGGCCTCGTCGTGGTAGCGGGCGAACAGCGGCACCTCGCGCATCTGCGCCAGCGTCAGCAGCCCGCTGCGCACGCCATCGTCGATGTCGTGCGCGTTGTAGGCGATGGCATCGGCCAGGTTGGCCAGTTGCGCCTCCAGCGAGGGCTGCGTGCCGTCGATGAAGCGCCGGGCCACGCCGCCGGGCTCGCGCGCCTCGATGATCTCGGCATGGCGCCGCGAGCAGTGCTTGAGAATCCCCTCGCGCGTCTCGAAGCACAGGTTCAGCCCGTTCCACTCGGGGTAGCGCTCCTCCAGCTCGTCTACCACCGCCAGCGACTGCAGGTTGTGCTCGAAGCCGCCGTGCTCGGCCATGCACTCATGCAGCGCGTCCTGCCCGGCGTGGCCGAAGGGCGTGTGCCCCAGGTCGTGGGCCAGGGCGATGGCCTCCACTAGGTCCTCGTTCAGCCCCAGCGAGCGGGCGATGGAGCGGCCCAGCTGCGCCACCTCCAGCGAATGGGTCAGCCGCGTGCGGAAGAGGTCGCCCTCATGGTTGAGGAAGACCTGCGTCTTGTAGACCAGCCGCCGGAAGGCCGTGCTGTGCACGATGCGGTCGCGGTCGCGCTGGAAGGCATTGCGCGTGGGCGCGGGCGGCTCGGCGTGGCGGCGGCCGCGGCTCTTCGCCGGGTCGCTGGCATAGGGCGCCAGATGCGGGGTGTCGCTCGTCATGACGGCTGGCGCCAGGCGCGGCCCATCGAGTCGATGGCGGCGCGGTGCATCGTGGCAGCGTGCACGGCGGCTCAGCCCGTGTGCGCCGCGATCACCTCGCGCACCAGCGCATCCGGCGCCGGGCGCACGCCGGCGCGGCCGAGCTGCTCGATGACCACGAAGCGGATCTCGCCGGCCTCGCTCTTCTTGTCCAGGCGCATCAGCTCGATGTAGCGGTCCGCGCCCAGGGCGGGGCCCACGACCGGCAGCTTCGCCCGCTCGATCAGCCGCGTCAGCCGCTGCGCGGTGGCGGCATCGATCAGGCCCAGGCGGGCCGACAGATCAGCAGCCATCACCATGCCGCAGCCCACGGCCTCGCCGTGCAGCCACTCGCCATAGCCCAGGCCGGCCTCGATGGCATGGCCGAAGGTATGGCCGAAGTTGAGGATGGCGCGCAGCCCGGCTTCGCGCTCGTCGGCACCCACCACCTGCGCCTTGATCTCGCACGAGCGGCGGATGGCATGCGTGAGTGCTGCGCGGTCGCGTGCCAGCAGCGCGTCGATATGCGCCTCCAGCCAGTCCAGCAGCGCGGCATCGGCGATCGGCGCGTACTTGATCACCTCGGCCAGGCCGGCGCTCAGCTCGCGCTCGGGCAGCGTCTCCAGCGTGTCGAGGTCGCAGACGACGACTTGCGGCTGGTAGAACGCGCCGATCATGTTCTTGCCCAGCGGGTGGTTGACGGCGGTCTTGCCGCCCACCGATGAATCCACCTGCGCCAGCAGCGTGGTCGGCACCTGCACGAAGGGCACGCCGCGCATATAGCAGGCCGCGGCAAAGCCGGTCATGTCGCCGATCACGCCGCCACCCAGCGCATACAGCACTGTCTTGCGGTCACAGCCGTGGCCCAGCAGCGCATCGAAGATCCGGTTGAGCGTCTGCCAGTCCTTGTATTCCTCACCGTCCGGCAGATGCACCTCCAGCACCTCGCGGTGACGCTGCGACAGCGCCGCATGCAGCTGCGCCGCATACAGCGGCCCGACGGTAGTGTTGGTGACGATCAGCGCCGTGGCCGACCTCGGCACCGCCGCGTAGCTCTCCAGGCTGTCGAACAGCCCGCCCCCGATCAGGATGTCGTAGCTGCGATCGCCCAGGTCGATGTGGACGGTGGAGGAGGGATTGCTGCTCATCGGGCCCGGTAGTCAACAAAAGGCCCGGGTGCCCGCCCAGGGCGGGCAACGCGACGCCCGCATGGCCGAGATGCCGTCGCGAGCGGGCGGAGGTTGCGCCGAGGAGCGCAGCCGTACTCCAGTACGGCGAGCACCGCAGGCACAAGATCCGCCCGCACAGCAGGCAGATCGGTCATGCGGGGTGACGAGCCTGACCCCGGCACTGAGTCCCCGGTTAGGGCTGCTTCGTTCCCGACCTGACCCGGTTGGCCGCTTTCCCATGCGGGGAGGCCCGTCACCGCGCATTGTAGGTGACGCGCCGGGCTGCGCCCCGCCGGATGGCCATCGCCGCACGCCGCGGCGGGCCTTCAGCGTAGCTGCAACTCGTCCGCGCCGAAGCTCACATTGAGCGGCTCGATCACCACCCGCTTGGGGCCCGCCTCCACGCGCCCGGCCACCATCGCCTCGATGCCCAGGCTGCGCGCCACCTCCACCGTGCGCTCGGCATCGGCCGCGGCCACATAGAGTGCAAAGCCCGCGCCCATGTTGAGCGTGCCGTAGGCCTCGTGGTCGTCCAGCCTGGCCCGCTGCTGGATGAAGGCCAGCACAGGCGGCACCGCCGGCACGCGGTCGAAGCGATAGGTCAGCTCCGCCGGGTGGCGCATCAGCTTGCGCCAGCCGTGGCCGGTGACGTTGGCACAGTAGTGCGGCGTGATGCCGGCCTTGAACAGCGCCTCGGTCACGGGCGAGTAGAGCACCGTGGGCGCCAGCAGCGCCTGGCCATAGCTCAGGCCCGGCGCGATCTCGGTCAGGTAGCCCTGCGGCAGCCGCTCCACCAGCTTGCGCGCCAGGCTCAGGCCGTTGGCGTGGATGCCGCTGGAGGCCAGCAGCACGATGGCATCGCCGGCGGCCAGCTGGTCACCGGTGGACAGCCGCGTCTTGGGGTTGACGATGCCGGTGCACGATGCCGCCAGGTCGATGCGGCCGGCCTCGACGATGCCGGCCAGCGCGGGCGTCTCGCCGCCGCCCCAGGCCACGCCGCAGGTGTCGCAAGCGGCCTTCCAGCCGGCCACCAGGGCTTGCGCGCGCTCGGCGTCGCCGAACCAGTCCGAGCCGCCCGCGGCCCAGTAGGCCTGCACCACCAGCGGCGTTGCGCCCACGGTGATCAGGTCGTTGACCGCCATCGCGATGGTGTCCTGGGCGATGCCGGCGTAATGGCTCCTGCCCGTGAGCGCCTTCATCTCGTCGGCCACCAGGGCCTTGGAGCCCAGGCATTCGACGATGGACGCCAGGTAGAAGGGCCCCACGTCCACCACATAGGCCGACTCGCCGCGCGAGGCGGTCAGCTCGGTGAAACCATGCGGTGCCAGGTTGGTGGCCGTCGCCGCAGCCGCGCGCTGGGCGGCCACCTTCAGCGGGTCGATCAGGTCGTAGTTGACGCCGGCCTGCTCATAGGTGAGGGCGTCGGCGGGCAGGGCGTCGGTGGGGCGGCGGGACGTCATGGCAGGGCGCAGCGGGCGTGCCGCCGGGTCGGACAATGCAGGGGCGGGATTATCCGGCAGCCGGCTCGCCCGCCCGCCTGGCGCCCCGCGTCCTCACCGCCCGCTTCCTTGCATGATGAACCTGCTGTCCAGCCTGCCCATCCCGCTGCAGACCATCGGCCTGCTCGTCGCCTCCAACGTGTTCATGACGTTCGCCTGGTACGGCCACCTGAAGAACCTGTCGGGCAAGCCGTGGATCGTCGCCGCGCTGGTGAGCTGGGGCATCGCGCTCTTCGAGTACCTGCTGCAGGTGCCGGCCAACCGCATCGGCGCGCAGCAGCTCAACCTGGGCCAGCTCAAGGTGATGCAGGAGGTCATCACGATGAGCGTCTTCGTGCCCTTTGCCGTCTTCTATATGGGCCAGCCGCTGAAGTGGGACTACCTCTGGGCGGCGCTGTGCCTGGTCGGCGCCGCCTACTTCATGTTCCGGGGCTGATCAGGGCAGTGCCTCGGCCGGCTGCTCGGCCTGCGACTCGAAATAGCGCTGGCTGGCAAAGGCAATGGTGGCCATCAGGATGCCTGCGCCCACCATCAACGCGGCCGCCACGCCGATCACCACCGCCCAGCCGCTGCGGTGCTGCGGCCCTGTGGGGTTGAAGCGGGCATTCCACTTCTCGTCGGGCGTCAGGCCCCAGATGATGGCCTGCAGCATGGTGCCGGCCAGCATCAGGCCCAGCAACGGCAGCAGCACCCAGGCCACGCGGTCGTCCTGGCCCAGCTCACGCATGCGCTGCAGGCCCACCAGGCCCAGCAGCGTGGGCCACGGGTGCAGCCAGCCCAGCCGGTCGCCCAGGCCATACAGATAGAAGCGGTGCAGCCCCAGGCTGCCGCCGATCAGCGCCACCCAGGTGGCCAGGGTCTTGGATTTGTAGCCGGGGCTGGGATGCGGCATGGCAGGGCGGTGCGGGCAAAAAGGCGGCGGCACGCGGCAGGCGAATGTGGCCCGGGGCGGCCGGCTGGCGCGCGTGGCTTTGCAGCAAGTGCGCACAGCGTAGGCCGGGGCACTATAATGCCCGGTTCCCGAGACTGGCCTGGCTCTTCGATCAGGCCGCGCGGGCACGCAGGCCCAGGGGCGCCGGCAGGCTGGATCAGCATGCCGCCCTCGATGCCGGCGGGCCGGTTGCGCGGCGGCGGGGCGGGCGCGTATCTGACGGTCCTCGGGAGTGGCGAGCGTGCGTGGCTGCGATTGATGTTGCGGCTGCGCCGATTGTTCCGACCGGCAAGCCCCGCGTGTCTCCCGGGCCGCTGCCGGTCTCGTCGGCCGAGCCGGTGCTTTCATCTGGTCGCCGGTCAGCCCGCAGTGGTTCATCCCGCTGCCCTGCAAAGGAAACACAACATGGTCGTGATCCGACTCTCCCGCGGCGGCTCCAAGAAGCGCCCGTTCTTCAACATCGTCGCTGCCGACTCCCGCGCCCGCCGCGACGGCCGCTTCCTGGAGCGCATAGGCTTCTACAACCCGGTGGCCTCCGGCCAGGCCGAAGGCCTGCGCGTGGCTTTCGACCGCCTGCAGCACTGGACGAGCAACGGCGCGCAGATGTCGCCCACCGTCGCCCGCCTGGTCAAGCAGGCCCAGGCTGCCGCCACGCCGGCCGCCGCCGCCTGACCCTGCAGGCCACCCTGCCGCCCGCCGCGCTGGCCGTCGCCTGACGGCTGAGCCGGCAGCGCCCAGACTGCGCCGCAGCCGCCCCACGGGGTGCCTGCGGCGCGGCTCATTCCGGGCGGCCCGGGTGGCCTCTTGCCGCCGTGCGCAACATGGAAGATTCCGCAGCCCCGTGGCCGGACGACGCGGTCGAGGTCGGCCGCATCGTCGATGCCTGGGGCGTCAAGGGCTGGATCAAAGTCCAGCCGTTCTCGGCCGACCCGCAGGCGCTGTTCTCCACCAAGCGCTGGTTCATCAAGCCGTCCGAGCAGCCGCGTGCGCCGGGTGCGGCGCCGCTGCCTGGGCTGCTCAAGGTGACGCAGGCGCGCGAGCACGGCGACGGCATCGTCGCCGGCGTGCAGGAGGTCACAGACCGCAACGGCGCCGAGGCGCTCAAGGGCGCGCGCGTGTTCGTCTCGCGCGCCAGCTTCCCCACGGCCGCGGCGGACGAGTACTACTGGGTCGATCTGATCGGCCTGGATGTGGTGAATCGCGAGGGCGCCTCTCTGGGTCGTGTGGCCGATCTGCTGGACACCGGCGCCCATGCCGTGCTGCGCATCGAGGCCGATGGCGGCACCGAGCGGCTGGTGCCCTTCGTGGCGGCCTATGTCGACCAGGTGGACCTGCCTGGCCGGCGCATCACGGTGGACTGGGCGGCCGACTGGGATTGAGCCCGGGCTGCCCTGCGGCGCGCCGGGCGATCGGGGCACACACACTGGCAGCGCGCGCTTGGCGCCTGATCGCCGGCCGTGCGGCTGCTCGCCCTGCCGGCCCCGGCGTCACCCCCGCCATCGATACTGCTGGCCATGCGCTTTGACGTCATCACGCTCTTCCCCGAGCTGTTTGCCCCCTTCCTTGCCACCGGCGTCACCCGCCGGGCCTTCGAGGGGCCGGCGGCCTGCATGGACCTGTGCCTGTGGCCGCTGCGCGAGCATGCGGATGACGCCTACCGCCGCGTGGATGACCGGCCTTACGGCGGCGGCCCCGGCATGGTGATGCTGGTGGAGCCGCTGACCCGCGCCCTGCAGGCGGTGCGTGCCGGGCAGGAGCAGGCCGGCCGGCCGCGCACCCCGGTGATCCTGTTCAGCCCGGCTGGTGCGCCGCTGACCCAGGCCCGCGTGCGCGATCTGGCCGCCAGCCCCGGCGCGGTGCTGGTGTGCGGGCGCTACGAGGGGCTGGATCAGCGCTTCATCGACCGCCACGTGGACGAGGAGATCAGCCTGGGCGACTTCGTGCTCTCGGGCGGCGAGCTGCCGGCGCTGGCGCTGATCGACGCCGTCGCCCGGCTGCAGCCCGGTGTGCTCAACGACGCGCAGTCGCACGAGCAGGACAGCTTCTCGGACGGCCTGCTCGACTGCCCGCACTACAGCCGCCCGGAAGTCCACGAGGGCGAGGCCGTGCCGCCGGTTCTGCTGTCGGGCCACCACGCAGCCATCGCCCGCTGGCGGCGCGAGCGCCAGCTGGAGGCCACCTGGCGCCGCCGGCCGGAGCTGATCCAGGCGGCGCGCGGGCGTGGGGAGCTTACGGCTGCCGATGAGCGCTTCCTGGCGACGCTGCAGCTATAATGACCGGTTTTCTTTCGTCACCCGATCCTCTGTCCGGCCGGACAACATCCACATCGAGCGCCGACACGATCACAAGGAGCCTCATGATGAGCAACCTCATCCAGCAGCTGGAGCAAGAAGAGATCGCCCGCTTGGGCAAGACCATCCCCGAGTTCGCCCCCGGCGACACGGTGATCGTCAACGTCAACGTGGTGGAGGGCACCCGCAAGCGCATGCAGGCCTATGAAGGCGTGGTGATCGCCCGGCGCAACCGCGGTCTCAACAGCAGCTTCATCGTGCGCAAGATCTCCAGCGGCGAAGGCGTGGAGCGCACCTTCCAGCTCTACAGCCCGCTGATCGCCTCCATCGAGGTCAAGCGCCGCGGCGACGTGCGCCGCGCCAAGCTGTACTACCTGCGCCAGCGCAGCGGCAAGTCGGCGCGCATCAAGGAGAAGCTGGCGTAAGAGCTGGCCGCCACGCCCTCCCGACCGCCGGCTGCGCGTTGCGCCCCGGCGGTTTTTCTTTCCATCGACCGCCTTCATCGTCATGGCTGTGCTGTTCGACCCCGAGCTGGCGCCCCTCTTGGGGGCCGATGGGCATCTGCCGGCCGTTGTGCCAGAGCGGCTCACCCCCGCTGCGCTGCGCGAGCGCTTCCTGGCGCCGCCGGCCTGGGAGCCGGAGGTGGCGGTGGAGCGCTTTCTGCAGCAGGGCGACCCGCTGCCGGCCTCGGTGCTGGTGCCGCTGGTAATGCGCGACGCGCCTACCGTGCTGCTGACCCGCCGCATGCCGCACCTGCGCGCACATGCGGGACAGATCAGCTTCCCGGGCGGGCGGGTGGAGCCGGCGGACCCGGACCCGGTGCACACGGCGCTGCGCGAGGCACACGAGGAGATCGGCCTGCCCGGCGATCAGGTGGAGGTGATCGGCTCGCTGCCTACCTACACCACCGGCACCGGCTTCGTCGTCACGCCGGTGGTGGGGCTGGTGGAGCCGCGGCTGAGCCTGCAGCCCGACCCTTCGGAGGTCGAAGAGATCTTCGAGGTGCCGCTGTCCTTCCTGATGACGCCGGCGCATCACCAGCGCCGGGGCATTGCCTTCGGCGGCCGGCAGCTGGAGTTCTTCGCCATGCCGTGGCGGCCAGCGCCGACGGATGCGCGCGAGTACTTCATCTGGGGCGCAACGGCGGCCATGCTGCGCAACCTGTATCGCTTCCTGGCTGCCTGACCCGCAAGGGCAAGGCGATGGCCGCCGCTATGATTTGCCGTATGAAGGTCCTGCCCGCTCACCCGCCGATGCGCATGTGCCGCGCAGCGGGTGCTCCCGTCGCAGGAAGGCGCCGATGAGCTTCTTTGCCGTGCTGTTCGCGCTGATGATCGAGCAGCTCAAGCCGTTGCCGCAGAACAACGCGGTGCATCGCTCGCTGACCGGCTGGCTGCGCTGGGCCGGGCGCAATTTCGATGCCGGCCAGCCGCATCACGCCTGGGTGGTGTGGGGCATGACGGTCATCGTGCCGGCCCTGCTGGCCGCGCTGATCTACCGCGGCATCGCCAGCTACAGCCTGGTGCTGGCGCTGGTGTGGGACGTGGCGGTGCTCTATGCCACGCTGGGCTTCAGGCAGTTCAGCCACCACTTCACGCAGATCCGCGATGCGCTGGAGGCCGGCGAGGAGAACGAGGCCCGGCGCCTGCTGGCGCAGTGGCGCCACGTGGACGCGAGCGACCTGCCGCGCAACGAGTTGCTGCGCCAGGTCATCGAGCATTCGCTGATCGCGGCGCACCGCTATGTCTTCGGCGCCTTCTTCTGGTTCGTGATCGGCTCGGCCGTGGGCCTGGGGCCGCTGGGTGCGGTGCTCTACCGCATGGCGGAGTTCTCCTCGCGCTACTGGGCCTACAAGAGCCGGGTGACGGGCGAGCCGACCAACGAGGGGCTGATGAGGCTGTCGCAGCAGCTGTTCGCCGCGCTGGACCACGCGCCGGCGCGGCTGACGGCCTTCGGCTTTGCGGTGGTGGGCAACTTCGAGGACGCCATCGACTCCTGGCGGCGTTGCGCCGGGCTGTGGAGCGGTGTCAACGAGGGCATCGTGCTGGCCTCGGCCGCCGGGGCGGTGGGCGTGCAGCTGGGCGGCAGCCCCGCGCCGGCGCTGGCGGTGGACCGCAGCAAGACCTTCAGCGGCGAGGGCCAGACCGACACGACCGCCTCAGCCGGCAGCACGCCCGGCGCGGTGCCGCAGCCGGGCCACCTGCGCAGCGTGGTCGGGCTGATCTGGCGCTCGGTGGTGCTGTGGATGCTGCTGCTGGCGCTGCTGTCGCTGGCGAATCTGGTGGGGTGATTCGGCCCCCTGGCGCAGCGAGCTGGCGACGTGCCGGACTGCCGGGGGAGGGGGCTGCTCGGTGCGCTCAGCTCTTGGCGGTGTAGGCCTGGGCCTTGGCGAGCCAGTCGGCCAGGGCGTCGTAGAGGTCCGTCTGGCTGAAGGAGCAGCTTTCTTCGCTGAAAAGGGCGCTGGATTCGAGCTGGCTGAGGATGCGCTCCAGCACCTCGCCGTAGCGCGGCGGCAGGGCGCTCGCTGCGGTTGCCGAGCGAAAACGCGCGGCCAGAGCCGGGATGTCGATGCGGCCGGCGCGGGCGTCGGCGAGCACGGTGTCCAGGGCCGCGAGCGACGATGCGGCGCCGGGCGCGGCGGGCTCACCAGCGGGGTTGGCTGAGTTCGGCATGCAGGTCGGCGTAGAGCTTGAGGCGGTGGGCACTGATGGCGCCGGCATCGGCGGCCGAGCGCACGGCGCAGCCGGGCTCGTGCAGATGGGTGCAGTTGTGGAAGCGGCACTGGCCGATGTAGTGGGCCAGGTCCGGCATGTGGCGGGCCAGGTCGGCCACCGGGATGTGGTGCAGGCCGAATTCCTGGAAGCCCGGCGAGTCGATCAGAGCGGTGCCGGCCTCGCCTTCGGCGCCGTCCAGCCAGTACCACTGCGTGGTGGTGGTGGTGTGGCGGCCGGAGTTGAGCGCCTCGGAGATGGCGCCGACCTCGGCCCGGGCATGCGGGGCCAGGGTGTTGATCAGCGTGCTCTTGCCGGCACCCGACGGGCCCAGCACCAGGCTGGCGCGGGCGTGCAGCCGGGGCAGCAGCAGAGCCTGCGTGTCGTGCGGCGTGCCGCGCAGCGAGCACTCCAACACCGCCAGGCCCATCGCGCGGTAGGGCGCCAGGCGCTGGCGGGCGGCGTCGGCGCCGGGCAGGTCGATCTTGTTGAGCACGATGGTGGCCGGGATGCCGGCGGCATCGGCTGCGATCAGCGCGCGGGTGAGCTGCATCTCGCTGAAGACCGGCTCAACGGCGATCCACACCAGCAGCTGATCCAGGTTGGCGGCAAAGGACTTGCTGCGCCACTCGTCCTGGCGGAAGAAGAGGTTGCGCCGCGGCTCGATCTGCTCGATGACGCCTTCGTCGCCGGTGGTGCGCCAGCGCACGCGGTCGCCCACCACCACCTCGCTCTTCTTGCCGCGCGGGTGGCAGATCAGGCGGGTGCGCTCGGGCGTCTCGACGATGCAGTGGCGGCCGTGGGTGGCGACGACCAGGCCGGCCTGCAGGCTGGCGTCGTGGTCCAGCCGCGGCTCGGCGCGGTCGAAGCGGCGGGTGCGGCTGCTCAAGGTGTGGCGCCGTGGGTCATCGGCAGCGCATCGATGTGCGCGGCGCAGATGAAGTCGTTGAGCGTGAGGCCGCCGACCGAATGCGTGCTCAGCCGCACGGTGCAGTGCCCATAGCCGACATGCAGGTCCGGGTGATGGTCCTCGCGGTGGGCGATGCTGGCCACCGCGTTGACGAAGGCCATCGTGCGGTGGAAGTCGGCAAAGCGCAGCGTGCGCTGCAGCGCACCGTCCACCACCTGCCACTGCGGCACGCGGGCCAGCAGCGCGGTCAGCTCGGCGCCGCCTAGCGGGGCGCCGGTGATCGGGCGGCAGTGCTGCTGCAGCAGGTCGGTCATGGCGGTCCGATCAGGCCGGCTGCATGGCCGCCAGCCGCTCGGTGGCCGGCGGGTGCGAGTAATAAAAGCGCACGTAGACCGGGTCGGGGGTCAGCGTGGAGGCGTTGTCCTCGTAGAGCTTGAGCAGCGCGCCGGCCAGGTCGCGGCCGCTGGCCTGGGCACAGGCGTAGGCATCGGCCTGGTATTCATGCCGGCGCGACAGGCTGGCAAAGACCGGCGAGACGAAGAACGCGAACACCGGGCCCGCCATGACGAACAGCAGCAGGGCCAGCGCATCGTTGGGTGCGGCCAGGTTGGGCTGCACGCCCAGGCCGGCGTAGAACCAGGCCTGGCCAGACAGCCAGCCGAGCAGCGCGAAGGCGGCCAGGCTGAGCGCGAACAGCGCGAGCATGCGCTTCATCACGTGGCGGTGGCGGAAGTGGCCCAGCTCGTGCGCGAGAACGGCCTCGACCTCGCCGGGCGACAGGGTCTTGAGCAGGGTGTCGAAGAAGACCACGCGCTTGGCCGAGCCGAAGCCGGTGAAGTAGGCGTTGGCATGGGCCGAGCGGCGCGAGCCGTCCATCACGAACAGCCCCTTGGCCTGGAAGCCGCAGCGCTGCATCAGCGACTCCACGCGCTGCCTGAGCTGCGCATCCTGCAGCGGCTCGAAGGTGTTGAAGAGCGGCGCGATCACCGTGGGAAACAGCCACTGGATCAGCAGCATGAAGCCGACCCAGGCGCCCCAGGCCCACAGCCACCACAGGCTGCCGGCCGCGCCCATCAGCCACAGCACCAGGGCGGCGATGGGCAGGCCCAGCACGGCGGCCAGCACCACGCCCTTGAGCAGGTCGGCCGCGAACAGGCCGGGCGTCATGCGGTTGAAGCCGTGGCGCTGCTCCAGGCCGAAGGTGTGCCAGGCGGAGAACGGCAGGTCGATCAGGCCGCCGATGAGCGCAAAGGCGCCGATCAGGCACAGCTGGTAGCCCAGCGGGCCCAGGGCCGGCAGCGTGGCGTCGCGCAACGCGGCGTTGAGCGCGTCCAGCCCGCCCAGCAGCGTCCAGCCCAGCAGCACGGCGGCCTCCACGGCCAGCATCACCACGCCGAAGCGCAGCTTGGCCAGGGTGTAGCCGGCGGCGCGCTGGTGGGCGGCCAGGCTGACCGTCTGCGCGAAGGCCGGCGGCACCGCATGGCGGTGGCGGGCCACATGCCGCGCCTGGCGGGTGGACAGCCACAGCCGGGTGAGCAGCGAGGCGACGAGCACCGCCGCGAAGACCAGCGTGAGCAACAGGGTCGGGAGGCTGGATTGCATGAGGCAGGCAGTGTAGGCCGTGGCCGACAATGCTCGGCCCGGCCGGGCGCCAAGTCCGCAATGCCCGTCCGCCTTCATCGACCCCCTTCCAGACCGCGCCTGCCATGACCGACACCCCCACTCTTGCGCCCAGCGACCAGAACCTGATCTGGATCGACCTGGAGATGACGGGCCTGAAGCCCGAGAGCGACCGCATCATCGAGATCGCCGTGGTCGTCACCGACCCGCAGCTCACCGTGCGCGTGGAGGGCCCGGTGTTCGCCGTGCACCAGAGCGACGCGGTGCTCGACGGCATGGACGCCTGGAACAAGGGCACGCACGGCAAGTCGGGCCTGACCGAGCGCGTGCGCGCCTCGACGATGAACGAGTCCGCGTGCGAGGAGCAGGTGATCGCGTTCCTGAAGAAGCACGTGCCGGCCGGCAAGTCGCCGATGTGCGGCAACAGCATCTGCCAGGACCGGCGCTTCCTGGCCAACTACATGCCCAAGCTGGAGGCCTTCTTCCACTACCGCAACCTGGACGTCAGCACGCTCAAGGAGCTGGCCCGCCGCTGGCGGCCGGAGCTGATGGACGGCTTCAAGAAGCAGCAGGCGCACACCGCGCTGGCCGACATCCACGAGTCCATCGACGAGCTGATCTACTGGCGCGAGCACTTCCTGAAGGCGCAGGCGGCTTGATGCGGCCCGCGCGGCGCGCCGGCCCGGCGGTCACTCCGCATCAGCCCGGACAGGCTGCGGCCCACTGCCGCCCCAGCTCGTCCAGCAGCGCGGCCAGCGGGCCCGGCGGGGGCGACAGGCCCAGGGCGCGGGCGGCGCCGGCCACGGCCCGGGCCGGGTCGGCCAGGTCCAGCGGCTGGGCGCCGTTCTGCTTGGACAGCTTCTCGCCGTTGGCGCCCCGCACCAGCGGCGTGTGCAGGTAGGCGGGCGTGGGCAGGCCGAGCCGGCGCTGCAGCCAGATCTGGCGCGGCGTGTTGTCGGCCAGGTCCTCGCCGCGGACCACGTGCGTGATGCCCTGGGCCGCGTCGTCCACCACCACGGCGAGCTGGTAGGCCCAGAGACCGTCGGCGCGCTTGAGGATGAAGTCGCCGACCTCGCGGCCCAGGTGCTGGCGCTGCGGGCCCAGGCGGCGGTCCTGCCAATCGATCCAGCCGGCATCGTCATCGGGCACGCGCAGGCGCCAGGCGCGCTCTGGCCGGCCGCGCAGGCCGCCGTGCTCGGGGCGGCAGGTGCCGGGGTAGACCCGCTCGGCATGGCGCAGCAGCGGGCGGCCCTGCTCGGCCAGCGCGCGCTCGATGTCGGCGCGCGTGCAGGCGCAGGGATAGGCCGCGCCGGCGGCCACCAGCCGGTCGAGCGCGGCCTGGTAGAGCGCGCCGCGCCGGCTCTGCCACACCGGCGTCTCGTCCGGCACGAGGCCGCAGCGGGCGAGCTGGTCCAGGATGAGCCGATCCGCGCCGGGCACGCAGCGCGGGCCGTCCACGTCCTCGATGCGCACCAGCCAGCGGCCGCCGTGGGCGCCGGCGTCCAGCCAGCTGGCCAGGGCGGCGACCAGCGAGCCGGCATGCAGCAGGCCCGTGGGCGAGGGGGCGAAGCGGCCGATGTACATCGCAGCGGTGCGCTAGAGCACCAGGCCCTCGTGCTGCTCCAGCAGCGCCCGGCGGGTGGCCGGGCGCTCCAGCTGCTGCAGCCACCAGTCCAGCGCCAGGCCGCGCTGCGGGCCGGCCTGGCGCCACACGTAGTGCAGCGTGGCCACGCGCGGCGGCTGGTCCACCGGCAGCTGCACCAGCCGGCCGGCCTGCACCTGGCGGCGCACCAGCGGCTCGGGCAGGAAGCCGCAGCCCAGGCCGCGCATCAGCGCCTCGAGCTTGGCGGCCATCGATGGCAGCGTGAGCACGTCCTGCCCGGGCAGCACGCCCACCGTCACCGGCTGCACCGAGCGCGCGGTGTCGGCCACGGCGACCACGCGGTGCCCGGCCAGCGTGGCGGGTGACAGCGGCTGCGGCGCCCGCACGAGCGCGTGGTGCGGCGCCACCACCAGCACGAAGCCCAGCTCGCCCAGCGGCGCGGACTGCAGGTCGGCCGACGGGCTGCTGCCCAGCCGGTCGCCGGGCACGCCGATGGCGATGTCGGCCTGGCCGGAGACCACCGCCTCCCAGGTGCCCGACAGCACCTCGCTGAGCAGCTTGAGCCGCGTCGGCGGGCCGGCATCGGCGCCGGCGCCCGGGGGCGCATGGACAGGCGGGCGCGTGGGCACGGTGCCCGGGGCCGGGGCAGCAGCCGCGGGGTGGCCGGCGCGCCCGCCGCGCGCGGCCCGCGCCGGACGGCCGGCGGCGCGGCCCTCGTCGAGCGCGGGCGACAGCTCGTAGAAGGCGCCGATCAGGTCGAACAGCGCGCGCGGGGCGATGGCGTTGTCCACGGCCACCGTCAGCTGCGTCTCCCAGCCCAGGGCGACGCGGCGTACCCGGTTGGCCACCGCGTCCATCTGGCACAGCAGGCGGCGGCCTTCGCGCAGCAGCTCCTCGCCGGCGGCGGTGAGCTGGGCCTGGCGCGAGCGGCGGTCGAAGAGCAGCACGTCCAGCGCCTCCTCCAGCTGGCGCACGTTGTAGGTCAGGGCGGAGGGCACCTTGCCCAGCTCGCGGGCCGCGGCGGCAAAGCTGCCGGTGCGGGCGATGGTGTCCATCATGGCCAGGGCGTCGGGCGTCAGGACATTGCGGCGGTCGGTCATGGAGGCAGGTCTCGGTGCGCGTCCCGGCAGGCACGCTTCAAACCGATTGAATGATGCCATCAGGCCGCGCATGCCCATCGGCCGGCCCGGGTACCTAGAGTGCCTGTCATGGCAGCGCGGCCCTTTGCCGCGGCCGCAACCCAGGAGTGTTCCGCCATGCTCACGCCCCGTCGCAGCGTCGAACGCGGTTATGCCGACCACGGCTGGCTGCAGTCGCACCACAGCTTCTCGTTTGCCGACTACCACGACCCGGCGCACATGGGTTTCGCCAACCTGCGCGTGATCAACGAGGACGTGATCGCCCCGGGCCGCGGCTTCGGCACCCACGGCCACCGCGACATGGAGATCGTCACCGTGGTGCTGGCCGGCGAGCTGACCCATCAGGACAACCTGGGCCACCGCGAGGTGCTGCGCCCCGGCGAGGTGCAGCGCATGAGCGCCGGCCGCGGCATCCTGCACAGCGAGTTCAACCACGCGCTGCGCGAGCCCACCCACCTGCTGCAGATCTGGATCGAGCCCAGCGAGCGCGGCGTGACGCCCGGCTACGAGCAGCGGCCCTTCGATGCCGCGCAGCGCGAGGGCCGGCTGCAGCTGGTGGTGGCCCCGGACGCGCGCGAAGGCGCGCTGAAGATCCATGCCGATGCGGCGCTGTACCTGGGCCGCTTTGACGGTGCCCAGCAGGCCGAGTACGCCCTGCACCCGCGCCGGCGCGCCTATGTGCACGTGGCCACCGGCAGCGTCGAGGTCAACGGCGCCCGCCTGAACGCCGGCGATGCGCTGAAGGTGGAGGACGAGCCGGTGCTGCGCCTGGCCAAGGGCGAGCAGGCCGAGGTGCTGGTCTTCGACCTGGCCGGCCGCGGCCTGGCGCCGAGCTTCGTGCAGGCCTATCCGGCGCATTGAGCCGGCCCGTCATCCACCCGCTGCATCCACCCGCCCCGGCCAGCAAGGCCAGACGGGTTTCCCGTCCCTGACCTGACTCATCCACTGGACCCGACATGACCACACCCATCCGCATCCTTGCCCTGTCCGGCAGCTCGCGCACCGGCTCGCACAACCGCCGCCTGGTGCGCGCCGCCGCGGCGCATGCCGCCACGCTGGGCGCCGAGATCGTCGAGCTGGACCTGCGCGAGCTGAACCTGCCGCTGATCGACGAGGACCTGGAGCGCGAGCAGGGCGTGCCGGCCGGCGCCTTCGAGCTGCGCCGCGTGCTGGCTGGCGTGGACGGCGTGCTGCTGGCCAGCCCCGAGTACAACGCGCTGCCGCCGCCGCTGCTGCTCAATGCGCTGGACTGGCTGTCGCGTGTGCCGGCCGGCGACGGCCTGCCCTCGGGCATGGGCAGCGTAGGCGGCAAGCCGGTGGGCCTGATGGGTGCGTCGCCGGGGGGCTACGGCGGCATCCGCATGATGCCGGTGCTGCGCTTCTTCCTGGCCACCAACTTCGCGATGCACGTGGTGCCCGAGACGCTGTCGCTGGGCTTTGCCGCCGACGCTTTCGAGAGCGACGCCAAGCTCAAGGCCGAGCCGATGCAGCAGATGCTGGAGCGCGTGGCCGCCTCGGTGGTGCGCACGGCGCGGGCGTTCAAGACGGCCGGCTGAGACGGTGTGAGCTGGGCGCGGCCCGCGGTGCCCGGGTCGCAGGCCTGAAGCGCAGGCCTGAAGCGCAGGCCTGAAGCGCCGGCTCCAGGGGTCGGCTGCAAGGCGCCGGCTTCAGGCTCTGCCTTCAAGGCGCCAGCCAGTCCTCGGGCCGCGAGGCCAGCCAGTCCACCGGCCCGCTGCGCCCCGGCAGATCGAGCGTGGCCACCGCCGCCGGCGTGCGGGCGACGACCCGCCCGCGGCGGATGACGGCCAGCCGCGTGGCCCGCAGGCGGATCGCCTCCACCGGGTCGCGCGCCTGCAGCAGCACCAGGTCGGCCTGGCAGCCCGGCGCGATGCCGTAGCCCTCCAGCCCCAGGATGCGGGCCGGCGTGGCGGTGACCGCCTCGAAGCACTGGCGCATGGCCGCATGGCCGGTCATCTGCGCCACGTGCAGGCCCATGTGGGCCACCTCCAGCATGTCGCCCGAGCCCAGCGGGTACCACGGGTCCATCACGCAGTCGTGGCCGAAGGCCACGTCCACGCCGGCGGCCAGCAGCTCGGGCACGCGGGTCATGCCGCGGCGCTTGGGATAGCTGTCGTGGCGGCCCTGCAGCGTGATGTTGATCAGCGGGTTGGCGATCGCGGCCACGCCGGCCTCGCGGATCAGCGGGATCAGCTTGCTGACGTAGTAGTTGTCCATGCTGTGCATGGAGGTCAGGTGCGAGCCGGCCACGCGCCCGCCCAGGCCCAGGCGCTGGGTATGGAAAGCCAGGGTTTCGATGTGGCGTGACAGCGGGTCGTCCGTCTCGTCGCAGTGCATGTCGACGCGCAGGCCGCGCTCGGCCGCCAGCTCGCAGAGGATGCGCACCGACTCCGCACCCTGCTCCATCGTGCGCTCGAAGTGCGGGATGCCGCCGACCACGTCCACGCCCAGGTCCAGCGCACGCTTGAGGTTGGCCAGCGCGCCGGGTGAGCGCAGCACGCCGTCCTGCGGGAAGGCGACGAGCTGCAGGTCGAGGTAAGGCCGCACACGCTCCTTGACATGCAGCAGCGCCTCCACGGCCAGCAGCCGGGGGTCGCACACGTCCACATGGCTGCGCACGGCCAGCAGGCCGCGGGCCACGGCCCAGTCGCAATAGCGCAGCGCGCGCTCCACCAGCGTGTCCTGCGTGAGCTGCGGCTTGAGCTCGCCCCACAGCGCGATGCCCTCCAGCAGCGTGCCGCTGGCATTGACCCGCGGCTGGCCCCAGGTCAGCGAGGAGTCCATGTGGAAGTGCGCATCGACGAACGGCGGGCTGACCAGGTGGCCGTCGCAGGCCAGCTCCTGCGCGGCGGCGGCCGGGATCTGCGGCTCGACCGCCTGGATGCGGCCGTCGACGATGGCGATGTCGGCACGCCGGCCGTCGGGCAGCGCGGCGTCGCGCAGGAGGAGGTCGTAGCGGGTGTCCATGCGGGGCGGATGAGCTGGGCCGGGACGGTGTGGAGGTGCCGAGGAGGTGGTGAGGAGATGGCTCTAGGACCGGGTATCGCCGCGTCAGCCGGCGGGCGGCGCGGGGCGCGGCGGGCCTGGCGGCGAGGGGATCGGGGGCGGGGTGATCGCGGGTGGGTGGTAGCGGACGGGCTGGTAGCGGACGGAGCGGGGCGTCGGTGGCAAGGGCTGTCGCGGTTCGGGGCGCCGCCGGGGCTCAGCCCAGCAGGCCGGCGGCGTCCGGCAGCCAGGCGGGTGCGGCGTCGGGGCGCCGGTGGGCGGCGTCCTCGCGGGCCAGGCGGCGCAGCAGGCCGTGCAGCGCACCGGGTGCGCTGGCGCGGGGCGGCGTGTCGTGCTGGGCCAGCAGGGCATGCGCCATCTGCTCGATCGCCGCACCGGTGGCGGCCCGCCATTCCACCACCGGCAGCGCGTCCAGCCTCGGGCGCTGCGCCAGCAGATGCGGCTGGCGCGGGCACAGCACGCCGGCATCCAGCAGCCAGCCGCCCAGGCGCCAGCCGGCCGCAGCAGGCGCCGCTCCCAGGCCGTGCAGCGTCAGGCCGGCATCGCGCAGCGGCTCCAACAGGCCCAGCGCCAGCCCTTGCGCCAGGCCGTGCAGCGGCACCAGGCCACCCGGCGCATGCGGGTGGGCCCAGCAGTCGCCCAGCGGCTGGCCGCTCAGCGACAGCCGGCCGGGTGCCAGGTCGTTGAGCGGCACCAGCAGCAGGGCTAGCAGGTCGTCGGCCGCCAGCGCGCCGGCGGGCATGCCGGCTTGCGCGGCCGCGTGTCGGCCCGTGTGCATGCCAGCCTGCATGGCCGCATGCATGCCAGCCTGCATGGCCGTATGCACGCTGGTCTGCGCGCCTGCCGGCACGCCGCCGTGGGCGCGCTCCAGGCAGGCGTCCAGCAGGTGGCCCAGGCGCAGCCTGCCCTCGCCCTCGGGGGCGGCGAACAGCGCCGGATGCGCCTGGGCCACCCTGCCCAGCCGGCGCAGCCGTTCGGCGCGGCGCTCCAGCGCGGGCAGCGGCCGGCCTTCGTGCGGCGGGAAGGCGGCGGCCAGCGTCTCGGCGGTGATCGCGGCCAGCGCGTCGGCATCGGCGCGCAGCGGGTGGTGCGGCTGGGCCGAGCATGCGCCGCTGGCAAAGAAGCGCAGCGCGGCCACGGCCAGGGCATCGCTGCCGGCCAGCTCCTGGCCGCTGGCCCGGTCGCGGTAGCGCCAGCCGGGCGCGGCATCGCAGGCCAGCAGCGCGGTCACCAGCAGCAGGTCGATGCGCGTGCGGGCGCGCTCCTCGCAGTGGTGGTCGGCCAGCGCGCCGGGGGCCAGCCCTTCGGCCCAGGCCAGCTCGCCCCAGCGGTCCACCTCGCCACAGGCATAGCGCGGCCAGGGCGGCTGGCGCGGCGGGGCGGCATCGGCGCGGCGCAGCACATCGGCTGCGCGCTGCAGCAGCGCGTCGAAGGCCGCGCCATCCCAGCTGAAGTGCGGCGACTCGCCGGCCTGGATGCGTGCCAGCAGCGGCGCCGCATGGCGCTGCACCGCCGAGAGCGTCAACAGCGGCCGCGCACGGTGGGCCGCATCCAGACCGCCGGGCGGCCAGGGCGCCGGTGACGCAGCTGTGGCCACAGGGGCAGAGCCGGCTAGGCCGGACGGGGCCAGGCTGGGGGGCATGAGCGCTCCTCGGGCAGCGCCGGTGCCGGGCACCGGCTCGGCGAGGGAGCAGCAAGTCGAGTGCCAGGCCGGGGCGGGAGGTTGCCGCCCGCAGCACGCAGCACGCAGCACGCGGCCCGTGATCCGTGGCTCGTGGCTCGTGGCTCGTCATGGTGACGGTGGCGGTCGGGCAGCCACCCGCGCGACCCAGCCCCGACGGGCCGCCCGGCCGCGCCCCTATCGCCGCCCTGCGCCGATGCCGCCTTGCTGCGGCGCCGTCGCGTCCGGCCGGGCACCGCGGCGCGGCGCAGCGGGCAGCGGCGCGGGCGGCAGCTGCAGGAAGTCGCGCACCGGCACCAGGGTGCGCTGCGGGTCTTCCTCCTGCGGGATGTGGCCCAGGTCATCGAAGACCACCAGCCGGCTGCCGGCGATGTCGTGCTGGAAGCGCTGGGCATGCTCCACCGGGGTGAGCCGGTCCTGCGCGCCCCAGAGGATCAGCGTGGGCACCCGCACCTTGGCGATGCGCTCGGCATGCGCGCCGGTCTCGGCCTGCTCGAAGCGCTGGCGCAGCGCGCGGCGGTTGCCCACGCGCAGGTTGAGCTGGAAGTAGCGGTCGATCATCTCCGGCGTCACGCGCGCCGGGTCGCCCATCACGCTGCGCACGCTGGCCTCGATCAGCGAGCGCGGCAGCAGCCGGTCGGTGAACCACTGCGTGGCCGGCACGCCCGCCAGCCGGAAGGCCAGCGGCACCGACAGCGGCGACACCGGATAGCCGTTGGGATCGACCAGGATCAGCGCGGTGATGCGCCGCGGCGCCACCAGCGCGGTCTGCCAGGCGATCTCGCCGCCCAGCGCATTGCCGCCCAGCACCGCGCGCGGCACCTGCAGCGCATCGAGCAGCTGCAGCACGAAGCGGCTGTAGGCCTCGATGCGGTAGTCGCCCTGGGGCGACGGCCCGGTCAGGCCGAAGCCCGGCAGGTCCACGGTGATGACGCGGCGCTCGCCCTGCAGCCCGGCCACCCAGCCCTCCCAGGTGTGCAGGCTGGCCGACAGGCCATGCAGCAGCACGATGGGCTCGGGGTCGTCCCGCGGGCCGACGTCGCGCACATGCACCTGCATGCCGCCCAGCTCGATGAAGGTGGACGGCGGCGGCGCCCAGCGCGCGGCCAGCTCGCCGATCTGCCGGTCCGGCTCCCAGGTCAGCCACACGGCCAGCCCGGCGCCCGCCGCGGCCAGCAGCGCGAGCACGAAGAGCCGCTTGATCCAGCGCAGTCCGGGCATGGTCAGCAGGTCTTGGCCGGGCCGCTCACTTCTTCATCATGCCGGCCGAGTGCTTGATGATCAGCGGCTGATACCACGAGCCCAGCAGCCGCACCAGCTTGTCGAGGAACCAGGCATCGGGGCCGACCAGCACGCGGCGCTTGTTCTTCTGCACCGCCTTGAGGATCTGCAGCGCCGCGCTCTCGGCCGTGGTGGTGTTGAGCAGCTTGTCGAAGCGCTTGCGTGCGGTCTCCGGGTCGACGCCGGTGAACTTCTGCGAGCTCGCGTCCATGCGCGCGGCACGGGCGATGTTGGTGCGGATGCCGCCGGGGTGCACGCAGGTGGCGCTGACCGGGGCCTTCTCCAGGTCCAGCTCCATGCGCAGGGCCTCGGTGTAGCCGCGCACGGCGAACTTGGTGGAGTTGTAGGTGCCGTTGAGCGGCACCGACAGCAGGCCGAACAGGCTGGAGGTGTTGATCACATGCCCCTCGCCCGAGCGGCGCAGGTGCGGCAGAAAGGCCTGCGTGCCCCAGACCACGCCCCAGAAGTTGATGTTCATGATCCAGTCGAAGTCTTCCTGCTTCACCGTCTCGGCCGGGGCGCTCAGGGCCACGCCGGCGTTGTTGAAGATCAGGTTCACCTTGCCGTGCTCGGCGGCCACCTGGTCGGCCCAGGCAAAGATCGCCGCGCGATCGGCGGTGTTGACGCGCTGGGTCGTGACCTTCACGCCGTGGCGCGCGGCCAACTCGGCGCTCTCCTTCAGGCCGGCTTCGTTGACGTCGGACAGCGCCAGGTGGCAGCCGCGGCGGGCCAGCTCCACGGCCAGCGTGCGGCCCATGCCGGATGCGGCCCCGGTGATGGCCGCGACCTTGCCTTTGAAGTCTTTCATGAGGGGCTTTCTTGCTTGAGGGAGGGATTGTCGGGCGGGCGGGCTGCGCTCAGCGCGTGTGGCGCTCAATGAAGGCGGCCGACTGCTTCAGGCTGGCGCGGGCCTCGGGCAGCATGACCATCGTCGGCCACACGTGCGGCAGCCGGTCGCGGCGGATCAGCTCGCTGCTCACGCCCGCGGCCTGCGCGCGGCCGTGCAGGCGCAGCGAGTCGGCCAGCAGCACCTCGTGGTTGCTGGCATGGATCAGCATGGGCGGCAGGCCGTGCAGGTCGCCGTAGAGCGGCGAGGCCAGCGGCTCGTCGGCCGCGCGGCCGTCGAGGTACAGCGCCGCGGCCTGCGGCAGCAGGTGCGGCTGGAACATCACGTCGGCCTTGGCCAGCGTCTGCATCGTCTCGCCGGCGCAGGCCAGGTCCACCCAGGGCGAGAACAGCAGTGCGCAGGCGGGCATGGGCAGCCCGGCATCGCGCGCGGCCAGCAGCGTGGCCAGGGCCAGGCCGGCGCCTGCGGAGTCGCCGGCGATGACCAGGTTCTCCGGCCGGATGCCGTCGTCCAGCAGCTTGCGGTACCAGGCCAGCGCGTCGTCCACCGCGGCCGGGAAAGGATGCTCCGGCGCCAGCCGGTAGTCCACCGACAGCACCTGCGCCTGCGCCACGCGGGCCAGGTAGCTGCACACCGGGCGGTGGGTGTCCAGGTTGCAGAAGAAGTAGCCGCCGCCGTGCAGGTAGAGCACCGTGCGCTGCGGCTGGGCGACGGCCAGCCACTCGGCCGGGCACAGGCCGCGCGCTGCATCGGCGGGCACGCGGGTGTGGCGGATCTCCTTGGGCGGGGGCGGATAGCGCCGGGCCATCGCCTGCACGCTGGCCCGCGCATGGGCCACGTTCAGCGTCGGCTGGTAGCGGCCCTTGAACTGGCGGCGCAGGTAGAGGTTGGCGAAGAAGGACTGCAGGCTCATGGGTCGGGCCGAGAGGCTTTGATGGAAAGGTGCGGCGCACGCGCGGCCGGGCGGTTGATCGCAGGTGGTTGCACGGGCAGGGCGCGCATGATGCCTGCGCCGCATGCGCGCCACGGCCTGGCGCGCCCCGCGGCGCCGCGCGGCATCACGGCCGTCACCCGCGGGATCGCCAGCCCGCCGCCCGCCCCGTGCGGCCGCCTGCGCCGCCGCGGTGTGCGGCACGGGTGCGGACCACCGCGGTGCTTCCGCAGGCCCGGGCACCGCGGCCGCCTGGCAGGGCGATCAGCGGGGCGACGCGGTCAGCCGCCGGCCTTCATCCAGTCGTGTCGCGGCAGTGCGGCGAGCCGCGGCCGCGCCGGGATCCAGCCGCCATTCACGGCGCCCAGTGCCGCCGCATGAAGTCGGCCTGCCGCTGCAGCGCCTGGGTCGAGCTCTTCAGCAGCCCGGCATGAACCTGGAACACGTGCCAGCGCTCGGGATGGCGCTCCAGCTCGACATGGGTGCCCGCCTGGGCCGCGCGCTCGGCGAACAGCGTGGAGTCGTCGTAGAGCACCTCGTCCTCGCCCACCTGCACCAGCGTCGGCGGCAGCTCGCGCAGGTCCACGCCGATGGGGTTGGCCAGCGGATGGTCGTGCGGCGCGGCATACATGTCGGCCGCCTTCTTGCCCCAGGAGACGCGGATCATCGGGTCGCGGTGCGCGCGCTCGGTGATGCTGCGCGCGGTCATGGACGGGTCCACCAGCGGCGACATCATCACGTTGACCGCCGGCAGCGGCCGGCCCTTCAGGCGCAGCGCGGCCGTCACCAGCAGCACCAGCGCGCCGCCGGCGGAGTCGCCATCCAGCGCGATGTGCTCGGGCGCGAAGCCCTGGGCCAGCAGGTGCTCATAGGCCGCCACGCAGTCGTCGATCTGCGCCGGGAAGCGCGCCTCGGGCGTGCGCCGGTAGTGCACCACCAGCACCTCGGCATCGGCCATGCGTGCCAGCCGCGTGGTGATGCTGCGGTGGGTGCGCGGGCTGCCGGTGCAGAAGGCGCCGCCGTGGAAATAGGCGATGGCATGGCGCGGCTGGCGGCCCTTCGGGCGGATGCACTCGGCCGCCAGCGGGCCGGCCGGGCCGCGCAGCGTGACCGGCTCCACCTCCACGCCGCCGCCGGGCGGCATCAGGCAGGAGAGCGTGTGCATCACCGCGCGCTGCAGGCCCACCGGCCACGGCGGGCCCAGGAAGGGCTTGAGGTTCAGCCGCAGGCTCAGGCGCAGCGCTGCGGCCAGTGTGCGCTCGCCGGCGCCGGGCGGCGGGGCGATGCTGCGGATCACCGGGCGGCCGGGCGCATGCGCGGCAGAGCCCGGGGCGGCCTGCAGGGTCGACGGAATGGCGTTCATCGCAGCGGCCCTTTCAGCGCTGGGCGCCCTGCAGCAGGTAGCTGCCGGGATCGAAGCGGCTGAGCTCGCCGCGGAAGCGGAAGGTGAACGTGGGCCACAGCGTGGTGTTCTTGCCCTGGGCGTTCAGGTACCAGCTCTTGCAGCCGCCGGTGTTCCACACCGTGCCGCCCAGCATCTGCTGGATGCGCGCGTTGTAGTCGGCCTGGGCCTGGGGCTTGACGTCCACGCTGGCCAGCTTGCGCCGGCGCATGGTCTGGATGGCATCCATGATGTAGCGCACCTGGGACTCGATCATGAAGATCATCGAGTTGTGGCCCAGCCCGGTGTTGGGGCCCACGATCATGAAGAGGTTGGGAAAGCCCGCCACCGTCGTGCCGCGGAAGGCCTCGCCACCGGTCTGCTGCCACAGCGTGCCCAGATCCACGCCGCCCTTGCCGATGAAGGCGCCCACCGGCGCCGGCTCCTGCACCTTGAAACCGGTGCCGAAGATGATCACGTCCACCGGCCGCTCGCGCCCGTCGGCGGCCACGATGGCGTGCGGGCGCACGGCCTGCACGCGGTCGGTGATGACCTCCACGTTGGGCCGGGCCACGGCCTGGTAGTAGTCGTTGGCCATCAGGATGCGCTTGCAGCCCGCGCGGTAGGTGGGCGTGAGCTTGCGGCGCAGCTCCGGGTCCTTGACGTGCTTGGCGATGTGGCGCTTGCCCCAGTTCTCCACCATCTTCATCGCGGCCGGAAAGCGGGTGAAGCCCAGCACGCGCAGCTCGAGCGTCCAGTAGGTGAGCCAGCGGTAGAGCTTCTGCGTGATCGGCAGGGTGCGGAACATCGTGCGCTCCCAGCTCTTCATCGGCCGGTCGGGCTTGGGCAGCACCCAGGGCGGCGTGCGCTGGTAGTAGTCCAGATGGGCCACCTTGGGTGCGATCTGCGGCACGAACTGGATGGCGCTGGCGCCGCTGCCGATCACCGCCACGCGCTTGCCGCGCAGGTCCACCGTGTGGTCCCAGGTGGCCGAGTGGAAGGCCTGGCCCTGGAAGCCGTCCAGGCCCGGGATGTCGGGATAGGCCGGGTTGCTCAGGCCGCCGATGCCCGAGACCAGCACCTGGCCGACGAACTGCCGGCCGTCGCGCGTGCTGACCGTCCAGGTGGACGTGGCCTCGTCATAGCGGCTGCCCGTCATCTCGGCGTTCAGCCGCACGTGCGGCAGCAGGCCGTACTTGCGCGCGCAGTGGCGCTGGTACTCGAACAGCTCCGGCTGCGTCGGGAAGCTGCGCGTCCAGTTGGGGTTGGGCTCGAAGGAGAAGCTGTAGACGTTGCTCGGCACGTCGCAGGCCGCCCCGGGGTAGTGGTTGTCGCGCCAGGTGCCGCCCACGTCGTCGCCACGCTCGAGCATCACGAAGTCGTGGATGCCGGCCTGCTTGAGCTTGATGGCCATGCACAGCCCGGCGAAGCCGGTGCCGACGATGACGATGGAGGTCTTCTCGACCGGGGGGGCGGCAGGCGTGGGGGCGCCGGGCGGGCTGGACATGCGGGTCTCCTCTTTGTCGTGCGAGCCGGCGAACAGCCTGCCGGCTCGGGGGTGTGCGGCCGTCTGGCGCTACCCGGGTCGGGGCAATTTAGATTTGACAACAGTCAATGTCAATACAGGTTGCAACCGGCTCGGGGACGGCCCCGCCGCCGGGTTCGGGGGTGGGGGCGAAGTGCTGCTGCGCTGCAGTCGGCGGGGGCCGGATCCAGCGGGTGGGCATGTCAAGATCGCGGCCATGACTGCCCCGCAACGCGCGGCCCGGGCCCGCCGCCCGGCCGCCTCCGACGAGCGTCGAACGCTTGCTCCCGACCCGATCACCCCGCCGCCGGCCGCGATCCCGGCCGGCCCTGCCGCCCAGGGCGCCGAGGCCTGCGACGCGGTCGATCCCTCGCCGGCCCGTGCCGGCTCGCGCCGCCGCTACGGCGGCGTGGCGCCCGAGGTGCGCCAGCGCCAGCGGCGCGACAAGCTCATCGAAGCCGGCCTGCACGTCTTCGGCACGCGCGGCTTCCACGGCGCCACGGTGCGCGAGGTCTGCGCCCGCGCCCAGCTCACCGAGCGCTATTTCTACGAGTCCTTCGCCGGCCTGCCGCAGCTCTTCGAGGCGGTCTACACCGGCATCACCGAGGAGCTGCGCGCCAAGACGCTGATCGCGCTGAGCACCCAGCCGCCGGATGCCGACGGCATGGCCGAGGCCGCGCTGCGCGTCTTCTACGAGACCATCCGCTCCGATGCCTGCCGCGCCCGCATCTGCCTGATCGAGGCGGTCAGCGTCGGCCCGCTGGGCGGCGAGCTGGGCAGCGAATCGGCGCGGCAGTACACCGCGCTGATGCGCCACTTCCTGGCGCTGCTGTACGTCGAGGAAGGTTTTGACGACCTGGACCTGGATCTGCTGGCCGCCGGCCTGATCGGCATGAACATCCACATCGCCACCGAGTGGGTGCGCGGCGGATTCGCCACGCCGATGGAGCGCGTCATCGCCACCAACATGGCGGCCTACCGCGCGCTGGGCGCGGCGTTCGCCTCACGGCGCCGGCAGCCGGCAGGCTGACGGGGGCCCAGGCAGGCTTTTACTGCGCCTCGCCGGCCAGGAACTGCATCACCTCGGCCAGCGCTGCATCCGGCGCCTCTTCCTGCGGCAGATGGCCCACCCCGGGCAGGATCACCGCCCGCGCGCCGCGGATGTCGCGCTCGAACCAGCGCGCCTGCTCCGACGGCGCCTGCCGGTCCTGCTCGCCCCACAGGATCAGCGTGGGCAGCGTCAGCGTGCGGATGCGCTCGCTCTGCGCGTGGTAGCGGTTCTGCTCCAGCCGCAGCAACTGCGCGCGGCGGTTGCCCTCGCGCAGCGGCAGCTCCAGGTAGGCGTCGAGCATCTGCGGCGTCACGCGCTGCGGGTTGGCGAACTGCTGCGCCAGGCTGCGCTCGACCAGCCAGCGCGGCCGAGTGATCAGCCCCAGCCAGTTCAGCGGCGGCGTCTCCATCACGCGCTGCTCCAGCGGCACCTGCCAGGGCTGGGTCGGGTAGCCCTGCGCGGCGATCAGCACCATGCGCGACACCCGCTCCGGGTGCGCATAGGCCAGCTGCCAGGCCAGCTCGCCGCCGAAGCCGTGGCCGACCACGATCACCCGGCGCAGGCCCAGCACGTCCATCAGGTCGGTCAGCAGGCGCACCTGCCGTGCCACGGCGTAGTTGCCGTCCTGCACCGGGCCGGTCAGGCCGAAGCCGGGCAGGTCCAGCATTACCACGCGGCGCTGCTGCGCCAGCGCGGCGCTCCAGGCGTCCCAGGTGTGCAGGCCGGAGGCCGAGCCGTGGATCAGCAGCAGCGGCGTGGGGTCGTCCCGTGGGCCGACGTCGCGCACATGCACCCGTGCACCGTCCTCACCGCCCACCGTGATGAACTGCGACGGCGGCTGCCCCCAGCGCGCGGCCAGCGCTTCCACCGGCTGGTCGGCGCGGAAATAGACCGCGATGAAGACGACGAGCGCGAGCACCGCGGCAACCGCCAGCGCCGCCAGGCCCCACAGCAGCGGCCTGCGCCAGCGCGAGGGCTTGCGCGGCTGGCTGCGGCTGGGGCGGGCGTAGGGCTTCATGCGGCGATCCGGGGCTCCGACGCGAGCCCGCCCCCACCCGCCTCGGGCGACTGCCCGGCCACCGGCCGCAGCCCAGGGTCCAGCGCCTGCCGGTCATCAAACACCACGCAGGCGCCTTCGTAGTGCGGAGCGCCGGCTTCGCTGCCCACGTCCTCGAAGTACTGCAGGATGCCGCCTTCGAGCTGCCAGACGTGCTCCACGCCCATCTCCTGCATCAGGATCGCCGCCTTCTCGCAGCGGATGCCGCCGGTGCAGTAGCTCACCACCGTCTTGCCCGCCAGCTCGTCGCGGTGCGCGGCCACGGCGTCGGGGAACTCGGTGAACCTGCTCAGCTGCCAGTCGATGGCCCCGGCAAAGCGCCCGGCCGCCACCTCGAAGGCATTGCGCGTATCGAGCATCACCACTGGGCGGCCGGCGTCGTCGCAGCCCGCGTCCAGCCAGCGCCTGAGCGTGGCCGCATCCACGCTGGGCGCGCGGCCGGCAGCAGGGCGGATGGTGGGGTGGTCCATGCGGATGATCTCGCGCTTGAGCCGGATGCGGAGCTTGCGAAACGGCTGCGCGGCCGACCAGCTCTCCTTGGCCTGCAGGCCGGCAAAGCGCGGGTCGGCACGCAGCTCATCCAGGAAGCGCCGCACGTCCGCCGGCGCGCCGGCCAGGAAGCAGTTGATGCCTTCTTCGGCCAGCAGGATGGTGCCCTTGAGCGCCTCGCCGGCCATCGCCTTCAGCCGCTGCGCCAGCGCCTCGCGATCGGGCAGGTCGACGAAGCGGTAGGCGGCGATGTTGAGCACGGCGGTCATCGCGGCGGATTGTAGGGAGCGCCCCTTTGGCCTGGGACACCTTGGCGTGCCGGGCTGCACACCTACAGCGGCGGGTGGCAGAGCCCCTGCGCGAAAATCCCCCCATGTCCTTCGTCCACCTCCGCGCCCACACTGAATACTCCGTCGTCGATGGCACGCTGCGCATCGGCGACATGGTCGACGCGGCCGTGGCCGACGGCCAGCCGGCGCTGGCCATCACCGATCTCAACAACCTCTTCGGTGCGGTCAAGTTCTACTCCGGCGCGCGCAAGAAGGGGCTGCAGCCCATCCTGGGCGCGGACGTGTGGCTGGAGGACGAGGCCGCCGGCGCGCCCTCCGCCCGCCCGCCCAGCCGGCTGCTGCTGCTGGTGCAGAACAAGGCCGGCTACCTCAACCTGTGCGAGCTGCTGGCCCGCGGCTGGACCACCAATGCCCAGCGCGCCCAGGCGCACCTGCGCTGGGACTGGCTGGCGGCGCATGCCGACGGGCTGATCGCGCTGTCGGGCGCCGATGCCGGCGCCGTGGGCCAGGCGCTGCTGATGGGCGACACCGCACGTGCGGCCGAGCTGGCGCGCAAGCTGGCCGGGATCTTCCCGGGCCGCTTCTTCATCGAGCTGCAGCGCGCCGGCCAGCCCACCAACGAGCCGCACGTGCGCGCGGCCGTGCCGCTGGCGGCCGAACTGGGCCTGCCGGTGGTGGCCACGCATCCGATCCAGTTCCTCACGCCCGACGACTTCGAGGCGCACGAAGCGCGCGTGTGCATCGCCGAGGGTGAGACGCTGACCAACCCGCGGCGCATCAAGCGCTTCACGCGCGAGCAGTACTTCAAGACCGAAGCGCAGATGCGCGAGCTCTTCTGCGACCTGCCCGCGGCCGTGGACAACACGCTGGCCATCGCCCGCCGCTGTGCGCTCACGCTGGTGCTGGGCAAGCCGCAGCTGCCCAACTTCCCCACGCCCGAGCTGGCCGACGGCAGTCGCATGCCGATGGAGGACTACTTCCGCCAGCTCTCGGCCGAGGGCCTGGAGGAGCGCCTGCAGCACCTCTACCCCGACGTAGCCGAGCGCGACCGGCAGCGGCCGTCCTATGTGGAGCGGCTGGAGTTTGAGATCAACACGATCCTGAAGATGGGCTTCCCCGGCTACTTCCTGATCGTGGCCGACTTCATCAACTGGGCCAAGAACAACGGCTGCCCGGTGGGCCCGGGCCGCGGCTCGGGCGCGGGCTCGCTGGTGGCCTATGCGCTGAAGATCACCGACCTGGACCCGCTGCGCTACAACCTGCTGTTCGAGCGCTTCCTCAATCCGGAGCGGGTGTCCATGCCCGACTTCGACATCGACTTCTGCCAGGCCAACCGCGACCGCGTCATCGACTACGTCAAGGACCGCTACGGCCGCGATGCGGTCAGCCAGATCGCCACCTTCGGCACCATGGCCGCCAAGGCCGCGCTGCGCGACGTGGGACGCGTGCTGGGCATGGGCTATGGCCATGTGGACGGCATCGCCAAGCTGATCCCCGCGCCCCCCGGCAAGACCGTGACGCTGGCCAAGGTGCCGGAGAAGCCCGACCCCAGCGTCATCTACGCGCGCAAGGAGGCGCCGGAGATCGAGGAGCGCGAGCGCAACGAGGAGGAGGTGGCCGAGCTGCTGTCGCTGGCCGAGCGCGTCGAAGGCATGGTGCGCAACATCGGCATGCATGCCGGCGGCGTGCTGATCGCGCCGGGCAAGATCACCGACTTCTGCCCGCTCTACATGCAGCCGGGCAGCGACAGCGCGGTGAGCCAGTACGACAAGGACGATGTCGAGGCCATCGGCCTGGTCAAGTTCGACTTCCTGGGCCTGGCCACGCTGACCATCCTGGAGCAGGCCAAGGACTTCATCGTCGCGCGGCATCCCGACCAGGCCGGCTTCGACTTCGCCCGGCTGCCGCTGGATGACCGCGGCACCTTCGAGCTGCTGTCCGAAGGCAAGACGGTGGCCGTGTTCCAGCTGGAATCCCGCGGCATGCAGGGCATGCTGCGCGATGCCAAGCCCAGCGTGTTCGAGGACATCATCGCGCTGGTGGCGCTGTACCGCCCGGGCCCGATGGACCTGATCCCGTCCTTCTGCGCGCGCAAGCACGGCCGCGAGGAAGTGACCTACCCGCATCCGCTGATGGAGGCGGTGCTGGCCGAGACCTACGGGATCATGGTCTACCAGGAGCAGGTGATGCAGGTGGCCCAGCGCCTGGGCGGCTACTCGCTCGGCGGCGCCGACCTGCTGCGCCGCGCGATGGGCAAGAAGAAGCCCGAGGAGATGGCCCAGCACCGCGTGCTGTTCGCCGAAGGCGCGGCCAAGAACGGCATCGACGCGGCCAAGGCCAACGAGATCTTCGACCTGATGGAGAAGTTCGCGGGCTACGGCTTCAACAAGTCGCATGCCGCGGCCTATGCCCTGCTGGCCTATCACACGGCCTGGCTCAAGGTGCACTACCCGGCCGAGTTCTTCGCCGCCAACATGAGCGTGTCCATCGACGACACGGACAAGCTCAAGATCTTCTTCGACGACGCGACGCAGAACTTCGGCATCACCTTCGAGCCGCCCAACGTCAACACCGGCGTCTACCGCTTCATGCCGGTGGACAAGCCGGCGGGCGCCCCGAAGAGTGAGAAGGGCCGCATCCGCTACGGCCTGGGTGCCATCAAGGGCACGGGCCAGGGCGCCATCGAGCACATCGTGGCCGTGCGCGAGGAGGGCGGGCCGTTCAAGAGCTTCTTCGACTTCTGCGCCCGCATCGACAAGGGCCGCGTCAACAAGCGCGTGGTGGAGGCGCTGATCAAGGGCGGCGCCTTCGATGCGCTTGCGCCCAACCGCGCCGCGCTCATGGCCAGCATCACGCTGGCATTCGAGTTCGCCGAAGCCCAGGCGGCGCACGCCGACCAGGGGGGGCTGTTCGACTTCGGCGACAGCCATGCCGCATCCACCCAGGAGCCGGACCTGATCGCCGCCGAGCCCTGGGGCATCAAGGAGCGTCTGAGCCAGGAGAAGGTGGCCATCGGCTTTTATCTGTCCGGCCACCTGTTCGATGAATCGGGCGACGAGGTGCGGCGCTTCGTGCGCCAGCGCATCGCGGATCTCAAGGACAGTCGCGACCCGCAGATGGTCGCCGGCATCCTCAGCGGCCTGCGCATCGTCAACGGCCAGCGTGGCCGCGTGGCCATCTTCACGCTGGACGACAAGACCGACGTGATCGAGGCCGTGGCCAACGAGGAGCTGCTGGACGCCAACCGCGAGCTGTTCAAGGACGACGAGCTGGTCATCGTGCAGGGCAAGTGCCAGCCGGATCGCTTCTCCGGCGGCCTGCGCTTCAACGTGACGCAGATCTGGAGCCTGGCGGTGGCGCGCTGCCGCTTCGGCCGCTACCTGCGCGTGGCCATCAACGGCTCGGCGCCCCCGGTGGCCGCGCTGCTGCGCGAGTTCCCGCCCCGGCGCATCGACAGCGAGGCCGGCGAGCTGGTGCAGGGCCTGCCCGTGCGCGTGCAGCTGGAGCGCCGCGGCCAAGGCATCGCCGCGCAGGCCGAGATCGACCTGGGCGAGGACTCGCGCTTCTTCCCCAGCGACCCGGCGCTGCAGCGCTGGAAGCAGGCCGCCGAGGCGGGCAAGGCGGAGATCGTCTACGAAGGCTGAAGCCGCTGCTGTGCGGCGTGTGGCTCAGGGCAGCTCGACCGCGCCCATGCGGGCCACGATGGTCCCCGCGCGTCCGCTCACATAGGCCGAGCCCGGCCGCTGCTCGAAGCGCTTGGGCGCCGGCAGCATCACCGCCAGGCGCGCGGCCTGCATGGCGCTGAGCCGGTCGGCATCGATGCGGTAGTAGTGGCGTGCGGCGGCCTGCGCGCCGAAGAGGCCCTCGCCCCATTCGACGTTGTTGAGGTAGATCTCCAGGATGCGCTGCTTGGGCAGCAGGGCCTCCAGCATGAAGGTGATGGCGAACTCCTGGCCCTTGCGCAGGAAGTGGCGCTCGCCGCTCAGGAAGAGGTTCTTGGCCAGCTGCTGGGTGATGGTGGAGCCGCCGACGATCTTGGGCTGCGACGAGGTCATCACCGGCGGGGGCGGCGGCGCGGGCCTGCCGCGGCGCTCGGCACGTGCCAGCTGCTTCTGGTAGCGGGCCTCGGCCGCCGCGCGCTGGCGCTGCAGGACGGCCTCGGCGCGCTGGTTCTTCTCCCAGGCCTTCTCGATGGCGTCCCACTCCACGCCGCTGTGCTCGTTGAAGCGTGCGTCCTCCGACGCGATGACTGCGCGCTTGAGCGTGCCGGCGATCTGCTCATAAGGCCGCCACTCCTGGGCCCAGCTGACCCCGCCGGTCTCCATCAGCAGCCGCGCGATCTCCGAGCGCTGGAAGGCGGTGGACTGCGGGTCGATGAAGCGCATCAGCGCGATGCGCGCGGCAAAGAAGAGCTGCAGCGACAAGCCGCAGACGATGACCAGCGCCACGGCGCGCGAGACCATGCCGAACCAGCCCGGGCGGCCGGCATGGACCCGCGTGGTCTTCCCCGCAGACTTGGCTTTGCCGTTGGATGCAGCGCGGCTCATGCGGCGCCCCCGTCCACCTCGGCGCGCAGCGCGGCCAGCACCGGCGCGGTGTCCGGGCGCACGCCGCGCCACAGGGCGAAGCTCTCTGCCGCCTGCTCCACCAGCATGCCCAGGCCGTCGCGGCCGATGGCGCCCTGCCGTGCTGCCCAGTCCAGGAAGGGCCGGGCCTTGTCGCCATACATCATGTCCAGCGCCAGCGCGCCGGGCTGCAGCACGGGGCCTGCCACCGGCACGCCGGCGCCTTCCAGGCTGGCGGCGGTGGCGTTGATGACCACGTCGAAGGCGCAGAGCCCGGGCAGCACGCCGCAATCGGCGAGGCGGGCGGTCTGCAGCATGACGCCATGCGTGCGCGCCAGGTCGGCATGGCGCGCCACCAGCTCCTCGGCCCGCGGCAAGGTCCGGTTGGCCACGACGATGCGTGCCGGGCGCTGTTCGATCAGCGGGCCCAGCACGCCGGCCGCTGCGCCGCCGGCACCGATGAGCAGCAGGCTGCGGCCGGCCAGCGCGCAGCCGGCATTGACGGTGAGGTCGCGCACCAGGCCGGCGCCGTCGGTGTTGTCGGCCAGCCAGCCGCCGTCACCCTCCGCGTCGAAGCGCAGCGTGTTGGCCGCCTGGGCCAGCTCGGCCCGCGGCGTGCGGCGCGCGGCCAGCTGCCAGGCTTCGAACTTGAAGGGCACGGTGATGTTGCAGCCGCGCGCGGCGGGCTGCTGGGCGAACGCCCTCAGTGCGAGGGCAAAGCCATCCAGCGGGCACAGCAGCCGGTCATAGACCAGATGCTGGCCGGTCTGCGCCGCAAAGGCCGCATGGATGGCGGGCGAGCGGCTGTGGGCCACGGGGTTGCCGGCGACGACGTAGAGATCGGGGGGGGCAGTCGGCATGGGGCTCGACGGGGAGGTTCTGGGCAGGGTGACGCTCCAGATGATGCGGAGCGGTAAGCCGCCACATTGTCCTTCGCGGGCTTGGCTGCAGGGGGCGGTGGGCCGCGGGTGGGGCAGCGATCAGCGGGCGGCGGGCCGCCCGATCTCGCGCCGAGCTCCGCATGAGCGTGATGGCAAGCCGACGGACACGATCGGCAATGGCCAAGCCGCTCTTACGGCGCCTCCGACTGCACCGTGCTCAGCCTGGCCTCCACGCCCGCATCGCGTGTGAACTTGAAGCGCGAGGCGATCGCCCACAGGTCGGCGCGCTGGCGCATCTGCTCGGGGAACTCGCCGAAGGGGCCGGCCTTGCGCACGATGGCTTCGGCGCGGCGGTCCAGGGCGGGCTTGCCGGATGAAGACGCGATCTCCGTCTCGACCACCTCGCCCTTCTTGTTCACCCACACCAGCATCACCAGCTCGCCATAGAGCCGCTTGCCGTTGGCCGTGGGGAAGTTCTCCGTGCCCACGCGCTCCACCTTGCGGCGGAAGCGGTCGTAGTACAGCGCCTCGGATGCCTCGCGCGTGGCCGGGCTCAGGTAACGCTTCTTGGGGCGGGAGTTTTCTTCGTTGATGCGCTTTTCGATCTCGCCCAGCAGGTCCAGCAGCTGGCGGCGGCGGGCCTGGTCGGCCTGGTCCTGCTCCAGCGTGGTGGCGCGGCGCGGGTCGGGCGGGGGCAGGGCGGCCAGCTCCCGGCGCACCTGGGCCAGCAGCTGGTTCTGCACCTCCTGCAGCTGGGCGACCTGGCGGTGGGCGTCGGCCACGTCCTCGCCGCCGGCGGCGTTGGGCGACGGCGGCAGCGGCGTGGTCACGCGCTGGCGTGCGTCGGCCGACTCGCCGCCGCCCTGCAGGTTGTGCTGGGCATAGGCCTGGGCCTTGTCCGGCGCCTCGCTGGACTTGGCATTGACCAGGATCACCTCCAGCGGGATCTGGCTCATCGCCTTGTCGAAGCCGATCGGGTCCAGCGTGCGCCAGCCGAGCAAAGCCGCATGCAGCGCCACGGAAAAAGCCACGGCGATCTGCAGGGTCGTCAGCTGGTGCAGCCAGTTCTTCATGGTGCGGCGGGCGGGGTCTCGCTGGGGGCCGGGGCGGTGTCCGCATCCTGCACGTCGATGGCCAGGGCCAGCGGCGCGGCGGACTCGGCCGCCTCCTCGTCGGCTTCGTCGATCACCGCATCGTCGTCGGTCGTGGTCGGGTCGTCGATCCGGGCGACCACGCTGGCGTGCACGTCCAGCGTCAGCTCATCGGTGGCGTTGATGCGCACCCGCACGCGCGCGCCGCGCGGCAGCGACTCGGCGCCCAGGGCGCGGAAGACCAGCGGCAGCGTGTCGGCGCGCACCAGCCCGTCCTTCATCACCGCGGCGTCGATCTCGGCCATGCCTTCCTGCTTGAGGTAGCGCAGCGTCCAGTAGCGCTCCAGGCTGCTCTGGAAGGCGTTGTAGGCGCTGTAGGCGGCATCGAAGTTGGAGATGATGGCGAACAGCTCCGCATCCTTGGGCTTGAAGGGAGCGGCCAGCGCGGCGGTGCGGCCGTGGCGGGCGCAGGCCACGATCTGCCACTGGTTGACCAGGTCCACATAGCGGCGCAGCGGCGAGGTGGCCCAGGTGTACTGCTTGACGCCCATGCCGGCATGCGGCGCGGGCTTGGTGCTCATGCGCACCTTGATGCCCGGCGCCAGGCTCGCCTGGCTGCGGTAGATGCCCGGCACGCCCAGCTCGGCCAGCCAGCCGCCCCAGGTGCTGTTGGCCAGGATCATGGCCTCGGCCACGATGAGGTCCAGCGGGGCGCCGCGCTGGCGCTGGCCGATGAGCACGCGCTCGCTGCCGTTGGGCTCCTCGCCCTGCACGCCGTCGAGCTTGAATGTGTAGTCCGGGCGGTTGAAGGTCTCGGGCTTGCCGCGGATCACCTCGCGCTCGGCCTTGAGCTTCTTGGCCAGGCGCCACAGCAGCTTGAGCTCAGCCGCGAAGGCGTAGTCGGCCGGTGCGTCGCCGTTCAGGGTGGCTTCGGTGATCACGCCGTCGAGCTGGTCGTGACGCAGGTTGGCCGCGATCGGCACGCGCTCCAGCCTCGTCTCGCTGCCCAGCACATTGAGCGTGTCCCGGTCCAGCGTGAAGTAGATCGACACCGCCGGGCAGTCGCGGCCGGCCTGCAGCGTGTAGCGCTGCACCACCTCGTCGGGCAGCATGGTCAGCTTGTGGCCCGGCATGTAGACGGTGGACAGCCGCGTGCGCGCCACCTGGTCCACCGCCGCACCGGGCTGCAGCGCCAGGGCGGGGGCGGCGATGTGCACGCCGAAGACGAGGGATCCGCTGCCATCCAGCCCCTGCAGCGACAGCGCATCATCGATCTCGGTGGTGGACGAATCGTCGATGGAGAACGCCTGCACCGGCGCCAGCGGCAGCTCGTCGCGGATGGCCGGCGCCTCCAGGGGCGGGAAGCCCGTGCCCTTGGGGAAGAACTCGAACAGGAAGCGCCGCCAGTGGAACTGGTAGGGGCTGTCGATGGCGCCCGCGTCCTTCAGCAGGTCCAGCGGTGCGCGCTGGCTGCGCTTGGCCGCGTCGACCACGGCCTTGTACTCCGGGCCGTTCTTGTCGGGCTTGAAGAGGATGCGATAGAGCTGCTCGCGGATGGGCGGCGGGCAGCGGCCCTCGGCCAGCTCCTGCGCCCAGGACTCGATCTGCGCCTGCTGCTGCTTCTTGCGCTCGATGGCCAGCAGCGCCTGCTTGAGGATGTCCTCGGGCGCCTTCTTGAAGCGGCCCTTGCCGCGGCGGTGGAAGTAGTGCGGCGCATCGAAGAGCCGCATCAGCACCGCGGCCTTCTGCACCGCGTCGGCCTGCGCGCCGTAGTACTCGGCGGCGATGTCCTCGAAGCCGAAGTCATCCTGCGGCGCCACCTCCCAGGTCAGGTCCAGGTCGATCTCGCCGGCCTGGGCGGCGGCCTGGGCCAGCAGCTCCGCCGGTGCCGGCTTGGCAAAGCGCAGCAGCACGTTGGCGGACTTGACCTTGACGCGCTTGCCCGATTCCAGCTCCACCTGCAGGGAGCTGTCCGCCTCGGACATCACGCGGCCGGCCAGGAACTTGCCGGATTCATCGAAGAGGGCATAGGAAGACATAAGCCGCGGATTGTCCCATCGGCCCAGCCGGCACCCGGCCGGCACCCGACCGGCCCCGCGCGCCTGCGCCGAGGGGGCGCGGATGTGACAAGGCCCGCACGGGGCGGGCCTTGCATCGGCGGCGGGCGCAGCGCGCCGGGCCGGGTCAGCGAGAGCGCCGGCGTGCGGCGATCGCGGTCACGCCCAGGCCGGCCAGCAGCAGGCCGACGGCCCCGGGCTCGGGCACCGCGGCGATCTGCATGCGGTCGAAGTACAGGCCGTCGTCCGGCCTGGTGCCGCTGAAGGTCACGGACGTGAAGCCGGCGGCGTCGACGAAGCCGACGAACAGCGTGGTCGAGTTGTCGCCGGCGTAGTCGGTGAAGAAGGTGGCCGTCGCGCCGTTGGACAGCGTGCCGCTGAAGGTCGTCGTGCCCACGGTGCCCAGGCCGCGCATGTCGATGCCGAAGGCCGTGACGGGCGCGGCGAACGAGAAGGTGAAGGTGTCCGGGGTGGCGTAGTACACGCCGGTCGCGCCCAGTGTGGGCAGCAGGGTGCTGGTGCCGGAAAAGGTGGGGCACCAGACGCTGCCGTTGCAGGTGACGGTGACCGTGGGAAAGGTCCATGACGGCGAGGCCCCGCCGGGCGGCGACTCGAAGCTCTCGACCGTGAGCGGGGCGCCGCCGATGGCGGCCAGGAAGGCGGCCTCGCTGGTGTAGCTGGTGGCGGCAAAGGCAAAGGCCGGGGAGGCCGCTGCAGCGGCAAGCGCGAGCGCGGCGGTGAACTGGCGGGGTGTGCTGGTCATGGCTGGACTCCTTGGACGACGCGGTGTTGCGTCACCCCCAATCTAGACAGGCGAAGGCTGCGCCGCCTCCCTAGAACGCCTCCCCCTGGCGGGTGGGCCCGCCTGCACATCCACGGGGCGGCGGCTCAGCCGCCGATGAAGCGCATCACCTGCGGCAACCAGGTCTCGAAGTCGCTCAGCGCGTGGTCGCTGCCCTCGATGATCTGCATCGGGCAGGCCGCGTACCGATCGCGCATCTCGCGCCAGTCCAGCACCTCGTCACCGGTGGCGATCAGCGCGAAGCAGCGCTCGGGGCGGGTGAGGGCGGCCGGGTGCAGGTCGTCCAGCTCGGCGATGAATTCCGGGCGGAAGAAGAAGCGGTCCTGCGGGTCGTGCCAGCTGGTCTGCTCGCCGATGTAGCGGGCCAGGTCGCGGGCCGGGAAGACGGCCGGGTTGATGACCACGGCGCGGCAGCCGCTGTGCTCGGCCAGCACCGTGGCATAGAAGCCACCCAGCGAGCTGCCGACCACGGCCATGGTGCCCTGCGGCCAGTCGCGCGTGCCGGCTTCGATCAGCGCCCAGGCCTCGCGCGGCGAGGGCGGCAGCTGGGGGCACCACCAGTGGATGCCGGCGCCCTCTTCGTTGAGCCGCGCCACCTCGGCCGCCATGCACTGCGCCTTGGCCGAGCGCGGCGACGAGCGGAAGCCGTGCAGGTAGAGCAGGTGGGTCAGCATGGCGTGGCTTGCGGCGGGACAGGCGTGCGGTCTGGCGGATGGCGGGGCGGATGGCGAGGCGAGCGGTCTGGCGGAGTCACGCGCTCGGCCGCGTGACGATCCAGATGGCCACCAGCGTGACGATGGCCGCGGGCAGCACCCGCCACCAGCCGGGCAGCAGCACCAGGCCGAGCACCGCGCTGACCGTCATCAGGCTCACCGCGGCCCACTTGGCCTTGATGGGGATGGCGCCGCGCTCGCGCCAGGCGCGGATGTGCGGGCCATAGTGCGGATGCGCCAGCAGCCGTGCCTCCCAGGCCGGGTGCGCCTTGCCGAAGCACCACGCGGCCAGCAGCATGAAGGGTACGGTGGGCAGCACCGGCACGAAGATGCCGATCACGCCCAGGCCCACGGACAGCGCACCCAGCGCGAGGAAGGCCGGGCGCTTCATCGTCAGCCGCGGGCCGCCAGGGCGTCCAGCAGCCTGGCATGGATGCCGCCGAAGCTGCCGTTGCTCATGCACAGCACCTGGTCGCCCGGCTTGGCGATGCGCAGGATCTTCTGCACCAGGGTGTCGATGCTGTCGGCCACCACGGCGCGCTCGCCCATCTCGGCCAGGGCCTCGGCGGCGTCCCAGCCCTGGCCGCCGCTGTGGCAGAAGGCGAGGTCCGCTTCCTCCAGCGACCAGGGCAGCAGGGCCTTCATGGTGCCCAGCTTCATGGTGTTGGACCGCGGCTCGAAGACGGCCAGGATGCGCACATCCGGCCCCACCTTGCGGCGCAGGCCGTCCAGCGTGGTGCGGATGGCCGTGGGATGGTGGGCGAAGTCGTCGTAGACGGTGACGCCTGCCGCCTGCCCGCGCAGCTCCAGCCGGCGCTTGACGTTGTCGAAGCGCGCCAGGGCTGCCGCCGATTGCTCAGGCGTCACGCCCACATGCTCGGCCGCGGCGATGGCCGCCAGCGCGTTCATCTGGTTGTGCTCGCCCAGCAGGCTCCACTCCACGCGGGCCACCTGCATGCCCGACTTGAGCACGTCGAAGGCATGCGGCTCGCCGCGCGCGCGCAGCCCGGGCGCATCGCCGCGCACGCCGAAGCGCACCACGTCGCTCCAGCAGCCGCGCGCGAGAACCCGGCCCAGCGCTTCTTCCCGGGCATTGACCACCAGCCGCCCGCTGGCCGGCACGGTGCGCACCAGGTGATGGAACTGCGTCTCGATGGCCGCCAGGTCCGCGAAGATGTCCGCGTGGTCGTATTCCAGGTTGTTGAGGATGGCCGTGCGCGGGCGGTAGTGGACGAACTTGCTGCGCTTGTCGAAGAAGGCGGTGTCGTACTCGTCCGCTTCAATGACGAACGGAGCCCCCACGCTTGGCCCTTCGGGCACGGCGCCGCCCCCCGCGGGGGCGCTCGCCCCTTGGGGCGGCCCGGCGGGGCTCGTGCCTTTGCCCTCGCCCAGCTTTGCCGACACACCGAAGTTCTGCGGCACGCCGCCGACCAGGAAGCCGGGCTTCAGGCCCGCGTCCTCCAGGATCCACGCCAGCATCGACGTGGTAGTGGTCTTGCCATGCGTGCCCGCCACGGCCAGCACATGCCGGCCCTGCAGCACATGCTCGGCCAGCCATTGCGGGCCGCTGGTGTAGCGCGCGCCGGCATCCAGGATGGCCTCCATCAGCGCATTGCCGCGCGAGACCACGTTGCCGATGACGAAGAGATCCGGCTTGAGCGCCAGCTGGTCGGCGCCATAGCCTTCGATCAGGTCGATGCCGAGGGCGCGCAGCTGGTCGCTCATCGGCGGGTAGACGCCGGCATCGCAGCCGGTCACGCGATGGCCCGCCTCGCGGGCCAGGGCCGCCAGGCCACCCATGAAGGTGCCGCAGATGCCCAGGATGTGGATGTGCATGGCGGGGATTGTAGGAAGCGGGCTTTGCGCCTCCCCGATGCCACGATCAGAAGAGGTGAGGGGGCCCGGCGTGCCCGAGCAGGCGGCTTTGGGCGGTCAGAGCGGGTATGGCGGGCCCCCTCGCCCCTTCTTAGCCCATGAAGCCCAGGTTGCGGCTGGCGAATCGGCCGATGTTGGGCACCACCGTCTCCAGGTCCGTCGCGCCGAACCAGCTGGCCAGCGTGGCGGCGTACTGGTCCACCGACGTGGTGGGGATCAGCCGGCCCAGGATGGCGTCCTCCGGCCCACCGATGGCCACCGTCGGCCACTGGCCATAGACCCGATTGCCGCGCACCGCGCCGCCGACGATGAAGTGATGGCTGCCCCAGCCGTGGTCGGTGCCGCGACCGTTGGACTGCAGCGCGCGGCCGAAGTCGGACGCGGTGAAGGTGGTCACTTGGTTGGCCACGCCCAGCGCCACGGTCGCGTCATAGAAGGCCTTGATCGCATCGCCCACCTGGCGCAGGCGCAGCGGCTGCTCGTCGGCCAGGTTGTCATGGAAGTCGAAGCCACCCAGGCTGACGAAGAAGATCTGCCGCCGCTGGCCCAGCGCCGAGCTGGCCGCGATCATGCGGGCGACCATGCGCAGCTGCTGCGCCAGCGGGTTGGACGCCAGCGACGCGAAGCCGCCGAAGGCCGGCAGCGAGGCCGGCACGCCGGCCAGTGCATCGGTGACCCGGCCCTCGCTGGCCACGGCGCGCGCGGTGGTGCGGCCCAGCTCGGCCTCCAGCCGGTGGCTGCGGTTCTCGGTCACCAGCCGGCGCAGCGCGGCCCCGGCCTGGGGTGACCACGAAAAGCCGTTCAGCGCATTGACCCGCACCGCGCCGCTGGGCGTGAGTTGGTACTGGATGGTCTGCTCGCCGGCCTCGATCATGTTGTTGCCGGCCACCGACATGCAGATGGACACCGGGCTGCCGCCGTTGAAGTTGGCCGCCATCAGGTCGCCCGCGCGGCCCAGCCAGCCGGTCTGCGACGGCCGGTCGGGCAGGCCGGTCTGCCACTGGTTCTGCTGGTCCGAATGCGAGAACAGCTGGAAGGGCACCGGCACCAGCGGGTTGCAGTTGTTCCACTGCGCCTTGGTCAGCGGCTGGGTCAGCGTGCCCACGTTGGCCAGCAGCGCGCAGGCGCCGGCATCGATGAGGCTCTTCATCCCGGCCAGCTGCGGATGCAGGCCCAGCTGCGGGCCGCTGAAGCCCTGCAGGCTCAACGGCAGCGCGGCCGACTGCGCCAGCGCCAGTTCGGGCCGTGCCGAGCGGTAGGCCGCGTACTCGGTGCTGCTGATCGGCAGCACGGTGTTGGACTGGTCGTTGCCGCCGTTCAAGAAGACGCAGACCAGCGCCTTGTGGTCGCTGGCGGTGGAGGCAGCTGCGCTGCCGATGCTGGCCAGGTTGGCCAGGAAGGGCGTGCCCGACAGCGCGGTCAGGAAACCCGCCTGCTTGAGGAACTGGCGACGGGACGCGGGCGAGATGAAGGAAGACGTTTTCTTCGTGGCCATGATGGTGCTCACACCTTGTCGGGCTTACTTCTGGATCAGGAACTCGGGCGAGCACATCGCCAGCGTGACGGCGATCCACACGCGGCGCTGGGCGGCATTGGCCTCGGTCATCGGCACGGCGGCCACGGCCTCGACGATGGTCTGGCGCGTGCTGGCACTCATCTGTCCGGCCATCAGCATCTGGTCCAGCCGCGCCACCAGCTTGTCAGGCTGGTTGGCCAGCGCCAGCTCGTCGGTGTAGGGCGCGGTGATGAGGCGGTCGCCCCAGCCGTAGCCCTGCTCGATGGTCTGCACCATGAAGTTGATGTAGGCGCTGACGGTGGTCTCATGCGTGATCTGGAACTCCGGCGCCACCAGGCCGGCACCACGCACGTCGCCGGCGGGCGAGTAGTCCGGCCGGAAGAAGTTGAAGACCGACGGCGAATGCAGCGGGCCCTGGCCCACGCCTTCGATGGGATCGTGCAGGCTGTTGATGCGATACGCGCCGGAGGGCGAGCGCGCGCCGAAGAGCCGCGCCCAGTTGGCCACGCGCACCACCGGCTCGCGCAGCTTGCCCCAGTTGCCGTCCGCCAGCTTGGCTGCGTCGCGCGCCTCCGGGTCCAGCAGCACCGCGCGGATCACGGCCGTCATGTCGCCGCGCACGCCGGCGCCGTTGTTGTTGAAGGCGCGCGCCACGCGGGCGATGTAGGCCGGCGACGGGTTGCTGGTCACCAGGCGCTGGATGAGCTGGCGGCCGATGAAGGGGCCGACGTTCGGGTGGTTGAAGAGCGTGTCCAGCGCGACCTTGAGCGACTCGCGCGGCCCGGTGCCGGCGGGGATGACCACGCCGCGCAGGATGCGCTTCTCGCTGGTGGAGTGATGCTGCGGATAGGGCTGCATCGGCTGGTCCCACGGCTGCGTCTGCACGCCGTTGACCCAGCCGAGCCAGCGGCCTTCGCCCGTGTCCGGGCCGGCCCAGCTCCAGCCGGTGAAGACCTTGGCCATGCCCATCACCTCGGGCTGGCCGTAGGTGGGGATGTCCTGGCCGTTCTGCTGGCGGCGCGTGCCGTCCTCGTTGAGCTCCCACAGGCCGATGGTGAAGAGCTGCATCACTTCGCGTGCGTAGTTCTCGTCGGGCATGCGACCAGTGGCGGTGTTCTCCTTGTCGTTGCCCAGGTGGGACAGGTAGGTGCCCATCGCCGGATGCAGCGTCATCGCCTCCAGCAGGTCGCGGAAGTTGCCGAAGGCATGCTGGCTCAGCGTGTCCAGGAAGGATGCGGCCGCCAGCGGCGCGGCATCCAGCGAGCTGTTGACCACGCTGACGACGAAGATCTGCGACAGCGCGAAGGTCACGCGCTGGCGCAGCTGGTCCGGCCCGGTGATCGCCTGGCGCCAGAAGCTCTCGGCCACCGCGTTGTGGCCGGCCTCCAGGCAGTTGCTGCAGATGTTCTGCGCGTTGTAGTAGGCGGTGTGCGTGCCCAGCGACGGCGTGCTGAACTGCCCGTCGATCCAGGCCCGGTAGCCGCCGGCCTGCACGGCCGCCACGTCCACCGTGGTGGGGCCGTAGGTGGCCTGGATGAGGAAGCGCGCGGCCTCGTTGGCGTTGGGCGGCGCGGTGGTCTCGGCCGTCGGGCTGGTGGCGCTGCTGCCGCCGCCGCCGCAGCCGCTCAGCGCGATGGCCGCGGCCAGTGCGGTCAGCAGGGCGCCGCGGCGCAGGCGTTGCCAGCGGGTGGCGTGAGGCGCTTGATCCGCCTGACGGGCGGCGGGGAAGGGCAAGGCGTCGGCCGCGCGTGGCGGGGCCGTCAGGTCGGTGCGGGGCATGGGCAGTGCGGACGTGTGGTGCGCACCCCAATCGACTCCGAGCCCCGGCCTTGCGGGGTCTTGAGCGTGGTGCGCCGGCCGGCAGGATCGGCCCTCGCCCGGCTGCTTTGAAGCAGCTTTACCCAGCGTTGCAGCGGTGGCAGCGCCTGTCGGTCAACTTGACCGGCGCAGGACGCGAGCCGCGCGATCCGTGACCGCTTGCCGTGTCCCGCATCACGGCTGCAAAGGCCCGATACGCGGTGTATCGCTGGGGCCTTGCGTGAAGATGCCCGCCGGCCTGGTCAGACGGTCTCGTCAGACGGCCTCGACGGATGGCCTCGACAGGCCCGGTTCGCGCCCGGGCCTGCGGCGGTCAAAGCCCTGCCAGCGCCTCGCGCGCGGCGTCGAGCGTCTGCTCGATGTCCTCGGCCGTGTGCGCCGCGCTGACGAAGCCGGCCTCGTACAGCGCCGGGGCCAGGTAGACGCCGCGCTCCAGCATGCCGTGGAAGAAGCGGTTGAAGCGCGCCGCATCGGTGGCCATCACCACGCCGTAGTTCTGCGGCAGCCGGTCGGTGAAGAAGAAGCCGAACATGCCGCCTTCGCTGTCGGCGCAGAAGTCCAGCCCCGCGGCATGCGCCGCGCCGGTCAGGCCTTCGACCAGCGAGCGCGTGCGCGCGGCCAGCGCCTCGTAGAAGCCGGGCTTGCGGATCTCGGCCAGCGTGGCCAGGCCGCAGGCCGTGGCCACCGGGTTGCCCGACAGCGTGCCCGCCTGGTAGACCGGGCCCAGCGGCGCGAGCTTGGCCATCACGTCGCGCGAGCCGGCGAAGGCGGCCAGCGGCATGCCGCCGCCGATCACCTTGCCGAAGACCGACAGGTCGGGCTTGAAGCCCGGGATGGCCTGCGCATACAGGCTCTGCGCGCCGCCCAGCGCCACGCGGAAGCCCGTCATCACCTCGTCGAGCACCAGCAGCGCGCCGTAGCGCGTGCACAGCTCACGCAGTGCCGTCATGAACGGGATGCTGGCGCGCACGAAGTTCATGTTGCCGGCGATCGGCTCGACCATCACGCAGGCGATGTCGCGGCCGTGCTGGGCAAAGGCCTCTTCCAGCTGGGCGACGTTGTTGTACTCCAGCACCAGCGTGTGCTGCACCACCTCCGGCGGCACGCCGGCGCTGGTCGGGTGGCCGAAGGTGGCCAGGCCCGAGCCGGCCTTGACCAGCAGCGCATCCGCATGGCCGTGGTAGCAGCCCTCGAACTTGATGATCTTGGCCCGCCCGGTGTAGCCGCGGGCCAGCCGCAGCGCGCTCATGCCGGCCTCGGTGCCGGAGCTGACCAGCCGCACCTGCTCGGCGCTGGGCACCAGCTCCAGGATGGCCTCGGCCAGCTCGATCTCTCGCTCGGTGGGCGCGCCGAAGGACAGGCCCTCGGTCACCGCACGCTGCACCGCCTCGATCACCGCCGGGTGGCCGTGGCCCAGGATCATCGGCCCCCAGGAGCCGATGTAGTCGATGTAGCGCTGCCCCTGCGCGTCCCACATGTAGGCGCCCTGCGCCCGCGTGATGAAGCGCGGCGTGCCGCCCACGGCGCGGAAGGCGCGCACCGGCGAGTTGACGCCGCCGGGGATGACCTGCTGCGCGCGCTGGAAGAGGGCGAGGTTGCGGTCGCTGGATGCGGAGGATTCAGTGGACATGGCGCTTGGCGGCAGGCGGGTGGTCTTCGGGGGGCAGGTCCGGGCCGTCGTCGGGCCCGCCTTCGCCTTCCTCGTCGGCCGGCGGCAGGGCCCAGAAGAAGCGGTCGGGGATGACGTTGCCCATGCCCGGGCGGTAGCCCGCGTCCAGGGATTGATCGAGGAAGCTCAGCGCCTCGCCCACCGCGGCATGCAGCTCATTGCCGGCGGCCAGCAGCGCAGCCAGCGCGGCAGACAGCGTGTCGCCAGCGCCCACGAAGGCCGTCTCGAAGCGCTCGAACTTCTCGCCGGTGATTGCGCCCTGCGGCGAGGCCAGCACGTTGTCGATGTGCTGGTCGGGCAACTGGATGCCGGTCACCAGCACGCAGCGCGCGCCGGCCTCGCCGGCGGCCACGGCCAGCTCGCGGGCAGAGGGCTGGCGCTCGGATTCCCACTCCGGCAGCAGGAAGTCGGTCAGCGTCTTGTGGTTGCCCACCAGCACCTCGGTGGCCGGCAGCACCAGCTCGCGGAAGGCGTCCAGGTAGGCCGCCTGCGCGTCCTCTTCCATCCACGACAGGTTGGGCAGATACGCCACCAGCGGCACCTCGGTGTAGTCCGAGAGGATCTCGGCCACGGCGCTGATGCCTTCGGCGCTGCCCAGGAAGCCGACCTTCCAGGCGGAGATGGTCACGTCCTCCAGGATGCTGCGCGCCTGCTCCACGATGGCGTCGGGGTCGATCTCGTGCATGTCGAACACTTCGGCCGTGTCGCGCATCACGATGGACGTGACCACCGGCAGCGGGTGCGAGCCCATCGCCGCGATCGTGGCCACGTCGGCAGCCAGGCCGGCGGCGCCGGTGGGCTCGCTGGCATTGAAGCTCATCACGCACGGCGGCGCGGGCGGCTCCTCGCCGAGGGCGTCTTGCGGCAGATCGGCCTGCGCGCCGGGCGGGGGAGGGGAGTGGGGTGCGGTCATCGCGTCAGAGGCGGCGACGCCGGCGCACGGCCGGCGTCAGGGGGAAGGGGCAGGCCGGCCGACGCGTGGGCAGGTGCCAGGCGAAGCGGGCGGCGGCGGAGGGCTGCAGATCAGCCTGCTGCTGACCGGGGCTGCACAGGCCGCGACCCGCGGCGGCGGCATTCGGCTGCACACGGGCCGGGCAGCGCCTGCAGTGTCGCTGCAGTGTCGGCAAGGCCGGGGTGGACAAGCACGGCCGGGTGGTTTTTGGTCTGTGCTTTTGTTCCCACAAACCCTCGTTTTTCCCCGGTGAGCGCTCGCTACAATCGCCCACCATTGTAGTCAAGCGCCCCCCTGGAAGAACGTGACTGACGCCAAGACGTACATGTGCCTCATCTGCGGATGGATCTACGACGAAGCCGCCGGCTCGCCTGAAGATGGCATCCCCCCTGGCACCCGCTGGGCCGATGTCCCGATGAACTGGGTCTGTCCTGAATGCGGCGCCCGCAAGGAAGATTTCGAGATGGTGCAGATCTGAGCCGCCGGGCTCAGGCTGGAGCATCTCGCCCGTATACCGGTTCTTCCTGCCCGTTCGTTTGATCCTGGCGGCGGGGTGCAGCACTGGTGCTCACCGGCCGCCGTTGCCGAGGAGCCCCAGCCCGTGAGCGATGCCTCTTCCGCCGACACCGGCGCCGTCAAGGTCCTGGTGATCGACGACAGCAACACCATCCGTCGCAGCGCCGAGATCTTCCTCAAGCAGGGCGGCTACCAGGTCGTGCTGGCCGAGGACGGCTTCGATGCGCTGTCCAAGATCAGCGACCACGAGCCGGACCTCATCTTCTGCGACATCCTGATGCCGCGGCTGGACGGCTACCAGACCTGCGCCATCATCAAGCGCAACCCCCGCTTCGCCAGCGTGCCGGTGATCATGCTGTCGTCCAAGGACGGCCTGTTCGACAAGGCGCGCGGGCGCATGGTGGGCTCCGAAGACTACCTCACCAAGCCCTTCACCAAGGAGCAGCTCCTGCAGGCGGTGCAGCAGCACCGGGATGCGCATCACCCGGCGGCCTGACCGGGCTGCGGCGGGCAGGCGGGGTGGCCGCGGCCGGGCAGTGCTTTCCCGCCTCCATTTCGGCGCGCCGCTGCCGATATCGCGATGTGGAGCCGGAGCGCCCGGCCGAGACTGATCCGAGGACACACATGGCTATCCAGAACATCCTGCTGGTGGACGATTCCAAGACCGAGCTGCACCACCTCAGCGACATCCTCACGCGCAAGGGCTACCAGGTCCGCACGGCCGAGAACGGCGAGGAGGTCATGCGCCGCCTGGCTGAGCTCAAGCCCGACCTGATCCTGATGGACGTGGTCATGCCCGGCCAGAACGGCTTCCAGCTGACCCGCGCCATCACGCGGGATCCCAATTTCGCCGACGTGCCGGTGATCATCTGCACGAGCAAGAACCAGGAGACCGACAAGGTCTGGGGCATCCGCCAGGGCGCCAAGGACTACGTCGTCAAGCCGGTCAACCCGGACGAGCTGATCGCCAAGATCCGCGCCTTCGGCTGAGCCGGCGTCTCACACGATCCGACACACACACAGCCGCCCGGCCTGACGGCCGGGCGGACACCACAGACGCCACCGCCGCCTTCGCCCGCAGCGAGCCAGCGACCCAAGCGCATGTCCAAGAAAGAAGCCCTGAGGGAGTTGCAGAGCCGCCTGGCCGACCGGCTGCAGGTCGCGCGCGACCAGGCCAGCGCCGCCAACTGGCTGGCCGTCGAGGCCGGCGGGCGGGGCTTCCTGCTGCCGCTGGCCGAGGCGGGCGAGATCTTCACCGGCCGCGTCAGCTGCCTGCCGGTGCCGCACACCGCGCCCTGGATGCTGGGCGTGGCCAACCTGCGCGGCCATCTGCACTCGGTGGTCGACCTGGCGGCCTTCCTGGGCATCAAGACCGGCGCGCCGGCGCGCGAGGCCAACTGTCTCGTGGCCTTCAATCCGACGCTGGAGACGAACTGCGCGCTGCTGGTCGACCGCCTGGCCGGCCTGCGCGGGCGCGAGCAGCTGCAGCCCCGCACGGGGGACGACGCGCCGCGCCCGGCGTTCGTCGCGGGCAGCTGGACCGACGAGCAGGGGCGCGTGTGGCATGAGCTCGCGCTGGGTGCTTTGTCACGCCACGAGGCCTTCCTCGGCGTGGCCGCATGAGGCGCATCAAGGACAGGGGCCGCCGCAGACCGGCAGCCTTGCAAGCAGGTCAACACAGGTTGAGCAAGAGGGGTCTATGAGTTTTCTGGACAAGTTCAAGGAGGCCGATGCCTCCGCCGCGGACACTACCGCGACGACCGAAGCCGACCTGGCGACCGTTGCGCGCGACACCGCCCATCCCACGACGCAGCAGAACGTGGATGCCGACTCCTCGATCATCTCGGAGGCCGCGCCCTCCGAGCTGCCCGGCGACTACCTGGACCGCCCGCGCCCGGATGCTGCCGGCGCCGACAGCGCCGAGTTCGACACCGGCCTGCCGGTCATCGGCCGCTGGAGCGCCGGCCGCCAGCAGCGGCTGCTGTTCATGCTGCTGCTGCTGGGTGCGGTGGGCCTGCTGGTCACCGGCTTCCTGACCATCCGCGCGGCCAACCAGCGCGCCGAGCAGATCGGCGCCACCGGCCGCGCGCTGACCGAGTCGCAGCGCCTGGCCAAGTCGGTGTCGCAGGCGCTCATCGGCAGCCCGCAGGCGTTTCCTGAAGTCAAGAGCGCCACCGAGGTGCTGGCCAGCAGCACCCGCGGCCTGCAGAACGGCTCGGCCGAGCTCAACCTGGTGGCCGCCCCGCCGGCCGTGCAGGAAGCGTTGACGCCTGTTGCCGGCCTGGTGGACGCCGCCGAGCGCAATGCCAAATCGCTGCTGGCGCAGCAGAGCGTGCTGACCCGCGTGGGCAAGTCGCTGCGCGAGGTCAACCAGCAGTCCAGCGAGCTGATGGAGCTGGCCGACGCCATCTCCGCGCTCAAGGTGCAGCAGAACGCCAGCCCGGCCGAGGTGGCCGCAGCCGGCCAGCTCATCATGCTGACCCAGCGCATCGGCAAGTCGGCCAACGAGTTCCTGACCGTGGAAGGCGTGTCCACCGAGGCCGTGTTCCTGCTGGGCAAGGACCTGAACGCCTTCCGCGAGATCGCCCAGGGCCTGTCCGACGGCAACCCCGAGCTGCGCCTGCCCGGCACTAAGGACCCGCAGACCCGCGAGCTGGTCGAGGCCCTGCTCAAGCAGTTCGAGACCACCCGCACCGAAGCCGCCTTCATCCTGGGCAGCCTGCAGGGCCTGGTGGCCGCGCGTGATGCGCAGGCCGCCATCGTGGCCGACAGCGAGAAGCTGCGCAAAGGCCTGGAAGAAGTGCAGACCCGCCTGACCGTGGGCAGCGGCGTCAGCCCGGTGTCCATCGGCCTGATCGTGGCCTTCCTGGCGCTGTCTTCGCTGGCCGGCTTCGGCCTGATCCGCCTGTCGCTGGCCGACCAGCGCCACCGTGCCGCGGTGGCCGAGCTGCAGCGCCAGGAAGCCGAGCGCCAGCAGCGCGAGGCCAAGCGCGTCAACGACGCCAACCAGGCGGCCATTCTGCGTCTGATGAACGAGCTGCAGACGGTGGCCGAAGGTGACCTGACGCAGCAGGCCACCGTGACCGAGGACATCACCGGCGCCATCGCCGACTCGGTGAACTACACGGTGGAAGAGCTGCGCACCCTGGTGGCCCAGGTGCAGGGCACGGTGGCCCGGGTGACCGAGACCACGCAGCAGGTGGACGCCACGTCCACCGAGCTGCTGGCCGCCTCCGACGAGCAGCTTCGCGAGATCCGCGAGACCGGCGAATCGGTGCTGCAGATGGCCGGGCGTATTAATGAGGTGTCGGCACAGGCCCTGCACTCCGCCGAGGTGGCGCGCCAGTCGCTGACGGCTGCCGAGTCCGGCCTGAAGGCCGTGCACGACGCCATCGGCGGCATGAACGCCATCCGCGACCAGATCCAGGACACCTCCAAGCGCATCAAGCGGCTGGGCGAGTCCTCGCAGGAGATCGGCGAGATCACCGAGCTGATCTCCGACATTACCGAGCAGACCAACGTGCTGGCCCTGAACGCCGCCATCCAGGCCGCATCTGCCGGTGAAGCCGGCCGCGGCTTCTCGGTGGTGGCCGAGGAAGTGCAGCGGCTGGCCGAACGCTCGGCCGACGCCACCAAGCAGATTGCCGCGCTGGTGAAGACCATTCAGACCGACACCCAGGACGCCGTGGCCGCCATGGAGCGTTCCACCCAGGGCGTGGTCGAGGGGGCGCGGCTGTCGGACAACGCCGGTACCGCGCTGGGCGACATCGACCGCGTGTCGCGCCGTCTGGCCGAGCTGATCCAGGAGATCTCGCGCCAGGCGCTCAACGAAGCCGAGTCGGCCAACGTGGTGGTCTCCAACATCCAGCACATCTTCGCCGTGACCGAGCAGACCGGAGAGGGCACCCGCTCCACCACGCAGTTGGTGCGCGAGCTGTCCAAGACCGCAGAAGAACTCAAGCAGTCGGTCGCCCGATTCAAGATCGCCTGATCCGTCGTGCCAGGCAGGGGCCACGCATGACCCGCACGCGCCGGCTCATGCTGCCGCTGCCGCCGGGTGCGGGAGGCGCCCTTGTCCGCTTTCTGCCCGATCCTTTGCTCCCGTCTTTGCCCGCGTGCCGGGGCCGGTCGCTGATGCGCCGGCCGGGCGCGGGCCTGCGCAGCGGCTGAGCCGTACCTGTCGAGCTGCGTCGCCTTCGCAACCCGTCGAGAACCCATCCGGATGGACACGCCTACCTCCTCCCGCCCGACGCACGACGCCTCCTTCGACCTCAACGCCCTGGCCTGGGTGCAGGAGGAGCTGCGCAAGTCGCTCGACACGGCGCACAAGGCGCTGCGCCGCTTCCTCAAGGAAGCCGAGGCGGCGCAGACCTCCGACGTCGATGACGTCGACCCTGCCGTGCTGCGCACCGCCCGGCTGCAGGTGCACCAGGGCGTGGGCGCGCTGGAGCTGGTCGGGCTGACGGCCGGCGCCACCATGCTGCGGGCCATCGAGTCGGCCGTGCAGCGCTTCGTGGCCAAGCCGCGCAAGCTGGATGCGGCCGCGGTGGAGGCGATCGAGCATGCGTCCTTTGCGCTGCAGGACTACATCGCCCGCCTGCTGGCCGGCAAGCCGGTGCCGCCGGTTGCGCTGTTCCCGCAGTACGCGGCCGTGCAGGGCCTGGCCGGCGGCGAGCGTGCCCACCCAGCCGACCGTTGGGAGCACGACTGGCAGTGGCGCGACTGGAGCGACGCCGAGGACGCGGGCGGCCTGGACGGCGCCACTGATGCGCTGAGCCCCGATGGCGAGGCGCTCAACCGCTTCGAGTCCGAGCTGCTGGCCTGGATGCGCCGCGGCGCGCCGGCCCACGCCCAGGCCCTGGCCACGCTGTGCGACGGCCTGGCCCGCGGCGCCGGTGCGCTGCAGCAGCGCACCCTGTGGCGGCTGGCGGCGGCCTTCTTCGACGGCGTGGCCGGCGGCGTGCTGCCGGCGGACGTGCATGCCAAGCGCATGGGCTCGCAGCTGCTGGGCCAGCTGCGCGCGCACAGCCGCGGCCAGCCCGAGCCGGCCCAGCGCCTGGCGCAGGAACTGCTGTTCCATTGCGCCCAGGCCGGTGAGGCCGCGCAGGCCCTGCCGCGGCTGCGTGCCGTGCGCGACGCCCACGGCCTGGCCGAGCACGTGCCGGTGGACTACGCCGCCACGCGCCTGGGTCGCTTCGACCCGGCCTGGATCGCGCAGGCCAGGAAGCGCGTGGCCGCGCTCAAGGACGCCTGGTCGGCCGTGGCCGGCGGCGAGATGGTTCGCCTGCCCGGCCTGGGCGAGCAGTTCAGCCTGGTCGGTGACTCGATCAAGCGCCTGCTGCCCAATGGCGAGCGCCTGGCCGATGCGCTGCAGGCCGCCGGCGCGCGCGCCATGCAGGCCCAGGCCGCGCCGCAGCCGGCGCTGGCGATGGAGGTGGCCACGGCGGTGCTCTATCTGGAAGCCACGCTGGAAGACGGCGAGCTCGACCACCCCGGGCAGGCCCAGCGCGTGCTGCGCCTGGCCGAGCGCATCGAGCGCGTGGGCATCGGCGCCGAGCCCGAGCCGCTGGATGCGTGGATGGAGGAGCTCTACCGCCGCGTCTCCGACCGCCAGACGATGGGCAGCGTGGTGCACGAGCTGCGCGCCAACCTGTCGGCTGCCGAAAAGCAGATCGACCAGTACTTCCGCGACACCACCCAGGCCGAGCTGCTGGTGCCGGTGCCCGGGCCGCTGAAGGCCATGCGCGGCGTGTTCTCGGTGCTGGGCCTGGGCCAGGCCTCGCAGACCGTGCTGCGCATGTGCGAGGACATCGACCAGCTCACCGCCGGCGCCGACCCGCACGAGGCGGCCACGGCCGGCGTCTTCGACCGGCTGGCCACCAACCTGGGCGCGCTCGGCTTCCTGACCGACATGCTGGGCGTGCAGCCGCAGCTGGCCAAGACGCTGTTCAGCTTCGATGCCGCCAGCGGCACGCTGCAGTCCTCGGTGCTCGGCCGCCGCGCCGCGCCGCTGGCCGCTGCGACCGCCTCACCCGTCGCTGCCCCTGAGCAGGCCGCCGGCCTCATCGAGCAGGCGCAGTCGGTGGCCCAGGCGGCGCTGGACGAGCAGCCGCTGGCCGACCTGCAGCTCAGCCTGGACGCGCTGTCGCAGGACGCCCGCGTAGCCGCCGAGCCCGCGCTGGCCGCGAGCATCGAGCAGGCCCAGGCGGCGGTCGAGCAGGCCGGCCAGGCCGGTGCCGGCCCGCAGACCGAGTCGCTGGCGCGCGAGCAGGTCGCGCAGGCGATGGTTGATTTCGTCAACAGCGTCTCCGAGCCGATGGGCCTGGACCCGCTGGACCTCCCCACCCGCCCCGGGGCGCTGGACGCCGCCGGCCCCACCACCCAGCCCTCACCGCTGATGCCCGTGCCCGCGGCCACCGTGGTGGACACCGGCCTCGAAGAAGACGACGAGATGCGCGCCATCTTCATCGAGGAGGCGCGCGAGGTCATCGGCAACGCCCGCGAGGCGCTGGCCGCGCTGACGGCCGAGCCGGGCAACGTGGAGCAGCTCACCACCGTGCGCCGCGCCTTCCACACGCTCAAGGGCAGCTCGCGCATGGTCGGGCTGACGGAGTACGGCGAGGCGGGCTGGGCCTGCGAGCAGCTCTACAACGCCTGGCTCGCCTCGCAACAGCCCGCCAGCGACGACCTGCGCGCCTTCACCGGCCAGGCCCTGGACCTGCTGGCCGACTGGATCGACGAGATCGAGGCCCACACGGCCGACCATCGCCAGCGCGAGCCGCTGTGCCGCGCCGCCGACACGCTGCGCAACGAAGGCCGGCTGCTGCCGCTGGACACCGCGCCGGGGGCCGCCGTTGAGCAGCAGGCCCCGGCTGCGCTGCCCTCGGCCGACGTCACCGCCCAGGTGCTTCAGCCCGATGCCGCCGCGGCCCTGCCGGTGGTGGAAGACGAGCTGCCCCAGGCAGACACGCCGAGCTCTTCTGCGCCCGCTGCATCTGCTGCCGAGGACACCGCCCAGCGCGTCGAGGCCCTGCTGGCCGACGTGTCGCTGGATCTGGATGCGCCCGAGCCTGCGCCCGGCCCGGTTGCCGAAGTGCCGCCGGTGTTCGCCGACACCGTGGTCGAGGACGGCCAGGCCGCCACGCCCTCTACCCCATCCGCGCCGGCTGCCCAGGCTGCCGAGCCCGCCGCGCCGGCTGCCGACCTGTCCTTCACGCTGGATCTGTCCGCGCTCGACGAAGCCGGCACGCCCGCCGCGCCCGCGCCGCAGCCGCTGCCAACGCCGGACGCTACGCCGCTGGTCGGCGAGCTGCGTCTGGACGGCGAGACGCCGCAAGCGCAGCCCGATGAGGCGCAGGCCGGCGATGGCCTGCTGCTGGCCGACGAGCTGGTGGAGCTGACCGTGCCGGCGGCCGAGGCGCCCGGCCAGGCCGGGGCAGAGGCAGCGCCCAGCGCGCCCGGCGTGACGGACGGCATGACGGACGGCGATGGGGCCTCGCAGGCCGCGCCACCTGCCGGCGAGGCCTTCTCGCTCGACTTCGACATCGGCCCGCCGGCAGGCGAGCCCGGTCAGGGCGACACCGTCCCCGGCCTGCTCTCCACCGAGCTGGTCGATGAGCCGGCCGATGAGCCGGCAGACGTACCCGCGGAGCTGCCCACGGCCGAGTCCACCGAGCTGCCGGTGTCCGACGATGAGGTGCCGCACCTGCGCGTCATCGAAGGCGGCACGCCGGACGCGCAGGCCGGCAGCGATGCAGCGCCGGCCGCGGACGGTGCGGCGCCCGACGACGAGCAGCCGGTGAACTACGGCACCGCGCCCGAGGCCGCCAACGACGCTGCCGGCGATCCGGCCGGCGAGCAGGTCAAGGTGATCGGCCCGCTGCGCATCGGCATCCCGCTCTTCAACATCTACCTCAACGAGGCCGACGAGCTCTCGCGCCGCCTGGTCACCGAGCTGGCCGAGTGGTCGCTGGAGCTCGACCGCCCGGTGGGCGACGCTGCGGTGGCCCTGGCCCATTCGCTGGGCGGCAGCTCGGCCACGGTCGGCTTCCAGGATCTGTCGCAGTTGGCGCGCCAGCTGGAGCACGTGCTCGCCCGCAGCCATGCGCTGGGCAGCGGCACGCCGGAGGACGCGCAGATCTTTGCCGACACCGCCGAGGAGATCCGCCGACTGCTGCATCAGTTCGCCGCGGGCTTCCTCAAGGCACCGTCGCATGCGCTGCTGGAGCGGCTGTCCGCACTGGAGCGCGAGCTGGCCACGCGGCTGGACGAGCAGAGCCACGGGCTGGCCTCCTCGCGTCCGGGCGAGCTGGATGTGGCCGACGATCTGCTGCCGGTGGCCGAAGTGGCGGCGGACGATGCCGCCGTCGAGCCGCAGGCTGCCGGGCTGATCGAGGCCGCCGGGTCGGCTGAGGACTCCGCGCTGCCTGAGGCCGGCGACGCGGCGTTTGCCGAGCCGGTCGATGCCGCAATGGAGCAGGCAGCGGCCGCCGCGGACGCCGCCTTCGCCGCCGACACCGCTCCGGCTCCGCTGCAGCCGGCTGCGTCGCTGGCCGGCTTGGGCCAAGCCGAGTTCAAGCCGCTGGCGCCGCGCGCCGACGCCGGCCCTGCCGTCTCCCTCAGCGCGCAGGCGGCCGTGCCGCAGTGGGCGGGCGACGACGACATCGACGCCGTCGATGCGGTGGACGCCGACCTCTTCCCCATCTTCGAGGAAGAGGCCGAGGAGCTGCTGCCCGCGCTGTCCGGCCAGATGCGCGACTGGCTGCGCCGCCCGGCCGACCCCGCCGGCGCCACCGCCTGCATGCGCACGCTGCACACGCTCAAGGGCGGCGCCCGCCTGGCCGGTGCCATGCGCCTGGGCGAGCTGGCCCACCGCATGGAGTCCGCCATCGAAGGCCTGCTGGCCCGCGGCGACATCCAGGCCGCCGACGTGGAAGGCCTGCAGTCGCGCGCCGACGGCCTGACCGAGCTGTTCGAGGCCCTGCGCAGCCGCGATGCCCAGGCCTATGCCCAGGCCTCGGCCGAGGTGCAGGCCGCCGCGCCGGCCGAACAACCCGCGGAGCTGCTGCAGGCGCCGGCCGTGCCGCAGCTCGAAGACGGCGCGCTGCCCGCGACGGCAAGCTCCGCCTATCCGGATCTGGCGGATCTGGCCAATGTGGCCGACCTGGCCGATCAGGGCGGCTCAGCCGAGGCGTCCACCGGGCCGGCCGCTGCCTCTGCCGATCAGGCCGGGGCCGAAGAGCCTGCCGCCGCCGCTGCGTCGGCCCAGCCAGCCGAGATCGACTGGTCGCGCTTTGCCGCTGCGTCGCCGGCACAAGCCCGCGCCGCAGCGGTGCGCGCGCCGGCCGGCACGTCTCAAGGCGCGGTGCGCGTGCGCGCGCAGTTGCTCGACCGCCTGGTCAACCATGCCGGCGAGGTCTCCATCACCCGCTCGCGCCTGGCCACCGAGGTCGGGCAGATCAAGGGCTCGCTGGGCGACCTGGCCGACAACCTGGACCGCCTGCGCCAGCAGCTGCGCGACATCGAGCTGCAGGCCGAGACGCAGATGAGCACGCGCATGGAGGCCGCCCGCGCCGCCGCGCAGAACTTCGACCCGCTGGAGTTCGACCGCTACACGCGCTTCCAGGAGCTCACCCGCATGATGGCCGAGTCGGTCAACGACGTGGCCACCGTGCAGCGCAGCCTGCAGCGCACGCTGGACACGGCCGAGGACCAGCTGGCCGTGCAGGCGCGCCTGACTCGCGACCTGCAGGACGACCTGCTGCGCACGCGCATGGTGGAGTTCGAGGGCCTGTCCGATCGCCTCTACCGTGTCGTGCGCCAGGCCGCCAAGGAGACCGGCAAGCAGGTCCGCCTGGACCTGGTGGGCGGCAACATCGAAGTCGACCGCGGCGTGCTCGACCGCATGACGCCGGCCTTCGAGCACCTGCTGCGCAACTGCGTCACGCACGGCATCGAGCCCACGGAGCGTCGCCTGGCCGCCGGCAAGGACGCCGCCGGCCTGATCACCGTGTCGCTGCACCAGGAGGGCAATGAAGTCGGCGTGGAGTTCCGCGACGACGGCGCCGGGCTGGATCTGCCGCGCATCCGCGACAAGGCGCTGCGCATGGGCCTGCTCGCGCCCGACGCGCAGCCCACCGATGCCGAGCTGGCCAACCTGATCTTCACGCCCGGCTTCACCACGGCCGAGCAGGTCACCGAGCTGGCCGGCCGCGGCATCGGCATGGACGTGGTGCGCTCCGAGGTCAACGCCATGGGCGGCCGCATCGAGACGGCCACCGCGGCGGGGCAGGGCACCAGCTTCCGCCTGGTGCTGCCGCTGACCACCGCGGTGACGCAGGTCGTGATGCTGCGCTGCGGCGCGGCCACCGTGGCCGTGCCCACCCACCTGATCGAGATGGTGCGCCGCGCGCGGCCCGAGGAAGTGCAGCAGGCCTACGAGCAGGGCGCCTATGCCTTCGGCGAGCAGGTCCTGCCCTTCTTCTGGCTGGGCGCGCTGCTGCAGTCCAGCCCGCGCGGGCTGGAGGGCGGCCGCACGCTGCCGGTGGTGATCATCCGCTCGGCGCAGCAGCGGATCGCGCTGCATGTGGACGAAGTGCTGGGCAACCAGGAAGTGGTGGTCAAGAACCTGGGCCCGCAACTCTCGCGCCTGCCCGGCCTGGCCGGCATGACGCTGCTGGCCTCCGGCGCCGTGGCGCTGATCTACAACCCCGTGGCCCTGGCCACCGTCTATGGCGAGGCCGCCCGCGCCTACACCGCGCGTGCCCTGCATGCCGATGTGGCGCCGGCTCTGGGCGAAGCCGTCGCTGACGGCCGCGCCCCCGCCGCGCCGGCCCAGCCGCAGGAGCCTGAGGCCCCCGCCGTGCCGCTGGTGCTGGTGGTGGACGACTCGCTCACCGTGCGCCGCGTCACCCAGCGCCTGCTGGCCCGCGAGGGCTACCGCGTCACCCTGGCCAAGGACGGCCTGGACGCGCTGGAGCGGCTGGCCGAAGAGCGCCCGGCCGTGGTCCTGAGCGACATCGAGATGCCGCGCATGGACGGCTTCGACCTGGTGCGCAACATCCGCGGCGACCAGCGCCTGGCCGACCTGCCGGTGATCATGATCACCTCGCGCATCGCGCAGAAGCACCGCGACTACGCCAGCGAGCTGGGCGTGAACCATTACCTGGGCAAGCCCTACAGCGAAGAAGAGCTGCTGGCGCTGATCGGCCGCTACACCGGCACGCCGGCCCACGGCCCGGCCGCCGTCACCGCTCCCTGAGGCCAGGGTCCGAGCGCCGAGCATGTCCGCCGTCCCCGCACCGCCCGTCCTGCCCGAGCCGCGCCCTGCGCGGCCGATGGCCGACGTCATCGACCACCTGGCCGACCTGACGGGCAACCGCGACCGCGAGCGCGTGGACGTGGTCTTCGTGCAGGCCTTGGTGGCCCTGCTGCGCGCGCAGGAGGTGGCCGTCTGGCGACTGGTAGGCGAGGGCCAAGAGTGGCGCTGGTTCCTCTGCGCCAGGCTGCGCGCGGGCGAGGTCACGCCCGCGTCCGACGCGCCCTGGACGCCGTTCGCCGACTTGGTGCTGCCCGACTCCGTGCCCTGGCGCGGCGAATGCCTGCGCGCCCAGGCGCAGATCCTGGCCCCGCGCCGCGGCGCGGACCAGCCGGTGGTCAACGTCTTCCCGCTGCCCGGCGAGGCGGTGGCGCAGACGGTGGTCGAGATCGCCACCGACCGGCCGCTGACCTCCGCCAAGCTGCAGACCGTGCAGGCGCTGATGCGCATCTACGGCAACATCCAGAGCCTGCTCGACTACAGCCAGCGCGACACGCTGACCGGGCTCCTCAACCGCAAGACGTTTGATGAGACCTTCATGCGCACGGCGCTACCCGGCGGCATGCTGCTGGAGGCCGATGCGGCGGCGGTGGGCGCCGGTGTCGGTGCGGATGCGGGCACCGGCGCCGCGCCGGCCGGCACGGCGGCCGCGGGCTCAGAGCCAGCCGAGCCCGGCAGCGAGGCGCGCAAGCCCGCCCCGGCGCAGCAGGCCTGGCTGGGCGTGATCGACATCGACCACTTCAAGCGCGTCAACGACACCTACGGCCACCTGATCGGCGACGAGGTGCTGCTGCTGGTGGCGCGCATCCTGCGCAGCACCTTCCGCTTCCAGGACCAGCTCTACCGCTTCGGCGGCGAGGAGTTCGTGGTCATGCTGCGCTGCCACAACGAGGCCGACGCGATGCTGGCCTTCGAGCGCTTCCGCCAGAACATGGCGGCCTATCCCTTCCCGCAGGTCGGGCAAGTGACGGCCAGCGTGGGCTTCACGCAGGTGATGCCCGAGGACAGCCCGGGTGCGGCCTTCGACCGGGCTGATCGCGCGGTCTATCACGCCAAGCAGAGCGGCCGCAACCGCGTCATCAGCCATGCGGAGCTGGTGCGGGCCGGCGAGCTGGAGGCGGCGACCAAGGTGGGCGACGTCGAGCTGTTCTGAAGATCCGGGGCTTGACAGGGCCTGCCTGTCAACCGCGCAGCGGCATCGGGCGCTCAGGGGGCTTCGCTCCGCTCATGTCCTCCGCCGTTCGCCTGGCGGCGCCCGGCTCCTCCTTTACTTCGCTGCGCGAAGCCCCCTGATCACCCGATCCATCGGGGCGTGGAGCGTGTCGAGGATCAGTCGAACACCTTGACCTGCATCGGCTTGAGCGCCGCCTGCACCTTGTCCTTGACCACCGCGTAGCGCTCCAGCGTGCGGCGGCGCGCCTCGTTGTGATCGACGATGGGCGGCGGATGGTCCCGGCCGGGCACGAAGCCGGCGGCCTCCAGATCGGCGGGCTTCGCGGCCCAGGGCGCGTGCACCGCGCGGTCGGGCAGCTTGACGAAGGCCGGCAGGTAGCGGCGGATGAACTTGCCCTGGGGGTCGAACTTCTGGCTCTGGTTGACCGGGTTGAAGATGCGGAAGTAGGGCTGGGCATCGCAGCCGGTGGACGCCGCCCATTGCCAGCCGCCGTTGTTGGCCGCCAGGTCGTAGTCCAGCAGCTTCTCGGCAAAGTAGCGCTCGCCCCAGCGCCAGTCCAGCCCCAAGTCCTTGATCAGGAAGCAGGCGGTCACCATGCGCAGCCGGTTGTGCATCCAGCCGGTCTGGTTGAGCTGCAGCATGGCCGCATCCACCAGCGGATAGCCGGTGCGCCCGCCGCACCAGGCGGCAAAGAGCGCGTCGGCCACCTTGCCGTGCTCCCACTTGATGCGGTCGTAGTCGCGCTTGAAGGCATGGCCCACCACGTGCGGGTGGTGGTGCAGGATCTGGTGATAGAAGTCGCGCCAGATCAGCTCGGCCAGCCAGGTCTCGGCGCCGCGGGATCCGGCGCGCATGCGGTCCCAGGCCAGCCGGGCCAGCTCGCGCACCGACAGCGTGCCGAAGCGCAGGTGCGGCGACAGGTAGCTCGGCCCCTTGATGCCGGGGAAGTCGCGCGCCTCGTCGTAGCGGTCGATACGCTCCAGAAAGTCCGCCAGCAGCGCGCGGCCCTGGGTGGTGCCGCCATGCAGCTTGAGCTCGGCCACCTGCGTGTCCTCGAACCCGATGGCATGCAGATCGGGCACGCCGCCCTGCACGCTGGCGGGCAGCGGCGCCAGGTGCCGCGCATGGCGGGCCACCGGATATGCCCGCACGTAGAAGTCCTCCAGCTTGCGCAGCCAGGCGTTCTTGTAGGGCGTGAAGACGTTGTAAGGCGTGCCGGTGGCGGTCATCACCTCGTCGGTCTCGAACACCACCTGGTCCTTGGACAGATACAGCGCCACGCCGATGTCGGCCAGCGCGCCGCGCGCGCGGGCATCGCGCTCCACCGCCTGCGGCTCGTAGTCGCGGTTGGTGAAGACGGCGGCCACGTCCAGCTCGTGGGCCAGCCGCGCCACCTCGTCCACCGCGCGGCCGTGGCGCACGATCAGGCGCACGCCGGCTGTGCCGTGGCGCTCGCCCAGCTCGCGCAGCGCGGCGTCCAGGTCGAGCAGGCATTCGCGGATGAAGGCCACGCGGCGGTCGTCGCGCGGCAGCGGGTCCAGGATGTCGCGGTCGAAGACGAAGGCGCACCACACCTGGCGGGCGTTTTTCAGCGCGTGGTAGAGCGCCGCATGGTCGTGCGCGCGCAGGTCGCGGCGCATCCACACCAGGGCACGGTCCAGGCCGGGCGCGTCGGGGCCGGATGCGGACCCGCCAGGGGCGCCAGCCGGGCGGTGCGAATCGCGCATCGGCGCGTGGAGCGAGGCGTGGAGCAGGTCGTGTCCAGGGGGTGTCTGCGGCATGGAGCAATGGTGACAGACGCATAAAATCCCGGCATGCCCGCCGACGCCAGCAACCTCACCAACCAGTTCCTCATCGCCATGCCCGGCATGGCCGACGAGAACTTCGCCGGTGCGGTCGTCTACCTGTGCGAGCACACCGAGCGCGGCGCCCTGGGCCTGGTCATCAACAAGCCCATCGACATCAAGCTCAAGAACCTGTTCGAGAAGGTGGACCTGCCGCTGGACCGCCCGGACCTGGCGGAGGCGCCGGTCTTCTTCGGCGGCCCGGTGCAGACCGAGCGCGGCTTCGTGCTGCACGACCGCATCGAGGGCGACGAGAGCCCCTACAGCTCCACGCTGGCCATCCCCGGCGGCGAGCTGGAGATGACCACCTCCAAGGACGTGCTGGAGGCCCTGTCCGCCGGCGCCGGCCCGCGCCGCGTGCTGGTCACGCTGGGCTATGCCGGCTGGGGTGCCGGCCAGCTGGAGGACGAGGTCGCCCGCAACGGCTGGATCACCGTCGATGCCGAGCCGTCCATCATCTTCGACACGCCGGCCGAGAGCCGCTACGGCCGCGCGCTGTCGCTGCTGGGCATCGACGTCGGCATGCTGATGCAGGACGCCGGGCACGCATGAGCGCAGGCGCGCAGCCGCCTGCGGGCGGCTTGTCCCTGTCCGCCCCGCCGATCCTGTCGCCTTGCTTCACCGCCCTGCCGGCATGACCCCTGCGCACCACACCGTGCTGGCCTTCGACTTCGGCGACAAGCGCGTCGGCGTGGCTTGCGGCAACACGCTGCTGCGCCAGGCCCAGCCGCTCAAGACGCTGGCGGTGCAGGGCGAGGCCCGCTTTACTGCCATCGCGGCGCTGATCCGCGAATGGCAGCCGGCCGAGCTGGTCGTCGGCGTGCCCTTTCATCCCGACGGCGCCGAGCACGACAACACCCGCCGCGCCCGCCGCTTCGCCCGCCAGCTGGCCGGGCGCTTCCACCTGCCCGTGCGCGAGGTGGACGAGCGCTACACCACCACCGAGGCGCATGCCGCGGGCGCGCGTGGCGACGCGCTGGACGCTGCATCGGCGGCCATCATCCTGGCCCAGCATTTCGAGCACACCTCCACCGGGACCGCACCATGACCCTCCACCTCGACGCCGAGGCCCTGTACGCCAGCCTGCTGGCCGGCGTGCGCCCGCTGATCCAGGCCGACACGGCCCTGGTCGGCATCTGGTCCGGCGGCGCCTGGCTGGCCGAGCGGCTGCAGCGCGACCTGGGCCTGCCCGGGCAGCACGGCGTCATCTCCAGCGCGCTGCACCGCGACGACTTCGGCTCGCGCGGCATGGCCGCCACGACGGACGCCACCAGCTTGCCTTTCGAGGTGGACGGCCGGCCCATCGTGCTGATCGACGACGTGCTCTACACCGGCCGCACCATCCGCGCGGTGATCAATGAGCTGTACGACTTCGGCCGTCCGGCCAGCGTGCGGCTGGCGGTGCTGGTGGACCGCGGCGGGCGCGAGCTGCCGATCGAGGCGGCCTTCTCGGCCGCGCGCATCGCCCTGCCGGCGCACGAGCGCCTGTCCCTGGCCCGCAGCGATGCCGGCCGCTTCAGCTTCCACATCGAGAAGGTGGCCGACTGATGCTCTCCAAGCGCAACCCGCAGCTCAACTCGCACGGCGAGCTGATCCACCTGCTGTCCACCGAAGGCCTGCCGCGCGACGTCATCCACCAGATCCTGGACACCGCCGGCACCTTCCTCAGCGTCAACGACCGCGAGGTCAAGAAGGTGCCGCTGCTGCGCGGCAAGAGCGTGTTCAACCTGTTCTTCGAGAACAGCACGCGCACGCGCACCACCTTCGAGATCGCGGCCAAGCGCCTGTCGGCCGACGTGCTCAACCTGGACATCGCGCGCTCGTCCACCGCCAAGGGCGAGAGCCTGCTGGACACCATCGCCAACCTCAGCGCCATGCATGCCGACATGTTCGTCGTGCGGCACTCGGAGTCCGGCGCGCCCTACCTCATCGCCCAGCATGTCGCGCCGCACGTGCACGTGGTCAACGCCGGCGACGGCCGCCACGCGCACCCCACGCAGGGCCTGCTGGACATGTACACCATCCGGCACTTCAAGGGCGACTTCACGCAGCTCACGGTGGCCATCGTCGGCGACATCGTGCACTCGCGCGTGGCCCGCTCGGACATCCATGCGCTGACCACGCTGGGCGTGCCCGAGGTGCGCGTGGTCGGCCCCAAGACGCTGGTGCCCGGCGACCTGCGCCAGATGGGCGTGCGCGTGTGCCATGACATGGCCGAAGGCCTGCGCGATGCCGACGTCATCATCATGCTGCGCCTGCAGAACGAGCGCATGAGCGGCGGCCTGCTGCCCTCGTCCGGCGAGTTCTTCAAGGCCTATGGCCTGACGCCCGAGAAGCTCGCGCTGGCCAAGCCCGACGCCATCGTCATGCACCCGGGGCCCATCAACCGCGGCGTGGAGATCGACTCGTCCGTGGCCGATGGCAGCCACAGCGTCATCCTGCCGCAGGTGACCTTCGGCATCGCCGTGCGCATGGCGGTGATGAGCATCATCGCGGGCAACGAGGCCTGAGGAGCGCCAGCACATGAAAGCCCTGCTGCAACGCGCCCTGCCCATCGTCATCGCCCTGGTCCTGCTGTGGCTGCTGGCGCCCATCGCCATCGTGCCCACCGGCTACCGCGGCGTGCTGACCACCTTCGGCAAGTCCAGCGACACCGTCTACGAGCCCGGCATCCACCTGGTGTGGCCGCTGGCGCAGACGCTGCACCTGATGGATGTGCGCATCCAGAAAGGCGAGGGCGACGGCGACGCTGCCTCGCGCGACCTGCAGTCGGTGCACACCAAGATCGCCATCAACTACCACCTGCGGCCGTCCGCCGTGGTCACGGCCTTCCGCGACATCGGCCCGTCCACCGACGTGGCGGCCGACCGCATCATCCTGCCCGCCGCACAAGAAGCGGTGAAGGCCGTCACCGCGCGCTTCACGGCCGAGGAGCTGATCTCCCGCCGCACCGAGGTGCGCGACGGCATCGTCGCCATGCTGCGGCAGAAGATGCAGCGCCACGGGCTGGAGCTCGATGAGTTCGCCATCGTCAACTTCAGCTTCTCGCGCACCTTTACCGAGGCCATCGAGGCCAAGGTCAAGGCCGAGCAGGAGAAGCTCAAGGCCGAGCGCGACCTGCAGCGCATCGAGGTCGAGGCCCGCCAGAAGGTCGCCAGCGCCAAGGCCGAGGCCGAGTCCCTGGCCCTGCAGCGCCAGCAGGTCACGGCCGAGCTGCTGCAGCTGCGCAAGATCGAGAACGAGCGCGAAGCCATCCGCAAGTGGGACGGCAAGCTGCCGCAGATGACCGGCGGCGCGGTGCCCTTCGTGCAATTCGGCCACGCCAACGAGCGCTAGAGAAGAAGGCGTCCATGAAGATCCTCATCACCAACGGCCGCCTCGTCGACCCCGCCAGCGGCCTGGACCGCACGGGCGATCTGGCCCTCGCCTCCGGCCGCATCGTCCACCTGGGCGAGGTGCCGGCCGACTTCACGCCTGACCGGCGCATCGATGCCAGCGGCTGCGTCGTCGCCCCGGGCCTGGTCGACCTGGCCGCCCGGCTGCGCGAGCCCGGCCATGAGCACGAAGGCATGCTGGAGTCCGAGCTCAATGCCGCGGCCGCCGGCGGCGTCACCAGCCTGGTCTGCCCGCCGGACACCGACCCGCCGCTGGACGAGCCGGGGCTGGTGGACATGCTCAAGTTCCGCGCCCGCAAGCTCAGCCTGTGCCGGCTCTTCCCGCTGGGGGCGCTCACGCGCGGCCTCAAGGGCGAGGTGCTGACCGAGATGGCCGAGCTGACCGAGTCCGGCTGCGTGGGCTTCTCGCAGGCCGATGCGCCTATCGCCGACACGCAGATGCTGCAGCGCGCGCTGCTCTATGCCGCCACCTTCGGCTACACCGTGTGGCTGCGCCCGCTGGACCCGTGGCTGGGCAAGGGCGTGGCCGCCAGCGGCCCGGTGGCCACGCGGCTGGGCCTGGCCGGCGTGCCGGTCAGTGCGGAGACCGTGGCCCTGCACACCATCTTCGAGCTGATGCAGGCCACGGGCGCGCGCGTGCACCTGTGCCGCCTGTCCAGCGCGGCCGGTGTGGAGCTGGTGCGCCAGGCGAAGGCGCGCGGCCTGCCGGTCACGGCCGACGTGAGCATCAATTCGCTGCACCTCACCGACGTGGACATCGGCTACTTCAACTCCGCGATGCGCCTGATCCCGCCGCTGCGCCAGCAGCGCGATCGCGACGCCCTGCGCGCTGGCCTGGCCGACGGCACGCTCGACGCGCTGGTGTCCGACCACACGCCGGTCGACCCGGATGCCAAGGCGCTGCCCTTCGGCGAGGCCGAGCCCGGCGCCACCGGCCTGGAGCTGCTGCTGAGCCTGGCGCTCAAATGGGGCGAGGATGCTGGCGTGGGCCTGTCGCGCGCCCTGGCCACCATCACCTGTCAGCCGGTGCGGGTGCTGGGCGAGTCGCTGGGCTCGCTGGCATCCAGCGCCGGCCGCCTGGTGGCCGGCGGCGTGGCCGATGTCTGCGTGTTCGATGCAGCCGAGCGCTGGGTGGTGCGCCCGGATGCGCTGGCCAGCCAGGGCAAGTCCACGCCGTTTGCCTTCGAGCACCTGGGCACCGAGCTGCCCGGCCGCGTGCGCTGGACCATCGTGGCCGGCACGGTGGCGCATGAGATGCGGGTGGCGGGCTGAGCGCTTGCCTGTCCTTGCGCCGCGCCTGCGGTTTGGTTTGAGTGTGGACGGCTTGGCTCAATGGGTGTCGATGTGACCGGCCTGGCTCGTGGGGGCGGGCTGCGGGTCGAGCTTGTGGTCGCGTGCAGCGGCCGGCGCGCGCAAAGGCCGGGGCGGGGCCGCGGGGCTTCAAGCGCTTGCCCGGGCTGCGCCCGGGTGCCCTGCGATGCTCGGACGGGCGGCGCGCCGTGGAACTCGCTTCGCTCACGCCTGCGGCGTTCGCTGCGCTCTGACATCCACGGCGAGTCAGTCCGACGATGCGCGCTGGCGCGCGCCGCCGCCCGTCCTGCGCTTCTCGGCTGCGCTCAGGCGCCCCGCGGCCCCGCCCCGGCCTTTGCCGGTGAGGCAGTGGTGGCGTGCGAGGGGAAGGTGAGGGCGGTGTGTCGCCACGCCGAGAGTCCTGATGGCGACGGGGATCGCGCCTGGCTGTGCTGCCGAGCACCGCGGACCGCATCGGGTGACGCGGGTCAGCGCAATGCGACCTCACCACGACGCCGTGCAAAGTGGAAGGCAGCAGATGGCCTGGGCGCTTCGGCCCCAGGTCAGTACCCCGACGGATGTCTGAGTCACTCCGAGCGAGAGGCTCAAGGTACCCAAGCCCGCGGTGCAGCCACCGCCACCCCTGTCACTTGCTGCACTGAAGCCGCAGCTCACCGTCATCCACCACCGACGCGCCAGCGAGGCAGCGGGGGCCGGGCCGGACGCGCGCCTCTGCGCAGCCGAGAAGCGCAGGGCGGGCGGCGGCGCGCGCCAGCGCGCATCGTTGAACTGACTCGCCGGCGTCTGTCCGAACGCAGCGAGCGCCGCAGGCGTGAGCGCAGTGAGTTCGACGGCGCGCCGCCCGACCGAGCATCGCAGGGCACCTTCGCGCAGCGAGGGCAAGCAGTCGAAGCGCGGCCGGCCCGGCCCCCGCTGCTTCGCCCACTCCAGCCTTTGCACGCCGCCCAGCCGCAGGCGACCCACCACGCTGCGCCAAACCGCACGCCCCCGAGCATCGGCATCGGCATCGGGCCGCCTCGCCATCCCATTGCTCCTGCAACGCAGCCCAGAGTGGACTTCAACCCAAGGCCCCACTGCAGCCGCCTCGGCCCCCCGCAGCGTCCCACCACATGACTGCCCCCCGCGTCCCCGCCATCGTCGCCGCCTGGCGTCTGACCCGCGTGGTGCTGCATGTGCTGCATGGCGTGGCCGTCGCCAGCCGCTTCCCGCGTCTGAACCGCGCCGGCCGCGAGCAGCGCATCGTCTGGTGGTCGCGCAAGCTGCTGCGCCTGCTCGGCATCACGCTGCAGGCGCAGGGCAGCCCACGCCCGCATGCCTGCCTCTTCGTCGCCAACCACGTCTCGTGGCTGGACATCATCGCCATCAATGCCGTGCAGCCCGCGCGCTTCGTCGCCAAGTCGGAGATCCGCTCATGGCCGGTGATCGGCGGCCTGGTCACGGCGGCCGGCACGCTCTACATCGAGCGCCAGCGTGCCCGCGACGCCGTGCGGGTGGTCCACGACATGGCTCAGGCCCTGCGCGACGGTGACGTGGTCGCCGTCTTCCCGGAAGGCACGACCGGCCCGGGCGACAGCGTGCTGCCCTTCCACGCCAACCTGCTCCAGGCCGCCATCGCCGTCGACGCACCGGTGCAGCCCATGACGCTGCGCTATGCCGACCCGGCCCATCGCCACAGCCCGGCTGCGGCCTACATCGGTGACACCACGCTGATGCAGTCGCTGTGGATGATCGCCCGCGCCCGCGGCCTGACGGTGCACCTGGGCATCCAGCCGCCGCAAGGCAGCAGCCATGCCGACCGCCGCGCGCTGGCCGCCCACCTGCGCGAGCAGATCGCCGCGGCGCTCCTCAGCCAGTGAAGGCCAGGCCGTAGCGCCCGCAGGAGGCGACCCGCCCAACCGACCCTAAGCGCCCCACTTAAGCGACCCGCCCACGCGCCCAGCGGCGCGCTCAGCCTTCGCTGAACAGCCCGCCGCTGGCCGCCGGCGGCGCCACCCCCAGGTGCCGGAAGGCCGCCAGCGTCGCGATGCGCCCGCGCGGCGTGCGCTGCAGATAGCCCTGCTGGATCAGATAGGGCTCGATCACGTCCTCGATCGTGCCCGCCTCCTCGCCGATGGCCGCCGCCAGGTTGTCCAGCCCCACCGGCCCGCCGTCGAACTTGTGGATCACCGCCTCCAGCAGCGTGCGGTCCATCACGTCGAAGCCCAGCGGGTCCACGTCCAGCATGGCCAGCGCCCGGTCGGCCATCTGGCGCGTGATGTGGCCGCTGCCCTTGACCTGCGCATAGTCGCGCACCCGGCGCAGCAGCCGGTTGGCAATGCGCGGCGTGCCGCGTGAGCGCCGGGCGATCTCCAGTGCACCGTCCTCGTCGATCGGCGCCTCCAGCAGGCCGGCCGAGCGGCGCACGATGCGCGAGAGTTCCGCGGCCGTGTAGAACTCCAGCCGCGCCACGATGCCGAAGCGGTCGCGCAGCGGGTTGGTCAGCATGCCCGCCCGCGTGGTGGCGCCCACCAGCGTGAAGGGCTGCAGGTCCAGCTTGATCGAGCGCGCCGCCGGCCCCTCGCCGATCATGATGTCGATCTGGTAGTCCTCCAGCGCCGGGTAGAGGATCTCCTCCACCACCGGTGACAGGCGGTGGATCTCGTCGATGAAGAGCACATCGTTGCGCTCCAGATTGGTCAGCAGCGCGGCCAGGTCCTTGGGCTTTTCCAGCACCGGCCCGCTTGTCTGGCGCAGGTTCACGCCGAGCTCGCGGGCGATGATGTGCGACAGCGTCGTCTTGCCCAGCCCCGGCGGGCCGAAGAGCAGCACATGGTCCAGCGCCTCGGCCCGCTTGCGCGCCGCGCCGATGAAGATCTCCAGCTGCTCGCGCGCCTTCTCCTGGCCCACGTACTCATCCAGATCCTTGGGCCGCAGCGCGCGCTCCAGCGCCTCTTCCTGGGGCGTGGCCGTCGCGTTGGACACCACGCGAGCCGCGCCCGGGCGGGGCGCCAAATCATCGGTCTGGATGCTCATGGCCGGATTATCCAAGCCGACCCGGCGCGGGCGGCGGCGCCCGTGCCGCCTGGTGGCGATGACGTTTCGATGACGCGTCCGCACATGCTCGTGCGCAAGCCGCATGATCCTGTTGGCCCACGGCAACGGATCACGCAACTGTCACATTTGCTTCGCCTTCCCTTGCTCCAATGGCGCCACTTCCGCAACGGAGGTGGCAGTGCGTCGGCGCCGAGGGGTCCTAGCAGAAGCTCGGTGGCCGGCCCCGCTGTCCGTTCAACTCTGGAGATATCCCTATGAAGAAATCCCTCATCGCGCTGGCTGCCCTTGGCACGCTCGCCGGCGCCGCGCACGCGCAATCCTCCGTCACCATCTACGGCGTGGTCGATGCCTCGCTGGAGAGCGTCAAGGGCACCGACAGCCTGACCCGCGTCAGCTCCGACAACCTGGCCACCTCGCGCCTGGGCTTCAAGGGCACCGAGGACCTGGGCAGCGGCCTCAAGGGCAAGTTCGTCCTGGAGCACAACGTCAAGGTCGACGCCGGCACGCAGGGCAACTCCGCCCGCCTGTGGGACCGCGCGGCCTGGATCGGCCTGGAAGGTGCCTTCGGTGAAGTGCGCCTGGGCCGCCAGGACTCGTCCATCGGCCTGCTGGCTGGCAACACCAACATCCTGGGCGCGCAGGCCTACGACGACTTCAAGATCGCCGGCACCTTTGCTGGCGACACCTATCGTCGCGCTGACAACGCCATCACCTATCTGCTGCCCAAGTTCGTCGACGGCCTGACGGCGGAAGTGCAGTACAGCACCGCTATTGGTTCTACCCGTGGAATTGCCAGTAGCACCAACCCGACCGTCAACCCCGGCACCGAGACTGCTGACGTTGACACCGGCAAAACTTGGGGTTTGAACGTTCAGTACGCCAATGGTCCGTTTGGCGTCGGGGGTGGCTACATCAACGCTAAGCGAGACGCCGTCGGAGATCGTGAAGACGAAGGCTGGTTGGTCTATGCCTCGTATGACTTCGGGGCCGCGAAGCTGACGGGCTATTTCAACCAAGACGAAGATTCCGCAGACGACGACAAGCGCAAGCTTTACGGCATCAAGGTCGGCGTGCCGCTGGGCGCCTTCACGCTGCAGGCCGGCGTCTCCAAGGTGGACAACGTCAACTTCGCCAAGGACGCGGAAGCGACGATCTACGCGCTCAAGGGCGTCTATGCGCTGTCCAAGCGCACGGCGCTCTACGCCCTGGCCACCTACGTGGACAACGACGACGGCTCAGCACTGAACGTCGGCGCGGCCACCACGGCCGGCGACAGCGCCCACGGCATCGCCATCGGCGTGCGTCACTCCTTCTAAGGCCGGGCTACCGGCGCTTGAAACGGCCGCGCAAGCGGCCGTTTTCTTTTGCACAGCAGGACGTGTGAGCAATTGAAACGGCTGTTTGTCTCCCGCGGACGACAGCGTGCGGGGCAACCCCGATAGGCCGGCTTGCAGGGGGCTTAAACAATCGCCGCACTCCCCCCTGTAGAGGGGGCGTTCACAAGGAGCATCCGTGCAAAAACCGACCCTGATCAAAGCAGTCGCCCTGGCCGTCGCCGCCCTGGGCGCTGGCGCCGCTTCGGCGCAATCCAGCCTGACCATCTACGGCAACCTGGACGTTGCGTACACCAACGTCAACAAGAAGCAGGGTGACGTCTCGGGCACCGTGCTGCCGGCCGCCAGCTTCGCTGCCAAATCCACCGTCAGCGGCATCACTTCCAGCGTCTCGTCCGTCAACGCGCTCGGCTTCCGCGGCACGGAAGATCTGGGCGGCGGCTACAAGGGCAATTTCGTCCTGGAAGGCCAGATGCAGCTCGACACCGGCGCCCAGAGCGGCCAGGACGGCCGCATGTGGGGCCGTCAGGCCTTCCTGGGCCTGACCACGCCCTACGGTGAAGTGCGCCTGGGCCGTCAGTACGCCCCGATGTTCTACACCTTCGCCGGCACCACGGTCGAAGCCCTGGGCGGCGCCGACCTGCAGGCCGTGGGTCTCGTGCTGAACAACCTGCAAGTCCGTCAGGACAACCAGGTGAGCTACTGGCTCAAGGCCGGCGGCTTCACCGGCGCCGTGTCCTATTCGCCCAACGCCGGCGCGGCCACCCGCATCAGCTCGGCTCGTACGGTCAACGGCAGCATCACGTCCACCTCCGGCCAGATCGTCGGCGGCGTGTCGGCCGGCACCGAGGACGACACCGAGCGTGGCCGCAGCTATGGCCTGTTCCTGAACTACGGCTTCCCGTTCGGCTTGATGCTGTCCGGCGCCTACAACCAAAACGACTTTGCGGGCACGCCGATTGGGCCCGCCGCCCAAGCGTTCGACTACTTCCGCGCGGAGAAATACAAGTCTTTTGCGTTGGCTGCGAAGTACACCGTGCCCAGCACCGGTACCGTTATTAGCGGGCAATGGCATGAGGGGGAGCTTGAAACCAGCGCCGCCGCCGCAGGTACTCTTGCCACCGGTTTGCCGGCGCCCGCTCCCGCCACGCTGCCCACTGCCGGTGTGAATGTTGGCGATATCAAGACCCGCACATTTTCGCTGGGGGTGAAGCACCCGATCGGCAACTTCTCGGTTGGTCTGCAGTTGTCGCGCACGGAGTTCACCAACTTCACCGAAGGCAAGGACACCGCCTTCATGCTGATTGGCGACTACAACTTCTCCAAGCGCACCCGCCTGTACATCCGCGCCGGCCAAATGAAGGACGACCGCGGCAACGCGACCGCCTTTGGCACCACGGCGGCCGGCAACTTGGCTCTGGCCGGCGGCCCCTTCCCGCTGCTGACCGGCCTGGGTAACCTGGAAACGCCGTTCTTCAGCGGCGGCGGCGCCCACATCGACGCCAAGACCACGGTCGTGGCCATCGGTGTGCGTCACCAGTTCTGATCGCCTCAAAGCGCATCAGCGAAAACCGCCTCCTCGGAGGCGGTTTTTTTATGTCCGTTTTCGCGTGCTGCCTGCAGCCGGTTACTGCCGGGGCGATCGCGATATGGCGTGCTCATCGCGAGCGACCGGCCAGGGGGCGTGGCGGCACTGAAGCGCAGAGCCGCTGCTACGCCGCGTCGGGCCGTTTTGTGGCCCGTTTGCGCGTTCGCCCGCAGCGGGGCGCAAAACCGCTGAACGCTGCCTTCAGCGCGCGAGCTGCTCGCGCGCGAAGAGGTCGGCCACCGTCTCGCGCTCACGGACGATCCAGGCCTCTGCGCCGTCCACCATCACCTCGGCCGGCTTGGGCCGGGTGTTGTAGTGGCTGGCCATGCTCATGCCGTATGCGCCGGCCGACAGGATGGCCAGCACGTCGCCCGCCTGCACCGCCAGCCGGCGGTCACGGCCCAGCCAGTCGCCCGACTCGCACACCGGGCCGACGATGTCCCAGGTGTGTTCAGCCGCGCCCGCGCGCGGCGCGCACGGCACGATGCCCATCACCGCTTCATACAGCGTGGGCCGCAGCAGATCGTTCATCGCCGCATCGACGATGCAGAAGTTCTTATGCGCCGACGGCTTGAGGTAGAGCACCTCGGTCAGCAGCACGCCGGCATTGCCCACCAGCGAGCGACCGGGCTCCAGGATCAGCTCGCGCTGACCGTGGCCGCGATCGTCCAGGCGCTTGAGCAGCGCGGTAATCAGCGCATCGGCCGCCGGGGGCGCCTCGTCGGTGTAGGTGATGCCCAGCCCGCCGCCGAAGTCGATGTGGGTCAGGCGGATGCCCTCCGCCTCCACCGCCTCGATCAGGTCCAGCACCTTGTCCAGCGCATCCAGGTAAGGCCCTGGCTCGGTGATCTGCGAGCCGATGTGGCAGTCGATGCCGTGCACGGCGATGCCCGGCAGCTCCGCGGCGCGGCGGTAGGCGGCCAGCGCCTCCTCGTGCGCGATGCCGAACTTGTTGTGCGTCAGGCCGGTGGAGATGTAGGGGTGCGTCTTGGCATCCACGTTCGGATTGACACGCAGGCTCACCGGCGCGCGCTTGCCGTGCGCCTGGGCCACCTCGGACAGCGCCTCCAGCTCGGCCGTGCTCTCCACATTGAAGCAGCGCACGCCCACCTCCAGCGCACGCGCCATCTCGCGCCGCGTCTTGCCCACGCCGGAGAACACCACCTTGCCCGCATCGCCGCCTGCGGCCAGCACGCGCTCCAGCTCGCCGCCGGAGACGATGTCGAAGCCGCAGCCCGCGCGGGCGAAGGTCTGCAGCACGCTCAGGTTGGGATTGGCCTTCACGGCATAGCACACCAGGTGACGCCGGCCGGCCAGCGCCCGCTGGTAGGGCGCCAGGGCGGCCAGCATGGAGCCGCGCGAGTAGACATAGAGCGGCGTGCCGAAACGCTGCGCCAGATCGGCGGCAGGGCAGTCCTCGATATGCAGGGCGCCGTTGCGGTAGGCGATGTGGGGATGGCCGGGCAGGCTCATGGTGCGGGCAGGCGCTGGGGCGCGGATGAGGTTGGGGCAGAGGAGGGCGCGGCCTGGGCGGCCCGGCGCGGGGACAGGCCGTCGCTCAGCGTGCGGCCGCAGCGGGGTTGGCAGGGCCGGCATCGCCGCTTGCCGCGGCCGCGGCCGGGGCAGAAGCGGCAGAAAGGGCGGGGGCCGCTGGAGTGCCCTGCACGGCAGGAGCCGGCCGTGCAGCTGTGGCGGGCCGCGCGGCAGCAGCGGGCGCGCCATGCGGCAGGTAAAGCGGCCCCTTCTGCCCGCAGCCGGCCAATGAGCCCAGCAGCGCCAGCAGCAGTGCAGCACGCGTGGCGCTGCGCGCGGCCACCTCCCGCATGGCAGAGGTGCCTGCTACTTCTGGCGCCGTGCCCCATCGGGCCGGGCAGCACAGCGCTTGCATCTGGTGCCCGCTGCGCCGGCAGGGGGCCTGGGCGGCTCCTAGAATGATCGCGTCACGCATCCCGGGATTCTAAAGATCATGACCAGCGCCGCCCCCTCCGCTGCGACCGGCCTGCAGCCGGACGTGCTGACCGATGCGCAGTACCACGAGCTGACCCAGGCCGTGCTCGCCGGCATCGAAGCCCAGGTGGACCGCTGGCTGCAGGACGACGTGGTGGACATCGACGCCGCGCGCACCGGCGGCCTGCTGGAGCTGACGCTGCCCGATCGCAGCAAGCTCATTGTCAACACGCAGCCGCCCCTGCACGAGCTGTGGCTGGCCGCGCGCCGCGGCGGCTATCACTTCAAGTGCGTCGGCGGGCGCTGGCTGGACACGCGCGAAGGCCAGGAGTTCTTTGCGCTGCTGTCGGCCTGCGCCAGCGAGCAGGCCGGCCGGACGCTGACCTTTCAAGCCGCTGCTTGAAGAAGCGGCCCTGATTCAAGCCGGCCGCCGGCGCCGGGCCCCCGCCTCGACAGGGCTGCCGGCCGCGCCGCTTTGGCCTGATGGCCGGGGCTGCTGCCGCATCCGGCCTGATCGGCACGGCGCGCCATCCGGCCACTGCCCAGCCAGCGGTGGCGGCTAGTTCTTGAACAGATCCAGGATGCTCTTCTTTTCCTCGTCCTCGGGCTCGGCGGCCGGTGCGTCTTCCATGCCCAGGCTGCCGACGCCGGTGGAGTGGGTGTATTCCTCGTAGAACCACTCGCCGTTGATGTTGACCAGCCCCGGCGGCACGCCCGGCTCTTCCACCGGCACGCCGCGCAGCGCATAGCTCATGTAGTCGATCCACACCGGCAGCGACAGGCCGCCGCCGGTCTCGCGGTTGCCGAGCTTCTGCGGCGTGTCATAGCCGATCCACACCACCGCGGCCAGCCGCCGCGTGTAGCCGGCGAACCAGGCATCCATCGAGTCGTTGGTCGTGCCGGTCTTGCCGTAGAGGTCCGGCCGCTTGAGCGTGGCCTGCGCGCGCGCGGCCGTGCCGGAGCGGGTCACCTCCTGCAGCAGGCTGCTCATGACGAAGGCGTTGCGCGCGTCGATGGTGCGCAGGCTCTCGTCCAGCGGCTGCGGCTGCACCTGGGCCAGCAGCTTGCCGCGGGCGTCCGTCACGCGCGTGACCAGCATCGGATTGACGCGGTAGCCGCCGTTGGCGAACGTTGCATAGGCATCGACCATCTGCAGCGGCGTGACCGAGCCGGCGCCCAGCGCCATCGTCAGGTAGGCCGGGTGCTTGTCCGCCTCGAAGCCGAAGCGGGTGATCCAGTCCTGCGCATAGCCCGCGCCGATGGAGCGCAGCACGCGGATGGAGACCATGTTCTTGGACTTGGCCAGCGCACGCCGCAGCGTCATCGGGCCTTCGAACTTGCCGTCGTAGTTCTTCGGCTCCCAGGGCTGGCTGCCGGTGGTGCCGGCGTCGAAGAACAGCGGCGCATCGTTGACCATCGTCGCCGGCGTGAAGCCCTTCTCCAGTGCGGCCGAATAGATGAACGGCTTGAAGCTCGACCCCGGCTGCCGCCAGGCCTGGGTGACGTGGTTGAACTTGTTCTTGGCGTAGTCGAAGCCGCCCACCAGCGCGCGGATACGGCCGGTGTCGGGCTCCATCGCGACGAAGGCGCCTTCCACCTGCGGCAGCTGCGTCACCGCCCACTGTTCCTTGGCGCCCTGCACCAGCCGGATCACCGCGCCGCGGCGGATCTGGATCTTGGGGCTGGCCTTGGGCGACAGGGCGAAGCTGGCCTGGCGCAGCCCGTCGCCCTTGACCTCCACCGTGTCGCCGCTCTGGAACATCGCGACGATCCGCTTGGGCTCGGCCTCCAGCACCACGGCGGCCTTGATCTCGTCGTTGTCCGGGTGGTCGTCCAGCGCCTCGGCCACGCGGGCGTCCACCGCCTGCGGGTCGGCCGGCAGGTCGATGTGGGCCTCGGGCCCGCGATAGGCCTGCCGGCGCTCGTAGTCCAGGATGCCGCGGCGCAGCGCGCGGTAGGCCACCACCTGGTCGGTCGAGCGGATGGTGGTGTAGACGTTCAGCCCGCGCGTGTAGGCCGAGTCGCCGTACTGGTTGTAGATCAGCTGGCGGGCCGCCTCGGCGACGAACTCCGCATGCGAGGGCAGCGGCGTGTTGGCACGGTAGCGCAGCTCCTGGGCCTTGGCCTGCTCATGCTGCTGCGGCGTGATGAAGCCGTTGTCCAGCATGCGGTCGATGATGTATTGCTGCCGCGTGGTCGCCCGCTTGGGGTTGCTGATGGGGTTGTAGGCCGACGGCGCCTTGGGCAGCCCGGCCAGCATGGCGGCCTCGGCCACGGTGATGTCCTTGAGCGGCTTGCCGAAGTAGATCTCGCAGGCGGCGGCAAAGCCGTAGGCCCGCTGCCCCAGGTAGATCTGGTTCATGTAGACCTCCAGGATCTGCTGCTTGGACATCAGGCTCTCGATCTTGAGGGCCAGCAGGATCTCGTAGATCTTGCGCGTCAGCGTCTTCTCGGTGGGCAGATAGAAGTTGCGCGCCACCTGCATGGTGATGGTGGATGCGCCCTGGCTGCGCGCCTCGGCGAAGTTCGCCACGCCCGCGCGGATGATGCCCAGGTAGTCCACCCCGCCGTGCTGATAGAAGCGGGCATCCTCGATGGCGAGCACCGCGTCCTGCATCACCTTGGGGATGTCCTGGATCGGCGTGAACTGCCGGCGCTCCTCGCCGTACTCGCCGATCAGCACGTTGTCGGCCGAGTACACCCGCATCGGCAGCTTGGGCCGGTACTCGACCAGGCTGCTGAGCTCCGGCAGGTTGGGATAGGCCATGCACAGGGCGATGGCCAGCAGCATCACCCCGGCCAGGCCGGCGGCCACGCCCAGACCCAGGGCCCAGGCGAGCGGTTTGACGAGCCATCTGACCCAGGTGGAGGCCGATTCGGGGGCGGGCTGGGGGTCGGGGTTGCGCGGAGTGCCGCGCGAGGAATCGCTCATGAGCCGGGTCTACAGGAGGTGCGCGGGATTATAGGAAGGGGGTTCTGAGCCCCGCCTGACTCGGGCCGGCTGCTCTTGGGGTTGCCCCGCAGCGCATCTTGTGACGCCTTGTAAGCCGTGTGCCGGATGCAACGCACAAGCGTTTTCACGAGGCGCAAATCCAGCAGCCCACAAAAGCTTTGCTGCTAGCATTGAAAGTAGGTTATTAACATTACCAGCGCCTGTGGCACACACCGCGGCGCTTGGGGGAGCGGTGTGAGCTTTCTCGACGTTCTGCTGGGGCGCAAACACCCGCCCATGATTGGTCTGGATATCAGTTCATCGAGCGTCAAGCTCGTCGAACTCAGCCAATCGAACGACGGTCAATACATCCTGGAGCGATTTGCGTCCGAGCCTTTCGAGAAAGGCTGGATCGCAGACGGCCAGATCGAGAAATTCGACGAGGTCGCCGAGGCGGTGCGCAAGGTCGTCACCAAGAGCGGCACCAAGACCAAGCACGTGGCCATGGCCATGCCGCAGTCGGCCGTGATCACCAAAAAGATCATGCTGCCCGCCGGCTTGCGCGAGGAAGACCTGGAAGTCCAGGTCGAGGCCGAGGCCAACCAGTACATCCCGTTCTCGCTGGACGAGGTCAGCCTGGATTTCTGCGTGATCGGCCCCAGCCCCACGTCGGTAGGCGATGTCGAGGTGCTGATTGCCGCCTCGCGCAAGGACCGGGTGCAGGATCGCCAGGGGCTGGCCGAGGCCGCGGGCCTCAAGCCCGTGGTGCTGGACATTGAATCCCACGCCTCGCGACTGGCCGTCGGCCGCGTGGTCGACGGGCTGCCCAACGAGGGCCGCGATGCGCTGATCGCGCTCTTCGAGATCGGTGCGGAGACGACCAGCCTCAAGGTGCTGCGCGACACTGAGCTGCTCTACGACCGCGACCAGGCCTTCGGCGGCTCGCAGCTCACGCAGCTCATCTCGCGGCAATACGGCTTCTCCTTCGAGGAGGCCGAGCACAAGAAGCTCTCCGGGGACCTGCCCGAGGACTATGCCTCGTCCATCCTGGCGCCGTTCGTGGACAGCCTGTCGCAGGAGATCGGGCGCTCGCTGCAGTACTTCTTCACCAGCACGCCGCACCACAAGGTGCACTACATCATGCTGGCCGGCGGCACCGCGGCCCTGCCGGGCCTGAAGGACCGCGTCACCGAGCTGACCGGCTTTGCCTCGATGGTGGTCAACCCCTTCGAAGGCATGAAGCTCGGCTCGGCCGTTCGTGAAAGCAAGCTGCGCAAGGAGGCCCCCTCCTATCTCACGGCCTGTGGCCTGGCGATGCGGAGGTTCCTGCAATGATCCTGATCAACCTCCTGCCGCACCGTGAGGAGCGGCGCCAGCGTCGCAAGCAGGCGTTCTATGCCGGCCTGGGCCTGTCGGCCGTCGCCGGTCTGGTGATCGCCGGGTTGTGGTACCTGGTGCTGCAGCAGATGATCGCGGCCCAGAACGATCGCAACGAGTTCCTGACCGCCGAGATCGCCAAGCTCGACAACGAGATCAAGGACATCGCCTCGCTGCGCAGCGACATCGAGTCGCTCAAGGCGCGCCAGCGGGCGGTCGAGGATCTGCAGACCGATCGCAACATGCCGGTCCACCTGCTCAACGAGCTGGTGCGCCAGACGCCTGAGGGCATCTACCTGACCGCCATCCGCCAGGATGGCCAGAGCGTCAATGTCTCCGGCATGGCGCTGACCAACGAGCGCGTCTCGGAGTTCCTGCGCAACACGGCCAACAACTCGCCGTGGCTGGAGCGGCCGGAGCTGCAGGAGATCAAGGTCTCGGCCAACCAGCCGGTGCGGGATCAGAAGCGCCTGTTCGAGTTTTCCGTGCGCCTGAGCCTCAAGCGTCCGCAGGACGTGCAGCAGCAGGCCGGTGCGGCGTCTGGCGTCGCACCTGGCGCCGCGCCCGCTGGCACCGTGCCGGCCCCCGGCGCCCCGCGCTCCTGAGTCCGCGACCGAGCCCATTGCACACACATGGCCACCGAGTCCAAAACCAACCTCGACCTCAACAGCATCTTTCTGGAGGCGCAGGCCCAGTTCAAGGGCCTCAATCCGAACGAGCCGGGGCAATGGCCCATCCTGCCCAAGGTTGCCGTCTTCGCCGCCGTGGCGCTTGCCACCATCGTGTTCCTCTGGTTCGTGCTGCTGTCGTCGACCAGCGACGAGCTGCAGATGGCCCGCGACAAGGAGCCCGAGCTCAAGCAGCAGTACAGCGGCAAGCTGGCCCAGGCGGTCAACCTTGGTGAGCTGCGCAAGCAGAAGATCCAGGTTCAGGAGTACGTCACCCAGCTCGAGAAGCAGCTGCCCGGCAAGGCCGAGATGGACGCGCTTCTTTCGGACATCAACCAGGCCGGCCTGGGCCGCGGCCTGCAGTTCGAGCTGTTCCGCCCGGGCCAGGTTTCGGTGAAGGACTACTACGCCGAGCTGCCCATCGCCATCCGCGTGACCGGCCGCTATCACGACATCGGCGCCTTTGCCGCCGACATCGCCAACCTGTCGCGGATCGTGACGCTGCACAACCTCAACATCCTGCCGGCCTCGGCCAATGCCAAGGACGCCAGCGGCGGCCTGGCGATGGAGGCCACCGCGCGCACCTACCGCTACCTGGACCCGAACGAGGTCGAGGAGCAGCGCAAGGCCCGCGACAAGGCCAAGGGAGGGAACAAGTGATGCGTGCAGTACGAGCCGGTCTGGCCCTGACGGCCCTGGCGCTGCTGGCCGGCTGTGCCGGCGAGAACGACGAGCTGCAGGCCTGGATGGACCAGCAGAAGCGCGAGGTGCGCCCGAGCGTGCAGCCGCTGGTGCCGCCCAAGCAGTTCACGCCACAGGTCTACCAGTCGGCCGACGGTGTCGAGCCGTTTGCCCTGCAAAAGCTCACCGTGGCCCTCAAGCAGGAGGCCAAGCAGCCGAATTCCGCTCTGGCGGCCGAGCTGAACCGCCGCAAGGAACCGCTGGAGGCCTACCCGCTGGACAGCATGACCATGGTGGGCAGCGTCAACCGCAAGGGCACGCTGTACGCCCTGATCAAGGTGGACAACCTGCTGTATCAGGTGAAGCCGGGTGATTACCTGGGCCAGAACTACGGAAAAGTGACGAGCATCACCGAGACGGAGATCGCCTTGCGCGAGATCGTTCAGGACGCGGCTGGCGAGTGGATCGAGCGCCAGAGCAACCTGCAGCTCCAGGAGGATGCAAGGTGATTGACGTTCAGGAGAGAGGAATGATGAAGTCCATGCGCACGGTTGTGGCCAGCCTGGCGATCGGCCTGGGAGCGCTGGCTGCCGCGCCGGCCTGGGCCGAGAACGCCATCCAGTCGATCAACAGCAGCCAGCAGGCGGGGGCCGAAGTGGTCCGCATCGAGCTCAGCGAGCCGCTGAGCGCCGTGCCGGCGGGCTTCGTCGTGCAGACGCCGCCGCGCATCGCGATCGACCTGCCGGGCGTGACCAACGCCATCGGCCGCAACACGGTGGAGATCAACCAGGGCAACCTGCGCTCGGTCAACCTGGCCCAGGCCGGCGAGCGCACGCGCCTGGTGCTCAACCTGCGCCAGCCGGCTACCTACACGGCCAGCGTGGACGGCAAGCTGCTGATGCTGGTGCTGGAGTCGGCAAGCGCGCCGTCGCGCAGCGCCGCAGCGCCGGCCAGCGGCTCGGCCGCAAGCCCGGCAGCCGCCCCGGCCAAGGGCGAGACCCACTTCTCCGACGCGCTCAACCGCAGCCCGCTGGCGCTGCGCGACATCGACTTCCGTCGCGGGCAGGACGGTGCCGGCCGCGTCGTGGTGGAGCTGCCGAACAACCAGATCGGCGTGGACATCCGCCAGCAGGGCCAGCAGCTGGTGGTCGAATTCCAGCGCTCCACCCTGCCGGAGAACCTGCGTCGCCGCTTCGACGTGACCGACTTCGGCACGCCGGTGCAGTCCATGACGGCCAGCCAGGTGGGCGACAAGGTGCGCCTGGTGGTCGATCCGCGCGGCAACTGGGAGCACAGCGCCTACCAGAGCGACAACCAGTTCGTGCTGGAGGTGCGCCAGCAGAAGGTGGACCCGAACAAGCTGACGCAGGGCCCCGGTTACTCGGGCGAGAAGCTGTCGCTCAACTTCCAGAACATCGAGGTGCGCTCGCTGCTGCAGGTGATCGCCGACTTCACCAACTTCAACGTGGTGACCAGCGACACCGTGACCGGCAATGTGACGCTGCGCCTGAAGGACGTCCCCTGGGATCAGGCTCTGGACATCATCCTGCAGGCCAAGGGCCTGGGCGTGCGCAAGTCGGGCAACGTGCTGTGGATCGCGCCCAAGGACGAGATCAACGCCAAGGAGAAGCTGGACCTGGAGGCCAAGGCGGCGATCGCCGCGCTGGAGCCGCTGCGCACGCGCTCCTTCCAGCTCAACTACACCAAGGCTGAGGAGATCGCCAAGGGGCTGACCGGGCAGAACAACCAGGGCGGCAGCGGCCAGAACACCCGCATCCTGACGCCGCGCGGCAGCGTCATCTGGGAGACGCGCACCAACCAGCTGTTCGTCAGCGACGTGCCGTCCAAGCTGGAAGAGATCCAGGATCTGATCTCGCGCATCGACATCCCGGTGCGCCAGGTGCTGATCGAGGCGCGGATCGTCGAAGCGGATGAAACCTTCGGCCGCTCGCTGGGCGTGCGTCTGGGGGCGACCGATGCGCAGGGGACGAGCGTGGGCGGTGGCCGCAAGCTCGCCTTCGGCGGTACCTATCTCGGCGTGGGGAAGACCACCGGCCAGGTGGAAGATGATGTCGATTTCATTCCGAACTCGAACTTCATCAACATGCCGGCCAGCAGCCTCGGCACCGGCGTGAGCGCTGGGTCCCTGGCGCTGACGCTCATCAACGCCTCGGGTAATCGCTTTCTGAACCTAGAGCTTTCTGCCTTGGAAGCCGACGGTCGCGGCCGGGTCATTTCCAGCCCGCGCGTGATCACCGCCGACCAGATCAAGGCGGTGATCGAGCAGGGCACGGAGCTGCCCTATCAGACGGCCACCTCCAGCGGTGCGACGGCGATTTCCTTCCGCAAGGCGAACCTCAAGTTGGAAGTGGTGCCGCAGATCACGCCCGAAGGCAGCATCATCCTGGACGTGGATGTGAACAAGGACACCGTGGGCCAGCAGACCACGGCGGGCTTTGCCATCAACACCAAGCACGTCAAGACGCAGGTGCTGGTGGAGAACGGCGGCACCGTGGTGATCGGCGGCATCTTCCAGCAAAGCGAAACCAATGATGAGACCAAGGTGCCGCTGCTGGGCGACATTCCGGTGCTGGGCAACCTGTTCAAGAAGCGCACGCGCCAGAGCGGCAAGTCGGAGCTGCTGGTGTTCCTGACGCCCAAGGTGGTGACGGAGCGTGCTGCATTGCGCTGAACCCTGGACGAGCTGGCGAGGCCCCTGAGGGGTGCGCCGGACGCTTTCCCAGCCGGCGTGCCGCAAGGCCGCCGGCTTTTCACATCATGAGCGTGCGCATTGCCTTGGTTGGGCTGCCGGGAGGCGGCAAGTCGACGGTGGGCCGGCAGCTGGCACGCCGGCTGCGGCTGAGCTTCATCGACAGCGATGCGGTGATCGAGCAGCGCCTGGGCTGCAGCATCCGCAGCTTCTTCGAGCGCGAGGGCGAGGGGGCCTTCCGCGACATCGAGCAGGTCGTCATTGCCGAGCTGGTGCAGCAGCCGGATTGCGTGCTGGCAACTGGCGGAGGCGCGGTGCTGCGGCCAGCCAATCGTGAGGTGCTGCGGGGCCAGGCCACGGTGGTCTACCTGCGCTCCTCGCCCGATGAGCTCTACCGGCGGCTGCGGCACGACACGCAGCGGCCGCTGCTGCAGGTGGCCGACCCGCTGGCCAGGCTCAAGGAGCTCTACCGCCAGCGTGATCCGCTCTACCGCGAGACGGCGCACTTCATCGTCGAGACCGGCCGGCCGTCTGTGACCAGTCTGGTCAACATGGTGGTGATGCAGCTGGAGCTGGCGGGAGTGGTGCGCCCGCAGCCCCTGGCTGAGCCTGCCGCGAAGGCCTCGCAAGCGGACGACAAGCCGGCACACGACTGAGCCTGACGCGGCGGCGATTGCGGTGGCCTGCGGTGGACGCAGAGCGCATCGGCTCTCGGTGCCTTTCAGCCCAAGCCCAAGCCCAAGCTGGCTGCCGTGACCTGCTGGGCTGTGGTGTGCGTGGCGTGGCGCCTTGCTCAGGTGCGCCAGACGCGGGGCCGCACGTCGGGCAGGGCCCACAGCCGGTGTCGCCAGGCGGCTCGGATGGCCTGGAGTGCGGGCCAGGCAGCCTCGGTGCGGTGGACGAGCAGGCGGGCGACGACCAGGCCGGGATGGGGAGAGGTAACGCCCCAGGGTGGCTGCGGCGGGGAGGCGCAGCCGGCAGTCGGGTGGTGAGCGTCCGTGCCGGTCGCGGATGCGGCGGGGCGTTGGCCGGCAAGCGGCGGCGTGCCGATCGCTGGCGAGCTGGCGGGTGAATGCGTGAGCGGGTGCGTGGGCAGGTGCGTGGAGGCGGGCGTGAGCGGGTGCGCGGGCGGATGTGCGAGGCGATGCGCCGGCAGATTCGCTGACAGAGGCGTGGAGAGATGCGTCGAGAGATGCGCGGACAGGGCGCTGCGCGCGTCCTCGGTCAGCGCCTCTGTCGCCTGGCTGCTCCATGCGGGCCGGGCGGCGCACCAGGCGGTCACCAGGACGCTGTGCCCGCGCCAGCCCAGCGGGCTGGCCAGCAGGCGGTGCGTCAGGCCAGCCTGCACTGGGTCCTCGAAGTCGAGTCGGGTCTGCTCCAGCCAGTGGGCCGGCCAGTCGATCTGCTGCTCGAAGCAGCCGCTGCGCAGCGGCTGGCCCGATGCGGGCAGGCCCAGCGCCAGGATGTCCCAGCCGATCATCGACGCGCCGTCGGCCAGGCTCAGCTGCAGCGTGTTGCGGGCGCGGCAGCCGTCGTGCACCAGGGTTTCCAGCGGCAGCCATTCCAGCCGCGCATCGGCATCAACGCGCAGGCGTGCGGACTGCGTGGCCAGAGGGCCGGCGCTGCGATAGAAGCGCGTGGCGCCGGGTGTGGTGATCAGGGCATGGGCGCCGGCCTGCACATCGACGTCGATGTGCAGCTCGTCGCCGCCGACGATGCCGCCGGGCGGGTGGACGAGGACGTGGTGGCAGATGCCGGGCGATTCGGGGTAGAGCGCCTGCAGCACGCGCAGCGGGCCGTCATGGCGATCATGGGCGACGGTGCGCGGGCCCGCGGCCCCTTGGGCGCTGCGGTATTGCAGGTGGAGATGGCCAAGCCAGGACATCGGCAGGCGGCGGCCGGTGCGGGCCGGGCAGGAAGGGGTGGAGCCCGCCAGTATCACGCGGGCAGCGAGTCACCCGAGTGGCGCGCTGGCCGTGCGCACGCCGTGCGTGGCCCGATACGCGCATGGGGCAGGCAACGGTCAAGGTGGCGAAGCGCGCGATGGCCGGGCGACGGGCAGGGAAAGGCCTCCAGGGCGATTGACTGGACGGCCGCAGGGCACAGCGACGGTCGAGCAACGGGCACCGGGGAGGGTGGCCGTGCGCGGCACGATACCGGCGCGGCGGCCGCCTGGGGCACAGCGGCTCAGGCGTGCGCGCCGCGATGGGCCCAGCCGGTGGTGCGCTTCTCCACCAGCGAGAAGAGCTCGTACATCAGCATGGCCATCGCGCCGATGACCACCAGCCCGCCGAAGGCCAGGCCCATCTGCATGGCCGAGCCGGCGGAGACCAGCAGGTAGCCGATGCCCTCGTTGGCGGCGGTCATCTCCGACACCGTGGTGCCGACGAAGGCCAGCGTGATGGCCACCTTGAGCGAGGCGAAGAAGTAGGGCAGGCTGCGCGGCAGCCCAACCTTGATCAGCACGTCCAGCCGGCGTGCGCCCAGCACGCGCAGCACGTCCTCCAGCTCCGGCTCCAGCGTGGCGAGACCCGTGGCGATGTTGACCATGATGGGGAAGAAGGAGATGAGGAAGGCCGTGAGGATGGCCGGCCCCGCGCCGATGCCCAGCCACACCACCAGGATGGGCACGAAGGCCGCCTTGGGCAGGGCGTTGAAGGCGGTCATCACCGGGTAGAGCGCGGCATAGGCCAGCCGGGATGAGCCGATGATGAAGCCCAGGATCACGCCGACGGCGATGGACAGGCCGAAGCCCACCATCGTCACCCAGAAGGTGCGCCAGGCATGGCGGGCGATCTCGCCGCGGAACTCGACCAGCTGCTCGCCGATGCGCGCGGGGCTGGGGAAGATGAACTCCGACACGTTGCCCAGCGAGCACACGGCCTGCCACAGCAGCACCAGGCCGACCAGCAGCACCCACGGCGCCCAGCGTTGAAGTTGACGATCGTTCATGCCGCGGCCCTCACCAGCTCGGCCGGCACGCTGCCGGAGCGGATGGCGCCGATGTGCTCGCGCAGCTCGTGGACGATGTCGGTGAAGGCCGGCGTGTAGGTGATGTCCAGGTCGCGCGGGCGCGGCAGGTCGATCTCGCGCCGCGCCAGGATGCGGCCGGGGCTCTTGCTCATGACGTAGACGGTGTCGGCCAGGTAGACCGCTTCGCGCAGGTCGTGCGTGACCAGGATGACGTTGAAGCGCTGGCGCGCCCAGAGGTCGCGCAGCGTGTTCCACAGCTCCTCGCGGGTGAAGGCATCGAGCGCGCCGAAGGGCTCGTCGAGCAGCAGCATGCGCGGCTCATGGATCAGCGCGCGGCAGATGCTGGCGCGCTGCTGCATCCCGCCGGAGAGCTGCCAGGGGTACTTGTCCTCAAACCCGCCCAGGCCGACGCTCTTGAGCAGATCGCGCGCGCGGGCCTCGTATTCCGCGCGCTTCTTGCGGAACTGCGAGCGGTAGGGCTCGACGATCTCCAGCGGCAGCAGCACATTGCCCACCGTGGTCCGCCAAGGCAGCAGGCTGGGCGCCTGGAAGGCCATGCCGGAGATCTTCAGCGGCCCGTCCACCGGGCGGCCGGCCACCGTGATGCTGCCGCGTGACGGCCGCTTGAGCCCGGTGGTGAGCTTCATGAAGGTGGACTTGCCGCAGCCCGAGGGGCCGACGATGGCGATGAACTCGCCTTCGCGGGCCTGCAGGGTGATGTCCTCCACGGCGAACTGCCCCTGCTGGAGCAGCGCGTCGTTGTAGGCCAGCCAGACGTGGCTGAAATCGACGAAGGCGGTCATGCAAGGCCTCAGCGCATCACTTGGCGAAGATGTTGCGCTCGGCCGCGGGCGGCAGGAAGCTGGCATCGAACACCGTGGCCGCATCGATGCGGCCCTTGGTGGCATAGGCATCGGCCACTTGCGAGGCCATCAGCGCCAGGCGCGGGCCCTTGACCTCGCCGAAGCCCTCGATGCGCGCGTCCGCCGTGGCCACCGACGACTGGATGGCCAGGCGCAGGCGGCGCTCCTCCAGCTCGGTGTTGATGATGCCGTCGCGCTCCTTGACGTAGGCGATCGCCGCCTTGGGGTCGGCGATGACGTCCTTGGCGCCGCGGGTGAAGGCCTTCAGGAAGGCGCGCACGGCCTGAGGGTTCTTCTTGAGGAAGGACTCGGAGGTGATGATGGCGTTGCCGTAGAGCTTGACGCCGTACTGCGGGTAGGACATCACCACGATGTCCTGCGGCTTGATGCCGCGCGCCTCCAGATTGAGCAGCGAGGTGAAGTAGAAGCCGGTGATGGCATCCACGTCGCCGCGGGCCAGCATGGTCTCGCGCAGCGGCGGGTCCATGCTCACCCAGCTCACGTTGCCCACCTTGTTGGCCTTGGCAAAGACCGGCCAGCCGCGGCGGCCGGCATCGAACACCGGGGCGCCGAGCTTCTTGCCGGCCAGGTCGGCGGGCTTGGTGATGCCGCTCTTCTTGAGCGCGAAGACGGCCGCCGGCGTGTTGTTGTAGACCATCATCACCGCCACCGGCTTGTTGGGCGCATCCGGGTTGTTGGCGCGGAACTCCATCAGCGCGGCCAGGTCGGCAAAGCCCATGTCATAGGCGCCGGAGGCCACGCGGTTGACCGCATTGCCCGAGCCGTTTCCGGCGTCCACGGCCACATCGACGCCGGCCTGCTTGAAGTAGCCCTTGGCCTGGGGCAGCAGGAAGAAGGCGGCGGGGCCTTCGAAGCGCCAGTCGAGCTGGAACTTGATCGGCGTGATGGCCTGGGCCTGGGCCCGGGCAGGCTGGGGCAGGGCGGCGAGGGCAGCGGCGGCAAGCGCCGTGGCAGCGCAGGCCAGGGCCGCGCGGCGACCGATGCGGGCGGTGAGGGCAGTGAGGGGCGAAGCTTGAGCGAAGGCAGCAGAGGTCATGACGCAGGTGCAGGGGTTGACGAAGAGAGGTCAGCAAGATCCATGCACGCCGCGCCGTCCCTCATGCAGGCGATGGGCATCGGCATGCGCTGCGCGTGACGGCCTTCACGGTGGGCGGCATGCGGGCAGCGCGGCATCGCGATGGCCGATCAGGCGGCGGCGCTCAGCACGTCGAAGAGCGTGCGCGCCACGACCTTGGTCGCGCGGCGCAGGTCCTCCAGCACCAGCCGCTCGTCCGCGCGCTTGGCATGCGACTCCAGCACGGTGCGCGGCCCGGCGCCATAGAGCACCACGGGGATGCCGCGCTCGCCATAGAGGCGCGCATCGGTGTAGAGCGGCGTGCCGCTCACCGGGATCTCTTCGCCGAAGACGGCCGTGCCATGCCGCTGCAGCGCGGCCACCAGCGGCGCATTGCCTGGCAGCGGCTGGAGCGAGCGGGCCAGCAGCAGGCGCCGGGTCTCGATGCGCACCTCGGGCAGGCGCTCGGCCACCTCGCGGATCACGCGCAGCAGATCGGCCTCGACCTGCGCCGGGTCTTCTTCCGGGATCATGCGGCGGTCGAGCTTCATCACCACCTTGCCGGGCACCACATTGGTGTTGGTGCCGCCCTCGATGCGGCCGATGTTCAGATACGGGTGCGTGATGCCGGGCACGGACGAGCGCAGGCTCTGGTACTTGATGTTCTGCGCATACAGAGCCTGCATCAGCGCCACGGCCGCCTGCAGGGCATCCACGCCGGTGTGCGGGATGGCCGCATGGGCCATGCGGCCGTGCACGGTCACCTCCATCTGCAGGCAGCCGTTGTGCGCGGTGACCACCTGGTAGCTGAAGCCGGGGCCGATGACCAGGTCCGGCTTCGTCAGGCCTTGCTGCAGCAGCCAGCCCGGGCCGAGCTCGCCGCCGAACTCCTCGTCATAGGTGAAGTGCAGCTCCACCGTGCCGGCCAGCGCCGCGCCTTGCGCGGCCAGCGCCTCCAGCGCGCGCGTGGCGAAGGTGAAGGTGGCGAAGTCGCTCTTGCTGACCGCGGCGGCGCGGCCGTAGAGGCAGCCGCCGTCCACCTCGCCGCCGTAGGGGTCGTGCGTCCAACCTTCGCCGGGCGGCACCACGTCGCCGTGGCTGTTGAGCGCGATGGTCTTGCCCGGTGCACCGGGTGTGCCGAGCGCGCGGCGCACGATCAGGTTGGTGATGCTCTGCATGCCCTGGGCCTGCACCTGATCGGCGGGCACCGCATGGCGCTCGGCCGCATAGCCGAAGGCGGCCAGCAGCTCGGCCGTGCGCTCGGCATGCGGGGCGTTGTGGCCCGGCGGCGTGTCGGTGGGCACGCGCACCAGCTCCTGCAGGAAGCGCACTTCCTCGTCGAAGTGGGTGTCGATCCAGGCGTCGAGTGCGGCGTAGCGCTCAGCAAGGTTCATCGGATGTCCTCGTCGATCAGGTCCAGCCAGCGCAGGAAGGCCTCGACCGCGAGCTGCGCGTCGTCGTCGGTCACCGTCTCCAGCGGGTTGTGGCTGATGCCGTCGTTGCCGCCGCGCACGAAGAGCATGGCCTGCGGCATGGCCTGGTGCAGCTTCATCGCGTCATGGCCGGCGCCGCTGGGCAGGCGCAGCACCGGCAGGCCCAGGTCGGCCACGGCCTGCTCCCAGCGCTGCTGCAGCGTGTGCGCGCTGGGCGCAGCAGCCGCGCGCAGGGTCTCGGTGATGTGGTGCTGCAGGCCGCGGCGATCGCAGATGTCGGCCAGGGCCAGCAGCAGGTCATCGGCCAGGCGGTCGCGCTGCGCGTCGCTGGGCGCGCGCACGTCCAGCGAGAAGTCGCAGCGGCCAGGCACCACGTTGATGGAGCCGCCCGGCACGGCAAGCTGGCCGATCGTGGCCACCGAGTCGCCGTCCTGCGCCGCACGCCGCTCCACTTGCAGCGCCCATTCGGCCACCGCGCAGGCGGCGTCGCGGCGGCGGCTCATGGGCGTGGTGCCGGCATGCGAGGCCACGCCCTGCACCTGGCCGATGAAGCGCCGGCTGCCGTTGATGGACGTGACCACGCCCAGCGGCAGGCCCGCCTGGGCCAGCACCGGGCCCTGCTCGATGTGCACCTCGACGAAGCCCAGGTACTGCGCCGGGTCGCGTCGCAGCGCGGCGATGGCCTCCATCGTGGCCGGCAGGCCGGCGTGCTGCATGGCCTGGCGCAGCGTGATGCCGGCTGCGTCGAGCTGATCCAGCCAGGCGGGATCGAAGCCGCCCACCAGCGCGCTGGAGCCGAGGAAGGTGGCGGCAAAGCGCTGGCCTTCTTCTTCTGCAAAAGCCACCAGCTCGATGCTGCGGTTCAGGCGTGCGCCACTGGTGCTCAGCTCGCGCACCGCAGCCATTACGGTGAAGATGCCCAGCCGCCCGTCATGCCGGCCGGCGTTGCGCACCGTGTCGTAGTGCGAGCCGGTAAGCAGCGCGGGCGCATCGGGCTGCGTGCCCTCGTAGCGGGCCACCACGTTGCCCACCGCGTCGAGGTGCACCTCGTCGAAGCCGCAGTCGCGCATCCACTGCATCAGCTGCGCCGCGCAGGCGCGGTGGGCGTCGGTCAGGTAGGTGACGGTCAGCTCGCCGCGCTCGGACCAGGGCGGCTCGCTGTGCGCGGCCAGCTCGTCAGCCCACTGCAGCACCTGGCGGCCGAGCAGCGGCTGCTGGTCGAAGCGGTCGGCCAGGCGGATCTCGGCGATGCGGTGGATGTTGCGCAGGCACTCCTGCAGCTCGGCATCCGGATGGGCCTGCAGCCGGCGCTGGAAGGTGGCGATGATCTCCGCACGAGCCAGGCCCAGCGAGCGCGGCCCGCGTACGGCCAGGATGAAGGGCCAGCCGAAGCGGGCGTTGTAGTCGGCATTGAGCTGCTGCAGCGTGGCGAACTCCTGCGGGCTGCAGTGGGTCAGGCCCGCGCGGCTTTGCTCATCGGTGGACTCGGCCGTCAGGCTGCCGGCGATGGCGACCTTGCCGGCCAGCTCGGGGTGGGCGCGGATCAGGCCCAGCTGCTCCTCGCGCGTGGCCGTCTGCACCACGTGCACCAGCGCCTGCCGGAGCTGGGCCAGGGTGTGGAAGGGCCGGTGCGACGCGGCACGCTCGGCGATCCACGGCGAGTGCTCGTAGATGCCGTGCAGCAGCCGCACGAAGCCGGCGGTGTCGGCTGCGTTCAGCTCGGTGAGGGTCAGGGAGGCCATGCTCATGCGGCGGCTCCGTCAGCAAAGGGATGCACGGCCTTCCAGTGCCGCGCGATGTCGATGCGCCGGCAGATCCACACGCGGTCGTGCTGCTGGATGTGGTCCAGCAGACGCTGCAGCGCCTTGAAGCGCCCCGGCCGGCCGATCAGGCGGCAGTGCAGGCCGATGCTCATCATGCGCGGCGTGTGCTGCCCCTCCGCCCACAGCACGTCGAAGGTGTCGCGCAGGTAGGTGAAGAAGTCCTCGCCCGTGGCCAGGCCCATCGGCGGGGCGCAGCGCATGTCGTTGGCATCCAGGGTGTAGGGCACCACCAGGTGCGGCACGGTGGCGCCGTCGCTGCGCCTCACGGGCATCCAGAAGGGCAGGTCGTCGCCGTAGTAGTCGCTGTCGTACTCGAAGCCGCCGTGGTCCACCACCAGGCGACGGGTGTTGGGGCTGTCGCGGCCGGTGTACCAGCCCACGCCGTGGTCGCTGCCCGGGCTGTCCGGGCTGCGGGGGCCGCAGAGCTGCTCGAAGATGCGCAGGGCCTCAGCCATGTGCGCGCGCTCGGTGGCCTCGTCGATGTGCTGGTAGTGGATCCAGCGCAGGCCGTGGCAGGCGATCTCGTGGCCGCCTTGGATGAATGCCCGCACCACCTCGGGGTGACGCTGCAGGGCCATCGCCACGCCGAAGACGGTCAGCGGCAGGCCGCGGCGCTCGAACTCATCCAGGATGCGCCACACGCCCACGCGCGAGCCGTATTCGTAGATCGACTCCATGCTCAGGTGCCGCGCCGCGAAGCTGGCCGGGCTGAACATCTCGGAGAGGAACTGCTCGCTGCCCGCATCGCCGTGCAGCACGCTCATCTCGCCGCCCTCTTCATAGTTGAGGACGAACTGCACGGCCACGCGGGCATCGCCGGGCCACTGCGCCTGCGGCGGGTTGCGGCCGTAGCCGATGAGGTCGCGGGGGTAGGGCGTGGGCATGGTGTTGACGGAGCGTGATGCGGTGGTCAGGCGGCGCGCTTGGGGCGCCGTGCGGATGCGGCCGCCGCGCGCCGCTCCGCTGGTGCGGGCTGGGGCAGCGCCAGCACCTGCTGCAGGTCCCGCCCGCGCGGATGCCGGCGCAGGTTGTCCTCCACATGCGCCAGGTGCCGGCTGTTCAGGCGCGCGGCGGCTTTGCCGTCGCCGCGCTCCAGCGCATCGACGATGGCCACGTGCTCGGCATGCGAGGCTTCGGCCGAATGGGCCGACTGCACCATCAGCGCGATCAGCGAGCCGCGCAGCAGCAGGTCGTGCAGCACCTCGGCCAGCACCTCGTTGCCCAGCATGCGCGCCAACAGGGTGTGGAAGTCGGCCAGCAGGCGGGTGCGGCCGCTCACGTCGGTGCGCTGCACGGCCTGCTCCTCGGCCTGCAGATGCGCGCGCAGCTCGGCCACCTGCTGCGGCGTGATGCGCGCAGCCAGGGTCTTGAGCAGGCTGGACTCGATCATGGCGCGCAGCTCGAAGATCTGCCTGGCCTCCTCCACGCTGGGCTGGGCTACGCAGGCGCCGCGCGCGGGCGTGAGCGTGACCAGCTTGTCGCGGCTGAGCTGGTTGAGCGCCTGGCGCACCACGGTGCGCGAGACGGCAAAGATGCCGGCCAGCTCCTGCTCCACCAGCTTGGTGCCCGGCATCAGCCGCCGCTCGACGATGGCGGTGGTCACGGCCTGCACGATGCGCGCAGTGGCGGTGGGGGCGTCGTCTGCGGCGTCGGCGCGCACGGCTGCCGCGGCCGGACCTGCACCCGCCTTGCCGGCCGCACGCGGCGTGCGCCGGCCGGCCGCAGCAGACGGCGGATCGGCTGGGGCGCGGGCGGTGGATCGGGCGCGGGTGGCGGGCATGACTGGCGCGACGGGATGACGCTGGTGGCGGCAGGCCGGCTGCCCGCCACTCGACAGCTGAAGCCGTGATGGAGGCGGCCGGCCAGCTTGGCCGTGTATGCAAAACTGTATACACTTTTCCGCAACGCGCCAACCCGCGCCGGGCCGGCACGATGCCGTGCTGGATGAGCGCACCAGGCCGCCTGGTCGTCGACATACGGCGCCACACGGTGCCACCGCCGCCACACGCTCGTTTCCCTTTCCCCACGCGCTCCGGCGCTGCTGCAACCTTCCGCCGCTCTCCGCCGCTTCCCCCGCCACACCCACATCATGGGCAAGCTCACCACCCACGTCCTCGACACCATGCACGGCTGCCCGGCCGCCGGCATGCAGCTGGCGCTCTGGCGCCTGGATGCCGATGCGCCGCAGCGGCTGAAGGTCGCAACGCTCAATGCCGACGGCCGCGCCGACGCGCCGCTGCTGGAGGGCGACGCCCTGCAGCCCGGCCGCTACCGCCTGGTGTTCGACGTCGTCGGCTACTTCCGCGCCCGCGGCGTGGCCTTGCCCGATCCGGCCTTCCTGGAGCAGGTGCCGCTGGACTTCGGCATCGCCGACGCGTTGGCGCACTACCACGTGCCCCTGCTCTGCAGCCCCTGGGCCTATTCCACCTACCGCGGCAGTTGAGGCGATGGAGACCTACCTGCTCGACTGGGCCAACCTGCTGCTGCGCTGGGCCCACGTCATCACGGCCATCGCCTGGATCGGCTCGTCCTTCTACTTCGTCTGGCTGGACAACAGCCTCACGCCGCCGGCCGACCCCGCCCTGCGCGACAAGGGCGTAGGCGGCGAGCTCTGGGCCGTGCATGGCGGCGGCTTCTACCACCCCATCAAGTACCTGGGCGCGCCGCCCGCGCTGCCGCAGCACCTGCACTGGTTCTACTGGGAGAGCTACAGCACCTGGCTGACGGGTTTCGGCCTGTTCACCGTGCTGTATCTGTTCCAGGCCGGCACCTTCCTCATCGACAAGTCGGTGTTCGACTGGTCGGCCGGCGCCGCCGTGGCCGCGGCGCTGGGCTTCCTGGCCGGCTTCTGGCTGATCTATGACGCGGTCTGCCGCACGCTCGGCCAGGGGCCCGGTGGCGACCGGCGCGTGGGGCTGGTGGTGGCGGCGGTGGTCGTGTGCGCGGCCTGGGCGGCCTGCCAGCTCTTTGCCGGCCGCGCGGCCTTCCTGCTGGTGGGCGCCATGCTGGCCACGGCGATGAGCGCCAACGTGTTCTTCTGGATCATCCCCGGCCAGCGCAAGGTGGTGGCCGCCCTGCGTGCCGGCCAGCCGGTGGACCCGGTGCATGGCAAGCGCGGCAAGCAGCGCAGCGTGCACAACACCTACTTCACGCTGCCGGTGCTGCTGGCGATGCTGTCCAACCACTACCCGTTCGCGACCCAGCATGCGCACAACTGGCTGGTGCTGGTCGGCCTGATGCTGGCCGGCGCGCTGATCCGCCACTTCTTCGTCGCCCGCCACAAGACGGCGGTGGCCGGCCGGCCGGCGCCCTGGGGCTGGGCCGCGGCCGGCGTCGCGGTGCTGATCGCCCTGGCCGTCTGGCTGGCGCCGCAGCGCCCGTCGCAGGCGGCTGCATCGGCCGCCCCGCCCAGCTTCGCGCAGGTGCAGGCCATCGTCGAGCAGCGTTGCGTGGTCTGCCACAACGCCGCGCTGGCCAACAAGGGCGTGGCCCTGCACACGCCCGATCTCATCCGCCAGCACGCCGCCCAGATCCGCCAACAGGCGGTGGTGCTGCGTGCCATGCCGCTGAACAACGCCACCGGCCTCACCGACGACGAGCGCCGCCTGCTGGGCGCCTGGGTGGAGGCGGGCGCGCCCGGGCCATAAGCCGCGCCCGAACCACCCGCGGCGCCGGCCGGGGCACCGCTGCCCGAATACTGTATAAACATACAGTATGCAGGCCGGCCGCGATCCTCACCCGCTACCCGACGACGGCCCGGCCGAGCCGGTCGGCCTGCCGCGTCCGGACCCGCCCGCCATCAAGGGCCGCGGCACGCCCATCCGCATCGCTCACCGCTTCAGCCGCGACGAGCGCGCACCTGATGACGACGGCTGGCCGGCGGATGAAGACGGGGCAGACATCGCACCGCCGCCCGCCACCCAAGTCACCGAGGAGCACGCCCGCAGCCTGCTGTCCTTCAACGACTCGCCCGACATCCCCTTCGACCGCTCGATCAACCCCTACCGCGGCTGCGAGCACGGCTGCATCTACTGCTACGCCCGGCCCACGCACAGCTACCTGGATCTGTCGCCGGGGCTGGACTTCGAGACGCAGCTGGTGGCCAAGGTCAATGCGGTGGAGGTGCTGCGCCGCGAGCTCGCCCGGCCCGGCTACCGGGCCGCACCGGTCAACATCGGCTCCATCACCGATGCCTACCAGCCCGTCGAGCGCCACCTGCGCCTCACCCGCGGCCTGCTGGAGCTGCTGACCGCCTGCGAGCATCCCTTCACCCTGATCAGCAAGTCCAGCGGTGTCGAGCGCGACCTGGACCTGCTGGCCCCCGCCGCCGCGCGCCGGCAGGCGGCGGTCTTCATCAGCCTCACGTCGCTCGACAACCGCCTCAGCCGCATCCTGGAGCCCCGCGCCGCCGCGCCCGCGCGCCGGCTGCTCACGGTGCAGCGGCTGGCGCAGGCTGGCGTGCCGGTGGCGGTCAATGTGGCGCCGGTCATCCCCTTCCTCAACGAGCCGGAGATCGAGCGCCTGGTGCAGGCGGCCGTCGACGCCGGGGCCCGCAGCATCCACTGGACCGTGCTGCGCCTGCCCTGGGAGGTGGCGCCGCTTTTTCGCCAGTGGCTCGACCAGCACTACCCCGACCGCGCGGATCGCGTGATGGCCCGCATCCACGACCTGCGCGGCGGCCGCGACAACGACCCCCGCTTCGGCTCGCGCATGAAGGGCCAGGGCATCTGGGCCGAGCTCATCGCCCAGCGCATGCGCGGCGCCATCGCCCGCGCGGGCCTGCAGCCGGCGCCGCTGGCGCTGGACGCCAGCCGCTTCAGCCCGCCTCCCACGGGCGGCCGCGCCGTGAGCCCATCCCGCCCGCCCCTGCGCCACCCCGCCGCCGGCGACGCTCAAGGCAGCTTGTTCTGATCGGCGCCAAGCGCCCGCCGCGGGGCGATCCGTCACGGCCCTTTGCCGTCCATCACCCACGCGTCCATCACCCACGGGCAGATCCCGATGCCCCAGCCATCAGCCCTGATCCCGCCGCGCCGATAAACCGCTCATGGATTCCCTGCCGATCTCGCCATCCCCGCCGTCCCGGCCGCCTGGCGCGCGCTCCTGGCTCGACTCGCATCCGCCGGTGGCGGCCGGCCACGGGCCGCGGCGCCCGCCAGGCGAGCCGCCCACCGGCCTCGTGCTCAGCGGCGGCGGCGCCCGCGCGGCCTACCAGGTGGGCGTGCTGCAGGCCGTCATGGAGATCGGCGCCCAGGCCGGCGCCGGGCGCGACAACCCCTTCCCGATCATCGCCGGCACCTCCGCCGGCGCCATCAACGCCTCGGCCCTGGCCTGCCGCGCCGACGACATGGCCGGCGCCGTGCAGGAGATGGTCGAGGTCTGGTCCGCATTGCATGCCGACGCCATCTACCGCGCCGACGCGCTGGGCCTGCTCGGCTCCGGCGCGCGCTGGCTGGCGCTGTTCTCGCTGGGCTGGGCGCTGGCCCGCTCGCGCCGCGTGCGCCCGCGCTCGCTGCTGGACAACAGCCCGATGGAGCAGACGCTGCGCCGATTCGTGCCGCTGCGCCGTCTGCCGCGCATGATGCGCAGCGAGCACCTGCGCGCGCTGGCCGTCTCCGCCTCCAGCTACAGCAGCGGCCGCCACCTCACCTTCTACGACAGCCTGCACGACATCGCCCCTTGGACGCGCAGCCAGCGCCTGGCCGTGCGCGGGCCCATCACGCCGCGCCACCTGCTGGCTTCGGCGGCCATTCCCTTCGTCTTCCCGGCCGTGCCGCTGGCGCTGGGCGCGCACACCGAGTTCTGCGGCGACGGCTCCATGCGCCAGACCGCGCCCATCTCCCCGGCCGTCCACCTCGGCGCGCAGCGGGTGCTGGTGGTGGGCGCCGGCCGGCTGCATGAGCCGCCCGAGCAGCGCCCGCTGCACCGGGACTATCCCAACCTCGCGCAGATCGCCGGCCATGCGCTGTCCAGCATCTTCCTGGACGGCCTGGCGGTGGACATCGAGCGGCTGCAGCGCATCAACCACACGCTGTCGCTGCTGCCACCGCAGGCGCGCGAGCACAGCGGGCTGCGGCCCATCGACGTGCTGGTGATCGCCCCCAGCCAGCGGCTGGACGACATCGCCGCCCGCCACGTCGGTGCGCTGCCCGCCTCCGTGCGCGCCGCGCTGCGTGCCCTGGGCGTCTACGGCCGCGGCAGCCACGCCCGCGGCTCGGCCCTGGCCAGCTATCTGCTCTTCGAGCCGCCCTACATCCACGAGCTGATGGCGCTGGGCCGCACCGACACCCTGGCCCGCCGCGACGATGTCCGGCGCTTCTTCGGCTGGGACGCACGAGCCGAGGCGGCTGCACCGCCCGCGATTCAGCCGTCCCTCACGGCCGGATGACTTGGCAAGGCCTGGCCGGCTCGCTACAATGGCCGGCTTTGCGCCTTGCTGCGCGTCTTGGGCTTGCACCGATTTGGTGCGGCTTGGTGGCGCGGGGCTGGGCGCAGATCCGGTCGGAAGGGCCGGTCCAATCGCCGCCATCCGGGCCGGGCTTGTCCCAAGAGACTTTCTCGCCCGCCTTGCAGCCGATCGCGTCCACCCTTCCAGTTCATTTGAAGGGGCTGATATGTACGCGGTCATAAAAACCGGTGGTAAGCAATACAAGGTTGCTGCCGGCGAAAAGATCAAGGTAGAACAGATTGCTGCGGACGTTGGCCAAGAGATCGTGATCGACCAAGTCCTCGCCGTGGGTAACGGCGCAGAGCTCAAGGTCGGCACGCCCTTGGTTGCCGGCGCATCGGTCAAGGCCACGGTCGTGGCCCAGGGCAAGCACGACAAGGTCCGCATCTTCAAGATGCGCCGTCGCAAGCACTACCAGAAGAACCAGGGTCATCGCCAGACCTACACCGAGCTGGAAATCAGCGCGGTGAACGCCTGATACGCGCCCACCTTCGTCTAGTGCGCTCAAGGAGCTAGCAACATGGCACAGAAAAAAGGCGGCGGTTCCACCCGGAACGGCCGCGACTCCCAACCCAAGATGCTGGGTGTGAAGGCCTTCGGCGGCCAGATCATCCCGGCCGGCTCGATCATCGTGCGCCAGCGTGGCACCCAGTTCCACGCCGGCTCCAACGTCGCGATGGGCCGTGACCACACCCTGTTCGCGCTGGTCGATGGCGAGGTCAGCTTCGCCGTCAAGGGCCCGCAGAACCGTCGCACCGTCTCGATCAAGGCCGTCTGACGGCCAGGCGATCGAGCCCACCCGCGCGGCGCCACCCGCCGCGTGCGCGACAAAGCCCCGGCCCGCCGGGGCTTTTTCGTTGGGCCCGCGCGTACCATCGTTTTCTGCCGTGGCCTGGGGCCTCCGCTGTCCGCCGAGTGCGCACGCGGGTGTCCGCACGGCCCGTCCTTCAGCCGGTCAGCCTCGCTGCCGGCCAGCCCACGCCGGCGCATCGTCCGCCGGCCAGCCATCCAGTCCGCCATGAAATTCGTCGATGAAGTCACGATCGAGGTCGCCGCAGGCGACGGCGGCAACGGCTGTCTGAGCTTTCGCCGCGAGAAGTTCATCCCCTTCGGCGGCCCCAACGGCGGCGACGGGGGGCGCGGCGGCCATGTCTGGGCCGTGGCCGACCGCAACCTCAACACGCTGATCGACTTCCGCTACTCGCGCCGCCACGAGGCTCGCCGCGGCGAGCACGGCCGCGGCTCCGACCAGTTCGGCGCCGCCGGCGAGGACGTCGAGCTGCGCATGCCCGTGGGCACCATCATCACCGACGCCGAAACCGGCGCGCCCGTGGCCGAGCTGCTCGTGCCCGGCGAGCGCGTGCTGCTGGCCAAGGGCGGTGATGGCGGCTTCGGCAACATGCACTTCAAGTCCAGCACCAACCGCGCCCCGCGGCAGAAGACGCCGGGCTGGCCGGGCGAGCGGCGCACGCTGCACCTGGAGCTCAAGCTGCTGGCCGACGTCGGCCTGCTGGGCATGCCCAACGCCGGCAAGTCCACGCTGATCGCCGCCATCTCCAACGCCCGGCCCAAGATCGCCGACTACCCCTTCACCACGCTGCATCCCAACCTGGGCGTGGTGCGGCTGGCACCAGGGCAGAGCTTCGTCGTCGCCGACATCCCGGGCCTGATCGAAGGCGCGGCAGAGGGGGCCGGCCTGGGGCACTATTTCCTGCGCCACCTGCAGCGCACCCGTCTGCTGCTGCACGTGGTGGACCTGGCACCGTTCGACGAGGCCGTGGATCCGGTGGCCCAGGCCAAGGCCATCATCGCCGAGCTCAAGAAGTACGACACGCGGCTGAAGAAGGCCGCGCAGTCAGGCGAGGTGGACACCCTGCCCGTGCGCAGCGGCACCGCCACCTCGCTGCACGACAAGCCGCGCTGGCTGGTGCTCAACAAGCTCGACATGATCCCCGCCGAGCAGCGCGAGGCGCGCGTGCAGGACTTCATCAAGCGCCTGCGCTGGAAGGGCCCGGTCTTCGAGATCTCCGCGCTCACGCGCGAAGGCTGCGAGCCGCTGGTGCAGGCCATCTACAAGCATGTGGAGGCGCAGCAGGAGCACCTGGCCGAGCCCGACGTTCGCTTCGATGACCAGTCCGAGCCGCAGGCTGCGCCGGCTCCCGCGCCTGCGCGCAAGACCACGCGCCGCCGCAAGCCGTCTGCTGACGCGGCGCCCGACGCCGCGTCCGACGCCACAACGCAGGCCGAGACTTACGTTCCGGCCAGCGACGATCCGCGCTTTCGCTGAATCCACTGCCTGCTTCGCACCCATGAACGACGTCCTCCGCACGGCCCGCCGCATCGTGGTCAAGGTCGGCTCCAGCCTGGTCACCAACGAAGGCCGGGGCGTGGATGCCGAGGCCATCGGCAACTGGTGCCGGCAGCTGGCCGCGCTGGCGGGCGACGGGCGCGAGGTGATCATGGTCTCCAGCGGCGCGATTGCCGAAGGCATGAAGCGCCTGGGCTGGAGCAGCCGGCCCCAGGAGCTGCACGAGCTGCAGGCCGCGGCCGCCGTTGGTCAGATGGGCCTGGCGCAGATGTACGAGACCAAGCTGCGCGAGCACGGCATGGGCAGCGCCCAGGTGCTGCTCACGCACGCCGACCTGGCCGACCGCGAGCGCTACCTCAATGCCCGCTCCACGCTGCTGACGCTGCTCACGCACAAGGTCGTGCCGGTGATCAACGAGAACGACACCGTCGTCACCGACGAGATCAAGTTCGGCGACAACGACACCCTGGGCGCGCTGGTGGCCAACCTGGTCGAGGCCGATGCGCTGGTGATCCTGACCGACCAGAAGGGCCTCTACAGCGCCGACCCGCGCAAGGACCCGGCGGCGCGCTTCATCGACGTGTGCACCGCGGGCGATCCCCAGCTGGAGCAGATGGCCGGCGGCGCCGGCTCGCGCGTGGGCACCGGCGGCATGATCACCAAGGTGCTGGCGGCCAAGCGAGCCGCGGGCAGCGGCGCGTCCACTGTCATCGCCTGGGGCCGCGAGCCGGATGTCCTGCTGCGCCTGGCCGCCGGCGAGGCCATCGGCACGCTCTTCGTCGCGGCCACCGCCAAGCAGGCCGCGCGCAAGCAGTGGATGGCCGACCATCTGCAGCTGCGCGGTGCGGTCATCATCGATGAAGGCGCCGTCGCCAAGCTGCGCGACGAGGGCAAGAGCCTGCTGCCCATCGGCGTGCTGGAGGTGGTCGGCGACTTCCACCGCGGCGACGTGATCGCCGTGCGCGACGCCCTGGGCAACGAGGTGGCCCGCGGCCTGGCCAACTACGCCAGCGGCGAGGCCCGGCTGATCGCGCGACGCCCGTCCAGCGAGATCGAGCGGCTGCTGGGTTTTGTCACCGAGCCCGAGATGATCCACCGGACCAACCTGGTCCTGTGCTGACGCCGCGCCCGTCGCACTGAGCACTGCTCTGCCTGCGGCCTGCAAAAGAAAAGCCCGCCTCAGACGCTTGCCCTGCGCAGGCTGCGCGGAGCAAACGCCCGATGGCGGGCGAAGAGAGGGATCTGCCGGCTCCTGAGGGCTCTGCGCAGGCACTGGCCTGGGCGGCGTGGGAGCGTATGGCAGGCGCCGCGCGAAGGCGGCCGGCCTGAGTGGATGGTGTTCGTGGCCGTGTATCGGTTGCGATGGTCCTGATTACGCCTGGGCGCGGGCCGGGACGGCTGTCCGGTTGTCCGGCGGCCTTGCTGGCCTCAGCGGGGTGGAATCATCGGTGGAGCATCAAGGCCTCTGCATCAATGCAGCAGGCTTGTGCATCAATGCAGGCGCTCCCATTCGTCGATCTGGCGATCGGCCTCGTCCTTGGCCCAGCCGTAGCGCTTTTGCAGCGCGCCGGAGAGCTGGTCGCGGCGGCCCTCGATGATGTCCAGCTCGTCGTCGGTGAGCTGGCCCCAGCGTTCCTTGACCTTGCCCTTGAACGTCTTCCAGTTGCCTTGCACTTGGTCCCAGTTCATCGTGCGCTCCTTTCCTCGGGTTGCGACGGTCGCATCCGGCAGAAGGCCGGGGACGACTCGGAACCCAGTATGCAGGGCCCCCCGGGCGGTCACGATCGGCGCAGCCCCAGGCGGTGTGTCGGCCGCGGCTGACCAAGTGTCAGAGGCGATGACGCGCGCCCGCCGGGCGGCGGGGCGCTTCAGAGCTCGCTGCCGCCGGCTCCGGCGCCAGGCGGGGGGCTGGCGGGGCTGAGCGGGCCCCGGAGGCCTTCCAGCCGCGTTGGAAGGTCCGCCGCCGCACCGGCGGGATGCGCCGGGAGCTCGCCACCCAGCGGCGCCGGACGGCTGTGGCCATCGTCGCGCCGCCCCTGGCGCATGCCGTTGCGCAGGTAGCGGTTGGGCGCGCTGGGCCGGGGCAGGTGACGCGACAGCTCGGTCAGCGCCAGCTGGTAGACCTCGCGCTTGAACTCGATCACCACCTCCAGCGGCACCCAGTACTCGTTCCAGCGCCAAGCGTCGAACTCGGGATGGTTGGTCGCGCGCAGGTTCATGTCGCTGTCGCGGCCGGTCAGCTGCAGCAGGAACCAGATCTGCTTCTGGCCCTTGTAGTGGCCGCGCGCATCGCGGCGGATGAAGTGGTCGGGCACGTGGTAGCGCAGCCAGTCGCGCGTGCGGGCGACGATGCGCACATGCTCGGGCCGCAGGCCGACTTCCTCGTGCAGCTCGCGGTACATCGCCTGCTCAGGCGTCTCACCGTGCTTGATGCCGCCTTGCGGGAACTGCCAGGAGTGGGTGCGGATGCGGCGACCCCAGAAAACCTGGTTGCGGTGGTTGAGCAGGATGATGCCGACGTTGGGCCGAAAGCCTTCCCGGTCGAGCATAATCAGACTCCGATTTCGTGACTGAAATCATTATTGCATCGCCCCTGCGGCATGCCCATGCGGTCAACCCTGCCGCTGCAGCGGCAGGCCCTTGCAGGCCTCGCAAGGCCACCTTGGCCGCACGCTCCCGTCCCATCCCTGATGCCTTTGCGCTCCTCGGCGGCCTGCCTTGCCGACGGCGCTTTGCCCTGCCCGCAGCATGAAAGCCACCCAGTTCTTCGTCTCCACGCTCAAGGAAGCCCCGGCCGATGCGGAGATCGTCAGCCACAAGCTGATGATGCGCGCCGGCTTCATCAAGAAGCTGGGCGCCGGCATCTACAACTACATGCCGATGGGCCTGCGCGTGATCCGCAAGGTGGAGGCCATCATCCGTGAGGAGATGACCCGCGCCGGCGCCATCGAGCTGCTCATGCCCATCGTGCAGCCCGCCGAGCTGTGGCAGGAGACCGGCCGCTTCGACAAGATGGGCCCGGAGCTGCTGCGCGTGAAGGACCGGCACGAGCGCGACTTCATCATCCAGCCGACCTCGGAAGAGGTGATCACCGACATCGCGCGCCAGGAGCTGCGCAGCTACCGCCAGCTGCCGAAGAACTTCTTCCACATCCAGACCAAGTTCCGCGACGAGCGCCGGCCGCGCTTCGGCGTGATGCGCGGGCGCGAGTTCACGATGAAGGACGCCTACTCCTTCGACCGTGACGTAGAGGCCGCGGGCCGCAGCTACGAGGCCATGTACGCCGCCTACTGCCGCATCTTCGACCGCCTGGGCCTGCAGTACCGCGCGGTGGCGGCCGATACCGGCGCCATCGGCGGCGACCGCTCGCACGAGTTCCAGGTGATTGCCGAGACGGGCGAGGACGCCATCGTCTACTGCCCCACGTCCGACTACGCGGCCAACATCGAGCTGGCCGAGGCCCTGCCGCTGGGCCCGGAGCGCGCGGCGCCCGCCGAGCCGCTGGCCAAGGTCGACACGCCCACGCAGACCACCTGCGCCGACGTGGCCGCGCTGCTGGGCCTGCCGATCGAGCGCACGGTCAAGTCGCTGGTGCTGGCGACCGACGAGACCGACGACGACGGTGCCATCGTCAAGACCGTGCTCTGGCTGCTGCTGCTGCGCGGCGACCATGAGCTCAATGAAGTGAAGGCGGGCAAGGTGGACGGCCTGAAGGCGGGCTTTCGCTTTGCCACCGAGGTCGAGATCGGCAGCGCCTTCGGCTGCAAGCCGGGCTTCCTTGGGCCGGTGGGCTTGAAGGAGATCCGCGTGGTTGCCGACCGTACCGTGGCACGCATGAGCGACTTCGTCTGCGGCGCCAACGAGGCCGGCCATCACCTGCGCGGCGTCAACTGGGGCCGTGACCTGCCCGAGCCGCATGCCGTGGCCGACCTGCGCAACGTCGTCGAAGGCGATCCCAGCCCGGACGGCAAGGGCGTGCTGGCCATCCAGCGCGGCATCGAGGTGGGCCATGTGTTCTACCTGGGCACCAAGTACAGCGCGGCGATGAACGCCACCTTCCTGGCCGAGGACGGCAAGCCGCGGCCCTTCGAGATGGGCTGCTACGGCATTGGCGTCACGCGCATCCTGGGTGCGGCCATCGAGCAGAACCATGACGAGCGCGGGATGATCTGGCCGGCGTCCATCGCCCCGTTCGCGGCCGTGATCTGCCCCATCGGCTACGACCGCTCGGCCGAGGTCAAGGCCGCGGCCGACGCGCTGCATGCCGAGCTGCTGGCCGCCGGCCTGGACGTGATGCTGGACGACCGCGGCGAGCGGCCCGGGGCCATGTTTGCCGACTGGGAGCTGATCGGCGTGCCGCACCGGGTGGTGCTGTCCGACCGCGGCCTCAAGGAAGGCCAGGTCGAGTACCAGGGGCGGCGTGATGCCGAGGCCGCGCGCTGGCCGGCGGCAGAGGCGGGGGCCAAGCTGCGGGCGCTGCTGGCACCGGCCGGCTGAACCACCGCTGCCGGCAGCACAGGCAGCAGGCGGAACGCCGCACCCGGCGGCGGGCCGCTGGTGGAGCAGCGCCCAGATTTGACCGGCTGTTTTGCCGCATCAAGCGTGATTGCTCGCCGTCCATCTGCGGGACAATGCCGCCCGTGGACGACGCAACGCACGCAAAGGATCAAGGTCGGCAAACCGCATGCCCGGTGCGGGCCCCGTTACGGCTGCGCGGAATGAGGCCCCTGCTGGCCGCCGCGCTGATGCTGGCGGCTGCCGGCGCCCAGGCCGGGGCGCAGCGCGAGGAGGCGCTGTCCGACTCGGTGCGCACGGCGCTCTCGGCCGCGGTGGCCAGCGGCGCGCCGCCCAAGCCGGTCTTCATCGACGAGATGCAGCGGCTGGAGTACCAGCGCTGGTTCGACGCGATGGACCAGCGCCTGAAGCGCCGCAAGCCCGAGGACCTGGTGCGCCGCGAGTTCCTGGAGACCGTCTGGTACGAGAGCAAGCGCGCCGGGCTGGATCCGTCGCTGGTGCTGGGCCTGATCGAGGTGGAGAGCGGCTTTCGCAAGTACGTGATCAGCAGCGCCGGCGCGCGCGGCTACATGCAGGTGATGCCGTTCTGGACCCGCAGCATCGGCGACGGCGAGGCGTCCCGCCTGTTCCACATGCAGAGCAACCTGCGCTTCGGCTGCGTGATCCTGCGCCACTACCTGGAACTGGAGCGCGGCAATCTCTTCCTGGCCCTGGGCCGCTACAACGGCAGCCGCGGCCGGGCGGAGTATCCGAACGCGGTGCTCAGCGCGCGCAAGCGGTATCTGCTGAACTGAAGGCGCGGCCGAGTCGTCTTCGCGGCGCATGCGCCATTGGCGTGCCGCGGCGGCGTCAGCTTCGGCCGGCCTCGCCCAGCCCACGCCACTCCTGCGGCCGGGCGTCTTCCAGGCCGCACAGCGCCAGCACGCGCTCCACTGTGTCGGCCACCAGATCGTCGATGCTGGCCGGGCGGTTGTAGAAGGCCGGCAGCGGCGGGAAGACGATGCCGCCCATCTCGGTCACCGCCACCATGTTGCGCAGGTGGGCCAGGTTCAGCGGCGTCTCGCGCACCATCAGGATCAGGCGGCGGCGCTCCTTGAGCGTCACATCGGCTGCGCGGGTGAGCAGGTTGTCGCCTAGGCCGTGCGCGACGGATGCCAGCGTCTTCATGGAGCAGGGCGCCACCACCATCGCGTCGGTGGTGAAGCTGCCGCTGGCTACGCAGGCGCCGACGTCGCCCGGTGCATGCGCTTGGTCAGCCAGGGCTTCGAGCGCCTTGCGGTCCAGGCCCAGCTCATGGTGGGCGTTGAGCACGCCGGCCGGCGTGGCCACCAGGTGGGTGCGCACGCCCAGCTCGCGGGCGCGGGCCAGCAGCCGCACGGCATAGACCGCGCCGCTGGCGCCGGTCAGGCCGACGACCAGCCGGCGCGCGCGCGCGGATGCCGTGGTGCTCAAGCCTGGCTGCCCTGCAGCGCCTGCTGCAGCTCGCCGGACTCGTACATCTCCATCATGATGTCCGAGCCGCCGACGAACTCGCCGTCGATGTAGAGCTGCGGGATGGTCGGCCAGTTGGCATATTCCTTGATGCCCTGGCGGATGGCCTCGTCGTCCAGCACGTTGACCGTGGTGACGGACGGGGCGTTGCAGGCTTTGAGAATCTGGATGGCGCGGCCGGAGAAGCCGCACATCGGGAACTGGGCTGTGCCCTTCATGAAGAGCACCACGCGGTTGCTCTTGACCAGGTCGGCTATGCGCTGTTGAACGTCGTCGCTCATGGGAAAACTCTTTCGTGCGGGGCAAGGGATGCGGCGCGCGAGCCGCGTCGGATGCGCGAGCTTAAACCCGGGCGGCCGGGCGCCGCCGGGGCCCGGGATTGGCGCCGGCGGGCCTCGGAGCGCGATCAGAAGGAATAGCTCACACCCAGCTGCACCAGCGGCTGCACCTGCCAGCGGCCCAGGCGGTCGCCCAGGCTGGTCCAGCCGCCGGCGTCCACGCTCCAGCGGCCCAGGCCGCCGTCGCCCGGGCGGCCGACCACGCCGATGTCGGCACTGAAGCTCCAGCGGCCGTCGGCACTGCCCAGGCTGTAGCCGGCGCCCAGGTAGGGACGCGGCGTGGGCGTGGCGGCGTCCAGCCCCAGGCCGGTGGCCCAGCGCGGGCTGCTGAGCGTCAGGCTCAGGCCGCTGCCGGCGGTGGCCGGCAGCGCGCCCCAGCCGGGGGCCAGCGGGCCGCTGATGACGCCGCCGGTGGCATGGAAGCCGCTGCGCGGTGAGAAGTAGTAGTCGCCCAGCACCCGCGCCCCATGCAGCCGCAGGCCGGGGCCGCTGCCGCCCCAGCCCGTGGCCGGCGCGGTGACCGGCGTGGCCGCGGTGTCGCCCAGCGTCAGGCCGATGCGGCCCTGCCAGGGTGACCAGCGTTCGGCCGCCTCGGGCTGCCAGCGCGAAACGGGCGCGGGCCAGCGCAGGCCGTCGGCCAGGGCCAGCGTGGGCGTGGCCAGCATGGCGAGCAGCAGGGCAGCGCCGCGCAGGCCCGCAGGCGGGCCGCGGTGGGCAAGGAAGGCAGCCAAGGTGGGCGATGACGGCGCCGGCGCTGCCCGCGGCGCGCGCGCTGTGCCGGCGGCGCCGGCTCGGGCGGCTGCCGGCCTGCACCGGACGTTGCGGCAGGGCAGGGCGTGGCGGTCGATGGGCGTGGGGCGGGTCGGTCTGGCGGGCATGGCGGTCCTCCCCAGGCGCGGGCCTGGAAAAACATGCTACGCCAGCCGCGTCGGGCCGAGCGGTTTTGTTACCTTGCCTTTACAGGGCGTGGGGCAGCTTGCGTGAGCGGGTGCCCGCGACGCTGTGGATGCTGTGTCTTGCGGGCAACGGCGGCAGGGGGCGCCGGGCGCGGCCGTGCTGCGCGGCGGGTCGGCCCGCCCTGTTCAGCCCGGCCAGCGCCCGCCGGTGCAGCGCGGCTGGCCGGCCAGGTCATGGCGCGTGGCCACGTCGGCCCAGCCGGCCGCCTGCAGCAGCGCGCGCACGGCCTCGGCCTGGTCCCAGCCGTGTTCCAGCAGCAGCCAGCCGCCAGGGCGCAGGTGGGCGGTGGCGCCGGCGATGAGCTGGCGCAGGTCGGCCAGGCCGTCGGGGCCGGCCGTGAGGGCCTGCAGGGGCTCGTGGGCCAGGGCGGACAGGTGGGCATCGCCCTCGGCGATATAGGGCGGGTTGGACGCGATCAGGTCGAAGCGCCGGCCGGCCAGCGGCGTCCACCAGGAGCCGGCCAGCCACTCCACGTCCAGGGCCAGGCGGCTGCCGTTGTCGCGGGCCACGGCCAGGGCGGCGGGGCTGGCATCGACGGCGCAGACCACTGCGTCGGGCCGGGCCTGCTTGATCGCCAGCGCGATGGCGCCGCTGCCGGTGCCTAAGTCGGCCACGGCGGCGCCGGGCGGCAGGCTGCGCAGGCAGTCGAGCGCCCACTCGACCAGCGTCTCGGTGTCTGGCCGGGGGATGAGCACGTCCGGCGTAACGCGCAGCATCAGGCCGTGGAACTCCTTCTCACCCAGCAGGTAGGCGACCGGCTCCCCGGCCGCCCGGCGGGCCAGCAGTTGCCATGCGCGCTCGGCGTCATCGGGCGGCAGCACGTCGGTGTCGTGGGCGATCAGCCAGACGCGGGGGCGATGCAGGGCATGGGCGACGAGCAGCTGGGCGTCCAGGCGGTCCAGGCCCTGCTCGCGGGCGCAGGCCAGGAGCGAGGCGACGGTGGCCGGCTGCCTGTCGGGCAGGGGATCGGCCGTCATGCCGCGCCGCCTGCTTCCAGCTCGGCCAGTTGCTCGGCTGCCTGGGCGGCCTGCAGCGCGGCCAGCACGTCGCCCAGGTCGCCGTCCATGATGGCGCCCAGCTTGTAGAGCGTGAGGTTGATGCGGTGGTCGGTGAGCCGGCCCTGCGGGAAGTTGTAGGTGCGGATGCGGTCGGAGCGGTCGCCCGTGCCGACCAGGCTCTTGCGCGTGGCGGCTTCGCGGGCGGCACGCCCGGCGCGCTCGGCATCGCGGATGCGCGCGGCGAGCACGGCCAGGGCCTTGGCCTTGTTGCGGTGCTGGCTGCGGTCGTCCTGGCATTCGGCGACGATGCCGGTGGGCAGGTGCGTCACGCGCACGGCCGAGTCGGTCTTGTTGATGTGCTGGCCGCCGGCACCGCTGGCGCGGAAGGTGTCGATGCGCAGGTCGGCCGGATTGATCTGCACCTCCTCGGCCTCGTCAGGCTCGGGCAGCACGGCCACCGTGCAGGCGCTGGTGTGGATGCGGCCCTGCGACTCCGTGGCCGGCACGCGCTGCACGCGGTGGCCGCCGGATTCGAACTTCAGCCGGCCGTAGACGCCGTCGCCCTCCAGGCGCAGCACGATCTCCTTGTAGCCGCCCAGGTCGGATTCATTGGCCGAGAGCACTTCGCAGCGCCAGCCCTGGCGCTCGGCAAAACGCATGTACATGCGGGTGAGGTCGCCGGCGAAGAGCGCCGATTCATCGCCGCCGGTGCCGGCGCGCACCTCCACGAAGGCGTTGCGCGCATCGTCCGGGTCGCGCGGCAGCAGGGCGTGCTGCAGGCGGGACTCGAGCCCGGCCAGATCGGCCTGGGCCTGCTCGATCTCGTCGCGCGCCATGGCGGCCATGTCGGTATCGCCGCTGTCCTGCAGCGAGCGCGCCTCGGCCAGGTCGGACTCGCGCTGCTGATGGCGGCGCCACAGGTCCACCAGCTCGGCCACGTCGGCCTGCTCGCGCGACAAGCTGCGCCAGCGCTGGGCATCGCTGGCCACGGCGGGGTCGGCGAGAGCGGCGTCCAGCTCGGCCAGGCGCAAGGCGAGGCGGTCGAGGCGCTGTCGGATCTGGTCTTTCATCGTGCGGCAGGGTGGACGCCGGGCTGCCGGGCAGGCAGTGGGCCGTGAGCGAAACGCAGGAGGGGGAGGGCGGCCACGCGCAGGGGTGGCGCGGTGGGCCGGGCAGGACGCCGGGCCGCGGGCGGTGGACGGCGGGCGGCGCCGCTAATGCCGCGAGGCGTCGCCGTGGCCGGCGGGCGGCAGGATGAGGCCGTCGCGGCGCAGGTCCCCACGCAGGTCACCGCGCAGGAAGAGGCGCGACACCGTGTCGGCCAGCGCCGCGCGCGACTCGGGCGCGGCGTTGTGCAGCTCGGCCATCGCGCCATGCAGCATCTTCTGCGTCAGCGCGCGGGAGAGGGCATCGAGTACCTGCTCGACATCCTCGCCGCGGGCCAGCAGCTTGAGCGCGCGCTGCATCTCGTGCTCGCGCCAGGCATCGGCCTGGGCATTGAGCGCTCGGATCAGCGGCACGGTGGCGCGCTGGTCCAGCCAGTGCACGAAGCTCTGCACGCCGTTTTCGATGATCGCCTCGGCCTGGGCCACGGCGGCCTGGCGCTTCTCGCCGGCGGTCTGCACGGCGGCGGACAGATCGTCCACGGTGTAGAGGTAGACGTCCTGCAGCGCGCTGACCTCGGGCTCGATGTCGCGCGGCACGGCCAGATCCACCATGAAGATCGGGCGATGACGCCGGGCCTTGAGCGCGCGCTCCACCGCGCCCAGGCCGATGATGGGCAGGCTGCTGGCGGTGCAGGAGACGACCGCGTCGAACTCATGCAGGCGGGCGGGCAGCTCCGAGAGGCGCATCACCTGCGCATTGAGCTTGGTGGCGAGCTTCTCGGCGCGCTCCAGCGTGCGGTTGGCCACCACCATCTGCCGCGGGTTGCGCGCGGCGAAGTGCGTGGCCGCCAGCTCGATCATCTCGCCGGCGCCGACGAAGAGGATGCGGATGTCGCCCAGGTTCTCGAAGAGCTGCGCAGCCAGGCGCACGGCGGCAGCGGCCATGCTGATGGAGTGGCTGCCGATCTCTGTTGCGGTGCGCACCTCCTTGGCCACGGCAAAGGAGCGCTGGAAGAGCTGGTGCAGCGTGGTGCCCAGCGTGCCGGCGGAGTCGGCCTCGCGCACGGCCTGCTTCATCTGGCCCAGGATCTGCGGCTCGCCCAGCACCATCGAATCCAGCCCGCTGGCCACGCGGAAGGCGTGGCGCGCAGCCTCGCCGCCGTGGCGCACGTAGGTGTGGTGGGTGAGCTCCTCGGCGCTGACGCCGCCCAGCCCGGCCAGCCAGTCCAGCGCCGGGCGCAGGGCCTCGCGGTCGCCGGTGCAGTAGAGCTCGGTGCGGTTGCAGGTGGACAGGATGGCCGCCTCGGCCGTGGGCCGGCGCAGCTGGTCGCACAGGCGGTCCTTGAGGCCCTGCAGCACGGGGGTGAGCTGATCGACGGCCAGCGCGAAGCGGCCGCGCAGGTCGACGCCGGCGGTGGTGTGGTTCAGTCCCAGGGCGAAGACGCTCATGACCCCGCGATTATAAAATTTGCGGCTTTGCTGAAGACGCCCGCTGCCATGCCGGCATGCCGGGTTGCACCAAACCTGCATCAATTGCGCGCGGCCCGGCCGCCGCCGGCGTGACAAGGATCACGACCTGCCGGCGGCGTGCGGGACGGCCGGCTGCCCCGTCGGCTCACAGGGTCTGCCGGCCTCCGCTCTACAAGACAGCGCGCCATCACCTGCGGCGCCTCAACTGCAGCCTGCCGCGTTGCCATCAATCGCCGTGCCTGCCGCGCCACCGCGGCTGCGCCCGGCCTCTTCTTCGCCCCCACATGGGTCCGCTCGACGCTCTCATCCACCTGGTGAACTTCTTCCTGCCTGCACTGGGCGTGGCGGCCCTTGCGGCTGCGCTGGCCAAGCTGCTGTGGTGGCGCGAGCTGCGCGGCTGCGGCTGGCTGCGGCTGGCGCGCTGGGGTGCGGCGGGCGGCTCGCTGGCGCTGGTCGCCGGTCTGCTGGTGCTGGGCCGCGACGGCAAGATGCTGACCTATGCGGCGATGGTGAGCACGACCGCGCTGGCCCTGCTATGGGCCGGCTGGCGCGTGCCGCGCTGAAGCGGGCTCATCCCGATCGAGCCGCGTCATGACCTACAGCGTCAAGGAAATCTTCTACACCCTGCAGGGCGAGGGCAGCCATGCCGGTCGGGCGGCGGTGTTCTGCCGCTTTGCCGGCTGCAACCTGTGGTCCGGCCGCGAGGAGGACCGTGCTGCTGCGGTCTGCCGCTTCTGCGACACGGATTTCGTCGGCACCGATGGCACGGGCGGCGGCAAGTTCACCGCCGCCGCCGACCTGGCCGCCGCGATCGCCGCCCACTGGCCCGCGGGGCAGGGCGAGCGCTTCGTCGTGCTGACCGGTGGCGAGCCGCTGCTGCAGGTCGATGCCGCGCTGGTCGAAGCCCTGCATGCGCAAGGCTTCGAGATCGCGGTGGAGACCAACGGCAGCGTCGCCGCGCCGCCCGGCTTGGACTGGATCTGCGTCAGCCCCAAGGCCGGTGCGCCGCTGGTGCAGCGATCCGGCCAGGAGCTCAAGGTGGTGGTGCCCCAGCCCGGGCTCGACCTGGCCGAGCTGGAGCGGCTGGACTTCACCCACCTGCGCGTGCAGCCGATGGACGGCCCCGATCGCGAGGCCGCCACGCGCTGGGCGGTGCAGTGGTGCCTGGACCATCCGCGCTGGCGCCTGAGCGTGCAGACGCACAAGGTGCTGGGCATCCGCTGATCGCGGCCTTCTTCCTTTGCGCGCCCGCGCAGCCGGTCTTCTTTCATCGCCCCTCATGTTCGAGCTCAGCCAGACCTTCCATTTCGACGCCGCGCACACCTTGAAGCGCGCCGTCTCGCCCGAGGAGGCGGCCGGCAGCCGGCGCATCCACGGCCACACCTACCTGGCCGAGGTGACGCTGCGCGGCCCGCGCGATGCGGCCACCGGCATGGTGGTGGACCTGGCGCGGCTGCGCGAGGTGCTCGACGGCGTGCGCCGCCAGCTCGACCATCATTTCCTCGACGAGGTGCCCGGCCTGGGCGCGGCCACGCTGGAGAACCTGTGCGTCTTCATCCATGCCCAGGTCAGCCGGCACCTGCCGCAAGTGAGCGCCGTGAGCGTGTGCCGCGAGCGCGGCGGCGACCGCTGCGTCTACCGGCCTTGAGCCGATTGAAGAGACCCCGATGAGCGCCAACACCGACTGGCTGCAGCGCAGCCGCCAGGCCGTCTGGCACCCCTGCACGCAGATGAAGCGCCATGAGCGCGAGCCGCTGCTGCCGATCGCCCGTGGCGACGGCCCCTGGCTGATCGACTACAACGGCCGGCGCTACCTCGACGCAGTCAGCTCCTGGTGGGTCAACCTCTTCGGCCACAACCATCCGCGCATGAAGGCGGCCATCACCGACCAGCTCGGCCGCATCGAGCATGTGATGCTGGCCGGCCTGACGCACGCGCCGGTGGTGGAGCTGTCCGAGCGGCTGGGCGCGCTCACCGGCCTGGGCCATGCCTGCTATGGCAGCGACGGCGCCAGCGCCACCGAGATCGCGCTGAAGATGAGCGCGCACTACTGGCGCAACGCCGGCCGCCCAGGCAAGAGCCGCTTCATCGGCCTGGCCGGCGGCTACCACGGCGAGACGGTGGGCGCGCTGTCGGTCACCGACATCCCGCTCTTCCGCGAGGCCTATGCGCCGCTGCTGCGCCTGAGCGCCACCGTGCCCTCGCCCGATGCCCGCACCGCCGCACCGGGCGAGACGGCGGCCGACGTGGCCCACCGCGCGGCCGATGCGCTGGCCGCCCACCTGGCCGAGCACCACGAGAGCATCGCCGCCTTCATCCTGGAGCCGCTGGTGCAATGCGCCGCCGGCTTCGTGATGCACGACCCGGCCTACCTGCAGCGCGTGCGCGAGCTGTGCGACCGCCATCAGGTGCACCTCATCCTCGATGAGATCGCCGTGGGCTTCGGCCGCACCGGCAGCCTCTTCGCCCACCAGCAGGCCGGCATCCGGCCGGACTTCCTGTGCCTGTCCAAGGGCCTGACCGGTGGCTACCTGCCGCTCTCGTGCGTGCTGACGACCGACGCGGTGTACGCGGCCTTCTACGACGACCAGACCGCGCGCGGCTTCCTGCATTCGCACTCCTACACCGGCAACCCGCTGGCCTGCCGCGCGGCGCTGGAGGTGCTGGACATCTTCCGCGACGAGGACGTGCTGGCGCGCAATGCCGCCACGGCGCGCAAGCTGGACGAGCGGCTGGCCCCGCTGCGCGCCCACCCGGCCGTGCGCCATGCGCGCCACATCGGCATGATCTGGGCCTTCGACATCGACGTGCCGAATGCGGCGGCCTTCTCGGCGCGGCTGCATCGCCAGGCGCTGGCCCGCGGCCTGCTGCTGCGGCCCATCGGCGCCACGCTCTACCTGATGCCGCCCTACGCGCTGGACGATGCGGCGCTGGACCACCTGGCCGCCGGCACGCTGGCTGCGCTGGATGCGGCGCTGACGGATGTCTCCATGCCTGCAGCCGGCGACCTGCCGCTGCCCTGATCGACCATGACCACCGCCTACTTCGTCACCGGCACCGACACCGGCGTCGGCAAGACCCGCGCGAGCTGCGCGCTGCTGCACAAGCTGCGTGAGACGCACCCGCGGTGCGTGGGCATGAAGCCCGTGGCCGCCGGTGCGGACGAGACGCCGCAGGGCTGGGTCAACGAAGACGTCGCCCAGCTGCGCGCAGCCAGCACGCTGGATGCCCCGCGCGAGCTGGTCAACCCGTATCTGTTGCCCTGGCCGGTGTCGCCCCACATTGCCGCGCAGGCGGCCGGGCAGACCATCGAGGTCGATGCCATCGTCAACGCCTTCGATGCGCTGTGCGAGCAGGCCGACGCGGTGGTGGTGGAGGGCGCGGGCGGCTTCCTCGTGCCACTCAACCCCACGCAGACCAGCGCCGACCTGGCCCAGGCGCTGGACCTGCCGGTGATCCTGGTGGTCGGCCTGCGCCTGGGCTGCCTCAACCACGCGCTGCTCACGGCCGAGGCGATTGCCGCGCGCGGCCTGCGCCTGGCCGGCTGGATCGCCAATCGGCTGGATCCCGACATGCTGGCCGCGGAGGACAACCTGCTGACGCTGCGCGCACGGCTGGATGCGCCGCTGCTGGCGGATTGGGCCTTCGATCCGCAGGCCGAGCCGGCGCAGCTTGCCCGCTCGCTGAGCCTGCCGGGCTGAGGCGGGGCGCCCGCCACATGGCCACCACCTGCTGCATGGGGCGCCGCCATCGTTCTGCTCATGGCGACGAGGCAACGTCCGATGAGTGAGCGCCCGGTGAGTGAGCCCCTGATGACCGAGCGGCCGATGAGCGAGCGACCGATCAGTGAACCGCCTGCGCCGGCCCCCACGCTGGCCCAGGCCGCCGTCGATGAACTGGCCGCCGTGCACGCCGCGCAGCGCTGGCGCCAGCGTCGCGTCGTGCGCCCGCTGCCCGGATCGGGCGGCGTGCGGGTCGAGGTGGATGGGCAGGTGCGCCTGGCCTTCGGCTCCAACGACTACCTGGGCCTGGCGCATCACCCGGCCGTCATCGCCGCCGCCTGCGAGGGCACGCAGCAGCATGGCGCGGGCTCCACCGCATCGGCCCTGGTCTGCGGCCACGGCCCGGCGCACCAGGCGCTGGAAGACGCGCTGGCCGCCCATACCGGCCTGCCGCGGGCGCTGTTCTTCCACTCCGGCTATGCGGCCAACACGGGCGCCATCCCGGCGCTGGTGGGCAAGGGCGACGCGGTGTTCTCCGATGCGCTCAACCACGCCTGCCTGATCGACGGCGCGCGGCTGTCGCGCGCCGACATCCACATCGTCGCCCACCGTGACCTGGCTGCGCTGGACGCCGCCCTGGCCGCCAGCCCGGCGCGCCGCAAGCTCGTCACCAGCGACACCGTCTTCAGCATGGACGGCAGCCTGGCCGACGTGCCGGCGCTGCTGGCGCTGTGCGAGCGCCACGGCGCCTGGCTGCTGATCGACGATGCCCACGGCCTGGGCGTGCTGGGCGCGCGCGGCGAGGGTGCGCTGGCCCACTTCGGCCTGGCCGGGCAGGGCAGGGCGCCGGCGCCCGGCGTGCTGGAGCGCGTGGTCTACATGGCCACGCTGGGCAAGGCCGCAGGCGTGGCCGGCGCCTTCATCGCCGGTGCGCCGCAGATGGTGGACTGGCTGATGCAGCGCGCTCGCACCTACATGTTCGCCACCGCGCCGCCGCCGGGGCAGGCCGCAGCACTGGTCGCGGCGCTGGCCGTCATGCGCGACGAGCCCTGGCGCCGTGAGCGGGTGCAGACCCTGGCCGCGCAACTGCGCCAGGGCGTGCAGCAGGCGCAGGCCGCCGGCCGGCTGCCTGCGCACTGGCGGCTGCTGGACAGCCACAGCGCCATCCAGCCCTTGGTGGTCGGCCGCAACGAGGATGCCGTGGCGCTGATGCAGCGGCTGGATGCGCAGGGCATCTGGGTGCCGGCCATCCGCCCGCCCACCGTGCCCGAGGGCACGGCCCGGCTGCGCATCTCGCTGACCACGGAGCATGATGCCGGCCATGTGGCGCAGCTGCTGCAGGCGCTGATCACGGCGGCTTGAGCCCGCCACCGGCGTGCGCCCGCCACGCCGGCCGCACGCTGCCCGACGAGTCGGCGGACCACTCCAGGAGACACCATGCCCTTGACCTTCCCGGCCCGCTGCGGCCTGCGCGCGCCCGTCTGCGCGGCGACCGCCCTGCTGGCCAGCGCCGCACACGCCGCCCCTCCGGCGCACCAGACCTTCTGCTTCTACGACCCCATCGGCACCAGCGGCCCCGGCTATGCGATGGCTCGCGACTACGCGCTGGCCATGCAGCGCCACGGCGCCGACATCCAGCTCAAGAGCTATGTGGACGAGCGCGTGGCGGTGGAGGACTTCCGCACCGGCCAGTGCGACGCGGTGGCTGCCACCGGGCTGCGCACCCGGCCCTACAACCCGTTCACCGCGGCCATAGACTCCATCGGCTCGACCACCATCGTGCGCGACGGCCAGGTGGACATGGCTGCCAGCTACCAGGTGGTGCAGCGCGCCATCGAGACCTTTGCCTCCCCCGCGGCGGCCAGGTTCATGGTCAGCGGCCCCTACGAGATCGGCGGCGTCTTTCCGCTGGGCGCCGCCTATGCGCTGGTCAACGACCGCCGCATCAGCTCGCCCGAGGCCGCATCCGGCAAGCGCATCGCCGCCTTCGACCACGACAGGGCGCAGGCCGAGCTGATCCAGCGCCTGGGCGCGCAGCCGGTGTCGGCCGACATCACCAACTTCCACACCAAGTTCAACAACGGCTCCATCGACATCGTCGTGGCGCCGGCCATCGCCTACAAGCCGCTGGAGCTCTACCGCGGCGTGGGCAGCAAGGGCGGCGTGTCGCGCTTCCCGATGATGATCCTGAGCTACCAGCTCGTGCTGCGCCGCGACCGCTTCCCCGCCGGCTTCGGCGAGAAGTCGCGCGAGTACTGGCTCGCGCATCAGGACGAGGCCCGGCGCGTGATCACCGCAGCAGAGGCCGAGATCCCCGCGGCCCAGTGGATCGCCTTCAGCCCCGACGACGCGCGGCGCTACACGCTGATGATGCGCGAGGCCCGCATCGAGCTGGCCGAGAAAGGCCTGTACGACAAGCGCGGTCTGAAGATGCTCAAGAAGATCCGCTGCAGCCTGAACGCGGCCGATGCGGAATGCGGCACCAGCAGCGAAAGCTGGTGAGCCGCATGCGGTGGGCGCGGGGCGCGCGAGCAGCCGCGGCGCTCAGGCCCGCGGCGCCCTGAGCGGCGCTTCAGCCCCGCGTGAGCACCTCGCCCCGCAGCGAGTGCGGGAAGGCCTGCGTGATGCGCACATCGATCATCTGGCCGATGAGCCGCTCGCGCTGCGGCCCGGCCGCGAAGTTGACGATGCGGTTGCAGGCCGTGCGTCCCATCAGCTCCGTCGGGTCGCGGCGCGACGGCCCTTCCACCAGGATGCGCTGCACCGTGCCGACACGGCTGTCGCTGATGCGCTGCACATTGGCCTCGATGGCGGCCTGCAGCTGCTGCAGCCGGGCGATCTTCACCTCGTGCGGCGTGTCGTCCTCCAGCGCCGCGGCCGGCGTGCCCGGGCGCGGGCTGAAGACGAAGCTGAAGGAGGCATCAAAGCCGATGTCCTCGATCAGCTTCATGGTGCGCGCATGGTCGTCATCGGTCTCGCCCGGGAAGCCGACGATGAAGTCGCTGGACAGGTTGATGTCCGGCCGCACCGCACGCAGCTTGCGGATGGTGCTCTTGTATTCCAGCGCGGTGTAGCCCCGCTTCATCGCCATCAGGATGCGGTCGGACCCATGCTGCACCGGCAGGTGCAGGTGGCTCACCAGCTTGTCGGTCTTGCCATAGACGTCGATCAGCCGCTGCGTGAACTCGTTGGGATGGCTGGTCGTGTAGCGGATGCGCTCGATGCCCGGGATGTCGGCCACGTACTCGATGAGCAGCGCGAAGTCCGCGATCTCGCCCGTGTCACCCATCCGGCCCCGGTAGGCATTGACGTTCTGCCCCAGCAGCGTCACTTCCTTCACACCCTGGTCCGCCAGGTCGGCGACTTCGGTCAGCACGTCCTCGAACGGGCGCGACACCTCTTCGCCGCGCGTGTACGGCACCACGCAGTAGCTGCAGTACTTGGAGCAGCCTTCCATGATCGACACGAAGGCGGACGCGCCTTCCTTGCGCGGCGGCGGCAGGTGGTCGAACTTCTCGATCTCCGGGAAGCTGATGTCCACCTGCGGCCGGTTGGCGCGCTGGCGCGCCTCCAGCATCGCCGGCAGGCGGTGCAGCGTCTGCGGGCCGAAGACCACGTCCACATAGGGCGCGCGCTCGATGATGGCCGCGCCCTCCTGGCTGGCCACGCAGCCGCCCACGCCGATCAGCACGCCCTTGCTCTTGAGATGCTTGACACGGCCCAGGTCGGAGAACACCTTCTCCTGCGCCTTCTCGCGCACCGAGCAGGTGTTGAAGAGGATCAGGTCGGCCTGCTCGGGGTCGTCGGTGGGCTCGTAGCCTTGTGCGGCGCCCAGCACGTCGGACATCTTGTCCGAGTCGTACTCGTTCATCTGGCAGCCGAAGGTCTTGATGTAGACCTTGCGCGGGCGGTCTGCGCCGTCCTGACGGTCGGCCAGCGCCTGCGCCGCCGGGGCGTTGTCGCGTGTCGTGTCCATGCTGCGCCCCTTCAGTTCTTGGTCCAGAACTGGCCGGCCGGATCGAAGGTCCAGGCCGCCGCTTCCTCGGCCGTCTTGGGCCACACCTTCTTGGCCAGCTCGTCGGCGCGCAGCAGCCATACCTCCAGCAACTGGCCGTACATGTCGGTCGTGTAGTGCACCGTGGCCTTGGTGCCGGCCAGCGCGCCGGACATCACCAGCAGGTTGTCCGTGCCGCGGATGCGCGCGCCGGGCGCCAGCTGCGCGGCCACGCCATTGAGCGTGAGCTGCGGAGGCTGGCCAAAGACCACCTCCCCGCGCAGCGCGTTGCGCGGGAAGTAGCGCTGCACCTGCAGCTGCGCGGATGCCGGTGCAGGCGCGAGCGCCGCCAGCCCGCCGGCGGCCAGCATCAGGCCGAGTGCGGCGGCCGTGGAGCGGCGCGACCAGAGGGGGGAGGAAGGACAGCGTGTCATGGTGTAGATCCAGAGGCTGCTTGTTAAGAAGCCGGGCAGAAGACGCGGGCCCGGGCTGCAGCGCAGCCGGTCGCAACGATGCACCAAGCCGGCAACGGCACCCAAGCGGAACACCAAGCAAAAAGCCCGTCAACTGGGGCCACCGGCAAGCGGGGCGCAGCTAACGGGCTTTCTTGGCACATCGGGCTGCTTGGAGGGCAGCCCGATGCAGTGTCTGTGGTGGCGCTTCAGGGACTCGAACCCCGGACCTGCGGATTATGATTCCGTCGCTCTAACCAACTGAGCTAAAGCGCCAGCGAAGCCGCAGATTCTAGCCGAGCTTCTCTGCGCTGATCAAGCCCTGCCGGCCGCGCCGGGCTGCTTGCCGCGAGGCAAGCGCGCAGCCGGGCTTGAAACGCCCGCGGCCGCCCTCAAGTCCCCCGCGCCCGGCGCGGACGCCTTTGCGGTTGTCGCCCGGGCCGCCCCCGCCACCCGCGCTGCGGGCCACCTCCACGCCGCCGGCGTGCCCAGGCTGCGGCCGCGCGCGTGCCGGCCGCTCCTGTCCCTGTCATGCAACCAGACCCGAGAACAAGCATGAGCAAGCAAACCCATTCCTTCCAGGCCGAGGTCAAGCAGCTGCTGCACCTCGTCACGCACTCGCTCTACTCCAACAAGGAGATCTTCCTGCGCGAGCTGGTCTCCAACGCGTCGGACGCCTGCGACAAGCTGCGCTTCGAGGCGCTCAACGACGCGTCCCTGTACGAGGACCAGCCCAACCTGGACGTCCGCATCCTCATCGACAAGGCCGCGCGCACGCTCACCATCCGCGACAACGGCATCGGCATGAGCGCGCAGGAGGCCATCGACCACCTGGGCACCATCGCCAAGAGCGGCACCAAGGAGTTCATGGGCCGGCTGTCCGGCGACCAGGCGCGTGATGCCCAGCTCATCGGCCAGTTCGGTGTGGGCTTCTACAGCGGCTTCATCGTGGCCGACCGCATCACCGTCGAATCGCGCCGCGCCGGCCTCAAGGCCGAAGACGGCGTGCGCTGGAGCAGCGAGGGCACCGGCGACTTCGAGGTCGAGTCCATCACCAAGCCCGCGCGCGGCACCGATGTGATCCTTCATCTGCGCGAAGGCGAGGACGAGTTCCTCACCGCCTGGAAGCTGCGCGGCATCGTGGGCAAGTACTCCGACCACATCTCGCTGCCCATCCTCATGCGCAAGGAGGAGTGGGACCAGGACAAGGGCGAGTACGTCTCCACCGACGAGTGGGAGACCATCAACCAGGCCGCCGCGCTTTGGACCCGCCCCAAGGCCGACATCACCGAGGAGCAGTACCACGAGTTCTACAAGCAGATCAGCTTCGACAGCGAGCCGCCGCTGGCCTACACCCACAACCGTGTGGAGGGCCGCACCGAGTACACCCAGCTGCTCTACATCCCGGCCAAGGCGCCCTACGACCTCTGGAACCGCGACAAGCGCGGCGGGCTCAAGCTGTACGTCAAGCGCGTCTTCATCATGGACGACGCCGAGGCGCTGCTGCCGGTCTACCTGCGGTTCGTCAAGGGCGTGGTCGACTCGGCCGACCTGCCGCTGAACGTCAGCCGCGAGATCCTGCAGGAAAGCCGCGACGTGAAGGCCATCCGCGAGGGCTGCACCAAGCGCGTGCTGTCCATGCTGGAGGACGTGGCCGACAACCGCCGTGACGACTACCTGCGCTTCTGGCGCGAGTTCGGCCCGGTGCTCAAGGAAGGCATCGGCGAGGACTTCGCCAACCGGGAACGGCTGGCCAAGCTCTTCCGCTTCGCATCCACCCAGGCTGATGAAGGCGTGTCGCTCGCCGACTATGTGTCGCGCATGAAAGAGGGCCAGGAGGCGATCTACGTCATCACCGCCGACAGCCTGGCCGCCGCGAAGAACAGCCCGCAGCTCGAGATCTTCAAGAAGAAGGGCATCGAGGTGCTGCTGCTCACCGACCGGGTGGACGAATGGATGCTCTCGCACCTGCACGAGTTCGAGGGCAAGCCCATCCAGAGCGTGGCCAAGGGCGCGGCCGACCTGGGCAAGCTGCAGGACGAGTCGGAGAAGAAGTTCGCCGAAGAGGCCGCGGCCTCCTGCAAGCCGCTGGTCGAGAAGCTCAAGACCCTGCTGGCCGACAAGGCGCGCGACGTGCGCGTCAGCACCCGGCTGGTGGACTCCGCCGCCTGCCTGGTTGCCGACGAAGGCGAGATGAGCGGACACCTGGCCCGCCTGCTCAAGCAGGCCGGCCAGGCCGCGCCCGCCAGCAAGCCGGTGCTCGAGATCAACCCGCAGAACCGCCTGGTGATGCGACTGAGCCAGGAGGTGGACGAGGCCACCACGTCGGACCTGGCGCACATCCTCTTCGATCAGGCGCTGCTCGCCGAAGGCGGGCAGCTGGATGACCCGGCGGCCTACGTGCAGCGGGTCAACCGGCTGCTGATCGGCAAGCTCGACTGAGTCGGGCCCGGGCCTGGTGCTGGGCCGGGCTCAGGCCTCAAGCGCCATCACCCGCGCCCGGATGGCGCCCGGGCGGGGCGCGGCGAGGGCGGCCGGCCGGCCTTCAGGCCCGTCGGGGATGGGGGGTGCGGCCGGGCGTGCGCGAGCCGTCCAGCTCGCCCAGGTCGCTGAGCAGCTCGTCGAGCCGGCTGTCAGGCGCAAAGAACGAGTCGCTGGCAAAGCCCGAGTCCTGCCACTGCGCCTGGCGCTCGGCGCGGCGCTGGCGCACCGTGCGGGCCAGCTGCTCGCCGGCCTGCGCAATGCTGGGCTGCGCGGGGGCGGAGTGGGGCGGCAGGCTGACCGGCTGCGCGGCATCGGCCACCAGGCCCCAGCTGGCGATCTCCTGGGCGCTGGGCAGAGCGGCCGGCTGGCAGATCACATAGCGGATGCGGCAAGCCTCCAGCGCCCCTGCCTTGCGCTGAAGCTGCTTGCGATTGCCGGGCGTCTGCAAATCGATGGCCGCCAGCACGCGGCCGTTGGGCGAGCACACTGCAAAGCCCACGTGCAGCGGCTGCAGCAGCTCATACCAATAGGCGCTGCGCTCGGGGTTGAGCGGCTGGCAGAAGCGCACCAGCGGCAGCTTGGCCAGGATCACCTGCTGTGGCAGTGCGGTGGTGAGCGCCCGGTGCAGCACGCGCTCCTCGGCGGTGAACACCGGCCGGGCGCTGATCGCCCAGTCTTCGGGCAATGCATGGCGGCGTGAGGGCTGGCCCATGCGCAGCAGCGTCACGGCCAGCACGGCGCCGGCTCCGAGGCCCACCACTGCGGCCGCCGCCAACCACGCCCACTGCATTGCATCCATCTACCGCCCCGCCCGTACTGCTTCGATACCTGCGCGGCATCGTAACGGCTGGGGGTGGCGCGCCTGCGGCAGGATGACACGGGCCCGTGGCCTTACCCCGCGACCCTGGGGCCGCTTGGTGGTGCGAGGGTCAGGCGGGCCGGGGCGGGCTCGGACGGACGCGGAAGGACTGGGACGGACGTAAGAGGCCCTCAGCCGCCCGCGCGCCGGCGGGGCAGGCCAGGCCGATGTCCGCAGCTCAGCCCAGCCAGCGCGAGAACACGCGGCGCAGTCGGCCAGCCTGCACCTTGGCGCGGTAGTTGAGCTCCGCCGCGCCGCTGCGCAGCGTCTCGTCCAGGTGCGTGCGCACCGTGTCGGAGGGCAGCTTCAGCCAGGCTTCGGCGTCCGGGCCGTCGTACTCCAGCGTGGCGCCGGCCTTGGCCGCGATCTTGAGCATCGCCGCGTTTTCGGTCAGCGCATGGATGAACAGCGCATGCACGCCGCGGTTGCGCGCGTGCAGGATGGAATGCTGGAACAGCCGGTTGCCGTAGCCCTTGCCGCGGGCCTCGGGCAGCACCGTGACACCGAACTCCACCACGATGGGCCGCTTGTCGGCCGGATCGCGCGGCGGCGGGTAGGCCAGGTGGGCCACGGCGATCAGGCGCAGCCGGCGGTCGAAGATGCCGAAGACCTCGTCATGCTCGAAGTCGATCGACGCCACATAGCGGCGGATCTGGTCGTCGGAGGTCGTCACGCCGAAGCGCAGGTGGCGGTCCTCGGCGTCCATCTTGAGCAGATGGTCCAGGATCAGCGGGCGGTGGCGCTCGGCCAGCGTGCGGATGGGCACCCAGTGGCTCCAGCCGGACGCGCGGGCAGGTGCCGGGCGGCCCTCGGCGGGCGGCTCGATGCCGAAACGGTCGATGGAGGTGGGGGGCATGATCATGTGGCGAAGCCTGGGGTTAACCCTAGGCGCGAAGCGTAACCGCAATCCCCGATCCGTGCTGTGAGCAAAGACACGATTCGCCGCGCGCTGTTCGCTTTGCCCCGGCTGCCGCAACAGGCTAGAATCGCCGGCTTTCCCGTTTTCGGCTGCGGGGAAGCACGCCTTGGGAGCGCCCGGCCTCGTTTGCAGGCCGCTTTCACGGCGCAGGCGGCATTGCCGCCTTGCTGCGCCTAAGAGGCCCTCTATCCAAGAAGGGGCACCGACCGCGACAGCCAGCCGTTGACCCAACGACACTCTACGCACATGAAGACCTTCAGCGCCAAACCGGCCGAGGTGACGCACGAGTGGTTTGTGATCGATGCCACCGACAAGGTGCTCGGACGAGTGGCCAGCGAAGTCGCTCTCCGCCTGCGTGGCAAGCACAAGGCCATCTACACGCCTCACGTCGACACCGGCGATTTCATCGTCATCGTCAACGCCGACAAGATCCGCGTCACCGGCAACAAGGCCAACGACAAGGTGTACTACCGCCACTCCGGCTACCCGGGCGGCATCTACGGCACCAAGTTCAAGGACCTGCAGGCCAAGCATCCGGGCCGCGCCCTGCAGAAGGCGGTCAAGGGCATGCTGCCCAAGGGCCCCCTGGGCTACGCCATGATCAAGAAGCTGAAGGTGTACGCGGGCCCTGCCCATCCGCACACCGCGCAGCAGCCCAAGGCGCTGGAAATCTAAGGAGCGGCGATGATCGGCAATTGGAACTATGGCACCGGCCGCCGCAAGTCTTCGGTCGCCCGTGTCTTCATCAAGAAGGGCTCCGGCCAGATCACGGTCAACGGCAAGCCGCTGAACGAGTACTTCGGCCGCCAGACCTCGATCATGATCGTCAAGCAGCCGCTGATGCTGACGAACAACGACGGCGCCTTCGACATCCAGGTCAACGTCAACGGTGGCGGTGAGTCCGGCCAGGCCGGCGCCGTGCGCCACGGCGTCACCCGTGCCCTGATCGACTACGACGCCGCGCTCAAGCCCGAGCTGAGCCGCGCCGGCTTCGTCACCCGCGACGCCCGCGAGGTGGAGCGCAAGAAGGTCGGTCTGCACGGCGCCCGCCGTCGCAAGCAGTTCAGCAAGCGCTGATCTGGGTTGTGCGGAGCCTGCACGGCAGGTTCTGCGCCACACGCAAGCGGCCACCTCGGTGGCCGCTTGTCGTTTCAGCAGCGTTCCTTTCAGCAGCGTTCCTCGTTGCCGCGCGGGCCGGCGTGTCCACCTGCGTGGCAGGGCAGGCAACGCCGCCGGCGAAGGCCGCTGCCTACAATTCGCCTCCCCAGCGGCCGCCGGGCCGCGCCCTCTCCTGGAGAGACAAGCATGATCAAGGTCGGCATCGTCGGTGGCACCGGCTACACCGGGGTCGAGTTGCTGCGCCTGCTGGCCCAGCACCCGCAGGTCGAGCTGCGCGCCATCACCTCGCGCAAGGAGGCCGGGCTGCCGGTCGCCGACATGTATCCCAGCCTGCGGGGGCAGGTGGACCTGGCCTTCGTCGCGCCGGACGATGCCGCGCTGACGGACTGCGATGTGGTGTTCTTCGCCACCCCGCACGGCGTGGCCATGGCCCAGGCGCGCGAGCTGCTCGCCGCCGGTGTCAAGGTGATCGACCTGGCGGCGGACTTCCGGCTGAAGGACGTGGGTGTCTTCGAGCAGTGGTACGGCATGCCGCACACCTGCCCGGACCTGCTGGCCGAATCGGTGTACGGCCTGCCGGAGCTCAACCGCGAGGCCATCCGCACAGCCCGCATCGTGGGCAATCCGGGCTGCTACCCCACGTCGGTGCAGCTGGGTTTTGCGCCGCTGCTGCGCAGCAAGCTGATCGAGCCCACGCACCTGATTGCCAACTGCGCCTCCGGCGTGTCGGGCGCCGGCCGCAAGGCCGAGGTGCACACGCTGCTCCCGGAGGCCAGCGACAACTTCAAGGCCTATGGCGTCAAGGGCCACCGCCACGGCCCGGAGATCAACCAGCAACTGCGCCTGATCGCCGGCGACGCCAGCGTCGAGTGCCTGTTCGTGCCGCATCTGCTGCCCATCATCCGCGGCATCCACTCCACGCTCTATGCGCGGCTGAACGACGCCGGCCGTGCGGCCGACCTGCAGGCGGTGTTCGAGCAGGCCTATGCGGGCGAGCGCTTCGTCGATGTGCTGCCGGCCGGCTCGGCGCCGGAGACGCGCAGCGTGCGTGCCAGCAACTACGTGCGCATCGCGGTGCACAAGCCGCAGCCCGACACGGTGATGGTGCTGGTGGTGGAGGACAACCTGACCAAGGGCGCCTCCGGCCAGGCGATCCAGAACATGAATCTGATGTGCGGGCTGGACGAGGCACTGGGCCTGACCCAGGTGCCGGTCTCGCCCTGAGCCGCCATCCCTCCCCGTTCCGGCTGCATGCGCTGGAGACTGATCCGCCGCCGCCTGTCGGTCAGTGCGCCGCGCATGATCGTGCGCAGCCACCTGCCCTGGCCGCTGCGCTGGGCGGTGGTGGCGCTGATGGTGGGCTTTTCCGCAGCGCTGGCGCTGTGGGCGTTCGAGGTGGGCAAGGGCCTGGCCGGCCTGCCGCAGAACGCCGCGGCCCAGCGCGAGGAGCTGGCGCGGCTGCGCGCTGAGGTGGACCGGCTGGGCCGCGAGCGCGATGCCGGCCAGGGCTTGGCCCATGCGGCCGACAGCCTGATCAAGGCCGAGCGCGCGGCGCAGGAGCGCCTGGCCCAGCAGGTGCGCACGCTGGAGGCCGAGAATGCCGACCTGCGCGCCGATCTGGCCTTCTTCGAGCGGCTGCTGCCCACCGGCAATGCCGAAGGCGTGGCGGTGCGGGCGCTGCAGGCCAGTGTGGCCGGCCCCGGACAGCTGCGTTATCAATTGCTCATCATGCAGCCCGGCCGTGCCCCGGCGGAGTTCCACGGCCGCTACGAGCTGCTGCTCTCCGGTACGCTGGAGGGCCGGCCGTGGAGCCTGCCCGCCGCGGGCGGGCCCCGGCCGCTGCAGTTCCGCCAGTACCAGCGCGCCGAGGGCTTGATCGAAGTGCCGCCGCGGGCCCAGGTGCGCCAGGTGCAGGTGCGCGTGCTCGACAGCAGCGGCGCGCTGCGCACCACGCAGGTTGCGCGGCTGTGATCGCAGGCTCGCCCCTTGCGCCCGCGATCGTGTGAACCGGCCGGCCGTCCGCGCCACGGCCAGAAGCCCCGGCCGCCTCAAACAGGAGACTCCCATGCTCGGAATCAAACGCCAGCCTGCCATCCGCACCCTGGTCGGCGAGGGCACGACCGTCGAAGGCAGCCTGCGCTTTCGTGACGGGCTGCGCATAGACGGCGAGGTGCTCGGCGACATCACCGCCGAGCCGATGGAGCGTAGCGTGCTGGTGATCAGCGAGAAAGCCAGGGTGACCGGCAAGGTCAGTGCCGGTCATGTCATCATCAACGGCTCGGTCGTGGGCCCAGTGGTGTCGCACACGCTGCTGGAGCTGCAGCCCAAGGCACGCATCCAGGGCGACGTGCGCTACGCCGCACTGGAGATGCACCAGGGCGCCACGCTCGACGGCGAGCTGCACTCACTGGCCAGCGAGGACAAGCCGGCCTTGAAACTGGCCGCCTCGAACCAAGCTTGATTGAAGCGGCCCGCGCGCCGCCGCTGCACCGACGACCCGCCGCCTCCGCCACCGTCCCTATTCCCCGATACACGATTCCGAAGCCTGCTGGAGCAATTGCCATGAGCGCCGTAGCCGCCGCCCCCGAAACCGCCGTTGACGAGATGCCGGCGCCCATCATCTTCACCGACGCCGCCGCCTCCAAGGTGCGCGAGCTGGTCGACGAGGAGGGCAATCCGGACCTCAAGCTGCGCGTCTTCGTGCAGGGCGGGGGCTGCTCGGGCTTCCAGTACGGCTTCACGTTCGACGAGATCGCCAACGACGACGACACGCAGATGCAGAAGAACGGCGTCACGCTGCTGATCGACGCCATGAGCCTGCAGTACCTGATGGGTGCGGAGATCGACTACAAGGATGACCTCCAGGGCGCGCAGTTCGTGATCAAGAACCCCAACGCGCAGACCACCTGCGGCTGCGGGTCGAGCTTCTCGGTCTGAGCCGGCTGCCGCGGTGCTGAAGCGCCGCAGGCCGGCGCCGCCCGCCTGACGTGCCCGACTGAGCCAAGCCGCCCTCCGGGGCGGTTTTCATTTGGGGCGGCGATCAGGGCCGGTCGGCTGCTGCGCCGGTGCGGCAAGCGCCATGCGGCAGGCCAGCTGCGGCGCAGCGCGACATGGCGCGGACTCGGGCCGACGCCGGGCCAGGCGTTTCAGGCGGGATAGAAGCAGCCCAGCACGCGCGGGCCGCGGGCACCGGTGGCCGACGGCAGGTTGCCCGGCTCGCCGCGCACCAGGGCCCGCGCCAGCCAGGCGAAGGCGGCGGCCTCGACCTGGTTGGGCGCAAGGCCGCGGTCGGAGCTGGGCTTCACGCCGACGCCGGGCAGCGCGGCGGCCAGGCGGCGCATCAGGCTGGGGTTGTGCGCGCCGCCGCCGCAGACCAGCAGCTCGCGCGTGGCCGGCGCATGGGCCTGGAGGGCTTGCGCATTGACCTGGGCGGTGAACTCGCACAGCGTGGCCTGCACGTCCTGTGGTGCCATCGGCGGCAGGCCGTCGAGCCGGGCCTGCAGCCACTCGGCATGGAAGAGGTCGCGCCCGGTGCTCCTGGGCGGCGGCTGGCGCAGGAAGGGCTCGTCCAGACAGGCCTGCAGCAGTGCGGGGATGACGCGGCCTTGGTCGGCCCAGGCGCCGCCGGCGTCGTACGGCTGGCCGCGGTGCTGCTGGCACCACAGGTCCATCAGCACATTGCCCGGGCCGCAGTCGAAGCCCCAGGCGGCTGATGCGCCCTGGGTGAGCGGCGGCAGGATGGTGACGTTGCTGATGCCGCCGATATTGAGCACGGCCACCGGGGCGTCGGGGCGGCTGAAGACGGCCTGGTGGAAGGCCGGCACCAGCGGCGCACCCTGGCCGCCGGCGGCGACGTCGCGGCTGCGGAAGTCGGCCGCCACCGCGATGCCGCAGCGCTCGGCCAGCAGGGCCGGGGCATTGAGCTGCAGCGTGTAGCCGACGCCGTCGAACTCGCCGGGGCGGTGACGTACGGTCTGCCCGTGTGCGCCCACGGCGCGTACCTGGGCGGGCGTCACGCCGGCCTGGACGAGCAGCTGGCCGACCACATCGGCATACAGCCGCGCCAGCGTGTTGGCCGCCAGGGCGGCGCGGTGCAGCTCGTCACTGCCTGGCTGGTTGAGGGCCAGCAGCTCGGCCCGGAAGGCTGGCTCGAAGCCCAGCCAGGCGTGGGCAAGGATGCGCAGGCCGCCCGGTAATGCGCCGCCTGGGCCGGCATCGCGCGGGAAGGCCGCCAGCACGCCGTCCGCGCCGTCGAGCGAGGTGCCGGACATCAGCCCGATGTAGAGGTCTTCCATGCGGCGGTCCGGTCGGGGTCTCGGGCGGGCTCTGGAAAGCGAACAGCCCGCCGGTTGGCGGGCTGCTGCGTTGGGAGCAGGCGCGCTGGGTCTTACTCCATGCGCACGCCGTTGGCGGCCACGGCCGGGGCGCTCTGCAGCTGGGCCAGGGCCGTGCGGGCGACCATGTTGAAGCGGCCGCGTGCAGCCGGCGACAGGGCCACCGCCTCGCTGGCGCGGGCGATGGTCATCGGATCGATCTGGCGGCCGTTGACGCGGAACTCGAAGTGCAGGTGCGGGCCGGTGGCCCAGCCGGTGGCGCCGACGGCGCCGATGTTGTCGCCCTGGGCCACGCGCTGGCCGCGCTTGACATTGACGCGGCTGAGGTGGGCATAGACCGTGACCCGGTCGCCGCCGCCGTGGCGCACGTGGATGACGTTGCCGTAGCCGTTCTGCACGCCGGCGAACTCCACCACGCCGTCGCCGACCACCCGCACCGGCGTGCCGGTGGGCGCGCCGAAGTCCACGCCCAGGTGGGCGCGCCAGGTCTTGTGGATGGGGTGGAAGCGCATCGCGAAGCCGGAGGTCACGCGCGAGAACGCCAGCGGCGACGACAGGAAGACGCGGTTCTTGCTGCGCCCCGTCGGGTCGTAGTAGGTGCCCTTGCTGCCCGGCTCCTGGAACCAGATGGCCTCGTGCGCCTTGCCGGCGTTGACGAAGCGCGCGGCGAGCACGCGGCCGGCCCCCGAGCCCCAGGTGATGGGCTCGCCGTCAGCGGTGAGCGCCTCGTAGAGCACGGTGAAGGTATCGCCCCGGCGCAGCTCGCGGCGGAAGTCGATGTCGGTGGAGAACAGCTCGGCCAGCTGCGTGGTCACGCCGTCCGGGATGTGGGCGTCGTCGGCAGCGGCGAAGAGCGAGCTGGTGATGGTGCCGGAGCCCAGCTTGACCTCGGCGGCCAGCGGCGCCTGCTCGGCGCGGGCCTTGAAGCCGGCCGCGTCGCGGCTGATGGTCAGCCGGGTGAAGTGGGTGTCGCGCTGCTCGCTGAGCTCGGCCGGCGAGCGCACGACCAGCGTGGCCAGGCGGCCGTTTTCGGTCGTCGCCTGCACCATCTTGCCCGGGCGGCCCTCCAGCACGCGGCGGGCGACCGGGTCCTGGCGCAGGAAGGCCGCGGCCTCGGCATCGTCCACGCCCAGGCGGCGCAGCAGGCTGTCGGCCGTGTCGCTGCCGCGGGTGAGATCGTTGCGGTGCAGCTGCAGCTCGCTGAGGTCCAGCGCTTCGAGTTGCTCGGCCAGCTGGGCCGGCGCGGGCAGGGTCTCGCTGATCAGCTGCTGGGTCGGCACGGCGGTGGTGGCCGTCAGCGGCGCCACGCCGAAGGCGGTCACCGCGGTGCCGGTCAGCAGGGCGACCACGGCGGCGGCGACGCGGCGCGGGTGGCGACGGGGCAGATGGAAGAGCGCGTCTTCGAGGCGGTCCAGCGTGCGGGTGAACGCGGAGGCTTGCGCCGGGGCGGTCAGCCGATCGGTCGTCTGGTTCAAAATCGTCAGTCCTTTTCCAGGTCCGGTGCCCAGCACGGGCCCGCGTGGCGGGCGCCGGGTGGACGGGCTCGACGGCTGGGTCGAGCGCGGCAGGGCGGGCATGGTGCTGCCGGGAGGCCGGCCGCGTGGAAAGCCCGATGGGCTTGCGCGGTGGCACAGGGACGCGATCCCTACAATCCCGCCGAAGTAGGTCGTCGCGCAGTATATCGGTCGGCCCAGTCCGACAAAGAGGGCCGCTGGGCCCAACTTCCCCCGGAATTCACCTCATGTCCGTCGATTCGGCGCGATCCGGCGCCAACAAATCCACTGATCTGCCGGCATCGGCCGCAGATTTGCCCGTAACGGACGCCGTCCTGCACGCGCTCGCCGTCACCGAGCGAGGTTGTGACGAGCTGTTGCCGCGCGAGGACTGGCTGCGCAAGCTGGCGCGGTCGGCGGCCACCGGCGTGCCGCTGCGCGTCAAGCTGGGGCTGGACCCGACGGCGCCGGACATCCACCTGGGCCATACGGTGGTGCTGACCAAGCTGCGCCAGCTGCAGGACCTGGGCCACACGGTGATCTTCCTGATCGGCGACTTCACGTCGATGATCGGCGACCCGTCCGGGCGCAACACCACGCGGCCGCCGCTCACGCCCGAGCAGATCGCGGCCAATGCCCAGACCTACTACCAGCAGGCCAGCCTGGTGCTGGACCCGCAGAAGACCGAGATCCGCTACAACTCCGAGTGGTGCGACGCCCTGGGCGCGCGCGGCATGATCCAGCTGGCCAGCCGCTACACGGTGGCGCGGATGATGGAGCGCAACGACTTCCATGACCGCTTCCATGCCGGCACGCCGATCAGCGTGCACGAGTTCCTCTATCCGCTGATGCAGGGCTACGACTCGGTGGCGCTGAAGGCCGATCTGGAGCTGGGCGGCACCGACCAGAAGTTCAACCTGCTCATGGGCCGCCACCTGCAGGCGGAGTATGGCCAGGAGCCGCAGTGCATCCTGACCATGCCGCTGCTGGTGGGCCTGGACGGTGTCGAGAAGATGTCCAAGAGCAAGGGCAATTACATCGGCATCACCGAGCCGGCGGCGCAGATGTTCGCCAAGCTGATGAGCATCTCCGACGAGCTGATGTGGCGCTACTTCGACCTGCTCAGCCTCAAGCCGATCGACGAGGTGGCCGCGCTGCGCGCCGAATGCGCGGCCGGCCGCAACCCGCGCGATGCCAAGGTGGCGCTGGGCCGCGAGATCGTCACGCGCTTCCACGGCGCGCGGGCGGCTGACGAGGCCGAGCAGGACTTCGTCAACCGCGCCCGCGGCGGCGTGCCGGACGACATCCCGGCGGTGGCGCTGGCCGGTGCGCCGCTGGCCATCGGCGCGCTGCTCAAGCAGGCCGGGCTGGTGCCGTCCACCAGCGAGGCGCTGCGCCTGATCGAGCAGGGCGGCGTCAAGATCGACGGCGCCACCGTCAGCGACCGCGGGCTGAAGGTGGAGGCCGGCACCTTCGTCGTGCAGGTGGGCAAGCGCAAGTTCGCGCGGGTGACGCTGGGCTGAGGCCGGCGCCGCTGCGCCGAGGCCGCCGCTCCTGCCGCTCCTGCCGCTCCTGCCGCTCCTGCCGCTCCTGCCGCTCCTGCCGCTCCTGCCGCTGCGGCCTGCCCGGGCGCCATGCTGTTCATGCCTTCCCGGCCCTAAGTGGCCGTTAATCCGCCGGGCGCACCATCGACCATCGGCCGTCATGAAGGCCGGATGAAGGAGAGCGGCATGGCTGCGATGGAACAGGCGGTGGGCCCGGTGGTGGGCAGCCGCAGGATGGTGGATGCGCCGACGCGGGTGCTGCATGCGGTGCTGGCGGTCAGCTTCTTCGGGGCATGGCTGAGCGCCGAGGCCGAGGGCTGGCGCACGCTGCATGTGACGCTGGGCTATACCGCCGGCGCGGCGGTGCTGCTGCGGCTGCTGTGGGCTGCCTTGGGGCCACGCCATGCGCGGCTGCTGCCCCGGCTGCGGCCGGCATGGACGCTGCCGGTGCAGGTGCTTGAGGCGGCGCGGGCCGGGCTCGGCCGGGCCCGGCCGGCCGGTGGGGTGTCGCCTGCTGCAGGCCCGGCCGGGGCAACCGGCGCGTCCGGGCTGCGGCTGCTCGGTGCCCTGCATGCGGCGACAGTGGCCGCGCTGCTCGGCGCCACCCTGCTGACGGTGGCCAGCGGCTGGCTGAACCTGCAGGGCGCTGGCGGCGAGGTGGCCGAGGAACTGCACGAGCTGCTGGGCAACGGCATGCTCGCGCTGGTGGGCCTGCACCTGGCCGGGCTGATCGCGGCCAGCGTGCATGCCGGCCACAACCGGCTGCTGGCCATGCTCACCGGCCGGCTGCCGGGCCGCGGGCCGGACCTGGTGCGGCGCAACCATGCCGGCATCGCGCTGGTGCTGTTGGCGACGGTGGCCGCGTTCTGGGGCTGGCGGGCGCTGCAGGCGCCCGATGAGATGGTGGTGGCCTACGAGCAGCAGCACGAGCACCACCACGGCGCAGGTGAGGCCGCCGCGCCTGGCGAGGAGGACTGAAAACCCATGCGCATCCTGCTGGCCGAGGACGATCCGCTGCTGGGCGACGGCCTGCGCGCGGGCTTGATGCAGCGCGGCTTCCAGGTGGACTGGGTGCGCGACGGCGTGGCGGCCGAGCATGAGCTGGCCGCCACCGCCTACGCCGCGGCGGTGCTGGACCTGGGCCTGCCGCGGCAGGACGGCATGGCCGTGCTGCAGGCGGTGCGCCAGCGCGGCGTGCGCACGCCGGTGCTGGTGCTGACCGCGCGCGACGCGCTGCCGCAGCGGGTGGCGGGGCTGGATGCCGGCGCGGACGACTATGTGGTCAAGCCGGTGGACTTGAGCGAGCTGGCCGCCAGGCTGCGCGCGCTGGTGCGCCGGGCCAGCGGCGTCGCACAGGAGCGGCTGCAGTGCGGCGACGTGGTGCTGGATGCCGCGTCGCGCCAGGTCTGGCGCGGGGGCGAGGCGGTGAGCCTGTCCACGCGCGAGTTCGATCTGCTGCAGACGCTGATGCTCCACGCCGGCCGGGTGCTCACGCGCGAGCAGCTGGAGCAGCAGATCTACCGCTGGGGCGACGAGGTGGAGAGCAATGCCATCGAGGTGCACGTGCACCACCTGCGCCGCAAGCTGGGCGCGGGCCTCATCCAAACCGTGCGCGGCGTCGGCTATCTGGTGCCGCGGCCGGGCGGCGCGCCGGCATGAGTGCCGTGCGTCCAGCCCCTGCCGTGCGCCCGCGCAGCCTGCAGGCCCGCGTGCTGGCGGCCGTGCTGGGCGTGGTGGTGGCGGTGTGGCTGGTGGCGGCCGTGGCCGGCTGGGTGGATGTGCGCCATGAGCTCGACGAGCTGCTCGACGGGCATCTGGCCCAGGATGCGGCCTGGCTGCTGGTGCATGCCGCGGATGACCCGGTCGTCGCCGGTGTGCATGGCTCGACCACGGTCGTGCCCGCGGCCAGCCGCGAGATGCGTCGCGTGGCCTACCAGGTGTGGCGCCAGGGCCGGCTGGTGGCGCGCTCGGATCAGGCGCCTGCCGAGCCGCTGTCCAGCCTGAGCCAGGGCTATGAGGACCGGCAGGTGGCGCGCACGCGGTGGCGGGTGTTCACCCTGTCGGACGGCCGCGGCACCACGGTGCAGGTGGGCGACCGCCTGTCGGCGCGCAACGAGATCGCCTACGCCGTGCTGCGCAGCGCGCTGTGGCCGCTGGCCCTGGCCCTGCCGGTGCTGGCCCTGCTGCTGTGGGGCGGTGTGCGCATTGCGCTGGCGCCGCTGCATCGGCTGGTCGAGGAGGTGGCGCGCCGTCGCGCCCTGATCGGGCAGCCGCAGGCGCAGCCCGCCCTGGCCGCCGAGCCGGCCACGCGCGAGCTGCAGCCGCTGGTGGGCGCGCTCAACGAGCTCTTCGAGCGTGTAGCCGGCCTGCTGGAGGCCGAGCGTCGCTTCACCGCTGACGCCGCGCATGAGCTGCGCACGCCGATCGCCGCCATCCGGGCGCAGGCTGAGGTGGCCCGTGCGGCCGCGGATGAGCCGCAGCGTGCGCGCGCGCTGGACGGCGTGCTCAGCGGCTGCGACCGCGCCGCGCGGCTGGTGGACCAGTTGCTGACCCTGGCCCGGCTGGAGGGCCAGGCCGAGCGGCCACGCCAGCCGGTGGACCTGGCCGCGCTGACGCGCACGGTGGCGGCCGATCTGGCGCCGCAGGCCTTGCAGCAGGGGCAGCAGCTCACGCTGGACGCCAGCGGGCCTTTCGTCATCGACGGCGAGCCCACGCTGCTGGGCGTGCTGCTGCGCAATCTGATGGACAACGCGCTGCGCTACAGCCCGCCGGGGGCCACCGTGGCGCTGCACGTGGGGCCGCAGGGCTGGAGCATCGAAGACAGCGGCCCCGGCCTGCAGCCGGCGGTGGCGCAGCGCCTGGGCGAGCGCTTCGTGCGCGGCGAGGGCCACGACGCCGCCGGCAGCGGCCTGGGCTGGTCCATCGTGCGGCGCATCGCGCGGGTGCACGCGCTGGCCGTGACGGCCGACGCCTCGCCCGCGCTGGGCGGGCTGCGCGTGCGGCTGCAGCCCGGGGCGACGTCACCTGTGGGCGAGACAATCCTTCCATGACCGTGCGCCACTACCTGCAACTGTCCGTGGCCGCCGCGCTGGCGACCATCGCGCTCAAGACCCTGGCCTGGTGGCTGACTGACTCGGTGGGGCTGCTGTCCGACGCGCTGGAGTCCTTCGTCAACCTGGCCGCGGCGGTGTTCGGCCTGACGATGGTCACCATCGCCCATGCGCCGGCCGACGATGGCCACCCCTATGGCCACAGCAAGGCCGAGTACTTCTCCAGTGGCTTCGAGGGCCTGCTGATCCTGGGCGCGGCCGGCGGCATCGCCTGGGCCGCGGTGGACCGGCTGCTGCATCCCCAGCCCATCACCCTTCCGGGCGTGGGCGTGGCGCTGTCGATGGTCAGCTCGGCCATCAACGGGGGCGTGGCCTGGCTGCTGATGCGGGCCTCGCGCGAGCACCGCTCCATCGCGCTGGAGGCCGATGCGCGGCATCTGTATACCGACGTGTGGACCTCGGTGGTGCTGGGCGTGGGCATCCTCTTCGTGCCGGTGACCGGCTGGCTGTGGCTGGACCCGGTGATGGCGCTGCTGGTGGCGGCCAACATCTCGCGCGAGGCGTCGGGCCTGATCCGCCGCACGGTGGACGGGCTGATGGACCGCGCGCTGGAGCCGGCCGAGCAGCAGGCCATCGAGGCCGCGCTGCAGGCCCTGGCCCAGCCGGGCGTGCGCTTCGACGACCTGCGCACGCGCTCAGCGGCGCAGGCGCGCTTCTGCCAGTTGCACATGCACGTGCCCGAGGACTGGACGCTGGCCCATGCCGCGCAGCAGCGCGCCCAGGTCGAGCGCCGCCTGCACGAGGCGGTGCGCGGCCTGCAGGTCACGATCGAGCTGCTGCCCATGCATGTCGAGCCGATACGGCCCGACGAGGCGGCACAAGATCGCGCGCGCCCTGCGGCCTGACGGCGCGGCCGGGACCTCGCCGCATGAAGCCGCCCGCTGCCCGTCGCCATCGTCCCGGCCCTGCGGTGATCACCGCTGCCTGAACTGGCCCGGTGAACGCTCGCACGCTTGGCGTGGCGGGGATCTCGCCGGGAAGCCCGCCCTCCACTCATTGCGCCCTGCCCGCCATGCCTCCCATGCCCCGCATCGTCCGCCTGGACCCGCCCGCCACCGCGCCGGTGATCGACCGCCCCCGGCCCGACCGGCTGGAAGCCGGCAACCCGCGGCGCGAGACCTGGGCGCTGTATGAGTCGCCGGTCGCCGCGGGGGCGCTCGCGCAGATCAGCGCCGGCATCTGGGCCTGCGAGGTGGGCCGATGGCGCATCGCCTTCGCGCCGGACAAGCACGAGGTCTTCTTCGTGCTGCAGGGCCGCGTGCGGCTGCATGACGCGCAGGGCGGCTGGACGGAGGTGGGGCCGGGCGAGTCGGCCGTGATCCCGGCCGGGTTCCAGGGCGCCTTCGAGGTGCTGGAGCCGGTGCGCAAGCACTTCGTGGTGGTCGACGGCGGCGGCGCTTGACGCTCGCCGTGCTGATGCCTGCCACGGCGTTGCCGCGGGGCGGCCCGGCGCGGCGCATGGGGTGACGGGCGCCGCTGATGCGTTCAACCGCGCGGCGTGTCGCCGGCCGGTGGCCGGATCGCGCCGCGGCGGCCGGCCATCTCGTCGCCCATCTCGCGCAGGCGGCGCGGGGCGGACGCCTGCGCGGCCAGCGCGCGCTGGGCGGCGGGGAAGACGGTGTCGTGCTCGGCCGCCATGTGCGCCGGGTAGCCGTGGGCGAAGGCCGCGGCCTGCTGCGCGAAGGACTCGGCCTCGTGCGGGCCCAGGGCCGGGCGATCAGTGGCTTGCGCGATCTGCGTGAGCCCCTCGCGCACGCGCAGCCAGCGCTCGTGGAAGACGAGGTGGTCCTGCTGCAGCCGGTCGATGGCCGCGTCCACCGCCGGCTCGCGCAGCGTGCGCGCCAGCGGGAAGACATGGCGCTCCTCGTCGGCATGGTGCTCGGGTGCGGCGCGGTCGAAGTAGCGCATCACGTCGCGGGCCGCATCGCGCGCCTGTTCGTCGGCGACGAAGCCGCGCGCCTGCAGGTGGGCCAGCAGCCGCTGCAGCAGGCCCAGGCTGCGCTCCACCCGCTCATGGCAGGCCTCCAGCATCTCGAAGGGCTGGTCGTAGCCGGCAGCGGGCGCGGCAAAGCCGGGCAGGGCGGTGGAGGCGCGGGTGCTCATGCGGCCATTGTGGGTGGCCGGGCTTGGCCGTTCCTTGAACGGGGGCAAGCCTCAGATCGACATGGCCTGGCGCACGCCGTCGGCCTCCATCGCGTCGCCGCGGCCGCTCCTGACCACCACGCCGCGCTCCATCACCAGGTACTGGTCGGCCAGCTCGGCGGCGAAGTCGTAGTACTGCTCGACCAGCACGATGGCCAGGCGCTTGCCATTCAGCCCCTCGTCGGCCAGCTGGCGGATGACGCGGCCGATGTCCTTGATGACCGAGGGCTGGATGCCTTCGGTCGGCTCATCCAGGATCAGCAGCTTGGGGCCCGCGGCCAGGGCGCGGGCGATGGCCAGCTGCTGCTGCTGCCCGCCGGACAGGTCCCCGCCGCGGCGGCCCAGCATCTGCTTGAGCACCGGGAAGAGCTCGAACAGCCGCGGCGGGATGGGCGTGCCGCCGGGGCGGCTGGCCAGGCCCATGCGCAGGTTCTCTTCCACCGTGAGCCGGCCGAAGATCTCGCGGCCCTGCGGCACATAGCCGATGCCCCGCCGCACGCGCTCATAGGGCGTGAGCTTGTGGATGTCCTGCCCGTCCAGCGCGATGCGGCCGGTCTTGATGGCCACCAGGCCCATCAGGCTCTTGAGCAGCGTGGTCTTGCCCACGCCGTTGCGGCCGAGGACGACCGTGACCTCGCCCGCACGGGCCTCGAAGCCCACGTTGCGCAGGATGTGCGAGCCGCCGTAGTACTGGTTGATGCCTTCGACTTGGAGCATGGTCTGTTCAGAGTCTTTCGCTGGGCGCAAGGTCGTTGTCATGCCGCCAACGCATCAAGCGGACACCGCGGAGCCGGCTTTGCCGGGCCGCTGGTGTCGCCCCCTGGGGGGCGGCCGAAGGCCGTAGGGGGGTCATCGTCCAAGATACACCTCGATCACCTTGTCATTGCTCTGCACGTCATCCAGCGTGCCTTCGGCCAGCACGCTGCCTTCGTGCAGCACGGTGACCTTCTTGCGTGCGGCGTTGGCGCCGCCCCGGCTCAGCGTGCCGATGAAGCTCATGTCGTGCTCGACGACGACCAGCGAATGCCGGCCTTCCAGCGACAGGAAGAGCTCGGCCGTGCGCTCGGTCTCTTCATCGGTCATGCCGGCCACGGGCTCGTCGAGCAGCAGCAGCTGCGGGTCCTGCATCAGCAGCATGCCGATCTCCAGCCACTGCTTCTGCCCGTGCGACAGCAGGCCGGCGGTGCGCCGGGCCTGGTCCTTGAGGTGGATGAGCGCGAGCACCTCGCCGATGCGGTCGAGCTGCTCGCCGCTGAGCCGTGCCCACACGGCAGCCCGCGCGCGGCGGTCGGCCTTGAGCGCGAGCTCCAGGTTCTCGAACACCGTCAGCGGCTCGAAGACCGTGGGCTTCTGGAACTTGCGGCCGATGCCGATGCGGGCGATGGCGTTCTCGCGCAGGCGCAGCAGGTCGATGGTGGAGCCGAAGAAGGCGCTGCCGCTGTCGGGCCGCGTCTTGCCGGTGATGACATCCATCATCGTGGTCTTGCCTGCGCCGTTGGGGCCGATGATGCAGCGCAGCTCGCCGGCGTCGATGGCGAGCGACAGGCGGTTGAGCGCCTTGAAGCCGTCGAAGCTCACCGAGATGTCGTCCAGGTACAGGATGGCGCCGTGGGCCACGTCCACCTGGCCGGGCTGCACCACGCGGCCATAGGCCGCTTCGCGTCCGCCGCTGCCGCCGGCCTGCTGGGCGCGTTGCTCGTGGGCTAGCCGGGCCTGCGTGCCGGCCTTCATCAGCTCGGGGGTCATGCGCGGGCCTCCTCGGTCGTGGCGGGGTCGACGCCGGCCTCACGCTCGCGGCTGCCGCGCAGGCGGGCCAGCGGGTTGATGCGCCGCGCCAGGCCGACGATGCCCTGCGGCAGGAAGAGCGTGACCGCGATGAAGAGCAGGCCCAGGAAGTAGAGCCAGAACTCCGGAAAGGCCTGGGTGAACCAGCTCTTGGCCCCGTTGACGAAGAAGGCGCCGACGATGGGGCCGATCAGCGTGCCGCGCCCGCCCACGGCCGCCCAGATGGCCATCTCGATGCTGGCTGCGGGCGTCATCTCGCTGGGGTTGATGATGCCGACCTGCGGCACGTACAGCGCCCCGGCCACGGCGCACATCACGGCCGAGATCGTCCAGATGGCGAGCTTGTAGGCCAGCGGGTCGTAGCCGCAGAACATCACGCGGCTCTCCGCATCGCGGATGGCCTGCAGCACGCGGCCGAACCGGGTGCCCATCAGCCAGCGCGCCATCAGGAAGAAGCCGACGAGCACGACGCCGGTGATGGCGAACAGCACCATGCGCGTCTCGGGCAGCGTGATGCCAAAGCCCAGGATGCGCTTGAAGTCGGTGAAGCCGTTGTTGCCGCCGAAGCCCGTCTCGTTGCGGAAGAAGAGCAGCATGGCCGCATACGTCATCGCCTGCGTGATGATGGAGAAGTACACGCCCTTGATGCGCGAGCGGAAGGCAAAGTAGCCGAAGACGAAGGCCAGCAGCCCGGGCACCAGCAGGATCACCAGCACCGCGCGCAGGAAGGAGTCGCTGCCGGCCCAGTGCCAGGGCAGCGACTGCCAGTCCAGGAAGACCATGAAGTCCGGCAGGTCCGACTGGTAGCTGCCCTCGCGGCCGATCTGGCGCATCAGGTACATGCCCATGCCGTAGCCGCCCAGCGCAAAGAACAGGCCGTGGCCCAGCGAGAGGATGCCGGCAAAGCCCCAGATCAGGTCGATGGCCAGCGCGCAGATGGCGTAGCACATGATCTTGGCGATCAGGCCGACCCAGAAGTCGCTCAGGTGCAGCGGATGGCCGGCGGGCAGGGCGAGGTTGAGCACCGGCACGATCACGGTGACGATGAGCAGCACGGCCAGCACGGCGGCCCAGCCGGTGGCGCCGAGCAGCAGGCCGCGGCGGGGTATGGAGGAAGGGGAAGAGGGCATGCTGAGGCTGGGAGCGTTCATTGCGCGACCGTGCCGCCACGCGGATCAAGCGGCTGCCGCGGATCCGGCTTGGCCGGGCCGCAGGCGGCGCGCCCTTGAGGGGGCACGCGAAGCGTGTAGGGGGTGTAGGGGGCGCTCATGCCTCACGACCTTTCAGGGCGAAGAGGCCTTGCGGGCGCTTCTGGATGAAGACCACGATCAGCACCAGCACCATGATCTTGGCCAGCACCGCACCGGACCAGCCCTCCAGCAGCTTGTTGATCACGCCCAGGCCGAGCGCCGCGTAGACCGTGCCGGCGATCTGGCCGACGCCGCCGGTGACGACCACCATGAAGGAGTCGACGATGTAGCCCTGGCCCAGGTCCGGGCCCACGTTGCCCACCTGGGACAGCGCGCAGCCGGCCAGCCCGGCGATGCCCGCGCCCAGCGCGAAGGCCAGCGTGTCTATGCGCGCGGTGTTGACGCCCATGCAGGCGGCCATCGGCCGGTTCTGCGTCACGCCGCGCACGAACAGGCCCAGCCGCGTGCGGGCGATCAGCAGCGTCATGCCCACGAGCACCAGCGCCGCGAAGGCGATGATGGCCAGGCGGTTGTAGGGCAGGGTGAGGTTGCTCATCACCTGCACGCCGCCGGTCAGCCAGCCGGGGTTCTCCACCTGCACGTTCTGCGCGCCGAAGAGCGAGCGCACGCCCTGCATCAGCACCAGGCTGATGCCCCAGGTGGCCAGCAGTGTTTCCAGCGGCCGGCCGTACAGCCAGCGGATGACGGTGCGCTCCAGTACCGCGCCCACCAGTGCGGCGGTCAGGAAGGACGCCGGGATGGCCGCGGCGATGTACCAGTCGAAGGCCTGCGGCAGCCAGGCGCGGAAGGCGTTCTGCACCGCGAAGGTGGCATAGGCGCCGATCATGATCAGCTCGCCGTGGGCCATGTTGATCACGCCCATCAGGCCGTAGGTGATGGCCAGGCCGAGCGCGGCCAGCAGCAGGATGGAGCCCAGGCTGATGCCGGTGAAGGCCACGCCCGCGCGCTCGCCCCAGGCCAGCCGGGTGGTCACCGCATCCAGCGCCTGCTGCAGCGCGCGGCGCACGGCGGGGTCGGCCTCGCCGCCGTCGGCAGCCGGAGCCAGGCGCTCGGTCAGCAGGTTGCGGATGGCGGGGTCGTCGCTGCCGGCCAGCTCCCGGGCCGCGGCGATGCGCTGGTCAGCGGCCTCTGCGGTGATGCCCGCCATGGCGCGCAGCTGGGACAGCTCGGCCTTCAGGCGATCGTCGGTCTCCTGGGCGGCGGCGCGCTCCAGCAGCGGCAGCATGGCCGGCGTGACCTTGCCCTTCAGGTCGGCGATGGCCGCGCGCCGGGCGGTGGTGTCGGCCGAGAAGAGGTTGAGCGCAGCCAGCGCGGCCTCCAGCTCGCCGCGCATGCGGTTGTTGTTGACCACGTCCTCTGCCGTCTCGGGCGGCTGGGCCGGCTGGCCAGTGGCGGCTTCGACATAGCTGCCCTCGCGCAGCACATAGGCGCGCTGCTCGTCCACCTTGACGGCATCGTCCAGCAGCGCCTGGATCAGCGGGGCGAGCCGGGCATCGCCTGCGGCCACGGCCGATTGCAGTGCGGCGATGCGCGCATCGTTGTCGCCCGCGGCAATCGCATGCGCCTGCTGCGCGGTCAGCGCCCAGGCCGCGCGCGGCAGCAGGGCGGCAAGCAGCAGGGCCGCCAGCGCGATCAAGGCCAGCAGCCCGCGCCGTGATCGGGCAGCCGGTATCGAGAGGGTGTGTGCGGAGGGCCGGAGCATCGGGTCAGGATCGTTGTGGGACGTCGGCATCGCGAAGGAGCAAGCAGCAGGCTCGAACCACGGGCAAAAAAACGCCCCGTCAGCCCAGGCCGACGGGGCCAGCCGCTCTCTCTTGTGCAGGGTGGGGACGGGGCGCATGCCATGCAGGCCTGCGCCCATCACGCCTTACTTGCCTTCGGGCACGTCCTTCTTCTTGTCGTTGCCCGCGATGAAGGGGCTCCACGGCTGCGCGCGCACCGGGCCCGGGGTCTTCCAGACCACGCGGAACTGGCCGTCGGCCTTGACCTCGCCCACGAACACCGGCTTGTGCAGGTGGTGGTTCTTCTCGTCCATCTTCACGGTGAAGCCCGACGGCGCCTTGAAGCTCTGGCCGGCCATCGCGGCGATCACCTTGTCGGTGTCGGTGCTCTTGGCCTTCTCCACCGCCTGCTTCCACATGTTGATGCCGATGTAGGTGGCCTCCATCGGATCGTTGGTCAGCGGCTTGTCCTTGTGGCCGGGCAGGTTCTTGGCCTTGGCATAGGCGGCCCACTTCTTGATGAACTCGTCGTTGGTCGGGTTCTTCAGGCTCATGAAGTAGTTCCACGCCGCCAGGTGGCCGACCAGCGGCTTGGTGTCCACGCCGCGCAGCTCTTCCTCACCCACGCTGAAGGCCACCACCGGCACGTCGGTCGCCTTCAGGCCCTGGTTGCCCAGCTCCTTGTAGAAGGGCACGTTGGAGTCGCCGTTGATGGTGGAGATCACCGCCGTCTTCTTGCCCGCGGAGGCGAACTTCTTGATGTTGGCGATGATGGTCTGGTAGTCGGAGTGGCCGAAGGGCGTGTACTCCTCCATGATGTCCGCATCCGCCACGCCCTTGCTCTTGAGGAAGGCGCGCAGGATCTTGTTGGTGGTGCGCGGGTAGACGTAGTCGGTGCCCAGCAGCACGAAGCGCTTGGCCGAGCCGCCGTCCTTGCTCATCAGGTATTCCACCGCGGGAATAGCCTGCTGGTTGGGCGCGGCACCCGTGTAGAACACGTTCTTCTCCAGCTCCTCGCCCTCGTACTGCACGGGGTAGAAGAGCAGGCTGTTGAGCTCCTTGAACACCGGCAGCACCGACTTGCGGCTGACCGAGGTCCAGCAGCCGAAGACCACGGCCACTTTGTCCTGCGAGATGAGCTGGCGGGCCTTCTCGGCGAACAGCGGCCAGTTGGAGGCCGGGTCCACGACCACGGGCTCCAGCTTTTTGCCCATCACGCCGCCCTTGGCGTTGATCTCGTCGATGGTCATCAGCGCCACGTCCTTGAGCACCGTCTCCGAGATGGCCATCGTGCCGGACAGCGAATGCAGGATGCCCACCTTGATGGTGTCGGCGGCAAGCGCGCCGGACGACAGGCTCAGCAGGCCGGCACTGGCCAGCGCGAAGCTGGCGGCTTTCAGGGCGAAGCGACGTTTCATGGGTTCTCCGTGTGTGGACCGAAGGGGCCAGGTGTGGACTGGCGGGGGTGGTGTCCGCGGACCCGTTCCGCGGAGGGCGCAGGCTGTACTGCAACGCCTGTGCCAGCACGACCGCAAGCGCATGGGAATACGCAGGCTGACGCAGGGTGATGCGTCGTTCGACGCAGGTGGCGGCGTGCCGTCGCGGTGCACCGTGCGGCAGGCCGATGCAGGTCATCGGCGACCGGGCTGATCCGTTGTGGTGCGCAGGACCGGCGCGCAGCGGGGGGTGGTGAGCCGCGCTTGCGCGCTGTTGGTGCGCCGGGTCTGCTCTCTGTGGAAGGGCCGCCATGCACGTTGGCGGGGCGGCGTGGGCGGGCCGATGCGGTCGCTGCGGCCGCTGCGGTGCATGTCCGCTGCAGGGCCTTGTGCTGCGCCGATGCCGGCTCTGATCAGCCCAGATCGGGGCTCATCCGCCCCTTCAGCGGGCGCCGGCCGTGCGCACGGGCCTGGCTTGCACTTTGCATGTGCAGTGCCTTAAGGTGCCCGGATCCAAGCGGCTGTGTGGGATCCGCCCTTGCCCTGCCGCGCCCCCTCTAAGAGCCGACCTGCGCCCTTCGCTCATGGACCTGACGCCCCGAGAAAAAGACAAGCTGCTGATCTTCACCGCCGCGCTGCTGGCCGAGCGCCGCAAGGCCCGCGGCCTCAAGCTCAACCATCCCGAGGCCGTGGCGCTGATCACCGCGGCCATCCTGGAGGGCGCCCGCGACGGCAAGACCGTGGCCGCGCTGATGAGCGAGGGCAAGACCGTGCTGGCGCGCGACGAGGTGATGGAAGGCGTGCCCGAGATGATCCCGGAGATCCAGGTCGAGGCTACCTTTCCGGACGGCACCAAGCTGGTCACGGTGCACCAGCCCATCGTCTGATCGTCTGATCGCCCGACGGCCTGGTCGCTTGATGGCCCGACCACCCAACCGCCCAACCGCATCCCCGCCCCGCGCCGCCGGCCGCCTGCATCCTCTCCACACCGCCCCTGCTGAACCAGAAAGAACGCGCCGCATGACGTCCCAACGCTCTGCCCTCCTGCCCACTCCGCGCCGTGCCGCGCGCATGCTGGCCGCGCCTGTGCTGGCCGCCTGCTCGGGTGCCGCCCTGGCCCATGCCGGGGCCGACCTGGGCGCACATCACGGCAGCGCCTTCATGGCCGGCTTCGCCCATCCCTTCGGTGGTGCCGACCACCTGCTGGCCATGCTGGCCGTGGGCGTGTGGAGTGCGCTGACGCTCAAGGGCGCGCGCCGCTGGGCCGCGCCGGCCAGCTTTGCGGCCATGCTCTTCATCGGCGCGCTGCTCGGCCTCAGCGGCCTGTCCATGCCGGGCGTGGAGCCGGTGATCGCCGCCTCGCTGCTGGCGCTGGGCCTGCTGCTGGCCGCACGCGCGGCGCTGCCGGCCTGGGGGGCCTCCATGCTGGCCGGCGGCTTCGCCGTCTTCCACGGCCTGGCGCATGGCAGCGAGCTGGCCGCGGCATCGTCGCCGCCGGCGGGCTTGGCCGGCATGCTGATCGCCACCGCGCTGCTGCACGGCGCGGGGCTCCTCATCGGCAGCGTGCTGGCGGGCCGCCAGGCCTGGCTGCCGCGCGCGGCCGGTGCCGTGGTGGCCGGCTTCGGCCTGGCCCTGCTGGCCGCCTGAACGGAGCGGCCCATGATCCCCGGCGAGCTCTTCACCGACGGCGCGGACCACGCGCTCAACCCCGGCCGCCGCGTCATCACCGTGGTGGTCGAGAACACCGGCGACCGGCCCATCCAGGTCGGCAGCCACTACCACTTTGCCGAGACCAACCCGGCGCTGCGCTTCGACCGCGCGGCCGCACGCGGCATGCGGCTGAACATCGCCTCCGGCACCGCGGTGCGCTTCGAGCCCGGCCAGCAGCGCACCGTGGAGCTGGTGGACTATGCCGGCGACAGGCTGGTCTACGGCTTCCGCGGCGAGGTGCAGGGCACGCTGTGACGTGCCGTGCCCGTCCGGCTTGTCGCCGGTCGCTTCGCCCAGCCGCTGGCCGACTCTCGACGCTGCCCTGTCGCACCCGCATGTCGCGCCCTGCGACGTCCTCTCGCCCCGCGCCTTGAGGCGCCTTCATCCCACGCCGCCCGATGACCACGATCTCCCGCCGCGCCTATGCCGAGATGTTCGGCCCCACCGTCGGTGACCGCATCCGCCTGGCCGACACCGACCTCATCGCCGAGGTGGAGCAGGACCTCACGCTCAAGGCCGGCGGCTATGGCGAGGAGGTCAAGTTCGGCGGCGGCAAGACCATCCGCGACGGCATGGGCCAGAGCCAGCGCATCAACGGCCCGGGCGAAGGCCACGCGGCCGACCTGGTGCTGACCAACGCGCTCATCCTGGACCACACCGGCATCCTCAAGGCCGACATCGGCATCAAGGCCGGCCGCATCGACCGCATCGGCAAGGCCGGCAACCCCGACGTGCAGCCCGGCGTGGACATCATCATCGGCCCGGGCACCGAGGTGCTGGCCGCAGAAGGGATGATCGTCACCGCCGGCGGCATCGACACGCACATCCACTTCATCTGCCCGCAGCAGATCGAAGAGGCGCTGATGAGCGGCATCACCACGATGATCGGCGGCGGCACCGGCCCGGCCACCGGCACGTTTGCCACCACCTGCACGCCGGGGCCGGAGCACATCAAGCTGATGCTGCAGGCGGCCGAGGCCTTCCCGATGAACCTGGGCTTCCTGGCCAAGGGCAATGCCAGCCGGCCCGAAGCCCTGCGCCAGCAGGTGGAGGCCGGGGCCATCGGCATGAAGCTGCACGAGGACTGGGGCACCACGCCCGCGGCCATCGACTGCTGCCTGAGCGTGGCCGAAGAGACCGACGTGCAGGTGGCCATCCACACCGACACGCTCAACGAATCGGGCTTCGTCGAGGACACCATCGCCGCCTTCAAGGGCCGCACCATCCACAGCTTCCACACCGAAGGCGCGGGCGGCGGCCATGCGCCGGACATCCTCAAGGTGGTCGGCGAGGCCAACGTGCTGCCGTCCTCCACCAACCCGACGCGGCCGTTCACCATCAACACCATCGACGAGCATCTGGACATGCTCATGGTGTGCCACCACCTGGACGCGTCCATCGCCGAGGACCTGGCCTTCGCCGAGAGCCGCATCCGCCGCGAGACCATCGCCGCCGAGGACATCCTGCACGACCTGGGTGCGATCAGCATGTTCAGCTCCGACAGCCAGGCGATGGGCCGCGTCGGCGAGGTCATCACCCGCACCTGGCAGACCGCGCACAAGATGAAGCAGCAGCGCGGCTGGCTGGCGCCGGGCGAGGGCGGCAACGCGGTGGAGGCGAGCAGCCGCAACGACAACGCGCGCATCAAGCGCTACATCGCCAAGTACACGATCAACCCGGCCCTGGCCCACGGCGTGGCGCACGAGGTGGGCTCCATCGAGCCCGGCAAGTGGGCCGACCTGGTCCTGTGGCGCCCGGCTTTCTTTGGTGTGAAGCCGGCGCTGATCCTCAAGGGCGGCTTCATCGCCGCGGCGCAGATGGGCGACCCCAATGCCTCCATCCCCACGCCGCAGCCGGTGCACTACCGCTCGATGTTCGGCAGCTATGGCGGGGCGCTGGCGCGCACCTCGCTCACCTTTGTGTCGCAGGCCGCACTGGCCGCCGGCCTGCCCCACAAGTGGGGCCTGAACAAGCGCGCCGTGGCGGTCAAGGGCTGCCGCAGCGTGCGCAAGGCCGACATGAGGCTCAACAGCTATGCGCCCGTCATGCAGATCGACCCGCAGACCTACGAGGTGCGCGCCGACGGCCGCCTGCTGACCTGCGAGCCGGCCGCCTCGCTGCCGATGGCGCAGCGCTATTTCCTCTTCTGACCGACTGCCGCGCGGCGGCACCCACCGCCGCCACGCCGGCCAGCATCAGCGCCACGCTGCCGGGCTCGGGCACCGCGCTGACCTGCAGCCGGTCGATCTGCAGGCCGAAGTCGCCGTTGTAGCCGGCCTCGCTGGCCTGATAAGCCGTGGTGCCGGGCTCGAAGACGGCGACCACGCGGGCGGCAAAGAGCGGGTTGTCGTCCACCGCGGGCAGCGCGGATGAGAGCGCGACGGACGTGCTGTACCAGGTGTCGGCCGCCGCCACGCCGAAGGTCTGCACATCGGCCCAGGTGGCGCCGCCGTCGGCACTGGCCTGGACGGCGAACCACTTGTTGGCGCTGGGCTGGTTGCGGTAGTCGAAGCTGATCGTGATGCCCGACCAGCCGGTGGTCGGCAGCGCCAGCGCAAAGCCGCGCGTGCCCGGCGCCGTGCCCTGCGCCGGGAAGCCGCCCACCGACCACGAGCTGTCCAGCGGGAAGCCGGCCGCATCCAGCGGCGAGCCGCTGGTGAAGAGGCCCGTGGCCCCGCCCACCAGCGACAGCACCCCGCTGCCCGCATCCGGCGCCAGCGTGCCGGTGGAGACGAGGCCATCGTCGGTGTTGAAGCTCCATTGCGCCAGCACGGCGGCCTGCGCCGGCAGGGCGCCGATCAAGCCCAGGGCCCACACGGCGCCGGCCAGCAGGCCAGCGTGCCGCAGCCGGCGTGCAGGCGGGGTGGAGGGCAAGGGCAGGGCGGGGGGCGAGGTGATGGTCGAGGCGGGGATCAAGGCGGGAATCGAGGTGTGGTGCGGCATGACGGCTCCAGGGCAGATGGGAGACGCGGGCCGCCATGCAGAGGCGCCCGTTGTGTGACCGCCCCATGCTAGGCAGCCCGCCACGCCGGGCCATCCCTAGGCTCGCATGCGGGCTGCCGTGCCGCTGCGGGTCACACGCTGCGCCGCACGTAGGATGGCCGCCTTCCCCGTTCACCCCTTCCATTCCGATCAGCAAGGATCCGCCATGAAAGCCATCTGGCACGGCACCGTCGTGGCCGAAAGCGACGACACGGTCGTCTTCGAGGGCGAGCACTACTTCCCCGAGGCCAGCCTCAAGCGCGAGTACACCCTGGGCAGCAACATGCGCAGCATGTGCTCCATCAAGGGCCCGGCCACCTACCTGTCGCTGTTCGTCGACGGCGACGTGCTGCCCGATGCCGTGCGCCTGCATGCCGAGCCCGGCGAGGCGGCCCAGGCCATCCGCGGCCGCTGCGTGTTCGCGCGCGGCGTGGCCATCGAGGACTGACCGGCCCCGGCGCGCCGGTCGGCCCCTCAGCGCCCGCGCAGCTTCTGCACCGCCGTCACGGCGGCCAGCACGATGCTGCCGGCAATGATGCCGACCACGATGTTGGCCGCCATCGGCAGCAGGGCCTGGCCGATGGCGCCGCTGCCGTGGGCCAGGTGGTCGATGGCGTGGTGCAGGGGGGCCGCCCCATGCACCAGGATGCCGCCGCCGACCAGGAACATGGCCACCGTGCCGGCCACCGACAGGCCCTTCATCAGCCAGGGCGCGGCGCGCAGGATGCCCGCGCCCAGCGCGCGCGCGGCGGCAGAGCGGCGGCGCACCAGCAGCATGCCCGCGTCGTCCAGCTTGACGATGCCGCCCACCAGCCCGTAGACGCCCACCGTCATCAGGATGGCGATGCCCACCAGCACCATCACCTGGGTCAGGAAGGCCGCCTCGGCCACCGCGCCCAGCGAGATGGCGATGATCTCGGCCGACAGGATGAAGTCGGTGCGCACGGCGCCCTTGATCTTGTCGCGCTCCAGGGCAACGAGGTCCACGCTCGGGTCGGCCAGGGCGCGGTCCAGCGCGGCATGCTCGGCCGCGTCGTCCTCCTGCCGGTGCAGCAGCTTGTGCGCGAGCTTCTCCACGCCCTCGAAGCACAGGAACGCGCCGCCCACCATCAGCAGCGGCGTCACCGCCCAGGGCGCGAAGGCACTGATCAGCAGGGCCAGCGGCACCAGGATGGCCTTGTTGACCAGCGAGCCCTTGGCCACGGCCAGCACCACGGGGATCTCGCGGCTCGGGTCCACGCCCGTGACCTGCTGGGCATTGAGCGCCAGGTCGTCGCCCAGCACGCCGGCCGTCTTCTTGGTGGCGACCTTGGTGAGCAGCGCCACGTCGTCGAGCACGGTGGCGATGTCGTCGATGAGGGCAAGCAGGCTGGCAGCGGCCATCGGATGGGGCAGTGAGTGAAGCAGGGGGATTGCCGGGCAGCGACCCGGGCAGCCGGCTGGCGCGCCGGATCATACGGGCCGGCCTCAATGGGAGCAGCCAGCACGCGTGCCCACGGTGCCCATGAAAAAGCCCGCGGCATGCGGGCTTGTGAGCGGCCGGCCCCTCAAGGCACCGGCACACCGAGAGCCGGGCTGGTGCCGGCTCAGCCGCGCTGGCGGTTGATGTTGTTGCTCTCGGGCAGGTCGTCGCTCTGCAGGTCGCTGTCCACGTCCTGCATGCCGCCGCGCTGCTGGTCCTGGTGGCTGCGGTTGGACTGGTCCATGCTCGGGATGTCCTGGCTCTGCTGGCTGCTGCCGCTGCCGAAGCCGCCCTGCTGCTGGCTGCCCGAGCCGCTGCGGCTGCCGGACTGCTCCTGCTGGCGGCCCTGGTTGCCCGAGGATCCGCCCTGCTGGCTGCCCTGGCTGCTGGAGACGTCCTGGCGGCCCAGCGAGTTGCCGCCGGCCTGTTGCTGGCCGAGGTTGGACTGGTCCTGCTGGCGGCCCTGCTGCGAGCGCTGTTGTGAGCCCTGTTGCGAGCCGATCTGCTCGCCACCGGTCTGCTGACCCTGCGTGTCGGACTGGATGCCGGCGGCCGTGCGCTGCTGCTGGCCGGGCTGCTGCTGTTGCTGCTGTTGCTGCTGTTGCTTGCGGGTCATGGTGATCTCCTGTTGGTCAAGCGCCCGGATTGGGCACGGCCTCTTGCGGCAACCCCCATGCCCGAGCGCCGCCGGCCGGCGCGTGACATATGCCCTACAGCAGGTGGGTGAATGACCGATAACTTATCGACCGGGCATGGAGCGCAGCCGCGCGCCCATGCGCGACCAGAACACCGGCGCACCGCACACCGGCCTTCGCCCGCCGCGCCACCTGCCCAGGCTCACCGGCTCCAGACATGACCACACTTGCCGAGCCCACCCGCTGCGCCGCCGTCGCTGAAGAGCTCGACCTGGCCCGCCGCCGCGGCCCGCTGCAGACCATCATCATCCCGCCGTGCCCGGCGCTGCTGGCGCGGCTGCAGCGTGCGCTGGGCGCGGCCGAGCCCGACCTGCCCGAGGTGGCCCGCATCGCTGCCGGCGACGTGGCCATGTCGGCCACGCTGCTGCGCGCGGCCAATGCGCCGATGTACGCCGCCGGCCAGCCGGTGCAGACCATCGGCCAGGCGATGAACCGCCTGGGCCTGGCGCAGACGGCGGCGGTGCTGACCGGCTTCATCGCCCAGCGCGCGCTGCCGGTGCGCAACCCGCAGCTGCAGCGCTTCTGGGAGCGCTCCACCAAGCGCGCGCTGGCCCTGGCCTTCATCGCGCGCAAGCTGCCCGGCATGTCGCCCGATGTGGCGCACACCTTCGGTCTGTTCTGCCATGTCGGCCTGCCGGTGATGCTGCAGAGCCTGAAGGGCTACGCCGGCACGATGGTCGAGGCCCGCGCGCGCACGGACCGCTCCTTCATCGCCACCGAGAACGCCAACCACCGCACGGATCACGCCGTGGTCGGCGCGCTGGTCGCCCGCGTGTGGCGCCTGTCGCCCACCGTGGTGGCCGCCGTGCGCCTGCACCATGACCTGGACCTGCTGGGCGACCAGTCGGTCGAGCCCGAGGTGCAGACGCTGATCGCCGCCGGCCTGCTGGCCGAGCACCTGATGCTGCGCCACGAAGGCCTGGACGCCGACCGCGACTGGGCCGACCACGCGCCCCGCGCGCTGGGCTGGCTGGAGCTGGACGCCGACGACCTGCTGGTCTGGGAAGACGAACTGCGCGAGACGCTGGACGCGGCCTGAAAGAGGGCTGCCGGCGCCCCGGCCCGCCAAGAGCCGAAGAAAGGCCCGGCAACGACAAAGCCGCCCGCGGGCGGCTTTGTTCTCGGTGCGATCAGCGAAAGGCAAGCGCTTCAGCGCCCCGCCTCGGGCAGCTCGATCTTGACCTCCAGCACCTCCAGGTTGTCCTGGCGCTCCATCGACACCTTGATGTCGTCCGGATTGACGCTGACGTACTTGGAGATCACCGCCACCAGCTCGCGCTGCAGCTCGGGCAGGTAGTCGGGGCTGGCGCTGCGGCCGGTGCGCTCGTGGGCCAGGATGAGCTGCAGGCGCTCCTTGGCGACGGTGGCCGACTTCTTTTTCTCGCCGATGAAGAAGGAGAGGAAGCCCATGGCGCTCACCTCCCGAACAGGCGCTTGAAGAAGCCGGGCTTCTCGGCCTCGATGAAGCGCAGCGGCTTGTCCTCGCCCAGGAAGCGGGCGATGACGTCCTTGTAGGCCTCGGACACGTCGGTGCCGGTCATGTGGATGGCCGGCACGCCCTGGTTGGACGCGTTGAGCACGGTCTCGGATTCGGGGATCACGCCGATCAGCTTGACGCGCAGGATCTCGTGGATGTCTTCCAGCGAGAGCATCTGCCCGCCTTCGACGCGGTTGGGGTTGTAGCGGGTGATCAGCAGGTGCTCCTTGATCGGCTCCTGCTTTTCGATGGCGCGCTTGGTCTTGCTGTTGAGCATGCCCAGGATGCGGTCGGAGTCGCGCACCGAGGAGACCTCGGGGTTGGTCACCACCAGCGCCTCGTCGGCGAAGTGCATGGCCATCAGCGCGCCCGTCTCGATGCCGGCGGGCGAGTCGCAGACGATGTACTCGAAGCCCATGTCGGCCAGCTCCTTGAGCACGCGCTCCACGCCGTCCTGGGTCAGGGCTTCCTTGTCGCGCGTCTGCGAGGCGGCCAGCACGAACAGGTTGTCGCACTGCTTGTCCTTGATCAGCGCCTGGTTGAGGTTCGCCTCGCCGTGGATGACGTTGATCAGGTCGTAGACCACGCGGCGCTCGCAGCCCATGATCAGGTCCAGGTTGCGCAGGCCGACGTCGAAGTCGATCACGGCCGTCTTGTGGCCGCGCAGGGCCAGGCCGGAGGCGAAGCTGGCGCTGGTGGTGGTCTTGCCGACGCCTCCCTTGCCAGAGGTCACCACGATGATTCGGGCCATCGGTTTGCAGTCCTTCGATTGATGCGGGTGTGGGGTGTGCCGCCGAGCCGGCTGCGGGGCCGGGGCAGGGCGCATCGAGCCGGTGCTCGGCAGTGCGGATGGCCCTTGTGGCAGAAGGCCGCAAGTGTAGCGGCGGGCCTTGTGGCCGCCGGCCGCGGGCGGGCTGTGCGCCAGCCGTGTTCGCCAGGGGCCGGGATCAGTCCAGGCGCTCGAAGACCAGGCGGTCGCCGTCCAGCCGCACCTGGGCGGCACGGCCCAGCACGTCGGCCGGCAGCGGGGTCTCGGTGGTGCGGTAGGTGCCGGCAATCGCCACCAGCTCCGCCTCCAGGTGCAGCGCGAAGATGCGCGCCTCGGTGTTGCCCTTGGCGCCGGCGATGGCCTTGCCACGCAGCGGGGCGTAGACATGGATGTGGCCGTCGGCGATCACTTCGGCTCCGGGGTTGACCGCGGCCAGCACGATCAGGTCGCCGCCGCGCGCATAGGCCTGCTGGCCGGAGCGCAGGGGCTTGTCGACGACGAGCGTGGGCACCGCCGCGCCGGGCACCTCGACGCGGACCTCGACCGGCACCTCGCGCACCACTTCGACCTCCCGCACCACTTCCACGGTCTGTGTGCGGGCGGGGGCGCTGCCGCCTTCGGCCGCTTCGCCCAGGCCGGCCTGGCGGGCGGCTGCATGCTGGGCCGCGGTGCCGCCACGCACGGCCACGGGCAGCATGCCGTGGCGGCGCAGCAGCTGCACCAGGCCGTCGAACTCCAGCGGGGTGTCCAGGCCGCTGCTGCCCGACTGGCCCAGCTGGCCCAGGTCGATGACGACCGGGTCGTGGTCGAACATGGCACTGCCGCCCAGCTTGTCGTCAAGCGCAGCGGCCAGCTCGGCCAGGTCGGCTGACTTGATCACCACGGCTTCCAGCGTCAGCGAAGCGCTCTTGAGGTCGATGACGGCAGGGCCGGCGGGCATGGTGCGGGGCTCGGGATCGGACAGAGAAACAGGAGGTGGCGCAGCGGCGGGCGAGTGTACTGCCCGGGGGCGCGGGAGCTGGTGGGGCCGCGGTGCGCAGATCCATGCGGACGATGCGGGTGGAACTACCTGACAGAATGCTGAACACAGCACACTGTTTGCATCGTCTGCCTGCAGGCGTTTTTTGGAGACCGTTACGTGAAAGCCTTTCTCGTTGCCCTGTCCGTTGCCGTGTCCGGCCTGACGCTGGGTGTGGCGCCCGTGGATGTGGAGGCCAAGCGCCTGGGTGGCGGCCGGGCGGCCGGCATGCAGCGCCAGGCGCCCAAGGCGCCGCCGCAGCAGCAGACGCCGCCCCAGCAGCCCGCCAACACGGCGCCCAATGCCGGCGCTGCGGCGCCCGGTGCTGCGGGTGCGGCGGCTGCCGCGGGCAAGCGCTCGTGGATGGGCCCGATCGCCGGCCTGGCGGCGGGCCTGGGCATCGCCGCGCTGCTCAGCCATTTCGGGCTGGGGGCGGGCATGGCCAATTTCCTGACCATGCTGCTGCTGGCGGCGGCGGCCTTCTTCGTGATCCGCTGGCTGCTGCGGCGCTTTGCCGGCGGGGCGGCGGCGCAGCGCCAGGGCGGGCTGCAGTACGCGGGTGCCGGTGCGCCGGCCGGCAGGGCTGATCCCTTCGCTCAGCCGATGCAGCGCCAGGCGCCGGCGGCCGGGGGCTTTTCGGCCGGGGCGCTGAATCCGGTGCCGATGGCGGGCGCGACCGGTGCAGCGACGCTGCCGGCGGACTTCGATGCCGAAGGTTTCCAGCGCATTGCCAAGATGCTCTTCATCCGCATGCAGGCGGCCAATGATGCGGGGCAGGTGGAGGATCTGCGCAAGTTCACCACGCCGGAGCTTTTCGCCTCACTGCGGCTGGATCTGCAGGAGCGCGGCAGCGCGGCACAGCAGACGGATGTGGTGCAGCTCGATGCGCAGGTGCTGGAAGCCGTGCAGGAACACGAGCAGTGGGTGGTCAGCGTGCGCTTTCACGGCCTGATCCGCGAGGAGGCCGATGCGCCGGCCGCGCCCTTCGACGAGAACTGGCACTTCGTGCGGCCGCTGGACGGCAGCCGGGACTGGGCCATCGCGGGCATCACGCCCGCGGTTTGATCGGCCCCGGGCATCACGCCCGCGGTGGAAAAAGGCAATTGCGGGCAGATGAAGTTTTCCCCCGCCAACAAAAAACGGCGCCCTAGGGCGCCGTTTTCATCTACCCGCCGGTTGCCCGGCCGGGAGGCGTTTTACCGCCAGCTTTACAGCGGGCGGATGTTGGCCGCCTGCGGGCCCTTGGGGCCTTGCTTGACTTCGAATTCCACGCGCTGGTTTTCAGCCAGGCTCTTGAAGCCCTCGGCGCGGATTTCGCTGAAATGGGCGAACAGGTCCTTGGTGCCGGCGGTGGGCGTGATGAAGCCAAAGCCGCGGCCGTCGTCGAACCATTTCACGGTGCCGGTCTGGGTGGTCATGAGTGACATTCCTTGAAGAAAAAACGAAAAAGACGAGCGGAAATGAGCCCGCCGTCGGGACGCGGATAGGCGCAGGCCTGCCCGCAGGGCCAAACATTCAAGAAACGTCGGGGGATTCAAACCAGGCCGGCTGCCGGATGCGGCTTCATGAGAGCGAAGCCGATGACAGCGGAAGGGAGAGAAAAGACCTCTAGAAGACGGTCTCGTTGCATGTCTGAGCGGCTAATGTACCTGCTCGCTTGGCAATACGGGGATTTATTTTTCCTGGAGGGTCATCGCGGTGGATGCGGCTGTGGGACGCCCGCTGAGCCGGCGCCCGCGGCTCAACGGGCCAGATCCAGCCACTGGGTGGCGGCGGCGGTGAAGCGCCCGCTGCGGGCGTCGAAATCCAGCCGCTGCACCTCGCAGCGCAGCCGCCCGCCGTCGTCGACCCGGCGCAGCAGGTTGACCGAGTTGGGCTGGCCTTCGCGGATGCGGCTGGACACTGCCGTGCCGGCCTGCACCACCCAGGCCGGGCGCGGCAGATCAGGATGGCGCTCGTGCAGGTCGCGCACATAGGGCAGGTGGATGTGGCCGCCCAGCAGCAGGTCGGCGCCGGCGGCCACCCAGGCGCGCACGGCGGCCTCGTGGCCGTGCAGCAGGTTGCGGCGGTCGCTGTCACGGATGGCCAGTACCGGCTGGTGGGTGACGACCACGCGCACCTGCCCGGGCAGGGCGTCGCGCAGGCGGCGGGCCACCGCGTCGATCTGCCGGCTGGACACCTCGCCGTCCTTGTGGCGCAGACGGCGTGTGGTGCGCAGGCACAGCACCAGCCAGTGCGGGCAGGCGTGCACCGGCTGCAGGTCCGGGCCGAAGCTGCGGCTGAAGCCGCCATAGGGCGCCAGCAGCCGCGCCGGCAGGTTGAAGAGCGGGATGTCGTGGTTGCCGGGGATGACCAGGCGGTGGCGGGCGGGCAGGGCGTCCCACATGCGGCGGGCGGCGGCGAACTGCCGCTCGCGGGCGCGCTGGGTGAGGTCGCCCGAGCACACGGCCAGGTGCGGGCGCAGCCGCTGGCCCAGGTCCAGCAGGGCGCGCACCACCGGCGCCTGCTCGGTGCCGAAGTGCGGGTCGGACAGGTGCAGCAGCAGGCTCACGGGGCCGTGGGCGCCGGCCCGGATGCGCCGGCGCCGGCCTGCCCGCCGGGCACGTGTTCGCTGCTGGCCTGCGGCGGCACGACCAGGTGCAGGCGCTGCGGCGCGACGCGGAAGTGCAGCGGCGCCGCAAGGAAGAGGCTCTCGCCGTCGATGGCCACCTTGATGCCGCGGCGGTGGCGGGCCGACAGCGGCTCCACCCGCAGCGCGCGGCTGGCAAAGCGGGTGAGTTCCTCGGCGCCGTCCAGCGTGCCCAGTGCGCCGCGCAGCGCCAGGCCCAGGCGCGCGCTGCGCGACAGCGGCGGCATCAGCACGGCGGCCAGGCTGCCCTGGCGCACGTCGTCGGCCTCGTCCAGGCCCAGGCGTTCGAGCTGCAGCGGGTTGTTGCCGACGAAGAGGGTGGAGGTGCGCATCACCGTGCCCGCCTGGGCGGGGGCATTGCCGGTGCGGGCGCTGGCATCCAGGTGCAGCAGCAGCTCGCGCTGGCCCCCCAGCAGTGTGCGCAGGCCGGACCACAGGGCGACCAGGCGGCTGCGGCCCAGGCGGCGCTTGAGCGCCTCGCGGTCTTCGAGCAGGCGCGGGTACAGCCCCAGCGAGGCGTTGACCAGGAAGATGCGGTCGTTGACCAGGCCGACTTGCACCGCGCGGGTGTGCCCGGCCTGCACACCAGCCAGCAGCGCTGCCAGCGCCTCGGTGAGGTCCTGCGAGACGGCGTTGGCGCGGCCGAAGTAGTTGAAGGTGCCCTGCGGCAGGATGCCCATAGGCAGGCCGCTGGGCAGCACGGCCTGGGCCACGGTGTTGAGCGTGCCGTCGCCGCCGGCCGCGACGATGACGCCGCCGGCATCGCGCGCGGCCTGCACCGCCTGCTGCGCCAGCCGCGGCAGGTCGGCCGGGCGGCGGGCGACGAGCAGCTCATGCCGATGGCCGGCGGCGCGCAGCAGCTCGCCCAGGCGCTGGCCGGCCGGCGTGCCGTGGTGGCCGGAGCGGCGGTTGAGCACGACGAACAGCGGCGCATCGGGCGCGAGCTGCGGCGCTGCGCGGCGCCGGTCGGCAGGCAGCGGCAGCACGGTGGCGGTGTGCGCCGGCGGGTGCAGGGACAGAACGGCAGCGGGCATGCCCGGGCAGGGCAGGCGCCGTGCCTGCACGGTGCGGCCGGCAGCCCGCGCCCGGGTGGGCGCCTGGCATGCCCCTTGCCGCGGCAGGGACGAGCCGGCGTGCGGCGCGTCTGGGCCGCCGCTGCGGCGGCACTGCGGCGGGCAGCTGTCGGCCCTTGCCGGCCCGTGCTGGCCCTTGCCGGCCGTCTGTCGCCGCCTTCCCGCCGCCTTGTTGCCGCCTTCTTTTTCCGCCTGTCCGTCCCGGCCACCATCCAGGACCCACGGAGCCCGTCATGGCCGTCACCGATCTGCTCTTTCCTGACCACACCGTCGAGCTGCCCGCCGCGGCCGGCGACCAGACCGCCTCGCGCTTCGAGCCGGACGACGCCTGGCTGGCCGGCGCCTCGCGCGAGCACCAGCTGGCGGCGATGTGGCGCTGGTTCGCCACCCGCTACGACGACCCGCGCGAGGCCGTGCCGCACGACGAATCGGGCGACTACCTCTACACCGACGGCGGGCCGTTCAAGGCCTCGCAGGTGCTGCGCGAGCGTTTTGGCGGCGTGGTGGCCGACGACGTGATCGCCACGCTGCTGGACGCCATCCACCGCGAGGTGGGCGAGGACTGGGCGCTGCGCGGGATCGACAAGGCCGGGGCGTGAGAATCGTCGGCCCATACCCGTCGCCCGGAGAGCCGCCGTTGAACAGCCAGCTTCGCCATGTCGCCCGCACCTTCCTGACCGGCCTGTTGGCCGCATTGCCGCTGCTGGCCACGGTGCTCGTGGTCGGCTGGGTGCTGCGGCTGCTGTGGGCCTGGCTGGGGCCCGAGAGCTTCATCGGCAGCGTGCTGGCGGCCATCGGCCTGGGGCTGACCGGCTCGCACTACGTGGGCTATGTGATCGGCGTGCTGCTGGTGCTGCTGAGCATCTTCGCGCTGGGCATGCTGGTGGAGGCGCGGCTGGAGCGCGGCCTGGCCCGGCTGGTCAACACGCTGATCAACCGCATCCCGCTGGTGCGCAACGTCTACGAGATGGCGCGCAAGTTCGTCGATCTGCTCAGCCAGCGCGAGACCGACGGGCTCAAGTCGATGAGCCCGGTGTGGTGCCACTTCGGCGGCCCGGGCGGGGTGGCGGTGCTGGGCCTGCTGTCCACGCCGCAGCCCATCGTGCTGAACGGCCAGCCCTTCCACGCCGTGCTGGTGCCCACCGCGCCGGTGCCGGTGGGCGGCGGGCTGCTCTACGTGCCGCAGCACTGGGTCACGCCCGCCGACGTGGGCATGGACGGGCTGACCAGCATCTACGTGTCGATGGGCGTCACCTCGGGACAGCACCTCAAGGTGCAGGTGCCCAAGCAGTAGGCCGACCTTCCTCAGATCCCCATCTTGCCCAGCTTGTCGACCAGCTCGCGCAGCGTGGCCTCCAGCAGCGGATGCTCGCTGGCCAGGCGGGCCGACGCGTTGCGGGCGCGGTCGACCAGCGGGTCGTCGTCGGACAGCATGGCCACGCCGTCCTCGGAGACGAGGGGCGGCTGGGACAGGGCGCGGTGGATGTCGCGGTCGAGCTCGGCGAGCTGGCTGCGCAGCTCCGCATCCAGCGGGGCGCCGCCATCGAGCTGGCGGCGCAGGTCGGTCAGGGCGCGGCGGATGTCTTCTTGCATGGCAGGGGCGCGCGGGCGGCGCGGCTGGGTTGGTACAGGGATGGGCGGCGCCAGCGGCGGCCCGGCTGCTATCTTGCGCCATCGCCGCCGGCCGCGGCAGGCGCCGTGCCGCACGCGATGATCGGCGCTTGACCCCGGTCAGACGACGTGCGGTGCAGGCCCTGGTCGTGCACGCCGTGCATGCCGTGCGCGTGGCGGGCCTGCAGGCGTGCCTGTCCCACCATCCTTGCCGATCCTCCTTGCTGATCCCCAGCCGTTTTTCACCCCGCCGGCCCGGCCGCTTGCGCCGTCCATCCCTCGGCATCCCTGGCAGTCTGCCGTGCCCCCTCGCCACGTGACGCCCGATCTCCCGATGCTCTTGCGACAGGCCCGCCGCGGCGGCTGGGCCGCCTGGCTGCAGGCCGTGCGCTGGTGGCGCCGGGTGCAGTGGGTGCTGGCCGCGCCGGCCACGCGGCTGCCGGCCTATCTGCTCAACGGCCTCAGCGTGGGCGCGGGGCTGGTGCTCATCGGTGCGGGCCTGAGCCTGCTGGCGGGCGTGCCGGCGGCGATGGCCGCTGCCGCCGGGGCTGCGGCCACCAGCGTGGCCGACACCGTGGTGCCGCGCCAGGCCAAGCTGGCGCAGATGCTGCCGGCCTGGGTGTCGAGCAGCCTGGTGGCGCTGGCGGTGCAGCTGGCCGCGCCCCACCCCTGGGCGCTGGCCGCGGTGGTGCTGGTGGTCACCTTTGCCAGCGTGCTGTGGCAGGCCTGGGGCAAGCGCGGCGGGCCGCAGACCTTCGTCATGGTGATGGCCCTGGTCTTCCAGATGGCCGCGCACGCGGGCTGGATGGGCGGGCATGACGGCTGGCCGCGCGCCGGCTGGGCGGTGGCCGGCAGCGGGCTGTTCGTGCTGTGGTCGCTGGCCAGCGCGCGGCTGCTGCAGCCGCGCTACCGGCGCCTGGCGGTGGTCGATGCCATCGACGCCGTGGCGGGCCTGCTGCGCGCCCAGGCGCGCTGGGCCGGCGCGCTGGGCCGGCTGGCCGGCTGCGATGACGACACGCCGCCTGCGCCGCGCGGCCCGGCGTGGCGGCGCTGGCCCGACTGGAGCCCCACGCTGCCCTGGCAGGAGCCCGGCCGTGATCCGGCGGCCGAGGCCGATGCCGCGCTGCTGGAGATCGTGCGCCGGCAGGCGGCGATGGCCGAGCCGCTGCAGCAGGCCCGCGACCTGGTCTACAGCGTGCGCGGCGACGGGCCGCTGCCGCGGCTGTCGGCCGTGCTCGTGCGCGTGATCGACATGCGCGACCAGGCCCTGGCCTGCCAGCTCGACCTCGACCTGCTGCCACGCAGCGCCGTGGGCTGCGCCGCGCTGCCGCATGCGCAGCGCCTGCTCGACCGCCTGGCCGATGACCTGGCCGATCTGGCCGGCGCCCTGCGCGACGGTAGCCTGTTGCCCCCCGCCCGCTCCATCGAGGCCGAGCTGCTGGCCATGCTGAGCACCGCCGAGGCGGCGGCCACGCGCGAGCTGCATGCCGGCGGGCTGTCCGGGATGCTGGGCCCGTCGCGGGCGCCGTGGCCGGCTGCCGCCCAGGCTGCGCCACGCCCGCTGGGGCTGTCGGGCCCTGCCGCCGCGGCCGGCCAGGCGCCGCTGGGCGCCTCGGACGCCCTGAGCCTGGTGCGCGGCGTGGCCAGCCGCGCCCGCCACGTCGCCCGCGCCCGCCAGCGCGTGGCGGCGGCCTGGTGCGCCGCGCCGGGTGAGGCGCAAGTGCCCGGCGTGGACCGCGCGGCGCTGCGCGGCTTCGTCTCGCCGGCCGACTGGCCGCTGGCCACGCTGCGCGGCCATCTGCGCTGGACCTCGCCCGTGCTGCGCCACGCCCTGCGCGCCACGCTGGCCATGGGCTGCGCTTATGCGCTGGCGCACGCGCTGCCCTGGGGCCAGCACAAGCACTGGCTGCTGCTGACCGTGGCTGCGGTGATGCGCGGCAACCTGGAGCAGACGCTGATGCGGCGCAATGCGCGCATCGTCGGCACGCTGCTGGGCTGCATGGCCGCCTTCCTGCTGCTGGAGTTCACCACCGCGCCGGCGGTGGTCTTCGTGGCGATGGCGCTGGCGCTGAGCCTGGCCCATGCCTATGTGCTGGTGGACTACCGCGTCACCGCCGCGGCCGGCGCGGTGATGGCGCTGCTGCAGATCCACCTGCTGTCGCGCTACACCGGCGGGCTGGGCGCGGGGGTCGTGGTGGAGCGCGTGATTGATACCGTGCTCGGCGCGGGCCTGGCCTGGGCCTTCAGCTACGTGCTGCCGTCCTGGGAGCGCGAGCAGCTGCCGCGCCTGGTGCGCCGGCTGCTCAAGGCGCAGGCCGACTACGCGCGCCAGGTGCTGGTGTGGCAGCAGCCGGCCAGCGCCGAGCGCGGCTGGCGCGCCGCGCGGCGCGAGGTCTACGACGCGCTGTGGCTGCTGACGCAGACGCTGCAGCGCATGGCCCGCGAGCCGCAGGAGGTGCGCGCCGCGCTGCACGGGCTGGAGACGCTGCTGGTGCGCAGCTACCGGCTCATCACCCACCTGGCCGCGGCCCGCACCATGCTCACCGTGCGCGCCGACGAGCTGGACGCCGCCCGCGCCCAGGCCGCGCTGCGCGAGGCCGTGCAGGCCCTGGCGCGGCAGCTGGGCGCAGCCGCCCAGGGCGGCGAGGCGGCAGGTGCGCAGCCGGCATCGGCCGCGGGCCCGGCAACGGGCTCGGCAAGCAGCTCGACGACCCGGGCGGCGACGGCAGCGATGGCAGCGGCAACGATGAAGGCCGCCACGCCGGCGCCCACCTCGGCGGCGATGCCGGTGGCGACGCAGGGGGCCGCACAGGCGCCGACACAGGCGCCGACACAGGTGCCGACACAGGACACGACGACGGCGGCGACGCCGGCATCCCCGGCATCCTTCGCTGCCGCCGACGCCGCCCCCGGGCTGGACGACCTGCCCCGCGCCGCCGGCGGCGACCCCACGCCCTGGCTGCAGCGCCGCCTGGGCCTGGCCCGCCAGGAGGCCACCTTGCTCAGCCGCGCCGCCCAGGCGCTGCTGCGCGAGCTGGAGGCCCCGCCGCGGGCGGCACGGCGCTGAGCCGCAGCGTGATATCCGCCCGCGTGCGGCCCCGGGATGCGGCGCGGCCGGACGGCGGCATTGCGCCGGATCAAACTGGGGGCAAAGGCGGTTTCCTAGAATCCGCCGCATGCCCCGCTGGCTCAAGCTGCTGCTGACCTGGATGCTGGTGCTGGCCCTGCCGCTGCAGGCGCTGGCTGCGGCAGCCATGGTGCATTGCGGCGGCCACGCCGGCGCCGGCCACCATGCGGCGCCGGGGCATGTGCATGAAGGCGCCGCGTCCGCCCTGCCTGACCTGCCGCCCGCGGGGGCGCACGAGCCGCTCGCTGCCGGCGGCCCTGCCGCACATCACGGTGGCCACCATGCTGCTGCTCCTGCCGGTGACGGCGCGTCGCTGACGGCCGTGGCTTCTGCGTCGTCTGGGTCGCCGGGGTGGTTTTCGGCAACGTCGGCGGCCTCGGCCTCCCTGCCGCACTCCACCGACCCCGGCGCCCATCCTCACCAGGGCCTGCACGGCAAGTGCAGCGCCTGCGCGGCCTGCTGCGGCGGCGTCGCGCTGCCCTCGGCAGCGCTGGTCGTGGGCACCGTCACGCCTGCCGTGGTCTACAGCGTCGCCAGCCCGCCCGCGCCCGCGGGCCATGTGCCGGCAGGCGACGAGCGCCCACCCCGAAGCCTCTGACCCTCTGACCCGCGCAGCGGGCTGGCCGGGCGTGCGTGCACGCCGGCCAGGCCGCCCGCGCGTTCCGCGCGGTGGCGCCCGCTGAGGCGGTGCCCCGCATGCCGTCAGACCGTTCGCGGTGCAGCAGCAGGCTGCCGCCGCGCCCAGGGGCCACATGTCTTCACTCTCTCTTTGCCGGGACGGGCCTTCCGGCAGACCGCCGCCGCGCTTGCCACGCTGTCCGCATTTGCCGGGTTGGCCGCCTTGGCCGCGTTGACTGCGTTGGCGCCGGCCACCGCACGTGCCGGCGAGGCGCCGTTGCCCACCGCGGCCCGGACTGCGTCTGCGTCACCGCAGGCCGCCGTCGGGGCGGCTGCAACCGATGCCGCCGTCACCGCCCCCACCTGGGCCCAGGCCGTGGACCAGGCCTGGCAGCGCAGCCCCGGCGGGCGGGCCCAGGCAGCGCGGCGCGTGCAGCTGCAGGCCCGGCAGGACGAGGCGGGCGCCTGGCTGGCCGATACGCCGGCCGTCACGCTCAGCGATCGCAGCGACCGCTGGCAGGCCGACCACGGCCGGCGCGAGTGGGAAGCCGAGCTGGACCTGCCCCTGCGTCTGCCCGGCGTGCGCCGCGCCACGCAGGCGGCCGCCCAGGCTCAGGGCGATGCCGCGCAGGCGCGCTGGGCCGCCGATCGCCTGGCCCTGGCCGGCGAGGTGCGCGAAGCGGCCTGGGCCCTGCGCCTGGCCCTGGTGGACCACCAGGCCGCGGGCCTGCGCGCCGACGAGGCCCAGGCCCTGGCGCGCGACGTGGCTCGCCGCGTGGCCGCCGGTGACCTGGCCCGGCTGGATGGCCATCGCGCCGATGCCGCCGCGCAGCAGGCGCTGGCCGCCGTGGCCCGGGCCGAGGCCGCGCTGCTGCGCGCCCGCTCGGCCTACCAGGCGCTGACCGGCCAGAGCGATCCGCCAGCGGACGAGGAGCCGCTGCCCGATCCCGCGGCCGGCGTGCCCATCGTTCACCCGCTGCTGCAAGCCACCCGCCTGGCTGCCCGGCAGGCGCGGGCTGATCTGGCCCTGGCCGAGGCCGACAACGGTGGCTCGCCGGCACTGGTCGTCGGCCTGACGCGCGAGCGCGACGGCTTCAACGACCCCTCGGCCACGACCACCCGCATCGGCCTGCGCTGGCCGCTGGCCAGCGAGCTGCGCAACCGCCTGGGCACGACTGCCGCCCTGGCCGACCTGGCCCAGGCCGAGGGCGAAGCCGACGCGCTGCAGGCCCGCCTGGCCGCCGACGTGCAGGCGGCGCAGGCCGAACACGAGCAGGCCCGGCGCGTGCGGCAGCTGGCCCTCACCCAGGCCGCGCTGACACAGCAGGCCCAGGCGCTGGTTGCCCGCGCCTTCGAGCTGGGCGAGGCCGACCTGCCCACCCGGCTGCGCGCCGATGCCGAGCACCGGCAGGCCCTGCTGGACGCCCGCCGCGCCGAACTGGAAGCCGGCCTGACCTTGTCGCGCCTGCGCCAGGCGCTGGGGCTGCTGCCTGCGGGCCCCACCGACCTGGCCGGATCCGTGTCCACCGCGCCGATGCCGAGCGGAGCGTCGCAATGAACAGGCTGCAAACGATGACCGATGCACGACCCCGCAGCGCCCGTGGCGGGCTCGGCCGGCGCCATGCGTTGGCGAATCTCCTGAACGCACGCGGCGCAAGCCAGCCAGGCAACACCGGCAACACCGGCAGGGCGGGCAAGCTCCTCGCTGCCGCCTTGCTCACGCTGCCGCTGCTCGTCGGCACCCGCGCCATCGCGGCGCCCGCCGGGCCTGCTGCGCCCGGCGCAGACGCGCGCATCGAGGCGCAGACCGAGAGCTTCGAGCTGCTGGTTCAGGCCCAAGGCCCGCGGCTGACGCTCTACCTGGACCGCTATGCCGACAACGTGCCGGTGACGGATGCGCGCATCGAGCTGGATGCCGGCGGCAGCAGCGTGGCGGTGAAGGCGCAGCCCGATGGCAGCTATGCCGCCGAACTGCCGGACGGCGCCCGCCGCACCACGCTGCCGCTGACGGTGGTCGTCACGGCCGGCGAGACCAGCGACCTGCTGGCCCTGGAGCTGCCCGCCCAGCCCGCGGCCAGCGCCTCGGCTGCCGATGCGAATGCGGATGGCGCGCCCCCTGACCGGGACGTCACCCCCGCCGCCGTGCTGCGCGGCCTGCTGGTGGCTGCAGGGCTGATCGCCCTGACCGCGTGGGCGCTGCGCGCCCTGGGCCGCCGCCGCCACACCCTCCACGCCCACCGGCCGCCCGCGTCGGGAAAGGACCCGGCATGACGCCGCGTGCATCGCTGCTGCCCCGGCGCAAGCCGGGCTCCTGGTCTGCCCTGCTGAACACGCTTGCCGTGCTGGCCGTGCTGGCCGCATGGGCCGCGCTGGGCACCCACCCCGCCCAAGCCCACGGGGGCCATGACCACGGCGGCGCTGCATCGGCTGCCGTGCCCACGGCCGCGCCGCGCGACAGCCGCGTGCCGCAGCGCCTGGCCGATGGCAGCCTCTTCGTGCCCAAGCCGGTGCAGCGCCAGCTGGGTGTGCGTACCGTGCTGACCGAAGCGGGCGAGCATGCCGCCGTGCACGAGCTGATGGGCCGCGTGGTGGCCGACCCGGCCGCCGGCGGCGCGGTGCAGCCGCTGCAGGCGGGCCGGCTGGAGGCGGGGCCGCTGGGCTGGCCGGTGCCCGGGCAGCGCGTGCAGCGCGGCCAGGTGCTGGCGCGGCTGCAGCCCGCGCTCGGTGCCCAGGATCTGGCTGCCCAGCAGGCGCAGGTGGCCGAGCTGCGCGCCGGCCTGCCGCTCGCGCGCCAGCGGCTGGACCGGCTGCAGCAGCTGGAGGGCAGCGTGCCGGCCAAGGAGATCCAGGCCGCGCGTGCCGAGGTCGCTGCGCTCGACGGCCGGCTGCGGGCGCTGCAAGCCGGCCTGGCCGCGGTGGAGCTGCTGCGCGCGCCGGTCACCGGCGTGGTCAGCCGCGTGGCCGCCCGCGCCGGCGAGGTGGTCGAGCCGCGCCAGACGCTGTTCGAGGTGGTGGACCCGGCGCGGCTGCGCGTGGAGGCCCGGCTGGCCGACGTGGCCCAGGCGCGCGCCATCGGTGCCGACGCCACGGCGGTGATCCTGGCGCCCGGGTCTGCGGCGCCATCCACTGCGGGCGGGTCTGCCGCTGCCCCGGTTACGCCGGCATCCACGCCGTCCGCGCCGTCCGCAGCGGCCATCCCGCTGCGCCGCATCGGCGCCGGCCTGGCGCTGGAGGAGGGCACGCTGCCGCTGTGGTTCGCGGTGGCGTCCACCGCGGCCGATGCGCCGCCCCTGGCCGTGGGCCAGCCGGTGACGGTGCTCGCGCGCGGTGCGTCGCGGCAACGCGGCGTAGCCGTGCCGGCCTCGGCCGTGGTCAAGAGTGCAGCCAACCTCGACCAGGTCTTCATCCATCCCAGCGCCGAGCGCTTCACCCCGGTGGCTGTATCCGTGCAGCCGCTCGACGGCCGGCGCGTACTGGTCACCGCGGGCCTGGCCGCCGGCCAGCGCGTGGTGGTGCAGGGTGCTGCGCTGCTCAACCAGGTCAGGTGAGCCCGTGTTCTTCAATGCCTTGATCTCCGCCAGCCTGCGCCAGCGCGTGCTGGTGCTGGCCGCCGCGCTGCTGTTGCTGATCGCCGGCGGCTGGGCGCTGCAGCGCACCCCGGTGGACGTGTTCCCGGATCTGGACAAGCCCACCGTCACGCTGATGACCGAGGCCGGCGGCATGGCGCCGGAGGAGGTGGAGCAGCTCATCACCTTGCCGCTGGAGCAGGCCATGAGCGGCCTGCCCGGCGTGGCCAGCGTGCGCTCCACATCGGGCGTGGGGCTGTCGTTCGTCTACGTGCAGTTCGACTTTGGCGTGGACATCCACCGCGCCCGCCAGGGCGTGACCGAGCGGCTGGCCCTGGTGCGCGAGCGGCTGCCCGCCGAGGCGCAGCCGCAGATGGGGCCCATCAGCTCGATCATGGGCGAGATCTTGCTGATCGCCGTGCCGCTGGATGCCGCGCGCACCAGCCCGATGGCCGTGCGCGAGTGGGCCGACTTCGTCATGCGACCGCGGCTGCTGGCCATCCCCGGCATCGCGCAGGTCATCCCCATCGGCGGCGAGGTGCGGCAGTTCCAGGTGCAGCCCGATGCGCGGCTGATGGCCGAGCGCGGCATCACGCCCGAGCAGCTGCGCGCAGCCCTCCAGGGCTTTGCCGGCAACACGGCGGGCGGCTTCCTGGAGATCAACGGCCGCGAGCTGCTGATCCGCAACATCGCCACCGCCGGCGGCCTGCCCGCGCGGCTGGAGGCGCTGCGCAAGCTGCCGGTGGGCTGGGTGAGCCAGGCGGGCAACGGTGGCGACGCATCAGGCGGCCAGCCGGTGCTGCTCAGCCAGGTGGCCGACGTGCGCTTTGCTGCGGCCGTCAAGCGCGGCGATGCGGGCTACAACGGCCGCCCCGCCGTGATCCTGGGCGTGGCCAAGCAGCCGGGGGCCGACACCCTGGCCCTGACCCGCCAGGTGGAGGCGGCGCTGGCCGGGCTGTCCCGCGCCCGGCCCGCGGGCGTCGACGAGCCGCGTGTGACGGTGCGCCAGGCCAGCTTCATCGAGGCCTCCATCGGCAACCTGCAGGCCAAGCTGATGACGGCCGCGGTGGTGGTCATGCTGGTGCTCTACGCCTTCCTGGGCAATGCGCGCACGACGTTGATCTCGCTGACCGCCATCCCGCTGTCCTTCGTCATCGCCGGCGTGGTCTTCCACCTGCTGGGCCTGTCCATCAACACCATGACGCTCGGCGGCCTGGCCATTGCCATCGGCGAGCTGGTGGACGACGCCGTGGTGGACCTGGAGAACATCCAGCGCCGGCTGCGCCTGAACCGCCAGGCCGCCCAGCCGCAGCCGGTGCTGGACGTGATCCTGCGCGCCTGCGTGGAGGTGCGCAGCGGCGTGGTGCTGGCCACGCTGATCATCGTGCTGGTCTTCGTGCCGCTGCTCTTCCTGCCCGGGCTGGAGGGGCGGCTGTTCGTGCCGCTGGGCGTGGCCTACATGACGGCCATCGCCGCCAGCCTGCTGGTGGCCACCACGGTGACGCCGGTGCTCGCGTACTACGTGTTGCCGGGCCTTGAGACAAGGAAACGCCGGGCCGCCCCAAGTTTCCGGGCTCCCCTCGGGGGGCGGGTGGGGCCAGGCCCCGCCCTTGGGGCTCACGCCTCCGACCATGCCGAGCCGCGTCTGGTGCGCCGCATCAAGGCCGGCTATGCGCGCGTGCTGAAGCGCGCGCTGGATCACGGTCACACCATCCTGGCTGCCGCCGCGGTGGCGGTGCTGCTGGCCGCGGCCAGCGTGCCCTTCATGGCGCGCAGCTTCCTGCCGCCGTTCAACGAGGGCATGCTGACCGTCAGCCTGCGCCTGGCGCCCGGCACCACGCTGGGCGAGTCGGTACGGCTGGCGGCGCAGGCCGAGCGGCTGCTGCTGCAGGTCGATGGCGTGCAGGCCGTGGGCCGGCGCTCGGGCCGTGCCGAGCTCGATGAGCATGCCGAGGGCGTGCATGTGTCGGAGATCGACGTGGTGCTGGCCCCGCACGGCCGCGCGGTGGAGGCCATCACCGCCGACATCCGCCAGCAGTTGGCGCCGCTGCCGGCCAGCGTGGCCATCGGCGCGCCGCTGGCCCACCGCATCGACCACATGCTCTCCGGCGTGTCGGCGCAGATCTCGGTCAAGGTCTTCGGCGACGACCTGGACGCCCTGCGCGGGCAGGCCGCGGCGCTGCGCGAGCGGCTGGCCGCCATCCCGGGCCTGGCCGACGTGAACGTGGAGCGGCAGACGCTGATCCCGCAGGTCAAGGTGCGCGTGGATGCCGACGCCGCGGCCCGCTACGGCATCGCCACCGGCGTGCTGCTGCAGGAGCTGCAGACCCTCATCGACGGCGAGCGCGTGGCCCAGGTGCTGGAGGGCAGCCGCCGCTTCGACGTGGTGCTGCGCCTGCCCGATGCCGCGCGCGGCCCGGATGCGCTGGCCGGCCTGGTGATCGACACGCCCGCCGGGCGCGTGCCGCTGCAGCAGCTGGCGCAGGTGGAGCTGGCCGACGGGCCCAACGAGATCCGCCGCGACGAGGGCAAGCGCCGCATCGTCATCAGCGCCGCCGCGCAGGGCCGCGCGCTGTCCGACGTGGTGGCCGACATCCGCGCCGTGCTGGCTGCAGAGCCGCTCGCAGCCGGCCAGTTCGCCAGCGTGGGCGGGCAGTTCCAGGCGCAGGAGCAGGCCAGCCGCCTGATCGCCGTGCTGGCCAGCGTGTCGGCCGCGCTGATCTTTGCCGTGCTCTACAGCCGATACCGCTCGCCGCGCCTGGCGCTGATGGTGATGGCCAGCATCCCGCTGGCCCTGGTCGGTGCGGTCGTTGGCCTGTGGCTCAGCGGGCAGCCGCTGTCCATCGCCGCGCTGATCGGCTTCATCACGCTGGCGGGCATCGCCACGCGCAACGGCATCCTCAAGATCAGCCACTGCATCAACCTGTGCGCCTTCGAAGGCGAGACCTTCACGCGGCAGATGATCCTGCGCGCCTCGCTGGAGCGCCTGGCCCCGGTGCTGATGACCGCGCTGGTGGCCGCGCTGGCCCTGGCCCCGCTGCTCTTCGAGGCCGGCGAGCCGGGCACCGAGATCCTGCACCCGGTGGCGGTGGTCATCTTCAGCGGCCTGATCGGCGCCACGCTGCTCGACAGCTTCGTCACGCCGGTGCTGGTGTGGCGCTTCGGCCGCGCACCCATCGAGGCCCGCGTGGCCGAGGTTCGGTCGCATGCCGCCGCAAGTGCGCCCGCCGGCGTGCCGCCCGCTGCCTTGCCCGAGGCCTTCTGACCGTGCGCCGCCCAGCCCTTGTGCCCGAGCTTGCGTGAACTTTCCCGGCGATCGGCGCACGCGTGCGCCTGCTGCCGGCACCGCTGTTGAACTGCCCGCCCCACCCACCATCTGAGGAGGTCGATGATGAAGAGACTGCTCGCCCCCGCCGCCCTGGCCGCTGCGCTGTGCGCACCGCTGGCCAGCCTGCTGCCTGCTGCAGCGCTTGCGCACGAGAACACGCTCACGCCCCGCCATGGCGGCGTGGTGGTGGAGGTGCGCGATGTCGAGTACGAGCTCGTCGCCCAGCCCCAGCGCCTGGCCCTGCACCTGCGCGACCACGGCCGTGCGCTGATCGCGCCCGAGGCCCGGGCCCGCGTCACCCTGCTGTCGGCCGGCAAGACCCAGCAGGTGGAGCTGCAGCCCAGCGGCGACCACCTGCAGGCCGATGGCGCGTTTGCAGTCGGCCCCGGTGCCAAGGCCGTGGCCGTGGTGACCATGCCCGGCCGCCAGCCGGCCACGGCGCGCTTCGTCTTGCGCTGACGGGCCCGCTTGCAACACAGGCGCTTGCAACACCGGCGCTTGCAACACCGGCGCTTGCAACAAGGGCTGGCTGCCCCGCTGCCTGCTCTTTGCCTCTTCTTCCTTCTTGCTCCCAGGAGCCCACGCCATGAACCGCTTGTCCCGCCCCGCCATGCACCGCTTGGCCGCCATTGCCCTGAGCCTGGCTGCCGCAGCCGCCACTCCCGCCCATGCCCATGGCAGCGGCCATGACGACCATGCCGCGCACGGCGCAGCCGATGCCCACGCCGGCCACGGTGCGGCCACGCCCGGTGCACCGCACGCCCAGACCGCCTGGGGCAAGGCCGGTGCGGCCAAGGCGGCCAAGCGCACCGTCACCATCCGCATGGACGACCAGATGCGCTTCTCGCCCAGCCGCCTGCGCGTCAAGCTGGGCGAGACCGTGCGCCTGGTGGTGCACAACGACGGCCAGCTGATGCACGAGCTGGTGCTGGGCAGCCGCGAGTCCATCCAGCACCATGCCGAGCTCATGGCCCAGCAGCCCGACATGCCGCACGGCGGGCCCGACATGGCCCACGTGCCGCCGGGCAAGAGCGCCGAGATCGTCTGGACCTTCAACCGCGCCGGCACCGTGCACTTCGCCTGCCTGGTCGACGGCCATCACCTGGCCGGCATGGTCGGCAGCATCGAGGTGGTGCGATGAAGCGCCGCCACCTGCTCCTGGGCGCGGCGCTGCTGCCGCTGGCCGGTCTGCCGGTGCATGCGGCCTCGTCATCGGCCTCATCCTCGGCTCCTGCCGCAGCGCAACCCGCCGGCCCCACGGTCAACATCTGGAAGAGCCCCACCTGCGGCTGCTGCGGCGACTGGGTGGCTCACCTGCAGGCCAGCGGCTTTCGCACCCGCGTCTTCGACACCGGCAACGAGGCCATGCGCGAGCGGCTGCGCATACCCGCGCGCTACGGCTCCTGCCACACCGCGCAGGTGGAGGGCTATGCCCTGGAGGGCCACGTGCCCGCTGCCGACATCCGCCGCCTGCTTCGCGATAAGCCACAGGCCATCGGCCTGGCCGTGCCGGGCATGCCCATCGGCTCCCCCGGCATGGACGGCCCTGCCTATGGCGGCCGACGCGATGCGTATGACGTGCTGCTGATCAAGGCCGACGGCTCGGCCCGCACCTGGCAGGCCTATCGCTGATCAAGGTCGGGCTGCGGCCCCGCATCGCCATGCAGCCGGCGCGCCTGCGGGCCAGGCCGCATGATCGGCGGCTGACCGCGCCGGCTTGGCCGCGCCCTTCGTCTTCACCAGCCCTGCCGTCACCATGCACCGCCGCCCCGTCCCCCTGTCCAAGGCCTATCGCCTGCTCAACCACGGCCCGACCGTGATGGTCACCAGTGCCCACGCCGGGCGGCGCAACGTGATGTCGGCGGCCTGGAACATGCCGCTGGACTTCAGCCCGCCCAAGGTGGCGGTGGTCATCGACAAGTCCACCTACAGCCGCCAGCTCATCGAGGCCAGCGGCGTCTTCGGCCTGAACGTGCCGTGCCGCGCGCTGGCGCAGGCCGCGCACGATGCCGGCCAGGTGTCCGGGCGCGATCTGCCGGCCGAGGCCGACAAGTTCCAGCGCCTGGGCCTGCAGACCTGGCAGGAGGACGGCCAGGATGGCCTGGGCCTGCCGATGATCGAGGGCTGCGTCGCCTGGCTGGCCTGTCGCGTGCTGCCCGAGCCGCGCAACGAGCAGGTGTACGACCTGTTTCTGGCCGAAGTGGTGGGCGCCTGGGCCGACGAGCGGGTCTTTGCCGATGGTCATTGGCTCTACGGCCCGGAGACCGACCCGGCGCTGCGCACGCTGCACTACGTGGCCGGCGGCCACTTCCTCACCATCGGCGAGCCGCTGAGCGTGGACCTGGGCGACTGAGCTGCTCGACCCCGGCCGTCTGGATCAGCCCGCGCGCCGCGCGCCAGCCTCATACCAGCCGCGGCTGCGGTTGACCACGCGCACCACGGCCAGCATCAGCGGCACCTCGATCAGCACGCCCACCACCGTGGCCAGGGCCGCGCCGGACTGGAAGCCGAACAGGCTGATCGCCGCGGCCACGGCCAGCTCGAAGAAGTTGCTGGCGCCGATCAGCGCCGAGGGGCAGGCTACTTCGTGGGCCTCGCCCGCGCGGCGGTTGAGCCCGTAGGCCAGGGCCGCGTTGAAGACCACCTGGATCACGATGGGCACGGCCAGCATGGCGATCACCAGCGGCTGGGCCAGGATGGCCTGGCCCTGGAAGGCGAACAGCAGCACCAGCGTGGCCAGCAGTGCGGCCATGGACCACGGACCGATGCGTGCCAGTGCCGCGTCCAGCGCCTGCGCCCCGCGCCGCAGCAGGGCGCGCCGCCACACCTGCGCCACGATCACCGGCACCACGATGTAGAGCCCCACCGAGGTGAGCAGCGTGTCCCAGGGCACGCTGATGGCCGACATCCCCAGCAGCAGCGCCACGATGGGCGCGAAGGCAAACACCATGATGGCGTCGTTGAGCGCCACCTGCGACAGCGTGAACAGCGCATGCCCGCCGGTCAGCCGGCTCCAGACGAAGACCATCGCGGTGCAGGGTGCCGCGGCCAGCAGGATCAGGCCGGCGATATAGCTGTCCAGCTGGTCGGCCGGCAGCCACGGCGCAAAGACATGGCGCACGAAGACCCAGCCCAGCAGCGCCATCGAGAACGGCTTGACCGCCCAGTTGACGAAGAGCGTGATGGCGATGCCGCGCCAGTGCTGGCCCACCGCCGCCAGGCTGGTGAAGTCCACCTTCAGCAACATGGGGATCACCATCACCCAGATCAGCACGCCCACCGGCAGGTTGACCTGGGCCACCTCCATGCGGCCGATGGCCTGGAACAGCGCCGGCCACGCGCGGCCGGCGGCGATGCCGGCGACGATGCACAGCGCCACCCACAGGCTCAGCCAGCGCTCGAACAGGTTCATCGGTGCGGCGGCCGGGTCGCAGCCGCGCGTGGGGGTCAAGGCCTGCGCCATGGCGTGCTCCTTCAGCTGCGTGCGATGGCCTGCAGCGCCTGCTGCAGCGCGGCGCGGTCGGCCTGCAGCCGCTCCAGCGGCAGGGCCAGCAGCTGCAGCATGCGGTAGCCCAGCGCCTGGCGCGTGAGCTCGAAGGCGCGCAGCCGGCCGGCCTCGCCACCCTCTGCAAGGGACGGGTCCGGATAGCCCCAATGCACCTTGACGGGCGCGTGATCGCCGCCCAGGAACACGGGGCAGGCCTCGGCCGCGGCGCTGTCGCACACGGTGATGACGATGGACAGCGGCGGCGCATCGGCGGCGGCAAAGCGGTCCCAGCTCTTGCTGTGGCAGCCGGTGGTGTCGATGCCGGCCTCATGCAGCACCTGCAGCGCCAGCGGGTTGATGCGGCCACTGGGCGCGCTGCCGGCGCTGTGCGCCTGCACGTCGCGGCCCAGCCGGCGGGCCCAGTGGTTGAGCAGGGCCTCGGCCAGCACGCTGCGGGCCGAGTTGTGGGTGCACAGGATGAGGACGTGGGTGGTCATTGCGCTCAGTCGGTGGCGGCGGGCTTGCAGGGTACGGAGGGTGCCGGGGTCACCGCGCAGGGCTGGCCGCCGCAGCAGTGCCGGGTGAGGTAGGCCAGCAGCTGGTTCATGCGGCCGAAGGCGGCGCGGTAGACCAGGTGCCGGCCCTGGCGCTCCTGCGTCACCAGGCCGGCATGCATCAGGTCCTTGAGGTGATGCGACAGCGTGGCCGGCGCCACGTCCACGCCGGGCCCCATCGCGCCCGGGGTCAGGCCCGGATCACCCACCACCACCAGCGCGCGGAAGATGCGCAGCCGCACCGGATGGGCCAGGGCCGACAGGGCCAGGACGACCTGCTCATCCGGCAGCGGGGCGGCGGGCGCTTCAGCGTCGGCCGGGGCGGGGAGGGGCAGCGCAGACACGATGAGGGGCTGGATCGATATCAATTCGAGGATTCGACAATAAACGAAGTGAGCGCCGCGGCGCAAGCCCCGCGTGGCTGCTGGCGCGCCCCTGCGGGCCGCTGAGGGCACCGTGGGCGTGAGCCCTTGCTCACCGCTGCGGTGCGCTCCCCCCTGAACAGGGCGGGGCGGCGCACGAACCTGGCGCGGGCTTGGTCCGAACGGATCACGGGTCCACCCCTGGCGATGGGGTGGCTTGTCACTTGCGTGCCCAAGAATCCGGGTCGCACCAGCCGCAAAGGGCTTTCTACACGCCTAGGCTGTCGCACGGCGGATCGCAGTTCGCCGCCAGCCCAGCGCTCTTTGGATCCCGCGTTCCTCTCGCGTTCGACGCGGCGCCTGCCGCGTCAACCGCCCGATCAATCGCCGCGCCAGCAAGGGGGCCCCGCGCCCGTTTGCGTCGCCAGTGGTTGTCATCAGGCGGCGAGCCGTCGCCCCCACACCTTCGCAAGGGTGGCGCCGGCCCTCCGACCATGACCTCAACTCTGGAGAAGCAAGCATGAAGATCAAGTCTCTCGCCCTGGCCGCCGCCCTGGCCCTGACCGCCGGCGCCGCTAACGCCAACCTGCTCAAGGGTGACAACATCACCACCGGCAGCTCGCTGATGCTGATTGCCTATGACGAAGTGGCCCAGGTGTCCTACGTCAAGGATCTCGGCACCTACACCAACGACTTCTACACCACGGGCAAGCTGAGCCCGGCCTCCTGGCTGGTGAACGACGGTGAATGGAGCGAGTTCCTGGCCGCCTCCACCGTGTCCAACATCAACTGGCTGGTGCTGGGCTATCAAGCCTCCGGCTCGGCCGTCGAGTCGCGCAAGATCATGACGACCGCCCAGGTCGGCACCACGCACGAGCAGATCCTGTCGGGCAACAACTCCAACCTGAACGGCACGTTCACCACGCTGACCAACTTCGTCGGCGCCGCCAGTCTCACCGGCACCCACCTGAGCCAGGCCGACGGCACCAGCTTCAACCAGCTGGGCGAAGGCGTCAACGGTTACGCCTACTTCATGGGCGTGGACCGCTCGAACGCCCAGGGCAACCTGAAGTACCAGACCAACAACCTGCTGGGCGCCACCGCCGAGTTCGTGTTCCTGGCCCGCCCGGGCACCAGCGGCCTGGCCACCCCGCTGTTCCAGCAGCCCGGCACCTTCACCTTCGGTGCTGACAACGCTGGCGCCTACAACCTGGTCTACGCCCCCGTGCCGGAGCCCACGACCTACGCGCTGATGGTGGCCGGCCTGGCCGCCGTGGGCCTGGTGGCCCGCCGCCGCGCCGCCCGCTGATCGGCGGGGCCGACCGGCCCTCTGCTCCCCGACCCACCCGCCGGCCGCAACCGGCGGGTCCAGTCCGGCACCCAGGTGCCGGTGGGGCGCAGCCTTGCCCCTTCCTTTCCCTTCTCCCTTCCTCCCGCCCCGCTCACCCGACCGAAGGACCAGATCATGAAGCTCCGTCACCTCACGCTGGCCGCCTTGGCCGTCGTCGCCGGCCAGGCCCACGCCCTGGACATCGCCACCACCAACGCCGCCGGCACCTTCAAGGTGTACGTGTCGGGCGCCTCGGCCACCAAGGCCATCATCGGCGGCCTGTTCACGCAGAACTGCCAAGCCGGCACGCTGGACGTCTACCGCAGCAAGACCGGCGCCACCGCCGGCCAGGGCGACAGCGCCGCGGGCGATTCGTACAACGTCTACAGCTGCACGATGATCGCCGGCAACGACTTCAACCTGGCCACCGGCACCAACGTGGCCTTCCACAAGCGTGACCGCGGCGGCTCCGGCTACGGCGTGTTCCCGGTGGCCCTGAACCGTGCCATCGACTTCCTGGAAGTCAGCACCGGCAGCTGCGGCACCTCGCCCGTGGCCACCACCGCCACCCAGCGCAACTGGGACTGCGGCAACGTGATCCAGCGCGCCCCGGACGGCGGCACGTCCGACGTCGAGCCCGCGCTGTTCCTGTTCGAGAACAACAAGCCGGCCGACTTCGTGGCCGACACCTTCAACGCCGGCTCGGCCTTCCAAGTGGTGCGCCCGCTGTTCCAGACCGTGATCGGCCTGGCCGTCAGCAACCCGCTGTACGCCGCGCTGCAAACGGCCCAGGGCACGACCGGCCAGCCGTCCATCCCGTCGACCATCGCCTCGGCCCTGACCCGCGCCGGCTATGACTACTCCCTGGGCTGGTCCGCCCTGGGCGTGGCCAATGCCGACAACCAGCTCAACGTCTGCCGCCGCGAGAACGGCTCGGGCACGCAGGCCGCGGCCAACCTGTTCTTCCACCAGTACCCGTCCAACTCCGGTGCCGGCATCAGTGCCGCCAGCAACATCGACTCGTCGGTGGGCGCGGTGGGCAACACGGCCGGCGAGTACTTCGTCGGCGAGGGCACGTCCAGCGGCCAGGTGCGCAGCTGCCTGAACAACGCCTCCGCGGCCGGCGCCTATGCCATCGGCCACATCTCGCTGGAGAACGATCCCAACGCCTCGGGCCAGAGCTGGAAGTTCGTGCGCATCGACGGCGCCATCCCCAGCCGTGACGAAGCCAAGGCCGGCCGCTATGGCTACTGGGTGGAGTCGACCCTGCAGGTCAACAAGGCTGCCGCCACCAACGTGCGCAACTTCCTGACCCGCTTTGCCGACCAAGCCGGCCTGCCCAACAACCTGGCCCTGCTGTCCACCGCCGCCCGCAACGGCGTGATGGCCACGCCGACCAGCGCCGGCTGCAACGTCGCCTTTGGCACCGGCACGGCCAACCAGCAGACCTTCTGCTCGCGTGTCAGCCGCGAAGGCAACAACCAGAACCTGCCGGTCATCCTGAAGTGATCGGCTGACCCCGGGGCGGGCCGCGCCAGCCGCCCGCGGCGGGGTCTCTTGAGTTCCTCATCCTGAGCTCCTCGCCGGGCGCCCGCCCGGCTTGACAGGCGCCTCGTGGGCATCCGCCCCGGGCGCCTTTTTGCATCTGGCGTGCGCCAGGCGGGAGCCGGCCCGGCCCGATGGCGACCCGGCGCGTTGCCTTGGCTCCTTCGGCTCATGGGGAGGAGGCTGCAACGTCCCCCCGACACGGGGCCGCATGGTCCGATCGGCTCACATCGGTTCATGGCCCTTTCACCCCCGCTGCCCACACTGCCGGCCTCATGAAAGCACCTTTTCCCGCCCGCTGGTGGGCGAGGGGAGTGGCTTGCAGTCTCATCGTGTGCGGCGCCGTGGCGCCGGCCCAGGCGCAGCATGCTTCCCCCGCCGCCGCGCCGGCCTCCGCCCCCACTGACGCTGCGCAGGGTTCTGCGGCGGAGGCCGCCCGGCAGGCCCCGCGTTTCGGCATCTACGAGTTCGAGGTCGAGGGCAACACCGTGCTGCCGGTGCTGGCCATCGAGCGCGCGGTGTCGCCCTTCATGGGCGAGGGCCGCACCGTGGCCGACGTGGAGGCCGCCCGCGCCGCGCTGGAGAAGACCTACCAGGACGCCGGCTACCTGAGCGTGTTCGTGGACGTGCCCGAGCAGCGCGTGGACGAAGGCGTGGTGCAGCTCAAGGTCCTGGAGGGCCGCGTGGAGCGCCTGGCGGTGACCGGCTCGCGCTACTACGACCAGGGCGTGATCCGCAGCCGGGTGCCGGAGCTGGCCGAGGGCCGCGTGCCCAACTTCAACGTGGTGCAGGCCCAACTGGCCACGGTCAACACCAACGAGCTGCGCCGCGTGCAGCCGGTGCTGCGCCCGGGCCGCGACCCCGGCACGGTGGAGACCGAGCTGCAGGTCAGCGACCGCCTGCCGGTGGGCGGCAGCATCGAGCTCAACAACCACCACGCGCAGTTCACCAAGCCGCTGCGGCTGCAGGCCTCGGTGCGCCACGACAACCTCTTCCAGTCCGACCACAGCCTGGTGCTGACGGCCATCACCGCGCCGCAGGACACCGCGCAGAGCAAGGTGCTGGTGCTCAACTACACCGCGCCGCTGGTCGGCGGCGACGCGTGGATGGGCTTCCTCGTCGCATCTGACAGCGCCATCGAGCCGCTGGGCGTGGCCAACGTGATCGGCAAGGGCACCAGCCTGGGCCTGCACCGCATCTGGAACCTGCCGGCCTCGCCCTATTTGCCCGGTTTCTTCCACAACCTGGCCCTGGGCGTGGACGTCAAGGACCAGAAGGAAAACACCGTGGCCGGCAACAGCGGCCTGGCCACGCCGATGCGCTACGCGCCGATCACGGCGGGCTACACGGCCAACTGGCTGGGCGAGCAGGGCAGCCGCACGCAAGCCTCGGTCAACCTGGTGGCCAACCTGCGCACCACGCTCAAGCGCCGCGTGTTGCAGAGCGAATGCGGCGTCGCCGATCCGGGCGATCCGCGCGACAGCGTGGACCAGTTCGAGTGCAAGCGCGAGAACGCAGACGGCGGCTTCGCCCTGGTCAAGCTGGACCTGCGCCACGTGCACAAGGCCTGGGAGACGGCCGCCGGCGCCTGGGAGGCCGAGTGGCACCTGGGCGGCCAGCTCGCCAGCCAGCCGCTGGTGGCAGCCGAGCAATACGCCATCGGCGGCGCCGACACCGTGCGCGGCTATCTGGAGGCCGAGGCCATCGGCGACCACGGCGTGCTGGCCGGGGTGGAGCTGCGCGGCCCCAATCTCGCCCGGCGCGATGCGCCCGCCGATGCCGCCGGCGGGGGCAGCGTCTTCGACGAGATCACCGCCTACGGCTTCCTGGAGGGCGGCTCCATCCGCCTGATCGGCGGTGACCGCCAGACGCTGGCCGGCACCGGCGTGGGCCTGAAGCTGCGCGCGCGCAAGAGCCTGTCGGCCAACGTGGATGTGGCCTGGCCGCTCAAGAGCACGCCCGCGGCCGACGGCGGCCATGTCACCCAGGCGGGCCAGCCGCGCCTGCACGTGCGCGTGGGCGCCGAGTTCTGAACCCTCGAAGTCGTCTGCTGAGGACCGCCCCATGAAGCCCGCCCACCTGCTCCCCCCGGCTCGCCAGGTTCGCCCGCGCACGCTGCGGCGCCAGGCCCTGCGCCGCATGCTGCGCGCGCTGCGGCGGGGCCGCGGGCTGCGGCCGCTGGTGTCGGCCCTGGTGGGCGCGCTGCCGCTCGTGGCCCTGCACCCTGCCGCCGTGGCCGGCAGCTTCCCGCGCGGGGTGGTGCGCGCCATCGCGGCGCCCTCGCCGCTGGCGGTCCCCACGCCGGGCACCGACTGGCTGCAGCAGGGCAGCGCGACGAACAACCACACGCAGGCGCAGACCACCGGCCAGATGCAGGTGGACCAGGCTAGCACCCGGGCCATCTACCGCTGGAGCCGCTTCGACATCGGCTCGCGCGCATCGCTCACCATCAACACGCCCAGCGGCGGCAGCTCGCTCAACCTGGTCAGCGGCGGCGACGTGAGCCGCATCTTCGGCTCGCTCACGTCCAACGGCGAGGTCTACCTCATCAACCCCAGCGGCATCTGGTTCGGCCAGGGGGCCAGCGTCAACGTGGCGGGGCTGTTCGCCTCCACGCTGCAGCTGGATGCGGCGGACTACATGGCCGGGCTGGCGGGCAGCCTGCGCAGCGCGGCACCCACCTTCACCTGGCAGGACGTGAAGGATGCGGACGGCGCGGTGCTGCAGACCTTTGATCACCCCAGCAACTTCGTGCACGTGGACATCGGTGCGGCGCTGACCACGCCCAGCGGCGGGCGGGTCTTCCTGCTGGCGCGCGAGGCGACCAATGCCGGCCGCATCGAGACGCCCGGCGGGCAGACCGTGCTGGCCGCGGGCCGCGAGGTCTACCTGCAGGCGCCCAGCACCGACACCAGCCCGCTGTATGCGTCCGAGGCCAATGCCAAGGTGCCGGCTACGCGCGGGCTGCTGGTGGAGGTGGGCGGCGGCGCCAGTGGCGAGGCGGCGAGCAACCTCGGCGAGATCCTGGCCGCGCGCGGCAACGTGACGCTGGTGGGCCTGGCCGTCAACCAGAGCGGGCGCATCTCGGCCACGACCAGCGTGCAGGAGAACGGGTCGGTCTTCCTGCTGGCACGCAGCGGGGCCACGGCGCTCAATGACAACGGCGGCGTCATCAAGCGCGCCAACGTGGGTGGCCAGCTCACCCTGGGCGCGGGCAGCCGCATCGACATCACGCCCGAGGCGTCCGCCGCCACGTCCACCGACTCGTCGGCCTTCACGCGCTCGCGCATCGAGCTCTCAGCCCAGACCATCGAGCTGCAGAGCGGCGCGGCCATCCGCGCGCCGGGCGCCATCGTCAACGCGCGGGCGGCCGACGTGCCGGACTATGAGAACGCGGCCGTGGAGCTGCCTCCCTCATCCACCGCGCGCATCGTGCTGGGGGCGGGCAGCAGCATCGATGTGTCGGGCACCACGGATGCGCAGGTCTCCGCGGCGCGCAACTACGTCAGCACCGAGCTGATCGGCCAGGCCGACCTCAAGGACGCGCCGCTGCAGAAGCTGGGCCCGCTCTACCAGAAGAGCGGCGTGGTCTTCGACGTGCGCGAGGACGTGCCCATCCTGGGCGTGAAGGCCGGCGACGCAGCCAACCCCTATGTGCAGGCCACCGCGCGCACCGCCAGCGAGCGGCTGGCCAGCGGCGGCACGATCACCCTGCAGTCCACCGGGCTGGTGGCCGCGCATGCGACGTCCGTGCTCAACGTGTCCGGCGGGCAGGTCACCTACACCGGCGCCACCGTGCCCAGCGTGAGCGTGCTGGTGGCGGCAGACGGCACGCGCTACACGCTCAACGACGCGCCGGTGGACCTGGCCTACCGCAGCCTGGAGGGCTATGCCCCAGGCAGCGTGGACCGCTTCGGCGTCAATGCGCCGGCAGGGGCCAACCTGCAGGGCCGCTGGGACCCGGGCTATGTGGAAGGCCGCGCCGCCGGCACCGTGAGCGTGACCGCGCCGGTGGCCCTGCTGGACGGGCAGATGAGCGCCGGCACCGTCACCGGCGCGCGCCAGGCCGCCGGGCGCGACGCGCTGGCTGCCGCGGGCACGCTGAGCCTGGGCCGCACCACCGCGCCGGGCGACCAGTCGGCCGTGCTGGGCTCGCTGGCGATCACCGCCGCGCCGGCCGCAACAGATGCCGCCGCCCCGGCCTTCTGGGCCGACCCGCTGGCCGCGGCCGTGACGGATGAAGCCGGCCAGCCGCTGGCCAGCCGCGTCAGTGCGGCGCAGATCCGCGCTGCCGGCTTCGGCAAGCTCAACGTGGCGGCCGAAGGCCGCATCGAGCAGCAGGCCGGCGCGGACCTGCTGCTGCCCGAGCAGTCGTCCGTCACGCTGCGCAGCCGGCTGGGCGACGTGGCGCTGAACGCGTCCACCGTGACCCGCGGCGGCACGGTGGCGGTGACCGCCGGCTACGGCACGACGGCGCAAAGCGGCCCCGGTGCGCCGGCCATCACGCTGGCCGCCGGGCAGCGCATCGACGTGGCCGGCAACTGGGTCAACCGCTGGCGCGACGGCGCCGATGCCCGCGCGGCCGTCAACGGCGGCAGCATCGCGCTCAAGGCGGGCGGCGCGCTGACGCTGGGCACCGGCAGCGTGCTGGATGCCTCCGGTGGTGCCACGCTGGCCGCCAATGGCAGCACGGTGACGGGCACCGCCGCCGGCAGCATCGTGCTGGAGAGCAACAACGGCTCGGCCAGCGACCAGGCGCTTGCGCCCCTCACCCTGGGCGGCGAGCTGCGCGCCTACGGCTGGGGCCAAGGCCAGGGCGGCAGCCTGCGGGTGAAGGCCGGCGAGGTGCTGGTCCAGGCTGGTGACGCCGCGCCGCGCAGCGATGGCGCCACCCTGGTGCTGGGCGATCGCTTCTTCGAGCAGGGCGGCTTTGCCACCTACGACATCGAGGGCGTGCGCTCGCTGACGGTGGCGGATGGTGCAACGATTGCGCCGCGCACCGCCGCCTGGCTGGGCCGCGCCGGCCTGCGCAACGAGGCAAGCGGCACCGACATGGCCCGCGTGCTGGCCACCGGCCTGCCGCTGGACGGGCGGCTGTCGCCCATCAAGCTCACGCTGCAATCCAGGGGCTCGTCCAACATCACGACGCAGCAGGGCGAGGGCGCGCTGCGCCTGGCCGCGGGCGCCCGCATCCAGGCGGACCCGCGCAGCACCATCACGCTGGTGGGCGGCAACAGCCTGGTGGTGGAGGGTGACATCGCCAGCGCCGGCGGCAGCGTCAGCCTGTCGCTGGCCGGGCGCAATGCCACCGCCAACGAGCCCTTCGCCGGCACGCTGCGCGTGGCGGGCACGGCCGAGATCGACGTGTCCGGCACCACGCTGATCACGCCCGATCGTGACCGCTACAACCAGGGCGAGGTGCTGGCCGGCGGCAGCATCACGGTGAGCACCACCACGGGCGACGGCGCGGCCGGCACGCGCACGCTGATCGACATCGAGGACGGCGCCGCGCTGCGCGCCAATGGCGCGGCCGGCGTGCTCGACGTGCCGCGCGCCGTGGGCGCCACCGGCCCGGCCCTCGCCCGCAACCAGATGGTGGCCAGCGACGGTGGCCGCATCAGCATCAACTCGCGCGAGGGCGGGGCCTACCTGGGCGGCACCTTGGAGGCCCGCGCCGGCCAGATCCAGGCCGCCGATGGCCGCACCGTGCGCGGCGAGGGCGGCACGCTGGCGGTGGGCATCACCGGCAGCTCGCGCGACAGCGCCAGCGGCATCGTGGGTGCCGTGCCCGAGGTGGCCGTGGTGCTGCAGCAGGCCGCACCCACGCGGGCCGACATCGCCGAAGGCAGGGTCACCGTGTCGGCCGACCGGCTGCGGGCCGGTGGCTTTGCCGACGTGCACCTGGCGTCTGCCGACCGCATCGTGCTGCTGGGCGACGTGAGCTACGCCACCAGCGGCACGCTGAGCCTGGACGCGCCCGTGCTCACCGCCCGCCAGGCGCTGCAGGCGGGCCAGGCCGCGCAGCGCGTGAACCTGTCGGCCGCCACCGCGCTGCGCCTGGGCAGCAGCACGCGCATCGGCACGTCGCAGCCCTTGCCGGACAGCGGCCCCACGGCCGGCATGGCGCAGCTGGCCTTCAGCGGCGGGCTGATGGAGCTGTTCGGCGACCTGGTGGTGCAGGGCGCGCGGCAGATCGGCCTGGCTGGCGGCAGCGAGCTGCGCCTGCGCGGCGTGGCTCTGAGCGAGGACGGCCGCATCACGCAGGCAGGCAGCCTGCGCGCCGCAGCCGACGTCACCTTCCGCGCGCCGCAGGTGGCACCCACCACCGCCACGCGCTACACGGTGGACCTGACCGGCGAGGACGGCACGGCCCAGCACAAGCTGCTGATCACCGGCGGCGATGCCGCCAGCGCCGCGCCGCTGTCCGCGGCCGCGGTCTTCACCGCCAAGGCGGCCGACATCGAGCTCAACAGTGGCGTCATCCGCGCGCCCTTCGGCCAGGTGGACCTGCAGGCCACGCGCTCCATCACCGTGCAGGGCGACAGCCTCATCTCCGTCAGCGGCAACGGCCTGGCCGTGCCCTACGGCGGCACGCTGGATGGCGGCAAGAGCTGGTCTTACAACGGCAACCCCATCGAGGCGCCGCTGGCCAAGTCGGTGACGCTGGCCGCACCGGGCCAGACGGTGCAACTGCTGTCGGGCGAGGTGGACCTCTCCGGCGGTGGGCAGATGCTGGGCTGGGAGTTCGTGCCCGGCCCGGGCGGCTCCACCGACATCTTCACCGGGGCAGGCTCAGGAGGCGGTGGCGCCTACGCCATCGTGCCCGGCGTGGCGGGCTACGCGCCGCACGACGCGGCCATCGCTGCCACCCAGGGCAGCACCACGCTGGGCGGCGCGCTGCCGCTGGGCCAGCAGATCACCCTCGGCGAGGGCGGTCCGCTGCCGGCAGGCACCTACACGCTGCTGCCGGCGCGCTATGCGCTGCTGCCCGGTGCCTTCCTGGTCAGCCCGCTGGGCCGCACAGCCACCGCGCTGGGCGCTACCCAGGCGCAGCCGGACGGCTCTTACGTGGTGGGCGCCGTGACCAGCCGCATCGGCTCATCGGCCAACAACCAGGTGGCCACGGCCTGGAGCCTCACGCCGTCGGCCATCGCGCGGCGCAGCTCCGAAGTGCGCACCACCGACACCGACACCTACTTCGCCGCCCAGGCAGCCAAGGCCGGCACGGCCGCCCCGCGCCTGGCGCGCGATGCCGGCGCGCTGAACATCGAAGCCCTGAGCCTGGCGCTGGAGAGCGTCAACCGCTTCGCCGTGCAGGACGCCGTGGCCCGCGGCGGCAGCCTCAACATCAGCTCCGAGCGCATCCACGTGGCCGGCGCCGGCACCCCGGCCGTGGCGGGCGCGCTCAACCTGTCGGTGGAGCAGCTCAACGCCACCGGCGCCTACAGCCTGATGCTGGGCGGCCGCCGCGGCGCCAGCACCGCTGCCGGCACCGAGGTGCAGGTGACCGCGCGCGAGGTGACGGTGGACACCGGCGCCGCCACGGCCCTGCAGGCCGGCGACATCGTGCTGGCCGCCACCGACAAGGTGGACGTGGCCGCCGGCTCGCGGCTGACCGCGCGCGAGCAGGCCGGATCGGCCGAGCAGCTGGCGTTGAGCGGCGACGGCGCGCTGCTGCGCGTGGCCGAGGACGTGGACGCCGCATCCGTGCGCACCGGCGCGATGGGCAACACCGGCGACCTGAGCCTGGGCGCCGGCGTGGCGCTGACGGGCGGCTCGGTGACGGTGGAGGCCACCAACAGCCTCAACCTCGACCCGAGCGCAGGCTTCAGCGCCGACACCATCAACGTCGGCGCCCGCCGCATCGACGTGGCCCCGGCCGCGGGCGGTGCGGGCGCCGGCGTGCAAGCCGGCACGGCCAACCTGGCCGCGCAACTGGCCGGCGCGCGCCGCGTGGCCCTGCGTGGCTTCGAGCGCATCACGCTGGCCGCCGGCACGCAGCTGGGCTCCGACCGGCTGGCGCGCATCACGCTGGACACTGCCTCGCTGCGCGCCGGCGGGGAAGCGGGAGTTGGGGCCAGCGTGCAGGCCGGCGGCATCACGCTGACCAACACCACCGGCGTGGCGCCCGGCGACCTGCGCGAGACGGGCCCGGGCGCGCTGACGCTCCAAGCCCACGGCCAGGCCGGCGGCGACGGCCACGTGCAGATCACCGGCGCGCAAGCCATCGACGGCGTGCAGCAGGTGCAGCTCACCGCCGCCGGCAGCGTGGTGATCGGCAAGGACGCGCAGCTGTCCACCGGCGGTGACCTGCTGCTGACCGCGCGCACGCTGACCGCTGCCACCGGCGCGGCGCCCACCGTGCTCGATGCCGGCCTGAGCAGCGAGCGCACGCTGCCGCAGCTGCAGGCCGGCGGCCTGCTGAGCCTGGCCCGCCCCGGCGCGGGCGCGCCGCAGTCTGCCGCCGCCGCGGCCGGCCTGGGAGCCCACGTCATCCTGGCGGCCGACCGCATCGAGCAGGGCGGCACCATCGACCTGCCCACCGCGCGGCTGGAGCTGCACGCGGCCGGCAGCGCGGGGGGCACCGCCGTGCTCTTCAAGGGCGAGGCACGCGATGCCCAGGGCGCCGTGGTGACGCCGGGCTCGCAGACCCTGCTGCCCGGCGTGGTGCGCACCTACGACGGCCAGGCCGTGGCCGCACCGGCCGGCCAGCTCATCGTGCAGGCCGCCAGCGGCGACGTGGTGGCCGAGGCCGGCAGCGTGATCGACGTGTCCGCCGCCGCGGCGCCGGCATCGGCCGGTGGCGGCGCGGGCAGCGTGAGCATCTCCGCCCCCGCGGGCGACGTGACGCTGGACGGCCGCCTGTTGGCCACGTCCGGCGCGGGCCAGACGGGCGGCAGCCTGTCGGTGGACAGCCTGCGCGCGCTCAACCTGGCCGCGCTGGCCGCGCGCCTTGCCGACGAGCGCGACGCGGTCCAGGGCATCCAGAACTTCGGCGCGGCGCTCAAGCTGCGCAACCGCAGCGGCGACCAGACCGTGGCCGCCGGCACCGTGCTGCAGGCCCAGCAGATCGCCCTGACCAGCGACGCGGGTGCGCTTACCGTGGCCGGCACGCTGGCGGCCGGGGCCGGCGACGGCGTCAACGCGGGCGGCGTGCAGCTGCAGGCCGGCGGCGACGTGACCCTGGCCAGCGGCGCACGCGTGTCGGCCCATGCGGCCGATGCAGGCCAGGCCGGCGGCACGGTGTTCATCGGCACGCAGCAGGGCCGCATCGCGCTGCACGGCGGCGCGGTGGTGGAGGCCCGCGGACAGGACGCGGCCGACGGCACGCTCAAGCTGCGCGCCCCGCGCACCGGCAGCGGTGCAGGCAGCGACGTGGCGGTGGATGCCATCGCCGCCGACGTGTCGGGCATGGGCGCCATCCAGGTCGAGGCCTTCAAGACCTATGAGGCCACCACCATCAACCAGACCGCCAGCGTGGCCCAGGGCACCATCCGCGGCGGCGCCAGCGGCACGGTGGACACCGTGGCCGAGGCCGAGCGCTTCCTGGCCGGCAGCGCGGCCATCGTCTCGCGCCTGACCGCGGGCCTGGCGGCCGACCAGCGCGCCAAGCTGGCCCTGCGTGCCGGCATCGACATCACCTCGCCCGGCGACCTGACCCTGGCCAATGCCTGGAACCTGACCCGCTTCAGCGCCAGCGGCGGCATCGACCGCGCCGGCGGCCAGCCCATCAACCTGACCCTGCGCGCAGCCGGCAACCTGCTCATCCACGCCAGCCTGAGCGACGGCTTCAAGGCCGCGGGCGCGACCAACGCCACCACCGCGCGCACCATCGCGGCCAACGGCGTGATCGTGGGCGAGCAGGGCAGCGACCTGCGCCTGGTCGGCGGGGCGGACCTGGGCTCGGCCGACGTGCTGGCCACCGTGGCGCCCGGCGACAGCAGCGCCGAGACCGGCGACGTGAGGATCGGCCGCAACGGCCGCGCCACCTTCGTGCGCACGACCACCGGCAGCATCGACCTCGCCGCCGGGCGCGACGTGGTGCTCGACAGCCGCCAGGCCGTGGTCTACAGCAGCGGCTTGCCGGTCAGCGTGGACGGCTTTGCCGGCCTGCGCTTCGCCAACGAAGGCCTGTCCGACGGATCGGTGCGGCAGTCGCCCTTCCTGAGCGGCTCGGGCAACGTCAGCATCAGCGCCCTGCGCGACGTGGTGGGCGGCAGCAACGGCGCCACGCCCTATCTGACCAACTGGTGGTGGCGCACCCTGGACACCGACGGCCAGGCCCTCTGGTACACGCGCTACGACCAGTTCGAGCAGGGCTTCGGCAGCTTCGGCGGCGGTGACGTGCGCGTGAGCGCCGGCCGCGACGCGCTGCAGGTGCAGCTGGCCGCGCCGGAGACCGGGCTGCTGCGCCAGGACGGCGCCACGCGCCTGAAGGGCGGCGACGTCAGCCTGAACGCCGGCCGGCAGGTGGTGGCCGGCATGCTCATCGCGGGCGGCGACGAGGCCCGGGTGACGGCGGCGGAGATCGTGGCCCAGCCCAGCCCGGACGAGCTGACGGCAGGCGATGCGCTGGTGGTGCTGCATGGCGACACCGCAGTGACGCTGCAGGCACGCCAGGGCCTGGAGGTGGGCCGTGTCGGCGAGGCCGGCATGGTCAACGGCGCCCGCCAGGGCACCCGCTTCTCCCCGCAGCTGGTCAGTGGCCTGGCGTCGTCGGCCCGGCTGGCCGCCACCACCACCTCCGGGGATCTGATCTACCGCGTGGCCCGCCCGGTCAACATCGACGGCCTGGGCGCCGGCGGCAATGAGCTGGCCGACTCGGCCTGGGCCGCGGCGGCGCCGCGCGCCACCCGCCTGGCCGCGATGAGCGGCGACCTGGCGGTGTTCGACACGCTGACGGTCAACCCCGCCACGTCGGCCGACGTGCAGCTCTTCGCCCAGGGCAGCGTGGCCCTCGGCGGCCTGTCGCTGATGGGTGGCACGGCGCAGCGCTCCCGCGTGACGTACGACAGCTGGATCCCGCCGTCGAGCATCTTCGGCGACGTGACGCGGCCGCTGCTGAGCACGGGCGAGGTGTCGCCGCTGCGCGTGGTGGCGCAAGAAGGCGCGATCACCTACGGCGGCGACGCGGCGGCCACCTTCCCCGTGGAGCTGGCGGTGCCCTTGCGCTTCATCGCGGCCCAGGGCATCACCGGCTATGCCGCCATCACGGCGCAGCACCAGGGCGCGACCGACCTGTCGCTGATGCAGGCCGGCGGCGACATCGTGTCGGCCAACACCGTGGGCGCCTCCGAGCTGGTGCGCCTGCACGGCCCGGGCGACCTGGTGGTGATGGCCGGCGGCGACATCGACCTGGGCCTCGGTGCGGGCATCGTCGCCATCGGCAACCAGGAGAACAGCCTGCTGCCGCGCGGCAGCGCCGCGGTGCACGTGCTGGCCGGCGTGGACCCGCGCCGCGGCGACTACACGCAGGCCGCGCAGCGCCACTTCGCCGTGCTGGCCGGTGGGCTGACCGGCGTGCCGGACGAGTTGGCGGCGCAGATCGAGGCCGCGCGCGGCCTGGCGGTGGGGGCGTCTTCTGACGACGACGCCCTGCTGGCCCGCGCCCGCGGCCTGGCCGGCGAGGCCGCGCACGACGCGGCCCTGTTGCGCGCCATGCAGCGCGAGCTGGAAGACCCGGCGCTGACGCTGGCCCAGGCCCGGGCCGCCTTCACCGCGCTGCCCGCCACGCAGCGCGGCCTGATGGCGCGCCAAGTGGCCGGCGACCTGCTGGCGGCCACCTGGCTGGCCACCATCCCGGCCGCCGAGCAGGCCGGCCGCGTGCTGGCCCTGGCCGCGCAGCAAAGCGGCGGGGCGCAGCGCGTGGCGGCCGTGCGGGCCTTCGTGGCCCAGCGCACGGGCACGGACCCGGGCAGCGATGCCGCGGCGCTGGAGCGCTTTGCCGCGCTGCCGGTGGAGCAGCAGATCCTGGCGCTGCAGCCGGTGCTGGAGCAGGTGGTCACCGATGCCGGCAAGGCCGCAGCCCAGGCACAGGGCACGGCCAAGACGCTGGCCTATGCGCCGGCCTACCAGGCGCTGGCGGCCGTCTTCCCGCAGGCCGCCGCCACGGCCGACCTGCTGATGGGCTCCAGCCAGATCGCCACGCGCCAGGGCAGCGCCCTGCACGTGCTGGCGCCCCGGGGCGGCGTCAACGTGGGCGAGCTCACGGGCAACAGCAAGTCCGCCAGCCAGCTCGGCGTGGTCACGCTGGGCGGCACGGCCGCGCAGCCCGCGCCCATCAACATGCTGGTGCGCGACGACATCGCGGTGAACCAGTCGCGCGTGTTCTCGGTGGACGAGGGCGACGTGCTGATGTGGTCGTCCACCGGCAACCTGGACGCCGGCCGCGGCGCCAAGACGGTGACCGGCGCGCCGGCGCCCGTGTACTCCATCGACTCCACCGGCAAGGTGCAGGTGGACGTCTCCAGCGCCTTCTCCGGCAGCGGCATCGCGGTGCTGGATGCCGACAGCACGCTCTACCTCTTCGCCCCGCGCGGCGAGATCAACACCGGCGATGCCGGCATCCAGTCGGCCGGCGCGGCCTTCATCGACGCGGTGCGCGTGGTCGGCCCCAGCCTGCAGGTGGCCGGCCCGGCGGTGGGCCTGCCTGCGCCGGCGGCCATCGCCACCACCGCGTCCAGCCTGGGCGGCCTGGGCCAGTCCGCCACCGCTGCCGGCCAGGCCGCGCCCAGCACCGGCGAGCGCGGCGAGGACGCCCCGCGCCGCAACCTGTCGCTGGACTTCATCGCCTTCGGCGAGATCCCGGCCGAGCCCACGGCCGCCGGGCCGGCGCCATCCAGCCCGCCGGCAGCCGGCGACGGTCCGCGCGAGCCAGGTGACGACGAGCGCCGCAAGAAGCGCAGCAACTGATCCCCCGGTTTCCTCTTTCGACCCTTTCCTTCGCCGCACACCATGAAGCCCCTGCTGCCCGCCCTGGCCCTGATGGCCGCCGCGCTGCTCCCCGCCTCGGCCCATGCCTGGTGGGACGACGCCTGGACCCAGCGCACCCGCATCACGCTCAACACCTCGGCCGCCGGCGTGGAGACCAAGGAGGCGGCGCAGGACGTGGCCGTGCCGCTGCGCCTGCACTCCGGCAACTTCGACTTCCTGGGCGCCAAGCCCGACGGCAGCGACCTGCGCGTGGTCGCCGCCGACGACAAGACGCCGCTGCCCTTCTGGGTCGAGCGCTGGGATGCCACCAACGAGCTGGCGGTGGTCTGGGTCAAGCTGCCGCAGGTGCTGCCCGGCAGCGACCAGAACGTGGTTCACGTCTACGCAGGCAACGCGCAGGCCCCGGCCCAGGCCGCCGAGGCCCGGGCGGTGCTGCCCGGCGCCGCGCTGGCGGTGGTGCACTTCTCGGGCAACGCCGGGCCGGCCGCGGATGCGAGCGGCGCATGGGCGAGCACCGGCAGCGTCAGCCGCGAGCCCAACGGCTTCATCGGCGCCAGCGCCCGCCTGTCCGGCCAGCCGGTGGTCTGGCCCGCCGGCAGCATCAAGGCCGCATCCGGCGCGCCCTACAGCCTGAGCTTCTGGCTGCGGCCCGACGCCGCGCCGACGGACGCCACGCTGCTGGCCCAGGGTGCCCTGCGCATCGGCACCGAGGGCGGCAAGCTCACCGCTCGCGTCGGCAATGCCGTGCTGCAGGCCGGCGAGCTGGCCGCCAGCAGCTGGACCCAGGTGGCGCTGACCCTCGGCAACGGCCGGGCCACGCTCTACGTCAACGGTGCCCAGGCCGCGCAGGCCGACGTGCCGGCCAGCCCGGCCATCGAAGGCGAGCTGCGCATGGGCGAGGGCTACACCGGCCTGATCGATGAGCTGCAGATCGCCTCCACCGTGCGCAGCGCCGATGCCGTCCGCCTGGCGCATGCGGCGCAGGCCGGTGAGGCCAAGCTCATCGCCGCGGCCATGCAGACCCCGGACGATGCGCAGGAGGGCAGCGGCGACCACGGCTACATGGGCATCCTGGTGAGCAACCTCACGGTGGACGCCTGGGTGGTCATCGGCATCTGCGGCCTGATGCTGCTGGTGGCCATCTGGGTGATGGCCTCCAAGGCCATGCTGGTGGCGCGTGCCGATGCGGACAACCGCCGCTTCCTGGCGCACTTTCGCGAGGCGCGCGACGTGCTGGGCGTGGACGGCCGCTATGCCCACTCGTCGCTGCAGCGCCTGTACCTGGCCGGCCTGCGCGAGTTGAAGAAGCGCGACGTCGGCCAGCCCGGCGCACCGGCCCTGTCCGGCGCTTCCATCGACGCGGTCAAGGCCGCGGTCGATGCTGACCTGGTGCGCGAGACGCACACCCTCAACGCCAAGATGGTGCTGCTGACCATCGCCATCTCCGGCGGGCCCTTCCTCGGCCTGCTGGGCACGGTGGTGGGCGTGATGATCACCTTCGCCGCCATCGCCGCGGCCGGCGACGTCAACGTCAATGCCATCGCGCCCGGCATCGCCGCCGCCCTGCTGGCCACCGTGGCCGGCCTGGGCGTGGCCATCCCCTCGCTGTTTGGCTACAACTACCTGGCCGCCCGCATCAAGAACATCTCGTCGGACATGCAGATCTTCGTCGACGAGTTCGTCACCCGCGTGGCCGAAACGCACGGAGCCCGCTGACATGTGCCTCGACGTTGATCAAAGCGCGGGCCGAGCGCCGGGCCGCCCCAAGCCGGCCCGCATCCCCTCGGGGGATCGACCGTCGTACTCGACGGGCGAGGGGCGGTCATCTCTGCGGGGCCGAGCGCCGGGCCGCCCCAAGCCGGCCCGCATCCCCACGGGGGATCGACCGGCGTACTCGACGGGCGAGGGGCAGTCATGAGCGGGGATGTGAAGGGCGACAACCAGCCCTACGACGACATCAACATCACGCCGATGCTGGACCTGGCCTATGTGCTGCTGGTGACCTTCATCATCATGACCACCGCCTCGGTGCAGGGCGTCAAGGTGGACTCGCCGCTGACCCAGGCCGCGGGCAACCTGGCCAAGCCGCAGACCCGGGCCATCACCATCACGGCCGATGGCAGCGTCTACCTCGACGCCTACCCGGTCAGCATGGAGCAGCTGCAGAGCTCGCTGGCGCAATACAAGGCCGCCAATCCCAACCTGCCCGTCGTCCTCAAGGGCGATGCGGCGGCGCAGTACGACAAGGTGATGGAGGTGCTGGAGATCGCCAAGCTTCTCAACATCACCGAGATCGGCCTGGTCACCAAGCGCGCGCCCTGAGGAGGACCGGACCATGCAAGTCCAGGACGACGCCAAGCCCTACGACACCATCAACGTCACGCCGATGCTGGACCTGGCGTACGTGCTGCTCGTGGTCTTCATCCTGATGACGACCGCTTCGGTGCAGGGCCTGTCCATCACCATGCCCAAGCCCTCCAACCAGCCGTCCACCGAGAAGCACGAGGTCAAGATCGTGCAGGTCATGCCCGGTGGCCAGGTGCTGCTCAACGGCGCCAACGTGACGCTGGCGCAGCTGGAGTCGGAGCTGGCCGCGGCCCAGGCCCGCGATCCCAAGATGTCGGTGGCCATCAAGGGCGATGCCCGCACGCAGTACGCCTCGGTGGTCGCCATCGTGGACCTGTGCAACAAGCTGGGCGTGAGCATGGGCCTGGTCACGTCGCGCATCGGTAATTAGGAGAACCTGTGAGCGACCTCGCCGAAGCCGAACTGGGCCACTCGCCGGCCCGCCGCTGGGCCGCGCGAGCGGGCATCGCTGCCGCGGTGCTGGCCGCACTCGCCCTGCTGGCCTGGCTGATCAGCGGCGTGGGCACGAGCAGCCCCAGCGGCCCGAAGCGCCAGGTGGCCAAGATCGCCATCCTGCCGGACACGCCCCCGCCGCCTCCTCCGCCGCCCAAGGAAGACACGCCGCCGCCGCCCAAGGAGGCGCCCAAGCAGGCCCTGCAGACCGAGGCCCCCAAGGCCGAAGCGCCGCCCGAGCCCACCGAGTCGCTGAAGATGGAAGGCCCCGCCGGCGACGGCCCCAGCGCCTTCTCCGCCGGTGCCGTCACGCAGGACTACCAGGGCGGCGCGGTGATCTCCGGCGGCAATGCCAATGCGTCGGGCGCCGACCGCTCGCGCTTCATGTTCTATGCCAACAGCGCGCGGCAGATGCTGCGCGGCGAGCTCGACAAGCAGCTCGACCGCGAGGTGCTGCGCCTGGGCGCGCGGCTGCGCATCTGGGTGGCCCCGGGTGGCGGCATCGAGCGCTACGAGATCGCGCAGATCGGCAACCCCGCCTTCGAGGACGAGCTGCGCGCCGCGCTGGACCGCGCCGCGCGCGGCTACCGCCTGCCGCCGCCGCCCGGCCTGCCCCAGCCGCTGGAGCTGCAGCTCTCCGTGCGGCCGGCCGGCGGCTGACCCGCTCCCTTTTCATCACACACACCCAAGAGTCCGACATGACGGTCACCCCGCCCTGCCTGGATGCCGCGCGCCGCGCGGTCGCCCGCTCCGCGTCCTCCTGCCCCGGCCGCCTGCGCCTGGCCCCGCTCACCCTGGCCCTGCTGATGGCCGGCGCCGCCGCCCAGGCCGCGCCTGCCGATGAACGCGCCGAGCTGGAGCAACTGCGCGCCACCACCCATGCGCTGATCCAGGCCCTGGTCGACTCCGGCCTCATCAGCCCGGAGAAGGCGCAGACCCTGGTGCAGCAGGCCCAGCGCGCCCGCCCGGCCGAGGCCGCCGCTGCAACGGGCACAGCGCCCGCGCGCAACGTCGTGCGCATCCCCTACGTCAGCGAGACGGCCAAGGCCGAGATGCGCGAGCAGATCAAGCAGGAGGTGCTGGCCCAGGCGCGCAGCGAGCGCTGGGGCGAGCCCGGCGCGCTGCCCGACTGGCTCAGCCGCATCGGCCTGGAAGGCGACGTGCGCGTGCGCCTGCAGCGCGAGTTCTTCAGCAAGGACAACATCACGCCCAACGACATCAACGGCGGCTGGCGCTCGCAGGACCAGACGCCCGCCTGGGCGCCGGACCTGGCCAACACCACCAACGACCGCGACCGCGTCACCCTGCGCGCGCGCCTGGGCGTCAGCGGCGAGCTGGGCGGCGGCTGGGCGGCCGGCCTGCGCGCGGCCACCGGCAGCGATGCCTCGCCGGTGTCCACGTCGCAGACCCTGGCCGGCAGCGACGGCCACCTGGGCAAGTACCAGCTCTGGCTGGACCGCGCCTTCGTCAAGTGGCAGGCCCAGCCGGGCCAGGTGCTGGAGGGCACCACGCTGGTCGCCGGCCGCTTTGCCAACCCCTTCTTCGGCACCGACCTGAGCTGGCCGTCGGACCTCAACTTCGACGGCCTGGCCGCCAGCCACCGGCGCGCGCTCGGCAGCCGCGCCGCCGTGTTCGCCCATGCCGGCGCCTTCCCGCTGCAGGAGTTCAGCATCAGCGGCGCGGACAAGTGGCTCTACGGCGGCCAGATCGGCGGCGAGTGGAAGCCCGACGAGCGCACCCAGCTCACCCTGGGCCTGGCCTATTACGACTTCAACCGCATCGAGGGCCATGCCAGCGACCAGGCCACGCCCAGCGGTGTCGATGCCGGCGTGGTGCCGTATCTCACCTCGCAGTACCCGCGCTCGGTGCGCCAGAAGGGCAACACGCTGATCCGGTTGAACCAGTCGCCGCTGGAGGTGACCGATGCGGCCGTCTGGGGCCTGGCCTCCAGGTTCCGCCCCATCGACCTGACGCTGGCGGCCAGCTTCCACCACTTCGCGCCCGTCACCGTGCGCGCATCCTTCGACTACATCAAGAACACCGCCTTCGACTTGGACGACATCCGCCGCCGCTCGCTCACGCCGGCGCTGGAGCTCAAGGACAAGACCACCGCCATGCAGGCGCGCGTCACCGTGGGCAGCGCGCGCGTGGACAAGGCTGGCGACTGGCAGGCCGGCTTCACCTGGCGGCGCATCGAGCGCGACGCCTGGCCCGACGCCTTCACCGACACCACCTGGCACCTGGGCGGCACCAACTACGACGGCTGGAGCCTCGGTGGCGAATACGGCATCGGCCCCGGCACCTCGCTGGGCTTGCGCTGGACCAGCACGCGCAACCTGGACGACGGTCAGTCGCTGCTCTTCAACGGGCAGAAGAACTTCAGCAACGCCGACCTGAAGATCGACGTGCTGCAAGTCGAGCTCAACAGCCGCTTCTGATGCGACAGGAGCCCGCCATGCCGACCCCCGTGCCCTTTGCGCCGACCCACGGGCGCCCTGCGCGCCCGCGCCCCAGCGTGCTGGCCGGTGCCGCGCTGCTGGCGCTGCTGGTGACCCTGATGCCGGCCGGCTCCTGGGCACAGGAGCGCGCCAGCCGCGAGCGAGAGGCGCTGCGCCGTGCCCAGCAGGCCCTGCGCGACGCTCAGGCCGAGAACGCCACGCTGCAGCAGGCACGCAGCGCGCTGGCGACCGAGAAGGACGCCCTGGCCGCGGACAAGGCCCGGCTCGACGCCGAACTCGGCCGCGCCCGCGCCCGTGCCGCCCAGGTGGAGGCCGCCCGCCAGCAGGTCGAGCGCATGCAGACGGAGCTTGCCGAGCTTCGCGCCCAGCGCGACACGGCGATGGTCCGCATCGAGGACCTCAACACGCAGCTCCAGGCCTCCAAGGCCGCGGTGGCCAGCGTGCGCGCGATGCTGGAGCGCGCCACGGCCACGCAGGCGCTGCTCGTGCAGCGCAACCGCGCGCTCTACGACGTGGGCCTTGCAGCCATCGAGCTCTATCGCTCGCGCGACGCCGCAGCCACTTGGGCGCAGCGCGAGCCCGTCCTCGGCCTGGGCCAGGTCAGGGTGGAGAACGCCGCCGAGGCCCTGCGTGACCGGCTGGAAGCCGCCCGCCACATCACCTCCGAGGGCACGGCGCATGCAGACGGGACCGGCTCCGATCCTCAGCCTTGATGCCGGCGTTGATGGCTGCCTGATGCCGGTCTGGACGCCGCCTTGCGCCACATGAGCCGTGCCGCATAAGCCGTCCGGCCTAGGCTGCATGGCCCGATCAGCCTGCGCATGAGCCGCATGGCCCACCTGGGCCGGCAACGCTGACACGGCGGCGTCGAACCGTCTGGGCACACTGCCGCGCATGCACAAGGAACAGGCGGCGAGGGCAGTGACGTGTTGACGGAAAAGGCAAGGGACAAGACGCGGCGTGCCGCCACCGGCGCGGTGGCCGTGCTGGGCCTGGGGGGCCTGATCTGGGGGGTGACGACGGCGTCGGCCGGCTGGCGCCAGCCCGAACGGCCCCCGGCCGATGCATGGGTGACGCTGCCCCCCACGGCAGCCGGCCCGGGGCCGACGACCCCGGCTGCAGCGCTCATTGCGGCATCCACTGCGGCCCGGCTGCACCCGGGCTCCACGGCTGACGACGCATCTGCCGCCCCGCCGCCGCAGGCTGCGGCCAGCGCGGCATCCGCCGAAGACCGCGCGGCCTTCCAGCGTGATTGCGTGCAGCCCCTGCGCGAGCAGCACTACCGGCAAGCCGTGCGCCAGTGCTCGGCCTATACCGACCACGCTGCGCTGTCGGGCCAGGCGCATGCCGCGCTGGCTGCTGCCTACAGCGCGCCGGGCCACGCCGACCTGCGTGCATCGGCCCGCCATGCCGAAAGCGCCGCGGCCGCCGGGGATGCGCGGGGCAAGTTCATGGCCGCCCTGCACCTGCTGGCCGGCCGTGGCGAGCAGCCCTTCGACCTGGGCCGGGCCGAAGCCTGGCTGGACGAGGCCGCCCGTGAGGGCGTACCCAACGCCCAGCATGTGCGCGCCCGCCTGGACGACGCATATGCCTGTCGCCGGGCCGCCCGCTTCAGGCTGCTCGATGCGCCGATCTTCTGCCTCTTGCGGCCCGAGCTGGAGCAGGTGCTGCGCGAGCAGGGCATGACGGCATCCGAAGGTGACCCTGAAGAAGCCTGGTCCGCGCGCTGGCAGCCCGGCCCCACGCTGGCCGGCGCCGCTGCCGCACAGCTGGACTACGACCGCGACACCAGCGACGAGCTGCTGCGCCTGGCGCGCTTTGCCTACCGCTTCGAGCCCGCCGCCGCGCATGAACGCCTGCCGGCGCTGGCCCAGGCGCTGCAGCGCAAGTACGGCCCGCCGCACACCGGCCAGGCCGCGCCGGTCCCGGGCGCAGCGGCACTGTGGCGCCTGGCTGACGGTGTGGAGCTGCGCCTGCTGCGCGAGGGCGATGGCGCGTTGATCATCGAATACCGCCATGCCGCGCGCTGGCAGGCACGTGCCGAGCACTGGGCGCAGGCCCTGCGCGCCCAGCAGCTGGCCCGGCTGCGCCGCGACGAGGCGGCGCTGTAGCCGCCCCTCCTGCCCACTCCGGGCAAGGCTCTTGCGCCGTGGCTGCCGGCGGGTGGCCCGCCCACCCTCCGCGGCATCCTGCACGCCGCATGCTGCTGCCGGCACCGGGTAGGACTGCGCTGACAACCCCTCGGCCCCACAGCCGATGCGGCCCGGCGCCCGGTTCACCGCAGAATGTTCCGACAATGTTTTCACATCGGTCGGGCGGAACAACGTGAGTGCGCGCTTGAGAGTCGTGTTGGTCGAGGATGCCTTGTCCATCCGTCAGCGCTTGGTCGCCCTGATCGAGCAAAGCGGCTTCGCCACCGTGGTGGCCGAGTTCGAAGGCGAGGACGAGGCCATCGCCTGGATGGCCGATCACAGCTTCGACATGGCCATCCTCGACCTGGACCTGCGCCAGGGCTCGGGCTTCGGCGTGCTGCGCGCGCTCAACGCGCTGCCGGTGGACCGCCAGCCGGCCATCAAGCGCATCGTGCTCACCAACTACGGCACCTCCCGCCTGCGCTCCATCGCCATGCAGCTGGGCGCGGATGCCTTCTTCGACAAGTCCTCGCAGATCGAGGACATGCTCGACTTCACCCACCAGTGGTCGCAGATGCTGGGCGACCGGCAGGGGCAGGCCAGCGCCTGAGGCCGTCCCGCGCGGCGCCGCGCCGCCACCGTGATCGACCCGCCATGAAGAACGGCCGCACGATGCGGCCGTTTTCGTGGGCAGTCCTCCGCCTGGAGGACCGGCCTCAGCTCACTGGATCAGGCCATGCTGCAGCGCGTAGTAGGTCAGGTCGCTGTTGGTGCGCTGGTTGAGCTTCTCCAGCACGCGGGCGCGATAGGTGCTCACCGTCTTGACGCTCACGTGCAGGCTCTCGGCGATGTCGCTCACCGTCTCGCCCTGGGCCAGGCGCAGGAAGACCTGCAGCTCGCGGTCGGACAAGGCCTCATGAGCCGGGGAGTCATCGCGCTTGCCCAGGCCTTGCGCCAGCAGCTCGCCCACCTGCGGGCTGATGTAGCTGCGCCCGCGGGCCACCACGCGGATGGCGTCCACCAGCTCCTGCGGCTCGCAGTCCTTGGACAGATAGCCGTTGGCGCCCATCTTGAGCAGGCTGGTGGCGTACTTGTCGGCGGCAAAGCCGCTGAGCATGAGCACCGGCAGGTCGCGCTGGGCCAGCCGGATGGCGCGCAGCGTGTCCACGCCGCTCTGGTCGGGCATGGAGATGTCCAGCAGCAGCACGTGGCAGGCGCCGCGGCGGGCGATGTCCAGCGCCTCGCGGCCGCTGGTGGCCTCGGCCACCACCCGCATGTCCACCTGCGACGAGATGAACTGCCGGAATCCGGCGCGCACGATGCTGTGGTCGTCGGCGATCGCAACGTCGATCATGATGGGCGTTCCGTGTCGGGTGCGGGGGCCACGATTGTGCGGCAGCGTGCTGCCGCGGCCCGGTTCAGTCCCGGCTCAGCGCTTGGCATCCTGTGCGGCTCCCTGCACCTTCTCGCCGGCGCGCTCGACGTCCTTGCCGGCGCCTTCCACCGTGTTGCAGGCGCTCAGCGTCAGGCTGCACAGCAGCGCGCCCAGCAGGCTCCAGGTGGTCTTGCTCATGTCTTGCTCCTTGGGGTGAGGCCACCGGCCGTGCGTGCGGGCCAGTGGCAGGATGGGTGATGCAAGTCACTGTAGGAAGGGCCGGGCACGCGGCCTGCCAGTGAAGCGTGCGGGCGCTTGTCAGACCAGACCGACAGCCCCGGCGCCGTGCGCCTGATAAAACGGCGTCTCAAGAGGATGACATGACAGCCAAAGGGACAACGCGCCCGGGTCGGCGCGCCGCCCCGCCAACAGACGACGCGCAGCTGCGCGACGCCTGGATCGACTCCGACCTGCCCACCAGCACCGACCCCGTCGGCCTGGACGACGCACCCGCCGCCACGGGCGAGCCGCATCCCTGGCTGGGGCTGCGCCAGGCCAGCGCGCGGGCCTGGGACGCAGCGCGCCGCTGGATGGGCGGCTCGCCCATGCTGGGCGCCTTCGTCTGCGCGGTGGTGTCGCTGCTGGTGCTGGGCGTCTCGGAGGTCGGCTACCGCCAGCTCAAGGACGGCTTTGCCAACTACGAGGCCAGCCACCGCGAGGAGAACGACCTGCGGCTGCTGATGTCCATGATGATCGACGCCGAGGCCGGCCAGCGCGGCTACCTCTACACCGGCGACGAGCACTACTTGCGCTCCTATGAAGAAGCCGTGGCCCGCGTGCCCGGCATGATCACCAAGCTGCGCGACCGTTATCTGCAGGACCCCAGGGCCCTGGCGCTGATCACCGCCATCAGCCGCGCCACCCATGCCAAGCTGACCGAGATGGACATCACCATCCGGCTGCGCCGCGACGGCCTGCTGGATGCCACGCGCGCGGTCGTCGCCTCCAACCTCGGCATGGCCAAGATGGAGACCATCCGCGTGGCCGTGCGCGACCTGTCCATCCTGCAGGCCGAGGCCCGGCGCGTGCAGCGCGACAGCTGGATGCGCCTGGTGTTGTGGGTGCGCCTGGGCGTGGCGGTGACGGCCGCGCTCAGCCTCGTCACCTTCTTCTTCTATGCCAGCCACTACGGGCGCATGGCCCAGCGCAAGGCCGCGCAGGCGCGCTACATGGCCACCCAGCGCCAGCAGCTCGAAGGCGAGGTGCAGCGCCGCACTGCCGAGCTCACCGACCTGGCCGTGCACCTGCAGCGCGCACGCGAGGACGAGCGCGCCAGCCTGGCCCGCGAGCTGCACGACGAACTCGGCGCGCTGCTGACCACGGCCAAGATGGACCTGACCGCGCTGCGCATGGAGCTGCGCAACAGCGCGCCGCAGGCCCTGCCGCGCATCGCCCAGCTCACCGAAACGCTGCACGAGGTCATCACGCTCAAGCGCCGCATCATCGAAGACCTCAGCCCCAGCATGCTCAAGCACCTGGGCCTGGTGCCCACGCTGCAGCAGCTGGCCGACGACTTCGCCGAGCGCAGCGGGCTGGAGGTCATCACCCGGCTGGACGACCGCGTGGCCCCCGATCCGCAGACTTCGATCGCGCTCTACCGCACCGTGCAGGAGGCGCTGACCAACGTCGAGAAGTACGCCCAGGCGCGGCGGGTGCACATCGAGCTGGAGGCGCGGCCGGCCGACACGCTGCTGCGCATCCGCGACGACGGCATCGGCTTCGATGCGGCGCAGGCGATCCGCGCCGGCGCACACGGGCTGGTCGGCATGCGCCATCGCGCCACCGCGCTGCGCGGCGAGCTGCGCGTGCACAGCCGCCCGGGGCGCGGCACGCTGATCGAGGTCGTCATGCCTTGGGTGCCACCCGCTCCGCTCGACGGGGCCGCCGCGCCGCATCCGGCCGGCGTGGCGCCCGTGGCCACGGCGCAGGCCGCGCGCACCGCACTGGCCGAGCCCGGCCCGGTGCCGCCCCTGCCGGCCGGACGCTGAGCCCGCCTCGGGTGTGGCCGGCCGCCGGCCGGCAGCGCCCCGCCGTCAGCCCTTGGGTCGGCAGCCCGCCTGTCTACACGCCGGTTGAATGCCTCGCGCTTGTCAGCCTCGGACGACGGGCCCTTCGGCTGGCGCCGACGGCCCACCCCGGTGGACGCTGAGTGGCAAGGCTGGGCGCGCGCCCGAACATGGCCTCACCGAATGCCCCGTATCGGCTCGCACCGGCTTCAAGCGCCGGCACCGCAGCGGGGCCCAACCACCGTGAGGAGCCTGCCATGCTGCACTACGCCGTCGTCTTCTTCATCATCGCGCTGATCGCCGCCGTGTTCGGCTTCGGCGGCATCGCCGCCGGCGCGGCCGAGATCGCCAAGATCCTGTTCTTCATCTTCGTGATCATGGCCGCCGTGTCCTTCGTGCTGAGCCTGCTGCGCAAGGGATGACGGCCGCCGGCCGGGCGCGCGTGAGCCGCGGCTCCGCCCGGCGTCCGGCCGGCTGATCCGAGCCTCCTATGGCCGGCTGCCTGCCCGCTGCAGCAGCCCGCCGCCCATGTCTGATCGCCGCCGAGGAGCCCCCCATGTGCGATCGCCTGCCCCCGCAACGCATCGACGCGCGCAACATGGCCAGCCTCGGCCGGATGGCCGCCCGTGCCCAGGCCCTGGCCGACGAAGGCGCGGACCTGCTGCTGCCCGATGCCGTCGATGACGCGGATCACCTGCAAGGCGCCGGCTCAAGCCGCGATTGGTCCGATGTGCGCCCCGAGGACCGCTACGCCCACGGGTGCCATCCCCCGGCCTGGCCCGATCTGGCGCCGCTTGCAGGCACCGCGCCGGCACCAGCCTGGGCCCGCCGCCTGGCCGCATGGCTGCGCGACGCCGAGCGCCCGGACGGGCGTCTCGCCGGGCACTGAAGGTGGCGCAGCCGCGCGGGCGGCCCGTCACTGCACCGGCCGGGTGGGCGATGCGCCGGATTGCAGAATCGGCGCCGCACCGGCCGCCGGCTCGCCCGCGCACCGTGCGGCTGGCGCCCGCCGTGGTCGCCCATCACCGGGCACACCGCCCACCGCCGACACGCCGGAAACAGCGCCCAGCCGGCCCGTTCACGTTGTGCCGTCCCTGCCCGGATGCTTGCCGCATCCAGGCATTAGGGTGTCCCGCGCCGCCCCTCGCGCGTCGTCTTGTTGCGCTGCACAATAGGCTCGCTTCCTGCTCCACGTCATGCTCTACCGCTTCCAGTCCAAGGCCACCGGCGATGTCGTCATGCTCCCCGTCCACGCGGAGGCGCTGCTGCGCATCATCGGCAAGGATGCCGCTCCCAAGGGCATCCTGACCGCTGACGACATGCCCGCTGCGCTGGCTGCCCTGCATCGGGCCATCGCCGAGGACGAGGCGCGTCGCGCCCAGCCGGCCGACGCCGTCCCGCCGGATGCGGACGAGACCGACGACGGGCCGGAAGAGGAGCGGCCCGGCCTGCGCCAGCGCGCCTGGCCGCTGATGCAGATGATCGAGCGCGCAGCGGCCGAGGGCCAGGCGGTGGTGTGGGGCGTCTAGTCCTGCTGCCTTGCCGCCACCGCGGCTGTGCGCTCCTGGCTTGTGGAGCGCCGACATGCGTCTGACCTGTGAAGCCTGGGCCGACGGAGCCTTCATCCCGCCCTTGTACGCCGCGGGCCGCCGCGACGAGCAGGGCGGCGTGACCTTCAGCGACAACCTCAACCCGCCGCTGGCTTGGCGCGACGTGCCGCTGGGCACGCGCAGCCTGGTGCTGCTGTGCCATGACCCGGATGCGCCCAGCGTCGGCGACGACGTCAACCAGCCCGACCGCGAGGTGCCGCACGACCTGCCGCGCGCCGATTTCTTCCACTGGGTGCTGGTGGACCTGCCGCCCGTGCTGCGCGAGATCACCGCCGGCGAGTTCAGCCAGGGCGTCACGCCGCGCGGCAAGCCCGGCCCCGAGGCGCTGCACGGTGCCCGCCAGGGCCTGAACGACTACACCGGCTGGTTCTCGGGCGACGAGGCCCTGGCCGGACGGTACTTCGGCTACGACGGTCCCTTCCCGCCGTTCAACGACGCCCGGGTGCACCGCTATCTCTTCATGCTCTACGCGCTCGACGTGGACCGATGTCCGGTGGATGGCGCCTTCACCGGCCCGCAGGTGCTGGAGGCCATCCGCGGCCACGTGCTGGCCCAGGCCTGCTACAGCGGCCGCTACACGCTCAACCCGCGCCTGATCGAGGCCGACAAGGCCTGAGGCGATCCCTTTCGTGCCGCGCGGGCGCCTGGCCTGCCGGCCCTTGCGCCGTGCGCCCGCCGCCATGCCCTACAGCCAGATCACCCGCATCCTCGCCATCCGCCACGGCGAGACCGCCTGGAACGTGGATACCCGCATCCAAGGCCAGCTCGACATCCCGCTCAACGACACCGGCCGCTGGCAGGCGCGCCGGCTGGCACAGGCCCTGGCTGCCGAAGACCTGCATGCCGTCTACGCCAGCGACCTGAGCCGGGCCCACGCCACCGGCGAGATCGTTGCCCGTGAACTCGGCCTGCCCATCGAGACCCACATGGGCCTGCGCGAGCGGCACTTCGGCGGCTTCCAGGGCCACACCCATGCCGAGGTCGAGACCCGCTGGCCGATGGAAGCCCGCCGCTGGCGCCAGCGCGACCCGGATTTCTCCCCGCCCGAAGGCGAGCGCCTGGCCGACTTCTACGAGCGCTGCGTGGCCACCGCGCGCGAGCTGGCCCTGCGCCATCCCGGCCAGACCATCGCCTTGGTCGCCCACGGCGGCGTGCTGGACTGCCTCTACCGCGCCGCCACCCACCAGCCGCTCGATGCCCCGCGCGCCTGGTCCATCACCAACGCCAGCATCAACCGCCTGCTGCACGGTGAGCAGGGCTTCAGCCTGGTCGGCTGGGGCGACACCGGCCATCTGGAGCGGGCCGATGATCCGGCAGCAGGCGCCGGCGCCCGGGACGAGACCACCGACGGCGCGCTTGCCGCACATCGTCTGCGCGACAGCGCGGCTTGATCGGCGTCGCGCTCCCGGCCTTCTCGGCCTCCCGGCGGCTCAGCGCCCGTACTTGTCCTCGAAGCGGACGATGTCGTCCTCGCCCAGGTAGCTGCCCGACTGCACCTCGATGATCTCCAGCGGGATGGTCCCCGGGTTGGCCAGCCGGTGCGTCTCACCCAGCGGGATGTAGGTGGACTGGTTCTCGCTGAGCAGGATCTTCTTGTCGCCGCAGGTCACCTCGGCGGTGCCACTCACCACGATCCAGTGCTCGGCGCGGTGGTGGTGCATCTGCAGGCTCAGCGTGGCCTTGGGCTTGACCATGATGCGCTTGACCTGGAAGCGCTCGCCCGCATCCACTGAGTCGTACCAGCCCCAGGGGCGGTGCACGCGGCGGTGCAGCGTGCCTTCGCTGCGGCCTTGCTTCTCCAGCGCGCCGACGATCTTCTTGACCTCCTGGCTCTTGCTGCGGTCGGCGACCAGCACGGCGTCGGGCGTCTCCACGATCACCACGTTGTCCAGGCCGACGGCGCCCACCAGCCGGCTGGTGGCATGCACCAGGGTGTTGCGGCTGTCGTGCAGCACGGCGTCGCCCTGCACCGCATTGCCGGCGCCGTCGTGGTCGCTGACCTGCCACACGGCATCCCAGGCGCCCAGGTCGGACCAGCCGGCGTCCAGCGGCACCATGCGCACCGCGAAGCCGGCCTGGGCATCGCCCGGCACCTTCTCCATCACCGCGTAGTCCACCGACTCGGACGGCACGTCGGCAAACACCGCCTTGTCCGGCCGCACGAAGGTGCCGTCGCTCTTGCGGCCGGCCCAGGCGGCCTCGGTGGCCTGGGCGATGTCCGGACGGTAGTGGCGCAGCGCCGCCAGCCAGCGCGAGGCGCGCATCACGAACATGCCGCTGTTCCAGAAGTAGCTGCCGTCGTCCACGTAGCGCTGGGCGGTGGCGGCGTCCGGCTTCTCGACGAAAGCGGCCACGTTGAACACCTTGGCATCACTGGGCTCCACGCGGATGTAGCCGTAGCCGGTCTCGGGCCGGTCCGAGCGGATGCCCAGGATCACGATGTCGCCGCCCGCCGCCGCGTGGGCGGCCTCGCGCAGCGCGGTGCAGAAGGTGGCCTCGTTGGTGATCGCCTGGTCGGCCGGGGTGACCACCATGACCGGGTCTTCACCGCTCTCGACGGCCGCCAGCGCGGCGAGCGTGACCGCCGGCGCGGTGTTGCGCCCCACAGGCTCCAGCACCAGCGACGACGGCGTCGTGCCGTCCTCGCGCAGCTGGTCCAGCACCAGGAAGCGATGCTCCTCGTTGCCCACCACGCACGGCGCGGCCACCGCGATACCGTCGCCCGCCAGCGCCTTCAGCCGCCGGTTGGCCTGCTGGAACAGGCTGCGGTTGCCCTGGAAGACGAGGAACTGCTTGGGGTAGAGCGCCCGCGACAGCGGCCACAGCCGGGTGCCGGAGCCGCCGGCCATGATGACGGGAAGGATCTGCAGGGTCATGGTGGTCTGCGTCTGATTGAGTCGAGATTGCATGTAGCGGGAGGCAGGTCGGCGGCTGGCGGTGCAGAGATACCGCTGCCCCAGCGCGGCAACCTCGGGCGGTGTCGAAGGCGGGAGAGGGCAGCAGAGCGCGGGAAGAGGGCGGAAGAGAACGGAAGAGGGCAGAACCGCCGTCATCCCGTACAAGGCGCAACGCATGCGCGAGCCTTGCAAGACTGCCTGCGCCAGGCGCAACACGCAAGGCCTGCGCCGTGGCTGCGGTGCCCGCATGCCGGGGGGCCGGCTGGGCCGCGGCGGCGCTGCGTGAGTCGCCCGGAGCGGCGCGAAGCGCCTCATGCCGCGCCTGCCTGCGGCCGCGCGATCAGCCGTTGAAGCCGCGCGGATTCTGGCTCTGCCAGCGCCAGGAGTCGGCGCACATGTCGTCGATGTCGCGGCGCGCGCGCCAGCCCAGCGCCTGGGCGGCGAGCGTCGGGTCGGCATAGCAGGCGTCCACGTCGCCCGGGCGGCGCGGGGCAAAGTGCAGCGGCACCTCGCGGCCACTGGCCTTCTCGTAGGCGCGCGCCACCTCCAGCACGCTGTAGCCGCGGCCCGTGCCCAGATTGACCGTCAGCGAGCGGCCCTGCTCGAACAGATGGCGCAAAGCGGCCACATGGCCATCGGCCAGGTCGCAGATGTGGATGTAGTCGCGCACGCCGGTGCCGTCGGGCGTGTCGTAGTCCTGACCGAAGACGTTGAGCCGCTCGCGCTGGCCCACGGCCACCTGGGCCACATAGGGCATCAGGTTGTTGGGCACCCCCCGCGGGTCCTCGCCGATGCGCCCGCTCGGGTGGGCGCCGACCGGGTTGAAGTAGCGCAGGCTGGCGATCAGCCAGCGGGCGTCGCAGCGCTGCAGCTCGGCCAGGATCTGCTCGCCCATCAGCTTGGTCGCGCCATAGGGGTTGGTGGCGCTCAGAGGCGCGTCCTCGCGGATGGGCAACTGCTCCGGCTTGCCATACACCGTGGCCGACGAGCTGAACACCATGCGCAGCGGCTGGTCCGCGGCGGTATGCCGCTGCAGGGCCTGGCAGGTGGCCACCAGCCCGCCGATGTTGTTGGCGAAGTACTCCAGCGGCTTCTCGGTGGATTCGCCCACCGCCTTGAGCGCGGCGAAGTGCACGACCGCCTGCACACCGCCCCAGCGCTGCTGGCCCAGCGCAAAAGCGCGGTCGAGCGACTGCGCGTCGCGCACGTCGCCCTCGACGAAGCTCGGCACGCGGCCGCTGAGCTCGGCCAGCCGCTCCAGCACGCGCGGCGAGCTGTTGCAGAAGTTGTCGATGCCGACCACATCCCAGCCCGCTTCCAGCAGGGCGAGCCAGGTGTGGGAGGCGATGTAGCCGGTCGCGCCGGTGAGCAGGATGCAGGGCATGGGTCAATACATCCCGTTGATGTAGAAGGTGCCGCTGCAGTAGACGATGTCCGCGTCGAAGCTGTTGTAGCCGAAGGTCAGGTCTGCCGTGCGCTTGAGGCGCTGCGCCCCGCAGCTCAGCTGCAGCCAGCGATAGGGGGTGTAGCTGGCCGACAGACCGAAGGCCGTGAAGTGGCTGCTGGTCGAGGCCGAGGCGCTGCTGTTGCCGAAGAGGCCCGAGGCCTGGGCCACGCGGCGGCTGCGGTCATAGAGCGTGTAGTCGGCGCTGGCTTCCAGGCGGATCTTGGCCGTGGCCTCCCAGCCCACCTTGAGGTTCAGCGCGGTGGAGGTGGTGGCCTCGTTCTGCGAGGTGGTGAAGAAGCCGAAGAGGCCGTAATCGGTCTCGGTCAGCGAGCCGGTGCTGCCCGTGGTGCGCGACAGCGTGGCGTCGAAGACGAGGCGGCCGCGCGGGCGGTAGTTCCAGGTGACGAGGGCCGACCAGTTGTCGTTCTTCCACGAGTTGGCGCCCGGCAGGTCGCGTTCTTCCTTGCCCAGGCTGACACGGCCGAAGAGCGAACTCACCCCGGTTACCTGCCAGCGGGTCGAGAGGTCCACCGAGCGGCGCGTCTTGTCATAGGCGACGGAGCCACTGTCCACATCGCTGTCGGTCTGCGACACGCCCACGCCGAAGCTCAGCAGCTGCCGGGGCGACCAACTCAAGCCGGCGCCCAGCGTGCGGCTCTTCACGTCCTCGAAGTAGCCGTTGTTGACGTCGTAGTCCTGCTTGAAGCCGCTCCAGTTGAAGTTCAGCGACAGCGGGCCGTGCAGGCCGTAGGTCAGCCGGGCATTGGCCTGGCGGACGTTGCGCGTGTTCTTGGTGGTCAGGCCCGATCGCCCGGCATCCTCGAAGCGGGCGAGCTCTTCCGTCGTGTTGCCGTTCAGGCCCAGCGCGATGTCGCGGCCGATCTCGGTCTGGAAGCCGCCGTTGAGGTCGTAGCTGTTGTTGTTGTAGACGTCGAAATTGCTGTAGCGGTTGATGCGCCCGACCAGGTCGGCCGTGTAGCGCTGGCGCCCATAGGACTTGTCCAGACCGATCTGCAGGCCGGTGGACGAGATGGTGTCGGACTCGATGTTGGTGTCGCGGCGCAGCAGGTTGGAGTCGTGCTGCACCTGCTGGCTCACGCCCAGCGACAGCGGGAAGTTCTCGGCCGATGCCGGCGCAGCGCAAAAGCCCCCGGCCAGCGCGGCGAGCATGGCAAGAGGCCTGGGGGGCAGGGGGGCCAAGCGGGTGGTCGGGCGGCGTGCGCGCATGGGTGTCGTCCTCGTTCGTCTCGTCTCGTGTCGTTGTCAGTACGCGTTGCGGTCGAACAGCATGAGCCGCACGGTGCGGGCGATGATCTGCAGATCCAGGCCCAGCGACCAGTTTCGCAGGTACTCCAGGTCGAACTCGACGCGGGCCTGCATCTTCTCGAGCGTCTCGGTTTCGCCGCGAAAGCCGTTGACCTGCGCCCAGCCGGTGATGCCCGGCTTGACCTTGTGGCGCACCATGTAGGCCTTGATCAGCTTGCGGTACTGCTCGTTGTGGGCCACGGCGTGCGGGCGCAGGCCGACGATGCTCATGCGGCCCTGCAGCACGTTGATGAACTGCGGCAGCTCGTCCAGCGACGTGCGGCGGATGAAGGCGCCGAACTTGGTGATGCGTGGATCGTCCTTGGTGGCCTGCTTGACCACCGCGCCGTTGTCCATCACGCGCATCGAGCGGAACTTGTAGACGATGATCTCCTCGCCATCCAGCCCGTTGCGCCGCTGCTTGAAGATGATGGGCCCCGGCGAGCTGAGCTTCACGCCGATGGCGCAGGCCAGCAGGATGGGCGAGATCAGCACCAGGATGATGGACGCGAGGATGATGTCCGACACCCGCTTGACCAGCTCGTTGGTGCCGGTGAAGGGCGTGTCGCAGATGCCGACGACCGGCACGCCGTTCACGTCCTCGAGGCGGCCCTGGATGATGCTGATGCCGAAGACGTCGGGCACGAAGTACAGCGACGCCGTGGTGCCCTGCAGCGACTCCAGCAGCTCCAGGATGCGCGGCTGCGAGCCCAGCGGCAGCGTGATGTAGACCTCGTGGATGCCGTGCGCGTAGACGTAGCCTGCGATGTCCTTGAGCCCGCCGATGCGCTTGCCGGCCGCCTCGGCGTGAACGCGCTCATCGGTGCGGTCGTCGAAATAGCCGACGAACTCCACCTGATGGTCCAGCCGCCCGGCCATGGCCTTTTCGACCTTCAGGCCGAGGCTGCCGGCGCCGACCACGATCACGCGGCGGCGGCGCTGCGGCAGGTTGGCGCGATGGCGCAAGATCTCCTGACCGGCGACCACGGCGGCCCACTGCAGCATCGGGGTGGCGATGCCCCAGGCGAGGAGCACGTCGCTCGAGAAGAAGCCGAAGCTGTTGGTCGCGTAGCCGCACAGGCCCAGGATGGCCAGCAGGGCGATCCAGGAGGTGAGGATGTCCACGCCCGCAGCCAGGCGCGAGTCCTTGAAGCGGTTGCGGCCCGGGAAGGTGAGCGCGAACACCAGCAGGCACAGCGTGAGCGTGGCGCGCAGCACCGGCTCGTCGTAGAACGCGTTGACGGCCAGGAAGGTGACGACCGTCAGCGTGGGTTCGAGGAAGGCCGCAACCAGGGAAGTGACCGACTGGGGGGCGCTGAAGAAGGTGCGGTCGTAGGTGCGGTTTTCGAACATCATGGGCGCCCGTGCCGGACGGGCCGGGCTGACGACGGCCGCGGCAGGCCGCACGGCCTCGGGCCGGGCCTGGCGGCGTGGTGCACGGGGGGATTCGGACAGGCGGGCGGCCTGTGCGGAACGGGGCTTCACTGCCATGGGAGCAGTGTCGACACGACCTCTGGCTCGATTCAATCGATTGTCGCAAAAGAGTGTGACATCCTGCCCACCCGACCAAGGGGCAACTCCCAGCGAACCAGGCCACTTGCAGGCCAGCGCGGGTAAAGCCTGCCGGCGTGCGGGCAAGGCGTCGGGGCCCGGTCGGCTTCAGAGGCGCTCCCTACAATGCCCCGCATGTCTTCCCTCTTCGATTGGCTGGGGCCGGCGCTCCGCGAGCGGGCCGTGCTGGTGGTCAACCACCTGCTGGCCGCCGAGCCGCAGGCCAGGGCGCGGCTGCGGCCGCATGCCGGGCGGGCCATCCGCGTCAGGCTGGCCCTGCCAGGCCGCGAAGGCCGCGACGCCGACATCGCGCTCGTCGTCACGCCGGCCGGTCTGGTGGAGGCCGCCGATGGGCCGCTGCCGGCCGATGGCCTGGACGTGGTGGCCGATGGCCGCCAGCCGCTGCAGGCGGCACTCGGCCTGCTGGCCGGCCGGCGCCCGCCGCTGCGCATCGAAGGCGACGCCGCCTTTGCCGCCGATGTGGCCTGGCTCATCGACCACGTGCGCTGGGAGGCCGAGGAAGACCTGGCCCGCGTGATCGGCGATGCCCCGGCGCACCAGGCGATGCGGGCCGCGCGTGCGCTGCGCCAGGCTCTGCAGCCGCTGCTCGGCCGCCTGTCGGAGGCGGCCGGCGTGACCGGGGCAGACACCGCCGGCGGCGCGACGCGATGAGATCGCTGCTGCGCACCGCCTTCATCTTCTTCATCGTCCTGCGCTACGGGCTGGACACGCTGGCGCTGGGCAGCCTGCGCGGCGCGGGCTGGTCGCTGCTGGCGCGGCTGAGCTCGGTGGGCCGGCGGCTGGATGCGCCGCGCGGCGTGCGGCTGCGCCTGGCGCTGGAGCGGCTGGGGCCGATCTTCGTCAAGTTCGGCCAGGTGCTCTCCACCCGGCGCGACATCCTGCCGCCGGATGTGGCCGAGGAGCTGGCCCTGCTGCAGGACCGCGTGCCGCCCTTCCCGGACGAGGTGGCCGTCGCCCTGATCGAGAAGGCCTACGGCCGGCCGCTGCAGACGCTGTTTCGAAGCTTCGAGCGCAAGCCGGTGGCCAGCGCCTCCATCGCGCAGGTGCACTTCGCGGTGCTGCACGACGGCCGCGAGGTGGCGGTCAAGGTGCTGCGCCCGGGCATGCTGGCCGTGATCGACGACGACCTGGCGCTGATGCGCCGGCTGGCCCGCTGGGTGGAGCGGCTGTGGGCCGACGGCAAGCGCCTGAAGCCCCGCGAGGTGGTCGCCGAGTTCGACAAGTACCTGCACGACGAGCTCGACCTGGTGCGCGAGGCGGCCAATGCCGCGCAGCTGCGCCGCAACATGGAAGACCTGCAGCTGGTGCTGATCCCGGAGATGGTGTGGGATCTGTGCACGCCCACGGTCATCGTCATGCAGCGCATGAAGGGTGTGCCGATCAGCCAGCTGCAGCGGCTGCGCGAGGCCGGCGTGGACATCAAGAAGCTCGCGCGCGACGGCGTGGAGATCTTCTTCAACCAGGTGTTCCGCGACGGCTTCTTCCATGCCGACATGCACCCCGGGAACATCCAGGTGTCGCTCGACCCCGCCACCTTCGGCCGCTACATCGCGCTGGACTTCGGGATCATCGGCACGCTGACCGAATACGACAAGGACTACCTGGCGCAGAACTTCATCGCCTTTTTCCGCCGCGACTACAAGCGTGTGGCCGAGCTGCATGTGGAAAGCGGCTGGGTGCCGCCGGGCACGCGCATCGACGAGCTGGAGGCCGCGGTGCGCACGGTGTGCGAGCCCTACTTCGACCGGCCGCTCAAGGAGATCTCGCTGGGCCAGGTGCTGCTGCGGCTGTTCCAGATCTCGCGGCGCTTCAACGTCTCCATCCAGCCCCAGCTGGTGCTGCTGCAGAAGACGCTGCTCAACGTCGAAGGCCTGGGCCGCGACCTCGACCCCGACCTGGACCTGTGGAGCACCGCGCGGCCTTTCCTTGAGCGCTGGATGAACGAGCAGGTCGGCTGGCGCGCGGTGTGGACGCAGCTGCGCAAGGAGGCGCCGCGCTATGCCCGCCAGCTGCCGCAACTGCCGCGCCTGCTGCACGACGCACTGGCCGCGCAGGGCGCCAATGTGCGGCCCGAGCTGCTGGCCATCCTGGCCGAGCAGCGGCGCACCAACCGGCTGCTGGGCGGGCTGGTCTGGGCCGGTGCCGGCTTCGTCGTCGGCCTGCTTGCGACCCGGCTGCTGCTCGCTCTGGGGCTGTGGTGAACGCGGGCCGGGCCGCCCGCATTGCCGGGCCGCCGTCCTGCATATCGGCCCGTATCCGCGTGGAGCCGTGAAGTCATCCGCACGCCGGCGGCTGACGGCTTGCACCCGGCAGCTGCCAGGTGCAAACCATGCGGGCGCGCCGGCACTAAACTTGCGCGCCTTTTTACCGGCCGCCGGCTGATCGCCGCAGCGCCTGTCGCCCACGCCCGCTCCTCCCGCACCGGCCGTCGCGCCGACGGAAGGCGCCGCGTGCCCCGTCCACGCCGCCACCGCTAGGGCCCGCCGGCATGAACACCGAACTCCTCGTCCTCGTCATCGCCTACCTGGTGGGCACGCTGGCCATCGGCGCCTGGGCCGGGACACGGGTCAAGAGCACGGCCGACTTCGCGGTGGCCGGCCGCAGCCTGCCGCTGGTGATGGTCATCACCACCACCTTCGCCACCTGGTTCGGCGCCGAGACGGTGATGGGCATCCCGGCCAAGTTCGTGCAGGGCGGGCTCAACGCCGTGGTCGAGGACCCGTTCGGCGCCTCGATGTGCCTGGTGCTGGTGGGCCTCGTTTTCGCGGCGCGGCTCGACCGCATGAACCTGCTGACCATCGGCGACTTCTACCGCGAGCGCTACGGCCGCGGCGTGGAGGTGTTCTGCTCCATCGCCATCATCCTCAGCTACCTAGGCTGGGTGGCGGCGCAGATCACGGCGCTGGGGCTGGTGTTCTCGGTGCTCTCGGGTGGGACGATCTCGGCCTCCACCGGCATGCTGATCGGCACGGCGTCGGTGCTGGTTTACGTGATGCTGGGCGGCATGCTGGCCGTGGCCTGGACCGACTTCATCCAGATGATCGTGCTGGTGCTGGGCCTGACGGCGATCGCCTTCATTGCCGCCGGCGAGGCGGGCGGTGCGGACAAGGTGCTGGAGCTGGCCCGCTCGCGCGAGTGGTTCAGCTTCTTTCCGGCGCCGTCGCTCAACGACTGGATCTGGTTCGTCGCCGCGGGCATCACCATGATGTTCGGCTCCATCCCGCAGCAGGACGTCTTCCAGCGCGTGATGTCGGCCAAGGATGCGACCACGGCCTCGCGCGGCGCGGTCATCGGCGGGCTGGGCTACCTGGCGTTCGCCTTCGTGCCGATGTTCATCGTGGCGTCTTCGCTGCTCATCATGCCGACCGAGACGGCCGCGCTGCTCAAGGACGATCCGCAGAAGGTGCTGCCCACGCTGATCCTGGGCCACATGCCGTTCTTTGCGCAGGTGCTGTTCTTCGGGGCGCTGCTGTCGGCCATCAAGTCCACCGCGTCGGCCACGCTGCTGGCGCCGTCCACCAGCTTCGTGGAGAACATCCTGAAGAACCTGGTGCCGGGCCTCTCCGACCGCCAGCAGCTGCTGGCCATGCGCATCACGATCGTCGTCTTCACCGCGCTGGTGCTGGCCTATGCCATCTTCATGAGCGGCACGCCGATCTACGAGATGGTGTCGGCCGCCTATCAGGTGACGCTGGTGGGCGCCTTCGTGCCGCTGACCTGCGGCCTGTTCTGGAAGCGGGCGACCACGCAGGGGGCGGTGCTGTCCATCCTGGCCGGGCTGGGCGTGTGGGGCGCCTTCCTGGCCGTGCCGGCCTTGGGCGAGGCCTTTCCGGGCCAGCTCGCCGGGCTGCTGTCAGCCGTGGCCGGCATGTTGATCGGGTCGCTGGCGCCGCAGTGGATTGGTGCGCGGGGCGGGCATCCGGCACACCCTGCTGCGGCCGGCCGGGCCGGCATGCAGGCTTGAATTCACGGGCGGCGGCCTAAAATCCCGGGTTTTCCGCGATCCGGCGGTTGTCCCCCAATTCCTGCGGTTTCCCGAGGTCTGCCATGCCCATCTACGCCTATCGCTGCGAGTCTTGCGGCCATGCCAAGGACATCCTGCAGAAGGTGTCCGACCCCGTCCTCACCACCTGCCCCGCCTGCGGCGCCGAGTCGTTCAAGAAACAGCTCACCGCGGCCGGCTTCCAGCTCAAGGGCTCGGGCTGGTACGTGACCGATTTTCGCGGCGGCTCCTCCGGTGCATCGGCCACGGCTGCGGCGTCCGCGCCCGCGGCCAAGGAGGCGTCCGCCGCTTCGGAGTCGTCCTCGTCTTCTTCTTCCGACGGCGGCTCCGCTGCGCCGGCGGCCTGCGGCGGCTCCTGCGCCTGCCACTGACGCCCAGCCCCGGCTCCTGTTGAGCCGGGCGGCGGCCTGACTGCTCCTCCTCGTGCGCAAATACATCATCACCGGCCTGCTGGCCTGGCTGCCGCTGGCCGTGACGGTCTGGCTGCTGGCCTATGTCTTCGGGCTGGTCGACGGCCTGTTCGCCTCGCTGGTCGGCGCGGTCCAGGCGGTGCTGCCGGCCTCGGCCCAGCCGGCGCTCAAGAGGCTGCTCGACATCCCGGGGCTCAGCGTGCTGGTGGTGCTGCTGGGTCTGTTCCTGACCGGGGTGCTGGTGCGCAACATGGCCGGCAACTGGCTGGCCGGCCAGTGGATGGCCATCGTCCAGCGCATCCCCATCGTCAAGTCCATCTACACCTCGGTCAAGCAGGTGTCGGACACGCTGTTTTCCAGCAGTGGCCAGGCCTTCCGCCAGGCCGTGCTGGTGGAATATCCGCGCGCCGGCTCCTGGACCATCGCGTTTGTCACCGGTCGCCCGGGCGGCGAGGTGGGCGGCCTGCTGCCTGCCGACAGCGTGAGCCTGTACGTGCCGACCACGCCCAACCCCACGTCGGGCTTCATGCTGATGGTGCCGCGCAGCCAGGTGATCGAGCTGCGCATGAGCGTCGATGAGGCGCTCAAGTACATCATCTCGATGGGCGTGGTCGCCCCGCCGCAGCCGCGGCCCGTGCGCCAGGCCGAGCGCCCCGCGTCGCTGGTCGAATGAATCCGCGCCGGCTGTCCATCGTGGCGGCCGGCGCTTGCCCTTTTCTGCTGAACTGAACCCTTTCGGAGACACCTTCGCATGCGTACCACCTATGCCGGTCTGGTGAGCGAACAACTGCTGGGCCAGACGGTCACGCTGATGGGCTGGGCCCACCGCCGCCGCGACCACGGCGGCGTCATCTTCATCGACCTGCGTGACCGCGAGGGTCTGGTGCAGGTGGTCTGCGACCCGGACCGCGCCGAGATGTTCAAGACCGCCGAGGGCGTGCGCAACGAGTTCTGCCTGAAGGTCACCGGCGTGGTCCGCGCCCGCCCGGCCGGCACCGAGAACGCCAACCTGACCAGCGGCAAGATCGAGGTGCTCTGCCACGAGCTGGAGGTGCTCAACGCCAGCGTGACGCCGCCCTTCCAGATCGACGACGAGAACCTGTCGGAGACCACGCGCCTGACGCACCGCGTGCTGGACCTGCGCCGCCCGCAGATGCAGAAGAACCTCATGCTGCGCTACCGCGTGGCCATGGAGGTGCGCAAGTTCCTGGATGCCAACGGCTTCGTCGACATCGAGACGCCGATGCTCACCAAGTCCACGCCCGAAGGTGCGCGCGACTACCTGGTGCCCAGCCGCGTGCACGACGGCCACTTCTTCGCGCTGCCGCAGTCGCCGCAGCTGTTCAAGCAGTTGCTGATGGTGGCCGGCTTCGACCGCTACTACCAGATCACCAAGTGCTTCCGTGACGAGGACCTGCGCGCCGACCGCCAGCCCGAATTCACGCAGATCGATATCGAGACCTCGTTCATGTCGGAGCAGGAGATCCGCGACATGTTCGAGGGGATGATCCGCACGACCTTCAAGAACGTGCTGGGCGTGGAGCTGCCGGCCTACCCGGTGATGCAGTACGCCGACGCCATGCGGCTCTACGGCTCGGACAAGCCGGACCTGCGCGTCAAGCTCGAGTTCACCGAGCTGACGGACGTGATGAAGGACGTGGACTTCAAGGTCTTCTCCGGCCCGGCCAATGCCGCCGGGGGCCGCGTGGCCGCGCTGCGCATCCCGCGCGGCGGCGAGATGAGCCGCGGCGAGATCGACGGCTACACCGAGTTCGTCAAGATCTACGGCGCCAAGGGCCTGGCGTGGATCAAGGTCAACGAGGTGGACAAGGGCCGCGACGGCCTGCAGAGCCCCATCGTCAAGAACCTGCATGACGCCGCGCTCACCGAGGTGCTCAAGCGCACCGGGGCGCAGAACGGCGACCTGATCTTCTTCGGTGCCGACAAGGCCAAGGTGGTCAACGATGCCTTGGGCGCCCTGCGCGTGAAGATCGGCCACAGCGACTTCGGCAAGAAGAACGGCCTCTTCGAAGACCGCTGGGCGCCGCTGTGGGTGGTCGACTTCCCGATGTTCGAGTACGACGAGGACGACGACCGCTGGGTGGCCGCGCACCATCCGTTCACCGCGCCCAAGGACGGCCATGAGGACCTGATGGAGTCCAACCCCGGCGCCTGCGTGGCCAAGGCCTACGACATGGTGCTCAACGGCTGGGAGATCGGCGGCGGCTCGGTGCGCATCCACCGCGCCGAGGTGCAGAGCAAGGTGTTCAGCGCGCTGAAGATCGGCCCGGAAGAGGCGCAGGCCAAGTTCGGCTTCCTGCTCGACGCGCTGCAGTACGGCGCGCCGCCGCACGGTGGCCTGGCCTTCGGCCTGGACCGCATCGTGACCATGATGACCGGTGCGGAGTCCATCCGCGACGTGATCGCCTTCCCCAAGACGCAGCGCGCCCAGTGCCTGCTGACGCACGCGCCCAGCGCGGTGGACGAAAAGCAGCTGCGCGAGCTGCACATCCGCCTGCGCAACGTGCAGCCGGCGGCCTGAGGCCGGGGCCAGGCAATGGCGACGGCGGCCCAGGGCCCAGCGGCCCGCCCGCCCAAGATCCCCGAGTCGGTGCTGGTGGTCATCCACACCGACGACCTGCGGGTGCTGCTGCTGGAGCGGGCCGACCGCCCCGGCTACTGGCAGAGCGTGACCGGCTCCAAGGACCACCCCGACGAGCCGGCCGACCTGACCGCCCGCCGCGAGGTGGCCGAGGAGACCGGCATCGTGGTCGGCAGCGGGGCCGTGCCGCTGGATGCGCTGCTCGACTGGCAGCAGCGCAACGTCTACGAGATCTACCCCGTCTGGCGCCATCGCTATGCGCCGGGCGTGACGCACAACACCGAGCACGTCTTCAGCCTGCGCGTGCCGGCCGGCCTGCCCATCGTGCTGGCGCCGCGCGAGCACCTGCAGCACGCCTGGCTGCCCTGGCAGGAGGCGGCCGGGCGCTGCTTCTCGCCGTCCAACGCCCAGGCCATCCGCGAGCTGCCGCAGCGGGTGGCGTCCCGGCCCCCCGGCCGGGCCTGAGCCCGCCACCCGACCCGCCCGGGCCCGAGCCCGTCACCCGACCCGGCCTCGCCTGAGCTGGCCCTGCTGCGCCGCCGGCCCCAGCCCCGCATCTGGTCAGCCCGGCCCGCCAGCGCGCCGAGGAGCGCCCGAGGCGCCGGCGGGCGCGCCGCCTGCCGGCGACTCGTTGCGGGCGCTGCGCGATCATCCCCACCGTGCCGCGGACGCGGGCATCATCGGCAGCGCCGGCCGGCGGACGATCGTGCGGCGCTCGGCCGCTGCGGCCGGGCCCGACCCGGTATGCCGGCCGCTGCGGCCGGGCCCGACCCGGTATGCCGGCCGCCCTTGCACCGCAACGCCGCCTGACCGAAGAAGGACCTTGCCCATGCGCCTGTGGCCCACCCTGCGCACCACCCGCCGCGACGGCCGTGCCGACACGCGCACGGCCGCCCATCGCCGTCAGCCGGCCGCCGTGCCGGGCCATGTGCCCTTCGGCGCCTCGGCCCGGCCACCGCAGGACGCGTTCGTGGCGTCTGCATCTGCAGCGACGGCGGCCGGTGCCTCCAGCGTGCTGCGCGTGGCCACCTACAACATCCACAAGGGTGTGCGCGGCATGGGCCCGGGCAAGCGGCTGGAGATCCACAACCTGGGGCTGGGCGTGGAGGCGCTGGATGCGGACCTGGTGTTCCTGCAGGAGGTGCGGCGCTTCAACCAGGCCGAGGCCCGGCGCTTCGAGCGCACCTGGTTCGGCTGGCCCGAGCAGGCCCAGGCCGACTACCTGGCGCCCGAGGGCTACGAGGTGGCCTACCGCACCAATGCCTTCACCAAGGGCGGCGAGCACGGCAACGCGCTGCTGTCGCGCTGGCCGCTGGGCGAGGAGATCGGCCACCACGACGTGTCGGACCACCGCTTCGAGCAGCGCGGCCTGCTGCATGTGCCGGTGAGCTGGCGCGGCCTGCAGGTCCACGCCATCGTCGTCCACCTGGGGCTGATCCATGCCAGCCGCATGCGCCAGGTGGACAAGCTCGCGCGCTACATCCAGAAGTGCGTGCCGGCCGATGCGCCGGTGATCGTCGCCGGCGACTTCAACGACTGGAGCGAGCGGCTGGACACCGGCATCCTCGACCAGGGCCTTCAGCGTGCCCAGGGCAGCGGCGGGGCGCGCGAGCTGACCTATCCGTCACGCATGCCGGTCTTTGCGCTGGACCGCGTCTACACCCGCGGTCTGAGGGCGGTGAACACCTTCGTTCCCCGCGGGCCGGCCTGGGTGCGCATGTCCGACCACCTGCCGCTGGTGGTGGAGCTGGAACTGGCGTGACGCGGCCTTCCCGCCCGGGCCGCGCCGCGCACCGTGCCCTGGCCATGCCCACGCTGCCCGGTTGGGCGCGCCAGGCGGCCTGGTATCTGCATCCACGGCCGCTCTTCCTGGGCGGCAACCAGGTCACGCTGCTGCGCGGCGGCGATGCGCTCTTCCCGTCGATGTGCGAGGCCATCGCCGCGGCGCAGCACGAGGTCTGGGTGGCCAGCTACATCGTCCATGACGACCACGTGGCCGGCTGCGTGACGCGGGCGATGGAGGACGCCGTGCGCCGCGGCGTCAAGGTGCACCTGGTGGCCGACGGCTTCGGCTCGGTGCACACCGCCGCGGCCGGCCTGCTGCGCCGGCTGCAGGCGGGTGGCGTGGCGGTGGCCATCTTCCGCCCGCTGCGGCGCTGGTGGAGCTGGCTGCGCCCGGGCTCGCTGCGCCGGCTGCACATGAAGCTGTGCGTGGTCGATGGGCGGCTGGGCTTCGTCGGCGGCATCAACCTCATCAGCGACCTGATCGACCTGCGCCACGGGCCCACCGACCAGCCGCGGCTGGACTACGCGGTGCGCGTCAGCGGCCCGGTGGTGGTACCCATCGAGCAGACCGTCAAGGCCATGTGGTCGCGCGCCGTCTTCGGCCGCGACTGGCGCCAGGAGCTGGCCGAGGTGCTCAGCCACCCCGGGCGCTGGCAGGGCTTGACCCGGCTGGTCCGGCGGCTGCGCATGGGCCCCGGCCTGCTGCCGCCGCGCGCGGCCGAGCTCCCCGCCGCGCAGGCCGATGCGCCGGTGCGCGCTGCCTTCGTCGTGCGCGACAACCTGCGCCAGCGCCGCACCATCGAGCGCAGCTACATCGAGGCCATTGCCCAGGCGCGCCGGCGCATCGACATCGTTTGCCCCTACTTCTACCCCGGCCGGCTGTTCCGCCGTGCGCTGCGCGGCGCGGCGCGGCGCGGCGTGCAGGTGCGGCTGCTGCTGCAGGGCAAGGTGGACTACCGCATCGCCGCGCTGGCCGCGCGCGTGCTCTACGGCGAGCTGCTGCAGTCCGGCGTGCGCGTCTTCGAGTACACGCCGGCTTTCCTGCATGCCAAGGTGGCCGTCGTCGATGACGAATGGGCCACGGTGGGCAGCTCCAACATCGACCCGCTGTCGCTGCTGGTCAACCTGGAGGCCAACCTCGTGGTGCGCGATGCGGCCTTCGTCGGGCAACTGTCGGCCGAGCTGGAGCGCGACTTCGCCGCCGCGCGCGAGGTGGTGCAGCCGCTCGGCGGCGTCAGCGGCCGGCTGCTGCGCGGCGCGGTGGCCTGGGCCGCGCACCTGTACCTGCGCGTGGCCGGCATCGGCGGGCGCTACTGAGCCCGCGGTGCAGGGGGCGGTGTCGCCGCACTTGGCCTGCGGCGGTGCCGCTGCCGGCTTGCCGTGGCTTGAGGCGACCTGCTGTGACCGCGCCCGACTGCTGCGAGCCGCCGTGGCAAGGGCAGGTTGCCCAGCCTCACCGCGCGCGCCGCGCGGCTTTGCGCCACATCAATTGCCGCGGCGTGCAGCGTTGCGCCGCAGCCGCAACGGCCGGTGGGGCTTGAGATGGCTCAAGTGCGCATACCAGGGTGCCGCGTGCAATGGCCTGCGGGAATCAACCCGAACACCCGTACAAAAAGGAGTCATCCGACATGCAACGCACCTCCATCGCCCTTGCGCTCGCCTCCCTCGCCGCCGTGGCGTCCCTTGCCTCCGCGCCCGCCGCGGCAGCCGACGGCCCCTGGCTGGTGCGCGTGCGCGCGGTGAACCTCGATTCGGCCAACAAGGACAGCACTGGCCTGGGCCTGAGCGTCAACGACAAGGTCATCCCCGAAGTCGACATCTCCTACTTCTTCACGCCCAACATCGCGGCTGAGCTGATCCTGACCTATCCCCAGAAGCACGACCTGAAGTCCGAAGGCACCAAGATCGGCTCGCTCAAGCACCTGCCGCCGACGCTGACGCTGCAGTACCACTTCGACGGCATGGGCGCCTTCAAGCCCTACGTCGGTGCCGGTGTGAACTACACGCGCTTCTCCAGCGTCAAGTGGGATCCCGCGGTGCGTGCCGCTCTGGATCCCAGCATCGACAAGGACAGCTTCGGCTTCGCCCTGCAGGCCGGCGTGGACTTCGAGATCAGCAAGAACGTCTACCTGAACCTCGACATCAAGAAGGTGCAGATCCGCACCGACGTGAAGTCCTTCGGCGAGAAGGCCGGCACTTTCAAGGTCGACCCGCTGCTCGTCGGCGTGGGCGTCGGCTACCGCTTCTGATCCCCGCCTGATCGCATCGATCGGCCAGACGACATGCAGGGGCCGCGGCGGGGTGATCCTTCGCCGGCGGCACGGGGGGCGGGCCGATAATCCGTCGCCATGTTGCCTGCAGCCGTCCCCGCCGGGTGCCTCCATCGGCACCCGATCGGCCCGCGCACCCACAAGGTCGCGGGCCTTGTCTTTTGCCCGCGCCCTCCGCGCCGTGGAGGGGGCCGATGAAGCGCCGCCTGCTCACCGCGCTGGCCACCGTGGCGCTGGCCACCGCCGGCCTGGCCTGGGGCCTGCGCGACCACCTGCCGCGCGAGCTGCCCGGCGGCCTGCAGCGCTGGGCCGGTGTCGGCGCTGCCAGCCCCGGGCAGGACCTGCGCATCGCGTCCTGGAACCTGGAGTGGCTGATGACGCCGGCCGTCTACGACGAGCTCTGGGCGCGTTGCGACCCCGGCGGCCAGCCGCGCAGCGACGAGCGTGCCTTGCCCTGCGTCCCGGGCCGCGAGCCGCCGCCGCGGCGCCAGGGCGCGGACTTCGACGCGCTGGCCCGCATCGCCGCATCACTCGATGCCGACGTGGTCGCGCTGCAGGAGGTGGATGGCCCGGCCGCCGCCCGGCTGGTCTTCCGCCGCGGCTGGGCGCTGGACTGCTTCATCCGCCGCGCGCACCCGCAGAAGGTGGGCTTTGCCATCCGCGCCGGCATCCCCTACCGCTGCAATGGCGATCTGGCGGAGCTGGACCTGGACGGCGCCTCGCGCGCCGGGGCCGACATCACGCTGTGGCCGGGCACGCCGCGCGCAGTGCGCCTGCTGGCCGTGCACCTGAAGAGCGGCTGCGCCGACGGCCCGCTCAGCCGGGGCGAGGGCCGCGAGGTGCGCGAGCCCTGCGAGAAGCTCAGCCGCCAGGTGCCGGTGCTGGGCCGCTGGGCGCAGGCGCGCGAGAGCGAAGGCGTGGCCTATGCGATCGCCGGCGACTTCAACCGCCGGCTGGAGCAGGACGCGCAGTTCGGCCCGGGCCCTGACCCGCAGCGCCCGCGCAACCTCCTGGCCGGCATCAACGCCATGCTGCCGCCGCAGGCGCCCATGGAGGCCGCCACCGCTGGGGAGCCCTACACCCGCTGCCGCCCGGGCGACCGCTACAAGGGCTACATCGACAACGTGCTGCTCAGCACCCGGCTGCTGGAGCGCTCCGGTGCGCGCCAGTTCAGCAGCACGCCTTTCGAGGCCCGCCAGGTGCGTGAGCTGCAACTGTCGGACCACTGCCCGATCAGCGTGGAGCTCGACGGCGCGGCGCGCTGAAAAGCGGTCTGCAAACGACAAGGGCCGCGACGCCTTGCCAGCGCCGCGGCCCTTGTTGCGTGATGGCCCGGGGATGGGCCGATCAGGCCTTGCCCTGGCTGGCCACCGCCGCAGCCGCCTTGGCCGCCGCCTCGGCGTCGCCCAGGTAGTAGTGGCGGATGGGCTTGAGGCCGGCGTCCAGCTCGTAGACCAGCGGGATGCCGTTGGGGATGTTCAGGCCGACGATGTCGGCGTCCGAGATGCCGTCCAGGTACTTCACCAGCGCGCGGATGCTGTTGCCGTGGGCCGCGACGACCACGCGCTGGCCGCTCTGGATGGTGGGCGCCATCACCTCGTTCCAGAACGGCAGCACGCGGGCCACCGTGTCCTTCAGGCATTCCGTCAGCGGCACCTGCCCGGGCTGCAGCCTGGCGTAGCGCAGGTCCTGGCGCTGGCCGCGCGGGTCGGCCGCGTCCAGCGCGGGCGGCGGCGTGTCGTAGCTGCGGCGCCAGATCAGCACCTGCTCGTCGCCGTACTGCTTGGCCATGTCGGCCTTGTTCAGGCCCTGCAGCGCGCCGTAGTGGCGCTCGTTGAGGCGCCAGTCCTTCACGACCGGCAGCCAGATGCGGTCCATCTCTTCCAGCGCGTAGTGCAGCGTGTGGATGGCGCGCTTGAGCACCGAGGTGTAGGCGATGTCGAAGTCATAGCCCTCGGCCTTGAGCAGCTTGCCCGCGGCCATCGCCTGCGAGATGCCGGTGGGCGTGAGTTCCACGTCGGTCCAGCCGGTGAAGCGGTTTTCCAGGTTCCAGGTCGATTCGCCGTGGCGGATCAGCACGAGCTTGTACATGGGGGTCTCGCAGGCGGGCGCAGCATGGGCTGCGCAGAAGGGTGAAGGGGCGCGGCGGCTGCAGGGCCCCGGCCGCGCAAAGCCGCAAATTTTATAATTCGCGGCTTTGCGCACAGGCCCGCATTCCGGCGACCTCTCCGGCGACCTCCGGCGGCCGCCTGCCTGGGCGATCTGCCTTCCCCCTTCTTCCAGCCATGCCGCCCCGCCGGGCGGCCGGCCTGCCTTGGACAACGCGACGTGAGCTTCATCCTCGAGAACTGGTACCTGATCCTCATGGCCGTCGTCTCCGGCGGCCTGCTGCTGTGGCCGGGCCTGCGCGCCAGTGCCGGCCAGCTCACGCCCACCCAGGCAGTGCAGCTCATCAACAAGGAAAAGGCCGTGGTGCTCGACGTGTGCGAGCCCGCCGAGTACGCCGCCGGCCACGTTGCCGGCGCGCGCAACGTGCCGCTGGCCGGCCTGTCGGCCGAGTCCAAGGGCCTGCCGTCCAACAAGGCGCAGCCGGTGATCGTGGTGTGCGCCACGGGCGCGCGTGCGGCCAAGGCCGCGGGCCAGCTCAAGCAGTTCGGCCACGCCAGCGTGCATGTGCTGGGCGGCGGCCTGGCGGCCTGGCGCGAGGCCGGGCTGCCGGTCGAGAAGGCCTGATCATCCGGCTGCCCGGGCGGCGACCCTGGTCGGAACGCGGCCCTCGCGCCCCCGCCCGGCGGGCCGAGCAGCAAGCGCGGACAATGACGGCTTTCACACTGCCGTCATGACCATGCAAGCCGTCAAGATGTACACCACGCTGGTGTGCCCGTACTGCCAGCGCGCCAAGATGCTGCTCAAGCAGCGCGGGGTCGAGCAGATCGAGGAGATCCGCGTGGACCTGGACCCGGCCCAGCGGGCCACGATGATGGAGATCACCGGCCGGCGCACCGTGCCGCAGATCTTCATCGGTGAGACGCACGTCGGCGGCTTCGACGACCTCAGCGCGCTGGACCAGCGCGGCGGGCTGATGCCGCTGCTGGGCGGCCAGGGCTGAAGGGCCACGACGGGCCTCGACCGGCCGCCGCAGGCCCGCTGCTCGGCAAGGCTGCTGCACATCGGCGCTCTTGCAATCCGGGCACCCTGACACGGGGGCAGACGCGCGGGAGCGGTCATAACGCTGGGCCATAATCCCGCGGCTTTCAGAACACCCCCGCCCGCGCCACCGTTGCGCGGGTTTTGCCCTTCAAGGACCCCATCATGGCCGACGAGCAAGCCAACCAGCCCGTGTTCCAGATCCAGCGCATCTACCTCAAGGACGTGTCGCTGGAGCAGCCGAACTCGCCGCAGATCCTGCTGGAGCAGGGCCAGCCCAACGTCGACGTCAACCTGAATCTGTCGGCCAACCCGTTCGCCGACGGCCTCTATGAGGTGGCCATCACCGCCACGGTGACGACCAAGCTGGGCGACAAGGTGGTGTTCCTGGTCGAGGCCAAGGAAGCGGGCATCTTCGAGATGCGCAACATCCCCGAAGACCAGATGCAGCCCATCCTGGCCATCGCCTGCCCGCAGATCGTCTACCCCTACCTGCGCGCCGTGGTGGCCGACATCATCACGCGCGCCGGCTTCCCGCCGGTGCACCTGACGGAAGTCAACTTCCAGGCCATGTACGAGCAGCAGCGCGCCCAGGCCGGCCACGCCTGATCGCCCGCTTCATGCGCCGCCGGTCGTGCCGCTGAGGGATGCGGTGCCCGGCGGCGCAGTCGTTTGTGCGCCTTCCACCTTGCCTGCGTCATGAAGATCACCATCCTCGGAGCCGGTGCCTGGGGCACGGCCCTGGCCATCAGTGCCGCGCGTGCGGCGCGCCCGGATGCACAGGCTGCCCCGGCCGCCGCGCACGACGGCGACGGCGCGCATGCGGTGCTGCTGTGGGCCCGTGACGCGGCGCAGGCCGACGAGATGGGCCGCAGCCGCTGCAACGCGCGCTACCTGCCCGACGTGGCCCTGCCGCCGGGCCTGGCGGTGACGTCGGACCTGTCGCTGGCGCTGCGTCACGGCGAGCAGGGCCTGTTCGTCATCGGCACGCCGATGGCCGGCCTGCGCGGCATGCTGCAGCAGCTGCCCGCCGGCGCACCCGTGGCCTGGCTGTGCAAGGGCTTCGAGGCCGGCACCGGCCGCCTGGGCCATGAGGTGGCGCGCGAGGTCTGCCCCGCTGCGCGGGTGGGCGTGCTCTCCGGCCCCAGCTTCGCGGCCGAGGTGGCCCGCGGGCAGCCCACGGCGCTGGTGGCCGCCAGCACCGACGAGGCGCTGCGCGCCCAGCTGGTGCAGGCCTTCCACGGCGAGACGCTGCGCGTCTACACCTCCGCCGACCCGGTGGGCGTGGAGGTGGGCGGTGCGGTGAAGAACGTGCTGGCCATTGCCACCGGCATCGCCGACGGCATGGAGCTGGGGCTGAACGCGCGCGCCGCGCTCGTCACCCGCGGCCTGGCCGAGATGACCCGCCTGGGCCTGGCGCTGGGCGCGCAGGCCGAGACCTTCATGGGTCTCTCAGGCCTGGGCGACCTGGTGCTCACGGCCACCGGCAGCCTCTCTCGCAACCGGCAGGTGGGCCTGCAGCTGGCCGAGGGCCTGGCCTTGCCCGCCATCCTGGAGCGCCTGGGCCATGTGGCCGAGGGCGTCTACAGCGCCGCCACCGTGCTGCAGCGCGCGCAGCAGCTGGGCGTGGACATGCCCATCACCGCCGCGGTGGTCGAGGTGCTGCAGGGGCGCCTTGCGCCGCAGCAGGCGCTGCGCCAGCTGATGTCGCGCGAGTCGCGGGCCGAGTCGCTGCGCGGCCAGTAAGGGCCAACAAGGGCCAACAAGCGGCCAGCAAGCGCCCGGGCACTCAGCAGCCCGGGCCGTCAGCCGCCGAGGTGCGGAGCTGCGGCTAAGCGCCGCCCGCATAGCCGTTCTGCCGCCAGGCCTCGAAGGCGGCCACGGCCACGGCGTTGGACAGGTTCAGGCTGCGCTGGCCGGGCCGCATCGGCAGGCGCACGCGCTGGGCGGCCGGGAAGGCCTCGCGCAGCTCGGGCGCCAGGCCGCGGGTCTCGCAGCCGAAGACCAGCCAGTCGCCCGGCTGCCAGGCCACCTCGGCAAACGGCCGGCTGCCATGCGTGGTGAAGGCGAACATGCGGCCGGCATCCGGCCGGGCATCGCTCAGCAGGGCGTCCCAGCTCGCATGCCGCTGCACAGCCGCGTACTCGTGATAGTCCAGCCCGGCGCGCTGCAGCAGCTTGTCCTCCATCGAGAAGCCCAGCGGCTCCACCAGATGCAGCGTGCAGCCGGTGTTGGCCGCCAGGCGGATGACGTTGCCGGTGTTGGGCGGGATCTCGGGCTGGACGAGGACGATGTGGAACATGGGTGAACGAAGCGGGCGCAGGGCGGCGCGCCATGAAAAACGCCCCGCGAGCGGGGCGTGGATGCACGTTGGCAGACCGGCGGTCAGGCGTGCGCTGCGCGCAGCTTGCGCGAGAACTCCTGCAGCGTGGTGATGCCGCTGTCCTCGGCCTTCTTGCACCAGGCCTGCAGGTCGTGCACCAGCTGCTCGGCGGAGACGTTGGTGCGCGTCCACAGGGCGCGCAGCTCCTCGCGCATGGCGATCAGCTTGTCCAGCGCGGGGCTGGCGGCGCGGGCCTGGGCCAGCTCGGCCTGGGCCTGGGCGGGCAGGCGGTCGGTGTCGCGGTGCAGCCAGCGGGCGGCGCGGCGCAGCAGGTCGCCCTTGGGCGCGTGTTCACGGCCGGCGGCCTTCAGGCGCTCGACCTCGGCGGCGCAGGTGCGGCGCAGGGCGCGGGCATAGCCGGCCATCAGCTCGTAGCGGTGGTTGATGATGGCCTCCAGCGTCTGCGCATCGGCCACCGGCTTGACGGCGCCCAGCTCCAGGCGCGGGGCGGTCTTGCGCACCTTGGCCAAGCCCAGCTTGGCCATGGCGCTGATGTAGACCCAGCCCAGGTCGAACTCATAGGGCTTGACCGAGAACTTGGCCGACGTGGGATAGGTGTGGTGGTTGTTGTGCAGTTCCTCGCCACCGATGATCAGGCCCCAGGGCGAGATGTTGGTGCTGGCGTCGGCCGCCTCGAAATTGCGGTAGCCCCAGTAGTGGCCGATGCCGTTGATGATGCCGGCGGCGGTGATGGGGATCCACAGCATCTGCACGGCCCAGACCGTCAGGCCCAGGGCGCCGAAGAGGGCCAGGTTGAGGATCAGCATCAGGCCCACGCCCTGCCAGGTGTAGCGGGAGTAGACGTTGCGCTCGACCCAGTCGTTGGGCACGCCGTGGCTGTACTTGGCCAGCGTTTCCTCGTTCTGGGCCTCGGCGCGGTAGAGCTCGGCGCCTTCGGTCAGCAGCTTCTTCAGGCCATAGACCTGCGGGCTGTGCGGGTCGTCCACCGTCTCGCATTTGGCGTGGTGCTTGCGGTGGATGGCCACCCAGTCACGCGTCTGCATGCCGGTGCCGATCCACAGCCAGAAGCGGAAGAAATGCGCCACGGCCGGATGCAGGTCGAGCGCGCGGTGGGCCTGGCAGCGGTGCAGGTAGATGGTGACCGACGCGATGGTGATGTGCGTGGTGACCAGGGTGTAGAGCAGCACCTGCCACCACGAGGCGGCGGTCAGGCCCTGGCCGAGCCAGGTGAGGGCGCCGTCGAAGAAGGCGGGCCACAGGGACGAGAACATGGACATCGGAACGAGGCTCTTTCGGGCGGTGTGCAAGCGGTGGGGAGATGCGCGACCCGGGGCCGGGGCGGGCGGGCCGCAGCCGCGCGTGGCAGCCTGCGTACCCGGCACACGGTGGGGACTTGCGCCCGCCGTGGCCCACAAACCGGCCCGTCAAGGCCGGTGAACGACTGTTCATTCTAGGTAGGGCTGCCGGCCCTGCCATCCGCAGAACAACGCGGTATTGATCGAAGTCAGACCCCCTGCAGCCCGGCTGGCGCGGCCGTGCCGATCGGGGCCCGGTGTGATGCCCGTCACGGCGGCAGGATAGGAGTCGCCGGACTCAGCGGCGTTCCCACACGGCCGCAAAAAAGCCGTCGGTGCCGTGCCGGTGCGGCCACAGGCGCAGGAAGCTGCCGCTGCACAGGCTGGCAGCCTGCTCGACATGCTGGCGAGCCAGGATGTCGGCCGCAGGCAGCAGGGTGAAGTCGCGCTGGGCGTCGCTGAAGGCGGCGGCGATCGCCTCGTTTTCTTCCTGCAGCAGGCTGCAGGTGGCATAGACCAGCCGTCCGCCGCTTTTCACCAGGCGCGCGGCGCTGGCGAGGATGGCGGCCTGCTTGGCCTTGAGCTCCTCCAGCGCCTGCACCGACTGCCGCCATTTCAGGTCCGGATTGCGGCGCAGCGTGCCCAGGCCGGAGCAGGGGGCGTCCACCAGCACGCGGTCGATCTTGCCGGCCAGGCGCTTGATGCGCTCGTCGCGCTCGTGGGCGATTTGTGCCGGGTAGACGTTCGACAGGCCGCTGCGTGCCAGCCGCGGCTTGAGGGCATCCAGCCGGTGGCCGGAGACGTCGAAGGCATACAGCCGCCCGGTGTTGCGCATCATCGCGCCCAGCGCCAGGGTCTTGCCGCCGGCGCCGGCGCAGAAGTCGGCCACCATCTCGCCGCGTCGGGCCTCCGTCAGCAGGGCCAGCAGCTGGCTGCCTTCGTCCTGCACCTCGATGTGGCCGGCGGTGAAGAGCTCCAGCCGGTTGATGGCGGGCTTGCCCTCCAGGCGCAGGCCCCAGGGCGAAAACGGCGTGGGGCTGCTGGCAAAGCCCGCTTCGGCCAGCGCCGCCTGGGCGGCCTGGCGGTCGGTCTTGAAAGCGTTGACGCGCAGGTCCAGCGGGCCGCTCTGGTTGAGCGACTGCACCAGCGGCCAGAAGTCGTCACCCATCTGGGCGCGCAGCCGCTCGGCCAGCCAGGTGGGCAGGTTGTGGCGCTGCGGCTCGGGCAGCTTGCTGCGGTCCACCTGCAGGCCGCGGTCGCGCCAGGCTTGTTCCTCGGCATTGAGCGCGCCGCGCAGGAAGGCCTCGTTGCCCTGCCAGGCCAGGATGGCCAGGCGGCGCTCCAGCGGGCCGCTGCCGCTTTGTGCCAGGTGCTGCCACATCAGCCGCTCGCGCAGCACGGCGTAGGTGGTCTCGGCCAGGGTGGCGCGCTCGCGCGGGCCCAGGTTGCGGTGCTTGCGGAAGAAGGCCGACACCTCGGCATCGGCGGGGGAATGGAAGCGGAGCACTTCGCGCAGTAGGTCGGCGCAAAGGTCCAGCAGGGCCTTGGGATGCATGGGCCGGATTATCCGGCCCGGGGGTGATCGGCCCCGGCGCGGCCCGCGATGGCCTTGCGCGGGCGCGGTGGGCGCCTCAGGCCTGCGGCGCCATGACGAGCTGCGGCTCGCCTTCGGTCTGCGTCACCACGCCACCGTGCAGGCGCAACGTGCCTTCGACGGCCCAGCGCACGGCGCGCGGATAGATCTGGTGCTCCAGCGCGAGCACGCGCTCGGCCAGTTGCTGCGGCGTGTCGCCGGGCAGCACCGGCACCGCAGCCTGGATGACGATGGGGCCGTGGTCCAGCTCGGGCGTCACATGGTGCACCGTGGCACCGGCCACCTTGCAGCCGGCCTCGATGGCCCGCTGGTGCGTGTGCAGCCCGGGGAAGGCCGGCAGCAGCGACGGATGCACGTTGAGCAGCCGCCCGGCGTAGTGCTGCACGAAGCCCGGCGTGAGGATGCGCATGAAGCCGGCCAGCACGACCACGTCGGGGGCTAAGCCGTCGATCACGCGCGCCAGCTCGGCATCAAAGGCCTCGCGGCTGGCGTGCTGGCGGTGGTCCACCACGGCGGTGGCGATGCCGTGATCCGCGGCGAACTGCAGCCCCGCGGCATCGGGCCGGTTGCTGACCACGGCGGCGATGCGCGCGGGCCAGGCCTCGTCCCGACAGGCGCGCACGATGGCTTCCATGTTGGAGCCCCGGCCGCTGATCAGGATCACGATGTTTTTCATGGGGCGCGAGTCTAAGTCGGCCCTTAACCGCGCAGGCCCGCCGAGCGGCGTGACGAAGGGCCGGCTCCTACAATTTGCGCCCCTCTTTGCTCACCGTGCGCCGCCTTGTGCGGCCCCATGCACCGGCCCGCCATGACCCAACGCGTCCTCACCGGCATCACCACCACCGGCACCCCGCACCTGGGCAACTACGTGGGTGCCATCCGCCCGGCGATTGCCGCCAGCCGCCAGCCGGGCGTGGAGAGCTTCTTCTTCCTGGCCGACTACCACGCGCTGATCAAGTGCGACGACCCGGCACGCATTGCGCGATCGCGCGTGCAGATCGCCGCCACCTGGCTGGCCGCTGGGCTGGACGCCAGCCGCGTCACTTTCTACCGCCAGAGCGACATCCCCGAGACCACCGAGCTGTGCTGGCTGCTGACCTGCGTCACCGCCAAGGGCCAGATGAACCGCGCCCATGCCTACAAGGCCGCGGTGGATGCCAACGGCGCGCAGGCCGAGGACCCGGACGCCGGCATCACGATGGGGCTGTACTGCTATCCCATCCTGATGGCCGCGGACATCCTGCTCTTCAACGCGCACCGCGTGCCGGTGGGGCGCGACCAGGTGCAGCACATCGAGATGGCGCGCGACGTGGCCCAACGCTTCAACCACCTCTTCGGCAACGGGCGCGAGCTGTTCGTGCTGCCGCAGGCCGAGATCGACGAGAGCGTGGCCACCTTGCCCGGCCTGGACGGCCGCAAGATGTCCAAGAGCTACGACAACACCATCCCGCTGTTCGAAGGCGGCGCCAAGGCGCTGAAGGACGCGGTGGCGCGCATCGTCACCGATTCGCGCGCGCCCGGTGAGCCCAAGGAGCCGGAGGGCTCGGCGCTGGTGACGATCTTCGATGCCTTTGCCGATGCGGCGTCGCGCGAGGCCTTCCGCGCCGACCTGCGCGCGGGGCTGGCCTGGGGCGAGGCCAAACAGCGGCTGGTGGACCTGATCGAGGCCCATGTGGGCCCGATGCGCGAGCGCTATGCCCAGCTCATGGCCCGCCCGCAGGACATCGAGGACGTGCTGCAGGAGGGCGCGCGCAAGGCCCGCGCCGCGGCCACGCCCTTCCTGGCCGAGCTGCGCCAGGCGGTGGGCCTGCGCAGCTTCATCGCGGCCGATGCGCCCGCGGCCGCGGCATCGCACAAGCCCGGCGCTGCGCTGGCGAGCTTCAAGCAATACCGCGAGGCTGATGGCCGCTTCTACTTCAAGCTCGCCGCGCACGATGGCCGCGTGCTGCTGCAAAGTGACGGCTTCGCTGAAGGCCGCGAGGCCGGCGGCTGGGTCAAGCGCCTGAAGACCGAAGGCGCAGCCGCCCTGGCCGGTGCGCCGGTGCAGCGCGGCGAGGGCGTGGACGAGGCCGACGTGCGCGACGCGCTGGCCGCGATCGCCGCCGCCCAGGATGCCGAGAAGGCGTAGGGCGGCTGCGCGCTGGGAAGCTGCGGGCTTGGACACTGCTTGATGGCCGGCATCCACATCACCGACATCGAGGCCGCCATCAACTGGTGGCGCGAGCGCGAGCCCTCGCCCGACGGCATCAGCGCCTGCGCCCCGGTGCGCGCGCTGGCCGAGGTCTATGCGCTGATGGTCTATTACCGCGAGCCCGAATGCGACGAGGCCACGATGCCGCAGCGGGCGAAAGATGCGTGGCTGGCCTGGTATGCCACCACGCCCGATACGCCCTGCATCGCCATCTGCTCCACCAGCCAGGGCGACGAGCTGTGCAAGGGTTGTGGCCGCACCTTCGACGAGGTGCAGCTGTGGCCCGAGATGACGCCGGCCGAGAAGCGCGCCACTTGGCGGCGCATCACGCTGCAGGACAGCGCCTGGCGCTTCAACCGTTATGCGGAGCGCGCGCCGGATGTGGTTGCGTGGCGGGACAGTGCCGCGCCTGCTCGCGGACTGCAGGCAGCCGACGCCCCGGGCGACGCCCAGGACAGCGGGCGCTGAGCCAGGCGAGCGGCGCGGCATCGTTGCCTGCTCACACTGCAGGCCAGGCCGGCGCGCGAGCCCTGTGTGCGAGTCGGCGTACGAGCCTGCGTACAAGCCTGCCTACAAAGGCCGACGCCTAGAATCCGGCGCAGCTTTTCCCGCGTTTTCCAGCGCCTTTCTTCTGCTCGATTGGCCCCTTTGGCCACGCCGAAAGCCGGCGTGCGCCGGGGCCGGCCGAGCTTGCCTGCCCGTACCCCATGAGCTCCAACCCAACGCCTGCCCCCGTTGCTGCGCCCGAGGCCGACCACAAGCCCAGCAACTTCCTGCGCGGCATCATCGAACGCGACCTGGAGCAGGGCAGCTATGCCAGCCGCCGCTGGGCCGGCTCGCCGGGCGACGCGGCGCACCATGCCGCCGGCGAGCCCGACCCGGCCAGGATCCGCACCCGCTTCCCGCCGGAGCCCAACGGCTACCTGCACGTCGGCCATGCCAAGAGCATCTGCCTGAATTTCGGCCTGGCGCTCGACTACGGCGGCGTGTGCCACATGCGCTTTGACGACACCAACCCGGAGAAGGAAGAGCAGGAGTACGTCGACTCCATCCTGGATGCCGTCAAGTGGCTGGGCTTCGGCTGGGACTCGGCTTTCAACGGCAGATCCGAGAGCCACCTCTACTACGCCAGCAACTACTTCGACTTCATGTACCGCGCCGCCGAGGCGCTGATCACCGCGGGCCTGGCCTACGTCGACGAGCAGTCGCCAGAGGAGATGAAGAAGAACCGCGGCGACTTCACCACGCCCGGCGTGGACAGCCCCTACCGCAGCCGCACGCCGCAGGAGAACCTGGCGCGCTTTCGCGAGATGCGCGACGGCCAGCATGCCGACGGCGCGATGGTGCTGCGCGCCAAGATCGACATGGCCTCGCCCAACATCAACCTGCGCGACCCGGCCATCTACCGCATCAAGCATGCGGCGCATCACAACACCGGCGACACCTGGTGCGTCTACCCGATGTACACCTTCGCACACCCGATCGAGGATGCGCTGGAGAACATCACCCACAGCATCTGCACGCTGGAGTTCGAAGACCAGCGGCCCTTCTACGACTGGCTGCTGGAGCGCCTGGCCGACCTGGGCCTGCTGGCCCGCCCGCTGCCGCGGCAATACGAGTTCGCGCGGCTGAACCTCACCTACGTCATCACCAGCAAGCGCAAGCTCAAGGCGCTGGTGGACGAGGGCATCGTCAGCGGCTGGGACGACCCGCGCATGCCTACCATCGTCGGCCTGCGCCGCCGCGGCTACACGCCCGAGGCCATCCAGCTCTTTTGCGAGCGCATCGGCGTGAGCAAGGCCGACAGCTGGATCGACTACAGCACGCTGGACATCGCCCTGCGCGACGACTTGGAGCACAAGGCCCACCGCGGCATGGCCGTGCTGGACCCGGTGAAGCTGGTGCTGACCAACTGGGACGAGGTGATGGGCGCTGGGCATCTGGAGCGCTGCTCGCTGCCCGCGCTGCCTCATTCGACCCATGACGCGCCTGAGGGCGCCGAGCCGCCCATGCGCCACTTCCAGCTCGGCCGCGAGGTCTGGATCGAGCGCGAGGACTTCGAAGAGGTGCCGCCCAAGGGCTACAAGCGTCTCTTCCCCGGGAACAAGGTGCGCCTGAAGGGCGGCTATGTGATCGAGTGCACCGGCTGCACCCGGGACGCCGATGGCCGCGTGATGGAGGTGCAGGCCACGGTCGTGCCCGACACCAAGAGTGGCACGCCGGGCGCGGACAGCGTGAAGGTCAAGGCCGCCATCACCTGGGTGGGCGCGGCCGATGGCGTGGAGGCCGAGGTGCGGCTCTTCGACCGCCTCTTCACCGACCCGCATCCGGATGCCGGCGGCAAGGACTTCAAGGCCAGTCTCAACCCGGACAGCAAGAAGGTGGTGCGCGCCTTCGTCGAGCCGTCGCTGGCCCAGGCGCAGCCGGACCAGAAGTTCCAGTTCGAGCGCTTCGGCTACTTCGTCGCCGACCGCGTCGACCATGCGCCGGGCAAGCCGGTGTTCAACAAGATCACGGGGCTGAAGGACTCGTGGGGCAAGTGAGCCCGCGGGCCCTGATGCGACCCTGATGCGACCGTCCGCCACCCGCAATCCGCTGTGACCGAGCTGCGCTACCCCCGCGTCCTGTCCATCGCCGGCTCCGACAGTGGCGGCGGCGCGGGCATCCAGGCGGACCTGAAGACCTTTGCCGCGCTGGGCTGCTACGGCATGACGGCGGTGACGGCGATCACGGTGCAGAACACCGTGGGCGTGCAGGCCATCCATGCGGTGCCGCCGGACATCCTGGCCGGGCAGATCGACGCGGTGCTGGGCGACATCGGGGCGGATGCGATCAAGATCGGCATGCTGCACGCGCCGGCCATCGTCGAGGTGGTGGCGCGGGCGCTGGATGCGCATGCGGGGCCGCACGGCGCCGCGCATGTGGTGCTGGACCCGGTGATGGTGGCCGCCAGCGGCGACCGGCTGATCGAGCAGGAGACGGTGGAGCACCTGGTGCGCCAGCTCTTCCCGCGCGTGGCGCTGATCACGCCCAACCTGGACGAGGCGGCGCTGCTGCTGGGCCGGCCGATCGCCGGCGTGGACGAGCTGGACGCCGCGGCGCGCGAGCTGCTGGCCCTGGGTGCACGCGCCGTGCTGCTCAAGGGCGGGCACCTGCCGGGCGACACGGTGGTCGATGTGCTGGCCACGCCGGGCGGCCTGCAGCGCTTCACCGCACCGCGCATCGCCACGCGCAACCTGCATGGCGCGGGCTGCACGCTGTCATCGGCGATTGCGGCGCATCTCGCGCTGGGTGTTTCGCTGGCTGATGCCGTGGCCGCTGGGCGGGACTACACGCTGGCTGCCTTGCAAGCCGGGGCCGCGGTGACCACCGGCCGCGGACGCGGTCCGCTGAACCACGGCTTTGCGCCGCGACCACTGAACGCCCGCTAGGCGGCGCCGCACCTGGGCCGCGCGTGGCCTTGCGGCGCGGCGTGGGGCGGCCGCCCATGCACCATGCCCGCGCCGCGGTGTGGCGTGCAGGACGGCGGGCCACGACTGGATGCACGCCAGAGCCATCCCCTGACCCGGCGGATTAGGGATGGTTGCGGCGCAGCGGTAGTCGTAACTTGCTGCAATCACAACCAACCCGTGCGGAGGGCACGATGCAGTTCAAGGGTGTTCGACAGTGGGCGGCCGGTGTGGCGCTGCTGCTGGGTGCGGTGCAAGCGCAGGCGCTGACCGTCTTCTCCACCGATTTCGATGGCCCGCTGGCCAGTCAGATCGACCCCGGCGCCGCCACGCTGACGGGGGTGCAGGGCTTTGCGGGGCTGGGCAACGGCGGCAATGTCTTTGGCGGCCAGTTCCTGCGCAGCGCCACGGGCAACACCGTCACCCTCACGCTCAGCGGCCTGCCGGCTCATACCGAGCTGAGCCTGGGCTTCCTGATGGCGGCTATCGACTCGCTGGACGGCACCGGCAGCTTCCCGCAGGGCGACTTCCTGAACATCACGGTGGACGGCACCTCGGTCTTCCGCGAGTCGTTCGCCAACGCGCTGGAGTCGCAGATGCAGAGCTATGTGCCGCCGGCCGGCAGCGAGCTGCTGCGCCGGCAGGAGCGCGGCTTCGGCGTGGGCTTCTACTACCTCGACAGCGCCTATGACCTGAGCGTGGATACGCGGCTGCAGGGCATCGCCCACACTGCGTCCACGGCCACCATCACCTTCCAGATCGAAGGCCCGGGCATCCAGCCGCTGGACGATGAATCCTGGGCGATGGACAACCTGAGCGTCAGCGTGACGCCGGTGCCCGAGCCCTCTGCCGCGGTGCTGCTGATCGGCGGCCTGGCGGCGGTGGCTGCCGCCGGCCTGCGGCGCCGCACGCGCTGAGGGCGCCTGCAAGCAGCGGCGTGCGAGGCTCGCCGTGAACGAATCGGGGGCGCTGCGGCGCCCTCGGCTCGTTCTGGACCGCGGGGCGATTCAGGCGCCCTCGTCGGTCGGGAAGGCCGCCTCGAAGGCCTGGGCGAAGGCCGCCGACGCGGCCAGGGTGAGCGTCACGGTGCGCCAGCCGCCGGGCTCCTCGCGCACCTGCAGGTCGTGGTCCCAGTCGTGCCCTTCGTCGAGCGGGCCGGGGCCCTGGGGGAAGGCCTGGTGCGCCCAGTCCAGCACCTGCTGCACCTCGGCCATCGCCGCCGCGTGCTGCAAGGGGCCGGTGGAGGCCAGGCCCTCCAGCGCGGCGTGGCCGTCTGCCGTCTCGGCACGGTCGAAGAGGAGGAAGCACAGCGGCATCGCGGCATTGTGCAGGCGGGCTGCCGCGCAGCCCGGGCGATGGCACGGCGCTGGCACCGCGCTGGCACCGCGCTATTGCGGCGACAGCAGGCGCTCGATGCGGGCCTCCAGTTCCGCCTCGCCGCCTTCGCCGATGCGGTGATAGACCACCCGGCCCCGGGCATCGACCAGGTAGACGGCCGGCCAGTACGCATTGCCCCAGGCCTGCCAGGTGGCATACGCGTTGTCCTGGGCGACGGGATAGCCCAGCCCGTGCCGGCGGATGGCCGCGCGCAGTCCGGCCAGGCTGCGCTCATGAGCGAACTCGGGCGTGTGCACGCCGATGACCACCAGGCCGCGCGCGGCATAGCGCTCGTGCAGCCGCTGCAGGTGGGGGAGGGTGCGGATGCAGTTGACGCAGTTCCATGTCCAGAAGTCCACCAGCACCGGCCGCCCGCGCAGGCGGGCCAGGCTCAGCGGCTGCGGCGTGTTGAGCCAGGCGGTGATGCCGGTGAACTCGGGGGCGGGCGGGCCCGCAGGAGGCACAGTTGGGCCACCCTGCGCGGTGCGGATGGCCTGCGTGGCCGTGTGCAGGGCGGGGGTGCGCGCCGTGGCGTCCGGGGCCTGAGGACCGGCCGGATCGGTGGGGAGAGCGGCGGGTGGCGCACGGTGCAGCGGGGCAGCGAGCCGGGCGGCCAGGTCCGCGTCGCGGCCCAGCAGCACGGCGGCGGCGGTGGCCATCACCAGCACGCCGAACGCCTGGCGGATGCGGCCCGCATGCCGGCTGAGCGCCCGCACCCGCAGGCTGGCCCGCCGGCCGCCCCAGGCGATGGCCAGCATGGGCAGGCCCGCGCCTGCGCCATAGGCCAGCAGCAGCGGTGCGGCCTGCCCGGTGTGGCCCCGGGCCAGCAGGCCGAGGATGGTCGCCAGCGCCGGGCCGGCGCACGGCGCCCAGATGGCCCCCAGGGCCGCGCCCGTCGCCAGGGCGCCCATGCTGCTGCGTGCGCCCGCTGGGCCAGCCGCCGCCCCGGCGCCTCCAGCGGCTCCAGCGACGACCTGGGCTGCAGGGGTGGCGGGCAGTGCCGCGTCGGCCCAACGGGCCAGTGGCTGCAGCAGCCGGCCGGCCTGCTCGCCCAGGCGCGGCCAGGCCATCAGCAGGCCGCTGGTGGCAAGCACCCCGGCTGCCACGGCGCGCAGTGCCGCGGCATCCAGCACCAGCCCCTGCAGTGCCGCACCTAGCACGAGCGCCACGCCGGCGAAGCTGCCGACGAAGCCCAGCACCACCCACAGCGGCCGCCACCGGCTGTGCGACCCCCACGACGCGCCGAGCAGTGCCGGCAGCACCGGCAGCACGCAGGGGCTGGCCACCGTGACCACCCCGGCGCCGGCTGCCAGCCACAGCGTCGGGCCCGTGCCGGCGTCCATCACTGCTGCTCCTGCGTGCTGCCCGCGGCAGCGGAGCCCGCCAGCAGCGCGGCAGGCATGGGGGAGGGTGCTTGAGCGCGCGACGAAGAGCTTGACGAAGAGCGCGAGGAAGAAGGCGGTGAGGACGGCAGCAATGCCGGCGACGAAGCCGGCAGTGAACCCGGCAGTGAAGCGGCCACGGATGCCGGCTGGGCCGCCAGGCGATGCCACACCTGCGTGCGGCCGAACATCGGCAGGCCGACATAGCCGTGCAGCACCAAGTCCCCCGATGCGTCCACCGACATCAGCGCGTCGTACTGGCGCCCCGTCTCGCGGTCATGGATCAGGCCCGCCCACTGCGTCGGCTGTGCCCCGGCACTGGACGGGTCGGCCTCACTGGCCAGCGGCTGCACCGGGCGGAAGCCGCTGAGCAGCTGCATGCCCAGGGCCGGGCGGGTGTCGGCCGGCTTCATCTCCTGCCCCGGCCGGTGCATGGAGCGGTTGGCCAGCACCCGGGTGACCGTGCCGCACAGCGCCGTGCCGCAGGCGGCCACCTCGACCTCCAGGTTGCCGCTGGCGGTGAGGTAGCGGCCTTGCGGTCGGGCGGGTTCCGCCGGCTGGGCCTGGGCTGCGCAGCAGGCCGCAAGCAGAGCCAGCGCCGGCAGGCCGCGGCACCAGCGTGATGCGCCAGCCGGCCGGCGGGCGATGCGGTGTGCGGCGCGGCGCGGCGCCGCACGCAGGAAAGAGCTGGAAAAGGAGGGTGAAAGCGGCATCGACATGGCAGGCCTCGCGGCGATCGGGTGGATGAGGTCTCCATTGCAGGCCGCCGGCGTATCGGGCCTGTGTGCCGCGCATGTGGCCGTGTGTCGCCCGGGGCCGCCTGGATAGCGCGCGCGTATCGCGTGGCGCTCCATACATGTCGGGATACAAATCCGCCGGCGTGTGGGGTGCGCGCACGTGTGGTCGCGGCGGGGCTTGCGCCTATCGTTCGCCCTTATGGAGACCCCCGATCACCTGCTGCTGGTCGACGACGACCGGCAACTGCTGCGGCTGCTCAGCGACTACCTGCAGGCCAGCGGCTATCGCGTCAGCACCGCGAGCCACGCCGCCGAGATGCGTCGCGTGCTGGCCGGCCACCGCATCGACCTGGTGGTGCTGGATGTGATGCTGCCCGGCGAGGACGGGCTGTCGCTGTGCCGTGAGCTGCGCATGCGCGACCGACCCCAGCTGCCCATCCTGATGCTGACCGCGCGCGCCGACGAGGCCGATCGCGTGCTGGGGCTGGAGATGGGCGCCGACGATTACCTGGCCAAGCCGTTCGCCTCGCGCGAGCTGCTGGCGCGCATCCGCTCGGTGCTGCGCCGCACGCGCATGCTGCCGCCCAACCTGCAGCCGGCGGCGCACGCGCGGCGGCTGCGCTTCGGCGACTGGGTGCTGGATGTGGCCGCACGCGAGCTGCGCGATGCCGACGGCCGGCTCGTGGCCCTGACCGGCGGCGAGTTCCGCCTGCTGCGCGTGCTGGTGGAGCATCCGCAGCGCGTGCTCAGCCGCGACCAGCTGCTCAACCTGACCCAGGGCCGCGACGCCGACCCCTTCGACCGCTCCATCGACCTGCTCATCAGCCGCCTGCGCCAGCGCCTGCGCGACGAAGCGCGCGAGCCGCGCTACATCAAGACCGTGCGCAACGAGGGCTATGTGCTGTGCGCCGACGTGAGCGAGGCCACGCCATGACCCCCGTGCGCGCCGCTGCCGCCTTGCCCCGGCCGCGCACGCTGTGGGGCCAGGTCGCGGCCCTGTTGGTGGCCGGGCTGGTGCTGGCCTATGCCGTCAGCCTGTGGGCCGCGGCCCGCCAGCGCGAGCACATGCTCGACGCCATGATGCTGCCCCACGTCAGCCGCGACGTCGCCTCGGCGCTGGACCTGCTCGACCGACTGCCCGCGGCCGAGCGCGCCGCCTGGCTGCCGCGGCTGTCGCGCCCCAACTACCGCTTCGTGCTGGACGCCGCCCAGCCGGCGGCCGCACCGGCCGGGGCGTTCGAGCAGCGGCTGGCCGGTGCCATCGGCTCGGCCGGCGGGCCGCAGCGCGTGCTGGGGCCGGGGACGCTGGCCGGCGGCACGCCGGCGCTGCGCCTGCGGCTGGGCGACGGCTCGCCCGCGGCGCTGGCGCTCAGGCTGCCCGGGCCGCAGGGGCCGTGGCTGTCGGCAGCCGCCCTGCTGGCCCAGATCGCCGTCATCGCGCTGTGCATCGCCGCTGCCGCGCGGCTGGTGACGCGGCCCATGCAGCGCCTGGCCACGGCCGCGCACCGCCTGGGCGACGACCCGCAGGCGCCGCCGCTGCCAGAGGAGGGCCCGCTGGAGGTGCGCCAGGCGGCGGCGGCCTTCAATGCCATGCAGCGCCGCATCGCCCGTCACATGGACGAGCGGCTGGAGATCCTGGCGGCCATCGCCCACGACCTGCAGACACCGCTGACCCGGCTGCGCATGCGCTGCGAGCTGCTGGGGCCGCACCCGGAGCGGCCGCGGCTGCTGACGGATCTGTCCGAGATGCAGCACCTGGTGGAAGAAGGGCTCGCCTATGCGCGCAGCGCCCATGCCGCCAGCGAGCCCGACGAGCTGGTGGACCTGCATGCCCTGCTCGACACCCTGGTGTGCGACCGCACGGACGCCGGCCAGGCGGTCACGGCCGACCTGCCGGCCGGCCTGACCGTGCGCACCCGGCCGCAGGCGCTGCGGCGCATCGTCGGCAACCTGCTGGACAACGCGCTGAAGTTCGCCGGCGCGGCCGAGCTGCGGGTGGACGACGGGCCGGCCGGGGAGCTGCACATCGCCGTGCTCGACCGCGGCCCCGGCATCCCGGCCGAAGACCTGCCGCGCATGCTGCAGCCCTTCGAGCGGCTGGAGTCCTCGCGCAGCCGCGACACCGGCGGCAGCGGCCTGGGCCTGGCCATCGCGCTGCGGCTGAGCCAGGCCATCGGCGCGCAGCTGCGGCTCGCACCGCGCGCGGGCGGCGGCCTGCAGGCCGTGGTGGTGCTGCCGGCGTCCGCGCGTCCTGCGCCTGCCGTGACGCAGGTCAAGCTGACTGCGGCCGCCCGGCCTTGACGCGCGGGTGTGCGTATGGCCGTGCCCGGTGTCGGGCGCAACCGGTCAGGCTTTCGGCAAGCTTGCGCTCACTCACAAGTCAGGGTTTGCGGTAGTCGGTTACGCCGGGCCGGGATGGGCGGGCCGTCAGGCAGCCTAGGATCGCCGCCCGTTGATTCGTGGATTGCCGAGCCACCAGCCGCCTGCCGGGCGGTCCGATAGCCGACTCCCGATCACTGGCGCACCACAAGACCGCAGCCGTCGCGGCGCGCCGACCAGGGAGAACTCCGGTGGCCCGCGCAGCCTGCGCTGGCCTGTCCTTTGCCGCGTCCGGCCGCCGGGCGCGACATCCATCCACGGCCATGCGCAACAAGAACCTCCTCTCGTCCCTCTACGTGCAGGTGCTGATCGCCATTGCGGTCGGCGTGCTCGTCGGCTTCTTCTACCCGGCCACGGGCGCGGCGCTCAAGCCGCTGGGCGACGGCTTCATCAAGCTGATCAAGATGATGATCGCGCCCATCATCTTCTGCACCGTGGTGGTGGGCATCGCCGGCATGGAGGACATGAAGAAGGTCGGCAAGACCGGCGGCCTGGCGCTGCTGTACTTCGAGGTGGTCAGCACGCTGGCGCTGATCGTCGGCCTGGTCATCGTCAACGTGGTGCAGCCCGGCTCGGGCATGAACATCGACCCGGCCACGCTGGACACCAAGGGGCTGTCGGCCTACACCGGCCCCGGCAAGCTGGAGACGACCACCGAGTTCCTGCTGCACATCATCCCGACCACGGTGGTGGATGCGTTCGCCAAGGGCGAGATCCTGCAGGTGCTGTTGTTCGCGGTGCTGTTCGGCTTTGCGCTGCACCGCTTCGGCGGCCGCGGCACGCTGGTGTTCGACTTCATCGAGAAGTTCTCGCACGTGCTGTTCAGTATCGTCGGCATGATCATGCGCGTGGCACCCATCGGGGCCTTCGGCGCGATGGCCTTCACCATCGGCAAGTACGGCATCGGCTCGCTGCTGTCGCTGGGCAAGCTGATGGGGGCCTTCTATGCCACCTGCCTGATCTTCATCTTCATCGTGCTGGGCATCATCGCCCGCGCCCACGGCTTCTCGGTGTGGAAGCTCATCAAGTACATCAAGGAAGAGCTGCTCATCGTGCTGGGCACGTCGTCGTCCGAGTCGGTGCTGCCGCGCATGATGGCCAAGATGGAGAACCTGGGTGTGCGCAAGTCCACGGTGGGCCTGGTCATCCCGACCGGCTACTCCTTCAACCTGGACGGCACCTCCATCTACCTGACGATGGCCGCGGTCTTCGTGGCCCAGGCCACCAACACGCCGCTGGACCTGACGCACCAGCTCACGCTGCTGGCCGTGCTGCTGCTGACCTCCAAGGGTGCGGCCGGCGTCACCGGCAGCGGCTTCATCGTGCTGGCGGCCACGCTGTCGGCCGTGGGCCATGTGCCGGTGGCCGGCCTGGCACTGATCCTGGGCATCGACCGCTTCATGTCCGAGGCGCGCGCGCTGACCAACCTGGTGGGCAATGCCGTGGCCACGGTCATCGTCGCCCGCTGGACGGGCGACGTGGACATGCCGCGCCTGCAGGCCCACCTGGACGGCGAGACGCCCGAGGAAGCCGACGAGCCCGAGGCCGTGCTCGACCAGACCGAGGCCCACATGGCGGTGGAGCAGCCGGGCAAGGCGCACGGCTGATCGCTGCACCGCCCGGCAGCCCGCGCGTGCCGCCGGCTGCCGCAAAGACAACGGCCCGCGTCGAGCGGGCCGTTCGCTTGTGTGCGGCGGGTCGTCCTAGGGGCCTGCCGGCCGACCGCGCACGCGCAGCACCACGTCCACGCCGGCCAGCTCCAGCCCGGGCTGCAGGGCGGGCAGGCCCAGCACCTGCAGCGCCTCGGCCGGCAGATCGCTTATCTCGCCGGTGTCGAGGTTGTAGAGATGGTGGTGGGCCCCGGTGTTGGAGTCGTACACCGTGGCCGCGCCGTCGATGGGCAGCTCCTTGAGCAGGCCGCGCGCGACGAAGAGCTGCAGCACGGCATAGACCGTGGCCCGCGCGATGTCGGGCAGCTGCTCGCGTGCGGCGCGCAGCACCTGCTCGGCTGTCATGTGCGTGGGCCGGGGCAGCAGCACGGCGGCCACGGCCAGGCGCTGCAGCGTGGGCGCGATGCCGGCCTGGCGCAAGCGGCGCTGCAGGTCGGGGGCGGTCAGGGCGGTCATGGGTTGTGGGGGCAGAGGGTGGAGCCGGCGCACCCCGTGATGCGCCGGCTGCCGTCATCGCCCGTTCAGTTGAACGGGTGCGGATGCGGCGTGCTGTCGCTGGACGGCGGCAGGATGGGCAGCGCGAACTTCGGCTGCTCGCCGGTCAGCGTCTTCAGGAAGGCCACGATCCTGGCGTTCTCGTCGTCGCTGAACTTGCGGCCGAGCTGGATGCGGCCCATCGTGTCCACGGCCTGGGTCAGCGTGGCCGCCTCGCCGTCATGGAAGTACGGATAGGTCAGCTCCACGTTGCGCAGCGTCGGCACCTTGAAGTTGAAGCGGGCGGCGTCCTTGCCGGTCACGGCCGAGCGGCCTTCGGCCGGGCTGGTGGCCTTGTAGGGCTCGACGATGCCGAACTTCTGGAACGAGTTGCCGCCCACGGCCGGGCCGTTGTGGCAGGCGGTGCAGCCGCTGTTCTTGAACAGCGCATAGCCTTCCAGCTCGTACTTGCTCAGCGCCTTCTTGTTGCCCTTGAGCCACTGGTCGAAGCGCGAGTTGGGCGTCACCAGCGTTTCCTCGAACGCGGCGATGGCCTGCGTCACCTGGCCGATGTCGATGGCGTCCTGCTTGAACACCGTCTTGAACTCGGCGCGATAGGCCGGGATGGAGCGCAGCACGTCCAGGGCCAGCTCATGCGTGAAGGCCATCTCGCCGGGGTTGGCGATGGGGCCGCCGGCCTGCTCCTTCAGGTCCTTGGCCCGGCCGTCCCAGAACTGCGCCAGGTTCATGCTGGAGTTGAGCACCGTGGGCGAGTTGATCGGCCCCTTCTGCCAGTTGTGGCCGATGGAGGTCTTGAGGTTGTCCGTGCCGCCCATGCTCAGGTTGTGGCAGGAGTTGCACGAGATGAAGCCCGACTTGGACAGCCGCGGGTCGAAGTAGAGCTTCTTGCCCAGCTCCGCCATCGCGGGCTGGGTGACCTTGGCAGGGGGGATGGGCTGGATGGGCTCGTTGCTCGCGGCCGTGGCCATGCCCACCGCCATGCCGACGGCGCTCAGCGACGCGGCCAGGGCCAGGCCAGCCCACGCCTTCTTGCTCTTCATGATGTCGATCCTCAGTCCGTCGAAGTCCGCTGGCGCAGCGGGCGGACGGCACGCCCGGCGCCGGGCGATCTGGATCGTGTCCAGACCGCGGACTCATTTCAGGACGCTGACGGGTGAAAACCCTTGATGAGGATCAGGAACGCGGAACCGGCTGTTGCCCGCAGCCATCGCCGGCCGCGCGGCAGGCGTGCGGGGTGTGAAAGGCTTCACGGATGAAGCGGATCCGGCAGCAAGCTGGCAGCATGTCGGCCGCACCTTGGCGGGGATGCCGCTGCAGGCCACCGCTGCCGGCCACGTCAGGGTGATGCGACCGCCGCGCCGGTGCGGCACGCGGCGGCCGCGATCAGCGCCGGCGGGCGCGCTCGATCACGTCGCGCGCGGCGGCCTCGCCCTGCAGCGAGCGCTCCAGCGGCGCGCAGCACAGTCCGGCATGGGCGTAGTGCAGGTTCTCGTAGAGCTCGGCCGCAGCGGGGAAGACCTCCAGCACCGCGTGCAGCGAGTCATCCGCCGGGCCGTCGGCCGCGCAGTCGGCCATCAGCTGCTGCAGCCGCTGCACCACGTGGCGGTACTGCGCGGCATCCACCGGCTCGCTGCTGCGGTCCAGCTTCTCCAGCAGCCGCGCCATCGCGGCCAGCGGCACCAGCCGGCCGGGCACCTGGATCACGTGTTGGGACGAGGTGGCGTTCATGCTGCTTCCTTCCGGGCAAAGCGGGCGGCGGCCAGTGGCGGATCAGCCGCGGGCACCGCGCCTGACCTGAACATGGGGCCAGGCGCGGGGGTGTTCAAGCGGGCGCCATCACAATCACGCGGCTGCCGGGCCCGCCGCGCGGGGCACCGGCGTTCGTCGCCGCCCATCATGCGGGCGCCCTTCGTCTGAACTCTTGGCGACCGGTGTGCCTGGCCGCGCTCGCTGCCTCGCCCGCCGCCCCCCTCACGTCACCAGCCTGCATGCCATGACCGCCACCACGCCCACCGCCCCTGCCGTGCTCGGCACGCCGCTCAGCCCCACCGCCACCCGCGTCATGCTGCTGGGCGCCGGCGAGCTGGGCAAGGAGGTGCTCATCGCCCTGCAGCGGCTAGGCGTGGAGACCATCGCCGTGGACCGCTATGACCACGCGCCCGGCCAGCAGGTGGCGCACCACGCACGCACCATCGCGATGAGCGATGCGGAGGCCCTGCGCGCGCTGATCCTGGCCGAGCGCCCCGCGCTGGTGGTGCCCGAGATCGAGGCCATCGCCACGCCTATGCTCGAAGAGCTGGAGGCGCAAGGCGTGGTGCGCGTCATCCCCACCGCGCGTGCCGCCCGCCTGACGATGGACCGCGAGGGCATCCGCCGCCTGGCGGCCGAAACACTCGGCCTGCCCACCAGCCCCTATCGCTTCTGCTCGTCCCTTGATGAGCTGCGCAGCGCCATCGAGGGCGAGGCCGGCCAGGGCGGCATCGGCTATCCCTGCATCGTCAAGCCGGTGATGAGCTCATCCGGCAAGGGCCAGAGCAAGCTGGACGGCCCGGCCGATGTGGAGCGGGCCTGGCAGGCCGCGATGGCCGGCGGCCGCGTCAGCCACGGCCGCGTCATCGTCGAAGGCTTCATCGACTTCGACTACGAGATCACGCTGCTGACGGTGCGCGCGCTGGGCGAGGGCGGTGCGGTGCAGACCCACTTCTGCGCGCCCATCGGCCACCTGCAGGTCAGCGGCGACTATGTCGAGAGCTGGCAGCCGCACCCCATGTCGCCCCTTGCGCTGCAGCGCGCGCAGGACATCGCCCGCGCCGTCACCGCCGACCTGGGCGGCCTGGGCCTCTTCGGCGTGGAGCTCTTCGTCAAGGGCGACCAGGTGTGGTTCAGCGAGGTCAGCCCGCGCCCGCACGACACCGGCATGGTGACGATGATCACGCAGGGCCAGAGCGAGTTCGAGCTGCATGCTCGCGCCATCCTCGGCCTGCCGGTGGACACCGCCTTGCTGCGGCCCGGCGCCAGCGCGGTCATCTATGGCGGGGTCGAGGGCGCAGCCGTCGTCTTCGACGGCGTGGCCGATGCGCTGCGCATCCCGCAGACCGACCTGCGCCTCTTCGGCAAGCCCGAGAGCTTTGCCAAGCGCCGCATGGGCGTGGCGCTGGCCCATGACGCCGATGCCGAGCAGGCCCGCGAGCGCGCCCGCCGCGCCGCGGCCTGCGTCAAGCCGCGGCTGGCCTGATCAGCGCCGCGGGGCGCTGGCCGGATGGGTGGTCGCGCCCTTCGCCGCCTTGCCCGAGCCCTTGCTTGAATCGGCCGCGGACGACGCCGGCGTCGCATTCACCGCCTTCACGCCTTCCTCGCTGGCGCGCTTGAGCAGGGCGCCGCAGTCGCTGTCCTCGCCCGGGCCGGTCTCGATCAACGGAAGCCAGGCCGCCCACGGCGTCACCAGCCCCAGCAGCACCGCGCCGCCGCCGCGCAGCAGCAGGCCGGTGCGGTCGGGGATCACGCGGGGGTCGGCCAGCGTGCCGCGCACGTGGATGGGCACGCGCAGGCTCAGCGGGCTCGGGTCCTTGGGCGCGGGCTTGACCGTCAAGTCCAGCGCCTCGTCGCGCAGGTTCACCGTGCCCTCCAGCCGCACCAGCGTGTCGCTGGTGTCGAAGATGGCGGTGCGCGCGCGCATCAGGCCACGCTCCACCTGGGTGTCGATCAGCGCGCAGCGCACGTCCGATTCACGGTCGCCGCCCACCCAGAACTTCAACGCCTCGGCCGCATCCAGCCCGGCCAGCTCCAGCAGCAGGTTGCTGATGCGCCCGCGGCCCATCGCCAGCTGGGCGTCGCCGTCGGCTCCGGCCAGCATCTGCGCATAGGAGTTGCCGCGACCGGCGAGCTGCACCTTGCCGGTGATGGCGCCGATGGCCGGCTGCGAGCCGCCCACGCGCGGCACCAGCTCGTCGAGCTTGAGCCGGCTGAAGCTGGCATTGACGCGGATGGCCAGCGGGTCGGCGCCGCTGTCGATGCGCAGCGCGCCCTTGACCTGCCCGCCAGCCACGCCCAGGGATGCCGGGTCCAGTGCCAGCTTGCCGTCCTGCAGCAGCACGTGCATCTTCAGGTGGTCCAGCGTGAGCTGGCCCACGTCGTGCACCTCCTGCGCCTCGATCCACACGTCGGCGTCCAGCGTGTCCCACTTCTTGGCATTGATGCGCCCCGTCGGCAGCACGCGGGTGCGCGGCTCCGATGCGGCGGCCGCCGGCTTGGCCGCGCCGCTGTCGCTGGCCACCGGCTCGGTGCCCAGGCTGGGCCCCAGATCGCGCAGCCGCATCTGGCGCGAGATCAAGCGACCGGCCAGGCGCGGGCGCGGATCGCGGTCCTCGAAGGCCAGGTTGCCGCGCACGTCGCTGGCGCCCACGCGGCCGGTGAAGTCCTCGTAATGCCACACCCCTCGCGACAGCCGCACGCGGCCCGCAGTGCTGTAGGGCGGCGTGTCGGGCAGGCCAACGCCGATGATGCGGTACCACTGGCCCACCGACGGCCCGCTGACGGCCACGCGCAGGTCAGCCGATTCGGGGTCGGTCAGCCGTGTCACCGTGCCCGCGGCCGAGGCGCGGGTGTCGGCCACGCGGGCGTTGATCTGGAACGTATAGGGCTTGCTCGCATCGCGCAGCTGCAGCACCGGGTCGCCCAGGGCCGACGCGGTCAGCGGCAGCCCGCGCCAGCGCCCGCTGGCCTGGGCCTGCAGACGGCCCTCCTGCACGCGCACGGCACCTTCGACCCGGCCGGCAGCCAGGCTGGCCGGCCCCGCCGGGCGGGCAGCGGCTGAGGCGCCGGATGCCGCTGCGGGTGCATCGCCGGTTTGCTCATCAGCATCCTTGTTGGCGGGCTCGCTGGCCGCGCGCAGCGCTGCATCAGCCGCCTGGGCATCCAGGGTGGACAGCTGCACCACCACCTGCGTCTGCCGCGCCGGCTCGGCATAGGTGACGCGGCCCTGGTCGAGCTCCACCTCCTCGATGGTCACGCGGCTTTCGCGGTCGCTCTGCTGGCGGTCCAGGTACCAGTTGCGCCGGCCCTGGCCGTCCACCTCCAGCCACAGGTCGGGCTGCACGAAGCGCACGTTGAGCAGCTCCACACGGCCCTTGAGCAGCGGCCAGAAGGCGATGCGCGCCGAGGCTTCCTTCACCGTGATCATCTGCGGCCGGCCGGCCCAGCCCGGGTTGGCAAAGGTCATCCCGCCGGCGGAAAAGCGCATCGGGATCCAGCGCCACCACAGGTCGCCCTCCACGCTGAAGCGCCGGCCGGTCATCTGCGTCACCTTCTCGCCGATCACGCCGCGCAGGAAGTTGACGCGCCAGGGCACGGCCAGCGCGATCGCCAGCGCCACCACCACCGCCAGGGCAATCCACGGCCCCTTGCGCGCGCAGCGTGGCGTGCTCGGATGGGGCGGCGACGATGGAGCGCGGGTGGTGGGCATCGGCAAGGGTCGGGCAGGGCGCCGCGGCGGGCGCGCCTCGGGCCTGGAGCAGGGGATGGCCCCGAGCTTCCCGCCCGCACGCCACTGCGGCCATCGTCCCGCGGCTTGCCGCCCCGTCGGACTGCGCTGACCGGGCATGGAAGCTGCGTCTTCCCGCCGGCCTCCCGCTGCCCGCCCGCCGGCCGCCGCCCGCGCGCCGGCATACTCGCCCGATGCTTACCGTCTCCAAATGCCTCCCCGGTGGACGCGGCCTTGCGCCCGTCCTGCTCAAGCGCGCCCCGATCGTCCAGCTCGACTGGGACGTGCGCCAGAAAAGCCGCTTCGAGGCGCAGGACAGCGCCGGCCGCCGGCTGGGCGTCTTCCTGCCCCGCGGCACGGTGGTTCGCGGCGGCGACGTGCTGGTGGCCGAGGACGGCAGCATGGTCCGCGTCGAGGCCGCCCCGCAGCCCGTGCTGCAGGTGCGCGCCTGCGCCGCACACGGCTCGCCCTTCGACCTGATGCGCGCCGCCTACCACCTGGGCAACCGCCACGTGCAGCTGGAGCTGCGCCCCGACTGCCTGCTCCTGGAGCCCGACCACGTCCTGGCCGACCTGCTGCGCGCCATGCATCTGCAGGTGGAAGAGGTCCAGGCCCCCTTCGAGCCCGAGGCCGGCGCCTATGCGGCGAGCGGGCACGGGCACCTTCATGGTGGCGACGCGCACGGGCATGGCAATCATGGTCACGGCGCCCACGGCCATGACCACCAGCATGCGCAGGCGCCAGGGCACACCCCAAGCCATGCGGCCGCGCCGGCCCACGCCGCCTGCTCCCACCACGCGCACCGCCACTCTGGCGCTCACGATCATGGCCCGTCCTGCGGGCATGACCACGGCCACAGCCACCATCACGCTGGCAACCATGCCCACGGTGCAGGCTGCGGCCACGGGCATCACGCTCACGCCCCTGACCGCGCGCCGGCCGCCAGCAAGCCCTCGCGCTGACCGGCCCATGTCCGCCGGTCCGCTCACCGCCCGCCTGCCCGCCCGCCTGCCCGCCCGCCGCCGCGCGCGCAGCGCCCCGGCGCCCACGCTGCCGGCGCCTGCGCTGCTGCAGCTGATGTGGCTCGCGTCCCCGGCCCTGCCGGTGGGCGGCTTCAGCTACTCGGAGGGCCTGGAGGCCGCCATCGACGCCGGCCTCGTCGCCGATGAAGCCTCCACCCGCGACTGGCTGCTCGACCACCTGCACCTGGTGCTCGCCCGCGGCGACCTGGCCGTCGTCGCCCGAGCCGTCCCGGCCTGGCAACGCCACGACGTGCGCCGCCTGGCCGAGCTCAACGCCTGGGTGCTCGCCACCCGCGAGACGGCCGAAGCCCGCCTGCAGACCGAGCAGATGGGCCGCTCCCTGGTCGATTGGCTGCGCCCGCGCACCGGGCTGGACGCCGCCTGGCTGGCCACGCTCGCCAGCTTCGAGCCGCAGCCGGCCTATCCCGTTGCCTGGTCGGCCGCCGCCGCCACGGTCGCCAGCGTCAATCCGCGCGACGCTGCGCTGGCCTATGCCTTCGGCTGGGCCGAGAACATGGTGCAGGCAGCGCTCAAGGCCGTCCCGCTGGGCCAGGCCGCCGGCCAGCGCGTGCTCTCGGCCCTCATTGCCGAGCTGCCCGGTGCCGTCGACCATGCAGCCAGCCTGCCCGACAGCCAGCGCCTGGCCCACGCGCCCGGCCTGGCCATCCTGGGCGCCCGCCACGAGACGCAGTACTCGCGCCTGTTCCGCTCCTGAGGCTCAGCCCCCACCGCGCCGCTGCGCCCCGTCCGCCACCCGCCCCGTGCCGCCGGGCGCTTCGCACTGGCAGCCACCCGTCACCCATCCGTCAAGCTCCAGCACCCATGTCTTCCCTGCACAACATCCCCGGCCGCACCAAGACCCTGCCTCCGCTGCGCGTCGGCGTCGGCGGCCCCGTCGGCTCCGGCAAGACCACTCTGGTCGAGATGCTCTGCAAGACCATGCGCGACACCTACGACCTGGTCGTCGTCACCAACGACATCTACACAAAGGAAGACCAGCGCCTGCTCACCGTGGCCGGCGCCCTGGAGCCCGACCGCATCATGGGCGTGGAGACCGGCGGCTGCCCGCACACCGCCATCCGCGAGGACGCCTCCATCAACCTGGAGGCGGTGGACCGCATGCTCGCCCGCTATCCGGACGCCGACATCGTCTTCATCGAGTCCGGCGGCGACAACCTGGCCGCCACCTTCAGCCCTGAGCTCTCCGACCTGACCATCTACGTGATTGACGTGGCCGCCGGCGAGAAGATCCCGCGCAAGGGCGGCCCCGGCATCACCAAAAGCGACCTCTTCGTCATCAACAAGACCGACCTGGCGCCCTATGTTGGTGCAAGTCTGGAGGTCATGGCCGCCGATACCGACCGCATGCGCCCCGGCAAGCCCTGGGTCATGACCAACCTCAAGACCCGCCAGGGCCTGCAAGAAGTCGTCACCTTCCTGGAAACCCGCGGAATGCTTGCACGCACCGCCTGATCCGTCACGGAATGTAGGCATCTCAGGGGTTTCCCGGCCTGCACCTGAGGGACCGTTACCCCCTCCCGCCCGCTGTGCTGCTCCATAGAATGACTTCACCGCCTACCGATCGGCCCGCAAGGGCTCCGGCAAGGGACGGGATCTCAGCAGTCCCAACTCAAGGCCCCGGCCTTGGCTGCGCAGGTGGAATCAGTGGGCGCCGCCTGTGTGGTGAGCATCAAACCAAAAAGGCCCTCAACGAGTGGAGATAGACATGAAATTTTCGCAAGTCCTGAAGTCCGTCGCCGTTGCTGCCGCCCTGGCCGCTGGTGGCGCCCAAGCCGCAACCGTTGCCAACGCCACGGGCACCGGCACCCTGATCTTCACGGATGCCGTGATCAGCGCCTTCGCCGCTGGCGGCGTGGCGATCAGCCCGATCGCTCCGGCCACGTGGACCGCGCCGGCCGCCACCACCCCGGTTGGTGAAATCGTCGTCAACGGCTCCAACGCCGTGCAATCCGTGACGACCTCGGGCGGCCTGTATCAGCAGTCCACCCCGAACTTCACGAACACCGGCGGCAACATCAGCGTCACCAACCTGAAGGTCGACTTCACCTCCAACACGATCTACGCGAACGTGTCGGGTGCTAACGGCCTGGTCGCCAACCCCAACCTGGCTCTGTTCACGTTCTCGACCGTGACGGGCGCCACCACGATCGCCGGTCCGGGCACCTACAACACCACCATCTCCGGCCTGTCCATGACCGCCGCTGGTAAGGCTGCTTACGCGACCGGCCTGGGCCTGAACGCCATCGGCCAGAGCGTGCTGGGCGCCATTTCCGACTACGGTCGCATCGAGTCCTCCATCACGGTCTCCGCTGTGCCGGAACCCTCCACCTATGCCCTGATGGGTATCGGTCTGGCTGGCGTGGCTTTCATGGCCCGTCGCCGCAAGAACGCCGCCTGATTCAGGGGTGTCGGGGGCTGCTGAATAAGCAGCCTTCCGGGAAAACCGCTTGCCTTGGCGAGCGGTTTTTTTTTGCCGATCAGGGTATATGCGGCTTGGCGGGGCGACTGCATCGCAAAACAATATTGCCGCAGCCTGACTATCTGTCTATCAACGCTTTCGGGGGAAACGATATGGGGAACTTGCTCGGGAAAGCCGTGTGCGCGGCGCTGGCCGGTATGGCGGCATGTGGAGGAGCGGCAGCTCAGGCACAGACCTCGGTTTTCGAGTCCGCCCCTGCCCCTGGGGCGCAACAGGACGGCGTGGCACTCAAGCTGTCGCCGCCCAAGAGGTTCTTTGCCCGGGTGGGCTATACCTACATCAAGCCCAATACTAAATCGTCCGATACGGTGGATATTTCCGGCCCGGTTATTCGTCGGGGTGAAATTTTGCAGGGCGGCCTAGATGGCACGTATCCCTACGCATACGGTCTTGCTACGGCGTTTAACGTTGGTGCCGGGCTGGACGCTGCAATGCAGTATGACGGCGTCTCGGGCCTGGGTATCCCGTCGGGGGTCAAGGCGGAGGCCAATGGAGCCGGTACCCCGACCGTGGAACTCGGCATGTTCCTCGACGACGAGCAGAAATGGGCCATTCAGGGCTACGTGCTGGCCATTCCCTTCGACAACAGCATCGAAGGCCGCGGCACCGTTACCCATCGCGATATCACCACGGGTGCCGTGGTGCTCACCAAGCGCAATTACTTGGATGGCAAGACGGTCGTCAAGACCAAACAGTTGCCGCCCACTTTCGTCTTGAATCGCTACTTCGGGGATAAGAATTCAAAGTGGCGGCCGTCGATCGGCCTCGGTGTGACGTACGCGATCTTCTTCGAAACAGAGGCTACCGACGTTCTCGAGGAATACTCCGGCGGCAAGACGGAGGTCAAGATCAAGAACGCCTTTGGTGCCGGGCCTTTCGTTGGCCTGCAGTACCAACTGACGGACAACATTCACATCAGTGGCTCCTTGGGCTATATCAAGCTCAAGACCGAGGCCAAGCTGACCACCTCGAACACCCGCTTCACTGCGGCCAGCCCGGTGCTGACTGACTATTCGGGGGCAGTCGGCACGACCAACCAGGGCATGATCAATACCTCACAGCGTCCGCTGGTCGATGACATGCTGGCCACCATTGCTGCTGCGCGTGGCGGCAGCCTGGGCACCTATACACGGTTGATGAAGACGGAGCTGGATCCCTGGGTGTTCAACGTATCGGTGGGCTACTCGTTCTGAGAAGCCGGCGCCTCCGATAGTCGTCAAAGCCGACCGCCCGGTCGGCTTTGTCGTTTCAGGCTCTCAAATCGCGCGGAATCACGTGGTTCTGCGGCCCCGCTTGGGCGATCTTGATCGCGCCGACCTGGTTGGCCAGAGTCACGCAGCGCGTCACCTCCCAGCCACGTTGCAGCCCGTGCAGCAGGGCGCCACGGAAGGCGTCGCCGCACCCGGTCGGGTCCACGACCTGTTCGGCTGTCACCCCCGGCACATGGGCACGAGCGCCGTCTTGCCAGACCTCGCAGCCTTCGGCACCCAGCGTGATGATCAGCGCGCGTACTTGGCGCGACATCGCTTCGGGGCTCAGGCCCGTGCGCTCGCACAGCATGCGGCCTTCGTAGTCGTTGACGGTGATCCAGGTGGCCAAGTCGATGAAGCGACGCAGCTCCGCGCCGTCGAACATGGGCAGGCCCTGGCCCGGGTCGAAGACGAAGGGGACGCCCGCTGCGGCCAGCTGTTCGGCATGGTCGAGCATGGCCTGGCGTCCGTCCGGGGCAATGATGGCCAGCTCGATGTCGTCGTCCGGCGTGATGGGCGCCTGATGGGCGTACTGCATGGCGCCGGGATGGAAGGCCGTGATCTGATTGTTGTCCTGGTCCGTGATGATGATGGCCTGCGCCGTGTAGCTTTCCTGGACCACGCTGACGTGCCGCAGGTCCACGCCCCAGCCCTGCAGCCGCTCAAGGTAGGGGCCGCCATCGGCGCCCAGCGCGGCCTTGATCAGGGGCTGCCCGCCCAGCTGGCGCAGCGTGTAGGCGATGTTGCCGGCGCAGCCGCCGAACTCGCGCTTGAGCGTGGGCACGAGGAAGGACACGTTCAGGATGTGCAGCTGGTCGGGCAGGATCTGCTGCTTGAAGCGGCCGGGAAATGTCGTGATGGTGTCGAAGGCCAGGGAGCCGCAGATCAGGATGGACATGGGACGATATTGAGGGTGGCAAGCGTCGTTGGCGCTGCCTGTTGGGATGCGCCGACGCCCTGCTTGGCCCGGCGTGGCGGGTGACTCAGGGGTAGAACAGCTCGACCGTGTAGCCCGCTACGCGCGGCCCGGACGTCAGGAGCTGCGCCTGCACGGCGGTGTTGGCCTGCGCCGGCAGAGTAGCGGCGGCCAGGGCCAGGTCAGCGGGTGCCAGGACGCGGCGCGAGACGATTTGCCCGTCAGCGTCTGTCAGGCTCAGCTCCAGATGCGGGGCCGCCAGTTCGACCGCTGCGCCGTTATGGATGCCGACGGTCATGCGGTAGGCGTGGTCGGCATCTCCGGCAGACGGTCTGCGGACCAGGGTCACGCTGTCCACCGACAGCTGATCGATGCGCCTGAGCGCTTGCACTTCGCAACCCGCAACCTGGCACAGCCGGGTGACGATGGGCCGTGCGTCCGGCCGATAGGCCACGATCCAGTCGCGGAAAGCGATGCTCGCCTGCAGGCCCAACAGGGCCAGCAAGGCCAGGGCCGTCAGGCTCAAGGTGGCGCGTACGGCGGGATGGCGCCATTGGGCCTGACGCTTGGCTCGCTTGAGGAAGGCCGGCGTATCGCTGCCGTCCTTGCGCTTGCTTCGGCTGCGGCCCAGGACCGTGCCCTTGGCGGCCGGCTGCGGGATGGGCGGCATGGGCCGGGGGCCGTCGTCCGCGCCGGCCGCAGCGTCGTCCCCGGCGTCCAGTTCGTCCAGCGCGGCGTCCAGGGGAAAGCGGGCGTCGGTGAAGTCGCTGTCCGGATCGTGCCGGGCGTGGCGCTCGCGGGCTGAGCGGCCGTCGCGTGCCGGGCGCACCAGCCAGCGAGAGTCGAGCGCGTCGTCTTCATGCGTGGCCGGCACGTCGGACCATGCGGCCGTGGCGTCAGAGGTGTCGGCATCCTGCGCCGCTGCCGCTGGAGCAGCCGTAGCAACTCGGGACGCTGGCGGCGTGCCGATGAGGGCGCCGGTTGGCATCTCGCCCGCGGTGGGCTGCGGCTCGTAGGCCGTGCCCGATCGGAGGGCTCCTGCGGCCGGGTCGGCCTGACCTTGCTGTGCAGGCGAAGGCGACGGTTGGGCCGCTGCGTGTGGGGGCGCGGGCGATTCCACGCGCCGCTGCGGTGGGGGATCCCGCTCCAGGTCGAACAGGCCTTCGAGCGCGTTGAACACCTGGTGGCATCGCCCGCAGCGGACCCAGCCCTCCGAGACCTTCAATTGGTCCTGCACCACCTTGAAGATGGTGCCGCAGGCAGTGCAGCGGGTGGCAAGACTCATGGGCCGCGATGATGCCAGAGGCGATGCTGTCTGCCGGGCCAGGCGAGGGCATCCAAGCCTTCTGCCGACGCCCCGAATGGCGGATGTGAAGGGCTGAAAAAACAAAGACCCCGATCGGCAGACCGGGGTCTTTGAAGGAGACGGTGCGCCCGATCGGGGCGCGTGACCTCAGGCGCGAGCGGCGCTGCGGCGGCGGGCGATGAAGCCGGCAGCAGCCAGGCCCAGGCCCACGAGGGCGTAGGTGGAAGGCTCCGGCACCGGCGCGGCGGAGATGCCGCCCCAGCGGATGGCCGGCGAGACGACGGCGTCGATGCCGCCGAAGTTCAGCAGCGACAGGGCGGGCACGAAGTACGAGGGGATGTTCAGCGCGCTGGCGAAGACATCGGAAGCCTGCTGGGTGAGCTTGAGCTGATCCACCGACAGGTTCAGCGACAGGCCGCCCTTGAGGTTGACGCTCAGGGGCTGGGACACGTTGAAGTTGTAGACCGCGAACTTGCTGGTGGTGCCGGCAGAGGTGGTCAGGTCAGCCAGAACCTGGTTGTTCTTGAAGTCCAGCGTGAAGTTGGCCAGGGACAGCGAGCCGCCGAAGCCGCTGTTGACCTTCAGTGCGGCGCCCTTGGACGTGCCCGACACGGGCTTGAGCTTGAACACATCGACCGTCATGCTGCTGATCGGCATGTTGTAGGCGCCGCCGCCGAGGTCGGTGGTGGAGCCCGCGGCCTGAAAGGAGATGCCCACCGCCGACAGCGCCTGCTGCGCATCGGAGGAGAACTTCAGCGTCGCGTTCGCCTGGATGTAGGACGTCGGGATGGTGAGGTTCAAGGCGAACGAGGGCACCGCAGCCGCGGCCAGAACCGCCGCACAGCCCAACTTGACGAGACGGATCGCTTGCATGGTGAGTCTCCTTGTTGCCGCTCGGCCTGCTCCTCGCAGGTGGCGACTGGTTGATGGTGAAGCCATGCTAACGAGCGGAAACAGCGCGTGGCATGCCCGCGGGGGTTACTCCTTCCCCATGAATGCGGGCTGAATATGAGGCTCCAGGGAACCCCGCGCCGTGGGTGTGCACACGCTTCGTGACGGACCGCACGAGCCGTGCGTCGGGGGGCTGGCCCCGGGTGCTCAGGCCCGCCGCGCCGTCATCAGGATCCAGCCGTCCTCGGTGTCCGTCACGGCCAGATCCAGGCCGTGCGGCGCATACGCGGCCCGCAGCTCGGCGGCCTGGCGCTCCAGGATGCCGGCCAGCACCAGATGGCCGCCCGGGGCGACGTGTGCGGCCAGCAGCGGGGCCAGCAGCTTGAGCGGCGTGGCCAGGATGTTGGCCAGGACCAGCGGGTAGCCGCGGCCGGCGGGGATGATGTCCGGCAGGCCGGCGTGCAACCTCACGCCGTTGGCCTGGGCGTTGGCCTGCGTGGCCTCGACAGCTGACGGGTCGATGTCGACGGCGTCGATGGCTTGGGCGCCATGCAGGCCGGCGCCGATGGCCAGGATGCCGGAGCCGCAGCCGTAGTCGAGCGCGCTGGACCAGCGCGCGGCGTGTTCAGCGGCATGGCCTGCGATCCAGCGCAGGCACATGCGCGTGGTGGGATGCGTGCCGGTGCCGAAGGCCAGGCCCGGGTCGAGGCGGATGATGCGCGTGGCCTGGGCGGGCGGCTCGTGCCAGGTGGGGACGATCCAGAACTCGGGCGTGATCTCCACCGGCTGGAACTGCGACTGCGTCAGCCGCACCCAGTCCTGCTCGGCCACGGGCAGCACCGACTGCACCTGCACGCCCTGGGCCCAGTCCTGCGCCAGGATCAGGGCAGCGGCGTCGGTTGCGGCCTGCTCGGTGGGGAAGAGCGCCTTCAGCGTGGAGCGCTGCCATGCCTCGCGCGCCACGGGCATGCCGGGCTCGCCCCACAGGGCCTCTTCGGCCGGCGTGTCGGCATCGGCGTCTTCCACCGACACCGACAGGGCGTCCAGCTCCATCAGCGCATCGGTCAGCGATTCGACGAGGGCCTCGGTGGCCAGCAGGGTGAGCTCGTGCATGGGCGCGTGCAGACGGCTCAGCGCTTGCGCTCGGCCATCCAGCCTTCGAGGTAGTGGATGCTGGTGCCGCCTTCGACGAACTTGGCGTCGGCCATCAGCTCGCGGTGCAGCGGGATGTTGGTGCTGATGCCTTCGACCACCGTCTCGGACAGTGCAGTGCGCATGCGCGCCAGCGCCTGGCCGCGGGTGTCGCCGTGGACGATGATCTTGCCGATCATCGAGTCGTAGTTGGGCGGCACGAAGTAGTTGGCATAGACGTGGGAGTCCACGCGCACGCCGGGCCCGCCAGGCGCATGCCAGGTGGTGATGCGGCCGGGCGAGGGCACGAAGGTGTACGGGTCTTCGGCGTTGATGCGGCACTCGATGGCATGGCCGCGCATCTCGATCTGGCGCTGGGTGAAGGGCAGCTTCTCGCCGGCCGCCACGCGGATCTGCATCTGCACGATGTCGATGCCGGTAACCAGCTCGGTGACCGGGTGCTCGACCTGCACCCGGGTGTTCATCTCGATGAAGTAGAACTCGCCGTTCTCGTAGAGGAACTCGAAGGTGCCGGCGCCGCGGTAGCCGATCTTCTTGCAGGCGGCGGAGCAGCGCTCACCGATGCGCTCGATGATGCGGCGCGGGATGCCGGGGGCGGGGGCCTCTTCGATGATCTTCTGGTGGCGGCGCTGCATGGAGCAGTCGCGTTCGCCCAGCCAGACGGCATTGCGGTGCTGGTCGGCCAGCACCTGGATCTCGATGTGCCGCGGGTTCTCCAGGAACTTCTCCATGTAGACCGCGGGATTGTTGAAGGCCGCACCCGCCTCCGCACGCGTGGTCTGCACCGCGTGCAGCAGGGCCGCCTCGGTGTGCACGACGCGCATGCCGCGCCCGCCGCCTCCGCCAGCGGCCTTGATGATCACCGGGTAGCCGATGGCGCGGGCGATGCGCACGATCTCCTTCGGGTCCTCGGGCAGGGCGCCGTCGGACCCGGGCACGCAGGGCACGCCAGACTTGATCATCGCCTGCTTGGCCGAGACCTTGTCGCCCATCAGGCGGATGCTCTCGGGCGTGGGGCCGATGAAGGTGAAGCCGCTCTTTTCGACGCGCTCGGCGAAGTCGGCGTTCTCGGACAGGAAGCCGTAGCCGGGGTGGATGGCCTCGGCGTCGGTCACCTCGGCCGCCGAGATGATGGCCGGCATGTGCAGGTAGCTCTGCGCCGACGGGGCCGGGCCGATGCACACGGCCTCATCGGCGAGCTTGACGTACTTGGCCTCGCGGTCGGCCTCGGAGTAGACGACGACCGACTTGATGCCCATCTCGCGGCAGGCGCGCTGGATCCGCAGGGCGATTTCGCCTCGGTTGGCGATGAGGATCTTCTTGAACATAGGTGCCTCGGCTCAATCGCCCCGGCGTGCTGCGCACGCCCGGCGATTTGCCGCGCCTGGGGCGCGTCCGCGCAGCGCGCGAGCGCCCCGGTTTGCGATCAATATCTTCTTGAACATGGTGCCTCGACAGAACATCCGGCGCCGCACGGGCGCCCGGGGTTCGTCACTCAATGACGAACAGCGGCTGGCCGAACTCCACGGCCTGGCCGTTCTCGACGAGGATCTTGGTGATCGTGCCGGCCTTGTCGGCCTCGATCTCGTTCATGATCTTCATGGCCTCGATGATGCAGATGGCCTGGCCTTCCTTGACCTGGTCACCCACCTCGGCGAACGCCTTGGCGCCGGGGCTGGAGGCGCGGTAGAAGGTGCCGACCATCGGCGACTTGACCACGTGGCCGGTCTCGGCAGGCGGCTCGGCCGGGGCCGCGGGCGCGGCCGGGGCGGCAGCCACCACGGTGGCCGGTGCGGCGGCGACGACGGGCGCCGGTTGGGCATAAGCCACCGGCTGCGCGCCGGCCTTGACGATGCGCACCTTGCCGTCGGCTTCGGTGATCTCCAACTCCGAGATGCTCGACTCGGAGACCAGGTCGATCAGGGTCTTCAGTTTGCGCAGGTCCATGCGGGGCAGCTCCAACTCGCAGCAGCACGCCAGCCGTCGGGCGGCGCCTGCAGGGGATTGAGGAATAAGGGGGTGGGGTCAGGCGCCGGCGGTGAGCCGGCCCAGCGCGTAGTCCAGCGCCAGCGTGTAGCCCATCGGGCCCAGGCCGACGATGGTGCCTTCGGCCAGGTCCGAGAAGTAGGAGTGGTGGCGGAAGGGCTCCCGCCGGTGCACGTTGGACAGGTGCACCTCGATGAAGGGCAGGGCGACGGCGGCCAGCGCATCGCGCAGCGCCACGCTGGTGTGCGTGAACGCGCCCGGGTTGATGAGGATGAAGCGGGTGCCGTCGGTGCGGGCGGCGTGGATGCGGTCGATCAGGGCGCCTTCATGATTGCTCTGGAAGGCGTCGAGCTCGGCGCCGGCCTGTTGGGCGCGCTGCTTGAGCGTGGCGTTGATGTCGTCCAGCGTGGTGTGGCCGTAGACCTGGGGCTCGCGGGTGCCGAGCAGGTTCAGGTTGGGGCCGTGGAGGACGAGCAGGCGCATGGAAAAGCGGGCGGCGCGCCTAGGCGCGATCCGGCTATGTTAAGCGCTTTTGCTTGAAGAACAGCAAAAAACCAGAGAAATGAGCTGAGATCGCGCCAGTTCCGGGGGCTGAGGGCTCAAGCAGCCAGGCTTTCCACCCAAGCTTGCAGCTCGGGCGCATGGATCTCGCCGAGCCTGCGCTGCGCCACGCGTCCGTCGCGGCCGATGGCCACAGTGAAGGGCAGGCCGCCGCGCTCGTTGCCCAGGCGCGAGGCCAAGGCCATGCCGTCAAAGCCAGCCAGCGCGATGGGATAGGGCGCCGGCTGACGAACGAGGAATTCTCGCACGGGCATTGCGCCGTCCACCGCGATGCCGACCAGGGCGATGCCGCGCGCGGCCAGGCCGGCATGGGCGGCGGCCAGCATCGGCATCTCGCGCACGCAGGGCGGGCACCAGGTCGCCCAGAAGTTCAGGATGAGCGGCACGCCACGCCAGTCGGCCAAGTCCAGGCGCGTGCCAGCCGGCGTGTCGAAGGCCAGGGACCAGAAGCCGGGCGCGGGCTCCGCCGGCCGGGCGTGCCTCCAGGCCAGCCAGGCTCCGCCGGCCAGGGCGGCGGAGCCGACAGCAAGGCCGGCGAGCACCTGCCGGCGCGCAGGCTGGCGGGGGGGCTGGTGCGGCAAGGAGGCAGCGCGTGGCAGTGCTGCCGGCTCGGACGGATAGGGTGAATTCATCTTGGAGGGGCCGGCCGCCCTCATGCCTTCTGCATCAGCGCCCGCAGCGCCTGCAGGTCGCCGCGCCAGGGGCGGCCGCGGCTGTCGGGCTTGAGGGCGCCGCGCAGGTCGTCGTGGTCGAGGATGGTCAGATGGATCAGCACCCGCTGGCCCAGGGCCGGGCTGGTGGAGGCCAGGGTCAGCACGTCCACCGGCTCGCCGCGCGGGCCGTCTGTCGCGCCGACGTCATAGTCCACGCGGCGGTCGATCAGCGCCAGCTCGGCGGACTTGCTGTCGTCGCAGTAGAGCTGCAGGTGGATGTCGTTGAGCCGCGTGGCGGTGCCGCGCCAGACGGCGCCCGTCAGGTGCGGGCGGAAGGCGGCCAGGCGTTCCATCCAGGTGGCAGCCAGCTCGCGCAGGGCGGCCAGCTCGGCGGGCTGGGTGTCGGCGCAGAAGAGGTCGATGTAGGCGCGCACCTCGTCTTCTACCAGCTCGTTGGCGGGCAGCTCGCTGCGCGCGGGCAGGCCGAGCGACTTGACCGCCCGCTTCTTGGCGGCGCCGTAGTCCAGGCCCTCCTCGACGATGAGTCGGGCGGCGGCGGCGGCGATCTCCTGGGCGAGGTCGGTCATGGCAGCGTGATGAGGGCCGGAGGAGGGCGGGCGTCGGAGTCGGAATCGATGCGGGCTCGCGGGGCGGCGGCAAGGTCTGGAGCGCGTGGCGCTCAGGCCGCCGCCTCGATCGGCGCGTGCGACTGCGTGGGTGTCGACACCCGCTCCACCGTGACCGGCACGCCGTTGAGTGCGGCATTGCCGCTGCCGCTGTCGAGCAGCTGGTCGTCGGTCAGGTCGTTGACGCTGGCGCCGGCATGCTGGGTGGCCACGCCCAGGCGCACGCCCGGGCGGCCGTGGCCGAAGCCGTGGGGCAGGCAGACGACGCCGGGCGCCACCGCGTCGGTGATCTGCACCGGCACCTCCACCGCGCCGACGCGTGAGGCCACCCGCACCAGTTGCCCGTCGGCCACGCCGCGCTCGGCCGCGTCCGCGGGATGCATCTGCAGCGTGCAGCGCGGCTTGCCGCTCATCAGGCGCGGCGTGTTGTGCATCCAGGAGTTGTTGTTGCGCACCTCGCGGCGGCCGATCAGGCGCAGGCCCGGGGCGGGCGGCGTGAGGAGCGCGTCGGCCTGCCCAGCCAGCAGTGACCCGGCCTGGGGCGGCATCAGGGCGATGCGCTTGCCCGGGGTGCGCAGCCGGCCGGGCAGGCTGGGCCGCAGCGGGCCCAGGTCGAGGCCGTGGGGATGGTCGCGCCGGAGCCTGCGCAGGCTCAGGCGATAGGGCCCCAGGCGCAGGCCCAGGGCCAGCAGCTGGTCGGGGCGCAGGCGGTTCATCAGGCCTTCGGCCGCGCGGCGCAGCAGGCGCTGCGGCAGCGGGCCCTTGGCCGGGGTGCCGAAGCGCGCCTTGTAGCGGCGCGCCAGGGCGTTGTAGATCTCCCAGTCGTGCAGCGCGCCGGGCGGCTTGGGCAGCAGCGCGGGACTGTAGCGCGCGGTGTTGCGCACCGCCAGGTGGTGGAAGACCAGATCGTAGTGGTCGTGCTCCACCGCGCAGGTGGGCGGCAGGATGACGTGGGCGTGGCGGGTGGTCTCGTTCAGATAGAAGTCGATGGAGACCATGAAGTCCAGCGTGGCCAGGGCACGGTCGAGCTGCGCGCCGTTGGGCGTGGACAGCACCGGATTGCCGGCGCTGGTGACCAGGGCGCGGATGGGCTGGTCCTGGCCGCCTTGCGATGGCGTGAGGATGTCCTCGGCCAGCGTGGCCACGGGCAGCTCGCCGCCGAACTCCGGCACACGGCGCACGCGGCTGGTCCAGCGGCCGAAGTCGCCACGGCCCATCTGCCCGCCGGCGACCAGGTCCATCGCCGGGCGGGTCAGCAGCGCGCCGCCTTCGCGGTCGAGCTGGCCGGTGAGGATGTTGAGCACCTGGATGGCCCATTGGCACAGCACGCCGTGCGGCTGGGTGGACAGGCCCATGCGGCCGTAGACCACGCCGCCCTCGGCCGCGGCCAGGTCGCGGGCCAGGCCGCGGATGGTGTCGGCGGCGATGCCGGTAACGGTGGCCGCGGCTTCTGGCGTGAAGCGGGCGATGGCGCTGCGCACCGCGTCCACGTCGTCGATGAAGGCGGCCAGACGGCCGGGGCGCACCAGGTCTTCAGCGAACAGCACCTGGATCATGGCCAGCAGCAGCGTGGCGTCGGTGCCCGGGCGGATGAAGTGATGCTGGTCGGCCGCGGCGGCGGTCTCGGTGCGTCGCGGGTCGATGACGACCAGCCTGCCGCCACGGGCCTTGAGCGCCTTGAGCCGGCCGCGCATGTCGGGCGCGGTCATCAGGCTGCCGTTGGACGCCAGCGGGTTGGCGCCCATGACGAGGAAGAAGCTCGTGCGGTCCACGTCCGGGATGGGGATGAGCAGCTGGTGGCCGTAGAGCCAGCGCGCCACCACATGGTGCGGCAGCTGGTCCACCGAGGTGGCCGAGTAGCGATGCCGCGTGCGCAGCAGGCCGAAGAAGCGCGGGCTGTGCGTGAGGTTGCCGTAGTTGTGGACGTTGGGGTTGCCCTGGTAGACCGCCACGGCGTTGGAGCCGTGCTGCTGGCGCACGCGGGCCAGGCCATCGACGACCAGGTCGAAGGCTTCGTCCCAGGTGATCTCTTGCCAGGTCGCATCGGGGCCGGTGCCGACGCGCTTGACGGGGCGGCGCAGGCGGTCGGGGTCTTCGTGCAGGTCCTTCAGCGCGACGGCCTTGGGGCAGATGTGGCCCTTGGACAGCGGGTCTTGCTCGTCACCGCGGATGGCGATGATGCGCTCGCCCTGCACGTCGACCTCCAGGCCGCAGATCGCCTCGCAGAGGTTGCAGGCGATGTGGCGGGTGACGGTGGGGGTGGTGGGGGTGGTGGGGGCGGGGGCAGCCATGCGGGCCATTCTGGGGCAGCGATTGAATCGCTGCTGGGGCCGGCTCGGAGGGCATTCCCGGTGGCGCTTTGCTGAATCGCTGTTGGGCAGGCTTGCCGGCGTTGGCGCGAGGCTGGCGAGCCGGGTGACCGGCTCCGTTCATGTCCTCCGTCCGTCGCCCTGGGCGGGCGCCGGCCTCCCCCTTTACTTCACTGCGCCGGTCACCCGGCCCACCAGCCGTTCAACCGTGGGCAACGTGCCCCGAGAAAGTGGAAGCCGCTGGGCCGATGGTGGTTCAAGGCGCTCAACCGGGCAAACGCCTCCTCCGCATTCCTCACGCAATCCACCGCCCGCAGTTGGATCGGGATGCCAGGTGCTTCTCGTAGCGAAGTAAAGGAGGAGCACGGTGCCCGCTAGGGCAGCGGGCGGGGGACATGAGCGGAGAGGAGTGCCTGGTAGCCCGATCCGCGCTTCACCGGTAGCAGTCCAACGCGCGGCATTGCCAGTCGCGAGACCAAACCTGAAGGCTGAAGGCAAGCTGCCCTCACCCCTCCCGCCGCAACGCCGGGAACAGGATCACATCGCGGATGTTGGCCGAGTCGGTCAGCAGCATGATCAGGCGGTCGATGCCGATGCCGCAGCCGCCGGTGGGCGGCAGGCCGTATTCGAGTGCGCGGATGTAGTCGGCGTCGAAGTACATCGCCTCCTCGTCGCCGGCTTCCTTGGCGCTGGCCTGGGCGGCGAAGCGGGCGGCCTGCTCTTCGGGGTCGTTGAGCTCGGAGAAGCCGTTGGCGATCTCGCGGCCGGTGATGTAGAGCTCGAAGCGCTCGGTGATGGCCGGGTTGGCGTCGGCGGCGCGGGCCAGGGGCGAGACCTCGACCGGGTGGTCGATGATGAAGGTCGGCGCCCAGAGCTTTTCCTCCACCGACTCCTCGAAGATCATGAACTGCAGCTGGGCCACGCTCAGGCCCTCGCGGCTCCAGGACAGCGGGTCCACGCCCAGGGACTTGAGGTGGGCCTTCAGGGCGTGCGGGTCGTCGATGTCGTGCTCGCCCACGGTGGTGTGCTGGAGCACGGCGTCGCGGATGGTCAGGCGGTGGAAGGGCGCTTCCAGGTCTACCGGCTGGCCTTGATACGTGAGGTGCAGCGTGCCCGTGGCCTTGCGCGCGGCGTGGCGCAGGATGGCCTCGGTGGCGTCCATCAGGTCGCGGTGCGTCCAGTAGGCCGCGTAGAACTCCATCATCGTGAACTCGGGGTTGTGGCGCACGCTCACCCCCTCGTTGCGGAAGTTGCGGTTGATCTCGAACACCCGCTCGAAGCCGCCGACCACCAGGCGCTTGAGATACAGCTCCGGCGCGATGCGCAGGAACATCTCCTGGTCCAGCGCGTTGTGGTGGGTGACGAAGGGCTTGGCATTGGCGCCGCCCGGGATGGGGTGGAGCATGGGCGTCTCCACCTCCAGGAAGCCGTGCTCGACCATGTACTGGCGGATGGAGGCGATGGCCTTGCTGCGGGCGATGAAGCGCTCGCGGGCCTGCTCGTCCATGATCAGGTCGACGTACCGCTGGCGGTACTTCTGCTCCTGATCGGTCATGCCGTGGAACTTGTCGGGCAGCGGGCGCAGGCTCTTGGTCAGCAGGCGCACGCTGCTGGCCTTGATGGTCAGCTCGCCGGTCTTGGTCTTGAAGAGCGTGCCCTCGCAACCCAGGATGTCGCCCAGGTCCCAGTGCTTGAAGGCGGCCAGCTGCTCGGCGCCGACGGCGTCCAGCGTGACGTAGACCTGGATGCGGCCCGAGCCGTCCTGCAGCGTGCCGAAGCAGGCCTTGCCCATGACGCGCTTGAGCATCAGGCGGCCGGCCACGCAGGCGGTGACGGGCTGGGCTTCCAGCTCCTCGGCCGGCTTGGGCGCGTGGCGGCTGTGCAGCTCGGCGGCGTGGTCGCGCGGCTGGAAGTCGTTGGGGAAGGCCACACCCTGCTGGCGCAGCGCGGCGAGCTTCTCGCGGCGTTCGGCGATCAGCTTGTTGGTGTCGACGCTCGGGACGTCCTGCGGCGCTTGGGGGGTGTCGGGCTGGCTCATGGGGCGGGCCGGTGCGCGGCGGGGGCCGACACGGCGGTGCGGTTTGGGGTAAACGCGGGATTTTAGGAGGGCGGCATGGGCGGCCTTCGCCCGGCACCGCGGGGGCGTGCGGCCTTGCACGGGTGGGGGCGGGGCCGGCGCGCCGGCCCCGCCGTGGCGGCACGCGGGCTGCCGTGCGGCGGCACACTTGCCCCATCTGCTGAACCGATTGGCCTCATGAACCCGACCATCCGCCTGGCGCGCGCCGAGGACGGCGACGCGATCGCCCGCATCTACAACCCCTGCGTCCTGGAGACGACCATCACCTTCGAGGAGGAGGCGGTCAGCGGCCTGGAGATGGCGCGGCGCATCGCCGATGTGCAGGAGCAGGGGCTGCCGTGGCTGGTGGCCGAGGCCGATGGGCAGCTGCTGGGCTATGCGTACGCGACGCGCTTTCGGCCGCGGGCGGCGTTCCGGCACAGCGTGGAGAGCTCGGTCTATCTGGGGCTGCAGGCGCAGGGCCGGGGGCTGGGGCGGCTGCTCTATGAGGATCTGCTGCCGCGGCTGAAGGCGGCCGGGCGGCATGCGGTGGTGGCGTCGATCGCGCTGCCGCATCCGCACAGCGTGGCGCTGCACGAGCGGCTGGGCTTCCGGCAGGTGGGGGTGCTGCGCGAGGTGGGGTTCAAGTTCGGGCGGTGGGTGGATCTGGGGTATTGGCAGCGCAATCTTTGAGGGGGCTGACCGCCTGATCGTCTGGTCGTCGGGCCGGGCTGCTGATGGCTGGAGCTGGCAAGAGCGCAGAGCGTGAAGGCCCGGGCGGGCAGCCGGCGGCGCTTCGACGGCTCGCCCTCGCTGCGCGAGGGTGCCCGCCATGCTCGGCGGCGGGCCGGCGCCGAAGAACTCCCGGCGTTCGCTGCGCTCACTCTGGTCGGACAGCTTCGGCGAGTCAGTTGGACAAGGCGCTGAAGCGCCCCGGCCCGCCGCCTGCGCGTGGCGGCATCGCCGAGGCGCGCCGCCGGCTGCCCGCCCGGGCCTTCTGCCAACTGTCGCGGGGCGGCTCGACTTCGGCTTTGCCGCGGGCGGCTCCTTTGCGGGTCTAGACGTTGGCGCTTATCGCTCTGATCGCGTCGTTTGCCGTTGAGCTCCGCCCGCCGGGCCCAGCCGCTGCCCGACAATCCCCGGCTTCGCCGCCGCCCACCCCGCCTGCATGACCGCCACCTCCTTCGCCCGCGCTGCCTTCGGCAACCTGGCGGCCAAGGTGTTGCTGGTGGTCTTCGGGCTGGGGGTGACGCTGATCGTGGCGCGGCGGGGGGCGGAGCTGCAGGGGGCGTTCTCGCTCTTCGTGGCTTGCGAGGCGGTGCTGGTGACGCTGTTCTCGGGCTTCGGGCTGGCGCTGGCGCGGGAGGTGTCGCATCACCGCGCGGATGCCGGGCGCGGGCTGTCGGCCATGCTCCTGGCCAGTGCGGGGGTCGGCTTGATTGCGGCGGCGGTGCTGGTCGGCGTGTCGGCGTGGGCCGACCGGGAGCCCTATCGCCACCTGTGGCTGCTGGCGCTGGCCGCGCCCTTCCTGCTGCTGGTGCCCACGGCCACCGGGCTGTGGATGGGGCAGGGACGGATGCTGCCGCTCAATGTGGCGCAGGTGGCCTCGCCGGGGCTGGTGCTGGCGGCGCTGGTGGCACTGATCGTCTCCAGCGGCAGCGCCGGCCTGCCGGTTGAGCAGGCGGCGGGCACGCTGAGCGTGGCTGCGGTGCTGGCCGTGTGGGTGATGGCCAAGTCGGGTGTCGGCCTGGGCACCGCGGCCTGGGCCTTTCATGACGCCGGCCGGGTGGCGCCGGGCTGGGACCTGCTGCGGCGGGATGCGCGCTTCGTCGCGGTGATCGGGGCGACCAACGTCATCAGCCTGCTCAACTACCGCGTGATGCTGTTCGTCATCGAGCACCACGCCGGGCTGGCGGCGGCCGGTGTCTATTCGGTGGCGGTGCAGATCGGTGAGCTGCTGTGGCTGCTGTCGTCGGCGGTGACGGTGTCGGTCTACCACCGCATCGGCAATCCGGACCGCGCCGTGGCCGCGGCCATGACGGTGCGGGCGGTGCGCATCAACGTGCTGGCCACGGTGGCCGCGGCGCCCGCGTTGCTGGCCGTGGCCTGGTGGGGGCTGCCATGGGCGCTGGGGCCGGCTTACGAGGCGGCGCGCGTGCCGCTGGCGGCGCTGCTGCCGGGCATCGCGGCCTATGCCGCGGCGTCCAGCCTGTCGGCCTTCTACACCAATCACCTGGGCCGGCCGCGGCTGTCGGCCGCGGTGGCCGGGCTGTCGCTGGGGCTCAACCTGCTGTTGTCGCTGTGGACGGTGCCGCGCTGGGGCGCGGTGGGGGCGGCCGTGTCCACCAGCGTGGCCTATGTCGTCGCCATCACGGTGGCGGCCGCGCTGTTCCAGCGCCACGCGGGGCTGGGCTGGGGCGTGTGGCTGCGGGGCGCCCCGCAGGCCGCCGCGGGTGCAGGCCGCGACAATCGGGCCATGCGTGCATCGAGGGGACGTTCTTGAAGCGCTGGCTGGGCCTGCTCATCGCGCGGCTGACGGCGCCGCGCATCATCTACGGCTGGCGCCGTGCCGACGGCACGTGGCTGGCGCACACGCGCATCAGCAGCCACACCTGCATCGAGCACCCGGCCGGGCTGGACATCGGCGACCACGTCTTCGTCGGCCACTTCAACATGCTGGATGCGTCCTCGGGCCTGACCATCGGCGAGGGCTGCCAAGTCACCAACCATGTGTCCATCCTCAGCCACTCCAGCCACCAGGCGGTGCGGCTGATGGGCCGGGCCTACTTCGGCCATCTGGACCCGACCGGCTATGTGCGCGGCGCCACGCGCATCGGGCCGTACTGCTTCATCGGCCCGCACAGCGTGATCGCACCGGGGGCGCACATCGGCCGCGGCGTGCTGGTGCAGGCCTACAGCTATGTGCGCGGCGAGGTCCCGGATTTCGCCATCGTCGCGGGCCAGCCGGCGCGCGTGGTGGGCGACACCCGGGTGGCCGACCGGCCCTGGCTGGAGCGCGATGCCAGGGTGCGCGCGCTGTACGAGGCCTGGGCCGGGTCGAGCTGGATGCAGGTGCAGCGGCAGGACCGCGCGGCGCCTGCTGCGCATCCCGGGTCCGTCACCGGCCGGCAGCCCAGCGCGGCGGACCGACCCGAGTGAACACGCGCCCGACGCAACCGGCCGCTCGGCATCCTGCACCGCCGGCGCCAGCCGACTCGATCCTGCCCTTTGCCCGATGACCGCCCGCCGCCTGCTCTTCTTTGCCGATGCCTCCAGCGTGCACACCCGCCGCTGGGTGGGCGAGATGGCCGCGCGCGGGCACGAGTGCCATGTGGTCACGCGCCTGGCCGGCGACGTGCCTGGCGCGCGCAGCGTGCAGGTGATCCAGCCGGGGCAGGACCGCCTGGGCTGGTTCCGCGCGCTGCCGCAGGTGCGGCGCCTGACGCGCCAGATGGCGCCGGACTGGGTGCACGGCCACTACGTCACCTCCTACGGCCTGTGGGCGGCCGGCTGCGGCCACCGGCCGATGGCACTGACCGCCTGGGGCTCGGACATCCTGGTCACGCCGCGAGACAGCCGCCTGATGCGCGCCCTGGTGGGCTGGAGCCTGCGCCGCGCCGACCTGATCACCGCCGACTCGGCCGACATGCTCGGCGCCATTGCCGAATACGGCGTGCGCGCGCCGCTGCACCAGATCCTCTGGGGCGCCGACACCGACAAGTTCCGCCCGGCCGACGCGCCGCCCGCGGGCTTCGACATCGTCAGCCTGCGCAACTGGGAGGCCAACTACAACATCGACGTGGTGCTGCAGGCCTTTGCCGGCTTCCTGGCGCAGCGGCCGCAGGCGGCATCCACGCTGCACCTGCTGGGCGGCGGGCCGCTGGAGGCAGACCTGCGGCAGTTGGCCCGGCAGTTCGGCATCGAGGCCCATGTGCGCTTCCACGGCCGCGTGGGCGATGCGCAGATGGTGGAGGCGCTGCAGCGCAGCCGCGTGTCGATCACCGTGCCGGCCAGCGATGCGACATCCGTCTCGCTGCTCGAATCGATGGCCTGCGGCCTGGCCATCGTCGCGTCCGATCTGCCGGCCAACCGGCAATGGGTGGACGCGGCCGGCGGCTGCCGCGTGCCTGCGGGCGACGTGAATGCGCTGGAGGCCGCGCTGATCGCGCTGCACGACGACGCGGCGGCGCTGGCCGCGATGGGCCGCCACAACCGCCAGCGCATCGAGCGCGAGGCCTCGCGCCGCGCGCAGATGGATGCGATGAGCGCGCTCTACGACACGGTCGATGCCGCGGCCGGCCGGCTGGTGGGGCGGGGGGCGTGATGAACGCCGCAACGCCATCCGCCGCCGGCCGCGCGCTGCCGGCGCGGGTCAGCCTGATCGTGCCCTGCCGCAACGAGGTGCAGGCCATCGCCGGCCTGTGCGAGGCCGCCCTGGCCCAGCAGCTGCCGCCCGGAGTCGAGCTGGAGGTGCTGGTCGCCGACGGCCGCAGCGACGACGGCACGCGGCCCTGGCTGCAGGCCTTCTGCGAGCGCGAGCCGCGCGTGCGCCTCATCGACAACCCGGCGCGCATCGTCTCCGCAGGCCTGAACCGCTGCATCGAGCAGGCGCGCGGCAGCTTCATCGTGCGCTGGGATGTGCACACCCGCTACGCGCCCGACTACGTGGCGCAGTGCATTGCCGCCTGGCAGCGCACCGGTGCGGACAACGTCGGCGGGCCGTGGTGCGCGCAGTGGCCGACGGGGGATGACGATGAGGCCCGCTGGTCCCGCGCCATCGCCGCCGCCTTCCAGAGCCGCTGGGTGGTGGGCGGTGCGCGCTCGCGCGATGCCGCCTATGAAGGCGAGGTCGACACCGTCTACCTGGGCGCCTGGCCGCGCGAGACCTTCGCGCGTGTCGGCGGCTTCGACGAGCAGCTGGTGCGCAACCAGGACGACGAGCACAACCTGCGCATCCGCCGCGCCGGCGGGCGCATCTGGCAGTCCGCCCGCATCCGCTCGCACTACCAGCCGCGGGGCAGCCTGCGCCGGCTCTTCGAGCAGCAGCGCCAGTACGGCTACTGGAAGCCCTTCGTGATGAAGAAGCACGGCCAGCCGGCCTCGCTGCGGCACCTGGTGCCGGGTGGCTTCGCCGCGGCACTCGTCGCCGGGCCGGTGGCCTCGGCCGCGCTGGGCCTGCTGGGTGCGTGGATGGCAGCGGGCACGATCGGTGCCGCGTGGCTGGCGATGGTCGTGCTGTACCTGGGCTTCATCGCGGCCGTCTCGACGGCTGTGGCCGTGCAGCGGCGCGATGCCGGGCTGCTGGCCACGCTGCCGGCGGTGATCGCGGCCTATCACCTGGGCTACGGCCTGGGCTCGCTGCGCGGGGCCTGGGACGTGCTGCGCGGCCGGCAGCCGGATGCGGCCTTCGGGAGGCTCACGCGATGATGGCAGGCCACCGCCCGCCGCAGGAAACCGCCCAGCACGGCGCTGCCCCTGCGCGCCCGCGTGCAGGGCGGGGCGATGCGCTGAGCGCGTCGGCAGAGGCCGCAGCGGTGGAGCGCCGCTATGCCCGCCGCGACACCGTCCGCGACGCGCAGCGCTACAGCCTCTTCGACCCCGCGGCGCTGGCCATCCACCAGGAGCGCCAGCGTGCGCTGATTCGCCTGCTCGCCCGCCAGGGCTGGCCGGACCTGCGCGGCGCGCGCATCCTGGAGGTCGGCTGCGGCAACGGCGGCAACCTGCTGGACCTGCTGCGCCTGGGCGCCCAGGCCGAGCTGCTGACCGGCCTGGAGCTGCTGCCCGAGCGTGCTGCCGCCGCGCGCGCCCGGCTGCCCGCGGCTGCGCAGATCATCGAAGGCGATGCCCTGGCCGCACCGATCGAGCCGGCCAGCCAGGACATCGTCCTGCAGGCGACCGTGTTCTCGTCCCTGCTGGATGACGCCTTCCAGCAGCGCCTGGCCGATGCGCTGTGGCGGTGGCTGGCGCCCGGCGGCGGCCTGCTCTGGTACGACTTCGTCTTCGACAATCCGGCCAACCGCGACGTGCGCGGCGTGCCGCTGTCCCGTGTGCGGCAGCTCTTCCCGCAGGGCCGCATCGTGGATGCCCGCCGCGTCACGCTGGCCCCGCCGCTGGCCCGCGCGGTCTGCCGCGTCTCGCCGCGCCTCTATCCCCTGCTCAACGCCCTGCCGCTGCTGCGCACCCACCGCCTGTTGTGGATCGCCCGTCCGCATTGAAGCCATGACTGACCTGCCCTTCCTCCCCTTTGCGCTGCCCGAGATCGGCGAAGAAGAAATCGCCGAAGTGGTGGACACGCTGCGCTCCGGCTGGGTCACCACCGGCCCCAAGGCCCGGCGCTTCGAGGAGGCCTTCGTCCAGTTCATGGGTGACGCCTCCTTGCAGGCCGTGGCCGTCAACTCGGCCACCGCCGGCCTGCACCTGGCGCTGGAGGCCGTGGGCGTGGGCTCCGGCGACGAGGTGATCACCACCACGCACACCTTCACCGCCACGGCCGAGGTGGCCCGCTACCTGGGCGCGGACGTGAAGCTGGTGGACATCGACCCGGCCACGCTCAACATCGACGTGGGCCAGGTGGAGGCGGCGATCACCCCGCGCACCAAGGCCGTCCTGCCGGTGCACTACGCCGGCCTGGCGATGGACCTGCCGCGGCTGCTGGCCCTCACGCGGCCGCGCGGCATCAAGGTGATCGAGGACGCCGCCCATGCCCTGCCCACCACGCTGGGCGGCCGGCTGGTCGGCACGCTGGACAGCGACGCCACGGTCTTCAGCTTCTATGCCAACAAGACCATCACCACCGGCGAGGGCGGCATGCTGGTCACGCGCGATGCGGCCCTGGCCCAGCGTGCCCGCGTCATGCGCCTGCACGGCATCAACCGCGATGCCTTCGACCGCTTCACCGCCAAGGTGCCGAGCTGGTATTACGAGATCGTCGCCCCCGGCTTCAAGTACAACCTGACCGACATCGCTGCTGGCCTGGGCCTGCACCAGCTGGGCCGCGCCCAGGCCTTCCAGCGCAAGCGGGAGCGGCTGGCGCAGCTCTATGACGAGGCCTTTGCCGACCTGCCGCTGCTGCGCCCGCCGCGCCCCGCCGATGCAGCCGATCTGCATGCCTGGCATCTCTACGTGGTGCGCTTGACCGATGAGGCGCCCATCGCCCGCGATGCCCTGATCGAGCAACTGTTTGCCGCCGGCATCGGCTGCAGCGTGCACTACATCCCGCTGCATCTGCACCCGTACTGGCGCGAGCGCTACGGCCTGTCGCCGGCGCAGTTCCCGCACAGCCAGCACGTCTACGAGCGCATGGTCAGCCTGCCGCTCTACACGCGCATGACGGATGCCGACGCGCAGCGCGTGATCGACGCGGTGCGCCGCGCCCTGGGTCGCTGAAGCATCCAGGCGCCATGCCGGCTGTGCCACCGTCCGCTCATCCGCATCAAGGCGAGCCGCCCGTCGCGCTGCGCGGCTGGTGGCTGCGCGGCGGCAAGCGGGCGTTCGACACGGTGGCCGCCGGCATCGGCCTGCTGGCCTTGGCGCCGCTGCTGCTGCTGATCGCGGCGTGGGTCAGGCTGGACTCGCCCGGCCCGGTGTTCTTCCGCCAGCAGCGGGTGGGGCAGGGCGGGCGGCCGTTTCGCATCCACAAGTTCCGCACCATGCGGCATGCGCCGCAGCAGGCCGGGGCGCAGATCACCGTGGGCGATGACGCCCGCATCACCCGCGCCGGCCGGCTGCTGCGCGCGGCCAAGCTCGACGAGCTGCCCCAGCTCATCGACGTGCTGCGCGGCGACATGAGCCTGGTGGGCCCGCGCCCGGAGGTGCCGCGCTACGTGGCCCTGTACCCGCCCGAGCTGCGCGCGCGGGTGCTGGCCGTGCGGCCGGGCATCACCGATCTGGCCTCCATCGTCTTCCGGGATGAATCCGCCCTGCTGGCCCGCGCCGACGACCCCGAGCAGGCCTACCGCCAGGTGATCCTGCCGCGCAAGCTGGAGCTGGCCGCGCGTTATGTCGAGCAGGCATCACTCCTCACCGACCTGCGCCTGATCCTGCGCACGCTGGCCGCCATCGCCGGCCGCGGCCCCGGCCGTTGAGCGTACCGACCCCCTTGCCGCCGATCCGATGATCTGGACCGCTTTCGACCGCACCCTGGACCGCCTGCGCCCCTGGCGTCAGGCCCTGGTGCTGCTTGCCGACCTGGCCCTCGTGGCCCTGAGCTGGAACTTCACCTACGTCTTCCGCCTGGGCTTCGAGCGCTGGCTGAGCGCGCGGCCGGATTACGACGGCTGGGTGCTGGTCGGCGTGCTGACCGTCTACGCCGCCGTGCTGACGCTGGCCCGCGTGCCGCGTGCGGCCTGGCGCTATGCCAGCTTTCCGGAGGTGCAGCGCCTGACCGGGGCCTGCGCGGCGGCGGGGCTGATCTGCGCCGTCGGCGTGCTGATGGCGCAGCTGTCTGCGGTGCCGCGCGCGGTGCTGGCCCTGCATCCGGTCATCACGCTGATGGTCCTGGCGCTGGCCCGCATCCTCGTGCGCATCGCCCACGAGCGGGCGCGGGCCCTGCGCACCGGCGGCGACGGCAGCGCCAAGCGCGCCCTGGTGCTCGGCGCGGGCGAGGCCGGCCGGCTGCTGATCGCCGGCATCCAGCACCGCGGCTGGACGGTGCTGGGCCTGCTGGACGACGACCCGCGCAAGCAGGGCCTGCGCATGGCCGGCGTGCCCGTCTGGGGACCGCTGTCGCTGCTGGCCGATGCCCGCCGCCTGGCTGATGTCACGCATCTGATCCTGGCCATGCCCGGCGCCTCCGGGGCGGTGCGCCGCCGCGTGCTGGACCTGGCCGCTCAGACCGGGCTGCCGGTGCTGACCGTGCCCAGTGCCGACGAGCTGCGCGACGGCCGCTCGCGCATCGACCGCGTGCGCGACATCGAGCCCGAGGACGTGCTCGGCCGCGAGCCGGTGCAGCTCGATGAATCGGCGGTGGCGGGCCTGATCAGCGGCCGCACCGTGCTGGTGACCGGCGCCGGCGGCTCCATCGGCTCGGAGCTGTGCCGCCAGATCGCCCGCTTCGGCCCGGCGCGGCTGGTGCTGCTGGAGCTGAGCGAATACGCGCTCTATGCCATCGAGCAGGAGCTGTCCGAGCGCTACCCGCACCTGCCGCTGGAGCGGCTGATCGGCGACGTGAAGGATCTGCCCTTTCTGCGCACTTGTTTTGCCCGCCACCGGCCGCATCTCGTCTTTCATGCCGCGGCCTACAAGCACGTGCCGCTGATGGAGGGCGACAACGCCTGGCTGGCCCTGCGCAACAACGCCCTGGGCACCCACCATGCCGCGCTGGCCGCGGCGGAGGCGGGCGTCGAGCGCTTCGTGCTGATCTCCACCGACAAGGCGGTCAACCCCACCAACGTCATGGGGGCCAGCAAGCGCGCGGCCGAGATGGTGGTGTCGCACTTGGCGGCCACGCGGCCGGGCACCCGCTTCATCGCGGTGCGTTTCGGCAACGTGCTGGGCTCGTCGGGCAGCGTCATCCCCAAGTTCAAGGACCAGATCGCCCGCGGCGGCCCGATCACCGTCACCCACCCCGAGATCACCCGCTACTTCATGACCATCCCGGAGGCGTCGCAACTGGTGCTGCAGGCCTCGGCCCTGGCCGAAAGCGGGCAGGTCTTCGTGCTCGACATGGGCGAGCCCATCCGCATCGCCGATCTGGCGCGCGAGCTGATCCGCCTGTCCGGCCACACCGAGGCCGAGATCCCCATCGTCTTCACCGGCCTGCGCCCGGGCGAGAAGCTCTACGAGGAGCTGCTGGCCGATGCTGACACCACGCTGCCGACCTCGCATCCGCGGCTGCGCATCGCCGCGCTGCGCGGGGCGGTCGGCGGCGACTGGGTACGGCGCATGCTGGAGGCGGCCGACGCGCTGCAGGCCAGCCCGCCCGACCGTGTGCGCCAGGCGCTACACGAACTCGTGCCGGAATACGCACCGGCGCCGCCCGCAGCCGCCCCGGTGTCTGCAACTTGAACGGGGAATCGAGCTCACATGCAAGGACTGGGTTGACACCCGACACCTATACTGGCAGGCACTTGGCGGGCGTGTGCGACCCCAGGTGCCGGCCGGCCGCCGCAGGCGGCTGTCCCGCGATGCGCGTCGAGCGCCGCGCACACGCTCCACACGAGGACACGAGGCGCCCCGCGCCCGAGGCAGAAGGCAGATGACTGGCAAATTGAAGATCGCGAGCTGGGTCGCCGTGGGCGCCCTGGCGGGTGCCCTGACCACCATGCAGTTCCAGGCGACGGCACGCAACAACGTGCTGGCGCCGCTGCCGCTGGAGGAGCTGCAGCAGCTGGCAGCCGTCTTCAGCCTCATCAAGTCGGACTACGTCGAGCCGGTCGACGAGAAGAAGCTCATCAGCGACGCCATCTCCGGCATGGTGTCCGGGCTGGATCCGCATTCGACCTATTTCGACAAGACCACCTTCAAGGAATTCCGCGAAGGCACCACCGGCAAGTTCGTCGGCGTCGGCATCGAGATCGGCATGGAGGACGGCCTGGTCAAGATCGTCTCCCCCATCGAAGGCTCGCCCGCCTTCCGCGCCGGCCTCAAGAGCGGCGACCTGATCACCAAGATCGACGACACCTTCGTCAAGGGCCTCACCATGGACCAGGCGGTCAAGCGCATGCGCGGCCAGCCCAGCACCAAGGTGGTCCTGACCATCTTCCGCAAGGCCGAGAACCGCAGCTTCCCGGTGACCATCGTGCGCGAGGAAATCCGCGTGCAGAGCGTGCGCACCAAGATGATCGAGCCGGGCTATGCCTGGGTGCGCGTGTCGCAGTTCCAGGACCGCACCGTCGAGGACTTCGCCACCAAGGTGGCCGCGCTCTACAAGGAAGACCCCAACATCAAGGGCTTCATCCTGGACCTGCGCAACGACCCGGGCGGCCTGCTGGAAGGCGCCATCGCCATCGCGTCGGCCTTCCTGCCGCGCGATGCCGTCGTGGTCAGCACCAACGGCCAGCTGCCGGAGTCCAAGGCGGTCTACAAGGCTCGCCCGGATGACTACCTGCGCCGCGGTGGCAACGACCCGCTGGCCCGCCTGCCGGCCGCGCTCAAGACCGTGCCGATGATCGTGCTGGTCAACGAGGGCTCGGCCTCGGCCAGCGAGATCGTCGCCGGCGCGCTCAAGGACCACAAGCGCGCCACCATCATGGGCGCGCAGACCTTCGGCAAGGGCTCGGTGCAGACGGTGCGCCCGCTCACCCCCGAGACCGCACTGAAGATCACCACCGCGCGCTACTACACCCCCAGCGGCGCGTCCATCCAGGCCAAGGGGATCGTTCCCGACGTGATGCTGGACGAGACGGCCGAGGGCAATGTCTTCGCCGCGCTGCGCGTGCGCGAGGCCGACCTCGAGAAGCACATCACCAGCGGCCAGGGCCCCGAACAGAAGGACGCCGCGCGCGAGAAGGCCCGCGAGGAAGCCATCCGCAAGCTGGAGGAGGCCAACGCCAAGAGCGCCGAGCCGCCCAAGCCGCTGCCCGAGTTCGGCAGCGCCGAGGACTTCCAGCTGGCCCAGGCGCTCAACCGCTTGAAGGGCAAGCCGGTGATGGTCAGCAAGACCATGACCGAGCGCAAGCCCGAGGACAACAACACCAACTGACGCACCGACCGACCGTCGTGCGCCCCGAACAAGGCCCGCCCCGCGCGGGCCTTGTGCCTTGGGACCCGACCGTCCGCCTGATGAACGACGCCCAGCTCCTGCGCTACAGCCGCCACATCCTGCTCGACGAGTGGGGCGTGGAGGCGCAGCAGCGCGTGGCCGCCTCGCATGCGCTGGTGATTGGCGCGGGCGGGCTGGGCTCGCCGGCGCTGCTCTACCTGTCCGCAGCCGGCGTGGGCCGCATCACCGTGGTGGACCACGACGAGGTCGACCTGACCAACCTGCAGCGCCAGATCGCCCACACCACCGCGCGCATCGGCAGCCCAAAGGTGGCGTCCGCCGCGCAGGCCATGCAGGCGCTCAACCCCGAGCCCGACGTGCGCGCCGTCGCCCAGCGCGCCGACGAGGCGCTGCTGCAGCGCCTGGTGCCCGAGGCCGGCGTGGTGCTGGACTGCACCGACCGCTTCGCCACCCGCCACCTGGTCAACCGCGCCTGCGTGCAGGCCGGCCGGCCGCTGGTCTTCGCCGCCGCGGTGCGCTGGGATGCGCAGCTGTCGGTGTTCGATCCGCGCGCCGAGGATTCGCCCTGCTATGCCTGCATCTTCCCGCCCGACGACGCGGTGGAGGACGTGCCCTGCGCGACGATGGGCGTGTTCGCGCCGCTGACCGGCATCGTCGGCAGCCTGCAGGCGGCCGAGGCGCTCAAGCTGCTGGCGGCCGATCCCCGCCTGGCCCCGGGGCTGAGGGGGCGGCTGCTGATGATCGAGGCACGCAACATGCGCTTCACCGAGTTCCGCTTGGCCCGGCGCGCAGCTTGCCCCGTCTGCGGCGGGGAGGCGCGCTGCCAGAGCGGCGCGTCCCGCGCGCGCTGAGGCTGCGCACACACGCACACGACAAGACAAGAGAGGCTCCATGCAAGACCGCCCCGCGCCGCTGACCGCGCGCAACTTCCAGTCCGCCGAGCAGGAGACCGAGAACCTGGTCGTGCCGTCGCGCTACAGCGGCCCGGAGAGCAGCTATCAGCTGGCTTTTGCCGACACCGACTTCCTGCTGCACGAGGAGCTGCGGCCCATCCGCATGCAGCTGGAGCTGCTCAAGCCCGAGCTGGTGCAGCGCGAGCAGGGCATCGAGTCCACCATCGTGATCTTCGGCAGCGCCCGCATCCCCGCGCCCGAGGCGGCGCAGGCCGTGCTGGTGGTGGCCCAGGCCAGCGGCGACCAGCAGGCCATCAAGGCCGCGCGCATGCAGGTGGAGATGTCGCGCTTCTATGACGAGGCCCGGCGCTTCGCGGCCCTGGTCACCAAGGCATCCGAGCGGCTGGATTCGCCCATCTACGTCGTCACCGGCGGCGGCCCCGGCATCATGGAGGCCGGCAACCGCGGCGCCTTCGAGATCGGCGGCAAGAGCATCGGGCTCAACATCCTGCTGCCCCACGAGCAGGAGCCCAACCCCTACATCACGCCGGAGCTGTGCTTCCAGTTCCACTACTTCGGCCTGCGCAAGATGCACTTCTTGATGCGCTCGGTGGCGCTGGCCTGCTTCCCGGGCGGCTTCGGCACGCTCGACGAGCTGTTCGAGACGCTCACGCTGGTGCAGACCGGCAAGTGCCGCCGCCGGCCCATCCTGCTGTTCGGGCGCGACTTCTGGAGCCGGCTGATCAACTTCGAGCTGCTGGTGGACACCGGCATGATCAGCCCGCAGGACGTCAAGCTCTTCCACTACGTGGAGACGGCCGAGGAGGGCTGGCAGCTGCTGCAGTCCGAATACGGCCTGGCCGCGCCGCCCAGCATGACGGGCGAGTTCGCCGACGACATCTGAACGCACGTCAACGCGCGGGGCCGCGGCTCCGCGCCGGGGAGCCGCGATGACCCACAGCGACCAGCGTCTCGTCCACCTCATCGGCGCACCGACCGACGTCGGCGCCGGCGTGCGCGGCGCCTCGATGGGCCCGGAGGCCCTGCGCGTGGCGGGTCTGGCGGAGTCGCTGCGGGCGCTGGGCTGCGCGGTGGTGGACCGCGGCGACGTCAGCGGCCCGCCCAACCCCGGCCGCGCGCCCGAGGGCGGCCATCGCCATTTGCAGGAGGTGCGCGCCTGGAACCATGAGCTCTTCGTGCAGGTCGGCGCCGCACTGGCCGAAGGCGCGCTGCCCATCACCCTGGGCGGCGATCACAGCCTGGCGATGGGCTCGATCGCCGCCGTGGCCGGCCACTGCCGCGCCCAGGGCCGGCGGCTGCGCCTGCTGTGGCTGGACGCGCATGCCGACTTCAACACCCACGAGATCACGCCCAGCGGCAACCTGCACGGCATGCCGGTGGCCGTGCTGGCCGGCATGGGCCCGGCGGATCTGGTCGCCCTGGCCGGCGCTGAAGGGCCGGCGCTGCAGGTCGATGCCGCGCGGCTGATCGGCGTGCGCAGCGTCGATGCCGGCGAGCGCCACCTGCTGCACCAGACGCAGCTGGAGGTGTTCGACATGCGCTACATCGACGAGCACGGCATGCGCCACACGCTGGAGCAGGCGCTGCTGGGCGTGGACGAGGGCACGCACCTGCACGTGAGCTTCGATGCCGACTTCCTCGACCCCGACATCGCCCCGGGCGTGGGCACGCCGGTGCGCGGCGGGCCGACCTACCGCGAGGCCCAGCTGTGCATGGAGATGATCGCCGACACCGGCGCGCTGGCCTCGCTGGACCTGATGGAGCTCAACCCCGCGCGTGACGTGCGCAATCAAACGGCCGAGCTGGTGGTGGACCTGGTGGAGAGCCTGTTCGGCAAGTCCACGCTGATGCGGCCGCGGTGATCAGCCGCCCCGGCCGCCTCACCACAGCGGCCGACGGCCCACGGCCTCGTCCATCGCCAGCGGCTCGCGGCCCAGCCACTGCGCCGCGCCGTTGTGCTTGCTGGTGTTGCCGTGCTCCAGCATGGTCAGCGTGTCCGGACTCAACGCCTGCTGCGGCAGGGCCTGGGCCAGCCAGGCGGTGAGCTTCATCGCCGGCATGGGCACCGGCAGCCACAGCGCCTGCCCCAGCCCCTGGGCGCGGCGGAAGCCGGCCAGCATGTCGCGATAGCGCATGGGCCGGGGCCCGGCCAGCTCCACCTCCCGCGCGATGGGCTGGGCGTGCTCCAGCATGTTCGCGATCACCTCGGCCACGTCGTCCACGTGGATGGGCTGCACGGCCTGCTGCCCGCCGCCGGGCAGGCCGATGACCGGCAGCCGCGTCATCAGGCGAAAGAGCCCTGCGCTCTGGCTGCGCGGCCCGTAGACCAACGAGGGCCGCACGATGGCCCAGTCGATGCCCCGCGTGGCGCCAAGCGCGCGCAGCGCATCGTCCGCCTCCAGCTTGCTCGTGGCATAGCGGGTGCGCAGCGCATCGGGCCCGTGGCCCACGCCCAGCGCCGAGACCTGCACGATGCGCCGCACGCCGGCCTGGGCTGCGCCGTCGAACAGGGCGGAGGGCCCGCGCGCATGCACCGCGTCATAGGTGTTGCGCCCGCTGGGCAGCAGCACGCCGACGGCGTTGACCAGCGCATCCACGCCCTTGCCGCTCAGGCAGCGGGCCCAGTGCGCGGCGTCGTGGCCGGCGGTGTAGTCCACCGGCAGATGGCCGGCATCGGCCGGCATGCTGCGCCCGCCCTCGACCACCTGATGCCCGCGCTCGCGCAGCAGCCGGGCCACTGCGCCGCCGATGCAGCCGCTGGCGCCGCAGACCAGGACCTTCATCGCGTGCCCTTCAGTTGCCGGGCCGGTTGACGATGGCTGCGGTGGCGATCAGCTCTTCCAGCAGCGCCATCGATGCCCGGCCGCTCACGGCATACGGGTCCAGCACCGGCTTCTCCGCATGCTTGAGCAGCACGGCGGCGTTGATCTTGGCCAAGTTCACCTGGCCCATCGTCCAGTGGGCGAAGCGCCGCTCGTGGATCTCCTCGTATTGCAGGATCTGCACGCAGCGGTGGCGGTCGTCGCGCACGATGCGGTTGTAGAGCTCGTTGACCGCCTCGCGGCCGCCTTCGAGCACCTGCATGAACACGTCGCCGCCCCAGCACAGGATGCCGGTCACACCCAGGGCCGGGTTGTGCGCGCGGGACTGGGCCAGCACCGACTCGATCAGCTCCGGGGTCACCGGCTCGGTCGAGCGGCTGGAGTAGAGCAGTCGCACCAGCATGGCTTCACGCCCCCCGCTTCTGGTTGACCAGGGCCAGCAGCTCGCGGCGCAGGTTGGCATCGGTGAGGAAGACGCCGCGCATCACGCTGTTGACCATCTTGGAGTCCATGTCCTTGACGCCGCGCCACTGCATGCAGAAGTGGTCGGCCTCCATCACCACGGCCAGCCCGTCGGGCTGCATGCGCTCCTGCAGCAGGTTGGCGACCTGGGTGACGGCCTCTTCCTGGATCTGCGGCCGGCTCATGATCCAGTCCACCAGCCGCGCGTACTTGGACAGGCCGATCAGGTTGGAATGCTCGTTGGGCAGCACGCCGATCCAGACCCGGCCCATGATCGGGCACAGGTGGTGCGAGCAGGCGCTGCGCACCGTGATGGGCCCGACGATCATCAGCTCGTTGAGATGCTCGACGTTCGGGAACTCGGTGACCGGAGGGGCGGCCACATAGCGGCCCTTGAAGATCTCCTGCAGGTACATCTTGGCCACGCGGCGGGCGGTGTCCTGCGTGTTGTGATCGCTGTCGGTGTCGATCACCAGGCTCTCGAGCACGCCGCCCATCTTGCCGGCCACCTCGTCGAGCAGCTGCTCCAGCTCGCCGGGCTCGATGAAGGCGGCGATGTTGTCGTTGGCATGGAAGCGCTGCTGCGCCTGGCGCAGGCGCTCGCGGATGCGCAGGGACACCGGCGTGCCGGCGTCGTCCGCCGCGGGGGCATCGTCCTGCTGGGAGGACGGCGCCACGGCCTTCAAGGGGGTGGATGTCTGCATGGGAGCCTCGCTGATCGCGGCATGCTAACCGTGGCTCCGCAGCCGTGCAGGCCACGGGCCGCAGCCATCCGCCTGTGCCGCCGCCCCGCGCTGTTGCCCGCATGCCGCGCGGCGTTGACAAGCCTTTTGAGCGCGCAATACTGCTGAAGTTGTCACGAAACGCTGGAGCGCCCCGATGGGATTCATGCACGAGTTCAAGGAATTCGCCGTCAAAGGCAATGTGGTCGACCTGGCGGTCGGCGTGATCATCGGCGGCGCCTTCGGCAAGATCGTGGACTCGGTGGTCAACGACCTGATCATGCCGCTGGTGGGCAAGGCCGTCGGCGGGCTGGACTTCTCCAGCTACTACGTCGCCCTGGCCGGGCAGCCGGCCGGCCTGCCGCTGGCCGAGGCCAAGAAGCTCGGCGCGGTCTTCGCCTGGGGCAACTTCATCACCGTGGCGCTCAACTTCCTGATCCTGGCCTTCATCATCTTTTTGATGGTCAAGCAGATCAACCGCCTCAAGCGCGAGGCGCCCGCGCCCGCCCCGGCGCAGGCCGAGCCGCCGGAGGACGTCAAGCTGCTGCGCGAGATCCGCGACGCGCTGCGCAAGTAAGGCTGTTGGCGGCGGTACCGCCGCGGTTACCGGGGCCGCCCGACCCGGCGCCGGCCTCGGCCCTGCAGGCCGGCGTGCTTCAGCCTAGGCTTGTTGCATATGGATACCGATGCGTCATCCGGTCGGCGACAAGTCGTGAGGAACTGGCGCCCTTTTCAGATGTTCAGCTGCGGGGAATGCGCTGATACTTGACTGCGGATGAGCTTTTTTCGGCTGCGGCGGCCGGCCTGCCCGCACGGACGTTGCGCCCCGGCTGTCCGCGGCGGCTCAGCACCCCCGCATGCCGGCGGTGCGCGTCCCCTCCGACCTGCCGCGCCCGCCGACCCGCTGCCACCCGCCACCGCCGCCCGCCACCGCCGCACCCGCTGCCGTGATCGACCCTCGCCTTGAGCCCGTCCTGCTAGCCGCGGTCGGCCGCATCCAGTCGGCCGCCCAGGGCGCGGCCAATCGGGTGGTCGAGATGCTCGGCCTGTCGATGATGTCGGCCAGCAGCAATGCGCAGCGCCAGGCCATGATGGCCGCGCAGTTCGACCTGCGGCAGAAACTCTCCACCTTCAACCAGACCTTCTCGCGCGTGCTCTACGAGCGCGTCACCGAGGAGCTGCACCGCCGCGCCGGCGGCGTGTCCACCCGCGGCGGCCAGTCCGGCCCCACCGACTGGGCAGCGCTCAGCCTGGTGGGCGACGACGAGGTCGAAAGCCAAGTCTCCGCCGACCGCCTGGGCCTGACCCTGGGCGCCGAATGCGAATGGGAGCTGCGCGACCTGGCCGGCTACATGGCCACGCTGCTGGGGCTGCCCGGCGCCGACCAAGAGCGCAACCCGCTGCGGCCGCAGAACATCGGCAAGGCGCTGTTCCGCGCCATCGAGGCCGCGTCCGACGACGTCGAGGCGCGCAAGGTGCTGGCCCGCGAGCTGGGCCGCGCGCTGGCTGCGTCCATGCGCGCCTGCTACCAGTCCGTGCTGGAGGACCTGCGCCATCGCGGCGTGCAGCCCGTGGGCCTGGCGGTGCGCACCACCAGCGAAGGCCGCGGCGACACCCGCAGCGCCGGCCTGGCCGCGCCGGGCGCCGATGCCGCGGCCACGCCCAGCACCCGCGCTGCCGACTTGGGCCCGGCTGCGCGCCAGCTCAGCGCCATGTTCGGCGTGGCCGTGCCCGCCGGGCTGGACGGCGCCGGCAGCACGGCCTCGTCCTGGGGCGCCAGCGCGCCGGGCGCCTGGGGTGGGCCGGGTGGCGCAGGCGGTCCGGCAGCCGGCGGCATGCCGGGCGGATTCGGCGGCTCGGGGCCGGGCGGTGCAACTGGCCCCGGCAGCGCAGGCGTGCCGGGGGCCGGCGGGGGATCCGCTGCGGCCGGCTGGCCCACCGGGACCGGCACGGGTGGCGGTACGGACGGCAGCACGGGCAGCAGCTCGGGCCCCGGCAACCTGCACGGCAGTGCGGACAGCGCAGCCGGTGGGCGGCCAACCGGTGCCGGGGGCCCGGCCGACACGCCGCTCTTCGACGTGATCAAGCGCCTGGCCTTTCTCAGTGCCCAGCCGGGCGGTGGGGCGGCTGGTGGGGCCGGGGGTTCGGCAGGCGTGGCCGGCGAGCTGGCCGACGCCGCGGCCTGGGCGGCCTCGGTGCCCGGCGGCCTGGCCGGCGAAGCGGGCAGCGGCAGCCCAACGGCGCCGGGCGGCATCTCCGGTCCCATGACCGGCGCCGTCGGCCTGGGCGCCATCGGCGGCCTGATGGCCGTCAACCTCATCCGCCAGCACCGCGACGAGCTGATGCGCGCCTCCAGCGGCGCGCTCGATCACATGGTGATCGACATCGTCGCGGCGCTCTTCGACCAGGTCCTGTCCGACCCGAAGGTGCCGCCGCAGATGGCGCGCCAGATCGCCCGGCTGCAGCTGCCCGTGCTGCGCGTGGCGCTCAAGGACATGGGCTTCTTCAGCTCGCGCAAGCACCCGGTGCGCAAGCTGGTCAACCGCATTGCCTCGCTGGCCGCGAGCTTCGACGACTTCGACGACGTCCCGGGCAAGGAAACCCTGGCCCGAGTCAGCGCCCTGGTGCAGGACATCGTCGAGGGCGAGTTCGACCAGATGGCGCTCTACGAGGAGAAGCTCTCCGAGCTGGAGGCCTTCATCCGGGAGCAGACGACACAGGCGGCCAGTGAGCATGCGGACGTGTCATCCATCCTGGGTGGCAAGGAGGCCGACCTGCGCATCCAGCAGCGCTACATGCGCGCGCTGCAGTCGCAGCTGGGCTCGCTGTCGCTGCAGGATTTCCTGCGTGACTTCCTGGCCCAGGTCTGGAGCCAGGTGCAGGTGTTGACGCTCGCCCAGGACGGGCCGGATTCGGAGCGCGCGCAGCGCATGAAGCGCACTGCGCGCGACCTGGTGATGAGCGTGCAGCCCAAGGGCGCGCCGCAGCTGCGCAAGGAGTTCCTGCTGCGGCTGCCCGGGCTGATGAAGGACTTGAACGAGGGCCTGGACCTCATCCGCTGGCCGGAGCAGGCCAAGAAGGAGTTCTTCGCCAAGCTGCTGCCCGCGCATGCCGAGTCGCTCAAGGCGGCACCGCTGACCGACTTTGCCCGCCGCCAGCTCGAGTTCCAGCTCGATCAGGTGGACAAAGTGGCCGTGCCCACGCGCGAGGAGGTTGCCCGTGATGTGGCCCCGGTGCTGCTCAACGAGCAGTCGGCCGGCGTCGTCCAGTTCTCCAGCGATGAGGCGCAGGCCGCAGGTCTGGTGGAAGAAGCCGCCATCGACTGGGACGGCTCGGTGGACATCGACCTCAGCGGCGGCGAAGAGCCGGTCTCCACCGTCGAGGTCGACATCAACCTCGACACGCCCGCGCCGCCCACCGCCGGGCCGCAGCTCGTGGCGCACATCCAGCCCGGGGTTGCCTACCAGATGTACCTCAATGACGCCTGGAAGAAGGTGCGCCTGTCCTGGGTCAGCCCGGGGCGCACGTTCTTCATCTTCACCTACGGGCGCATGTACAAGCAGACCATCTCGGTCACCTCGCGCACGCTCACCAAGCTGTGCGAGACCGGTCGCTTCAAGGCTTTCGAGCAGGCCGAGCTGATCGAACGCGCCACCGCCCGCGCCCGCAAGCAGCTGGCCGCACTCGGCGTGGGGCCAGCGTCCAGCTCAGGCCCCAACTCCGGCCTGGGTGCTTCCGAGTGGCCGGAGAAGACGCCGGCCTGACACACCCGGTGACGCAGGCGCCCACGGGACGCGCCCCGTGCGGCAGGCGTCGGTCTGATGCCCGCGGCCACAGGAGCCCCGCGCTGCAGATGCAGGCTCGCCTCCCTCGGACGCCAGGCTCCCTGGCGCCGGGCGCGCCGAGCCCGCTGTACCGAGGCTGATCAGCCTCCTGCCAGCTGCCTCGCCAAGCGTGCTGCGGCGATCAGGCTGGCCGGGCTGGCCCGCCCGCTGCCTGCCAGGTCGAAGGCCGTGCCGTGGTCCGGGCTGGTGCGCACGAAGGGAAGGCCCAGGGTCACGTTCACGCCGTGCTCGACACCCAGGTACTTCACCGGGATCAGTCCCTGGTCGTGGTACTGGGCAACGACCATGTCGAACTCGCCGGGATGGTCGGCGGTGTGCCGGGCGCGCATGAACACCGTGTCCGGCGCGAACGGCCCGCGCGCGTCGATGCCTTCGGCCCGCGCGGCTTGAACAGCCGGGCCGATGACGGTGAGCTCCTCCTCGCCGAACAGCCCGCCCTCCCCCGCATGCGGGTTCAGTCCGGCCACGGCGATGCGCGGCGCGGCCAAGCCCCAGCGCCGGGCGGCGTCATGGGCGATACGGATGGTGGAGAGCACGGCATCGAAGGTCACGCCCTCGATCGCCCGCCGCAGCGAGACATGGATCGTCACCAGCACCGTGCGCAGCTCGTCGTTGGCGAGCATCATGCGCACCGGCGCGCCGCCGGCCAGGTCCTGCAGCAGCTCGGTGTGACCGGGCCAGGGCTCGCCGGCCGCGGCCAGGGCCTCCTTGTGGATGGGCGACGTCACCAGCGCCGCAGCCTGCCCGGCCTGCACCAGGGCCACCGCCTGGCGGATGCACACCGCAGCCGCCCGGCCGGCGTCAGCATGGACCTGGCCCCAGGGCAGGGCGGCCAGCCCGGCGGGCAGGCCATCCGGCTGCCACACCGGAATGCAGCGCGGCGGCGCATTTAGTGCCTCGGCCGGCGCGTCCAGCACGGCCACCGGCACGCCGCCGATCACCGCCGCCGCGCGGCGCATCACGCCCACGTCGCCGACGACGAAGCCGCCCGGCACCGCGCCGTCGCGCAGCGCCATCGCCAGGATCTCCGGGCCGATGCCGCAAGGGTCGCCCATCGTGAGTGCAAGTGGAGTCATCGCCCGATTGTCGGAGAGGGCACAGCTACACTGCCCGCATGAACTGGCTCGACGACATCCGCTGGGACGACCAGGGCCTGGTGCCCGTGATCGCCCAGGAGGCCGACAGCGGCGACGTGCTGATGTTCGCCTGGATGAACCGCGAGGCCCTGCAGCTCACCGCCGAGCGCGGTCAGGCCATCTACTGGAGCCGCTCGCGTCAGCGCCTGTGGCACAAGGGCGAGGAATCCGGCCACGTGCAGCAGGTGCACGAGATCCGGCTGGATTGCGATAGCGACGTGATCCTGCTGCGCGTCACGCAGCTCGGCCACACGCCCGGCATCGCCTGCCACACCGGCCGCCACAGCTGCTTCTTCCATAAGCTCGAAGGCGGCCAGTGGCGTACCGTGGACCCGGTGCTCAAGGATCCGGGGCAGATCTACAAATGACCACGCCATCCCAAGACATCCTCGCCCGCCTGGCCGAGGTGATCGCCTCGCGCAAGGGGGGCGACCCGGCGCAGAGCTACGTCGCCCGGCTGTTCGACAAGGGCACCGACGCCATCCTCAAGAAGATCGGCGAGGAGGCCACCGAGACGGTGATGGCCGCCAAGGACGGCGACCGCGCCAAGATCGTCTACGAGGTCGCCGACCTGTGGTTCCACAGCCTGATCGCGCTGGCCCAGTTCGACTTGTCGCCGGCCGACGTGCTGGCTGAACTGCAGCGGCGCGAAGGGCTGTCGGGGCTGGAGGAATTCGCCCGGCGCACCGTTCCCCCGGCCCAGAACTGAAGCAAGAGATGAACGACTTCCCGGATGCCGACCGAACTCTCCCTGCCAGCCCCGAGCGCGAGGCCAGCCTGCGCCAGCTCACCCTGGTGACCTACGCGCTCTACGCCCTCTCGCCCTTCGTCGGCTTGACCGCCATCGTTGCGATCATCATCAACTACATCAAGCGCGAGGAGACGGCCGGCACCATCTACGCCAGCCACTTCGACTGGCAGATCCGCACCTTCTGGTGGGGCCTGCTGTGGAGCGCGATCGGCTTCGTCACCCTCTTCGTCGGTGTGGGCCTGATCGTCTTCTTCGTCAACGGCATCTGGATGATCTACCGCATCGTCAAGGGCTTCCTGTACTGGAACGACCGCAAGCCCATGATGAGCGCCTGAGCAGGCAAGGACTTTGAGGAAGCACCGCATGAGCCAGCAGCCCCACGCCACGCACGACGACTCCTGCATCTTCTGCAAGATCGCCACCGGCCAGATCCCCAGCCAGCGCGTCTACGAAGACGACGAGCTCATCGCCTTCAAGGACATCCGCCCGGCCGCACCGGTGCACCTGCTGATCGTGCCGCGCGAGCACATCCCGATGCTGGCTGCGGCCGGCCCGCAGCACGAAGGGCTGCTCGGCCGCATCATGCTGCTGGCACCCAGGCTCGCGGTGGAGAACGGCGCGACCAACGGCTTTCGCACGGTGTTCAACAACGGCGAGGACGGCGGGCAGGAGGTCTACCACCTGCACCTGCACGTCATGGGCGGCCCGCGCCCCTGGCGCGCCATGCCTTGATCGGCAGGCGTGCGGCCCCATGTTCAGCTTCGGCAGCCGGCCGCAGCCCCGGCCGTGCGCACGGCGACGCTGCGCGACCTACGTTAAACGCCGGTGAAACGCCGGCTTGGCCTGCCGCTGCGGCGGGCTATCGGGCAAGCTGGCCTGGTTTTCGCATTCAATCCTGCGCTTCGGCTGCAGAACCGACGGGCCGCCCGCGGGTCCGAGCCTGACATGCCCACGTGGCCGGCTCGCCAGACGGGCCCCCTACAATTTCCGAGCGAGCTTTAAACGAGGTGCCCCATGGGACTGTCCACCACTCACCTGATCATCTTCCTGGTCATCATCGTGCTGATCTTCGGCACCAAGAAGCTCAAGAACATCGGCGCCGACCTGGGCTCGGCTGTCAAGGGCTTCAAGGACGGCATGAAGGACGGGGACGCTCAAGCCCAGACTCCGCCGCAGCAGGTGACCACCGAGAAGTTGGCCGATCCGGCCCGCACCGTCGACGTCGACGCCAAGAACAAGGTCTGACCCCCAGGGCCTGACGCACGAGGCCCGGCGCGCCGGGGCGACAGGTGTGAGGCCTGGCGGCGGGCTCTGCCGGCCGGGCGTCGCCCTGGCCCAAAGCCTCCCGGCTGCCGCAGCGACATGATCGACATCGGTTTCTCCAAGCTCCTCATCCTGGGCGGCATCGCGCTGGTCGTCATCGGCCCCGAGCGGCTGCCTCGTGTGGCCCGCATGGCCGGCACCCTGCTGGGCCGCGCGCAGCGCTACGTGGCCGACGTCAAGGCCGAGGTCAACCGCTCTATCGAGCTGGAAGAGCTCAGCAAGGTCAAGCGCCAGTTCGACGCCGCCGCGCAGGACGTGCACCAGTCCATCGTCGGCGCGGCGCAGGAGGCCGAGGCCGGACTGCACCCGAGCTGGAGCCCCGATTCCCCCGACAACGGCCTGGGCACGCCGCTGCCCTACCGCCCCCCGCGCAAGAACTGGCGGCTGCGCCGCACGGCGGTCCCGCACTGGTACAAGCAGCGCCACGGCGTGCATCACCATGTGCAGTCGGGCGCGGCACGTGTCGCCCGCTTCCGTCCGCCCCGCCGGACGTCCCATCTGTGAGCGCCACCCCACCCGACGACGAACTGGCCGGCACCGAGCAGCCCTTCGTCGCCCATCTCATCGAACTGCGTGACCGCCTGATCCGCGCCGTGGCCGGCATCGGGCTGGTGTTCGGGGCGCTGGTGCTGTGGCCCGGGCCCAAGCACCTCTACGACTATCTGGCCCTGCCGCTGGTGCATGCGCTGCCCGAGGGCTCGCGGATGATCGCGGTGGGCGTGGTCTCCCCCTTCCTCATCCCGATCAAGGTGACCGCGCTGGCGGCTTTCGGCGTGGCACTGCCCTGGGTGCTCTATCAAGTGTGGGCCTTCGTCGCGCCCGGGCTGTACCGGCATGAGAAGCGCCTGGTGGCGCCGCTGGTCATCTCCAGCACGCTGCTTTTCTATCTGGGCGTGGCCTTCTGCTACTTCTTCGTCTTCGGCAAGGCCTTCCCCGCCATCCAGGCGATGGCGCCGGCGTCGGTGGCGGTCAGCCCCGACATCGAGGCCTACCTCGACTTCGTCATCAACATGTTCCTCGCCTTCGGCGTGGCCTTCGAGGTGCCGATCGTCGTGATCATCCTTGCGCGCATGGGGTTGGTCTCGCTGGAGCAGCTGCGCAGCTTCCGGCGCTACTTCTGGGTGGTGGCCGCCGCTGTAGCCGGGCTGGTGACGCCGCCCGATGCGGTGTCGATGATCGCGCTGCTCATCCCCATGGGCCTGCTCTATGAGGTGGGCATCGTGGCGGCGCAGTTCTTCATCCGGCACACCCAGGCGCCTGAAGAAGCCGAAGACCGGCCCGCGTCTTGAGCCGGCGCCGCTCCTTGCCGCGCGCGGCCGGCGCCGCGCGGGCTCCCTTGCCCTTGCTGCCCCGCCTGCGCGCCGAAGCGTGGGCGCTGATCGCCCTGGCTGCGCCCATCATCGGCTCGCAGCTCGCCTCGGTGGGCGCGGGCTTCCTGGACACGGTGATGGCCGGCCATGCAGGCGCGGCCGAGCAGGCGGTCGTCGGCCTGGGCGTGGCCATCTGGGCCCCGGTGTTCCTGGCGCTGATGGGCATCGTGCAGGCGGTCAGCCCCATCGTTGCGCACCACTTTGGAGCAGGCGATGACCGCGCCATCGTGCACGACGCCCGCCAGGGCCTGCAGCTGGCAGCCGTGCTGGGGCTGCTGCCGGCGCTGGCCATGCCGTTTGCCCCGGCGCTGCTGCGGGCCTTCGACACGCCGGCCGAGCTGGTGCCGCAGACGGTGCTCTTCCTGTGGGGCACGGCGGTGGGCATGCCGGCGGCGCTGATGTTCCGCACGCTGGGCTTCCACTCGGCCAGCATCAACCGGCCCACGCCGGCTATGGTGCTCAGCATCGCCGGTCTGGCGGTCAATGCCCTCTTCAACTGGCTGCTGATCCATGGCCATGGCGGGCTGCCGCGGCTGGGCGGCGCGGGCTGCGGCTGGGCCACCGGGCTGTCGATGTGGGCCCAGTTCCTGGCGATGGCCGGCTACCTGGCGTGGTCGCCGGCCTACCGGCGCTGGCCGGTGTTCGCCGGTTGGTCGCGGCCGGATGGGGCGGCTTGGCGCAAGTTGCTGCGGCTGGGGCTACCGATGGGGGGGGCCAATCTGGCGGAGGTCGCGGCGTTCACCGGCGTGGCGCTGCTGATCAGCTCGCTGGGCGCGACCACCGTGGCCGCGCACCAGGCGGCGCTGAACTTCGCTGCGCTGATGTTCATGCTGCCTGCCGGGCTGTCGGCGGCGCTGTCCATCCGTGTCAGCCAGGCGCTGGGCGGGCGCGACGGTGTGCAGGCCCGCTTCGTCACCTGGTGCGGCATGGGCGTGGCATTGGCCTTTGCGCTCGTCCTCACCCCGCTCGTGCTGGCCGCGCGGCCGCTGATCGCGATGGTCTATTCCTCGGATGTGGCGGTGCAGGCGCTGATCGTGCAGCTGCTGCTGTTCGCAGCCGCATGGCACTGGGCCGATGCCACGCAGGTCTGCGCCGTGGGCGCCCTGCGCGGCTACCGGGTCACGCTGCTGCCCATGCTGATGATGGTGGCCGCCTACTGGGGGCTGTCCATCCCGCTGGGCGCGGTGCTGTGCGAGCGCGGCTGGCCGGCGCTGGGCTGGGCGCCGATGGGCGTGCAGGGCTACTGGGTCGGCCTGCTGATCGGGCTGGTCGCCATGGCGGCCGCGGTGAGCGCGCTGCTGGCCCGCGTGGCCGCGCGCACCGCGCGCTCCGTCACTCCTCTGGCGTAGCCTGCCGCGGCTGCACCCGCGGGCGCTGGCCCACCTGCACCGTCAGCTCCACGCGCTGCTTGCCGCGCTGCACGATGATCTTGGTCGTGGTGTGCGGCTTGAGGGCGGCCACCGCGCTGAGCAGCTGCGCCGTTTGCGTCACGGGCGTATCGCCCACTTGCAGCACCACGTCGCCCGGGCGCAAGCCGGCTTGCGCGGCCGGGCCGTTGTGCAGGATGCCAGTGATCAGCACCCCCTGCTGGATGGACAGGCCGAAGGTCTCGGCCATCTCGGGCGTGAGATCGCGCGGCTCCACACCGATCCAGCCGCGTGTCACCTGGCCGTCGCGAATCAGGCTTTCCATCACCTGGCGCGCGGTGGAGACTGGGATGGCAAAGCCGATGCCCAGGTTGCCGCCGGAGCGCGAGTAGATGGCCGAGTTAATGCCCACCAGGTGCCCGCCGGCGTCCACCAGCGCGCCGCCGGAGTTGCCCGGGTTGATGGCCGCGTCGGTCTGGATGAAGTTCTCGAAGGTGTTGATCCCCAGCTGGTTGCGCCCCAGCGCGCTGACGATGCCGGAGGTGACCGTCTGGCCCACGCCGAAGGGGTTGCCTATGGCCAGCACCACGTCGCCCACCTCCAGGGTGTCGGAGTCGCCGAAGGTGATCGCCGGCAGCTTCTCGAGGTCGATCTTGAGCACCGCGATGTCCGTCTCCGGGTCGGCGCCGATCAGCCGGGCGCGAGCCTTGCGGCCGTCATGCAGCATGACCTCAATGTCGTCCATGTGGTCGATCACATGGTTGTTGGTCAGCACGTAGCCTTCTGCGGCGACGATCACGCCCGAGCCGATGCCCGACTGCGCCTGCGGCATCTGATCGCCGAAGAAAAAGCGGAACCAGGGGTCGTTTGCGTTGGGCGTGCGGTCGGGCGTCTTGGAGGTGACGATGCTCACCACGGCCGGCGCGGCGCGCTTGGCTGCGGCGCTGTAGCCCGCATGACGGCCCTCGCCGCCGGCGCCGGCCGGCTGCGGCGCGGCCTCCTGCACGGTGATCACGCCGGGCCCGCTGCGCCAGCCCAGCCCCGACAGCCACTGCGGCTTGAGCGTGGCGACGACGAAGAAAGCGGCCAGGGAGACCGTGGCCGCCTGCGAGAAAATCAGCCAGAGTTTGCGCATCAAGAAGGGGGGGCCCGTGACGAGCCGCGAAGAGCTACAGACCTATCTGGACACCCTGCTGGAGGCTGGGCGCTTCAAGGATTATGGGCCGAACGGTCTGCAGGTTGAGGGTCGTCCCCAGGTGCGGCGCATCGTCAGCGGGGTGACGGCCAGCCTGGCGCTGATCGAGGCCGCGGTGGCTGACGGCGCCGACGCCATCCTGGTCCACCACGGCCTGTTCTGGCGCGGCCAGGACGGGCGGCTCACAGGGTGGCTCAAGCGCCGGTTGGCCCTGCTGATGGCCCACGACATCAACCTCTACGCCTATCACCTGCCGCTGGACGCGCATGGCGAGTGGGGCAACAACGCGCAGCTCGGCCGCGAGCTGGGGCTGCTGGCCGAAGGCCGCTTCGGCGAGCAGGATCTGGGCTTCATCGGCGAGCCGCAGCAGGCGTGCGCCGATGCCGGCGAGCTGGCCGCGCGGGTGCAGCAGCGCCTGGGCCGGCCGGTGACTTGCATCCCCGGCGACGGCCGCCCGCTGCGCCGCATCGCCTGGTGCAGCGGCGGCGCGCAGGGCTATTTCGAGGCGGCCATCGCCGCCGGTGCGGATGCCTTCCTGACCGGGGAGATCTCCGAGCCGCAAGCCCACCTGGCCCGCGAGACGGGCGTGGCGTTTCTCGCCTGCGGCCACCATGCCACCGAGCGCTACGGCGCGCCGGCCCTGGCCCAGCACGTGGCGACGCGCTTCGGGCTGGAGCACCGCTTCATCGACATCGGCAACCCGGCTTGAGCGGGCACGGCTGCCGTGGCCGACGGGCCGGGGCGTCGCTTCTCCCGTCGCTATCACCGTCGCCATGACCATCGCCATCACGGCCTGCGCGATGGAGCCCGCCGTGCCTGCAGTGACGCGCCAGCCGCGCTCGTCAGCCTCGGCCGACAACGCGACGCGCGGCTTCCTGAGCCCCGTGCCGGCAGGCCGGGACCACACTGGAGCCTGTCCAATCCAAGGAGGCCGCCGTGGACCAGCAGCATCACCCCCGCAGCATGGGCGTCTTCAAGCCGACGGGCCACGTCGTCATGGTGCTGCCTTCAGCCGAGGATGCCGATGATTTGGTGGACGACCTGGTGCACCACCGCCTGGCGGGCGAAGAAGTCACCCGCTACGACTCGCAGCAGATGCAGGCACAGGCGGCCATCGACATGCAGGCGGCCAGCCCTCTGGCCCACTTCGGTCAGGAGCTCAACCTGCTCAAGACCTATGCCCAATTGGCGGAGCAGGGCGCGCACTTCATCATGGTGCGAGCTCCCAAGGATGAAGACGCCCGCCGCGTGGCCGACCTTGCCGTGCGCCACAACGCCTTGCGCGCCACGCATTACGGGCGGCTGATCATCGAGGAGCTGATCGAGCCCGGTAGCGAGAAGCGCCAGGTGTTCGAGTCGCCGGCGCGCGGGCTGGACGCGCAGACGCCCAGCGGGCGCGAGCAGAGTCGCTGAAGCTCTGCCTCAGATGCGCACGGCCACGCCGCGCGCGGCCATCAATGCCTTGGCCTCGCCCACCGTGTGCTGGCCGTAGTGGAAGATGCTGGCGGCCAGCACGGCGTCGGCATGGCCCTGCTGGATGCCGTCCACCAGATGGTCCAGGTTGCCCACGCCGCCTGAGGCGATCACCGGCACCGGCACCGCGTCGCTGACCGCGCGGGTGAGCGCCAGGTCGAAGCCCGACTTCGTGCCGTCGCGGTCCATGCTGGTCAGCAGGATCTCGCCCGCGCCGAGCGCGGCCATGCGCTGCGCCCATTCCACCGCGTCCAGCCCGGCGTTCTTGCGCCCGCCGTGGGTGTAGACGTCCCAGCCCGCCGGCTGATCGGCCGTGGCCTCACGGCGCTTGGCGTCGATGGCCACCACGATGCATTGCGAGCCGTATTTGTCCGCCGCATCGCGGATGACCTGCGGGTTGGCCACGGCGGCCGAGTTGAAGCTCACCTTGTCGGCGCCGGCATTGAGCAGCCGCCGCACGTCGTCCACCGTGCGCACGCCGCCGCCCACGGTCAGCGGGATGAAGACCTGGCTGGCCACGGCCTCGATCATGTGCAGGATCAGGTCGCGGCCGTCGCTGGTGGCGGTGATGTCTAGGAAGGTCAGCTCGTCCGCGCCCTGCTCGTTGTAGCGCGCGGCGATCTCCACCGGGTCGCCGGCATCGCGCAGCTCGACGAAGTTGACGCCCTTGACGACGCGGCCGCCGGTGACGTCCAGGCAGGGGATGATGCGTTTGGCGAGCATGCTGGGGCGCCCGTGCTCAGGCGCCGGCCAGCTCGTCGGCGCGCTTGAGCGCGGCCGCAAAGTCCAGGTCGCCGCTGTAGATCGCCCGCCCGCAGATCACGCCCTGCACGCCTTCGGACTCCACGGCGCAGAGCTTGTCGATGTCGTCGATGTTGGACAGGCCGCCCGAGGCGATCACCGGGATGGTCAGCGCCTGGGCCAGCTTGACCGTCGCGTCGATGTTGATGCCGGTGAGCATGCCGTCGCGGCCGATGTCGGTGTAGATCACGCTCTCCACACCGTAGTCCTCGAACTTCTTGGCCAGGTCCACCACCTCGTGGCCGGTGAGCTTGCTCCAGCCGTCGGTGGCCACCTTGCCGTCCTTGGCATCCAGGCCGACGATGATGTGGCCGCCGAACGCGCTGCAGGCGTCCTTGAGGAAGCCCGGGCTCTTGACCGCGGCGGTGCCGATGATGATGTAGCTCAGGCCGCCATCCAGGTAGCGCTCGATGGTGTCCAGGTCGCGGATGCCGCCGCCCAGCTGCACCGGGATCTCCTCGCCCACCTCGCGGATGATGGACTTGATGGCGGCCTCGTTGACCGGCTTGCCGGCGAATGCGCCGTTCAGGTCCACCAGATGCAGCCGGCGGGCGCCTGCGTCCACCCAGCGCCGGGCCATGGCGGCCGGGTCTTCGCTGAAGGTGGTGGAGTCATTCATGTCGCCCTGGCGCAGGCGCACGCATTGACCGTCCTTGAGGTCGATGGCCGGGATCAGCAGCATGATCGGTGGAGTGGGGGTGATGGAAGTCGCGCCTTATCCGCCGACCGCCGGATGGCGGGATGCGGGGCGCGAGGTGATTGGCGGATCGAGGACGTGCAGGACCGTTGGGGAGGTCGGGCGCGGGTTCGACGGAGGGCGTCAGGGCCGCCAGGCCAGGAAGTTCCGATACAGCGCCAGACCGTAGCGCGCGCTTTTCTCGGGGTGGAACTGGGTGGCAAAAATATTATCCCGCGCCACTGCACAGGTAAAGCGCAGGCCATATTCCGTGGTCCCGGCCGCATGCGCGGGGTCGTCGGGGCAGGCGTAGTAGCTGTGCACGAAGTAGAAATGCGTGCCGTCCGGGATGCCGGCCCACATCGCGTGCACGCCGTCGGCCGAGGGCGATTGCTCCACACGGTTCCAGCCCATCTGCGGCACCTTGTAGCGCGAGCCGTCGGGTTGGGTCTGGCCGTCGAGCTGGAAGCGCACGACGCGGCCGGGGATCAGCCCGAGTGAGGGCGTGTCCTGCTCTTCGCTGTGGTCCAGCAGCATCTGCATGCCCACGCACACGCCCATCAGCGGCTTGTTGCGCGCGGCATCGAGCACGGCCTGCAGCAGCTCGCCGCCGTGGGCCTCGCGCAGCTCGCGCATGCAGTCGCGCATGGCGCCCTGGCCGGGCAGGACCACGCGCTCGGCGGCGCGCACGGCCTGCGGGTCGGCCGTGACCACGACCTCGACATCGTGCTCCTGCGCGGCATGGATCACGGCCTGCGACACCGAGCGCAGGTTGCCCATGCCGTAGTCGATGACGGCGACGGTGCGTTTCATGTCAGAGGCAGCCCTTGGTGGACGGGATCACGCCGGCTGCGCGCGGGTCCAGCTCCAGCGCCATGCGCAGCGCGCGGGCAAACGCCTTGAAGATGGTCTCGCACTGGTGGTGGGCATTCATGCCCTTGAGGTTGTCGATGTGCAGCGTGACCTGGGCATGGTTGACGAAGCCCTGGAAAAACTCGAAGGCCAGCTGCGTGTCGAAGCCGCCGATGCTGCCCGCGGTGAAGCGCACGTCCATGTGCAGCCCCGGGCGGCCGGAGAAGTCCACCACCACGCGCGACAAGGCCTCGTCCAGCGGCACATAGGCATGGCCGTAGCGTCGGATGCCCTTCTTGTCGCCCACGGCCTGGGCAAAGGCCTGGCCCAGCGTGATGCCCACGTCCTCCACCGTGTGGTGGCCGTCGATGTGCAGGTCGCCCTCGCACTGCACCACCAGGTCGATCAGCCCGTGGCGGGCGATCTGGTCGAGCATGTGGTCGAAGAAGCCGATGCCGGTGACCAGCTTGGCGCTGCCGGTGCCGTCGAGGTTGACCGATGCGGTGATGCGGGTCTCGGCGGTGTGGCGGGAGACGGTGGCGGTGCGCATGGGGCGGAGGTCCGTTGGCAGGAGAGGGTAGGGGTCAGCGGGCGAGCACGGTGTCGAGCGCGGCCAGCAGGGCGTCGGTCTGCTCTTCCGTGCCGACGCTGATGCGCAGGAAGGCCGCGATGCGCTCGGGCCGGCGGAAGTGCCGCACCAGCACGCGCTGCTCGCGCAGGCCCGCGGCCAGCTCGGCGCCGTCATGGCCCGGATGGCGGGCGAAGACGAAGTTGGCGGCAGACGGCAGCACCTCGAAGCCGCGATCGCGCAAGGCCGCGGCCATGCGCTCGCGCGTGGCGATGGTGCGCCGGCAGGTGTCCTCGAACCAGGCCACGTCGTCCATCGCCGCCACGCCGCCGGCAATCGCCAGGCGGTCCAGCGGGTAGGAGTTGAAGCTGTCCTTCACCCGCACCAGGGCCTCGATCAGATCCGGATGGCCCAGCGCATAGCCCACGCGCAGGCCGGCCAGCGCGCGCGACTTGGACAGCGTGTGCACGACCAGCAGCTGCGGGAACTCGTCCACCAGTCTGGCAGCCGACTCGGCGCCGAAGTCGACATAGGCTTCATCGACCACGACCACCGACTCCCGGTTGCCCTGCAGCAGCCGGCGCACCTCCGACAAGGGCAGGGCCATGCCGGTGGGCGCGTTGGGGTTGGGGAAGATGATGCCGCCGTTGGCCGGTGCGGCCAGGTAGTCGTCCACACGGATGGCGAACTGCTCGTCCAGCGGGATCTCGCGCGTGGTGATGCCGTAGAGCCGGGCGTAGACCGGATAGAAGCTGTAGGAGATGTCCGGGTGCAGCAGCGGCGCCTCGTGGCGCAGCAATGCCATGAAGACATGGGCCAGCACCTCGTCCGACCCGTTGCCGACGAACACCTGCTCGGCCTTCAGGCCGTGGTGGCGGGCAATGGCCTCGCGCAGGGCGGTGGCCTGCGGGTCGGGGTAGAGGCGCAGCGCCTCGCCGGTCTGCTCGGCAATGGCCTGCAGCACCCGCGGGCTGGGCGGGTAAGGGCATTCGTTGGTGTTGAGCTTGACCAGCCCGGCGATCTTCGGCTGCTCGCCCGGCACATAGGGCGTGAGCTGGTGGACGATGTCGCTCCAGTAGCGGCTCATGATTTCAACCTCAACTCGGCCGCCTGCGCATGCGCCTGCAGGCCTTCGCCATAGGCCAGGTCGGCGGCGATGCGGCCCAGGGTCTGGGCGCCGGCCTCGCTGACCTCGATCAGGCTGGAGCGCTTCTGGAAGTCGTAGACGCCCAGCGGCGACGAGAAGCGCGCGGTGCCCGAGGTGGGCAGCACGTGGTTGGGGCCGGCGCAGTAGTCGCCCAGGCTTTCGCTGGTGTAGGCCCCCAGGAAGATGGCGCCGGCGTGGCGCAGCAGCGGCTCCCAGCGGTGAGGGTCGCGGCTGGAGACCTCCAGGTGCTCGGGTGCGATGCGGTTGCTGATGGCGCAGGTTTCTTCCATCGAGCGCGTGTGGATCAGCGCGCCGCGGCCCTGCAGCGAGGCGCGGATGATGTCGCGCCGCGGCATGCCGGGCAGCAGGCGGTCGATGGCCGCCTGCACCTGCTCGATGTAGGCCGCATCGGGGCACAGCAGGATGCTCTGTGCCAGCTCGTCATGCTCGGCCTGGCTGAAGAGGTCCATCGCCACCCAGTCGGCCGGCGTGCTGCCGTCGGCCAGCACCAGGATCTCGCTGGGGCCGGCGATCATGTCGATGCCCACGGTGCCGAAGACATGCTTCTTGGCGCTGGCCACGTAGGCATTGCCCGGGCCGGTGATCTTGTCCACCTTGGGTACCGCTGCGGTGCCATAGGCCAGCGCAGCCACCGCCTGCGCGCCGCCGATGGTGAAGGCGCGGTCCACGCCGGCCACGGCGGCGGCGGCCAGCACCAGCGGGTTGCGCACGCCACCGGGCGTGGGCACCACCATGACGATCTCGCCCACGCCGGCCACCTTGGCCGGGATGGCGTTCATCAGCACGGACGACGGATAGGCCGCCTTGCCGCCGGGCACGTAGATGCCCACGCGGTCCAGCGGCGTGACCTTCTGGCCCAGCAGCGTGCCGTCCTCGTCGCGGTAGCTCCAGCTCTGGCCGCAGGCTTGCAGCTGCCGCTCGTGATAGGCGCGCACGCGGCGGGCGGCCGCCTCCAGGGCCTGGCGCTGCGCGGCCGGGATCTGGGCCAGCGCCGCCTCCAGGTCGTTGGGCTTGAGTTCCAGGTCGCTCGCCGACGCGGCGTCGATCTGGTCGAAGCGCGCTGTGTACTCCAGCACCGCCGCGTCGCCGCGCTGCTGCACGTCGGCGAGGATCGCCTTGACGCGCTGCTCGATGGCGTCGTCCGTCTCGGCCGACCAGTGCAGCACCTGCTGGAAGGCGGCGTCGAAGTCCGGCTGGGTGGTCGACAGGCGGCGGATGGCAACGGACATGGCGGTCACTCTTGAGGGATCGCCGACTCGAAGGCCTGGATCAGCCCGCGGATCGGCTCGCGCTTGAGCTTGAGCGCGGCCTGGTTGACGATCAGGCGCGACGAGATCGGCATGATGGGCTCCACCTCGACCAGCTTGTTGGCCTTGAGCGTGCTGCCGGTGGACACCAGGTCCACGATGGCATCGGCCAGGCCGGTCAGCGGCGCCAGCTCCATCGAGCCGTAGAGCTTGATCAGATCCACGTGCACGCCCTTGTCGGCGAAGTGATCGCGGGCGATGGAGACGTACTTGGTGGCCACGCGGATGCGCGAGCCCTGGCGCACCGCGCTGGCGTAGTCGAAGTCCGCCCGCGCGGCCACGCTCATGCGGCAGCGGGCGATGCGCAGGTCCAGCGGCTGGTACAGGCCCGCGCTGCCGTTGCCCCATTCCGCTCCGTGCTCCAGCAGCACGTCCAGACCGGCCACGCCCAGGTCGGCGCCGCCCTGCTGCACATAGGTCGGCACGTCGGTGGCGCGCACCAGCACCACGCGCACGTCGGGCCGGGTGGTGGGCAGGATGAGCTTGCGCGAGGTGGACGGGTCTTCCGTCACCTCGATGCCGGCGGCCTTTAGCAGCGGCAGCGTCTCGTCGAAGATGCGGCCCTTGGACAGGGCGAGCGTGATGGCGGCGTTCGGGGCGCTCATCGGATTCTTTCGATGTCGGCGCCCACGGCGCGCAGCTTGGCTTCCATGCGGTCGTAGCCGCGGTCCAGGTGATAGATGCGGTCCACCACCGTCTCGCCCTCGGCCACCAGGCCGGCGATGACCAGGCTGGCCGAAGCGCGCAGGTCGGTGGCCATCACCGTGGCGCCTGAGAGGCGCGGCACGCCGGTGACCACGGCGGTATGGCCATCCACTTCGATGCGCGCGCCCAGCCGCACCAGCTCGTTGACGTGCATGAAGCGGTTCTCGAAGATCGTCTCGGTGATGCGCGCCGTGCCCTCGGCAATGCAGTCCAGCGCCATGAACTGCGCCTGCATGTCCGTGGGGAAGGCCGGGTACTCGCTGGTGCGGAAGCCGACTGCGCGCGGGCGGCCGTCGGCGGCGATGCGGATCCAGTCTTCTCCAGACTCGATGCGGGCGCCGGCCTCGCGCAGCTTGTCGATCACCGCGTCGAGGTGGTCGGCACGGGCATGCTTGAGCAGCACCTCGCCGCCGGCCGCGGCCACGGCGCACAGGAAGGTGCCGCATTCGATGCGGTCCGGCACGATGCGGTGCGGCCGGGCGGGCGCATGCAGGCGCTCCACGCCCTGGATGCGGATGCGGCTGCTGCCGTGGCCCTCGATACGCGCGCCCATGGCGATCAACAGCTCGGCCAAGTCCGGGATCTCGGGCTCCTGGGCAGCGTTCTCCAGCACGGTCTCGCCGTCGGCCAGGGTGGCGGCCATCAGCAGGTTCTCGGTGCCGGTGACCGTGACCATGTCGGTGGTGATGCGCGCGCCCTTCAGGCGGCTGGCCTTGGCGACGATGTAGCCGTGCTCGACGGCGATATCGGCGCCCATCGCCTGCAGGCCCTTGATGTGCTGGTCCACCGGGCGCGAGCCGATGGCGCAGCCGCCGGGCAGGGACACGCGAGCCTGGCCGAACCGGGCCAGCAGCGGGCCCAGCACCAGGATGGAGGCGCGCATGGTCTTGACCAGCTCGTAGGGCGCCTCGGGCTGGTTGACGGCGCCGGCATCCAGCCAGACGCGGCCGTCGTCCAGCGCGGCCTCGTGGCGCAGGCCCATGTTGGCCAGCAGCTTGAGCGTGGTGCGCACGTCCTGCAGGTTGGGGACGTTGTGCAGCTCGACCGGCTCGGCGCACAGCAGCGCGGCGCACAGCTCGGGCAGCGCGGCGTTCTTGGCGCCGGAGACGGTCAGCTCGCCGTGGAGTCGGCGGCCGCCGCGGATGAGGAGTTTGTCCATGGCGACGACGCCGCCTGCTGTCGTCGCCGCCTGGTCCGCATGCCGCGCGCGGGCATGTGCAAACCAGCCGCGCGCAACGAAGGCAGGCGGCCTGGGATCAGTGGTGGTGGGCGGAGGGGCCGGCGTCGGGGCGGGCGGCCCACTCTGCAGGCGTGAAAGTCTTCATCGACAGCGCGTGGATCTGCTCGCGCATTCTATCGCCCAGGGCCTGGTAGACCCGCTGGTGGCGCTGGATGCGGCTGCGCCCCTCGAATTCAGTCGAGACGATGGTCGCGAAGAAATGCCGCCCGTCGCCTTCCACGGCAAGGTGCTCGCAGGGCAGGCCCAGCTCGATGAACTGCTGGACCTCTTGGGCGGTCGGCTCGGACATGGGCGGGATGATAGCGGGACGCTCAGCTGCGCAGCTTGTAGCCGGACTTCAGCAGCGCCAGTGCGATGGCCGAGACGGCCACGAATGCCGTGCCGACCACGCCCAGGCTGAGCCAGGGCGACACGTCGCTGATGCCGAAGAAGCCGTGGCGGAAGCCGTCCACCAGATAGAAGAAGGGGTTGAAGTGCGAAGCCGCCTGCCAGAAGGGCGGCAGCGAGTGCACGGAATAGAACACGCCCGCCAGGAAGGTCATGGGCACGATGAGGAAGTTCTGGAAGGCGGCGAGCTGGTCGAACTTCTCCGCCCACAGCCCGGCGATCAGCCCCAGCGTGCCCAGCAGCGCGCCGCCCAGCAGCGCGAAGGCGAGGATCCACAGCGGCTGCTGCAGCGAGGGCGCGGCGAACCACGACGTGACGACGAGCACGCCCAGCCCCACGGCCAGGCCGCGCACGACCGAGGCGCCGACATAGGCCAGATACCAGGCCCAGTGCGACAGTGGCGTGAGCAGCAGGAAGACGATGTTGCCGGTGATCTTGGACTGGATCAGCGACGAGGAGCTGTTGGCGAACGCGTTCTGCAGCACGCTCATCATCACCAGGCCGGGGATGAGGAAGGTGGTGTAGCCGATGCGGTCGTAGACCTTGACATGGTCCTGCAGCACATGGCCGAAGATCAGCAGGTAGAGCAGGGCGGTCAGCACCGGCGCGGCGATGGTCTGGAAGGCCACCTTCCAGAAGCGCAGGATCTCCTTGCGCAGCAGCGGCAGCGTGCCGTCGAAGGGCTGCGGGCGGGCCAGGGGCACGTGGGGCACGGACGGGTTCATGGCTGCACTCCCACGGCGGCCGGGCGGGTGTCGCCCTGCATGATGGTCAGGAAGACGTCCTCCAGGTCGGCGCGGCCGATCTCCAGGTCCTCGGGCGCGCAGCCGGCTTCGCGCAGGCGGGCGAGCACCGCCTCGACCTGCTGCGCATCGCGCGCCGGGATCTGCACGATGCGGCCGGTCACGCGCGCCTGCGCGGCCAGGTCGGCGGGCAGCTCACGGTCGAGCTTGAAGCGCAGCATGGTGTGCGCCGCGCCGGACAGCAGGGCGGACGTGCGGTCCAGCGCGACGATGCGGCCCTGCTTGAGCATGGCGATGCGCTGGCACAGGGCCTCGGCCTCTTCCAGGTAGTGCGTGGTCAGCAGCACGGTGTGGCCCTGGCGGTTGAGCCGGCTGATGAACTGCCACAGGGTCTGGCGCAGCTCCACGTCCACGCCGGCGGTGGGCTCGTCCAGCACGATGACCGGCGGACGGTGCACCAGGGCCTGGGCCACCAGCACGCGGCGCTTCATGCCGCCGGAGAGCTGGCGCATGTTGAGCTCGCCCTTGTCGGCCAGGCCCAGGCTGGCGAGCAGCTCGTCGATCCAGTCGTCGTTGCGCGGCAGGCCGAAGTAGCCGCTCTGGATGCGCAGGGTCTCGCGCACCGAGAAGAAGGGGTCGAAGACCAGCTCCTGCGGCACGATGCCGAGCTGGCGTCGCGCCTGGGCGTATTGCGTGACGACGTCGTAGCCGCCGACCTGCACGCTGCCGCTGCTGGCGCGGCCCAGGCCGGCCAGGATGCTGATCAGCGTGGTCTTGCCCGCGCCGTTGGGGCCGAGCAGGCCGAAGAACTCGCCGGGCTGGATGTCGAAGCTGACATCGTCCAGCGCCGTGAAGCTGCCGCGCGGGCCGCTGTAGCGCTTGGTGACGTGGGAGAAGGAGACGACGGTCATGCGGGCGGCCGCGTGCTGACGGCGCGGCGCAGGAGGAGGGCGGGATTGTAGGAAGCGCGGCCCGGGGCTGCCCGCGCGCGCGGCGGTGGCCCGATGCGGGGCTCGGCTTCCCCGGTCTGCGGGGGCGGCCGGCTGGCCCGCTGGAGCACCGCAAGCCCACGGGTAACATCCTTGCCGCCCGATACATCCCATCCCCAACGGAGACCGCACCATGTCCGATCTGAAAGCCCGCTTCGAACAAGCCGTGGCCGAGTCCAAGCAGCTGCCCGCCAAGCCGGACAACATGACGCTGCTGAAGATCTACTCGCTGTTCAAGCAGGCCACGGTGGGCGACGTGCAGGGCGACCGTCCGGGCATGACGGACTTCGTTAACCGCGCCAAGTGGGATGCCTGGAAGGACCTCAAGGGCAAGAGCAGCGAAGAGGCGATGCAGAGCTACATCGACCTGATCGAGTCGCTGAAGAACAAGTAAGGCGACCGGCGGGCTCAAAGTGCCCGCCCCGCCGCTGCCTGACGCCCTGCCCCGCGCAGGGCGTCGTCGTTTGTGGGCCCTTCTTGCAGCCCCATGATGCGGATTGCCGATCAAGAAGCGGAGTGCGGCCGGCCACGCGCCTGCCCAAACTGGCCGCACTTTTAAACGAAAGGCAAGCCGATGGATGCGTTGCAAGGCAAGGTGGTGATCGTGACCGGGGCCAGCTCCGGGATCGGGCGGGCGATGGCGCGCTGCATGGCGCAGCAGGGCGCGGCCGTGGTGGCCGGCGCGCGCCGGCGCGACGAGCTGGAGGCGCTGGTGGTCGAGATCACCGCGGCCGGCGGCCGGGCGGTGGCGCTGGCCGGTGACGTGCGCGAGGAGGCCTATGCCGAGGCGCTGGTGCAGCTGGCGCTGGCGCGCTTCGGCGGGTTGGATGCGGCGGTCAACAACGCCGGCAGCCTGGGTGCGCTGGGGCCCTTGCCCGCGCTCGGCCTGGACGATTGGCAGGCGACGCTGCAGACCAACCTCACGTCGGCCTTCCTGGGTGCCAAGCACCAGATCCCCGCTCTGCTGGCGCGCGGCGGCGGCTCGCTGCTGTTCACGTCGAGCTTCGTGGGCCACACCGTCGGCATGCCGGGCATGGCGGCTTATGCGGCGTCCAAGGCCGGGATGATCGGCCTGGCGACCTCGCTGGCCGCCGAGCTCGGCCCGCAAGGCATACGGGTGAACGCGCTGCTGCCGGGCGGCACCGACACTGGCGCGGGGCGCGAGTTTGCCGACACGCCGGAGAAGCTCGCCTTCGTGCAGGGCCTGCATGCCCTGCGCCGCATCGCCGAGCCGATGGAGATTGCGCGGGCGGCGGCCTTCCTGGCCAGCGATGCGGCCAGCTTCGTCACCGGCACGGCCATGCGGGTGGACGGCGGCGTGTCGATCTGCCGCACCTGACGCAGGGGAGCATAGCCAGCATGTCGGTCGTCACGCGCGATGAAGCCGTTGCGGCGCCTGGCGTCGAGCCCGGCGCGAAGCAGGCCGCCAGCGCCGCAGCGGCCGTCACGGCGGACCCGCGCTGGGCGGCGGTGCAAGCGCGCGATGCGGGGGCGGACGGCCGCTTCGTCTACTCGGTGAGCACCACGGGCGTGTACTGCCGGCCGTCGTGCCCTTCGCGCCGGGCGCGGCCTGAGCATGTGCGCTTCCATGACACGGTGGCCGATGCGCAGCAGGCGGGCTTTCGCTCCTGCCGCCGCTGCCTGCCTGACGGGCCGCCGCGGGCGGAGCTGCAGGCGCAACTGGTGGCGGCGGTGATCCGCCACATCGAGCAGGCCGATGCGCCGCCGTCGCTGGACGACCTGGCGCGGCAGGCCGGCGTGAGCCCGGGCCATCTCCACCGCATGTTCAAGGCCCAGACGGGGCTGACGCCGAGGGCCTACGCACAGGCGCTGCGCGCGCGGCGCCTGCGCGAGCAGCTCGATGGCGGCGCCAGTGTGACGGATGCCATCTATGCGGCAGGCTACGGCTCCAACGGCCGCTTCTATGAGGGCGCGGACGCGGTGCTGGGCATGACGCCCACCGCCTGGCGCCGGGGCGGGGCCGACGTGGAGATCCGCTTTGCCGTGGGCCAGACCTCGCTGGGCGCGATGCTGGTGGCGCGCAGCCCGCGCGGCATCTGCGCCATCGCGCTGGGCGATGACCCGGACGCGCTGGTGCGCGAGCTGCAGGACCGCTTCCCGCGGGCGCAGCTGGTCGGCGGCGATGCGCAGTTCGAGGCGCTGGTGGCGCGCGTGGTCGGCTTGGTGGAGGCGCCGCAGCTGGGCGCCGATCTGCCGCTGGACGTGCGCGGCACGGCCTTCCAGCAGCGGGTGTGGCAGGCGCTGCGCGAGATCCCGCCGGGGCAGACACTGAGCTACACCGAGCTGGCCCAGCGCATAGGGCTGCCGCAGGCGGTGCGAGCGGTGGCGCAGGCCTGCGCTTCCAACGTGCTGGCCGTGGCCATCCCCTGCCACCGCGTGGTGAGGCAGGACGGCGCGCTGTCGGGCTACCGCTGGGGCGTGGAGCGCAAGCGGGAGCTGCTGCGGCGGGAGTCGGAGCCGGGCTGAGCTGGCGAAGGGCCCGTTCGTGCTCGGCTCCGCATGCGCGTCGGAGGTCAGCCGGTTGGGCCGGCGGGGCTGCTGGCTCTGGCGGTGCGGGGGCACGCGTTGGCTCGCTCAGCTCGATCACCGGGGGCCATCGCGGGCGGCATGTCCGCGGTGCGCCGTGCGCCGTGTGCCGTGTGCGGGGGGGGGGCGGGTAACATGGTCCGCTCCATCCTCGGCCCTCGCATGGCCTGCACCATGCGCCCGGCTGGCGCCAGCGCCTTCAGCGGCGTGCACGCCTGCAGGCACCGTGCGAGCGGCCTCGACCCCTGGTGCCGACCATGCTGATCCTGGAGTCCCTGCGCGAGGCCCAGCCCGCGATCGCGGCGCTGCGGCGCGACCTTCATGCCCACCCCGAGCTCTGCTTCGAGGAACTGCGCACCTCGGAGCTGATCGCGCAGACCTTGTCCGGCTGGGGCATCCCCGTGTTCACCGGCCTGGGCCGCACGGGCGTGGTGGGCGTGATCGAGGGCCGGCCGGGCGACAGGGCCATCGGCCTGCGCGCGGACATCGACGCCCTGCCGGTCACCGAGCACAACACCTTCGCCCATGCCAGCCGCCACCCCGGCCGCATGCATGCCTGCGGGCACGACGGCCACACCGCGATGCTGCTGGCCGCGGCCCAGCACCTGGCACATCAGCGTAGCTTCGCCGGCAAGGTCTATCTGATCTTCCAGCCGGCCGAAGAAGGCGGCGGTGGCGCGCGCGAGATGATCCGCGACGGGCTGTTCGACCGCTTCCCGATGGATGCGATCTTCGGCATGCACAACTGGCCGGGCATGGCGGAGGGCCAGTTCGCCATCAAGAGCGGGCCGTGCTTCGCTTCGAGCAACGAGTTCCGCATCGTCGTGCGCGGCAAGGGCTCGCATGCGGCCATGCCCAACCTGGGCATCGACCCGGTGCCGATCGCCTGCCAGATGGTGCAGGCCTTCCAGACCATCATCACGCGCAACAAGCGGCCGATCGACACCGGCGTCATCTCGGTGACCATGATCCACGCCGGCGAGGCGACCAATGTGGTGCCCGACACCTGCACGCTGGAGGGCACGGTGCGCACCTTCACCACCGAGGTGCTGGACCTGATCGAGCGGCGCATGGAGGACATCGCCCGCCACACGGCCGCGGCCTTCGGTGCGGAGTGCGACTTCGAGTTCTCGCGCAACTACCCGCCCACCATCAACCACCCCGCCGAGACCGACTTCGTGCGCCAGGTGATGGCCGAGGTGGTGGGCCAGGACAACGTGCTGGAGTTCGACCCGACGATGGGCGCGGAGGACTTCAGCTACTTCCTGCAGGTCAAGCCGGGCGCCTACTTCCTGATCGGCAACGGCGACGGCAGCCACCGCGCCAGCGGCCATGGCATGGGGCCGTGCATGCTGCACAACCCCAGCTACGACTTCAACGACCGCCTCATCCCCTTGGGCGGGACGCTTTGGGTGAAGCTGGTGGAGCGCTTCCTGGCCGCTTGACGGCGGCCGGCTCCGGCGACGGGCTGTCCGCCGCGCCCGGCGGCCGCGAGCCGGTGTCGCGCCCGCGGCCGGCAGGGTGCGGTCGGGCCGCCGGGGCCTGCGCGGCATGGGCGCCTGCATGGCCGTCCGAGGCCGGGGCAGCTCCCGCGGTGGCATGGCGGGGCAGCGGGCCCAGCTCGGTCTGCAGTTCGCGGTCGATCGCCGCCTGCCGCAGGCGGTGCACGTCGTGCGTGACGAAGCCGTTGACGTTGTCCGGCAGCTCCAGCCACTCGGGATGGGCCAGCGTGTGGCGGATGTCGGCCAGGCCGCTGTCCCAGTGGTTGCGCATGGTCAGCGGGCCGAACTCGTAGTCCTTGGACGCGCCGTCCCACTCCTTGTCCTGGTAGATCAGGTGGACGATGTTGTAGCGGTGCTCGCAGGCCAGGGTCATCGCGCGGCGGCACCACGGGTCGCGCTCGCGTGCTTCGGCGGGCACCTGCTCCAGCAGCTCGCGCAGCAGCCGGCGATAGGCCTGCTCGCGCTGCAGCTGGTTGGTCACCGCGCGGGTGCGGCTGGAGTACTGGATGTCCTTGGCCCGCTCGTAGACGTCGAACAGGTTGCCCGGTGCATGGCCGTGGGCGCTCCACAGGTCCACCTGGAAGGCCAGTGTGTCGCGTCGCGGCTCGGCGGCCACCACCTCGGTCAGCGGCGTGTTGGAGACCAGGCCGCCGTCCCAATAGAGCTTGCCGTCGATCTCCACCGGCGGAAAGCCCGGCGGCAGCGCGCCGGAGGCCATGAAGTGCTCCGGCCGCAGCGTGTGGCGGGTGTTGTCGAAGTAGTCGAAGTTGCCGCTCTCCAGCTCGACCACGCCGACCGAGACGCGCACCTCGCCCGCGTTGATGCGGTCGAAGTCGGCCAGGCGCTCCAGCGTGCCCTTGAGCAGGGCGGTGTCGTAGAAGCTGACCTGCGTGGGCGGCGCCTGCAGGGCCAGCCAGGGCGGCGGCAGGCGCGGCACGAAGAAGCCCTGCTGGCCTTCGGTCAGCGCCCGCCAGGCCTCGAAGGCGTTGAACAGCTGCCGCGCCGGGCCGCCCAGGCGTTCCACCCAGGCCTGCAGCGCCTCGGAACTGGGCTGCAGCAGGGCTGGCCGGCAGATGGTCTGCCAGAACTCGCGCAGCCGCTCCACGCGGTGCTCCGGCGCATTGCCGGCGATGACGGCCGTGTTGAGCGCGCCGATGGAGATGCCTGCGATCCAGTTGGGCAGGATGCCCGCCTCGTGCAGGCCCTGGTAGACGCCCGCCTGGTAGGCGCCCAGCGCGCCGCCGCCCTGCAGCACCAGGGCCACGGTGGCATAGGGCAGGGGCCGCGTGCCGAGGTAGGGCGGCAGCGGGTGCGGCTGGGGGCAGGCGGGCAGCGGGTCGGGCGAGGGGCGGGGCTGCGAGCGGGGCATGGCGGTGTCCGGCGGATGGTGCGCTGCAGCATAGGAGGCGCAGCCAGGGCCGGCAAGACGATGCGCGGCTTGGCCGACAAGCTAGGGACGGCACGGCTGCTGGGCGCCGGCCCGGCCCCTGCTTGCGGGGGACCAGACCTTGCGGCATGCGTCTTGCCCGAGGTGCGGCGGCCGCGCTTGCGGCGTGCACGATCTGGAGGGATGCGAGATGCAAGGCTTGTTGATCGAGGGCGTGGGGCTGGATGCCGATGCGGCCGGGGTGCGGGGGGCTGCGTGCGCCCATCGGCCGGATGCGGGCCGCGCCCGGCGGGGCGCCTGGGGCCGCCGCCTGCCGGCGCTGGCCGCGCTCGCACTGCTGGTGGCCGTGGGCATGCTGGCCCATGCCACGCTGACCGCCCCCGTCGCTGCGCGGCCGATGCCCGCATCCAGCGGCACGGTGCTGTCGGCCAGCCGCTGAGCGCGCTCGCGGCGGGCGGGCCGCCTGGCCTATGCTGGCCGGCCGTTGTCCTTTGATCCGCCCCGATCGGCCGGCATGGCCCCGGCCCGGCGGCTCGCCCCCATGACCTTCGCCCCCCCGACGCAGCGGGCGCCGCAGGCGCCGGTGCTGCCGGCCACGCCGTTCCGCTTCATCGTCCACTTCGTCGGCCGCTACCGCGCCTGGTATGCGGCGATGTTCACGCTGGAGACCGCGCAGGCGGTCTGCGGCATCCTCATCCCCTATGCCATCGGGCAGATCACGCGCACGGTGGTGCAAAGCGGCGCGCTGAGCGGCGAGGCGCTGCAGGCTGTGCTGGACGGGCTGCGCCAGCCGTTGATGCTGTTCATCGCGCTGAGCATCGGCGAGGTGGTCTTCAGCCGCCTGGCCGGCACGCTGCAGTTCACCGTCGGCCCGCGCCAGCGCCAGGCCGTCACGCGCGATCTGTACGCCTGGCTGCAGCACCACTCACACCGCTTCTTCAGCGACAACTTCGCCGGTGCGCTGGCGCACCGGGTCAGCGAGACCTCGGTGGGCGTCAACCAGACGCTGTGGATGCTGCTCTTCGACTTCTGGCCGGTGGCCATCGTGCTGAGCGTGTCGGTGGTGCTGCTGGCGGGCGCGCATGCGCAGCTGGCGCTGTTCGTGGGCGTGTGGTCGGTGGCCTTCGTGGCGCTGTCGTACTGGCTGGCCACCAAGGCACAGCCGCACACCATCCGGGCGGCGGCCGCGCGCAGCGACACCACCGGCAAGATCGTCGACTCGGTCACCAACCTGACGGCCGCGCGGCTCTTCGCCCGCCTGGGCTTCGAGCGCCAGCAGCTCGACGCGGCCCTGGCCACGGAGCTGGCCGCGGTGCAGCGTTCGGTGCGCTATGCCGACCGCGTGCGCTGGTTCAACTACATCGCCGCGGCGGTGCTCAAGGTGGGCATCCTCTGGTACGCGCTGGACCTGTGGGCCGCGGGCCAGATCCATGTGGGCGACTTCGTGATGGCCGTGAGCCTGTCGCTGCTCATCATCAACGAGGCGCGCAACCTGAGCCGGCGCTTTCTGGAGCTGTTCGAATACCTGGGCAACGTGGACAACGGCGTGCGCGCGATCCTGCGGCCGCATGAGCTGGTCGATGCGACCGGGGCGCGCAGCCAATGGCGCGCACGCGGGGCGATCGAGTTCCGCGACGTGAGCTTCGGCTACGCGGCCGACAAGCCGGTGTTCAAGCAGCTGAGCGTCAGCATCCCGGCCGGGCAGCGCGTGGGGCTGGTGGGCTTCTCGGGCTCGGGCAAGTCCACTTTCGTCAGCCTGATCCTGCGCCTCTATGAGCCGCAGCAGGGCCGGGTGTGCATCGACGGCACCGACATCGCCACGCTGACGCAGGACGCGCTGCATGAGCAGGTGGGGCTGATCCCGCAGGACCCGACGCTCTTCCACCGCAGCCTGCTGGACAACATCCGTTATGGCCGGCTGGAGGCCACCGACGAAGAGGTGCGCGAGGCGGCGCGCCAGGCGCATGCCGACGGCTTCATCCAGCAGATGAAGGACGGCTATGGCTCGATGGTGGGCGAGCGCGGCGTCAAGCTCTCCGGCGGCCAGCGCCAGCGCATCGCCATCGCCCGCGTGATCCTCAAGGATGCGCCGGTGCTGATCCTGGACGAGGCCACGTCCAGCCTGGACTCACTCACCGAGCAGGCCATCCAGGAGACGCTGGACCGGGTGATGCAGGGCAAGACGGTGATCGTGGTGGCGCACCGCCTGTCCACCATCGCGCACCTGGACCGCATCCTGGTGTTTGACGCCGGCCGCATCGTCGAGGACGGCTCGCACGCCGAGCTGCTGGCCGCGCGCGGCGCCTACTGGCGGCTGTGGAGCCGGCAGGCGGGCGGCTTCCTGCCGGAGGATGCGGGCGGGCGCGACGGGCTGGCCAGGCCGGTGTTCGATGGGCAGTGGGTGGAGGCGGCACCCGGCGTGGCGGCACGGGGTGCCGGGCGTGATGACGCGAGTGAGGAGCGGGATGACCGCAACGGACCGGATATGGAGCCGGAGGCGGTGGGCTGAGGCATTGACGAGCAGCGCAGGGCCAGCGTTTATACTTTGTATAAACCAACCGTCGAAACGCCATGGCCTCCACCGTTCTGGACATCAAGTACTGGGGCAACAACCTGGGTGTGCGCCTGCCTGCAGCCATCGCGCGTGCGGCCAGGCTTCATGCTGATCAACGCGTGAACATCGCCGTGGAAGGCGATCGCGTCGTCATCACGCCGATGCGCGATGAGGCGCTCACGCTGGAGCAGCGGCTGGCCCGGTTCGACCCCGCACGGCATGGCGGCGAAGCGATGGCGTCAGATGAGCGTCTGGGTGCCGAGCGGTGGTGAGGGTGCCCAAGGGCTGGGCGCCTGAACGCCAGGACGTGATCTGGATCGATTGCAACCCCCAGCGCGGGCAGGAGATGCGCGATGTGCATCCCTTTCTGGTGCTGTCACCCCGCAACTTCAATGAACGCACGTCGCTGGTCGTGGGTCTGCCCATGACGACGGCAGACTACAACGCCGACAACCCGTTTGCCGTGGCCGTCGGCACGGCAGGCGGGCGCAAGGCCGGCAAGACGAGCTATGTGCTGTGCCACCAGCCCAAATCGTTCGACTGGCGGCTGCGCGCTGGGGCGCCACACCCCATGAAGCGGATCGCCGATGCGCCGTTAGCGCAGGTTCTGGTGGTGCTCAACCAGATCCTGCAACTTGCGTGAAGCGGGCCTGAAGCAGGCGTGAGGGGGGCTTTGCGCGGGCCCCGTAGGCTCGCGCTCAACCCCGCCGCGTGAAGCGCACTGGCTGTTCTTCGCCCGGCCTGGCAGCCGACGAGGCGCAGCTGCCCTTGGCATCGCAGCTGTGGCAGCCGCCTGAGGGCTGCAGGGCTTTTTCGATGCGCCGGCTGGCGCGGGCGCAGCCGGCGCGGTGGGCCAATCGGCCCAGGCCGCGGCCCAGGCGGTGCTGCAGCGCGCCGGGCATGAGCTCCCAGGCGGCGTAGCTGCCGGCAGCCATGACCATGAGGGCCACGAGGGTGTCCTGCCAGTTCATCAGCCGCCTCCCAGAGCCAGGGCGATGCGATAGGTGAGGAAGCTGGCCAGGTACGCCAGCGCGAAGAGATAGGCCGCCATCAGCAGCGGATGGCGCCAGCCGTTGGTCTCGCGCTTGACGGTGGCCAGCGTGGACAGGCACTGCGGCGCAAAGACATACCAGGCCAGCAGCGACAGCGCCGTGGCCATTGACCAGGTGCTGGCGATGATGGGCGTGAGCTGCGCGCCCAGCTCTTCGTCGCCCGCACCGGACAGGGCGTAGACCGTGCCCAGGGCGCTGACCGCCACCTCGCGCGCGGCCATGCCGGGCACCAGGGCGATGCAGATCTGCCAGTTGAAGCCGATGGGGGCGAAGACGGGCTCCATCGCGCGGCCGATGCGGCCGGCCAGGCTGTAGTCGATGGCCGGCAACGTGGCATCGGCGGGCGGCGCCGGCCAGGTGGACAGGAACCACAGCACGATGGTCATGGCCAGGATGATCCCGCCCACGCGCTTGAGGAAGATGGTCGCGCGCTCCCACAGGCCCAGCAGCAGGTTGCGGCCGTTGGGCCAGCGCCAGGCGGGCAGCTCCATCATCAGCGGCGAGGGCAGGGCTCGGCCGCGGGCCAGCTTGAGCACCCAGGCCACCAGCATGGCCGACACGATGCCCGCCAGGTACAGGCCGAAGAGCACCAGACCCTGCAGGTTGAACAGGCCCGCCACCTCGCGCCGCGGGATGAAGGCGCCGATCAGCAGCGCATACACGGGCAGCCGCGCCGAGCAGGTCATCAGCGGGGCGATCATGATGGTCACCAGCCGGTCGCGCCAGTTGCCGATGGTGCGCGTGGCCATGATGCCTGGGATGGCGCAGGCGAAGCTGGACAGCAGCGGGATGAAGCTGCGGCCCGACAGGCCCACGCTGCCCATCACGCGGTCGAGCAGGAAGGCCGCGCGCGGCAGGTAGCCCGAGTCCTCCAGCGCCAGGATGAAGAGAAAGAGGATGAGGATCTGCGGCAGGAAGACCAGCACGCCGCCGGCGCCGGCCAGGATGCCGTCCACCACCAGGCTCTTGAGCACGCCGTCGGGCAGGGCGGACTGCAGCACGCCGGCCAGCTGCTCCACGCCGGCCTCGATCCAGCCGATGGGCGCCTCCGCCCAGCTGAACACGGCCTGGAACATCAGGAACAGCGTGGCCGCCAGGATGAGCAGGCCCAGCACCGGATGCAGGGTGAGGGCGTCCAGCCGGTCGCCCACCGCGCTTTCAGGCCCGCTGCGGCGCACGCAGGCGGCCAGGATGCGGCGCACCTCCTGCTGGGTGGCCAGCACGTCCTCCAGCTGCGGTGCGGCCCAGGCGGCTGGCGGCAGGCGGTCGCGCGGCGCGGCGGCCAGCGCAGCGGGGGCGGCGGCGTCCAGCTGCTCCAGCAGGGCCTGGGCGCCCCCGGGGCGCACGCCCACCGTCTCGACCACCGGCACGCCCAGCTCGCGGGCCAGGCGGGTGCTGTCGATGTCCAGGCCGCGCTTGCGGGCCACATCGCTCATGTTGAGCGCCACCAGCATCGGCAGGCCCAGGCGCCTGGCCTCCAGCACGAGGCGCAGGTTGAGCTTGAGGTTGGTGGCGTCGGTCACGCACACCAGCAGCTCCGGGCGCGGCTCGTCGGGGCGGGTGCCCAGCACCACGTCGCGGGTGACGGCCTCATCGGCGCTCAGCGCATTGAGGCTGTAGGCGCCGGGCAGGTCCAGCACGCGCACCCGTCGCCCGCCGGGGGTGGTGAGCAGGCCTTCCTTGCGCTCCACCGTGACGCCGGCGTAGTTGGCCACCTTCTGGCGGCTGCCGGTCAGCAGGTTGAAGAGGGCCGTCTTGCCGCAGTTGGGGTTGCCCAGCAGGGCGACGTGCAGCGGCGACGCCGGGGATGCGGTGGCGGCGGCGGTCATCGGGCGGCCTTTGCGTCGGTGGCCAGCGGCTGCACGCGGATGAAGCCGGCCTCGAAGCGGCGCAGCGCGAAGGTGGTGTCGCCCAGGCGCACGGCGATGGGCTCGCCGCCGGGCAGGCCGTGGGCGATGACGCGCACGCGCTCGCCGGGCACGAAGCCGATCTCCACCAGCCGCAGCACCAGGTCGCGCTCGGTCGCCTGCTGGGGCAGCGTGACCTGCAGCACCTGCGCCGGGGCATGCAGGGGCAGGTCGCACAGGCTCAGGCCGGCCGGGGCCTCGGCAGGCAGGGGGGCGGGGGCCACGGCGGCGCCCAGGGGGTCGATGCGCATGTAGAGGCGGGGATGCGGCGGGCGGGATGCGGGTGCCGACAAATGAGAATTATTCTCGAAATCGCCGGCGGGCGGTGTCAAGCGCTTGCGTCAAGGCGGGGCGAGAAGACCGCTTGCGTGGCGCCGTGCACGGCGCGGGCTGCTTGCGCGCTGCGTCGATGGGAAAGCCGGGCCCGCGAGGCGCTTTTCGCGCTTAAGCCGCCGCCGCCTGCCGCCCAGAATCGCCGCCGGGCCTGCTGCTGCGCCATCCCGGCGTGGCCGGCCGCTGCCTCATGGCCGACGACACCACCGACCGCAACTTACCCGCCACTGGCCGGCGCCTGGAGAAGGCGCGCGAGCAGGGCCAGGTGCCGCGCTCGCGCGACCTGGGCCACTTTGCGGTGATGCTGGGTGCGGTGGGCGCGCTGGCGGCGCTGGCGCCCATGCTGGCCGGGCGGCTGCAGGAGCTGCTGGCCACCGGGCTGCGCTTCGACGCCCGCACCGTGGCCCAGCCCGAGATGATGCTGGAGCGGCTGGCCACCTTCGGCGGCGTGATGCTGCTGGCCGTGGTGCCGCTGGCGCTGGCCGTGGGCTTGATGTCGGCTGCGGCCAGCATCCTCAGTGGCGGCTGGAACTGGACCTGGCAGCCGCTGATGCCCAATTTCGGCAAGCTCAACCCGGTCAGCGGCCTGGGTCGGCTGTTCTCCAAGGACCAGCTGATCGAGACGCTCAAGACCAGCGCACTGGCGCTGCTGCTGGGCGCCATCGGCGCGATGTTCCTGGCGCGCAACTGGCCGGATTTCGTCGCCGCGCTGGCCCAGCCGCTGCCCACCGGCATCGGCCAGATCGCCAGCCTGCTGGCCACCGCCTTCAAGTACCTGCTGCTGACGCTGGCGGTCTTTGCGCTGATCGACTGGCCGCTGCAGCGCTTCCTGCATGCCAAGCGCCTGCGCATGAGCCGCGAGGAGGTCAAGCAGGAGCACAAGGACCAGGAGGGCAACCAGGAGGTCAAGGGCAAGATGAAGCAGATTGCCCGGCAGCGCGCCAGAAAGCGCATGCTGGCCAACGTGCCCAAGGCCGACCTGGTGGTGATGAACCCCACCCACTATGCCGTGGCGCTCAAGTACGACGAGGGCAGCATGGGCGCGCCGCGCGTCATCGCCAAGGGCGCCGATCGCCTGGCCATGCGCATCCGCGACCTGGCGCGCGACCACGAGGTGCCGGTGCTGCAGGCGCCGCCCCTGGCCCGTGCGCTCTATGCCCATACCGAGCTGGACCAGGAGATCCCGATGGCGCTCTACAGCGCCGTGGCCCAGGTGCTGGCCTATGTCTACCAGCTCAAGGCCGCGCTGGCCGGCCGCGCGCCCATGCCGCAGGCCATGCCCGACATCGTGGTGCCGGCCGAGCTGGACCCGCACAACAAGCCGGGGCGGCGGCCCGCGCACTGACGCGGCAAGCGATCGCGTGCACGCCGCGCGGGCCTGCATCCCGGGCGGCATCCCGGACCGAGTGGCGCGCCCGACCAGCCAAGCGCGACCCGGCCCACCTGCCGCGGCGTGAACCCCGTCACGCTGCGCCGCCCCCTGACCTGGCGCGTGCCGCGCCGTCATCGCGGATAAGCGCCGGCCGAGCGCCCCTTATCGGGGCAAGCAGCCGGGCCCTGGGGCTCAAGAATCCTCCCATCCCGCCGAGGGCCGCCTGCCGCCGGGCAGCCGCGCACCCCAGGTGGGCTGACGAGCGCATCACCCGAGCCCCATGAAAGACCTCACCGCCAAGCTGCAAGCCCTGCTGGGCCCCTATGCGCGCCACGTGCAGGGGCTGGCCGCGCCGGTGCTGGTGATGCTGATCCTGGCGATGATGGTGCTGCCGCTGCCGTCCTTCCTGCTGGATCTGCTGTTCACCTTCAACATCGCGATGTCGCTGATGGTGCTGCTGGTGGCGGCCTACATGATCAAGCCGCTGGACTTCGCCGCCTTCCCTGCGGTGCTGCTGATCACCACGCTGATGCGGCTGTCGCTCAACGTGGCCTCCACCCGGCTGGTGCTGATGGAGGGCCATACCGGCGCGGGCGCGGCCGGCGCGGTGATCGAGTCCTTCGGCCATGTGCTGATCGGCGGCAACTTCGCCGTCGGCCTGATCGTCTTTGCGGTGATCGTGGTCATCAACTTCATCGTGGTGACCAAGGGTGCCGAGCGCGTGGCCGAGGTGTCCGCGCGCTTCACGCTGGATGCCATGCCCGGCAAGCAGATGGCCATCGACGCCGACCTGGGCGCGGGCCTGATCGACGAGGCCGAGGCCAAGAAGCGCCGCCGCGAGATCGGCGAGGAGGCCGAGTTCCACGGCTCGATGGACGGTGCGTCCAAGTTCGTGCGCGGCGATGCCATCGCGGCCATCCTGATCCTGTTCATCAACGTGATCGGCGGCTTCGTCATCGGCGTGGCCCAGCATGACCTGAGCGCCTCGCAGGCGGCCAACAGCTACATCATCCTGGCCGTGGGCGATGCGCTGGCCGCGCAGATCCCGGGCCTGCTCATCTCGGTGGCCGCGGCGATGGTCGTCACCCGCGTGGGCAAGGAGCAGGACGTGGGCGGCCAGATCGTCGGCCAGGTCTTCAACAGCGCGCGCTCCATCATGATCGCCGGCGGCGTCATCACGCTGCTGGGCGTGATCCCGGGCATGCCGCACTTCGTATTCATCCCGGCCGGTGCGGGCCTCATCTACCTGGGCTGGCACCTGCAGCAAAAGCGCAAGGCCGCGGCCGAGGCGCCGGCGGCGCCCGCAGCCGCACCGGCCGAGCCCAATGCCGAGGCCAGCTGGGACGATCTGCAGCCGGTGGACACGCTGGGCTTGGAGGTGGGCTTCCGCCTGATCCAGCTGGTGGACAAGGCACGCGGCGGCGACCTGCTCTCGCGCATCAAGGGCGTGCGGCGCAAGTTCGCGCAAGAGGTCGGCTTCCTGCCGCCGGCGGTGCACATCCGCGACAACCTGGAGCTGCGCCCCAGCACCTACCGCATCCTGCTGCGCGGCGCGGTGGTGGGCGAGGCCGAATGCTTCCCCGGCATGTTCCTGGCCATCAACCCCGGCCATGCCACGCTGGCCCTGCCGGGCACCAAGGGCACCGACCCCGCCTTCGGCCTGCCGGCGGTGTGGATCGAGGAAAAGCAGAAGGAAACCGCGCAGATGGCCGGCTACACGGTGGTTGATTGCTCGACCGTGGTGGCCACCCACCTCTCACACTTGATGCAACAACATGCGGCCAAGCTCCTGGGCCGCGTGGAGGTGCAGCAGCTGGTCGAGCACGTGACCAAGCTGGCACCCAAGCTCATCGAAGACGTGGTCCCCAAGATGGTCGGCATCGCCTCGCTGCAGAAGGTCCTCCAGCTCATGCTGGAAGAAGGCGTGCACATCCGCGACATGCGCTCGATCATCGAAGCCCTGGCCGAGCATGCGCCGCATGTCAACGACCCGGCCGAGCTCTCGCGCCGCGTGCGCATCGCGCTGGCGCCGGCCATCGTGCAGCAGATCTACGGGCCCGTGCGCGAGCTCGACGTGATCGCCATCGAGCCCGACCTGGAGCGCCTGCTGACCCAGGCCCTGACCGCGCCCAACGGCCCGGTGCTCGACCCCGGCGTGGCCGACACCCTGACCCGCTCGGCGGCCGACGCCACCCAGCGCCAGGAGAACCTGGGCCACCCCGCCTGCCTGCTGGTGCCGGACGCCATCCGCGCACCCATCGCCCGCCTGCTCAAGCGCGCCGCACCGCGGCTGCGCGTGCTGGGCCACAGCGAGATCCCTGACACCCATTCCATCCGCATCGGCACGCTCATCGGAGGCCACGCATGAACGTCAAACGCTTTACCGGTCGCACCTCGCGCGAGGCCATGCAGAAGGTCAAGGCGACCTTCGGCGACGACGCCGTGGTGCTGTCGACCAAGCCCTGCGCTGAAGGCGTGGAGATCCTGGCGATGGCCGACGGCAGCGTCGCCTCCATCGAGCGCCTGGCCGACGAGACCAGCGAGCGGCTGGCTCGCCCCGTCGGCCACGCTGCCCAGCCGGCCCGCCCGGCGCCGGCCCAGTCCGCCGCGGCCGACGCCGTCACCGAGCAGAGCGTCAACGAGGACGTCAAGCGCCTGGCGATGAGCACGCTGTCCTTCCAGGACTACGTGCGCGAGCGCCTGCTCAACAAGCGCCGCCAGGCCGCGGCCCGCCAGCAGCAGGAGCCGAGCTTCGCGCCGTCCGAGCAGCACTGGGATGCTGCGCCGGCCGCCCGCCCCGCCGCGCATGCCGCGCTGGCCAAGGGCCCCGCGCCCACGCTGGCCGAGACGCTGGCGCCGGCGTCGGCCCGCCTGTCGGAGCGTGCTGCCGACCGCACCGCCGACCGTGCCCCTGCACCTCGCGTCTTCGATCCCACCGAGGCCGAGCCCGTGCCCGCGCCGCGCATGGCCGCCCCGCGCGCCGCGGCGCCCCAGTCTGCCCAGATGTCCGCACAGCCGGCCGCCCAGCCCGCCCGTCGCCCGGCCCCGGCCGCCGCGCCGGTGCTGCGCGAGCCGCCGGTGCTGCGCGAGGAACTGCCCAGCCAGTGGACCGCACCCGCCGAGCCGGTGCGCGAGGCGCCGGCCCGCCCGGTGCTGGCCGATGCCCCGGCCACCGTTGCCGCGCAGCCGCGTGCCGATGAAGCCAGCCTGGCCATGATGAGCGAGCTGCGCGCGATGAAGGGCCTGATCGAGGAGCGCTTCGGTGCCATCGCCTTCATGGAGAAGCTGCAGCGCTCGCCCGCGCAGGCACATCTGGCCCAGAAGCTGCTGGACTGCGGCTTCTCTCCGGCGCTGATCCGCAAGCTGCTGGACGGCATGCCGGCCGACATGGCGGCAAGCGACGCGACCGCTGAGGTCATGGCCTGGGCCGCCGAGGTGCTGGAGCACAACCTGCCCGCCGGCGACACCGAGCCCGCCATCGAGGACCAGGGCGGCGTCTTCGCCCTGATCGGCGCCACCGGCGTGGGCAAGACCACCACCACCGCCAAGCTGGCCGCCGCCTTTGCCACCAAGCACGGCGCGGGCAACCTGGGCCTGATCACGCTGGACGCCTACCGGGTCGGCGCCCATGAGCAGCTGCGCGCCTATGGCCGCATCCTGGGCGTGCCGGTGCACACCGCGCACGACCGCGCCGCGCTGGAGGACCTGCTGGACCTGCTGTCGGCCAAGAAGATGGTGCTGATCGACACCGCCGGCATGGCCCAGCGCGACAGCCGCACCCGCGAGCTGCTCGACATGCTGGGCGGGCGCATCCAGAAGCTGCTGGTGCTCAACGCCGCCGCGCAGGGCGAGACCATCGAGGACGTGATGGTCAGCTACCGCGCCGCCGCGGCCAAGGGCGTGATCCTCTCCAAGCTCGACGAGGCGGTGAAGCTGGCCCCCGCGCTGGACGCCGTGATCCGCCACAAGGTGACGGTGATGGGCGTGGCCAACGGCCAGCGCGTGCCCGAGGACTGGCATCGCCTGTCGGCCAGCGCCCTGGTGCACCGCGCCCTGCGCGGCGGCGGCAGCCCGTCGTGGCGGCTGGACCCGTCGGAGGTCAACCTGGTGTTCGCCACGCCCAACGCGCCGCAGCCCATGCCCGGCGCCGCCGCGGCCCGCCGCCCCGCGCCGGCGCGCGTGTGACGGCCGGGCGGCGCAAGCCACCCCCGGCCCCGTGACCTCCGGCCCCGTGACCCCCGCGCCGCGCTCCGCCCCGCGTCCTTCGATCCCCTTCCGTGCTGCCTGACATGCCCGTGTCCCCCGCCGGCCTGCATACCGCCGCCACCGACCACCTGGACCCGCCCGATGCGCCGTGGGCGGTGGAGCCGATGGACGCCCTGGATTCGACGATGGGCCTGGGCGACCAGGCCCACGGCCTGCGCCAGCTCTTTGCGGGGCACATGCTGCGCTTCGTGCCCGTGGCCTCCAACCCGCACATGGCCTTCGGCGGCGTGGTGCTGGAGCGGCTGTGCGCCGCCTGGGCGCAGCGCGGCCTCAAGACCCTGGTGGTCGATGCCGGCGAGCAGGCCAGCGAGCCCTGCGAGCTGGCCGAGTTCGACCTGCGCGAGGGCATCGAGCAGCTCTCCCAGCATGTGCGCTTCATGGCCGCGCGCGGCCTGCCGCGGCGCCATGTGGACCTGCACGGCTCCAGCGCCAGCTTCCTCGATGCGCTGGCCCAGGCCGCGCCCGACGTGGACGTGGTGCTGGTGCATGCCAGCGCCAGCGACATCGGCCGGCTGTTCGGCCGCGCCGCGCGCCGCGAGGGCGCCCAGCGCCTGAGCCCGCTGGTGCTGGTGGACCCGCAGGCCTCGTCCATCACCCATGCCTACGGCTGCATCAAGCTGCTGGCCCAGCGCTTCGGCCTGCCGGCACATGACCTGGTGGCCTGCGGCAAGGCCCGCGCGCCGGTGCTGGCGCAGATCGCCCAGCGCCTGGCCACCTGTGCCGACAGCTTCCTGGGTGCGGCCCAGCGCGGCTGGGTGGAGCTGGACCCGGCGCAGCCGGCCACGCAGCCGCCCACGGCCGCCTTCGCCCAGCTGGCCGCACAGCTGCTGGACGTGGCCCTGCCGCTGGCCGCCGCCGCGCCTGACAGCACGCTGGGCAGCCTGCCCCGTGCGGCCAGCGCCCTGCCGTCCCGCCCCGGGCCGGTCCTCAATTGACATCGGGCCCGCTATGCCACGCCTCGGCGGAAATCGGGAAATTGACCCTGTAAACGGCGTTTCAACCGCCCTTGCGGGGCACCGGATGCAGGCATCCTGCTGACTGTGGAACCGTCCCTTCGACAACCGCTCCAGATGACCCCGAGTCGAGAACGAACAAACGCCACGGAGCCGCCGCCCATGTACACCGCCAAAGGCCGCCTCGACGTCGACAGCCTGCTCAAGCAGTACAGCCCGCTGGTGCGCCGCCTGGCCCACCAGATGATTGCCAAGCTGCCGGCCAACGTCGAGGTGGACGACCTGATCCAGGTCGGCATGATCGGCCTGTCCGATGCGCTCAGCCGCTTCGATGCCGGGCAGGGCGTGCAGTTCGAGACCTTCGCCACCCAGCGCATCCGCGGCGCCATGCTCGACGAGCTGCGCGGCGCCGACTGGATGAGCCGCGGCACCCGCAAGCAGCAGCGCGAGATCGAGGCCGCCGTGCACCGCCTGGAGCAGCGCCTGGGCCGCGCGCCGCAGGAAAGCGAGATCGCCAAGGAAATGGGCGTGAGCCTGCCCGACTACCAGGAGCTGCTGGGCAAGGTGCGCGGCACCCAGCTCATCTACCTGGAGGACATGAGCGGCGACGACGGCGACAGCGACTTCCTGGACCGCCACGTGGCGTCCGAGGCCGACGACCCGCTGAGCCTGCTCAACGACCAGCGCATGCGCCAGGCGCTGGTGGACGCCATCAAGCTGCTGCCAGAGCGCGAGCAGTACGTGATGAGCATGTACTACGAGCAGGACATGAACTTGAAGGAGATCGCCGCCGTGCTCGGCGTGACCGAGTCGCGCGTGTGCCAGCTCCACAGCCAGTCCATCGCCCGGCTGCGCGTCAAGCTGCGCGCCTGGTGAGCCGCCGCGCGGTGGCCTGCGCCGCCTGCGGGCGGGCCCACCGCCGCTGATCCACACCCTTTCCAACACCCTTTCGCGATGTGCCGGCCCGCGTGGCCGCACCTCGCTGCGCCGGCGGCGGCGGAGCGCCCAGCGCTCTGCCGCAGCAGCAGGCGCCCCACCGGAGCCTGCCGTGCCGATCACGCTCAAGGGCCTGCTGCGCCGAGACGGCGGGCAAGCCTTGCCGTCCTCTACCGATGCCGCCGGCCGCGATGCGACCGGCCACGCGCCGGCCCACACGCACAACCCGCAGGACGCGCACGACGCGCTGCCCGGCCGCCCCGCACCCGGCAGCCAGGCCGTGCTGCGCCTGGCCCAGGCGCTGCAGGAGCGCACCAGCGGCCTGGGCCGTGAGGCGGCCGAGGTGCGCGGCGTGCTCGACGACACGCTGGGCACCGTGCAGCGCCAGGCCCAGGCCATCGACGCGCTGGCCCACAGCCTGCAGGACATCGGCCAGGCCCAGCGCGCCATAGAGCAGGAGACCGCCGGCAGCCGCGCCGCCGTGGACCGCGCGCGTGCAGCCGTGGCCGAGGTCGGCCGCGAGGTCGGCACCATCGTGCAGACGCTGCGCGAGGTCAGTGCTGCTGCCGACGACATCACCCGCATCGCACTGCAGACCCGGCTGGTGGCCTTCAACGCCTCGGTGGAGGCCGGCCGCGCCGGCGAGGCCGGGCGGGGCTTCGGCGTGGTGGCCGGTGCGGTCAAGGACCTGGCCGGCAGCGTCGAGACCTCGGCCAAGACCATCGTGGCCACCATCGCCCGGCTGGGCGAGCGCATCGAGGCGCTGGAGCGCGAGATCCGCGACGATGCGGCTGGCCCGGCGCAGGCGGCCGCCCGCTCCGGCCAGCCGCAAGGCGCCGTCCACACCAGCGTGCCGCCGGCCGCTGCCCACACCAGCGCCTTCCACCGCGCGTTGGCCGAGGTGCAGGCCGGCGTGGCCCGCATCGGGCAGGCGGCCCACGGCAGCATGGCCGTCAGCAGCGCCATGCAGCCGCAGATGGACGCCGTGCAGCGCGATGCGCAGGCCAGCGCCGCCGCCCTGGTGCAGGCCCAGGCACGCAGCGAATCGGTGCTGCGCGTGTCCGAGCAGCTGATGGAGCTGGTGGCCGGCTGCGGCGTGCGCACCGAAGACACGCCCTACATCGAGGCCGCCCAGGCCACCGCGCGGCGCATCGGCGCGCTCTTCGAGCAGGCGCTGGCCGAGGGCCGCATCCGCCGCGACGAGCTCTTCGACGAGGCCTACCAGCCGATTGCCGGCAGCAACCCGGCGCAGCACGCCGCCCGCTTCAACGCCTTCACCGATTCCGTGCTGCCCACGCTGCAGGAGCCGGTGCTGCAGCTGTCGGACAAGGTGGTCTTCTGCATCGCCGCCGACCGCAACGGCTACGTCTCCACCCACAACCGCGCCTACTGCCAGCCGCAGCGCCCGCAGGACCCGGTGTGGAACGCCGCGCACAGCCGCTGGCGGCGCATCTTCAGCGACCGCACCGGCCTGGCCTCGGCGCGCAACACCCAGCCCTTCCTGCTGCAGACCTACCGGCGCGACATGGGCGGCGGGCGCTTCGTCTTCCTCAAGGAGGCCGCCGCGCCCATCGTGGTGGGTGGCGAGCACTGGGGCGGCCTGCGGCTGGCCTGGCGGTTCTGAGAAGCCGCCTTTTCTGGACGGCGGCGTACACCGGCGAGCTCAGGTCCTGGCGAGCTGGCCAGGCCGCAGGGCAGGGGCCTGGAGGCTCAGCGCGGCGATCGCGGAGTCATTGCGAGCCATCACGGGGCAGCGGGTGTCCCCGCGTGCGCCAGGCGTGCAGAGTGCACGCCGGCGGCGGCTGCGACGTGATGCGCAGCACGACCCGGGGGCTCTTGCTCTGCGCCGCGCCGCGTGGCTTGCAGTAGTCTGGCTTCCATGCGGGGATGGGCCGCTGGTGCCGCTGTCGGGCCCGCGCCACCGCCGCGCCGACCACCTGCCGTGCCGCCCAGCCGTACCTCCATCGCCGACCGCTCGCCCGATGCCATGTCCACGCCGGCTCCCGCCGGCCGGCCCGTGCGGCTGATCGACTGGCAGCCCAGCCTGCAGCCGGCGCTGGAGGCCTGCTTCCAGGCCGACCGGGCCGATGCCCGCCGGCGCACCCTGGTGGCCACGGGCCTGGCCTGGCCGCTGGTCTATGCCGGCTTTCTGCCCATCGACGCGGCGATGGTGCCGGACCTGCTGCCCGCGGCGCTGGCCTTGCGGCTGGGCGTGTTCCTGCCGCTGGCGCTGCTGGCCGTGCTGGCGCTGCGCCTGGAGCAGCCGCCGCTGCGCCGCGAGACGCTGTCGGCCGCCGTGGCCGCGCTGGCCGTGGCACTGCACTGCGGCCTGGGCGCGGCCAGCCAGGCGCCCACCGCGCACTTCCATCTGGCCGGGCTGGCGGTGCTGCTGCTCTATGCGGTCAGCGTGCAGCGGCTGCGCTTTCGGCTGTCGCTGGCGCTGTCGCTGGGCGTGCAGATCGGCGCGGCCGCGTCGGCGCTCATGCTGGGCACGCCGCTGCAGATCGCCGCGCCGGTGCTGCTGCTGACGCTGTCGGCCGCCATCTTTGCCCTGTATGCCGCCTATGTGCTGGAGCGCCAGGCGCGCGAGACCTATGCCCTGCAGCTCGATGAAGCGCGGCTGCGCGAGCGCGTGGCCCAGGCGGCCGACAAGCTGGAGCAGCTCACCCGGCTGGACGGCCTGACCGGCCTGGCCAACCGCCGCCACCTGCGCGAGTACCTGGACCAGGTCTGGGCCCGCGCCCAGCGCGACGGCACGCCGCTGGCCGCGCTGATGATCGACATCGACGCCTTCAAGCTCTACAACGACCGCTACGGCCACCCGGCCGGCGACCGCTGCCTGCGCGAGGTGGCCCAGGCCGTGCAGGCCACGCTGCGCCGCCCCGGCGACCTGATTGCCCGCTACGGCGGCGAGGAGTTCATCGCCGTGCTGGCGCGCACCACGCCCGACATGGCCGAGCGCGTGGCCCGCCGCGTGTGCGAGACGGTGCTGCGCCTGGGCCTGCCGCACGAGGCCTCGCCCACCGCGCCGGTGGTCACGGTCAGCGTGGGTGCGGCCTGCGTGCAGCCGCTGGAGGGCCTGACGCCCGACGACCTGATCGCCGCCGCCGACGAGGCGCTCTACCAGGCCAAGCGCGCCGGCCGCAACCGCGTCTGGCTGGCGCCTGCACTGCATGCCGCCCAGCCTGGCATCGCATCCGACGATGCCGCACCCGACGGCGCCGCCGCCGAGCCGGCCCGCAGCCAGGCCTGCACCCCGCCCCCCGCACCGTTGCCCGGAGGGCTGTCGTGAGCGCCACGCCTACCGCGCCCGCCACGCCGCAGGACGCCGGCCTGCCGCCGCCCTGGCCTGCGCCCATGCCGCCGGCCGCCCGCATCGACCCCGGCCAGGATCCGGTCCCGAGCGGCGACGCCGGCACAGCGCCCGCCGCCCCGCGCCGCTGGCGTGCCGACGAGCTCAGCGCCGTGCTGCCGCGCGCGCTGCGCTGGCTGCTGTTCCCGCCCGAGCTGGAGCGGCGCTTCGTTGCCGACCAGGCCGCGCAGCGCCTGCGCCACAGCCTGGTCAGCCTGGTCATCGGCCTGCTGATCTTCGACGGCTATCTGCTGGTGGACCGGCTGATGACGCCCGACACCTTCCACCTGGCCGCGCAGCTGCGTCTGGGCATCGTCACGCCGCTGGGCCTGGCGGTGCTGGCCCTGGGCTGGGCGCTGCGCCGGCGGGCTACGCCGCTGGTGATGGTGGGCCTGGAGACGGTCATCGCGCTGAGCACGCTCATCGCCAGCGCCACCGTCGGCTTCGTCGCCGCGGTCAGCAGCGAGCCGCTGGCCGGCGTCTACCCCGCGGGCTTCGTCATCGTCATCATCTACGGCAACGTGGTGCAGCGCGCGCGCTTCTGGTTTGCGCTGGGCACCTCGATGGGCGTGCTGGCCATCCACGTGCTCAGCAGCCGCCACATGGGCCCGCAGGCCATCGACCTGAACGCGCCGCTGACCCTCTTCATCACCGTGGCGCTGGCCTTCTCGCTGGTGGCCAACTACGCCATGGAGCGCGAGGAGCGGCTGCGCTACCTGCTGCGCCTGCGCGGCCAGGCGCTCACGGCCGACCTCAACGACACCCACGACAAGCTGCAGCGCCTGGCCCGGCTGGACGCGCTGACCGGCCTGGCCAACCGCCGCTACTTCGAGGAATACCTGGACCAGATCTGGGCCCGCGCCCGCCACGACGGCGCCGAGGTCGCCGTGCTGATGCTGGACCTGGACCACTTCAAGGCCTACAACGACCGCCACGGCCACCCGGCCGGCGACGTGGCCCTGCAGCGCGTGGCGGCAGCCGCCCGCGCCAGCCTGCGCCAGCCGATGGACCTGCTGGCGCGCTACGGCGGCGAGGAGTTCATCGCCGTGCTGCCGCAGACCTCGCTGGACGACGCCCTGCACGTGGCCGAGCGCGTGCGCCGCTCCGTCGAGGACCTGGCCCTGCGGCATGAGGACGCCCCGCTGGGCGTGCTGACCGTCAGCGTGGGTGCCGCCGTGATGCGCGCCGGCCGTGTCCCGATGCCAAGTGACGTGCAGGGCCGGCACGCCGCCGGGCAGGGCAGCCCGCAAGCCGCCTGCGAAGACGGCCTGGAGACCGCCCGCCTGATCGAGCAGGCCGACGCCGCGCTCTACGCCGCCAAGGCCGCGGGGCGCAACTGCGTGCGGGCGGCGCTTGCCGCAGGCCCTGCCGGGCCCTGAGCCGGGGGAAGTCCCGTACGCCGCCGCGGTGTCTGGCGGCGTGCAGCGGAGTGCAGCGCCTTGAAGCGGCTTGAAGCGGCGTCTGGCGACGTTCTGCCGGCAGCCTGCGCAGCCGCTGACGGTACGCCGGCGTACGCCGCGCGGGCTTTGCCGCTACGCTCGCGGCCATGTCGCAAGCCAGCCTGACCCCCCCGTCCCATCTGTCCTCCACCGAGGCTATCCGCCTGCTGTCGCAGCCCTTCGACCTGCGCGGCACCACCATCCGCAACCGGCTGGCCAAGTCGGCCATGAGCGAGGCCCTGGGCGGGCCCGACGGCGCGCCCGGCCCGGGTTTGCCGGTGCTCTACCGCCGCTGGGCAGAAGGCGGCCTGGGGCTGGTGATCACCGGCAACGTGATGATCGACCGCCGCGCCCTGGGCGAGCCGGGCAACGTGGTGATCGAGGACGACCGCCACCTGGACGCGCTGCGCCGCTGGGCCCAGGCCGGCACGGCAGGCGGCACGCAGCTGTGGATGCAGCTCAACCACCCGGGCAAGCAGTCGCCGCGCGGCCTCAACCGCGAGACGGTGTCGCCGTCTGCCGTGCCGTTTCCGCCGCAGCTGGCCAGTTTCTTCGCCACGCCGCGCGAGCTGCGCGCCGACGAGATCGAGGACATCGTGCAGCGCTTCGCCCGCGCCGCGCGCGTGGCGCAGCAGGCGGGCTTCTCCGGCGTGCAGATCCACGGCGCGCACGGCTACCTGGTCAGCCAGTTCCTGAGCCCCAGGCACAACATCCGCACCGATGAATGGGGCGGCACGCCCGACAAGCGCCGCCGCTTCGTGCTGGCCGTGCTGGCCGCGATGCGCGCGCAGGTGGGGCCGGACTTCCCCATCGGCATCAAGCTCAACTCGGCGGACTTCCAGCGCGGCGGCTTCACCGAGGAAGAGTCGCTGGACACGGTGCGCGCATTGGAGGCCGCCGGCATTGACCTGATCGAGATCTCCGGCGGTACCTACGAGGCGCCGGCGATGACGGGCATCCGCCAGCCGGTGATGAAGGACAGCACCCGCCAGCGCGAGGCCTACTTCCTGGAGTTCGCCGAGAAGGCGCGCGCGGCCGTCAAGGTGCCGCTGATGGTGACCGGGGGCTTTCGCACGCCGCAGGGCATGGCCGAGGCGCTGGCCAGCGGCGCGGTGGACTTCGTCGGCCTGGCCCGTGGCCTGGCGCTGGAGCCGGACCTGGGCCAGCGCCTGCTGGCCGGCCAGCCTGGCCGGCACACGGTCAGGATGCTCAAGACCGGCATCGGCGCCATCGACCGCATGGGCCTGCTGGAGGTCAGCTGGTACACGCGCCAGCTGCACCGCATTGCCGCCGGCCGCCCGCCGGTGCCGGATGAATCGCCGCTGAAGGTCTTCCTCATCACCGCCTGGAAGATGATGCGCGGCAAGGGGCCCCGCAAGCTGCGGGCCTGAGCTGCCGCCTGGGCGGGTGCGTGCAGGGCGGCGGCTGAACTGCCGACCTGCCAACCCGGCGGTCGGGCCGGCCGCGCCGGCCCCGCACGATGAACCGGATGGCCGCCCATGCCCCGGGATGGGGCGCACCCCTTGCCGCGGCCCACGCGCCGCCCGCGCTCAAGCCGGGTTAGCGATCCCCCGTGCGGGAAGCCGGATTGCCCCTGCCGGCGCGTGAGCGACCTCCACCCGCCAGCCCCCACCGACGTGGCCCGCCCCGCGACCCGGGCGCTGGCGCCGCATGCGCTGGCGCGGGCCGGCTGCGCCTGTGCCGTGGCGGCGCTGGTCATGGCCGTGCTGGTGCTGCTGGGCTGGACGGCCGACATCCCGTCGCTGCGCGTGCTGCGCACCGGCTGGGTGTCGATGAAGCCCAACTCCGCGCTGTGCCTGATGCTGGCGGCGCTGGGGCTGATGAGCGCCGCATCCCAGCGCTTTCGCGCCGGGGGCTGCCTGGCGGTTGCCGCGTTGGCTCTGGTGGCCGGCGCCACGGGGCTGCAATACCTGTTGAACGTGGACCTGCGCATCGATGAGCTGCTGGTGATCGATGCGTTGGGCGACACCCTGCACCCCGGCCGCATGGCGCAGGTCACGGTGCTCAACTTCCTGATGATGGCGGCCGCCCTGGCCCTGCGCCTGCGGCTGCCGACGCGGCCCTCGCGGGCGGCGCGCGCCGCGTCGGTGGCCGCCCGCGCGCTCAACCCGCATGAGCTGGTCGAGGTCCTGCATGCCGACACCCCGCAGGACCGCAGCCGGCGCCGCCAGCTGCGCGCCATCCAGGCCCTGGCGCTGATCGTGGGCATCGGCAGCCTGCTGGTGGTGGTGGGCTACGCCTATGGCGAGCCGGCGATGTTCCAGCTGGCCGGGCTGGAGAACATGGCGCTGCACAGCGCGCTGGCCTTCTGCCTGCTCAGCGTGGGGCTGCTGTGCGCCACGCCGCATGCGCCGCTGATGCGCACCCTCTCCGGCGACCTGCAGGGCAGCCTGCTGGCGCGGGTCTTCCTGCCGGTGCTGCTGACGCTGCCGGTGCTGCTGGGCTGGCTGCGGCTGGAGGGCCAGGCCTGGGGCTGGTTCGGCCCGGCGGCCGGCACGGCGCTGCTGGTGGTCACGCTCAGCGCGGCGCTCGGGCTGGCCACCTTCTGGACGATGGCCCGGCTGGACCGCGAGGAGCGCACCGCGCGCCGCCAGCGCACGCTGCTGAACCAGGTCTTCGACAGCATGGGCGACGCCGTGGCCGTGGCCGACGAGACCGGCCGCGTCACCTACGTCAACGCCCGCTACGAGGAGCTGACCGGCCGCCGCCCCGATGGGCTGCCGCCCGAGCAGGAGCTGGGCTACTACGTGATGCTCGACGTGCAGACCCGCGAGCCCATCGCGCTGCACCGCGTGCCGCTGATCCGCGCGCTGGCCGGCGAGGCGGTGGACGAGGCCGAGCTGCTGATGCGCTCGCCGCCGCGCGGCATGCGCGCCGTCCCCGGTGTGAGCCCGGCGGAGCCCGCGCCCGGCGAGCTGCTGCACATCACCTGCACCGCACGCCCGCTGCGCGACCCGGGCGGGCGCATCACCGGCTCGGTGGTGGTCTTTCGCGACACCACCGAGCGCCAGCGCGCGCAGCAGCAGGTGCAGCGCAGCCACCATGACGACCAGACCCACGGCGAGGCGCTGGCGCTGTTCAACCAGGGCTGGGACCGCGCGCGGATGATGGCCGGCTTCCTGGACCTGCTGGCGCGCCGCCACCCGTATCCGGCCGCGGCCTTCTACCGCTACGACGAGTGGCGCGGCAGCTATCTGCTGGAGGCGCACCACGGCACGCCCGCGGGGCCGGCCATCGAGCTGCGCCCCGGCGAGGGCCTGCTGGGCCAGGCGGTGCTGGGCAGCGGGCCCACGGTGCTGACCGATGCGGTGGAGGGCCTGCAGCTGGACGTGGGCTTTGCCCGGCTGCAGCCGGCGGCGGTGGTGGTGCTGCCGGTGCAGCACGCCGACATGCGCCACGGCGTGCTGGTGCTGGCGGCCACGCGCGCGGTGGACGAGCCGGCGCTGGCCTTCCTGTGCCGGCTGGGCGCGCAGCTGGGGCTGACGCTGCACAACCTGCGCCAGTACGACAGCGTCAAGCAGCTGGCCGCCGAGCTGCGCCGGCGCAGCGACGAGGTGGCCGACAAGAACCGCCAGCTGGAGGCGGCCGACCGCCACAAGTCCGAGTTCCTGGCCAACATGTCGCACGAGCTGCGCACGCCGCTCAACGCCATCCTGGGCTTCTCGCAGGTGCTGCAGGCCGGGTTGGCCGGCGAGCTCAGCGAGCGCCAGCGCGACGCCATCGGCAGCATCCACAGCAGCGGCGAGCACCTGCTGTCGCTGATCAACGACATCCTGGATCTCTCCAAGATCGAGGCCGGCCACATGACGCTGGACCGCGAGCCCGTGGACCTGCAGGCCGCCGCGGCCCAGGCGCGGGCGCTGCTGCGCGAGCAGGCCCAGGGCGCCCGCGTGGGCCTGAGCGTGGCCGAGGGCGCGCCGCTGTGGGTGTCGGCCGACCCGCGCAAGGTCAAGCAGATCCTCTACAACCTGGTGTCCAACGCCGTGAAGTTCACGCCCCGCGGCGGTGAGGTGCGCCTGCAGGTGGCTACAGCCGGCGGCCGCGAGCTGGCCGCACAGCGCCCGCAGCTGCGCGTGGGTGCGGCACTGGCCGCGGGCGCGCACTACGCCGGCATCAGCGTGCACGACAGCGGCATCGGCATCGAGCAGGCGGGGCTGTCGCGGCTGTTCCAGCCCTTCGTGCAGCTCGACAGCTCGCTGGCGCGGCAGTACGGCGGCACCGGCCTGGGCCTGGCCCTGGTGCGCCGCCTGGTGGAGCTGCACGACGGCTGCATCGACGTGGACAGCACGCCGGGGCAGGGCAGCCGCTTCACCGTGTGGCTGCGCATGGAGCCGCTGCAGGCCGGCGGCGATCCCGCGGCGACCGCCGGCGCGGGCCAGGCCGCGGTCGATGCCGTGTCCGCTGGCCCGCCGGCATCCGCGGGCGCGGGTCTGTCGTCCGCTGCAGCAGGGGCAGGGCGGCCACCGGCCGCACGCGGGATGCAGGCTGCGCCGGCCTTGGCGGCGGCCGAAGCGGCCCCGCCCGGGCTTGGCGATCCCGTCCCGCCGCTCACCGGCGCGCCGCTGCTGCCGGCCGTGTTCGCCGGCCTGTCGTCCGCCGCACCTGCGGGCCCCGGCCATGCCGCGCGCACCGCGCTGGTGGTCGAGGACGACCCGCTGGCCGCCGACATGCTGCGCGCGCTGCTGCGCCAGGAGGGCTTCGACAGCGTGCTCGTCACCACCGGCGAGCAGGCGCTGGCGCAGGCCATCGAGCAGGCGCGCCAGCGGCCCTATGACCTCATCACGCTGGACCTGCTGCTGCCCGGCATGGACGGCTGGCAGACGCTGGAGCGGCTGCGCGCCGAGCCCGCGCTGACCGCCACGCCGGTGGTCATCGTCTCCATCATCGCCCGCGACCACGAGCGCCGCGGCGTCTCGGTCGGCGCGCGCGGCATCCTGCAAAAGCCGGTGCGCCGCGAGGAGTTCCTGGCCGTGCTCGACGAGCTGGGCCTGCGCGGCGGCGAGGCGGCGCGCCGCCATGTGCTGGTGGTCGACGACGACCCCGCGGCCGTGGACATCCTGCGCAGCTACCTGCAGGCCGAGCCGGGCATCGAGGTGCAGACGGCCTATGGCGGCGCCGAGGCGATCGAGCTGGCCCGGCGACTGCTGCCGGACCTCATCGTGCTCGACCTGATGATGCCGGAGGTCACCGGCTTCGACGTGGTCGAGGCCCTGCAGGCCGACCCGCGCGCCGCGGCCATCCCGCTGCTCATCGTCACCGCCAAGCAGCTGCAGGAGGGCGACCTGCGCCGCCTGCGCGGCCGGGTGCGCCGCGTGCTGGACAAGGGCGGCTTCTCGCCCGAGGCCTTCCTCAACGAGATCCGCCGCGCGGTGGGCAGCGGTGGGCCCGCGCCGCCGCCCTCCGCCTGATCCTGCTCCTGATCCCTCCTCATCACTCCGACACCAGCCCCGCCCCTGCCGCCCTCGCCGGAGAGCCGTCATGGCCCGCATCCTCGTCGTCGAAGACACCCTGTCGAACATCAAGCTCGCCCAGCTCGTGCTGGAGCACGCCGGCCACCAGGTGCTGGTGGCCGAGGACGGCCCGGGCGGCCTGCTGGCCGCGCGGCAGCACCTGCCCGATCTGATCCTGATGGACGTGCAGCTCCCCGGCATGGACGGCATGGCCGTCACCCGCGAGCTCAAGGCCGACCCGGCCACCGCCCGCATTCCCGTGCTGGCGCTCACCGCCTTCGCCATGAAGGGCGATGCCGAGAAGATCCGCGCCGCCGGCTGCGACGCCTACTTGGCCAAGCCCTTCCAGTTCCCGGAGCTGGTGAAGACCATCGAGCGGCTGCTGGCCGGGCGGCCGTGAGGCCAGTCGGCTGCAGGCTGCGCGAGCATGGGTCCGCAGTGAAGCCGCAGCGGGTCTCTCGCGCGGGCTTGACGCGCATCAAGCCCCGGCCAGGCGGCCCCACCCGGCCGGCCCTGCGGCCGCGTCGGTCGGCCATCCGCGGCAACATGGGGCCATCGTCTTCGACCGCTGCGCCGTCTGCGCCCAACCTTGATTCGCATGTCCGACCTGCCCCAACCCACTGCCCCGGCCGCCGCCCTGTCCACGCCCGCCGCCAGCCTGTCCACCCCCGCCATCGGCTCGCTCGGCCTGCCGCCGGGGCTGTCGCGCGTGGCCACGCTGGGCGAGCTCTTCGCCTGGCGCGTGGCCTACACGCCCGATGCCGAGGCCTATCGCCAGCTCGATCCCGCCACGCAAGGCTGGCAGTCGCTGACCTGGGCGCAGGCGCAGCGCCAGGTGCAGCGCTGGGCCGCCGCACTGCGTGCCGAGGCGCTGCCCGTGGGCACCCGCGTGGCCCTGCTCGTGCCCAACGGCGTGGACCACGTCTGCATGGACCTGGCTGCGCTCAGCCTGGGCCTGGTGCCGGTGCCCATGCATGCGCTGGACAACCCCGCCTCCATCGCCTACATCCTGACCGACAGCCAGGCCGCGGTGCTGCTGTGCGACACCGTGGAGCGCTGGCTGGGCATTACCGCAGCCGGCGAGGTGCCCCCCACGCTGCGGCGCGTCGTCACGCTGGCCGAACACGCCGGCGGGCCTCCCGGTGCAGCGGATGCGCGCATCGTCTCGCTGCGCGCCTGGCTGGCCGCCGGCGAAGGGCAGGCCGCTTCATCCGCCGCCCCTGCCGGCCTGGGCCCCGACGCCCTGGCCGCCATCGTCTACACCTCGGGTACCACCGGTAGGCCCAAGGGCGTGATGCTCACGCACGGCAACGTGCTGTCCAACGTGCGCGCCATCCTGCAGCGCCTGCCCATGCACGGCGGCGACGTGCTGCTGTCCTTCCTGCCGCTGTCGCACACCTTCGAGCGCACCGCCGGCTACTACCTGGCCATCGCCGCCGGCGCCTGCGTGGCCTATGCGCGCTCGGTCGCCCAGCTGCAGGAGGACCTGCGCATCGTGCGGCCCACGGTTCTCATCTCGGTGCCGCGCATCTACGAGCGCATCTATGCCAAGGTGCAGGAGTCGGTGGCCCAGGGCCACCCCATCGGCAGGAAGCTGCTGGCCTGGGCTGAAGAGGTGGGCTGGGCACGCTTCATGGCCGAGCAGCATGAGCAGGAGCCGGGCTTGGCCGAGCGCCTGGCCTGGCGCGCGCTGGAGCCCATCGTCGCCCGCCAGGTGCTGGAGGCCTTCGGCGGCCGGCTGCGGGTGGCCATTGCAGGCGGCGCGCCGCTGGCGCCGCACATCGCCCACTTCTTCCTCGGCATGGGCCTGAACCTGCTGCAGGGCTACGGCATGACCGAGACCTCGCCCGTGGTTAGCTGCAACACGCCGGAGGACAACCTGCCCGCCTCGGTCGGCCGCCCGCTGCCCGGCGTGGAGGTGCGCATCGGCGAGATGGACGAGCTGCTCGTGCGCGGCCCCACCGTCATGCGCGGCTACCTCAACCGCGAGGAGGACACCGCCCGCGTGCTGGAGGCGGACGGCTGGCTGCACACCGGCGACCGCGCCCGCATCGAGGACGGGCGCCTGTTCATCATCGGCCGCATCAAGGACATCATCGTCACCTCCACCGGCGAGAAGATCGCCCCGGTGGACCTGGAGCAGGCCATCGAAGGCGACCCGCTCTTCGCCCAGACCCTGGTCATCGGCGAGCAGCGGCCCTTCCTGGCCGTGCTGGCGGTGGTGGACAAGGCCACCTGGCACCACGCCGCCCGCGAGGCCGGCCTGGTGCCCGATGCCCCCGGCGTGCTGGAGTCCCCCGAGGCCGAGCGCCTGGCCATCGAGCGCATCGCCCAGCGCGTGCGCAGCTTTCCGGCCTATGCCACCCCGAAGCGCGTGTGGCTGACCGACCAGCCCTGGACCATCGACGCGGGCCTGATGACACCCACGCTCAAGCTCAAGCGCAAGAACCTGGAGAGCCGCTTCGCGGCGCAGATCGAGCGGCTGTATCGCAAGGGATGAAGCAGGGGGGCGGCCCGCCGCCTTCCGCAGCGCAGGATCGCGCCTCAGGGCTGCAACGGGCTGTCAACCGAGGCCTGCGCGGCTAAGGTCAGCCCAGTCCGCAGGATCAGCACGACCAGCACGATGACCGCGATCACGGCGATCACGGCCGTCACCCCGATCAGGCCAGCCGGCCCGCAAGATGGAGCACACATGACCGACCACCCCGCACTCACCCATGTCGGCGGCGCCGTGCGCGAGCGCGTCAGCGCAGACGAATGGGCCCTGCGCGAAGACCTGGCCGCCGCCTACCGGCTGGTGGCCCGGTACGGCTGGGACGACCTCATCTTCACGCACCTCTCGGCCCGCGTGCCCGGCCCCGAGCACCACTTCCTCATCAACCCGTACGGCCTGCTGTTCGAGGAGGTCACCGCCTCCAGCCTGGTCAAGGTGGACCTGGCGGGCAACAAGGTGATGGACAGCCCCTACGAGATCAACCCCGCGGGCTTCACCATCCACAGCGCCATCCACGCCGCGCGCGAGGACGCGCAGTGCGTCATCCATGTCCACACCACAGAAGGCGTGGCCGTCTCGGCGCAGAAGGGCGGCGTGCTGCCGATCTCGCAGCAGTCCATCTTCGTGCTGTCGTCCCTGGGCTATCACGACTACGAAGGCGTGGCCCTCAACGAGGACGAGAAGCCCCGCCTGGTGGCCGACCTGGGCAGCAACAAGTTCTTCATGCTGCGCAACCACGGTCTGCTGACCGTGGGCCGCTCGGTGGCCGATGCGTTCGTGTCGATGTACATCTTCCAGAAGACCTGCGAGATCCAGCTCAAGGCCCAGGCCGGCGGCGGCGAGCTCATTCCCATCGACCCCCGCATCCTGGCCGGCGCCAAGGCCCAGGCCAAGGCCGTGACCCGTGGCGCGGGCAACGCCCTGGCCTGGCCGGCGCTGCTGCGCAAGCTGGATCACAGCGACTCGGGCTATCGCAGCTGACTCACCCGCGGCCGCGCCCTGGTTGCCCGCGCCAGCCGTCGCCAGCCGGCCCAACCGCGCTCTCAGACCGCGCCCTGAGACCGCGCTCTCAGACCGCGCCGGCCGCCCCCAAAGCCGCCACCGCATGCCGCGCGATCATGGCCTCTTCATCCGTCGGGATCACCCAGGCCTGCGGGCCCGTGCCGGTGCGGGATGGGCGTGAGATGAGCGGCCCGCCCGCGGCATTGGCCGCTTCATCCAGCTCCAGGCCCAGCCACGCGCAGGCGCGGATCACCTCGGCCCGCGTGGCCGCGTCGTGCTCGCCGATGCCGGCGGTGAACACCAGCCCGTCCAGCCCGCCCAGCACGGCGCACAGGCTGCCCACCTCGCGGGCGATGCGGTGCACGTACAGGTCGAGCGCCTCGCGCACCGGCGGCTCGTCGGCCCGCTCGCGCAGTGCCCGCATGTCGTTGGACACGCCCGACACACCCTTCAGGCCGCTGTCGTTGTAGAGCAGCTTCTCCGCGTCCGCCGGGCTCATCTTCAGCTCGCGCAGCAGGTAGAAGACCACGGCCGCATCCAGCGTGCCGCAGCGCGTGCCCATCATCAGCCCGTCCAGGGCCGAGAAGCCCATCGTGCTGGCCAGGCTGCGTCCGCCCCGCATCGCGCACAGGCTGGCGCCATTGCCCAGGTGGGCGACGATGACGCGGCCCTGGGCCAGGCCGGGCGCCACGCGCGGCAGCTCGCCGGCGATGTGCTCATAGCTCAGGCCGTGGAAGCCGTAGCGGCGCACGCCGCGCTCGGTCAGCCAGCGGGGCAGGGCGAAGCGCTGCACCACCTCGTCCTGCCCGCGGTGGAAGGCGGTGTCGAAGCAGGCCACCTGCGGCAGGCTCGGCCGCGTGGCGCGCAGCAGCCGGATGGGCGCCAGGTTGTGCGGCTGGTGCAGCGGCGCCAGCGGGCACAGGGCCTGCAGGTCGTCGAGCAGCGCCTCGTCCACCACCGCGGGCAGCGCATGCTGCACGCCGCCGTGCACCACGCGGTGGCCGCACACGCGCAGCGGGTGGCCGGCCAGCGTCTGGTCCAGCCAGCCCAGCAGATGCTCCATCGCCGCGGCATGCGACAGCGTCTCGTCCCAGCCTTGTTCGGCAACGGTCTGGCCGCGCCCGTCCTGGGCCACGAAGCGCGGATGTCCGGTCAGGCCGTCGATCTGCCCGCGCCAGGCCGGCTGCGGATGCGGCTGGCCGGGCAGGCAGTCGGCCCAGCCGTAGACCGCGAACTTGATGCTCGACGAGCCGGCATTGAGCGTGAGCACCAGCCCGTCGCCTGCGACGCCGCCGGCGCTCATCCGATGGCCTTGATCAGGTTGTCGCGCCGCGCCTGCGCCAGCATGGAAGCCACGGCGCACGAGGCCAGCCGGGCAATGCGGCTGTCGGCCCGGCTGGTCAGGATGATCGGCACCCGCGCACCCAGCACGATGCCGGCCGAGCGCGCATGCGCCAGGAAGCTCAGGCTCTTGGCCAGCATGTTGCCGGCCTCGAGATCGGGCACCACCAGGATGTTGGCCTGCCCCGCCACGGCGGAGTGGATGCCCTTGATGCGCGCGGCCTCCAGGTCGATGGCGTTGTCCAGCGCCAGCGGGCCGTCCAGGTGCGCGCCGGTGATCTGTCCGCGGTCGGCCATCTTGCACAGGGCCGCGGCCTCCACCGTGGACGGCACGTCGGGGTTGACCGTCTCCATCGCCGACAGGATGGCCACGCGCACCTCCGGGATGCGCAGCGCATGGGCCAGGTCGATGGCGTTCTGCGTGATGTCGCGCTTCTCGGCCAGCGTGGGCGCGATGTTGATCGCCGCGTCCGTGATGATCAGCGGGTGCGGATAGCCCGGCACGTCCATCACGAAGCAGTGGCTGATGCGCCGCGCGGTGCGCAGCCCGGTGGCCTTGGCCACCACCGCGCCCATCAGCTCGTCGGTGTGCAGGCTGCCCTTCATCAGCGCCTCGACCTGGCCGGTCTTGACCAGCTCCACGCCGGCCTCGGCCGCGGCATGGCTGTGCGGCGCCTCCACGATCGGCAGGGCCGAAATGTCGCGGCCCAGCTCCTTGGCGGCCGCCAGGATCTTGCTGCGCGGGCCCACCAGCGTCGGCGTGATCAGGCCCATGTCGGCCGCCTCCAGCGCCGCGCCCAGCGAGACGCCGTCCACGGGATGGATCACCGCCACCGACAGCGTGGGCAGCACGCGCGTGGCCTCGATCAGGCGCTGGTAGTTGTCGGGCGGCGGAACGGTGGTGGCGGCGGCGAGCGTCATGGAAAAGAAGCGGCAGGCTGGGAGGGAAGAGGGCGAGCGAAGCCCGAGCGGAAGGCGGGCACGGCGCGAAGGCCGGCGGTCAGGATACGTTTGCTGCCGCCGCGGCAGCAAACGGCAGGCCGCCGCCAGCAGGCGCGCATGCGGCAGCCCGCACCGGCCCTTGCGCGGCGCGGCGCATCGCAAAAAAAGTGAGGAAGGGCCGGGGGGGCCCGGACGGGCAGCGAGCGGCCGGCGCGCTGCCGGCCGCATCAGGATCCTGGTCGTCATCCCGCCGTGAGCCGGGTGCAGCGGTCTGCACGCGAAGCCGCAGCCTGCTGCGGGCACAAAAGCAAGCGGCCCCGCACTGCGTGAGCGGGCGAGGCCGGGCCGCGCCCGTTGCGGGCGCCGAGGTGTTGCGGACTGGGGCGGCGGACGTCATCCCGACCGGGGCCGGGATCCCCGCCCCACGTCAGCGTCGGTTCAACAGGGGCGGGCGTCGGTCAGCTGTTGGTCTTGCCGGCCGTCTCGCAAGACGGTTTGCAGATCATCTCGGTGCGACCCAGCACCTTCTTGGTCTGCAGCTGGTCTGCGGTGCGGTGGCGTCCGCACTTGAAGCACGACCGGGTGCTGCCGGTGCCCGAGAAGGGCGATCCGGTCTTCTTGGACTGGTAGCGCAGTCCATCCGCGCGGATGGTGGTTTCCGTCTCTTTGCTCATGAGGTGGGCCTCGCGGCCAAGTGCGACAAGGAAGTGCGACAAGGAAATCCGGCCCGCACGAGGGCGGCCCGGCGAACCCGCTATTGTGCCGCGTCCGGGCCCGGGGCGCACCATCCGCGACCAAGCCGGCGGGGATTCCCGCACGTGGCCCAGCGCAATCGCAAGCGGTATGCAAGCAAGGCCCACGCCAGCGCCACTGCCTGGCTGGCGTGGCGCCCGTGCGCAAGCGGCCTGCAAGCCCTGCGGCGGGGCAATCCGCACTGGCGCGCTGCCGCGCCGCCGTTTAAAACACCGAGCCTGATCCCGCGCGAACGAGCGCGGCGCCCCGTTTGAAGCACCGGAAGTACCCGCCATGCCCATCCAACGTCATCGTGCCCCGCTGTCTGCCGCTGCACTGCGTGCCCCTGCACTGCGTCGTGCGGTCTTCGCCGCGCTTATGGCCGCCGCCCTGCCGGCGGTATACGCCGCCCCGCCCGAGCCGGTGCGCAACGAAGTCGGCGGCGTGCGCTTCGAGCGCGAAGCCACGGTGGCCGGCCAGCGCCTGCAGCTCAACGGCGCGGGCATCCGCACCAAGATCGTCTTCAAGGTCTATGCCGCGGCGCTCTACCTGCCGCAGCGCACGCGCTCGCCCGAGGCCGTCTGGACGCCCGACGGCCCGCGCCGCATGCAGGTGCACATGCTGCGCGGCATCCAGGCCGACGAGCTGGGCCGCATGTTCACCAAGGGCATGGAGAAGAACGCCACGCGCGAGGAGTTCGCCCGCTCCATCCCCGGCACCATCCGCATGGGCGAGATCTTTGCGCAGCAAAAGCGCCTGTCGCCGGGCGATGTCTTCACGCTCGACTGGATCCCCGGCACCGGCACCGTGATCAGCATCAACGGCAAGCCCGCCGGCGAGCCGGTGCGCGAGCCGGAGTTCTACACCGCGCTGATCAAGATCTGGCTGGGCCACGAGGCCGCCGACGACGGCCTGAAGGCCGCGTTGCTCGGCCAGTCCGGGCAGCCGGGCACGGCCGACTGAAGACGGGGCCGGGAGCCCATCGCCAGCGCCCGCGCGGTGTATGACAAGGTCAACCGCGCCAACGGCGCCACCTACAGCCGCAGCTGGTTCGGCGGCAAGACGGTGGGCGACAACGCCACCTACCACCCGCTGGGCGGCTGCCCCATCGGCCTGGCCACCAGCGACACCGGCGAGGTCAAGGGCTATCCGGGCCTGTACGTGATGGATGCGTCGCTCTTCCCGGACTCGCTGGTGGCCAACCCGGCGCTGTCGGTCACGGCCCTCGCCGAGCGCAACATCGAGCGCATCCTGGCGACCATGTGAGCGCGGTGCGCGCAGGGCGCAGCCGCTGAGCCTGCGCCGCGCGTCCCTGCAGCCCGCTTGCCGCATCGCATCCCACATTCCGCGCCACATCCATGGCTCGTTGCCGGCGTTCACGGCCACCAGCAACGGGCTCCGTTCTGCGGAACACCGCTTGCCCCGCCCGCGGCGGAGGTACTCATGGCCGCTGCCCGCCCTTCGTCAGACTGCCCGGCGCCCCGGGCTGCCGGGTTGCGCCGGGCCGGCTGGGGTGCCGCGTTGCTCGGCTTCGCGCTGGGCGGCTTCTTCGACGGCATCCTGCTGCATCAGATCCTGCAGTGGCATCACCTGCTGAGTGCCGTGCGCGTGGACGGCGCCAGGCTGGACCTGCGCACCCAGGTGCTGGCCGACGGGCTCTTCCACGCGCTGATGTATGTCGTCGCCGCCATCGGGCTGGTGCTGCACCTGAAGGGCGTGCACGGGGTGGGCAGGGCGGCCGGGCGCGGCGCCCTGCCGGCCGCGGCAGCCGGGCCGGCCCAGCCGGGCGAGCCCGGCGCCTTCGCGGCGCTCTTCCTCATCGGCTTCGGCGCCTGGCATGTGGCCGATGCGCTGCTGTCGCACGGGCTGCTGGGCCTGCACCGCATCCGCATGGACGTGGCCGAGCCGCTCGCCTGGGACCTGGGCTGGCTCGTCGTCTTCGGGCTGCTGCCGCTGGCCGCCGGCTGGGGATTGCAGCGCAGGATGCAGGCGCGCGGCATGGCCGGCGTGCATGCGGGCCGGCCCGGCGCGCGGCCTGGCCGGCCGCTCCCGGGCCTACTGCCGTGGCTGCTGGTCACTGCCACGCTGGTCGCCGGCTGGCAGGCGCAACGACCGGCCCGCCCCGCAGATGGCCGCCCCGCAGCCGTCGCCGTGGTACTGCGCCCCGGCGCCCCGGCCGCCGCCATGCTGCAGGCGGCTGCCCGTGCCGATGCGCGCATCCTCTGGGTCGATGCCGCACAGGCGGTCTGGCTGCTGCAGCCACGGCCCGGCGCCGACCTGCGGGCGCTGTACCGCCACGGCGCGCTCTATGTGGCGGGCACCTTGACGCCCGCCGGCTGCGCCGCCTGGCTGCGCGGGCCGGCGGCCGGGCGTCGGACGTGAGCTCTGACGGGCGCCCTGGCTGACGCGCAGGTCGCACAGCCGGCGCGGCGTTCAGCCGACGTGCGAGGATGAGCGCCTTCGCGGCCTGGCCGCAATTTCCTTTTGAGCCCCAACGCGCAGCCGGGCCAGGGCGCGCGCCGGGCCACGGAGCATTGAATTGAAGGTACTCATCACGGGCGCCGCCGGCTTCATCGGATCGGCCCTGGCGCTGCGGCTGCTGGAGCGCGGCGACACGGTCATCGGCATCGACAACCACAACGCCTACTACGACCCGGCGCTCAAGGAGGCGCGGCTGGCTCGGCATGCCAGTCATCCCGGCTACACCCACCTGCGCATCGACCTGGCCGACCGCCAGGCCATCCAGGCCTGCTTCGAGGTCCACCGGCCGCAGCGTGTCGTCAACCTGGCCGCCCAGGCCGGCGTGCGCTACTCCATCGAGAACCCGCTGGCCTATATCGACAGCAACATCGTCGGCTTCGCCCACATCCTGGAGGGCTGCCGCCATCACGGCGTCGAGCACCTGGTCTACGCCAGCAGCTCCAGCGTCTACGGCGCCAACACCGAGATGCCGTTCTCGGTGCACCACAACGTCGACCACCCGCTGAGCGTCTACGCCGCGAGCAAGAAGTCCAACGAGCTGATGGCCCACACCTACAGCCACCTGTTCGGGCTGCCGACCACCGGGCTGCGCTTCTTCACCGTCTACGGGCCCTGGGGCCGGCCCGACATGGCGCTGTTCAAGTTCACCCAGGCCATCCTCGCCGGCGAGAAGATCCCGGTCTACAACTACGGCCGCCACCGCCGCGACTTCACCTACGTCGACGACATCGTCGAAGGCGTCATCCGCGTGCTCGACCAGCCCGCCCAGCCTAACCCGGCCTGGACCGGCGCCGCACCGGACCCGGGCAGCAGCACCGCGCCCTGGCGCATCTACAACATCGGCAACAACCAGCCGGTGGAGCTGATGGACTACATCGGCGCGCTGGAAAGGGCGCTTGGCATCCAGGCCCGCGTCGAGCTGCTGCCCATGCAGCCCGGCGACGTGCCCGACACCTATGCCGACGTGGCCGACCTGATCGAGCACTTCCACTACAAGCCCGCCACCTCGGTGGAGCAGGGCGTGGCCCGCTTCGTGGACTGGTACCGCGGCTATTTCAAGGTCAAGGCCGAAGCCTGAGCGGGCACAAGGCCGGCCGCAGCCTCACCGGCTGTGCCAAAGAAAAAAGCCAGGCCGTCATGACGTGACGGCCTGGCCTTCGTGATCGTTGGTGGTGCGGGCATGAAAAAAGGCCAACCGAGATCGGTTGGCCTTGGGGTATTGGTGGTGCATCGGGCACGTGTACTCGACTTGATTCTGGTCGCCCTTGGGCATCGCCTTGGGCGCCGCAGCGTGGCGGTGGTGCGCGTGATGGTCGTGTCCGTGCGCCGCATGGTCATGACCGTCGTGCTGCTCGTGGTCGCAGCTTGCGCCTTCCATCACCGTGCCGTCCGGCATCGTGTGCGTCGTGTGCGCCACCCCGCTCGCGCTGGCATCTGCGGACGCATGCCCGTGATGGTGGTTGGGGTGGTCGTGATGGGCGCTGGACTGGCGCGGGTCGGAAGACTGCATGGCGGCTCCTTTGGTACGCGACGACTCGGTCAAGAGCAGTTTCGACCTTCCCAAGATGGGAAGGTCAAGCTCTTTCAGCGAAGGGCGACGGCCGCCAGCCAGCCTGCGAGCACCAACAGAGAAGCCCAGCAGAGCCAGAACAGGGCCCGTTCCCACCATAGCGAAGGGCTTGCGCGGCGCTCGAGCCGGTACTTCAAGGTCATGCCGACGCGATGGACGACGATGCCTAGCAGCAGGAGCACCGCCGCGTGGTTCTTCAGCCGTTCAGGGGCCAGCAGCCCGAGCCCGGCGCCGAGGACTCCCGCGCCGAGAGCCGACACCAGCTCTGCTGATTTGGTGCGGCCGTCGTTCACAGTGTATCGATCAGGGCTCTTGCCGCCGTTCGGCTTGCCCCGTCCCCTGGGACTGCCCGTTGTGTTGATGCCCTTGGTGGCCATGGTGACCATGACCATGGAACAGGTGCATCAGCGGGCACGCGAGCAGGAAGAGGTAGGGCACCGCCTGCGTGACGTGAGTCAGGTGCTCGGTGAGCAGGTAGTACACGCCGATGGCGCCAGAGATGAGCATGAATATGCCCAGCGGCGAACGCCAGCGGGAAGGCATGTGGCCGTCGTCCATGATGACCTCACTTGCTGGCGGCGGAGGCAGCGGGCATGCCAGGCATCTGCCCGCCCATCATCTTCCCGTCCTTGCCCATCATCCCTTCCTTGCCGTGCATCCGCTCATGCATGTCGCCCGGCTTATGCATCTCGTCGTGCATCGCCTTCATCTGGTCGTGGTCCATGCCCGCGCCCATCCCGGCAGCCGATGCCGACTGCGACGCAGGCTTTGCTTTGGTCGCCCGCGTCTTCGCGGCGGACGATGCCTTCTTCGCTACCGCGGGTGCGGAAGCCTCCGCCGGGTGATGCGCGGCGTGATCTTGCTGGGACTGGGCGTAGACGGCAGTCGCCGTCGCAGCTGCCATGGCAACGATGAGGATGGAACGCATGAGAGACCTCCAATAAAGTTGTGGAACCATCGTCGTAGACCGACGCTGGCAAAGACTTGATATACCTCAAGCGGCGCAGGAGGCACGACCGCTGCCGCAGCAGCACCCGCCGGGCCTCGGCGTGGCGCCCTGAGCGCTCGCCTGGACCGGCACTGGCGTGTAGCCCGCTCGGGTGATGGCGTCGCGCAGGGACTCGGCATCGGCTTGCGCAGCTTCCACATGCACCAGGTGCTCGGCCAGGTTCACGTCGACCCTGGCATTGGCGTCCACTGCCCGAACGGCCTGGGTGATGGCGCCGGCACAGTGGCCGCAGGTCATGTCATCGACTCGGAACGTTTCCATGTGAGCTCCTTGAGTTGGTGAAGCGAGTTTCAGCCTTGCCATCGTGGGAAGGTCAAGTGCTCCGGGTTAACTGGGCGTCACTTCCTGTCCAATCTGCGATCGGCGCTGGTCGCAGTCATCTCGCTGCCCATTGCCGTCGGCATCGCGTTCACCGTGATGCGGTGGCAAGCTGGCCTCATTCCAATGAGGTGGGTCCACGGTACCGGTTCGAATCCCGCCACTCCGACCATTGATACGAACGGGTTAGGTCTCACGAGGACCTCACCCGTTTTGCTTGTTTCGCGTGCGGTCGATGCGTTGCGGCTGCCAGGCGGACGGGGCCGTCATCGGCCGGGCTCTCGCATCGCCGCCTCGATGCGCCGGTCCGGCACGAGCCACATGAGCGCCACCAGCACGTAGATCGCCTGCGCGAGCCCTGGCATCCAGAACGCGACGGCCATCGCGCTCAGGTACAGCAGCGGGGAGGCCTTGCCCTTCCAGTCGGTGCCGACGGCGCGGCGGAGCAACGAGTCCGATCCGTCGGTGGCGATGATGCTCTGCTGCAGCAGGTAGTACGAGATCGCGGCCATCAGCAGCACCAAGCCGTAGGCGGCCGAGGGCAGGGCCTCGAAGTGGTTCTCGCCCATCCAGCCGGTGGCGAACGGGAACAGCGACAGCCAGAACAGCAGGTTCAGGTTGGACCACAGCACGCGCCCCGAGACATGCTTCGTCGCGTGGAGCATGTGATGGTGGTTGTTCCAGTAGATGCCGACGTAGATGAAGCTGAGGACGTAGGACAGGAAGCGCGGAATCAGCGGCTGCAGCGCCTCGAGCGTGGCGCCGTGCGGCACCTTCAGCTCCAGCACCATGATCGTGATGACGATGGCCAGCACGCCATCGCTGAACGCTTCCAACCGGCCCTTGCCCATGTGTCCACCGCTCCTGTATCGGCCCGGCAGCATAGCCGCGGATCAGATCAGCTTGCCCAATGTCGCCAGGGCGCGCTCGGTGCGCGCGTCCCACACCCGGGCGCACGAGATGCGGATGCAGTTCTTGAACTTGCCGCTGGCCGAGAACAGCGGCCCGGGCGCGATGCTCACGCCGTGGCGCAGGGCGCGGTGCGCCAGCGCGACGCTGTCGATGCCCTCGGGCAGTTCGACCCACAGGACGAAGCCGCCCTGCGGCTGCGACAGCCGCGTGCCGTGCGGCAGCACGTGCGTCAGCGCGTCGCTCATCCGTGCCACGGCGCTGGCGTACTTGCCGCGCGCCTCGCGCAGGTAGCGTTCGTAGCGGCCGTTGGCCAGCAGTTCGGCCACGGCGAGCTGCGGAGCGGTCGGGCTGGCGATGCTGCTGACGTACTTCAGGTACTCGACACGGGCGTGATGGCGCCCCGCGGCGATCCAGCCGATGCGCAGGCCCGGCGACAGCGACTTGGAGTACGAGCTGCACAGCAGGATGTCCGCGCGCGGCGCCAGGCTCTTGCAGGTCGCCGGTCGGCGGCCATCGAAGCCGAGGTCGCCGTAGATGTCGTCCTCGATGAGCGGCACCTTGTGCTTGCCCAGCAGACGGACGAGGGCGAGCTTGGCCTCGTCGCTCATGCCGCAGCCCAGCGGGTTGCCGAAGTTGGGCGCGAGGACGCACGCCTTGACGGGCCAGCGATCGAGCGCGAAGGCCAGCGCGTCGAGCGACAGACCCTCACGGTGATGGACGGGGATTTCCAGCGCCTCGAGCCCCAGCGACTCGAGCACGTGGAGCAGGCCGTAGAACACGGGCGACTCGACCGCGACCACGTCGCCCGGCTGCGTGACGGCGCGCAGCGCCAGGCTCAGCGCTTCCTGGCAGCCGGTCGTGATGACGAGGTCGTCGGCCGAGACGACGCTGCCGCCCTGGCTCATGCGCTGCGCGATCTGGCGGCGCAGCTCCGGCGCCCCGGCGGGCAGCATGTAGCCGGCCGCCTGCGAGCGCTGTACCTGCATCACGCGCGCCATCACGCGGCCGATGGCCTGGGTCGGTAGGAAGGCGGGGTCGGGCATCGCCGCACCGAGCTGCACGATGGCCGGGTCGCTCGCCGCCTTGAGCATCGCCATCGCCATGGCCTGGCCGGTCACGAGCCGCGGTGCCGCCGTCTTCGCCGCCGGACGCGATTCGATGGGGCGCAGGGCCTGCCGCGCACGCACGTAGTAGCCCGAGCGCGGGCGCGCCTCGACGTGGCCGCGATCCGACAAGGCCTCGTAGGCGGCCACCGCGGTCGCCACGCTCACGCCGCGGGTGCGGGCGAGCGCGCGAACACCCGGCAGCCGTTCGCCAGCCACGTAGGTGCCGCTGGCGATGCCTTGTTCGATGTCGTGGGCGAGCTGTTGGTAGAGCGAGGGCATCGGCGGTCCCCGTGGGCGCGTGCGGCGGCGGTGCGGTACAGATGGCCCGGGGGACGAGCCAGTACAGATCCGCACCGGCGCGATCTGTACCGCCACTATAAAGAGAAACTGGATCTGTGCTGTACCGCCGCACCTTCCTAGACTGGACTCGTCTGCATCGACATGCATCAACACGAGGACCGGTTCGATGTCCAAGCCCCATCCGATCGCGATCGTCGCCAGCGAAGCGCCGCCCCGCCCACGGCCTTCGATCTACCCGCCGATGCTGCTGGCACGCGTGCAGGGGCGCGAGAAGCGCCCGCTGGGCGACCTGTTCGGACTCACGCGCTTCGGGGTCAACCTGACCCGCCTGCCGCCGGGCGCGGCCTCGTCGCTGCGCCACGCGCATGCCGTGCAGGACGAGTTCGTCTTCATCCTGCAGGGCCGGCCCACACTGCATACGGATGAGGGGTACACCGAGCTGGCGCCCGGCATGTGCGCCGGCTTTCGTGCCGGCACCGGCAACGCGCACTCGCTGATCAACCGGACGACCGAGGACGTCGTCTATCTGGAGGTCGGCGACCGCACCGACGGTGACGACGTCAGCTACCCGGACGACGACCTGCGCGCCCGCTTCGCGGACGGCGCGTGGACGTTCACCCGCAAAGATGGCACGCCGTACTGATCGCACCGACGAGGGCTCGGCGCAGCACCGCGGCGCCGAGCCCGCGCTCCGGCGCCTGGACAACGGCGTCGTGGACGTCGCCTACTATGCGCGCCGGGCCCGACGGCTGCATGACCGCGTCCTGCGAGCCTGGTTGAGGCGAGTCGTCGTGCGCGTCCTGCGCCACCTGCGGCAGCGTCGCGATACGGCCGCGCTTCAGGCCATGGACGAACGCGGCCTGCACGACATCGGCGTCGCGCGCAGCGACTTGCCCGCCATCGCCAGCGGCGCCTACCTGCGCGACGGCAGCCGGCGGCAACGTGGCGCGCGGCGGTGCGCCGATCGCCTCGCATGATGACGTCCAAGGAGAGAAGACCGTGACAGCAAGCCACCCCACCGATCCACAGGCCTTCGCCCGCAGCTGGATCGACGCCTGGAACCGTCATGACGTGGACGCGGTACTGGCGCACTTCACGGAGGACTTCGAGTTCGCCTCGCCGCTCGTGCGCGACTTCGCCGGCGAGCCCTCGGGCCGCTTGCGGGGCCGCGCTGCCGTGCGGGCGTACTGGCTGGCCGGCCTGGCGAAGCTGCCCGATCTGCACTTCGAACTCGTGGACGTGCTCGCCGGCGTGGACAGCCTGGCGATCGTGTATCGCGGCCATCGCGGGTTGACCGTCGAGGTGCTGCAACTCGGCCCCGACGGGCGCGCCGTCCGTGGCCAGGCGCTGTACCCGACCTGAACCGCCCCGGCCGGCTGCGCGCCGGGCAAATCCGTTCGACTTCTGGGGCTCATCGGCCGATTCATGCCGCTGCGTGCAAGCCGGCTTACGCTGCGCGCGATGCCGAATTCGACCTCTCTAAAGCCAACCCCTCCCATCCGCCGCGGCCGTCTGGCTCTGGCGATCGGCGCCTGGTGCGCGACCTTCACCGCGCCGCTGCACGCCCAGACGGTCGCCGAGTGCCGCGCGCTGCCGGCCTCGGCCGAGCGGCTGGCCTGCTACGACCGGTTGTTCGGCCCGCCGGCAGCACAGCCGGCGGCGGTCGTGCCAGCGCCAGAGGCGGCGGGGCCCGCCAACGCCGCCACCCCTGCCACCGCAGCGTCGCCCGGCACCGCGGTGCCCGATCTGCCCGTCGCGCCGCCCGGCACGGCCGTCGGCGAGTCGACGCCCGAGCCGCGCAGCGTCGGCGAGGCGATGGCCACGACCTGGGAGCTGACACCCGAGACCAAGCGCGGCACCTTCGTCGTCCGCACCTATCTGCCGAACTTCCTGCTCCCGGCGCACGTCACGTCGCGCCTCAACCCCCAGCCCAGCAGCCCGCGACTGGGGCTGGCGCCGCGACACGACTACCGGCACCTCGGCGCGAAGCTGCAGATCTCGCTGCGCGCCAAGGTGGCCGAAGGGCTGCTGCTGCCGCAGGCCGACCTGTGGTTTGCCTACACGCAGGTGTCGATGTGGCAGCTGTGGAACCGCAAGGACTCGGCGCCGTTCCGCAGCACCGACTACCAGCCCGAGGCGATCTACGTCGTGCCGGTGCCGCGATGGCTGGGCGAGCTGCCGGCAGGCTGGCGCTGGCAGATGGCGCAGCTCGGTCTCGCGCATCAATCCAACGGGCAGAGCGAGCCGCTGTCGCGCAGCTGGAATCGCGTCTACCTCGCCGCAGGCTTCGAGCGCGGTGAGCTGGGCCTGTCGGTGCGGGCCGACCAGCGCCTGGGGGACGCCGCGGACGACGACGACAACCCCGATCTCACCGACTACCTCGGCACGCTGGGCCTGACCGCGAGCTGGCTGCCCGGCCGCGCCGTGGCGCAGCTGAACTGGCGCACGCGCCCCGGCCATCTGGACCGCGGCGCGTGGACGCTGGACTGGACCTACCCGGTGGACCCCGCCAGGCCGGCGGGCCTGCGCTGGTACGTGCAGCTCTTCTCCGGCTACGGCGAGACGCTGCTCGACTACAACCGGCGCCAGACGAGCCTGGGGCTCGGCTTCACGCTGTTCCAGCTCTGAACCGGCTGCAGGGCCGGCGCGGCGAGCGGGTGCCTCAGGCCGCGATCGGCGTCCCGCGCTGGTTCATCAGCTCGGGGATGCCGCTGCGCGCGTTGGCCTCGGCGGCGAGCACGCGTTCCTCGGGCGAGGCGTAGTCGCGGTCCCAGGCCATCACCTTGGGCGTCATGAGCTTGTGCCACAGCGGCGGGATCATCGCGACCACGATGGTCGTGAGGTAGCCGTTGATCATCATCGGCGCCTCGGGGAAGGGCTTCAGATCCTGATACGGCACCTCGCCCTGCGCGTGGTGGTGCGAGTGGCGCGTCAGGTTGAACATCGACCACGAGCTGATGCGCTTGTTGGTGTTCCACGAGTGGCGCGGCTGCACGGGCATCTTCGGGTCGCGCACCATGCCGTAGTGCTCCATGTAGTTGACGATCTCGAGCAGCGACTTGCCCCACAGCGCGCAGGCCACGAAGAAGCCCGCTGCGGCCCAGCCGCCGATCGCGTAGGCGACGGCCACGAGCGCCACGCTCATCAGGTGGCCGCGGATCACGGCGTTGCGCCAGCTGAAGGGGCCGTGGCCGGCGCGCTTGAGGCGCTTGACCTCGATGTTCCAGGCGCTGATGTTGCCCTTGATCGTCGAGGCGACGATGTGGAAGTACACATTGCGGCCGCGCGGCGCGGTGGCCGGGTCTTCCTTCGTCGAGACGTAGCGGTGGTGGCCGTAGACGTGCTCGATCGAGAAGATGGTGTCGAAGCTGAAGGCCAGCAGCCAGCGCCCGATGAACATCGAGACCGGATCCCAGGTGCGATGCGTCAGCTCGTGGGCGGTGATCGTGCCGACCATGCCGATCATCAGGCCGGTGATCAGCCAGACCGAGACGCGATGGCCCCAGTGCGTGTCGGCACGCGCGGCGAGCACGTCGTAGCCCGTCAGGCCCGTGACCCACTGGCCCAGGCCCAGCGGATCGCCCGGGCTCACGCTCCACAGCGCCGCGAACACGATCAGCGACAGCAGCGGCAGCGCCATCCACAGCTGGAAGGTCAGCACGCCGGGGTACTTGAACTTCGGGGTCGACGTGTCGTCTCCGCAGACCGCATCGCCGACCATGTAGATCACGAGCACGGCCACGAGGCCGGCCGTCGCCAGCCAGCCGCCGCCGACGATCGCGACGGCAGCGAGCAGGCCGATGAAGTGGAAGAGAAAGTACTTGAGGTAATGGAAGAAGTTGCTCATGGCTGTCTCTCTCTTTGTCGTCGTTGCAGGGGCGATCAGGCGGGCACGGCGACGGCGGCGTCGTGCAGGGTGGTGAAGCGATCGGCGTGGATGTGCTCGCGCGGGACGCCCGCGCGGGTCAGCAGGCTCTGGGCCGCGTCGACCATCGGCGGCGGGCCGCACAGGTAGGCGTGCGCGCCCGGCACGAGGGCCTCGGGGATCAGGTCGGCGACGAGGCCCCTGCGGCCCGTCCAATCGCTGCCGGCGGCTTCGGCCGACAGCACCGGGATGAAGCGGAACCCGCCACGCCAGTCCTTGGCGATCGCGTCGATCGTGTCGAGCGCATACAGATCCGCCTGCGTGCGCGCGCCGAACAGCAGCAGGGCCGGGCGCTCGACGCGGGCGTCCAAGGCTTCGCTCAACATGGCCAGCAGAGGCGCCAGGCCGCTGCCGCCGCCGACCAGCAACAGCGGGGCGGGGGACGGGCGCAGCCAGAAGTCGCCCAGCGCGCCCTCGATCGTGATGCCTTGGCCGACGAGCGCTTCGTCATAGATGCGCGACGAGAACGCGCCGCCGGGGACCTTGCGCACGAAGAACGTGGCCTGCGCATCCGCCCGCGGCGGGGTGGCGAAGGAGTAGCTGCGCTTGACGTCGGGCTGCGACGCCAGGGCGATCTCGGCGTACTGACCGGCCTTGTAGGGCAGCGATTCGTCGAGCTGCACGCGCAGCCGGACGATGTCGTGCGTGAGCTTGTCCTGCCCGAGGACGCGGCCGCTGATGCGGCGCTTGGCGGCCTGGCGCGAGAGATCGACCTCGATGCGCACGTCGGTCTTGGGCACGCTCTGGCAGGCGAGGATGCAGCCTTGGTCCAGGTCCTCGTCGGACAGGATGTACGCGGTCTGCGTCAGCTCCTTCACCTGGCCTTCGATCAGGCGGCACTTGCAGGTCGCGCAGCCGCCGACGCGGCAGCTGTGCGGGAAGTCGATGCCGTTGCGCAGGGCGGCCTGCAGCAGCGTCTCGTTCGGGTTCACGGTCACGGCCACCGAGTTGATGTACGCGGTGGTCGGGCCTTTGCGGGAGAAGAACGAGAACATGAACGCGGCGGATGCATGAATGGAGAGTGGTCGTCATGCTAGGAAGCGCAGCCCGCCGCGGGAAGGTTGCAAATTGACAGTCAGGAGTCATTTTTTGACAATGCGCCGCCGTCCGGACTGGCATCAAGACGGTGTCCCAACAGGCGCGCAGCGCATGCGCCTTCCGCCGTGAACGATTTCGCTCTACCGATCCAGTACGTCCGCCTCTTCGCCGAAATGCTCGCGGGCATGGGCGTGGACGTGCCGCGCTGGCTCGCGGTAGGGGGAATCACCGAGGCCGATCTCGCCGACTCGGGCCGCGGCCTGTCGTTCGACGCCTTCCAGCGGCTCATCGTCGATGCGATGCAGCAGACGAAGGAGCCGGCGCTGGGCCTGCTGGCCGGCGAGCGCCTGCGCATCAACACGCACGGCATGCTCGGCTACGCCGCGATGAACAGCGGCACGCTGCGCCAGGCGCTCGATCTGTTCGAGCGCTTCCTGCACGTGCGCACGACGCTGATCGCCGTGCACCACGAGATCGTCGGCGGCGAGGCGCGCCTGCTGTTCGAGACCGCGCGGCCGCTGGGCGAGATCGAGTCGCTCGTGCTCGAGGCCGTGGTGTTGACGGTGAAGAACCTCACCGACCACATCACGATGGGCGCCTGCCAGATCCCCTACGTGTGCTTCCAGATCCCCAAGCCGGCCTACGCCGATCTCGCGCACGACATGTTCAAGTGCGAAGTGCGCTACGGCCAGCGCTGGACCGGCTATGCGCTGCCGGTCGAGACGCTGGACCGGCCGTTGAGCGCGGCCGATCCGGCGACCTTCGAGGCCGCGGCTCGCATCTGCCAGCAGGAGCTCGACAAGCGCATGGCGCAGACCTCGCTGGGCGCGCGCGTGCGGCGCATCCTGCTCGAGCGGCAGAGCGGCTTCCCGTCGCTGCAGGTGACCGCGCGGCTGTTCAACATGACGCCGCGCACGCTGCATCGCCGGCTGATCGAAGAGGGCACCTCGTTCCGCGACATCCTCGAGGAAGTGCGGCACATGCTCGCCGTGCAGCAGATGAAGACCGGCACGCTCTCGATCCAGGAGATCGCCTTCAACCTCGGCTACACGGACGTGGCCAACTTCCGGCGCGCCTTCAAGCGCTGGGAGCACATCGCGCCGTCCGAGTACATCGCTCGGCTGGGCGACGCGTCGCGCCCGGCCTGAAGGCGCCGCGCGCCTCGTGATGCGGCATGTCCGCCCGCCAGGGCAGGGCTTGCCGAGAGTCGCAACGCGATCCCTGCATAAGTCGGGGCGCACCCGACCTCATCGTCATGCCTCGCCGGGTGCGCGCGCCCCACACTGGCGAGCCGTCGATCTCGCGCCTTCCGCCTCTCCCATCCCTCGCGCCCCGCCATGTCCCTGCCTCGCCCGAAGCTCCTGAAGCTCACCCCCGCCCAGCAGCGCCTGCTGCGCATCGCGGGCGTCGTGCTCGTCGCCGCCGCCGTGATCGGCCTGCTGTCCTGGCTGCAGGGCCGGGCCGACACGGAGGCTCGCGCGCGCAAGACGCCGGTGGCGCTGGCGTTCGAGCAACAGGCCGAGACCTGGCTCGCCCATCCGCGCACCGCATCGGACTTCGAGCACGCGCTGCGCAGCGGCCGGCTCCAGGCGGTCGGTGTCAGCGGCTCGCTCGTCCTCTACACCGATCGCGCGGGCCTGCGCCACAGCGCGCGCCTCGTCGACTGCGGTCCCGCGTGCGGCAGCGCGCTGCTCGCGCGCCTGGGCGAGGCCAGCAGCACGCAGGGCTTCGTACTGACGCCGATCGACGTGGACCCGCGCACCACGAGCCAGCGTGCCGCCGAGGCGCTCGGGGCGGGCGGCCAGGTGCTGCTGACGCTGCTGCCGGCCGTGCTGATCGTCGGCCTGATGCTGATGCAGATGCGCGGCGCGCTGCCGTTCTCGTCCACCAAGCTCGCGGACAAGCCCGAGACCGACTTCGACGATGTCATCGGCGCGCAGGAGGCCAAGCAGGCCCTCAAGCGCGTGGCGGCCTTCATGAAGGACCCGGCGGCCTACACGCGGGTGGGCGCGCACGCGCCGCGCGGCGTGCTGCTCGACGGCCCGCCCGGCACCGGCAAGACGCTGCTGGCCCGCGCGCTCGCCGGCGAATGCGGCGCCAACTTCATCAGCGTGGATGGCTCGTACTTCAGCTCGATGTTCTTCGGTGCCGGCATCGGCCGCGTGCGCGAGCTGTTCCAGCGCGCGCGCCGCTGTGCGCCGTGCATCGTGTTCATCGACGAGATCGACGGCCTGGGCAAGCGCTCGCGCGGCGGCGAGCCCGGCGCGGGCGAGCAGGAGCAGAACCGCATCATCAACCGCATCCTCGTCGAGATGGACGGCTTCTCGCCGCTGGACAACGTCGTCGTGATCGGCGCGACCAACCACATCGACAACATCGACGAGGCGATGCGCCGCCCCGGGCGCTTCGACATGGTCGTGCGCACCGCGATGCCGACGCCGGGTGAGCGCGAGGCGCTGTTCGCGCTGTACCTCTCGCATGTCGAGGCCGACGAGGCGCTGGATCTGGCGTCGCTGTCGCGCACGGCCACGGGCATGTCGCCGGCCGACATCGCCAACTGCGTGAACCGGGCGGCCTCGTATGCAGCGGAGGCCGGCGAGAGCCGTGTGAGCGCCGAGCGCCTCTATCAGGCCATCGAGGCCTTTCAGCTCGGCGGCGAGGTCTCGTCCACCAAGGATCTGCTCACGCCGCCGACCTTCCGACGCCTGGCCGTGCATGAGGGCGGCCACGCGCTGGTGGCGCATCTGCTCGACGCCGGCAGCGTGGAGCGCGTCAGCATCGAGCCGCGCGGCGGCGCGCTGGGCGTCACCTACGTCGCTCGCCACAGCGAGGAGCCGCTGTACGGCGAACACGAGCTGCGCTCGCGTCTGGCGATGATGCTGGCCGGCCGCGAGGCGGAGATGCTCGCGTTCGGCAACACCTCGTCGGGCGCGGCCGATGACCTGAAGCGCGCGTCGGAGCTGGCCACCAACATGATCGCCAGCTACGGCTTCAGCCGCAGCTTCGGCCTGCTGAGCCTCGCCGGCGTGCCCAAGGAGTTGATCGGCCCGGATATCCAGCGCAACGTGCTGGACGAGGCCCGCACGCTGCTCGAAGCGGCGCAGGGCGCGTGCCGTCAGGTGCTCACCGAGCACCGCGACCGGCTCGATGCGCTCACCGAGATGCTGCTGGCGCAGGAAACGGTGAGCGGTGCCGCGCTGAAAGCGGTGCTGGACGGGCGGCCTTGACCCTGTGGGGAGGCTACCGGTCTCCCCGCCGTCGCGGGCGGTGCGGGGGCTATATCCGCCCCATCAGCACCAGCACCAGCACGACGGCGAGGACCACGCCGAGCACGCTGACGGGGCCGGTCCCCCAGCTCGAGCTGTAGGGCCAGGCGGGGATCGCGCCGATGAGCAGCAGCACCAACACGATCAGCAAGATGGTTCCGAGCGACATGACCTGCTCCTGAATGGGAAGTGTCGATGTCGCGGGATCCTAGGCAGCGCGATGCGAACGCGCTGCGGCCGGTTCCCGATTCGCCTGTAGGCGCCGGCCGGTTTCGCGGTAGTTGGCCGCCTACGGCCAAGGGCACGTCGTGCCTGGGGTCACGCCGGCTCAGCGCCGCACGAAGAACCACCACGTCAGCGCGACCATCACGAGCCCGACGAGCACGGCGGGCAGCGACAGGAAACGCTCCACGCCGGTGGCCTCGCCGATGCCCTGCCAGACCTGCACCTTGGCCGAGCGGATCTCCACGTTGCGGGCGTTGACCAGGCCAATCTGTGCGGTGACCTTCTGGCCTTCCTTGAAGCTCACCGGCGCCGCGCCCGCGAGCTCGATGATCTCGCCGGCCTTGGCATCGGGCTTGGCGAGGCCGGGCATCGCGACGCCGCGCGTCACCCCGTCCTCCAGCACCCAGCCGGCCTGCCACATCGTCGCCGCATCGCCGTCGGCCACCGCGCGCACGCGCAGCCGCAGCACGATCGTGTAGGGATTGCGCGTCGGCTCGACGGTCACGGGCTCGGGCGCCGTCCAGTCCTGCGTGTCCGCCAGCAGCACATTGACCTGCGCCGACTCACCCGCCACGGGCTTGGAGGCCTTGAACTTGGCGAAGGCCGCGATCGCCTCCGCCGGCACCTCGTACTCGGCCACCAGGTGCTGGCCGTAGCGCTTGTCGCCGTCCGCGTCGGCCGCCGCGGCGTGCGACGGCAGCCCGGCCCCCGAGCCGATCACCCCGAGCAGGCCCACGACGCACGAGGCGGAGAAGGAGAACAGGCGGCGCGCAATGGCCAGGCGGAATGGATGCATGAAGACTCCCTGGAGGAGGGGGCGTCCCGAGGACGCGCGAGGTGTTGGACGGATGGGCGCCGACGGGCGCGTCGGCCCGGCGAGGGCACGGCGCGGCGGGGCCGCGGCATCTTAGGGGGCAGGGTGGCGGGGAAGGAGCGGCCTGTCTGCCGGGCGCGACGGCATCAGCGGCGCCGCGCACGGTTCCGGGCGGGGCGGCTCGCGTGAGGCCGTCGCTAGAGCACGTCCAGCGTCGGCAGCACTTCCTCTTCCCACTGCTGCAGGTCGTCGGCCGTGATGCTGAGCCAGCGCATCGCGGTGGCCGCATGCTGCTGCCAGTCGGCATCGGCCTCGATGCCTTCGTGATGACGCATCAGGTCGTCGGCGATCAGGCCGGCCGCGACCAGCGTCTTGACCTGCGGCTCGGCGCCGTCGTCGTCGTCGAAGATCGTCCAGTCGTGATGCAGGCGGATGGCGGCCGTCACCTCGGGAGCCAGGCGCCACACGCGCGTCACGAGTGCGCCAACGACCGCATGGTCGGTGCGGTGGTTCGCGTTTTCGGTGGCGATGAAGGATCGATCGATGCGCGCCTTGGCCTCGACGATCGTCCCCGCATAGCCGGAAACGCACTGCATCATCACCGGCATGCCCACGTGGCAGAACAGCCCGTAGGTATGCGCGATGTCGGGCGACATTCCCGGCAGCTTGTGCGCGATGAAGGACATGGCCTGGGCGCACTTGGCCGCGCGCTCCCAGAAGCGCTGCAGATGCGGGCTGTTGGCGCGGATCGCGCGCTGCGCGAGGAAGCCGGTCATCACCGAGGCGGCCTGCTCCAGCCCGAGGCGATTGAGCGCCTGGCCGATCGTGCGCGCCGGCTGCGCGGCACCCCCGTACAGCGCGCTGTTCGCATGCGTCAGCAGCGTGGCCGACATGGCGACCGGCGCGCGTCAAGCTACTTGTCGCCTCTGTCACGCAGCAATCGGCTGAATGTCTCCTCGGCTCACAGCCGTTGTGACCACAGAGTCGCGTTCAGGGTTGAGGGTAACGGCCCGGATGTGCGACCAGTCGCGTGTGCCGC
>JACRNC010000024.1 GCA_016219375.1 Burkholderiales bacterium
AGCAGTGGCTTTTGCAGGGCAAGAGCATCGATTGAGGCCGTTTCTGAACCCCGTTGAGCTCGTTTTCGATGCGGCCGATGTATTTGTCGATGTCATCACGCCGCCAAGTGCCTCGCAAACGAGTTATTCAGACCATCCCTAAGGCTGTACCCGCCTGGCGGAACGGTTGAAAAAGGGCCCTGCGTTACCATTTCCCCTCAGGCGCACCCTGCCCCGCACACCGACGCCCGCGCTCTTGCCGCCCCGAGCGCGAACGCTGTCGCCGGCCCCCGACGCGACCCGCGTCCACCCCGAGCCGCCCCCCACGACACCGCGCCTGGAGCCTATGAACGCACCGCTCCTCCTCACTCCCACGCCCGAATCGTCCGCCGCCCCCGGGCACGATGAAGGCGGCCCCCGCCTGCGCGAGATCCCCTACAACTACACCTCGTTCTCCGACCGCGAGATCGTCATCCGGCTGCTGGGGCCGCGCGCCTGGGAGGTGCTGCTCAAGCTGCGCGAGGAGCGCCAGACCGGCCGCTCCGCGCGCATGCTCTACGAGGTGCTGGGCGACATCTGGGTGGTGCAGCGCAACCCGTATCTGCAGGACGACCTGCTGGACAACCCCAAGCGCCGCGCTGCGCTGGTCGAGGCCCTGCAGCACCGCCTGGCCGAGGTCGAGAAGCGCCGCACGCCGGCCGACGACGCGCAGCGCGATGGTCTGGTGGGCGAGCTGCTGCAGGCCGCGCGCCGCGCGGTGGACCAGTTCGCGGTGCAGTTCGAGGCGGTGGATGCGCTGCGCAAGCGCACGCTCAAGACGCTGGGCCGGCACACCGCGCGCGACAACATCAAGTTTGACGGCATGAGCCGCGTCTCGCACGTGACGGACGCGACCGACTGGCGCATCGAATACCCGTTCGTCGTGCTCACGCCCGACACCGAGGCGGAGATGGCCGCGCTGGTCAAGGGCTGCATCGAGCTGGGCCTGACCATCGTGCCGCGCGGCGGCGGCACCGGCTACACCGGCGGCGCGGTGCCGCTGACCTGGAAGAGCGCGGTCATCAACACCGAGAAGCTGGAGCAGATGACCGAGGTCGAGCTGGTGCAGATGCCCGGCGTGGCCCAGCCCGTGCCCACGGTGTGGACCGGCGCCGGCGTGGTCACGCAGCGCGTGGCCGATGCGGCCGAGCGCTCGGGCTATGTCTTTGCGGTGGACCCCACATCCGCCGAGGCCTCGTGCATCGGCGGCAACATCGCCATGAACGCCGGCGGCAAGAAGGCCGTGCTGTGGGGCACCGCGCTGGACAACCTGGCGTCCTGGCGCATGGTCACGCCCGAGGCGCAGTGGCTGGAGGTGGTGCGCCTGAACCACAACCTGGGCAAGATCCACGACGTGGACGTGGCCAGCTTCGAGCTGCGCTACTTCCAGGCCGATGGCAAGACACCCATCCGCACCGAGCGCCTGGACATCCCTGGCCGCATCTTCCGCAAGGAGGGCCTGGGCAAGGACGTGACCGACAAGTTCCTGGCCGGCCTGCCGGGCGTGCAGAAGGAGGGCTGCGACGGCATCATCACCAGCGCCCGCTGGGTGGTGCACCGCATGCCCAAGCACACGCGCACCGTGTGCCTGGAGTTCTTCGGCAACCCCAAGGACTGCGTGCCCAGCATCGTCGAGATCAAGAACTTCATGTTCGAGGAGGCGCGCAAGGGTGGCGCCATCCTGGCCGGCCTGGAGCACCTGGACGACCGCTACCTGCGCGCCGTGGGCTATGCCACCAAGAGCAAGCGCGGCGGCCTGCCCAAGATGGTGCTGGTGGGCGACATCGTCGGCGACGATGACGACGCCGTGGCCCGCGCCACCAGCGAGGTCGTGCGTCTGGCCAACGGCCGCAGCGGCGAAGGCTTCGTCGCCGTCAGCGCCGATGCGCGCAAGAAGTTCTGGCTGGACCGCAAGCGCACGGCGGCGATCGCCAAGCACACCAACGCCTTCAAGGTGAACGAGGACGTGGTGATCCCGCTGGAGCGCATGGGCGAGTACACCCTGGGCATCGAGCGCATCAACATCGAGCTGAGCCTGCGCAACAAGCTGCAGTTCCTCGACAGGCTGGAGGCCTTCTTCACCGCCGGCAGCCTGCCGCTGGGCCGCAGCGACGACGCCAACGAGATCCCCAACGCCGAGCTGCTGGAAGACCGCGTGCAGCAGGCCCTGGGCGTGATCCGCGACGTGCGCAAGCTCTGGCAGCAGTGGCTGGACGGGCTGGACGTGGTGCAGCCGGGTGCCGATGGCCAGCCGGGCCGCAGCTTCTTCGACCAGCTGCAGGACCACAGCCTGCGCGCGTCCTGGAAGACCCAGGTGCGCGCGCCGCTGCAGGCCATCTTTGCCGGTGCGCCGTTTGCGCTGATCCTGCAGGAGTGCGAGCGCATCCACAAGGAGGTGCTGCGCGGCCGGGTGTGGGTGGCGCTGCACATGCATGCCGGCGACGGCAATGTGCACACCAACATCCCGGTCAACAGCGACAACTACGAGATGCTGCAGACGGCGCACGAGGCCGTGGCCCGCATCATGAAGCTCGCGCGCAGCCTGGACGGCGTGATCTCCGGCGAGCACGGCATCGGCATCACCAAGCTGGAGTTCCTGACCGACGACGAGATCGCGGCCTTCACCGCCTACAAGCTCAAGGTCGACCCCGAGGGCCGCTTCAACAAGGGCAAGCTGGTGCGCGGCGTCAAGTTCGGCGAGGACGTGCGCGCGCCGGACCTGAGCCATGCCTACACGCCCAGCTTCGGCCTGATGGGGCATGAGTCGCTGATCATGCAGCAGTCGGACATCGGCGCCATTGCCGACTCCATCAAGGACTGCCTGCGCTGCGGCAAGTGCAAGCCGGTGTGCGCCACCCACGTGCCGCGTGCCAACCTGCTCTACAGCCCGCGCAACAAGATCCTGGCCACCTCGCTGCTGGTCGAGGCCTTCCTTTATGAAGAGCAGACGCGCCGCGGCGTGTCGATCAAGCACTGGGCCGAGTTCGAGGACGTGTCCGACCACTGCACGGTCTGCCACAAGTGCGTCACGCCCTGCCCGGTGAACATCGACTTCGGCGACGTGACGATGAACATGCGCAACCTGCTGCGCAAGATGGGCAAGGACAGCTTCAAGCCCGGCAAGGCGGCGGCCATGTTCATGCTCAACGCCACCAACCCGCACACCATCAACGCGGTGCGCGCGGGGATGATCGGCGTGGGCTTCAAGGCCCAGCGGCTGGCCAACGACGTGGTCAAGGTGATCGCCCGCAAGCAGACCAGCAAGCCGCCGGCCACGCACGGAACGGCGCCGGTCAAGGAGCAGGTGATCCACTTCCTCAACAAGAAGCTCCCCGGCGGCCTGCCCAACAAGACCGCCCGCACGCTGCTGGACATCGAGGACAAGAACTACGTCCCGATCATCCGCAACCCCAAGGGCACGACAGCCGACACCGAGGCGGTGTTCTATTTCCCGGGCTGCGGCTCGGAGCGCCTGTTCAGCCAGGTGGGCCTGGCCACGCAGGCCATGCTCTGGCATGCGGGCGTGCAGACCGTGCTGCCGCCGGGCTATCTGTGCTGCGGCTACCCGCAGCGCGGCGCCGGGCAGTTCGACAAGGCCGAGAAGATGATCACCGACAACCGGGTGCTCTTCCACCGCGTCGCCAACACGCTCAACTACCTGGACATCAAGACCGTGGTGGTCAGCTGCGGCACCTGCTATGACCAGCTGCAGGGCTACCAGTTCGACCAGATCTTCCCCGGCTCGCGCATCATCGACATCCACGAGTACCTGCTGGAGAAGGGCATCACGCTGGACGGCAAGGGTGCCTTCCTCTTCCACGACCCCTGCCACTCGCCGATGAAGCTGCAGGACCCGATGAAGACCGTCAAGGCGCTCATCGGCGACAACGTCATCAAGAGCGACCGCTGCTGCGGTGAATCGGGCACCCTGGGCGTGGCCCGGCCCGACATCTCCACCCAGGTGCGCTTCCGCAAGGAAGAAGTCATCCGCGCCAACGAGGCCCAGCTGCGTGCCAAGGGCCTGGTAGGCGAGAAGGAGAACGTGAAGATGCTGACCTCCTGCCCGAGCTGCCTGCAGGGCCTGAGCCGCTATCAGGACGACCTGCAGAACGGCCTGCTGGAGGCCGACTACATCGTGGTCGAGATGGCGCGGCAGATCCTGGGCGAGAACTGGCTGCCGGAGTACGTGCAGCGCGCCAACCAGGGCGGCATCGAGCGGGTGCTGGTGTGACCGCACCGGACGCCCTGGACCCGGACGACCTGCCGCCGCGCCCGCGGGTCGCCGGCTGCGAGCTCTGCCAGGGCAATGGCGGCCTGCTGGTCGCGCGCTTCGATGCCTTTCGCGTCATCCGTGCCGAGGACGCGCTGCACCCGGCCTTCTACCGGGTGATCTGGAACGAGCACGTGGCCGAGTGGACCGACCTGGCCCCGGCCGATCGCAGCTGCATCATGCAAGCGGTGGCCAAGGTCGAGTCCGTGCTGCGCACGCAGCTCAAGCCGGCCAAGATCAACCTGGCCTCGCTGGGCAACCTGGTGCCGCACCTGCACTGGCACGTGATCGCGCGCTTCACCGACGACGCCCACTGGCCGCAGCCGGTGTGGGCGCCAATGCAGAGGCAGACCGGCGATGCAGCCGCCCGCCTGGCCGTGCCGCTGCAGGCGCTGGACGCCGAGGTGGTGAAGGCGCTCGCGGCGCTGCCCAGCGCAGCCTGAGGCACGCCCGGGGCCTCGCGCTGAATGCCGGCTGCCGCCCCGCACCTCATCGCCCTGTCCGAGCCGGCCACGCTGCTGGCGGCCATCGTCGCCCTGCTGCTGGCCGGCGCGTGGCGGCAGAGCTCTCGCGCGCTGCAGCGGCTGAACCTGCCGAATGCGGTGCTGGGCGGGCTGGCGGCGGCCCTGCTGCTGTGGACGCTGCGCCGGGCGACCGGCCTGGACGTGCAGCCGGGCCACGGGCTGCGCGAGCTGATGCTGCTGGCCTTCTTTGCCTCCATCGGCCTGTCGGCCCGGCTGGCCCTGCTGCGCCAGGGCGGCCGGCCGCTGGCGCTGCTGTGCGCGGTGTCGGTGCTGGCGATGGTGTTGCAGAACCTGCTGGGCTTGGCCGTGGCGCAGGCCTGGGGGCTGCATCCCTTCAACGGCCTGCTGGCCGGGGCGCTGTCTTTCGTCGGCGGGCCCGGCACGGCCCTGGCCTGGGCCCAGGAGGCCGAAGCGGCCGGCGTGCCCGACGCCCGGCTGGTGGGGCTGGGATCGGCCACCCTGGCGCTGATGGCCGGCGCGCTGCTGGCAGGGCCCGCCGCACGCTGGATGATCCTGCGCGGGGGCCTGCATGCGGCCGCCCCGCCGCAGGCCCCTGGCACGCAGAGCGCAGCCGATGCAGGGCCCAGCCAGCCGGATGTCTCCATCGCGCAAGCCGGGCCGGCTGAGCTGCTGCCGCATCCGGCCCATGAATCGCTGGATGCGCAGGCCCTGCCGCTGCTGCGCGGCGTGGGCCTGCTGCTGGCCTGCGTGCTGATCGGGCGCGGGCTGGTGGCCGCTGCCGCGGCCGCGGGCATCGTGTTGCCGGGCTTCCTCGGGGCCCTGCTGGCCGGCGTGCTGCTGGCCAACCTGGGCACCGTGCTGCCGCGCCGGCTGGCCCTGGCCGATGCCGAGCTGCCCGGCCTGCTGGCGCTCAAGCTGTTCCTGGCCATCACGCTGATGAGCCTGCCGCTGGGCCACCTGGGCGGCCTGCTCGCGCCGCTGCTGGTCAACTTGGCGCTGCAGTTGTTGCTGGTCGCCGCCCTGGCCTGGGGGCTGCTGTTCCCGCTGCTGGGCCGCAGCTACGACGCGGCCGTGGCCACCGGCGGCTTCGTCGGCTATGCCGTGGCCTCCATGCCGGTGGCGCTGGCCACCATGCGCGAGACGACGCGGCTCCACGGCCCGGCGCCGCGGGCCATGCTGTGGATCACGCTGGCCGGCTCCTTCTTCGTTGATCTGGCCAATGCCGCGGTGGCCAAGGCCTTCCTGGCCTGGCCGCTGCTGAAGCTGGCGCCCTGAGACGGGCGCGGCGCACCCCGCCATGCCCGCTCTGGCAGGCAAAGGCAACCGGGTCGATCCATGCCGCCAGAGCGCCGCCGCACGCCGCCGCCCCGGGCGGCCCGCACGCCCTTGTCGGGCCGGCCCGCGCACTACACTCGACCGCTGCCGGCAAGCTCCCGCCCCGGCTGCCCGCTTGCCTCACGCCACATGGCCGCCCCCGTCCCCACCGCCCTCACCCTGCACCAGCGCTCCCGCGTGCTGGAGCTGGGCTATGCCGACGGCACGGTGCTGCGCATCCCCTACGAGCTGATGCGCGTGCTGTCGCCGTCTGCCGAGGTGCGGGGCCACGGGCCCGGTCAGGGCACGGTGCAGACGGGCCAGCGCGAGGTCGACATCGTCGATCTGGAGCCGGTGGGCCACTACGCGCTGCGCCCGACCTTCTCCGACGGCCATGCCACGGGGCTCTACACCTGGGACTTCCTGTGGGACCTGGGCACGCGGCTGGATGCGCATTGGCAGGCCTACTTCGACCAGCTGGCTGCCGCCGGCGCCGACCGCGACGCCCCGATGGCCGCGCCGCCCAAAGGCTGCGGCTCGCACTGATCGTCCCTACACCTTCCGACCCCACGCCATGAGCAACACCACCCACTTCGGCTTCCAGACGGTCGACGAGCAGGAGAAGGCGCAGCGCGTGCGCGGCGTCTTCGATTCGGTCGCGTCCAAGTACGACGTGATGAACGACCTGATGTCGATGGGCCTGCACCGGCTGTGGAAGGCCTACACCATCGGCGTGTCCGGCGTGCGCCACGGCGACCGCGTGCTCGACATCGCCGGCGGCACGGGCGATCTGGCCAAGGCCTTCGCGCAGCGCGTGGGCGCAAGCGGCCTGGTCGTGCACACCGACATCAACGAATCCATGCTGCGCCAGGGCCGCGAGCGCCTGACCGACGAAGGCCTGCTGCTGCCCACCACGATCTGCGACGCCGAGACGCTGCCCTTCCCGAGCAACAGCTTCGACATCGTCAGCGTGGCCTTCGGCCTGCGCAACATGACGCACAAGGACAAGGCCCTGGCCGAGATGTGCCGCGTGCTCAAGCCGGGCGGCCGGCTGCTGGTGCTGGAGTTCTCCAAGGTCGTCGAGCCGCTGCGCAAGCCCTACGACTGGTACTCCTTCAAGGTGCTGCCGGTGCTGGGCAGGCTGGTGGCCGGTGACGCCGAGAGCTACCGCTATCTGGCCGAATCGATCCGCATGCATCCGGACCAGGCCACGCTGAAGTCCATGATGAAGACCGCCGGCTTCGCGCATGTGGACGTGCACAACCTGACCGGCGGCGTGGTGGCGCTGCATGTGGGGTTGAAGTGCTGATTCTTTGATCAGCTGCTGAGTTGCTTGCGTCGTTGTCTGCACGGGTTGCGGGCAACGGTCGGCGCGGGCAAAGGCACGGGCCGGGTGCCCGCGCTTCAAGCGCTTGCCCTCGCTGCGCGAGGGTGCCCTGCGATGCTCGCGCGGGCGGCGCGCCGCAGAACTCACTGCGCTTGCCTGCGGCAAGCTCCGCTCGAACATCCGCGGCGAGTCAGTTCAACGATGCGCGCTTCGCGCGCCGCCACCCGCACTGCGCTTCTCGGCTGCGCTCAGGCGCGCGGGCACCCGGCCCGTGCCTTTGCTCATCGAGGGCGTGGCGTGCTTGGGAGGCGCTGGAGCTTCTTGCGAAGAACACCGAGCTCATCCGATCGCCCAGCAAGCCCTGCAGTCAACCACCGAGGATCAAGGCTCGCAAAGGCATGGGCAGGGCGACCGCGCGCCTGAGCGCAGCCGAGAAGCGCAGGCCGGTCAGCGGCGCGCGCAGCGCGCATCAATGAACTGACTCGCCGGCGTATGTCCGAGCGCAGCGAACGCCAGTGAGCGTAGCGAGTTCGACGGCGCGCTGACTGGTCGAGCATCGCAGGGCACCCTGGCGCAGCCAGGGCACGCGCTTGAAGCGCGGGCGCCCTGCCCATGCCTTTGCCGTCGCATGGCACGGCCCCAGACCGATCCATGTCCGCCACGCCGCAGGAAGCAACAGGGCGCGACGACTCAGCGCAAGCGGCTCAACATCCCCGCCGTCGCCGCATCCAGCCCGCTCACGTCTCCCGACGCCAGCCGCGGCAGCAAGTCCTTGCACATCGCCTTGCCCAGCTCCACGCCCCACTGGTCGAAGGAGTTGATGCCCCACAGCGCGCCGGCGGTGAAGACTCGGTGCTCGTAGAGCGCGATCAGCGCGCCCAGCGACCGGGGCGTCAGGCGCTCCAGCAGCAGCGTGATGCTGGGCCGGTTGCCGGGGAAGGTGCGGTGGCGGGCGATCAGCTCCGGGTCGGCATCCGGCGCGGCCGTGGGCACCGATTCGCCCCGCGCCTGCTCGGCCGTCTTGCCCAGCATCAGGGCCTGGGCCTGGGCCAGGCCGTTGGCCAGCAGCATGCGCTGCTGGGCCTCCAGCCGCTGCAGCACCTCGGCGCTCCACTGCCCGGCATGGGCCGTGTGCTTGACCAGGATGAACTCCACCGGGATCACGTCCGTGCCCTGGTGCAGCATCTGGAAGAAGGCATGCTGCCCGTTGGTGCCCGGCTCGCCCCAGACCACCGGCGAGGTGGCCTGCGCCAGCGGCTGGCCGGCCAGATCCACGCGCTTGCCGTTGGACTCCATCTCCAGCTGCTGCAGATAGGCCGGCAGCCGGCGCAGGCCGTGGTGATAGGGCACCACGCAGCGGCTGGCGGCGCCGCAGAAGTTGCGCAGCCACACGTCCATCAGGCCCAGGCGGATGGGCAGGTTGTGCTCGATCGGCGCCTCGGCAAAGTGCCGGTCCATCGCATGCGCGCCGGCCAGCAGCGAGCGGAAGGCCTCCGCGCCGATGGCCAGGGCGATGGGCAGGCCGATGGCCGACCACATCGAGTAGCGCCCGCCCACCCAGTCCCAGAAGCCGAAAGTCGTCTGGATGCCGAACTGCGCCGCCACCTGCGGCGCGGCGGTGCAGGCCACGAAATGCCGCTCCACATCGCTGCGGCCCTGGTCGCGGAACCACTGCAGCGCCGTCTCGGCGTTGGCCATGGTCTCCTGCGTGGTGAAGGTCTTGGATGCGATGACGAAGAGCGTCTCGTGCGCATGCACTCGGCGCAGCACCTGGGCCAGGTCGTGGCCGTCGACGTTGGAGACGAAGTGCAGACGCAGGCCCGGGTGCGTCCAGGCGTCGAGCGCCGGCACGGCCATCTGCGGTCCCAGGTCCGAGCCGCCGATGCCGATGTTGACGATGTCGCGGATGCCGCTGGTGCCCACGTTGCGGATGCCCTCGGCAAACGTCAGCATGCGCTCCAGTTCGTCGTGCACCTCGTCGCTGAACGGCGCGGCGCCGCGCGGGGCGCGCAGCGCGGTGTGCAGCACGGCACGGCCCTCGGTGGTGTTGATGGCCTCGCCGGCCAGCATCGCGTCGCGCCGGGCCTCCACGCCGCACTGCCGGGCCAGCTCGATCAGCAGCCGGGTGCCGGCCACGTCGATGGGGCAGCGCGAGAGGTCGGCAAAGACCTCGGGCGCCTGCAGGCCGAAGCGCTCAGCCCGCTCGGGATCGCGGGCAAAGGCCTCACGCAGGTCGAAGTCGCGGCCGTGGGCCTCGTAGTGGCCTTGCAGGGCGCCCCAGGCGAGGGCTTGGTCGCAGCGGATGAAACGGGGCGGAGCAGTCGTCGTCATCGAGTCGGAAGGTCAGCAGGCATCCGGCAGGTCAAGGCGGGCATGGACGGCGTCCTGCACCCCGCTCAGCGCTGAGCGCGGATCAGGCCGTCGAGCTTGTCGGCATCGGCAGCAAACAGGCGGATGCCTTCGGCCAGCTTCTCGGTGGCCATCGCATCGGCGTTCAGCGCGTAGCGGAAGGCCGGCTCGTCGCACGGCAGGCGCTCGATGCCGGCATCGCGGGCGGCCGGGTCGAGTGCGCGCTCAAGCGGCGCCTCGCTGGCCTGCAGCTGGGCCAGCAGCTCCGGGCTGATGGTCAGCAGGTCGCAGCCGGCCAACGCGCGGATCTGGCCGATGTTGCGAAAGCTCGCGCCCATCACCTGCGTGGGGATGCCGAACTGCTTGTAGTAGGCATAGATGCGCCGCACCGACTGCACGCCGGGGTCGCCCGCCTCGGCATGCGCCGCTTCGTCCCAGGCGCTGCCGGCGGACTTCTTGTGCCAGTCGTAGATGCGGCCGACGAACGGCGAGATCAGCCGCACGCCGGCCTCGCCGCAGGCCACGGCCTGGATCAGCGAGAACAGCAGCGTGAGGTTGCAGCGGATGCCGTCGCGCTCCAGCTCGGCCGCGGCACGGATGCCCTCCCAGGTGGCCGCGATCTTGATCAGCACGCGCTCGCGCGGGATGCCCTCGGCCTCGTACAGCGCCATGATCCGGCGGGCGCGGGCCACCGTGGCCGCGGTGTCGAAGCTCAGCCGCGCATCGACCTCGGTGGACACGCGGCCCGGGATCACCTTGAGGATCTCCAGGCCGAAGCGCACCAGCAGGCGGTCCACGATCTCGTCGAGCCCACGCGCGGCATGCGCGGCCACGGCATCGGTCAGCAGCGGCGCGTAGTCGGCCTTCTGCACCGCCTTGAGGATCAGCGAGGGATTGGTCGTCGCGTCCTGCGGGGCGAACTGGGCGAGCTGGCGGAAGTCGCCCGTGTCGGCAACGACGGTGGTGTAGCGCTTGAGCTGTTCGAGCTGGTTGGGCATGGTGATGCAGCGGGGCCGGATGCGGGCCCGGCACGGCCTAGCGCCATGCCGGGAAAGGGCGTGAGCCAGCGCCGCACGGTGGTGCACGCCGGTCCCGTCGATTGTGGCCCGCCGGGGTGTCAGGCAAGCGACGCGCCGGCCCGCGTGAACATGTGGCGCAGCGGCGTGGCCGGGCGCGGCGCCCTCGTCCGCCGGTGTGAGTACGCGGCCGGTGCGCGGCCGGTGGTGGGCCGGTGCCGGGCCCGTGCGGGCGGCGCACCGACCCAGGCGCGACCCGCCGCAGTGCGACACTCGCCCGCACGCCCGTCCTCACATCCGCCCCCCCTGCACGCGCAACAGCCATGAGCTTCGACTTCGTCCTCTTCGGCGGCACCGGTGACCTCAGCTGGCGCAAGCTGATGCCCGCCCTCTTCCAGGCGCATCGTCACGGCCATCTGCATGCCGACGGCCGCATCCTGGCCGTGGCCCGCGACGAGCAGACCGACGAGCAGTACCGCGAATGGCTGCGCCCCAAGCTGCAGGAGGCCGACACCGCCAAGCGGCCCACCGACGAGGAGTACGCCTCCTTTGCGCAGCGCCTGCACTACCTGCGCATGGACCTGGCCGAGCCCGAGTCGTACAAGCGCCTCAAAGCGTGGCTGGCCGAGCGCAGCGCCGAGACGGTGCTGATGTACCTGGCCACCAGCCCGCATCTGTTTCCGCAGGTCTGCCAGCAGTTGGCCGCCCAGGGGCTGAACAACGAGCGCGTGCGCGTCGTGCTGGAAAAGCCGCTGGGTCATGACCTGAAGAGCGCGCAGGACATCAACCGCGCCGTGCGCCTGGCCTTCCGCGAGCAGCAGGCGCTGCGCATCGACCACTACCTGGGCAAGCCGTCGGTGCAGAACCTGATGGCCCTGCGCTTCGGCAACGTGCTGTTCGAGCCGCTTTGGCGGCGCGAGAGCATCGCCAACATCCAGATCACCCTGGCTGAGACACTCGGCGTGGGCACGCGCGGCGACTTCTACGACCGCACCGGCGCGCTGCGCGACATGATCCAGAACCATGCGCTGCAGCTGCTGACCATGATCGCGATGGAGCCGCCGTCGAGCAACGACGCCGACGCCGTGCGCGACGAGAAGCTCAAGGTGCTACGCTCCCTCAAGCCTTACAACGAGGAGACGGTGCGCAGCGACGTGGTGCGCGGCCAGTACCGCGCCGGCCACATCGACGGCAAGCCGGTCCAGGGCTACCTGGACGAGGCCAAGGTGCCCGCCGGCAGCCACACGGAGACGTTTGTTGCCCTGCGCACCGAGGTGCGCAACTGGCGCTGGGCCGGCGTGCCCTTCTACCTGCGCACCGGCAAGCGCCTGGCCAGCCGCGAGTCGCAGATCGTCGTCAACTTCCGCCCCATGCCGCACAGCATCTTCAGCGGCCCGGTGCAGCCCAACCGCCTGGTGATCAAGCTGCAGCCCGAGGACGGCCTGGAGCTGCACCTGATGGCGGTCAAGGGCGGGGCCAGCGGCTCGGGCGCGCCCAGCGACGCGTTGACGCCGGTCTTCCTGGACCTGGACTTCGACAAGGTCTTCCCGGCCGACCGGGTGGGCGCCTACGAGCGATTGCTGCTGGACGCGCTGGCCGGGCGGCTCAACCTCTTCGTGCGCTCCGACGAGCAGGAGCAGGCCTGGCGCTGGGTGGAGCCCATCCTGCACGCCTGGCACGACGACCCGCACGGGCCGCGGCCCTATGCGGCGGGCTCATGGGGCCCGGCTGCGGCCAGCGCGCTGGTGGCGCGCGACGGCGTCAGCTGGCCGCAGGAGTGGTGAGCGGCTGGCCCGGCGCGGGCGACGCAGCAGCCGTGCCGGCGACCGAGGGGAAGAGCTCGGCCACGCCGTAGAGCGCGGCAAGCTCCAGCAGCCGCGGCGGCGCATCGCGCAGCACGAAGGCCGAGCCGCGGCGGCGGGCCATGCGCTGGCACTCCAGGATCAGCGCCAGCGCAGCGGAGTCGAAGCGCTGCAGCGCCGACGCATCGACCACCAGCTGATCAGCGGCCGGCAGCCGCTGCACGGCCTCGCGGAAGACGCGCAGCACGCCGGCGGCTTCCTTCTGGGTGACGGTGGCGGGCAGCAGCAGCATGGGGGTGGGCGTGAGGGCGAAGGCTTGAGGCAGGGGCATCCGGCCGGGGCGGCCAGGGTGACAGGCGACTCAGCCGCGCGCGGCCTGCTGGCCTGCCGAGGCGCCGCTGGCCGCATTGCTGCGGTTGCGCTCGGCCAGCTTGGCGATCAGGCCGTCGATGCCGCCGGCGGCGATCTGCTGCGAGAACTCGTTGCGGTAGTTGTCCACCAGCCAGACGCCGACGACGTTGACGTCGATGATCTTCCAGTGCCCGTCGCTGCCGCGGGCCATGCGGTAGTCGATGTTGATCGGCTCGCCCTTGGTGCGGACTTCCGTGCGCACGGTGACCTCGGTGTCGCCGGCGCGCGCGCGCAGCGGCTTGTAGTCCACGGTCTGGTCCTTCACCTGCGACAGCGCGCCGGCATAGGTGCGGATCAGCAGGGTCTTGAACTCCGACTGCAGCCGCGCGCGCTGCTCGGGCGTGGCCTGGCGCCAGTAGCGGCCGGCGGCCGAGGCCGTCATGCGGTCGAAGTCGATGTGCGGCAGGATCATCGTGTCGATGAGCGACAGGATGCGGCGTGAGTCGCCGGCCTGGATGGCCTTGTCGCGGCGCGCGGTGTCCAGCACCTGCGAGGTGACTTGGCGCACCAGCGCGTCCGGCGCGGGGGCCTCGGTGGCCGCCGGGGCGGCGGTGGTCTGGGCCAGGGCGGGCGCCGCGCCGCTGAGCAGCGCAAGCGCCGCAGCGGTGGAGGCAAGCAGCTTCTTCATGATGGATCGTGGGGCAGGTGACAGGCCGGCTCGGGCAGCGTGATCGCCGCCACAGGGTCAGAGCGCGGCCGCGGGCAGGCAGCGCCCGCTGGAACAGCCGCCCAGCACACGGGCGGCAACGTGGCCGGCCGCGGCCGGCAGCAGATCGGGCGCGCCGATCGGCACGGCAGGCACGGCCAGCTCGGCCTGCGCTGCCGGCCAGGCCGGCTGGGAGCGGGTCGGCGAGACGCCCGCACCGTGCGCCGCCGTGCGCAGCGCAGGGCGCGGCTCGGGCCCCAGGCGGCTTTGCGGGCCGGGGGGTGCGTCGGCCGCATCCTCGTCGGCGGGCGGGGCCGGATAGCTGTCGTCGCCTCCGTCGTCCTCGTCGCCCTCGTCGGTCTGGCGGTCGCGCTCGATCAGCGACTGGCGGCGCTGCAGGTAGGCGTCGCGGGTAAAGATGTAGCGGTCCAGCGCCATCTCGTCGAGCATGCGCGTGGCCGGCAGGGCATCGGCGCGGCGACCGACGATGTTGAGCGCGTTGAGCGTGCCGCGCGTCAGGTCGTCATCGACGAAGCTCTGCGGCTGCAGGTAGACCGCAGCCGGCAGGTCGGTGACGTCGCGCAGGCTGGACGGGCCGAGCAGCGGCAGCACCAGGTAGGCGCCAGAGCCCGCGCCCCAGTGGCCCAGGGTCTGGCCCAGGTCCTCGCGATGGGCGTACAGCCCCATCGGGCTGGCCACGTCCATCAGGCCGGCGGCGCCGAAGACGGTGTTGACGCTGAAGCGCAGCATCTCGTCCAGGCCGTCCTTGGGCCGGCCCTGCAGGAAGAGGTTGGCCGCCGACCAGGCGTCGCGCAGGTTGCCGAAGAAGTTGGACAGGCTGGTGCGCAGGTACTCGGGCACATGCTCGACGTAGCGCGTGGCCACCGGCTTGAGCACGGCGCGGTCCAGCGCCTCGTTGAAGGCGAAGACCTTGCGGTTGACCGGCTCCAGCGGGTCGGGGCGCTGCGCGGTGGCGCAGCCGCCCAGCAGCGCGGCGGCCAGCACGGCCGCGGACAAGGTGCGCATCACTTCTTGCCCTCCACGGGGGGCGCAGCCTCGGCGGCCTTGTTGAACAGGAACTGCCCGATCAGCGACTCCAGCACCAGCGCCGACTGCGTCTGGCGGATCGTATCGCCGCCGGCCAGGTTCTGCGTGTCACCGCCCGGCTCCAGGCCGACGTACTGCTCGCCCAGCAGCCCGGAGGTGAGGATCTTGGCCGAGCTGTCCTTGGGGAAGGCAAAGCGCTGGTTGAGCTTGAGCTCCACCTGGGCCTGGAAGGTCTGGTCGTCAAACGTGATGCTGGCCACACGGCCGACCACCACCCCTGCACTCTTGACCGGCGCGCGGGGCTTGAGGCCGCCGATGTTGTCGAAGCGCGCGGTCACCGTGTAGGTGTCGTCGAACGAAAGCGTCAGCAGATTGCCCGCGCGCAGGGCCAGGAAGACCAGCGCGGCCGCACCGATGAGGACGAAGAGGCCGACCCAGATGTCGTGCTTGGAGCGTTGCATGAGGAAAGCCCGGTCAGATCGAGAACATCATGGCGGTGAGGATGAAGTCCAGCCCCAGCACCGCCAGCGAGGCCAGCACCACGGTGCGCGTGGTGGCGCGCGAGACGCCCTCGGGCGTGGGCTTGCAGATCCAGCCCTGCAGCAGCGCGACGAAGCTGACGGTGATGCCGAAGACCACGCTCTTGATGACGCCGTTGCCGATGTCGGCGAAGACCTCCACGCCGTTCTGCATCTGCGACCAAAAGGCGCCAGCGTCCACGCCGATCATCAGCACACCCACCACCCAGCCGCCGATGACGCCCACGGCGGAGAAGACGGCAGCCAGCAGCGGCATGGCGATCACCCCGCCCCAGAAGCGCGGTGCCAGCACGCGCTGCACCGGATCGACGGCCATCATCTCCATTGCGGCCAGCTGCTCGCCGGCCTTCATCAGGCCGATCTCGGCCGTCAGCGACGTGCCGGCGCGGCCGGCAAAGAGCAGGGCCGAGACCACCGGGCCGAGCTCGCGCACCAGCGACAGCGCCACCAGCAGTCCCAGGGCCTCGCTGGAGCCATAGCGCTGCAGCGTGTAGTAGCCCTGCAGCCCGAGCACGAAGCCGACGAACAGGCCCGACACGGTGATGATGGCCAGCGAGTAGTTGCCCAGGAAGTGGATCTGGTCGGCCACCAGGCGCGGGCGACGGAAGGCGGCCGGAAACAGCAGCACCAGGCGCAGCAACAGCCGCGCCGCATGGCCCAGGTCGGCCAGCAGCGTGCGCGTGGCCCGGCCGATGGCCGAAGGATGCAGTGCCCTCATCGACGCCCCCCCGAGACGTCCAGGAAGTCGGCCTGCAGCGGTTGCGCGGGGTGCTCGAAGCGCACTGGCCCGTCGGCATGCGCATTGACGAACTGCCGCACCAGCGGGTCGCTGCTGTCGCGCAGCTCTTGCGGCGAGCCTTGCGCGGCCACGTGGCCATTGGCCAGCAGGATCACGCGGTCGGCAATGGAGAACGTCTCGGCCACGTCGTGCGACACGACGATGCTGGTCACGCCCAGCGCGTCGTTGAGCTGGCGGATCAGCCGCGCCGCCACGCCCATCGAGATCGGGTCCAGGCCCGCAAACGGCTCGTCGTACATGATCAGCTCGGGCTCCAGCGCGATCGCACGGGCCAGGGCCACGCGGCGGGCCATGCCGCCGGAGATCTGGCTGGGCATCAGGTCGCGCGCGCCGCGCAGGCCGACGGCATTGAGCTTCATCAGCACCAGGTCGCGGATCAGCGGCTCGGACAGGTCGGTGTGCTCGCGCAGCGGGAAGGCCACGTTCTCGAACACCGACAGGTCGGTGAACAGCGCGCCGAACTGGAACAGCATGCCCATGCGCCGGCGCGCAGCCTGGATGCCCTGGCGGTCCAGCGTGGCCAGATCGGTGCCGTCGAAAAGCACGCGGCCCTGGATGGGGGCGAGCTGGCGGCCGATCAGGCGCAGCACGGTGGTCTTGCCGCCGCCGGAAGTGCCCATCAGCGCCGTGACCTGGCCGCGGGGGATCTCGATGTCGATGCCCTGCAGCACCACCCGCTCGCCATAGCCGCAGGTCACCGACTGGAGCTGGACCAGCGGCGGAACGGCGGGAGGAAGCGGCATGGGCGACATGGGCACGAAAACTGCCGGCGCGCGCGGGCAGCCGAGCATCATAGGAGAAAGCGCCGCGGCCGGCAGGCGCCCCCACTGGGGGAGCATCTGCCGGCCGCAGAGCCGATCGGTGGTTTGCCGCAGACTCAGCGCGGCAGCTCGCTGTAGCCCATCAGGTACTCGTCGATGGCGCGGGCGGCCTGGCGGCCTTCGCGGATCGCCCACACCACCAGCGACTGGCCGCGGCGCATGTCGCCAGCGGCGAACACCTTCTCGACATTGGTCTGGTAGCCGCCGGTGAAGTCGGTGCTGGCGCGGGCGTTGCCACGGCCGTCCTTGTCCACGCCGAAGGCGTCCAGGATGGTGGCCACCGGGCTGACGAAGCCCATCGCCAGCAGCACGAGATCGGCCTTCATGACCTGCTCGGAGCCGGGCACCTCGGCCATCTTGCCGTCCTTCCACTCGACACGGACGGTCTTCAGGCCGGTGACCTTGCCGCCCTCGCCGATGAACTCCTTGGTGGCGATGGCGAATTCGCGCTGGCAGCCTTCCTCATGGCTGGAGGAGGTGCGCAGCTTGTAGGGCCAGTAGGGCCAGGTCAGCGGGCGGTTCTCCTCCTCGGGCGGCATCGGCATGAGCTCGAACTGCGTGACGCTGGCCGCGCCGTGGCGGTTGCTGGTGCCCACGCAGTCGCTGCCGGTGTCGCCGCCGCCGATGACGATGACGTGCTTGCCGGTGGCCTTGATCTGCTCGGGCAGCTTGTCGCCGCCGTTGACCTTGTTCTGCTGCGGCAGGAACTCCATCGCGAAATGCACGCCGGCCAGGTCGCGGCCCGGCACGGGCAGGTCGCGCGACTGCTCGGCGCCCCCGGCCAAAAGCACCGCGTCGAACTGCTGCTTGAGCTGCTCGGGGCTGATGCTCTCCTGGGCCCAGCTGGTGACCTTGGAGCCCTCGGGCAGCGCGCCGACGATCACGCCGGTGCGGAAGGTCACGCCTTCGGCCTTCATCTGCTCGACGCGGCGGTCGATGTGCGACTTCTCCATCTTGAAGTCGGGGATGCCGTAGCGCAGCAGGCCGCCGACGCGGTCGTTCTTCTCGAACACCGTCACGTCATGGCCGGCGCGAGCCAGCTGCTGGGCCGCGGCCAGGCCGGCGGGGCCAGAGCCGACCACGGCGACCGTCTTGCCCGTCTTGTGCGCGGCCGGCTGCGGCAGCACCCAGCCGTTGTCCCAGGCGCGGTCGATGATGGCGTGCTCGATGGACTTGATGCCCACCGGCTCGTCGTTGACGTTCAGCGTGCACGCCGCCTCGCACGGCGCCGGGCAGATGCGGCCGGTGAACTCGGGGAAGTTGTTGGTCGAGTGCAGGACGGTGATCGCGTTCTTCCAGTCCTGGCGATAAACCAGGTCGTTGAAGTCCGGGATGATGTTGTTGACCGGGCAGCCGCTGTTGCAGAACGGCGTGCCGCAGTCCATGCAGCGGGCACCCTGGATCTTGGCCTGCTCGTCGGTGAGGCCGATGACGAATTCCTTGTAGTTCTTCAGACGGGCCTGGACGGGCTCATAGCCCTCCTCCAGGCGTTCGTACTCCATGAAGCCGGTGACTTTTCCCATTTCGGTTCAACTCCAGATGCGGTGCGGACTCGGCTGACTCAGCTCAGGCCTTGGTCTTGGTGGCACGGCCCTTGGCCGCCGGCTTGTCCTCGCCGCGGGCGCGGGCGATGGTCTCCTGCGTCTGCTGGCGGGCGTGGATCTCGCCGAGCGCGCGCTTGTACTCGTGCGGGAAGACCTTGACGAACCTGGGCAGCGAGGCGGCCCAGTTGTCCAGGATCTCGCGGGCGCGCAGCGAGCCGGTCCAGCGGTGGTGGTCTTCGACCAGCTTCTTGAGCAGGGCCTCGTCGGTCATGCCACGGTGCCACACGCCGCGGTCCACCGTGGCTTCCTGCTCGGCGGCGGGCAGCACCTTCTCCAGGGCCACCTGCGCGGTGTTGCAGCGCTTGGCGAACTGGCCGTCTTCATCGAACACATAGGCCACGCCGCCCGACATGCCGGCTGCAAAGTTGCGGCCGGTCTTGCCCAGCACGGCCACCGTGCCGCCGGTCATGTATTCGCAGCCATGGTCGCCGGTGCCCTCGACCACCGCGGTGGCGCCGGACAGCCGCACCGCGAAGCGCTCGCCGGCCACGCCGCGGAAGAAGGCCTCGCCTTCCGTCGCGCCGTAGAGCACGGTGTTGCCCACGATGATGTTGTCGGCCGCGTTGCCGCGGAAGTCGATGCTCGGGCGCACCACCACGCGGCCGCCGGACAGGCCCTTGCCGGTGTAGTCGTTCGCATCACCGATCAGGTAGAGCGTGATGCCCTTGGCCAGGAAGGCGCCGAAGCTCTGGCCACCGGTGCCTTCCATCTGGATGAAGATGGTCTGGTCGGGCAGGCCGTCCGGATGGTGCTTGATCAGCTCGCCGGAGAGCATGGCGCCCACCGTGCGGTTGACGTTGCGCGCCTCCTCCATGAACTGCACCTTCTCGCCGCGCTCGATGGCCGGGCGGCACTTCTCGATCAGGCGGCGGTCCAGCGCCTTGTCCAGGCCGTGGTCCTGCACGTCCACGTGCAGGCGGGGCACCTCGGCCGGCGCATCGGGCTGGTGGAAGACGCGGCTGAAGTCCAGGCCCTTGGCCTTCCAGTGGGCGATGCCCTTCTTCATGTCCAGCAGGTCCGAGCGGCCGATCAGGTCGTCGAACTTGCGGATGCCCAGCTGCGCCATGATCTGGCGCGCCTCTTCCGCGACGAAGAAGAAGTAGTTGACGACGTGCTCGGGCTGGCCGGTGAACTTCTTGCGCAGCACCGGGTCCTGCGTGGCCACGCCCACCGGGCAGGTGTTGAGGTGGCACTTGCGCATCATGATGCAGCCCTCGACCACCAGCGGCGCGGTGGCAAAGCCCACTTCATCGGCGCCCAGCAGGCCGGCGATGACCACGTCACGGCCCGTCTTCATCTGGCCGTCGGCCTGCACGCGCACCCGGCCGCGCAGGCGGTTGAGCACCAGGGTCTGCTGCGTCTCGGCCAGGCCGAGCTCCCACGGCGTGCCGCAGTGCTTGATCGACGACCAGGGCGAGGCGCCCGTGCCGCCGTCATGGCCGGCGATCACGATGTGGTCGGCCTTGGCCTTGGCCACACCCGTGGCCACCGTGCCCACGCCCACTTCGGACACCAGCTTGACCGAGATGTCGGCCTTGGGGTTGACGTTCTTCAGGTCATGGATGAGCTGCGCCAGATCCTCGATGGAGTAGATGTCGTGGTGCGGCGGCGGGCTGATGAGGCCCACGCCCGGCACCGAGTGGCGCAGCTTGCCGATGTACTCCGACACCTTGCCGCCGGGCAGCTGGCCGCCTTCGCCGGGCTTGGCGCCCTGGGCCATCTTGATCTGGATCTGATCGGCGGAGACCAGGTACTCGGTGGTCACGCCGAAGCGGCCGGAGGCCACCTGCTTGATCTTCGAGCGCAGGCTGTCGCCGGCCTTGAGCTCGTAGTCCGCCTCGATGCGGCTGGCGCCGATGATGTCCGACACCTTGGTGCCGGCGGTGATGGCGATGCCCTTGAGCTCGTTGCGGTAGCGGTTCTCGTCCTCCCCGCCTTCGCCGGTGTTGGACTTGCCGCCGATGCGGTTCATCGCGATGGCGAGCGTCGAGTGCGCCTCGGTGGAGATGGAGCCCAGCGACATGGCACCGGTGGCGAAGCGCTTGACGATCTCGGCTGCCGGCTCGACTTCTTCCAGCGGGATGGCTTGCGAAGGGTCGAACTTGAACTCGAACAGACCGCGCAGCGTCATGTGGCGACGCGACTGGTCGTTGATGATCTGCGCGTATTCCTTATAAGTGTCGAACTTGCCCGAGCGCGTGCTGTGCTGCAGCTTGGCGATGGCGTCCGGCGTCCACATGTGCTCTTCGCCGCGGGTACGCCAGGCGTACTCGCCGCCGGCGTCCAGCATGGTGGCCAGCACCGGGTCGGCGCTGAAGGCCGCACGGTGGTTGCGGATGGCTTCCTCGGCCACCTCGAAGACGCCGATGCCGCCGACCTGCGTGGGCGTGCCGCGGAAGTACTTGTCGATGATGTCCTTGTTGAGGCCGATGGCCTCGAAGATCTGGGCGCCGCAGTACGACATGTACGTGCTGATGCCCATCTTGGACATGATCTTGGACAGGCCCTTGCCGATGGCCTTGATGTAGTTGTAGATAGCCTTCTCGGCCGACAGCTCGCCCGGCAGCTCCTTGTGCATCGCCACCAGCGTCTCCAGTGCCAGGTAGGGATGCACGGCCTCGGCGCCGTAGCCGGCCAGCACGGCGAAGTGGTGCACTTCGCGCGCGGTGGCGGTCTCGACCACCAGGCCGGCGGTCGTGCGCAGGCCCTCGCGCACCAGGTGGTGGTGGATGGCCGACAGCGCCAGCAGCGCGGGGATCGCGACATGGTCGCGGTCCATGTGGCGGTCGCTGATGATCAGGATGTTGTGGCCGCTCCTGATGGCGTCCACGCTCTCGGCGCACAGCGAGGCGAGCTTGGCCTCCACGCCCTCATGACCCCAGGACAGCGGGTAGGTGATGTCGATCTCGTAGGGCTTGAACTTGCCGCCGGTGTGCTTCTCGATGGCGCGTAGGCGGGCCATGTCGTCGAAGTCGAGCACCGGCTGGGCCACCTCCAGCCGCATCGGCGGGTTGATGGCGTTGATGTCCAGCAGGTTGGGCTTGGGGCCGACGAAGGAGACCAGCGACATCACGATGTTCTCGCGGATCGGGTCGATCGGCGGGTTCGTGACCTGGGCGAAGAGCTGCTTGAAGTAGTTGTAGAGCGGCTTGTTCTTGTCCGACAGCACGGCCAGCGGCGAGTCGTTGCCCATGGAGCCGGTGCCCTCTTCGCCCAGCACGGCCATCGGGCTCATCAGGAACTTCAGGTCTTCCTGCGTGTAGCCGAAGGCCTGCTGGCGGTCCAGCAGCGACTCGCGGAAGGTGCCGATGCTGCTGATACTTCCTTGAGCCTCGATGGAGTCGAGCTTGATGCGGACGTTCTCGATCCACTGGCGATAGGGCTTGGCCTGGGCGAACTGGGCCTTGAGCTCCTCGTCATTGATGATGCGGCCCTGCTCGAAGTCGATCAGGAACATCTTGCCCGGCTGCAGGCGCCACTTCTTGATGATCTTGTTCTCGGGAATGGGCAGCACGCCGGACTCGGATGCCATGACCACCAGGTCATCGTCAGTGATGATGTAGCGCGCCGGGCGCAGGCCGTTGCGGTCCAGCGTAGCGCCGATCTGGCGGCCGTCGGTGAAGACCATCGCGGCCGGGCCGTCCCACGGCTCCATCATGGCGGCGTGGTACTCGTAGAAGGCGCGGCGGCGCTCGTCCATCAGCGTGTGCTGCTCCCAGGCCTCGGGGATCATCATCATCGCGGCATGGGCCAGCGGGTAGCCGGCCATGACCAGCAGCTCCAGCGCGTTGTCGAAGGTGGCGGTGTCGGACTGGCCTTCGAAGCTGATCGGGTAGAGCTTCTTGAGGTCATCGCCCAGCACGGGCGACTTCATCACGCCTTCGCGGGCGCGCATCCAGTTGAAGTTGCCCTTGACGGTGTTGATCTCGCCGTTGTGGGCCACCATCCGGTACGGGTGGGCCAGCGGCCACTCGGGGAAGGTGTTGGTGGAGAAGCGCTGGTGCACCAGGGCGATGGCCGAGGTCAGGCGCTCGTCCTGCAGGTCGAGATAGTACTTGCCCACCTGATCCGCCAGCAGCAGACCCTTGTAGATGATGGTGCGGCAGCTCATGCTGGGCACGTAGTACTCGCTGCCGTGCGTGAGCTTGAGCGCCTGGATGGCGCTGGAGGCGGTCTTGCGGATGACGTAGAGCTTGCGCTCCAGCGCGTCGGGCACCAGGATATCCGGGCCCCGGCCGACGAAGACTTGGCGGATCACCGGCTCCTTGGCGCGCACGGTGGGCGACATGGGCATGTCGCGGTCCACCGGCACGTCGCGCCAGCCCAGCAGCACCTGGCCTTCGGCCTTGATGGCGCGCTCCATCTCCTGCTCGCAGGCCAGGCGGGACGCATGCTCCTTGGGCAGGAAGATCATGCCCACGCCGTATTCGCCGGGCGGGGGCAGCTCCACGCCCTGCCTGGCCATCTCGGCGCGGTAGAACTCGTCCGGGATCTGGATCAGGATGCCGGCGCCGTCGCCCATCAGCGCATCGGCCCCGACCGCGCCGCGGTGGTCGATGTTCTCCAGGATCTTCAGGCCCTGCTGGACGATGCCGTGGGCCTTCTGGCCCTTGATGTGGGCGACGAAGCCCACACCGCAGGCGTCGTGCTCGTTGGCCGGGTTGTACAGGCCTTGGCGCGCCGTGGTGGCGATCTCGATGGCGGAAGCCGGGGCCGCCGGCGTGGCAGGGTGCGTCATGGCGCGCTCCTTCAAGGAGTTCGTGGGCAAGAGGGTTTGTCCCGAGGATATTTCAAGCGGCGGACAATCCCAAGCGCTATTAAACAGGTTCTGACCCCAATTCAACACCCGCCCTGCAATGGTGCGAATTTATTGGGGCCAGATCATTACGCGGGCGACGTCACCCGGCGGGGCCGTCCTCGCGGACGCGGCGCCAGCGGGCGGGCGCCGGGCTGCTCCAGGCGCTTCAGGAACTCGGCGCTGCCCAGGGCCCAGCCTAGATGCGTGGACTGCTCCAGTGCGCAGCGGTCGGCTGCGGGCAGGCCGTCGTCGAGCAGGCGGCGCCAGGCGGCCTCGCGCTCGAAGGGCGTGTTGCCCAGGGCCCAGTAGGGCGCCGGGTCCGCCACCAGCGGGTCGCGGCGCCGGCCCAGGTGGTGGGCGCAGCTGGACCACGCATGGTCGGCCGGCTGCTGGACCAGGCCGGCGTCCGCCGGGCGGCGCTCGACATGCACCATCGCCGGCAGCAGCCAGCGCTCAGGCTCCAGCACGGTGGCACGGAAGCGCCCGGCCCACAGGCCGCCGGCCCGGCCATGGCGGCGGTTGAAGACGGCCACGTAGCGCCGGCCGAGCGCCTGCATCATCTGGCTGAGCGACTCGGCCTGCTCCGGCGTGGCGACCAGGTGGAAGCAGTCGTCCAGCAGGGCATAGGCATGGATGGCCACGGCGGCGCCGAGCGCGCCTTCGCGCAGCGCCCGCAGCCAGGCCTGGCGGTCGGTGTCGTCATGCACGAGGGCCTGGCCGGGATGGGTTCGCTGCACCAGGTGGTGCGGCCAACCGGCCACGGCCAGGCGGGGGAGGCGGGCCATGTTTGCGGGCGGGAGAAAGCAGCCGCGGATTGTGCGGCGGCGCCCGGCCCGCATCCGCGGCCCCGTGATCGGGTGTCATCCAGGCGCGCTTGCGGGCTATCCCGCTGAAGAGGGCCCTGCCCCCTGGATACGCTGGGCCTGCCCGGCCAGTGAACAGCCGTGCACAAAAGCCGCGGCGCGCTGGGCGCCGCCCCAGGCGCGCGGACGCGTGCCGATGAAGCCCGCACCATGCGCTCGATCTACCCCGCCCTTGCCACCCGCCTGTCGGGCCTGCTGACGCATCTGGGCGTCGGGCCCTACGCTTTCGACGACACCGTGGGGCTGGTCAGCCCGCTGCTGCGGGTGCACCGGCTGCAGGCGCGCGTGGTGGAGCGCGTGGCCGAGACGGCCTCGGCCTGCACGCTGGTGCTGCAGGCCGGCTCGGCCTTCCCGGGCGTGTTGCCGGGCCAGCACATGGCGGTCACGGTAGAGATCGACGGCGTGCGCCACCGGCGCAGCTATTCGCCCCGCCCGGTGGACGGCCGCCGCGACCGGCTGGCCATCACCGTGCAGCGCCAGCCGGGCGGGCGGGTGTCCGGCTGGCTGACCGAGCGCACCCGCGTGGGCGACGTGCTGGAGCTGGGCCTGCCCGGCGGCGACTTCGTGCTGCCTGACCCGGCGCCGCCCGCACTGCTGATGGTGGCCGGCGGCAGCGGCATCACGCCCGGCTACGCCATGCTGCAGTGGCTGCGCGAGCATGCCCCGCGCACGCAGGTGACGCTGATCTACTTCGCCCGCAGCCGCGGCGACCGCATCTTCGCCGGCGAGCTGGAGCGGCTGAGCGACGCCTGGCGCGCCCTGCGCTATGCGCCCATCGACAGCCTGGCCAACGTCGGCCCCGCCGACCGCGGCGGCCGGGTGCTCGACCGTGCGCTGCTGGACACCTGCGAGCCGCGCTGGATGAGCCTGCCCGCGTGGTGTTGCGGCCCGGCGCCGCTGATGGACACCGCCCGCCGCATCTGGGCCGAGGCCGGCGCGGCAGACCGGCTGCACACCGAGTCCTTCGGCGCCCGCCCCGCGGTGGGCGACGCCGCCCGCCGGCACCACGTGAGCCTGCTGCAGCCGCATGGCTTGGCCGACCGCTTCGAGGCCACGCAGGCCACGTCGCTGCTGGAGGCCGCCGAGGCCGCGGGCCACGCGCCCAAGCACGGCTGCCGCCAGGGCATCTGCCATGAATGCACCTGCCGGCTGGAGTCCGGCAGCGTGGTGGACCTGACCACCGGCCAGCGCCTGGACGGCGAGGGCCAGAGCATCCGCCTGTGCGTCAGCGCTGCGATGAGCGACGTGACGCTGGCGGCCGCGCCCTGAACCGCCGCCTTCCCCGCCGCCGCGCCTGTCCAGCGTCCGATCTGCCCGCATCCGATCTGCCCCCTGAGAGCCCGCCATGTCGCAAGCCGCAACAGCCTCCCCGCCCGCCCGCCTGAACGTCGGCCCGCGCACGGCCGAGGAGCTGGCCGCCTTCGAGCGTGAGCTCGACACCCTGCGCGAGCGCACCCGCGCCAAGGTGGGCGCGGCGGACGCGCGCTACATCCGCCGCGTGCTGTGGAGCGTGCGCCTGCTGGAGCTGGCCGGCCGCGCGCTGCTGCTGGCCGGCGGCTGGTTCTGGCCCACCTGGTGGCTGGGCAGCGCCTGCCTGGGCCTGGCGAAGATCCTGGACAACATGGAGCTGGGCCACAACGTGATGCACGGGCAGTTCAACTTCATGAACGACCCGCGCTTCTCGGGCCACGACTTCGACTGGGACAACACCTGCCCCAAGGAAGAGTGGCGGCACTCGCACAACTTCGTGCACCACCACTACACCAACGTCTGGGGCATGGACCGGGACTTCGGCTACGGCCTGCTGCGCCTGTCCAGCGACCTGCGCTGGACGCCGCAGTTCCTGACCCAGCCGCTGCGCGCGCTGCTGCTGGCGCTGTACTTCGAGTGGTTCGTCGCGGTGCATGACATGCAGCTCGACAAGATCCTCATCAAGCGCAAGAAGTGGGCGGACGTGCGCCCGCAGTGGCTGCTGGTGCGCGCCAAGATGGGCCGCCAGGCGCTCAAGGACTACGTGGCCTGGCCGCTGGTGGCCGCGGCCGTGGGCTGGGCGATGGGCGACGCGCTGGCCTGGGCCGGCGCGGTGCTGGTGGGCAACATCGTCGGCAACCTGATCCGCAACGTGTGGGCCTTTGCCATCATCTTCTGCGGCCACTTCACCGAGGGCATCCACACCTTCGACAAGAGCTGCCTGGCCGGCGAGACGCGCGGGCAGTGGTACCTGCGGCAGATCCTGGGCTCGTCCAACCTGCGCGGCAGCAGGCTGCTGCACATCATGAGCGGCAACCTGAGCCACCAGATCGAGCACCACCTCTTCCCCGACCTGCCGGCCACGCGCTATGCGGAGCTGGCGCCGCAGGTGCAGGCCATCTGCCGCAAGTACAACGTGCCCTACAACACCGGCTCCTTCGTGCGCCAGTTCGGCACGGTGCTGCTGCGCATCGCGCGCTACAGCTTCCCCGGCGGGCCGCAGAAGGCGGTGACGCTGGCGCTGCCGGCGCAGGCGGCGGCCGGCTCCGCGGCGCGGCCGGAAGCGGCGGCCTGATCGAGCCGCCCACATCAAGCACCCGACGGCGCCGCAAGGCGCCGTTTGCGTTTCATCCGCCGCCAACGCACCGACGGGCGCAGGCCCGGGCGGGGCGACCGCGCGCCTGAGCGCAGCCGAGAAGCGCAGCGCGGGCGGCGGCGCGCGCCAGCGCGCAACGTTGAACTGACTCGCCGCGGATGTCCGAACGGAGCTTGCCGCCGGCAAGCGCAGTGAGTTCTGCGGCGCGCCGCCCGCGCGAGCATCGCAGGGCACCCTCGCGCAGCGAGGGCAAGCGCTTGAAGCGCGGGCGCCCTGCCCGGGCCTGCGCCACGCCACCAGCCGCGGCAGGCCGATGACCGCCCGCCCCGCGTCATCCTGAATCCGACAAGCCGGCCGGCATCCGACGGCACGCCACCGGGTATCCCGACCCAGGGTCAACCAGCACCCTTGAGCCCGCCCACCCGCAAAAGGCTGCCGCAAGCCGTGACATCCGTCACGCTCCGCCAGCCCCTACCCCTGCCCGAGCGCAAATCAAGGCGCCCGATGCGGTGCTTTTGTCTGGCCGGCTGCCCCGCCGCTTTTCCGCGTGACGCCGACGGCTTGTCAGGCAACTTCCTACACGCGGCGCAGAGGGAACCAGACAGGTTCTACAGCGGGCTCCCTATTCAGAACCCGAGGGGGGGTGCCCAGAATTCGTTCCACGGTGATGCGACGCAGCGCCGCCGACGAACAGACAGCCACAGCAACACGGAGAGCAAGCCATGACCACCGCCACGATGACCGCCGAGCAGATCCTGATGGAGATCCGCGAGACCAACCTGTCGTACCTGATGCTCGCACAGAGCCTCATCCGCCAGGACCGCGAACAAGCCCTGTTTCGCCTGGGTATCTCCGAGGAAACCGCGGCCCTCATCGCCGTCATGACCCCCGCCCAGATGATGAAGGTCGCCTCCGGCAACCAGCTGCTGTGCCGCATGCGCATCGACGACGACATGGTCTGGGGCCTGCTGACCAACCACGGCAAGGCCGCCAACGAATCGGTCAGCCGCCTGCACGCCAACATCCTGATGGCCGGCCGCCACGCCGAGGCCGCCTGATCGCGCCACAAGAGCCGCGACACCGCCAGACGACACGACTACAGATACTCAAGGAAGAGACACCATGCGCAGCAAGAGCCTCCTGACCGAAGCCAAGCAGATCTCCCGCGCCATCGAGCTGATCCAGCTCGGCGCCCGGCTGCAGGTGCTGGAATCGGAAACCGATCTGTCCTACGAGCGGCTGCTGCGTCTGTACAAGGAAGTCTCGGGCAAGTCGCCGTCCAAGGGCCAGCTGCCGTTCTCGACCGACTGGTTCATGACCTGGCAGCCCAACATCCATGCCTCGCTCTTCCTGAACATCCACGAGTACCTGAACAAGGTCGCGGCGATCGACGAGATCGACGTGGTCATCAAGGCCTACCGCCTGTACCTGGAGCAGACCCAGGCCGAAGGGCTGGAGCCGCTGCTGTCGGTCACCCGCGCCTGGCGCCTGGTGAAGTTCGTCGACAACGGCATGCTCACCCTGACCGCCTGCTCCAAGTGCGGCGGCCGCTTCGTGACCCATCCGCACGAGATCGCCCGCCAGTACGTCTGCGGCCTGTGCAACCCGCCGGCGCGTGCCGGCAAGGGCCGCGCGGCCGGCGCCCTGCACATGCATTGATCCCGGGCCTTCGTGGCGGGCGGCGCACCGGTCATGCGCGCCGCCATGCCACGGAGTTCACGTTCGACTGAGTTTTGCTCCGCAAGGGGCGTGCCGCGGCGGCAATAAGCCACGCGGCGCAGCCTCAAGCTGCGGGCGGTCCGGCCGAAGAAAAAGGCCGGACGCTGCCCTGGCGGAGCGTCCTGCTTGTCTCCTCCAGCACGTATCGAGTGCTTTTCGGGCAACCCGCCGGGTTGCCCGTTTTCTTTTGTGCCGCCGGCCGGACAGCAGCCGATTAGGCCGGCCGCGCGGCCCCTGTTCGGCCCACCGGGTGCGGCGCCGCGCACGCAAACTGCAAGCCTCACCCGCTGCCCCGCAACTGCGCGACATGCCGCGCGCGCGCTCAAGTGGCCGGCCGATCGGGTCGATAACCGCAGGACCGCGCCGTGCGCCACAAGCGCCGGCAGCCAGGACCCAGCTTCTCACCGCGCCATGTTCGTACTCATTGGCTATCTCGTCGCCCTGGGGTGCATCTTCGGGGCCTACATCATTCACGGCGGCAACATCGGCGTGATCATCCACGCCCTGCCCACCGAGATGATGGCCATCGGCGGCGGCGCCATCGGCGCGTTCATCGTGGCCAACCAGCCCAAGACGCTCAAGGCCGTGCTGGGCATGCTGCCCATGATGTTCAAGGGTTCCAAGTACACCAAGGCGCGCTACCTGGAGCTCATGGCCATGCTCTACGAGATCCTGCAGAAGGTGCGCAAGGAGGGCCTGATGTCCATCGAGAAGGACGTCGAGGACCCGGGCAACTCGCCGCTGTTCAAGAAGTACGCCACCGTCGGCACCGACCATCACGTGGTCGAGTTCGTCACCGACTATCTGCGCATGATGGTCTCGGGCAACCTCAATGCCCACGAGATCGAAAGCCTGATGGACAACGAGATCGAGACCCACCACAACGAGGGCCACACCCCGGTCAACGCCATCAAGGCCCTCGCCGGCGCCCTGCCCGCCTTTGGCATCGTGGCCGCCGTGCTGGGCGTGGTCAACACGATGGGCTCGGTGGGCCAGCCGCCGGCCGTGCTGGGCGGGATGATCGGCTCCGCGCTCGTCGGCACCTTCCTGGGCATCCTGCTGGCCTATGCCGTGGTGGAGCCCATCGGCACGCTGCTGGAGCAGAAGCTCGACGAGGGCACCAAGGAGCTGCAGTGCATCAAGACCACGCTGCTGGCCAGCATGCAGGGCTACGCACCGCAGATCGCCGTGGAGTTCGGCCGCAAGGTGCTGTACTCGACTGAGCGGCCCACCTTCTCCGAGCTGGAAAGCCACGTGAAGGGCAAGAAGTGACCGCCAGGGCAAGTCGGTTCGGCGCCGGGCCGTCCCAAGCGGAACGCTCCCCAAGGCGAGAGCAGGCGAGCCGCCTCGCGGCCGCCGGGGGACGGCGCCGTACCCGGCGTCTTGGGGGCAAGTGATGGCTGGCGACACCAAGAAGCTCCAGCCGATCATCGTCAAGCGCATCAAGAAGGGCGGCCATGCCGCCCACGGTGGCGCCTGGAAGATCGCCTATGCGGACTTCGTGACCGCGATGATGGCCTTCTTCCTGCTGATGTGGCTGCTCGGCTCGACGACCGAGGGCGACAAGAAGGGCATCGCGGATTACTTCAATGCCCCGCTGAAGATCGCCATGATGGGCGGCAGCGGCGCGGGGGATTCGTCGTCCATCATCACCGGCGGCGGGCGTGATCTGTCGGCCCGCACGGGTGCCGTGCGCAACGGCGACATCGACGCACCGAAGAAGACCTACAACCTCTCGGACCTGCGCGCCGCCCAGCAGGCGGCCGAAGCGAAAAGCCTGGAGCACCTCAAGCAGCGCGTGCAGGAGGTCATCAACTCCACGCCCGAGCTGACGGGCTACCGCAACCAGATCCGGCTGGACATGACCCGCGAGGGCCTGCGCATCCAGATCGTCGACGAGCTCAACCGGCCGATGTTCGACAGCGGCAGTGCGGTGCTCAAGCCCTACATGCGGCAGATCCTGGGCGCCATCGGCGCCATCCTGGCCGAGGTGCCCAACAAGCTGACCATCGAGGGCCACACCGACGCGGCGGCCTTCGGCGCCGGCGAGCGGGGCTACAGCAACTGGGAGCTGTCGGCCGACCGGGCCAATGCCTCGCGCCGCGAGCTGATGGCCGCGGGCCTGCCGCCGGACAAGATCGTGCGCGTGCAGGGCCTGGCCGCGAGCAACCCCTTCGACCGCAATGACCCGCTCAACCCGGTGAACCGGCGCATCAGCATCATCGTGATGAACCGCGACGCCGAGGACCGCTTCTTCAAGCCCACGGCCGGCGACGAGCCCGCCGCCGGCAGCGGCCCCGCCTCCGCGGGCACCGCGCCCACCGGTGCTGAAAGCCCGCCCTCAAGCCGCCCGCCGGCCAGCCGATAACCCACCACAGCAAGCGCGGCGCAGCCCAGGGGCCGACGACGCGCACTTCGACAGCGCCACCCGACGCGCGAGGATGACGATGAGCCACAACCCCGACATGAAATTCCTGATCGTGGACGACTTCTCCACGATGCGCCGGATCGTCCGCGGCCTGCTCAAGGAGCTGGGCTACAACAACGCCGATGAGGCCGAAGACGGCCAGGTGGCGCTGAACATGCTCAAGAACGGCAAGTTCGACTTCGTGGTCAGCGACATCAACATGCCCAACATGAACGGCTTCGACCTGCTCAAGGCGATGAAGGCCGACGACGCGCTCAAGCACATCCCCGTGCTGATGGTCACGGCCGAGGCGCGCAAGGAAGACATCGTGCTGGCCGCGCAGACGGGTGCGGCGGGCTACATCGTCAAGCCCTTCACCAAGGCCACCTTGGAAGAGAAGGTGCAGAAGATCATGCAGAAGCTGGCCACGGCCTGACTGCACCCAAGCCAAGGATGCTGCGATGAAGCTCGACGACGTCTCCGCCGACATGACGCTGCCCCCCACCTCGCCGGAGATCTTCCAGCAGCTGGGCCACCTGACGCGGCAGCTGCACGACACGCTCAACCATCTGGGCGTGCTGCCCAAGCTGCGTGAGAGCGCCGACAACCTGCCCGATGCGCGCAGCCGCCTGAGCTACATCGCCACCAAGACGGGCCAGGCCGCCGAGCGCGTGCTCAACCTGGTGGACCAGGCCAAGGCCGAGCACGAGCACATCGCCAGCGAGACGCGGCGCATGGCGCAGTCCATCGTCGCCGACCCGGTGCGTGCGGTGGCCAGCGGATCGGTGCTGAACTTCGTCGCCGACGTCGAGGCGACGACCGCACGCATCGACCAGTACCTGACCGACATCATGATGGCCCAGGACTTCCACGACCTGACCGGCCAGGTGGTGGCCCGCGTCGTGACCCTGGCCAGCGACCTGGAGAACCAGCTGGTCAAGCTGCTGGTGCAGGCCGCGCCGCCCGAGCAGCAGCAGAAGGTGGAGGCCACGCTGACGGCCGCACACCCGCCCGCTGCCAGCGAGGCCACGCTGCACGGCCCCGTGGTCAACCCCGAGGACCGCACCGACGTCGTGCAGAACCAGAGCGAGGTCGATGACCTGCTCGCCAGCCTGGGCTTCTGAGCCACCGCCGTCATGGGCCGCCTGGACCCGAACTCGCTGCTGCACCGGCTGACGTATGCCGCAGCCGATGTGGTGCAGGCTGGGCCTGCGGGTGGGGCGCAGCCCTGCGCCTGCGGGCCTCGACGGGACGAGGCGCAAGCCGATGGGGCGCCCGATGCGCCCGCGGCCGAGACGCCGTCCTTCGTTGCCGACCTGCTGAACTGGCAGCACGCGCACGCCCGTGTGGAGCACAGCGTGCGCCCCGCGGCCGGCAAGCCGGGTAGTCGCCAGGACTGAAAGCGGCGCGCGCCGCAGCCGGCACGGCCCTGCGCTTCAGCGCCTGCCGGCCAGCGCCTCCTTGACCGCCGGCACCTGGCGGCGCGAGACAGACAGCCATTCGTCCGTCGGGCTCACGCGCACGGCCCAGCCCTCGGATCCCTCCTCTTCATCCGGCCGGCGCTCCAGCGCACGCATGGCCCGGCGGGCGACCAGCGCGTTGCGGTGCACGCGCACGAAAGCCGGCCCGAGCCGCTGCTCCAGCTCCGACAGGGAATCGTCGAGCACATAGCTGTGCGCGGCGGTGCGCAGCGTGACGTACTTGAGCTCGGCCTTGAAGTACAGCACCTCGGCCACCGGCACGCGCAGCAGCCGGCCGCGGTCCTGCACCAGCAGGTCGTCGGCCCCGCCGGCAGGCCCTGCAGCGGGCTCGGCCTGGGCCAGCCGGCGGGCGGCCCGCTGCAGCGCGGCCTGCAGCCGCTCGCGCCGCACCGGCTTGGTCAGGTAGTCCACCGCCTCCAGCTCGAAGGCGCGCACCGCATGCTCGGCATGCGCGGTGACGAAGACCACCGCCATGTGCGGCGCGATGTCGCGCAGCGTCATCGCCAGGGCCATGCCGTCGGCGCCGGGCATCTGCACGTCCAGCAGCGCCACGTCGGCACGGTGCTCGCGCAGCCACTGCACCGCCGCCGGGGCGTGCGGCGCCTCGCCCACCACCTCGGCGGCCGGGTCGGTGCAGTCGGCCAGCAGGCTGCGCAGGCGCAGCCGGGCCAGCTCCTCGTCATCGACGATCAGGACGGTCAGGGTCACGCGGGTCAGCCCTCCAGCGGCACGACGATGCGCACGTGGAAGGCGCCGTCGCGCACCACGGTGTCCAGCCGCGCGGCCACATCGTGCATGAGCTGCAGCCGCTCGCGCACGTTGTCCAGCGCCAGACCGTGACCAGGTTGCGAAGGCGCACCGCTGTAGCTGTTGCTGACCGCCACATGGGCCTGGCCGCGCTTGACGCGGGTCTTGATGCGCACGATGCCGCCGTCCGCCGCGGGCTCGATGCCGTGGCGCACGGCGTTCTCCAGCAGGGGCTGCAGCAGCAGCGGCGGCAGCCGGGCCGCGCCGGCCTCAGGGTCGAGATCCCAGTCGATCTTCAGGCGCGGGCCGAAGCGGATCTGCTCGATGTCCAGGTAGCGGCGGGCCAGCTCGATCTCGTCGTCCAGCGTGACCGCGCTGCGCACGTCGGACAGCGCCACGCGGAAGAGCTCGGCCAGGTCCTCCAGCAGCGCCTCGGCGCGCGCCGGGTCCACGCGCACCAGCGCGATGGCGGTGTTGAGCGTGTTGAAGAGGAAGTGCGGGCGGATGCGGGCCTGCAGCTCGGCCAGGCGCGCGGCGGTGAGCGCCGGCGTGAACGCCCGCGCACGCAGCCGCAGCCACTCGAAGACCACCGCGCCTGCGGCCAGGCCGGATGCCGCCAGCGCCGCCGGATGCGCCCAGGCGAAGGACTCGCCCAGCCACAGGTGCTGCGGCCAGCCCACCAGCAGCGCGCAGGCCGCGCCCAGCAGCGCCATCGCGCCATGCTGGGCCGCGGGGCGCAGGCGATCGGCCGGGCGGCGCAGCGCGCAGGCGCAGACCAGCCACAGCAGTACCGCCGGCACCGACACGGACAGGGCCAGCAGCAGGTCGAAGGCGGCCTGGCTCCAGCTGGTCGATGCAAAAGCCACCCCCAGCGCCACGGCCGCATGCACCGCCAGCAGCGTGCGCAGCACGACGCCGACGTGGCAGACGTCCAGCGTGGCGGCCGGCTGCGGCGTGGGCGAAGGCGGCGTCGCCCCGTACAGCCCGGTGGAGGCAAAGAGCGTGCTGGTGGCCGGCTCGCTGGGTGCAACATCCCCGCGGCCATCAGGCGCGAACGGGCGGGATGCGGAAGGGGAGTCAGGCGTCATGCGGGGGCTGCGGCAGGCCGGTGCGGCAAAAGCCCGCTGCCTACAATCCCGGGATTGTCCCCAGCGCGGCCGGCGGTCGGCAAGCCGTTGCAACCCGCGGCCTTCCGCCCCCCTTCCCCGCCCTTCCCCCGCCCTTCCCCCGCCCTTCCCCCGCCCTTCGCGCCCCTCCGCGCTTCGCCTGCGCACCCCTTGCGCACTCCTTGCGCACTGCTCGCGCCCCGCCCCATGAGCCAACTCGACACCAAATCCCAAGCCTGGTCCGCGCTGTTCTCCGAGCCCATGAGCGAGCTGGTGCAGCGCTACACCGCCAGCGTGTTCTTCGACCAGCGGCTGTGGCGCGCGGACATCGAGGGCTCGCTGGCCCATGCCGAGATGCTGCAGGCCCAGGGGCTGATCAGCGCGCACGACTGGCAGGCCATCCAGAGCGGCATGAACACGATCCGCGCCGAGATCGAATCCGGCGCGTTCGAGTGGAAGCTGGCGCTGGAGGACGTGCACCTCAACATCGAGGCCCGGCTGACCCAGCTGGTGGGTGACGCCGGCAAGCGGCTGCACACCGGCCGCTCGCGCAACGACCAGGTGGCCACCGACGTGCGGCTGTGGCTGCGCGGCGAGATCGACGGCCTGCTGGCGCTGCTGACCGAGCTGCAGAAGGCCCTGGTGGGCCTGGCCGAGCGCCATGCCGACGTGATCCTGCCCGGCTTCACCCACCTGCAGGTGGCGCAGCCGGTGAGCTTCGGCCACCACCTGCTGGCCTATGTGGAGATGTTTGCCCGCGACGCCGAGCGGCTGACAGACGTGCGCAAGCGCGTCAACCGCCTGCCGCTGGGCTCCGCAGCGCTGGCCGGCACCAGCTACCCGCTGGACCGCGAGCGCGTGGCCCGCACGCTGGGCATGGTCGATGACGCCGGCGCGCCGGCCGTGTGCCAGAACAGCCTGGATGCGGTGAGCGACCGCGACTTCGCCATCGAGTTCACCGCCGCTGCCTCGCTCGTCATGGTGCATGTGTCGCGCCTGAGCGAGGAGCTGATCCTGTGGATGAGCCAGAGCTTCGGCTTCATCGACATCGCCGACCGCTTCTGCACCGGCTCGTCGATCATGCCGCAGAAGAAGAACCCCGACGTGCCCGAGCTGGCTCGCGGCAAGACCGGCCGCGTGGTCGGCCACCTGATGGGCCTGATCACGCTGATGAAGGGCCAGCCCCTGGCCTACAACAAGGACAACCAGGAGGACAAGGAGCCGCTGTTCGACACGGTGGACACCGTGCGCGACACGCTGCGCATCTTTGCCGAGATGGTGGGCGGCATCACCGTCAAGCCCGAGGCGATGGAGCGCGCCGCGCTCAAGGGCTATGCCACGGCCACCGACCTGGCCGACTACCTGGTCAAGAAGGGCCTGCCCTTCCGCGATGCGCACGAGGTGGTGGCCCATGCGGTGAAGGTGGCCATCCAGCAGGGCGTGGACCTGTCCGCCCTGCCGCTGGCGACGCTGCAGGGCTTCCACCCCGACATCGGCGAGGACGTGTACCAGGTGCTCACGCTGCGCGGCTCGCTGGAGGCGCGCAATCTGCTGGGCGGCACGGCGCCCGAGCAGGTGCGGGCGCAAGTGGCGAGGCACAAGGCGCGGCTCGGCGCTTGAGGCAAGAGCCGGCCACGACGCCGGCCACCACGTTGCCTCCACGCCCGCCGCGACGCCGGAACGTCGTCATCACGCCGCCATCGCGCCCGCATCGCGCCAGCTCAGGACGGAGCGCGGCGCAGCCCGGGGCAGCCCGGGCATAGGCGCCAGACAAGCCGCGTGCGCCGCTGCTGCGCGCAGTCGCTGGATGAAAGCGGCTGCCGAGGCACCGGGGAGCCGACGGCTCCCGGCCTCGGCCCCGCGGGCCCCGCCCTTACACCGCCGGCGCAGCCGCCACGGCCGCCGGCTTTGCTGCCGCGGCGGCAGCGGGGGCCGCAGCCGCGCCCACCGTGCCGGCCAGGGCCATCGTCTTGGCCGCGCGCCGCACCAGCCAGCCGCCGGCATCGCGCACGAAGGGCAAGGCGTTCGGGCGCCGCTGCACCAGCCACCAGCCGGCCAGGCCGGCGGCCACCAGCGCAGCCATCGTCGTCTTGGGATTGAGCTTGGCGCGGGTGTAGACGCTGCGCTGCGCGCGGTGGCCGGTCTCGCCTTCGATGCTGCCCACCTTGCTCGGCTGGTGCAGCGCGCCCTGCTCGTCGCGGGCGGGCTGGTCGCTGAGCTGGGCGTTGACCATGAACTTCTCGCTGATGCGGTCCATCAGGCGCGGCGCGGCATGGCCCAGGGTGTGGAACATGCGTGCGGCGCTGCCGATGTAGAGGTCGCGGATGGGCGTCTCGGCGGCATACAGGATGGCGGCGGCGGCTTCCTCGGGCTTGTAGACCGGCGGGGGCAGCTTGGGCTGCAGGCCGGTGTAGTTGCGCGCGTTCTCGGCGAAGTGGGTGTTGATGGCCGCGGGCTTGATCAGCGTGACCGAGATCGGGATGCCGGCTTCCTCCATCTCCAGCCGCAAGGCGTCGGTGTAGCCCTTCACGGCATGCTTGCTGGCGCAGTACATGCCCTGCAGCGGCACGGAGACGTCGCTGAGCATGCTGCCCAGGTTGACGATGGCGCCGCCGGTGTGGCGCAGGTGCTCCACGGCCACTTCGCAGCCGTAGACCACGCCCCAGAAGTTGGTGTCCATGAGGCGGTGGTTGTCTTCGTCGCTGACCTCGTCGAGCCGGCCCCAGATGCTGACGCCGGCGTTGTTGACCCAGGTGTCGAAGCCGCCGAAGTGCTCCTTGGCCTGCTCGGCGATGCGGCGCACGTCTTCGCGCTTGCCGACGTCGGCCACCACGGCGATGGCCTCGCCGCCGCGGTCGCGGATGCCGGCCACGATCTCGTTGAGCGCGGCCTCGTCGCGCGCGGCCAGCACCAGCCGCGCGCCCTGGTCGGCCGCGCCCAGCGCCGTGGCCAGGCCGATGCCACTGGAGGCCCCGGTGATGACGACGGTCTGTTCCTTCAGCGGCTTGAGGTGATGGCGTTTAGGCATGGCGGGCTCCGGTTGCGGTTGTGGGGTGGGTTGACCGCTGGACTCGGCAAGCGGCGTACCGGGCGCGAGTAGTGGAGGCCGCTGTTGCGGTTGCGGTGTGGTGCGGTTGACGCTGGAAGGGCATCGTCCTGCAACGTGCGGAGCGGGCCCGCAGGCCGGCCGGGGTGCCGGCGCGCGACAGCGGTGGTCCGGCCGGTGGCCGGACTGCCCTGCGCTGCTCGCCCGGGCGGGCGGCTGCGGTGGCTTCGGTTCCGGCCCTGAACGGGCCGGCCCATAAATCCTCCTCGCCGGTCCGTCGCAAGCGCCGGACTTCCCCGCCCGTTCTGCGCTGCTCGGCACCGCAAACGCGCGCCGGCACCCCGGCCGGCCTGCGGGCTGTCATCGGCGGTGGCGGGTCGCGGAGATGGCGGCGGCGCGACGGCCGCCTCGGCTTCATGGAGCGCCGCGATCGATAGCCATGCATGCTGCGCCGCTCACGCAGCGGCCGGGGCGGGTGGGCAGGGCGGCGCCTGTGCGGTGCCGAGCATCGCAGCCGCACCGGGGCAGTCCAGCGCCGCAGGCGTTGGACCAGGCGAGGAGGATTTATGGGCCCGTCCGTTCAGGACGGGATCCGAAGCCACCGCAGCCTGCCCGGGGTGGCGAGAAGCGCAGGGGACCGATGCCGCAGGCATCGGCGCCGCACTTGAAGCCGACCTGCCCACCCGCCCCGGCCGCCCTCGCCGACCATCGCAGGCGAAACACTGTCGCGCCGGCACCCCGGCCGGCCTGCGGGCCCGCGCAAGCCTCAACCAGCGGGCGTTACCTACACCGGCCCCTGCGCGGGAAACACGAAGTGAGGCCGGCACCATGCGAAAACTGATCCCCTACACCGGCCCCTGCGCGGGAAACACAACAAGCCCGGTCAGCGTGCTCCAGCCACCCTCAAGCCACCGGCTCCCCGCCGACGAAGGCCTTGAGCTCGCCCGGCGCGAAGGCCGTCCATTGCTCGTCGCAGGTCAGCGGCTCGGTGGCGATGACGGCCACGCGGTCGCCGGGCTGGGTGAGCTCGGCGAAGTTGACCGCCATGTCCTCGTCTTGCAGCCGCGCGACGCCGAAAGGATGCTGGCGCACGACGTAATGCAGCTTGGTGGAGCCGTGGGCCCACAGCGCATCGCCGTTGCTCAGCATGAAGTTGAAGGTGCCGTGGCGCGTCAGCGTGGGCAGCAGCTCGCGCAGCGTGGCGGTCAGCGCCGGCACGTCGGGCACGCTGGCGTGCTCCTTGGCCAGCTGCTGCAGCAGCCAGCAGAAGGCGCGCTCGCTGTCGGTGTCGCCCACCGGGCGGAAGGCGGCGTGCAGGTGCGGGTGGAAGTCCTTCAGGTCGCCGTTGTGGGCGAAGACCCAGTAGCGGCCCCAGAGCTCGCGCACGAACGGGTGGCAGTTCTCCAGGCCCACCCGCCCCTGCGTGGCCTTGCGGATGTGGGCGATGACGTGGCGGCTCTTGATCGGATAGCGCTTGACCATGTCGGCCACCGGCGACTGGCTGGCCGGGCAGTCATCGACGAACAGGCGCACGCCCTTGCCCTCGAAGAAGGCGATGCCGAAGCCGTCGGCGTGCTCGGCCGCGCGCGTGGCAAAGCCGGTGAAGCTGAAGACGATGTCGGTCGGCGTGTTGCCGTTCATGCCCAGGAGCTGACACATGGCGCAGGGTGGTGAAAAGGACGGGTGGTTCAGGGGCAGCCCGAGGGCTGGGCGCAGCGGCTGGCAGACCGGCCCCCCCCCGGCGCGTCCGTCGCCACCGGCAAGCCTGACCGGCCGCCCACTGTGGCACAGCCGCTGCCGGGTGTTCCCTCCCCCTTGTTCCGGGGCAGTGGGGATTCTTCACGCATCTGCATGTGAACTTGGTCACGCGCAAGTCAAGGTGGCATGCCTACAGTTGCCCAAACGCCCGTTTGACCGCACACAAGCCGCCTGCCTGCATGCCCACCGCACCGCTCGCACTGACCCTGCCCTTCCCCCTCACGCCCGAGGCGCCGCGCCCGCGGCCCCATGGCGAGCTGCTGAACCGCGTGCCCGCTGAAGCCGCGCCGCGGCCCCACGCGGCGACCGCGCCGTTGAGTGCGCCGGTGAGTGCGGTGGGCGACAGCACGCCCGGCGCAGCGGCCCGGGGCCCGCAGGCAGTGGAGCTGGCCTACACCGTCAGGCTGGTGCGCACGCCGCAGGAGCTGGCCGAGGTGCGCGCCCTGCGCGGGCGGGCCTATGACCGGGTGCTGCCCGGGCTGGGCGCGCACTTCGCGCAGCCCGATCCGGCCGACGAGGCGCCCGGCACGCTGATCTACGCCGCGCGCGACAAGGCCACCGGCGCGCTCATCGGCTCATCGCGCGTGCGCACCAACCGCTGCGAGCCGCTGGCGGTGCAGGCCAGCGTCGATCTGCCGGCCGGGCTGCACGGCCACCACCTGGCCGAGGTGACGCGCTACGTGGTCGACGCCGACTACAAGCGCGACGCGCCGCAGCGCGGGCTGCTCAAGGCGATGGCGCTCACCGGCCACCTGCTGCAGGTGCGCGCCTTCGTCATCACCGCGCGCGAGAAGATGGTGCGCCGCTACAAGGCCCTGGGCCTGGAGCTGCTGCTGGACGGCCAGGCCTTCCCGATGGCGCACATCGGCGGCCTGCCGCACTGCGTGATGGCCTTCGATCTGCACCAGGGCCTGCAGCGGCTGCGGCAGATGCAGCACCCGATCTCGCCCTTTATCGAGGATGAGTGGCACCCGGATCTGCAGGTGCTCGAAGGGTTGCTGCGGGGCTGAAAACCGGCCCGAGCCCGGGCCGGCCCCTCCTGTGGCCTACAGCCAGCCCGCCTTGCGAAAGCGCCAGTACAGCGCGCCGCACACCGCCCCCACCACGCCCAGCGCGGCCGGGTAGCCCCAGCGCCAGTGCAGCTCGGGCATGAACTCGAAGTTCATGCCCCACACGCCGACGAAGGCCGTGGCCACGGCGAAGATCCCCGCCCAGGCGGCCAGGCGCTTGGTCACCTCGCCTTCTTCGATGGCGACCATCGACAGATTGACCTGGATGGCCGTGCCGATGGTGTCGCGCAGGCCTTCGATGGTGGCGTTGATGCGCGCCAGGTGGTCGGCCACGTCGCGGAAGTAGTCCTCAGTCTGCGCCACCAGCGCCGGCACGCGGCCGTGGTAGAGCTTGCCCAGGGCATCGAGCAGGGGCGCCACCGCGCGCTTGACGATGGCCAGGCGGTGCTTGAGGTCGTACAGCCGCTCGATGTTGGTCCGCGCCGCACCCTTGACGAAGATCTGCTCCTCGATGTCGTCGAGCTCGGCCTCCAGGTCCTCAATCAGCGGGAAGTACCGGTCGACCACGTTGTCCAGCAGCGCATAGAGCACGAAGGCCGGCCCCAGGCGCAGCAGGTGCGGCTCGCGCTCGGCGCGCTCGCGCACGCCCAGCAGCGGGCGCTGGCTGCGGTTGCGCACCGACAGCACGAAGTTGGGCCCGGTGAAGACATGCACCTCGCCGACCTGCGGGTCGCGCGCCTCGCCCTCCAGCGTGTGCACCACGGTGAAGAGCATGTCGCCGCCAGCCTGCACGTACTCCTCGACCTTGGGCCGCTGATGGCCGTGGTGCGCGTCCTCCACCGCCAGGTCGTGCAGCTTGAAGAGCCGCTGCATGGTGGCCAGCTCCAGCTCGGTGGCATCGCGCAGCGCCACCCAGACGAAGCAGCCCGGCCGGGCCAGGTAGTCGGGGATGGCATCGATGGGGATGTCGCCCAGCTTGTCGCCCTGGGCATAGGCGGCGCAGTTGATCAGCATGGGGGCCGATCGTGCCATGCGGGCCGCGTCTGAAGCGGTGTGACGCACGACGGCGCGATGCACGAGGGCGTGACCCGACCCCGGCGTGCCGCAGGGGCCGCGCGGGGCATGCTGGCGCGTCGGGCGCCTGCTGTCGCACCATCCTCAGAGATCGGCGAACAGCGGCAGCGGCTCCATCGCCTGCAGCGGCGCGGCATCCGGCTCGTCCAGCGTGCTCAGATGGCCGGCGCGCACGCCCAGCAGGCGCAGGCGGCGCTCCAGCGGGGCGCGCTTGAGGCAGCGGCCGGCCCACAGACGGATGTCGGCCGCCGTGGTCACCGGCTGCGGCAGGCTGAGCTCGCGCGTGACGGTGCGGAAGTCGTCATAGCGCAGCTTGATGCCGATGTTGCGCGCCTTGACGCCCTTGCGGGCCAGGTCGGCGGCCAGTTGCTCGCACAGGCGGGTGAAGCGCTCGCCGAGCTGCGCGCGGTCCAGCCGCGGATGCAGGTCGCGATCGAAGGTGGTCTCGCGGCTGATGGACTTGGGCTCGCGGTGCGTGACCACGGGGCGCTCGTCGCGGCCGTGGGCGGCGTCGGCCAGCCAGCGGCCGTAGGCGTCGCCGAAGCGCGCGATCAGCACGGCGGGGTCCACGTGCGCCAAGTCGCCCAAGGTGTGCAGCCCCATGTCGGCCAGCTTTGCCGCGGCCTTCGGGCCGATGCCGTTGAGCGAGCGGGCCGGCAGCGGCCAGATGCGCGCCGGGATGTCGGCCCGCGTCAGCAGCGTGATGCCGCGCGGCTTGTCCAGCTCGGACGCCAGCTTGGACAGCAGCTTGTTGGGCGTGATGCCGATGGAGCAGGTCAGGCCTGTGGCATCCGCCACCGCCTGCTGCAGCCGCAGCGCCAGCCGCCGTGCGCCGGCCAGCGCATCGCCGGCGTCCGCGTCCTGCGCGCCGGGCACGTCGGTGAGGTCGATGTAGATCTCGTCGATGCCGCGGTCCTCGATCACCGGCGCAATGGCCGCCACCGCCGCCTTGAAGGCGCGCGAGGCGCGCTTGTAGGCCTCGAAGTCCGCGGGCAGCAGGATGGCGTCCGGCGCGAGCTGCGCGGCCTTCATCAGCCCCATGCCCGAGTGCACGCCGAAGGCCCGGGCCTCATAAGTGGCCGTGGTCACCACGCCGCGGCCGGCGTACTGCCGCAGCCGCGGCCAGTCGGCGGGATCGCGCCGGCCCGCATCGGCCGGCACCGCACGCGAGCCGCCCACCACCACCGGCAGCCCGCGCAGCTCGGGCCGGCGCTGCAGCTCCACGGACGCGAAGAAGGCGTCCATGTCGAGGTGGGCGATGATGCGGCGGGGCACAACCGCCTCAGGCGGCGGCGAGGGAGACGACTGCGGGCTCACCAGCGCGAGCTTACGCAGGATCACCGGCCCGGTTCGACAGGCCGTTCACCGGGCCGGGCCGGGCCAGGCCAGGCAGGGCGCCGCCGCGCTTGAGCGCTCAGGCGTGGCGCGTCACGCCTGTTGCACCAGCTCGGCCAGGCCTCGGTCGAGCAGCCACTGCAGTGCGGCTTCGGGCTGGGGCAGCGGGGTGCCGTGGGTCAGCAGGGCGTCCAAGGGCGTGATGCCGTTGAGCAGCAGCAGCACGCGGCGCGGCGCCTCGGGCAGCAGGTCGGGGCGGTTGATGGCGGCGTGCTGGCCGCTGGATGTACGGCGGTAGACGGCATTCAGGTGCGGCATGGCGGCTCTCGCGGGTCAAGCCGGGCGCAACTCGCGCAGCGGTGGCTCGGGCAGGGGAGGCAGGCTGGTGTGCACCGCAGTGGGTGTCACCTGAGGTGGCTCGGAGCCGAGCAAGTTCAGCGCCATGGCCTTGGCCACGGCCTGGGCGCGGTTGGATGCACCGAGCTTGCGCAGGATCTTCTGCACGTGATTCTTGACGGTGAGGGCGCTGATCTGCAGGGCGTCGGCGATCTGCTGGTTGCTCAGGCCCTCGCGCACCCAGCGCAGGATCTCGCGCTCGCGCTCGGTGATGGCCGCACCCGATGCGCTGCTGCGGCCGGCGCGCGGCACCAGGCCGGGGGCGGCCAGCGGGCCGCCCAGGCCGGACTCCATCGCATGCACACGCAGGTAGGTGGCATGCAGATAGGGCAGCAGCAGGCCCAGGGCGCAGGCGGCACCGTCACCGGGCGGGCAGTCGGGCGAGCCGAAGATGAAGAGTGTCTCCAGCTCGGCCGGGCGGCCGGGGCGCGAGACGCCGTGCACCAGCAGTCGCGCAAAGCCGGCATCGGCCAGCGTGGCGGCGGCCGGATCGGCCAGGCGCCAGGGCTGCAGGTCGACCAGCGTGGGCTCTTGTCGGCCGTCTATCCACGACAGGGCCAGGCGCTGGGTGAGCAGGCTGCGCGGCTCGGCCAGCACGGCCAGGGCTGCGGGTGGGACCGGAACGCTGTGCAGCGTCTCGAAGACCAGGTCGCGCCGCGCGCGGTCGTAGACGCCGCAGACGGCCAGCTTGTGCGGCAGCAGGCGCTGCATGTCGGCCTGCGTCCACAAGAAGTACTGGTAGCGGCGCCGCACCTGCGCCGCGGCCTCGATGATGCGCAGCAGGCAGTCGGAGTGCTCCGGCGCGATGGCAGGCGGGTGCATGGAAAGCGGCTGTCCCTCTTGTCTTATCGGCCGGCCCGCGCAGGGCCGGTGCGGCCCGCATGTGCGTGAGCGGCCGGCGCATGCTAGGTAAGCGGCGTGACCGTTTGTTGACCCGGGGCCGGCAGCATGAGCCGATCGGACCATGACCGTGGCCGAACCCCTGATGCCGATGGATCAGCGCTTGCGCATCGGCAAGTTCGGCAAGGCGGCGGCCGGCATGGCCGCGGCCTGGCCCTGCGTATCTGCGGCCGTGTTGCCCGCCGGCTCGCCCGGCATGTCGCCCGATACATCGGCTGGGCTGCCCGGCGCCGCTGCCGGCTTGGCCGCGTCTTCGCCGGAGAACACCCAGGCGTCATAGGTGGGCGCACCCTCCACCTTGCGCAGCATGGCGGCCGTGGAGGTGCTGTGCACGCCGTGGATGCGCTCGTCGACGATCACCAGCCCCCACTGCGGCAGGCGGGTGATGGGGTCGCCATACAGCCGGCGCAGGTGCCGGCGCATCAGGCCGCAGCGGCGGTCCTCCAGCAGCTCCGCCAGCTCGCGCGGGTACTCCACCAGGTTGGCGCAGCCGTTGACGTTGAGCGGCGCGGCATAGGCGGCGATGGCCTGCGCGATCTGCCGGCCGCGGAAGGCCAGCTCCGCCTCGCGCTCGCGCTGAGCCTGCAGCGCCCAGCTGCGCCCGGCGGCAGCGAGCACGGCGCCGCTCATGGCGATCCACAGCAGCAGCATCAGGTAGGAAAAGCCGCGGCAGCAGGCACGGCGCGCGGCGCCAGAACCGGTGCGGTGCGCAGCCGCACCGGCCGGGCCGTGCCCCCGCCCACGCCGCCGTCGCACGGCTGCCTCAATAGCTCTGGTACGGCCGTCCATCGCTGCCCTGCCCGCTGGCGCCGCTGCGCACGTCGGCCACGCCCGCGCTGTCCAGCGCCTGCTCGGGTGGCGGCAGCAGCACCCAGGTGTCGTTGCGGCCGGTCAAGGGATCGTCGGGCACGCTGCGCAGGTAGCGGCGCTGGGCCAGCTCCTCCAGCGAGCCGGGGTAGCGGCCCTGGTCGGCCATGAACTTGTCGATGGCGTCGCGCATCACGTTCAGCGAGGTGCGCAGCGTCGCCTCACGGGCGCGCTCCACGCTCCTGAAGTAGCGGGGCGCGACGATGCTGGCCAGCAGGGCGACGATGGCCAGCACGACGATCAGCTCGATCAGCGTGAAGCCGCGGTGCATGCGATGCACCGGTGCAGGGGCGCGCGGCGGCCTCGTCGTGCTCATCCCTTGCCTCACCAGTCGCGGTAGGCCGAGCCGTCCAGCGCCGTGCCGGGGCTGCCGCTCATGACGTCGTACACGTCCTTTCCCGGCGCGGGCGCATCCGGCGGGCTGGCGTAGCTGCGCAGCTGCCAGGTCTGCGCGGCGGGCAGCAGCGGGTCGGCAAAAGGATCGCGGGGCAGGCGGCGCAGGAAGTAGATGCGTGCGCCCTTGGGGTCCTTGATGTCGGGCACGCCCTCGACCAGCGCGGCCAGCGTGGGCGGGTAGCCGCTGTCGTCGATGCGCTTTTCGATGCGGCCTTCGTCCCAGGTGCGCTTGTAGGCGTCGATGGCGCTGCGGATGCTGCGCAGGCCCTCGCGCAGCTCGCTTTCCTGCGCGCGGCGGCGCTGCAGCTCGGCCAGCGGCATGGCCGCGCTGGCCAGGATGCCGACCAGCAGCACGACGACCAGCATCTCGATCAACGTGAAGCCGCGGCGCTGCCCAGGCCGGCGCCAGCGTTGTGCGGCACCGGTGCGGCGAGCGGTGCCGCCAACGCGGGCGGCCACCCGGGCGACAACGGGGCCGGTGATGTGCGGCGCCGGCATGGCCGTCAGTCCCCGCTGCTGCTGCCGGGCTCGTCGGCGGGCGCCACCGGCATGGCATCGGCGGCATCGGCGCGGCTGACGGGCCGCACGTTGACAGCCCAGCTGGCCGCCTGGCCGCCGAGCTGGAAGGTGGCACTGCCGCTGCCCGCGTCGGCCTTGGCCGTGAAGGCCAGGCTGCGCACGCCGCCGGCAGGCAGCTGCAGCGGCACGCGGCCGGGCGAGGCGCCGGGCTCCTGCGTGTCGAAGAGCGAGCCGTCGAAGAGCAGGTCGCTGTCCAGCGGCTGGCTGCCGCGGTTGCGCACGCTGATGCGAAAGCCGCTGCCGGCCGTCACCTCCTGCGGGCCGCCAAGCTCGGGGTCGGTGGGCTCCCCGGATGCAGCCTGCGGCGATTCGCCCGCGCGGCCGGCGCCCGCCTCAGCCCCGCCTTGCAGAGCCGGCTGCGCCCGGCCGCTACGCAGCCCTGCCGCGCCCTGCCCGGCCTGCACGCCGCCGCTGCGCAGGCGCACGCTGGCCGCACCCGGCTGCTGGTCGGTGCCTGCGGCCACGGGTGCGGCGGCCAGGGCCGGCAGGGCCACGTTGCGGACGATGCGCGGGGTGATGAGCAGCACGATCTCCTGCTTGTCGCGCGTGTCGTTGCGCACGCCGAAGAGCGTGCCCAGCACCGGCAGCTCGGAGAGCCCCGGGATGCCGGCCGAGCCGCGGCGGTCGTTGTCGTTGATCAGGCCGGCCAGGATCTGCGTCTCGCCGTCCTTCAGCCGCAGCGAGGTACTGGTCTGGCGCGTGCCCACGCGGTAGGCGGTGGAGCCGTCCGGGCCGGTGACGGCGTTGATGACCGAGCTGACCTCCAGCGCCACCTTGATGACGATGTCGCTGTCGAGCTGCACCTGCGGCTCCACCTCCAGCTTCAGGCCCACGTCCAGGTAGCTGACCGAGGAGGACACGCCCACGTTGGCCGTGGCGGTGGTGGTGAACACCGGCAGCTTCTCGCCGATCTGCACCTTGGCCTTCTCGCGGTTGCGCGCGCGGATCTTGGGCCGCGCCAGCAGGTTGGCGCTGTCCAGGCTGCCGTTGATGCGGGCCACGGCCAGCGGGTTGGCCACGTAGGCGCGCAGGTCGCCGCCGTTGAGCTCGGTGATGGGGCTGGTGGAGCCGGGCAGGCCGTAGTTGATCGTGCTGGGCCAGCTCAGCCCCAGCTGCAGCAGCCGGTTGCTGGAGACCTCCATCACCTCCACGTCGAGCATCACCTCCGGCTCGGCCAGGTCGATGGACTCGATCAGCCGGTCGACCAGGCGCATGACCTCGGGCGTGTCGCGCACGACGAGCAGGTTGAGCCGCTCGTCGACAAAGATGTCGCGGCTCTTGGCCATGGTGCGCACCAGCGTCTGCGCCTGCTTCACGTCGGCATTGACCAGGTAGAAGCTGCGCGTGACCAGCTCCTGGTGCTCGCGCTGCTTGGCTTGCGTGTTGGGGTAGATGAGCACCGAGTTGTCGTTGAGCAGCTTGCGGTCGAGCTGCTGCGTGGCCAGGATCAGCCGCATGGCCTCGTCCACCGTGGTCTGGCGCAGGTAGAGCGTGATCCTGGTGTCGCCGCGCACGTCCTTGTCGAAGACGAAGTTCACGCCCGCCGCGCGCGACAGCGCCTCGAACACCGTGCGCAGCGGCGCCTCGCGGAACTCCAGCGTCACCGGCTTGTCGGCCGCGGCCAGCGGCAGGGCATCGCGCGTGGCGTCGGCACGCTGCTCGGTGATGCGGTTGAGCAGGCCGCGTGCGGCGGCGTCGCCCGGCTCCAGGTCGATCACCGCGCGGGCGGCGGCCTCGGCGCGGTCGAGCTCGCCGCGCTCGAAGGCCTCGCGCGCCTGCTGGGCCAGGCGCTGCTGGCGCTGCTGGCGGTCCAGCGCGTCGCGCATGGCGGCGGTGCGCGGATGCGCGGGCGCAACGGCCTCGATGCGGGCGAGCACCGCACGGGCGCGCTCGGGCTGGCCGGCCAGGCGGGCCTCGTCGGCCTCGGCGAGCAGGCGGGTGACGGTGGCCTCGCGCTGGCGCAGGTAAGCCGTGCGCAGCGCGATGTCGGCCGAGGATTCAGCGCCCTGCTGGCGCAGCAGGGCCAAGGCCGCCTCATGCTGGCCGGCGGCGGCCAGCTGCTCGGCCTGGCGCTGCGGTGTGGCGCAGGCGGCGAGCAGCAGCGCGGCGGCCAGCAGGGTGCAGGTCAGGCGTGCGGCGCGGGTGTGCGGCGCGCCGGCGGGTCGGGTCAGGGTCATGGTGTCTTCATCGCGACCGTCTGCGGCAACTGCAGCGGCAGGTAGGTGAGCTCCAGTCCGCGCGGGCCGACGCGGTCGATGCGCCACTGGCCGTCGATGACCTCGCCGGCAGCCAGCACCCAGGTGGCCTGCGGGCCGGCGATGACGGCCTTGATCGTCGTGGCCGCGGAGGGTCGGGGCGCCGCGCCTGCGGGTGCGGGTGCGGGTGGGCGCTCGCGCGCAGCCGGCGCATCGGCACCGGCCAGGGCTGCACCGGGCTCCTCCCAGCGGCCGACGAGCTGATACGGAAACGGCGGCGCCACCGGTGGCGGGGGCGGCTCGTCGGCGCGCGCGGCGGCTGGCGGCGGTGGAGGCGGGGGTGGCGGCCCCCAGGCCGCGCGCGCGGCGTCGCCCAGGCTGGGCCAGTCGGCGCGGGCGGACCAGCGCGCGGTGTCGCGCCGCACGCCGGCCTGCAGCTCGGCCACGGCCGCGGCGCTGGGGCGCTCGCCGCGGGCGTTGCCTTTCAAGCCGCTTGATGAACCGATTGATGGGCCGATTGATGTTCGCTTGACCGGGCCGTTCGCCCAGCCATCCGTCGCTCCAGCCTGGCGGCTGGCCGCACCGGATGGGGCGGGGCGCGCAGACAGCGGATCGGCCGGCCGCGTGGCGGCGGTGGGCCGCGCCGCCGGGCCGTCATCGCCCTCGTCGCCGGGCAGGCTCAGCGACCACAGCGTCAGCCCGGCCACGGCCAGCAGCGCGACGAGCAGGCCCGGCCGCAGCCGGCGCGCAGGCGCCGCCGCGGTGGGCGACGGGGTGTCGTGCGGGCTCATCGCTCTTGGCGGCCTTCGATGCGCGCCGGCGCGGCGTCCTGCCGCACCCACAGCGACCAGCTCACACGGGCCTCGACGATGCCGGCCTGCGCATCGGCGCGCTTGAGCGACAGGCCATCCAGGCTCAGCGCGGGCTGCTGCGCCAACACGTCGGCCAGCCAGCCGCGCACGGCCGCGTAGTCCCCCCGCACCGGCAGCGCGACCTCATGGCGCAGCACGCCGGCCAAGGCCGCGGGCTGCACGCGGTAGGCGGCCGATTGCACCTGCAGCCCGGCCGCGCGGGCGCGCTCCAGCACGTCGGCCAGGGCCGGCGCGCGCTCGGCCCGCCCCGCCAGGCGGGACTGCACCGCGGCCAGCGTCTGCTGCGGCGTAGCTGGGCGTTGCGGCGCGGTGCGCGCCGCGGCCCACAGCGCGCGGCGGGCCTGGTGGGTTTGTGCCTGCAGCGCGGCGGTCTCGGCCTCGCGCGCGGGCAGCTCCACCCAGGCCAGCCAGGCCGCCCAGGCCAGCAGGGCCAGGCCCATGCCGCCGGGCAGGCCCAGGCGCGCGGGCAGCGTGGACAGCAGCGCGCGAGCGTCGATGGCCGGCACCCCGCCGGCCCGCAGCCGGCGCCAGGCGGCTGTGGCGCTCACCGTGGAGCCTCCATCGCATCCGCGTGATCCGTGCCCGGGCGCAGCCGGGCCAGAAGGCGCACGCGCAGCGGCAGGCCGCCTGGGGCCTGCGCCAGCGTCTCGCGGCTGAGCAGCAGCACGTCGTCGAAGGCGGGCGAGGCATCCAGGGCCTCGACGAGCCGCCAGGCGGTGGCGTCGTCGGCCACGGCGGCTTCCAGCGTGATCTGGGCGGCGCCGCTTTCGGGCACCTCGTGCGCCAGCGTGAGCAGGGCCACGGCAGGCGCAGGGCCCGAAGGGGCCAGGCCGTCTGCGGCAACCTGCGCCACGCCGGCCTCCACGCCGCCCAGCACCGCGCCCCAGGGATGGGCCAGGCGCTGGATCAACGCGCGCGCCTGTTGCAGCGCCGCTGCGGTGTCGCGGTCGGCCTCTGCTGCCGACGTGCGGCTGCCGGCGCCCGTACCGTGCTGGGCGCCTGCCTCCACTCCTGCACGCGCCCGCGGCATCGGCGCGGAGCGGCCCGACTCCGCTGGGGCCGCTCCGGCGGCTTCGGCGGCCGCCGCATCGCGGGCCAGCCGGCGCTGCAGCCGCTGCACCTGCTGCTCCTGGGCCTCGGCCTGGGCCTGATCGGCCAGCAGCCGGGCGTGCTCGCGCTCGGTCGCCATCACGGCCAGCGCGCCGGCCACCAGCAGGCCCCAGGAGCCGCGCCACAGCCGGGTGCGCGGGCCCAGCAGGTCCAGGTCGTCGGCCCAGCTCATCGCGCCGGCTCCGGCACGGCGGCCAGCCAGGCGCCGCGGGGCGGCGAGCCACCGGGCCCGGTGCCGGGCTCTGCCAGGTCGATCCCGCCGATGGCCGATGCCGGCACGTCGCGCGGCAGGCGCTGCTGCCATTCGCCGTCCTGCGGCTCGCTCCAGGCGCGCTGCAGCACGCGGCCGCGCGCCTGCAGCACCGTGATCCAGCCGGGCTCGCGGGCCAGCCAGACGCGCGTGTGGCCGTCATCCTGAGGCGCCTGCAGCAGCCAGGCCTGCGCTGCCGGCGCCCACCAGGGGCCCAGCGACAGCAGTCGCACCCCGTGCTCCTGTGCGGCGGCCTGCAGGCCCGCCACCAGCGCGCGCGGGGCGGCACAGGCCAGCGGCACGTCGGGCTGGCCGGAGGCCGCCACCGCCCAGCCGGCGGTCTGGCCGCAGTCGCCCGCCGCGCCCCAGCCGCCGAAGTAATGCGCCAGCTGGCGGCCGGCGTAGTCGCGCAGCTCGGCCCGGGCCAGCGCCGCGGGCGCCACGCAGATCTGCACCAGCGCGGCGCCCAGGCCCAGGTGCAGGCGCGAGCCGGCCTGCTGCGCGCACCAGCCGGCGAAGGCGGCGCAGGCCGCATCGGCATCGGTCTGCGCCGCGCCCAGGACCAGCCGGTGCGGCCGCCAAGACGTGCGCAGGCTGCGCCGCCAGCGGTCGAGCCAGGGCAGGCTGCCAAGGATGTCGCGGCTGCCGGCCAGGGCGTCCTGCGCTGAGGGCCCCATGCCCGCCGCGGCGCGCGGCAGGGCGGCAGCGTCGGCCGGTCCCCGGTTGTCGCCGCCAGTCACGTCGGCACTCGTGCCGACGCTTGTCCCGACATTGGCGCCCGGGCCGTGCAGCTCGCGCATCGCGCCTGCTGCGCCTCCGCCCACCCCGGCTGCAGCCGCCTCAATCGACCAGCGTGACACGGTTGAGCTCCTCCAGGGTCGATTCGCCGCGCAGCACGCAGGCCACGGCGGCGTCGCGCAGCATGCGCGTGCCCGATGCGCGGGCATGGGCCTTGATGGCGGTGAGCGGCTGGCGCTGCACGATCAGGTCGCGCAGCACGTCGTCCATCACCAGGATCTCGGCAATGGCGCGCCGGCCGCGGTAGCCGCTGTGGCGGCAGGCCGGGCAGCCGACGGCCCGCATGAAGCGGCCCCGGCCCTCCCGATCCACGTCCAGCGGCAGGCCGGCGGCCTTCAGGTCCGACGGCCGCGGCTGCCAGGGCTGGGCGCACTGCATGCACAGCTTGCGCATCAGCCGCTGCGCCACCACGCCGTTGAGCGCGGCCACCACGTTGTAGAGGTCCAGCCCCATGTGCATGAAGCGGCCGATCACGTCCAGGCTGCTGTTGGCATGCACCGTGGTCAGCACCAGGTGGCCGGTGAGTGCGGCCTGCGCGGCGATCTGCGCCGTCTCGGCATCGCGGATCTCGCCCACCATCACGCGGTCCGGGTCGTGGCGCAGGATGCTGCGCAGGCCGCGGGCAAACGTCAGGCCCTTCTTCTCGTTGACCGGGATCTGCACCACGCCGGGCAGCTGGTACTCCACCGGGTCCTCGATGGTGATGAGCTTGTCGCGGCCGTCCTGCGTCTGCGCGATCACGGCATACAGCGTGGTCGTCTTGCCGCTGCCGGTGGGGCCGGTCACCAGCAGCATGCCGTAGGGCTGGGCCGCCAGGCGCAGGATGTGGGCGATGTCGTCGGCATCGAAGCCCAGGCCCTGCAGCGTCAGCCCGGCGCGGTCCTCGGCCAGCTTGCCGCGATCCAGCAGCCGCACCACGGCGTCCTCGCCGAAGCTGGTGGGCATGATGGAGACGCGGAAGTCCACCTCCCGCTCGCCCGATCCGGTGTTGATGCGCCGCTTGAAGCGTCCGTCCTGCGGCAGCCGGCGCTCGCCAATGTCCAGCTCGGCCACCACCTTCAGGCGCGACACCAGCTGCTCGGCCATCTCGCGCGTGGGCACCTCGCCCACCTTCTCCATCACGCCGTCCAGCCGGTAGCGGATGGCCATGCCCTGCGCGGTGGACTCCAGGTGCAGGTCCGAGGCCTGGGCCTTGAGCGCATCGAACAGCGTGGCATCCAGCAGCTTGACCACCGGGCTGCTCTGCGCGGTGATGCTCTGGATGGACAGCTCCGCGCTCTGGGCCGCGTGGGCGGCGGTCGTGGCGCTGGCCGCCTCGCCGCCGTCCAGGCCGGCCATCGCGGCATAGGCCTGCTCGCCATCGGCCAGCCAGCGGGCCAGCTCGTCGGCGGCGACGGCCTGCCAGTGCAGCGGCTCGCCGCGGGGCAGGCGGCGCTGCACGGCGGCGCGCAGCAGGTCGTCGTCGGGCGTGGGCGTCAGGGCCAGCCAGCGCGGCGGGCTGGCCGATGTGTCGCGGGCCAGCACCACGCCCAGGCGCATGGCCTCGTGCACGGGCCAGGTGTCCCATGCGGCTTGCAGCGGCGCGGCCGCCGGGGCAGCGGTGTCGACGGCATCCAGGCGGGCGTTCATCGGGGCCTCACTGGATCTGGTCCAGCACCTGGAACATCGGCAGGTACATCACCACCACCACGCCGCCGATCACCAGGCCCATCACCATCATCAGCACCGGGTTGACGACCTTGCCGATCCAGTCGGTGAAGCGCGTGAGCTCCTCGTCGTAGAAGGCCGCGGCGCGCTCCAGCATCGGGCCCAGCTCGCCGCTGCGCTCGCCCACGCGCAGCATGCGCAGCGACACCGGCGTGACCAGGCCGTGGCGCTGCAGCGCATCAGACAGCCGCACGCCCTCGCGCACCACCTGCGTGGCTGCCAGCAGCGCCGGCCGCAGGCCGGAGCCGACCAGCTCGCGCGAGGCTTCCAGCGCCGCCACCACCGGCACGCCCGCCTGCAGCAGCAGGCCCAGCGTGCGGTAGAGCGCGGCCAGCTCCATCAGGCGCAGGCGCTCGCCCACCTTGGGCAGCCGCCACAGCAGCGCCTTTGCGCGAGCCCGCATGGCCGGCGAGCGCGCCGCCGCGGTCGTCAACACCGCCAGCGCACCCATCACGCCCACCGCGATCACCGGATGCCCGGCCACGCCCTGGCCCACGGCCAGCAGCACGCGTGAGGCGAGGGGCAGCTCACCACCCGTGTCCGCATAGACCTGCGCGAAGCGCGGCACCACGAACACGGTGAGGAAGCCCAGCACCAGCAAGCTGGCTGCGATGAGGATGGCCGGGTAGATGGAGGCGCTGACCAGCTTGTCGCGCAAGCTGCCCAGCCAGGCCAGGTAGGCCGCCTGCCGGCGCAGCGCATCCGGGATCTGCCCGGTGCGCTGGCTGGCCTCGATGGTCGCCACGAACAGCGTGCCGAAGGCCCGCGGCTGCGCGCGCAGCGCCTGGGCAAAGGTCTGCCCCTGCTCCAGCGCGGCCATCACGCTATCCAGCACCGCGGCCACGGCCGGCGCCGACTCCTTCTCGCGCAGCGTCTGCACCGCCTCGAGGAGCGGCAGGCCCGAGTCCAGCAGCACCGACAGCTCCTGGCAGAACAGCCGCAGCGGGAAGGGCGTGCGCCGCGCACCGCGCAGGGCGGCGGGGCGCGAGGACGCCACAGCCGGCGCCGCGTCCAGTGCGCGCAGGGTCAGCACATCCACCGGCCGCACGCGCAACGCAGCAGCCACGGCTTGCGGCGAGGCGGCCTCGATCACCGCCTCGGCCACGGCCGCGCCCGCCCCCCCGGCGGCCGGGGCGGCAAGGTAGCGGACGGCGTAGCGCGGCATGGGTGCGGGTGGCGCTCACCAGGACGCCACGTCCTGGTTCTCGCCATCCCCGCCTTCGCGGCCATCCTTGCCCAGCGTGGCCAGGTCGTACTCACCGTGCTCGCCCGGCGAGCGGTAGAGGTAGTCCCGCCCCCAAGGGTCCTGTGGCACCGCCTTGCTCAGGTAGGGCCCAGCCCAGCGCGGCTCATCGCCCGGCTTGCTCCACAACGCCGCCAGCCCCTGCTCCGAGCTCGGGTAGCGGCCCACGTCCAGCCGGTACTGGTCCAGCGCCTTCTGCAGCCCATCCATCTGCGCCCGCGCGGCCTTCACCTCCGACTTGCCCATCTGCTTGAACACATTGGGCCCGACGATGCCGGCCAGCAGGCCGACGATGACCAGGGTGACGAGCAGCTCCAGCAGGGTGAAGCCGCGCGCCCGCGACCAGCGGGCAGCGGGACCGGGCAGCGCCGCGCAACGCGAGCGGGCGCCGGCAGGGAAGACATCCACGGCATTCATCGCCGCGGATGCTAGGTAGGCGCTGTGACAGCGGCATGACCCGAACGGGCCATGCCCACCGGCCCGCCTGCTCGGGGGCTCCGCTATTGCGCCGGCACCTGGCCCGCCTGCAGCAGCTTGAGCTTCTCCCGCGCGTGCTCGAAGCCCTGGTCTGCCGACAGCTTGAAGTACTTCTTGGCCAGGTCCAGGTCACGGGGTACGCCGCGACCGGTCATGTAGTAGTACCCGACATTGTTCTGGGCCACCTTGTTGCCCAGCCGGGCTGCAGCCAGCATGTCGTCGAAGGCGCGCTTGTCATCACGCTTTTCTTCTTGGTAGAGGCTGCCGCGCCAGAGATGGGCATTGGTCTGGCCGTCGAAGTCCGCAATGATCTTCGAGTAGATGGAGATGGCCCGATCCACCTGCTTGGCCCGCAGCGCATTGCGCGCCGCCCCGTACAGCCATTGCATCTGCTCGCGTCCTGGGTTGAGTCGGTACGCCTCCAGGAACAGGTCCGCCGCCCGGCTGGGGTTCTGGCCTTCATCTTCCTCATCGTCTGCGCGGTGCTTCAGCACCAAGGCCTTCAGCACGGCCAGGTTGCGGGCGCTCATGCGTTGGCGCTCTGCCCAGCGCACCACGCCGTCGAGCTTCTCGTAGCTGCCTCCCCAGCGCGGGGTGTTGAAATTGATGTAGGCCTGATAAGCGCCAACGGCATCCGGGTCGATCGCCACCGCTCGCGCAAGGGCCTCGTCGGCAGCCTTGTCGTCGCTGAGCGTGCCCGCCACCGACACCAGCGTGCGGTAGCTGGGATAGGGCCGGGCAGTGAGCTTGACGGAGTGCTGGAGCTCCTTGCGCGACAGGGCCAGGTAGCGCCGCATTTCCGCAAATTGCGCCTGGGTGGTTTCACCGGCCCATCGGCCGCCGCGTGCATCCCACGCCATCCCGTAGTACTGCAGGCCCAGGGCATAGCGGGCCGCATAGGACGCGGGATAGCGCTGCACCCAGGCTTCGATGTCCGGCAGCATCACCTTGCCCTCGGCTGGTACCAGCTGCTTCAGGTGAAGCAACAGCAGGTCACTGCTGATCTCCTTGCGCTTGTGCTGCTCCAGCAACTGGCCGGTGATCGCCTCCAACTGGGCGTACTGCCGGGTGCCCAGGAGCATGGCGTAGCGTGCGGCAAGCGCCTTCTCATCCAGAGGAGCTGGGGCCTGGTCTTGGCTGCCACTGCCACTGCGCGCCACAGGTTCCGCGTGAGCCGGCGGCATCAGCAGCGCCACGAGAACAAGCGGCACCAGCCGCTTCGCCATGCTGCGCATGTTTCCCCTCCCTTGCAGGCCGTTATGGATGGCTGAGGCGCCGTGTTGCACCACGTCGCTCTTGCCCGCGGCGCCTGGCCACATCTGCGCCGGTGCCCTCTGCATGCCGGGCGGCGGCCACGCTAGCAAAGCCCTGCGGCGGCAGCAAGGCGGCCAACACCGGCGCCGGCCAGCCCACCCCCGCGAGGCAGGTGTCTCGCTCCCCAGGGGGAGTGCGCGGTGCGCTCGTCTTTTCAAGAATCCGCCCCGCGGTTCGCACCGCAAGCACACACCTCATCAACCCAGGGAGTACCTCATGTTCAAGCGCATCCTCGCCGGCCTGCTGGCCGTCGTCGCCACCGCCGTCATCGCCGCGCAGCCGGTGGACATCAACAAGGCCGATCAGGCGCAGCTGGAGTCGGTGGCGGGCATCGGCCCGGCGATGGCCGGCAAGATCCTCGCCGAGCGCAAGCACGGTGCGTTCAAGGACTGGGCCGACGTGATCGACCGCGTGTCGGGCATCGGCGATGGCAACGCGGCCAGGTTCGCCGCCGGTGGGCTGACGGTCAACGGCGCGGGCTACAGCGGTGGCTCCCCGGCCAAGGCGGCGGGCAAGAGCGCGAAGGCCGACAAGGGCGCGGAGAAGGCAGCCGACAAGGCTGGTGAGAAGGCCCGCGTGGCCAAGGGCGGCAAGGCGGACTAAGCCGCCGGCCGCGATCGGGGGGCTGCCGAGCGGGCCGGAGCAGCCCGCTCGCGCGGGACGCGGCCTCGGCTGATCGGGGCGCTGCCCCTGGTGGCGCCGCAGCGCTTGCGCGGCGCACCTCGATAAGTGTGAAGCGGGCCGATAGGCCGGATTCTGTGCAGCCGCTGTGTCGCAAGACGCAGCGGCCGTGACCGCCATTCATCTGGGCCGTCCGTCGCCGGAACGGCTCGGTGCCATCTACCCGCACGCGCGACCCGGGCCGGGCCTCGCATGAGCCTGTTGCCAGGCTCACCGGAGCGTGCCTACTTGATGTTGCTGCGCGTAGAGATTGCCCGTTTCACCCGGCTCCCGGCGCTGCGCGCCGGATCCCGCGGGGCTGGTGCCCCGCCCGCCCTGGCCCTTCTTGCGAAGGGTGCACCTGCGCCGCTTGCGCGGCGCGGTGGGGCAGCCGACTCGTCTCTGTTGCTCTGATCCTCACCTCACGGTGGACAGCCGTTAGCTGCTACGCCGCCCTGTGCAGTCCGGACCTTCCTCCAGTGCGGCTTTTCAGCCACGGCGCTTGCGCGCCGCCCCCGAAGGGTTGCACCAGCGGCGGTCTGGCCCGCTTCACCGCGCGATTATCCCGCCCTACAGCCCCGCGCGCTGCAGGCTGGCGATGAAGTCCTGCGGGCCCTCGAAGCCGATCACGCGTGTGCCCTCCACCTCGCGGCCCTGGCGGTCGAAGAAGACGATGCCCGGCGGGCCGAAGAGGCCGAAGCGCTTGAGCAGCGCGCGGTGCTCGGGCGTGTTGGCCGTCACGTCGGCCTGCAGCAGCACGGCGCCGGCCAAGCGGGCGCGCACGGCCTCGTCGCTGAAGGTGAGGTGCTCCATCTCCTTGCACGACACGCACCAGTCGGCATAGAAGTCGAGCATCACCGGCCGGCCGGCGGCGGCCTGCAGCGCGGCGTCCAGCTCGGCCACGCTGGCGATGCGCCTGAAGGGCAGCGCGGCGGCCTGAACTTGCGCCTGGGCTGAACCCGCCCCGGTGAAGGGCGCCAGCGGCTGCCAGGGGCTGCGCGCGCCGGCCACGGCGCCGACGATCTGCACGGCGGCCAGCACGGCCAGGGCCAGGCCGGCGCCCTTGGCCGCACGGTGGCGCAGGCTGGCGCTGGCACCCAGCGTGTCGAAGGCCCCCAGGAAGGCCGCGGCCAGCCCCAGCCACACGGCGGCCAGGCTCAACACCGCCCAGGCCGGCAGCACCGGCTGCACCAGCCACCAGGCCACGGCCAGCAGCAGCAGGCCGAAGACGGTCTTGACGCGCTCCATCCACGGCCCCACCCGCGGCAGCAGCGCGCCGGCCGAGGCCCCCATCGCCAGCAGCGGCAGGCTCATGCCCATCGCCATCGCAAAGAGGGCCACGCCGCCGATGACCACGTCGCGCGTTTGGCTGATGTAGATGAGCGCGCCGGCCAGCGGCGCGGCCACGCAGGGGCCGACGACCAGGGCCGAGAGCATGCCCATGCCGGCGGCGCCCAGCAGCGTGCCGCCGCGCAGCCGGCCCGATGCGGCGCTCAGCCGCGTCTGCAGCGCAGCCGGCATCTGCAGCGTGTAGACGCCGAACATCGACAGCGCCAGCGCCACCAGCAGCAGTCCGAAGGCGCCCAGCACCCAGGGGTTCTGCAGCCAGGCGGCCAGGCCCTCGCCGGCCAAGCCGGCGGCCACGCCCAGCAGCGTATAGACCACGGCCATGCCCAGCGCATAGGCCAGCGCCAGCAGGAAGCCGCGGCCCTTGCGGTGCGGCCGGTCGTGCGCCCCGCCGTGGCCGATGAGGATGGACGACAGGATGGGCACCATGGGCAGCACGCAGGGCGTAAAGGCCAGCAGCAGCCCGGCCAGCGCGAAGGCGCCGGCGATCGGCAGCAGCCGGCCCTGCTGCAGCACGGCCTGCAGGCGGCCGATCTCGCCGGACGAGCCCCGCGCCGCCGGGGCCGCGGAGGGCGCGTGCGCCGCCTTGGCACCGCCATCGGCTGCCGCGCCGTTCGCATCCGCACCGATCGCGTCCGCACCGATCGCATCCGCATCCGGCTCGGCCTGGGCCAGCATGGCGCCTGCGGTGTCGACGCCGGCGGCGCGGGCTTCGTCAGCCGCCACCGGCGACAGCGCCAGCAGCCGCCCGCCCTCGCCCACGCTGGCGCGCAGCACGTGCACCTGCGGCGGATAGCACAGCCCGGCCTCGGCGCAACCTTGCGAGCGCACGACCAGGAACAGTGGCGCGCCGGCCGGCGTGGCGGCATCCAGGCGCAGCTGCAGCACGGCGCGGCGGTGGTGCACCTCCATGTCGCGGCCGAAGGTGGCGTCGTGCTTGATCTCGCCGCGCGGCAGCGTCACGACCACGGCCGCACCGGCCGGATGAGTGGTGATGCGGAACTGCTCGCGGTAGAGGTAGTAGCCGTCGGCGATGCCGAAGACCAGCTCGGCCGCGCCGTCGGGCCGCACCTGCGCGCCCAGGCGGAAGGCCTGCTCGGGGTCGAGGAAGTCGTCGGCGCGGGAGGACGACGCGTGACCGCTCAGGAGCGCGCCCAGCAGCAGGGCGAGCAGCGCGCGCAGCAGCAGGCCACCAGCGCGGGCAGGGCCGATCACGGAAGCAGGGGCGGGGAAGAAGGCAGCAGACGACATCGACATCGCGGCGCGGCCAAGCGGGCCGGGCCGGCCGGACGAGGTGGGCAGTGGAAGGCAGACGGGGCCGCCGCCGCGGGCCCAAGCCCTGGGCCCAGGCGCGGCGCGCGCATCCTAAGCCGGTGGAGCCGCGCGCGGCGGCGGGGTTCCAGATGAAGAGGTATGCGCCAGGGCGAGGGCGTGCCGGGCGCCACGGTTTGCAGGCGCCGGGTCTCGCGGCAGGGCGGGCCCGACGCCCTCAGAGGCTGGGCGGGCTGACGCGTGAACAAGCCCGGCACGGGCAAGGGCTGGCGGGCCGAGGCACGGACACTGCGTTGGGACGGCTTGGGCCCTGCCTGCCCCTTGCGCTGGCATGAGGACGAGCCGCCCCTGCGCCTCGCTGACGGGCAGGGCGACCGCCTCTTCAAGGCACACCGCTTGCCGCCCCTGCGGCTCCGACCCATGACGAGGAGGCGACCATGCGTTACGACGGCGACCTGCGCGGCCACACGGTGGTGATCACCGGCGCATCCAGCGGCATCGGGCGGGCGGCGGCCCATGCGTTTGCGCGCGAAGGTGCGCAGGTGGTGCTGGCGGCCCGCGGGCGACAGGCGCTGCAGGAGGTCGACGCCGATCGAGGCGCACCAGCGCGTGATCCAGGCCAACCTGCTGGGCCACATGCACGGCGCGCATGCGGTGCTGCCAGGCTTCATCGCCCAGGGCTGCGGCACGCTGATCAACACCATCTCGCTGGGTGCCTGGGCGCCGGCGCCCTATGCCACGGCCTATTCGGCCAGCAAGTTCGCGCTGCGCGGCTTCTCGGAGGCGCTGAGCGCGGAGCTCTCGGCCTGGCCGCACATCCACGTGTGCGACATCTTCCCCGGCTTCGTCGACACGCCGGGCATGCGCCATGCGGCCAACTACACCGGCGCCACGGTGCGTGCGGTGCCGCCGCTGGTCTCGCCCGAGGAGGTGGCGCAGGCGATGGTCAAGGTGGCCAAGTGGCCGCGGCGCGCGGTGACCATCGGCGGCTCGGCCCGGGTGGTGCGCGCCGGCCATGCGCTGGCGCCACGCCTGTCGGGCTGGATCGCGGCACGCGGCATGGACCACCACGCCCGCCACGGCGAGCCGGCGCCCCACACGGCCGGCAACCTGTTTGCGCCCAGCGAGCCGGCGGCCGTGTCCGGCGGCTTCCGGCAAGAGGCCCGCCAGCGCGCGGCGCGCAAGCCGCTGGTGCCCGTCCTGGGCGGCGCGCTGCTGGCCGGCGTGGCGCTCAACTGGTTGATGGGGCGGCGCGGCGCGGCAGTCTGATGCGCGCAGGGGCCGCGGGGCGGTGCCGGCCGAGCCGACTCAGGCCCGCCGCGGCGGCCTGCGGCGCAGCGTGCGGATGAGCTCCTCGCCGAAGGGCCCCACCACCAGCAGCAGCGTGGCCACCGCCAGGCCGATCAGATAGCTGGTGGGCAGGGGCGGGTCCTTCCAGCGCAGCGTCCAGTCGGCCGGGGCGGCCCCGACGAGCGACAGCGTGGCCGACGGGTGCAGCAGCATCAGCGCCACCAGCGCGCCCCAGGGCAGTACCTCCTGGAACGCATGCACCTGCTGCTCGGCCGGCGAGATGGTGCGGCGGCTGCCGGCCCAGCGCAGGTCCCAGGCGGTGGTGAGCTCATGCGCCAGCACGCCGGCCAGGCCGATGGCCAGCACCAGGGTGTTGACCTGGGCCAGCAGGGCGATGGCGATGGGGATGCCCGTCTCCAGCAGCAGCAGCTGGTGCAGCAGCGACTCGCGCCAGCCGGCGGTGTATTCGATGCGGCCGCGCCGGTGGCACAGCCAGTCGCCCCAGCCGGCCAGCAGCCAGGCGGGCAGCACGATGTACATCAGCAGCCCGCGCAGCAGCACGGGCATCAGGCTGGCGTCGGCACTCATGCGGCCATCATCGGCCCGTACCGGCGGATGGCGCAAGCCGGCGGGAAAGCCACGCCGGGCCACGATGCTCCGTCATGCGCACGGCCGCCACCCGGCATGCGAGCCGGCGCGGGGGCAATGGTGTCACCCGGCAGTCGCGCCGCTGATGCGGGCGACCGATCGGCAAGCGACGGTGCAGATCCGTCCTCACATCCAGAGCGTTTAACGCCGCCCGCGCAGCAGCAGCCCGCCCAGCGCCAGGCCCACGGCGAAGGCGCCGTAGGTCAGGAACACGCTGCGCGAGGACAGCCGGCGCTCGAAGCCCGGGGTGAGCCGCTGCGGCACCAGCTTGAGGTCCACCGCCGCCGCAATCGCCGTGGTGCCGGCGGCGGCCAGGGCCACGCGCTTGATGTTGCGGCCGGCGCCGCCGCGCAGCAGCTGGTCGAACAGCAGGCCCCAGAACACGCCGCTGGCCTGGTGGATGAGCGCGCCGGGCAGGGTGTAGCGCAGGCTGGCGTCGTCCTGCACCAGGGCCTTGTCGCCATAGACCCAGTGGCTGGGCGCGTTGATGGGCGCCACCGCGCTGCCCGTCTCCTGCCGGCCGCGCCGGGCCATCACGCCCATCGACAGCAGGCCGGCCAGCGTGCCGCTGACGGCCGCGCGCTTGACCGACGACAGCGCGGCCTGGGCCAGGGCGCCGCGCAGCGAGGGCGTGGCGGCGATGGGGTGGAGGGCGGACATGACTCTTCCTTGTTCGATGGGTGTCGCAGGCAGCGGGCCGGTTGCGGCGCACGGCCCGGGGAATGTGGCTTGCCGGCCAACGGCAATCGGTGTTCCGTCCTGCCCTGCCACGTGATGCAAGCTCCTGCCCTGCCCTCCTTGCGTGTGCTGCTCACCGGCGCCACCGGCCTGATCGGCTCGGCCATCGGCGACGCGCTGTCCGCGCGCGGCCATCAGGTGGTGCGTGTGGTGCGCGACCCCGTGGCCGCGGCGCATCGCTGGCCGGGGCAGCCGACGGTGGAGCGCGACATGGCCCGCGCGCATCGGCCCGAGCACTGGGCCCCGGCGCTGGCCGGCATCGACGTGGTGGTCAACGCCGTGGGCATCCTGCAGGAGCGCGGCGCGCAGACCTTCGATGCGCTGCACCGGCGCGGGCCGGTGGCCTTGTTCCAGGCCGCCGCCGATGCATGCGTGCAGCGCGTGGTGCAGGTCTCGGCCCTGGGTGCCGACGAGGGCGCGCAGACGGCCTATCACCTGAGCAAGCGCGACGCGGACGAGGCGCTGCTGGGCCTGGCCCGCGCCGGGCGGCTGCAGGCCGTGGTGCTGCAGCCGTCCCTCATCTTCTCGCCGCAGGGAGCCAGCACGACGATGTTCAGCACCTGGGCCAGCCTGCCGGTGATCCCGCTGCCCGCGGGCGGCGGCCAGGGCGTGCAGCCGGTGCACCTGGAGGATGTGGTGCAGATCGCCGTGGCGGCGGTGGAGGGCCGTGCCCCCGCGGGCGCTGACGCAGCGCAGCGCATCGCCGTGGTCGGCCCCACGCCGCTGACCCTGCGCAGCTACCTGCTCACGCTGCGCCGCGGGATGGGCCTGGGCCGTGCGTGGACCGTGGCCATCCCCGCGCCGCTGGTCGAGTGGGCCGTGCGCATCGCCGCCCGCCTGCCCGGCGCACTGGCCGATGAAGACACCTGGCGCATGCTGCAGCGGGGCAACGTGGCCGATGCACGCGACACGGTGGCCTGGCTGGGCCACGAGCCGCGTGCGGCCGACCGCTTCATCCCCGCCGCCTGGCGTGACGGCCTGCGTGCGCGGGCGGCGCTCAACTGGCTGCTGCCGCTGCTGCGCGCCAGCGTCGCTGCGGTGTGGATCGTCACCGCCATCGTCTCGGCCTTCGTGTGGCCGGTGGACGGCCCGGACGGCAGCCTGGCCCTGCTGCGCGCCACCGGCATCGGGCCCGGCTCCGGCAGCCCCGGTTGGCTGGCCACGCGGGAGGCCGGCTTGCTGGCGCTGTATGGCGCCGCGGCGCTGGACGGCGTGCTGGGCGTGCTGACGCTGCTCAAGCCCAGCCGCTGGCTGTGGCGGGCACAGATGGCGCTGATGGGCTTCTACACGGTGATGATCAGCCTGTGCCTGCCGCAGTTCTGGGCGCATCCGTATGGCCCGGTACTGAAGAACCTGCCGCTGCTGGCGGTGCTGATCCTGCTGCACCACTTCGAGCCACCCCAAGCGAGGCCCCGGTGAGCTACCTGATCGCCAAATGGCTGCACATCCTGTCGTCCACCGTGCTCTTCGGCACCGGCATCGGCAGCGCGTTCTACATGTTCTTCGCCACGCTCAAGCGCGACCCGCGCGTGGTGGCGTCGGTGGTGGGCCTGGTGGTGTGGGCGGATGCGATCTTCACCACCAGCACCATCATCTTCCAGCCCCTGAGCGGCTGGACCATGCTGCACCTGGCCGGCATCCCGCTTTCGACCCGCTGGGTGCAGTGGTCCATTGGCCTGTATGTGCTGGCCACGGCCTGTTGGCTGCCGGTGGTGTGGCTGCAGATCAAGCTGCGCGACATCGCCCGCCAGGCCGCCGCCGCCGGCACGCCGCTGCCGCGGCGCTACTGGCGGCTCTTCGCCGTCTGGGTGGCGCTGGGCGTGCCGGCGCTGATCGCCTTCCTGGTCATCTTCTGGTTGATGGTGGCCAAGCCGGCTTGAGGGCCGGCTGGGGTGGCGAAGCCGGCTTGAGCGCTGCACGACGTGGCGGCTGCCGCTTGGGCCGCACGCCGGTCGCGTGCAGCCGCCGGCCGGGCCTCAGCGCAGCAGCCGTTCGGCTTTGAGGGCCGCCTGCACCGCCGGCCGCTCGCGGACGCGGTCCATGTAGGCGGCGATGTGCGGCCATTGCTGCACGTCGATCTTGACCCACTGCGTCCAGTTGACGACGGTGAAGAGGTACGCATCGGCCACGGTGAAGTGCGTGCCCATCAGCAGCTCGTGGCCGGGCTGGGCCAGCTGCTCATCGACCCAGGCCAGGCGCCTGGCGATGCTGGCCCGCGCGGCGGCCTGCGTCTCCTCGTGCGAGGGATAGAACAGCGGCGCGAAGCTCTTGTGCAGCTCGGAGGTGATGAAGTTGAGCCACTCCATCAGCCGGTAGCGCTCCAGCGTGCCGAAGGGCGGCGCCAGCTTGGCAGCCGGGGCCAGGTCGGCGATGTACTGCAGGATGACGCCGGCCTCGGTCAGGCGCTCACCGTCGTCGAGCTCCAGCACGGGCACGTAGCCCTTGGGGTTGATGGTGTGGAAGTCGGTGCCGTCGTCGAGCTTGTGCGTCTTGGTGCTGGCACGCACCAGCTCGAAGGGCAGCTCGGCCTCGCGCAGCGCGATGTGCGGAGCGAGCGAGCAGGCGCCGTTGCTGTAGTAGAGCTTCATGCGGGTCCTCGTGTGGGCAGCCAAAGGTGCCGGGCATGCTACTGCGCAGGGCTTGCGCGTGCAGGGACTGCCCCGGGCGCCCCGGCTCGCGCATCGCGTCGTCAGCGCCTTGGTTGCGCTTGCCGCAGAAAAGCAAAACGGCTCCCGCAGGAGCCGCCTTGCCGCGATCGCGATGGCCCGGTCAGGCTGCAGCTCGCGACAGCTGCGCGAAGCGCGCCAGGTGCTCGTCCGTCTCGCCGCCGCGCAGCTCGAAGGCCACCAGGCGCTTGAAGCCGTGGCTGAGCGCCAGCTCGTCGGTCATGCCCATGCCGCCGTGCAGCTGCACCGCGTTCTGGCCGATGAAGCGCGCGGCCTGGCCCAGCGTGACCTTGGCCGCAGACAGGATGCGCGCGCGCTCGGCCGCCGGCCCTTGCGTGCCGCGCAGCGTGGCCAGGACAACCATCGAGCGCGACTGCTCCAGGTGCAGCACCATGTCGGCCGCGCGGTGCTGCAGGGCCTGGAAGCGGCCGATGGGCTGGCCGAACTGCTGGCGGGTCTTGAGGTACTCCACCGTGGCGTCGAACACCGACTCCATCGCGCCCAGCGCATCGGCCATCAGCGCGGCCAGGCCCTTGTCCTGGGCGAACCGGATGCCCTCGGATGCGGCGCCTTCCGTGCCGATCAGGGCCGACGCGGACAGGCGCAGGCCCTGCAGCTTCACGTCGGCCGCGCGCTGGCCGTCCACCGTGGGCAGGCTGCGCAGCAGCAGGCCCGCCGTGCCGGCCGGCACGCGAAAGAGCGACACGCCCTGCACATCACCCGGCTGGCCCGAGGTGCGCGCCGAGACCAGCAGCTCATCCGCTGCGGCGGCATGCATCACGACCGGCTTGTGGCCGTCGAGTACCCAGCCGTCGCCGTCGCGGCGCGCGGTGGTGGCCACGCGGCTCACGTCGCCTTCGGCGGCCGATTCCTCGTGCGCCAGCACCACGATGCGCTCGCCCGCGGCCATCGCCGGCAGCAGCTCGGCCTGCTGCTCATCGCTGGCCACCTCGCGCAGCACATGCGTGGCGACCACGGCGCTGGCCGCCACCGGCTCCAGCACCAGGCCGCGGCCCAGGGCCTGCATGACGATCATGGTCTCCACCGAGCCGGCGTTCAGGCCGCCGTGGTCCTCGGGCACGTTCAGGGCCAGCACGCCCAGGTCGGCCAGGGCCTGCCAGGTGTCGCGGCTGAAGCCGGCCTCGCTGCGCAGGATGGCGTTGCGCTGCTCGAAGCCGTAGTCCTTGCTCACGAAGCGCCGCAGCAGGTCGTCGAGCTGGCGCTGCTCATCATTGAGGTTGAAGTTCATTGCCTGGATCTCACAGCTGGAGAATGGTCTGCGCCACGATGTTCTTCTGGATCTCGTTGGAGCCGCCGAAGATCGAGAGCTTGCGCAGGTTCAGATAGGCCGCGGCCAGCGGCGTGTCGGCGCCGGGCTCGCCGGGGGCGGGGAGCTCACCCTTGAGCGCCGCGGCATCCCACAGCAGCGCATCGGTGCCGGCGGCCAGCAGCAGCAACTCGCTGAGCGCCTGCTGGATCTCGGTGCCCTTGACCTTGAGGATGGAGGCCGCCGGGCCGGGCGCGCGCTTCTCGGACTCGGCGCTGAGCACGCGCAGGTTGGTGATCTCCAGCGCCATCAGGTCGATCTCGACCTGCGCGATGCGCGCGGCGAACAGCGGGTCGTCGATCAGCGGGCGGCCGGCCTTCTGACGCTGCGCGGCCACACGCTTGATGCGGGCCAGTTCGCGCTTGGCGATGCCGATGCCCGCGATGTTGGCCCGCTCATGGCCGAGCAGGAACTTGGCATAGGTCCAGCCCTGGTTCTCCTCGCCCACCAGGTTCTCCACCGGCACGCGCACGTCCTCGAACCAGACCTCGTTGACCTCGTGCGCGCCATCCAGCGTGATGATGGGCCGCACGGTGATGCCCGGCGTCTTCATGTCGATCAGCAGGAAGCTGATGCCGCGCTGCGGCTTGGCCTGCGCGTCGGTGCGCACCAGGCAGAAGATCCAGTCGGCATGCTGGCCCAGCGTGGTCCAGGTCTTCTGACCGTTGACCACGTAGTGGTCGCCTTTCTCGTCATGGACGCGCACGGCCTTGGTCTTGAGCGACGCCAGGTCCGAGCCGGAGCCCGGCTCAGAGTAGCCCTGGCACCACCAGTCCTCGGCCGACAGGATGCGCGGCAGGAAGCGCTTTTGCTGCTCGGGGCTGCCGAAGGCCATGATCACCGGCGCCACCATCTTGATGCCGAAGGGGATCAGCCGCGGCGCGCCGGCCGCGGCGCACTCTTCTTCGAAGATGTACTGCTGCGTCGCCGTCCAGCCCGGGCCGCCGTGCTCCCTGGGCCAGCCGGGGCCGCCCCAGCCGCGCTCGTTGAGGATGCGCTGCCACTGCACGTGCTCCTCGCGCGTCAGGTGCAGGCCGCTGGTGACCTTGCGGCGGATGCCGTCGGGCAGCTTGGCGCGCACGAAGGCACGCACTTCGTCGCGGAAGGCCAGGTCGTCGGGGGTCAGGTCGAGGTCCATGATGGTCGGGCGGAACGTCGAGGAAGGAGCGCGGGGCGGGTAGATCAAGCCGTGTGCGAAAAATCCACCGAGGCCCGCTGTGCGGAACGTTGTTCCGGTATAGTCAGCCATTGTCGCAGCGGATCGGCGCGCTGTGCAGGCCTGCGCCTGCGGGTTTGCCATAGGGCTGCGCTGGCTTTCATGCTGCAGGGCGGCGGGTTAACGCCGATGCCGCGCCGCAGCACCCATGCCAGCATGCGCGCCATTGACGCCGCCAGAAGCGGGCCGGCATTCTGCGGTGCAGCGTAGCTTCATCCCGCAGGCCCGCCCTTCAGCGTTCCGCCCAGCGCGCCCGTCAGCATTCCTCGCCATTCCACCTGGCAGCAAACTGCAGCTGCAATCGAGCCGCCCGCCGGTTATCCCAGGCACTTTCTTGACCCTGCCGCCGACATGACGACCACCGACACCGCCCTTATGGCCCAGACCGCGGCCGGCACGGCTGCCGCCGGCAGCGACCTGGCCCTGCCCGCCAAGACCGTCGTGCGCCGCCGCGAGCCCAAGCGCAAGGAAGACCGCCACTTCGTCACCGCGCTGGCCCGCGGGCTGGAGGTGCTGTCGTGCTTCCGCAGCGGCGACCGCGCCCTGGGCAACCAGGAGATCGCGCAGCGCTGCAAGCTGCCCAAGTCCACCGTCTCGCGGCTGACCTCCACGCTGACCAAGCTCGGCTACCTGATCCAGATCGAGGAAAGCGGCAAGTACCGCCTGGGCACGGCCACGCTGTCGCTGGGCAGCTCGGTGCTGGCCCGGCTGGACGTGCGCCAGCTGGCCCGCCCGCTGATGCAGGAGCTGGCCGACTACTCACGCGCCATGGTGTCGCTGGGCACGCGCGACCGGCTGTCCATGCTCTATGTGGAGAACTGCCGCAGCAGCTCGGCGCTCACGCTCAGCCAGGACGTGGGCTCGCGCATCCCCATCACCACCTCGGCGATGGGCCGTGCCTACCTGGCCGTGACCAGCGAGCGCGAGCGCAACGACATCATGGAGCGCGTGCAGGAGTACGACGAGCAGGCCTGGCCCGCCATCCGCGACGGCATCGTCAAGGGCCTGGAGGACTACCGCACGCTGGGCTGCACCTGCTCCTTCGGCGACCTGCAGCCCGATGTCAACGGCATCGCCGTGGCCTTCAACCCGGGCGGCAGCCTGCCCATCATGGCCATCAGCTGCGCGGGGCCGGCCTTCCAGATCTCGCGCGACTTCCTGCTCAATGAGGCCCGCCCGCGCCTGATCGAGATGGTGCACAAGCTGGAGTCGTCGCTCGGGCGCTGACGGCAAGGAGCACCGGGCGCCGCCGGGTGGAGGCGGTGCCCGCCCGTCCAGGAAGGACAAAGCCGGCTCGCGAGCCGGCTTTTTTGCGTGGGAAGCGTGCGGGCGCGCCGCTCGCTTGTCCGCTCGGGCTTTGGCGCCGAGTCGGCAGCGGCGCTGCTCAGGCGGTAGCCAGCGAGGCCTCCGCTACCTCGTGATGCCCGGGGCGGGCCACAACCGGCACCAGCGGGATGCTGGGCGCGGGCAGCGGGTGCACGGTGTCCAGGTGCAGCTGGGCATGGATGCGGCCGTGCAGGTGCTGGGCCTGCTCGAAGGTGTCGCGCGCGCAGCTCTCGCAGCGGCCGCAGCAGGTGGCCGCGCCGGTGGCCAGCTGCAGCTCCTCGAACGAAGACACACCCTCGCTGACCAGCCGGTTGATGTCCCGGTCCGATACCCGATTGCACACGCACACGATCATTTGGAGACCTCCACAGCCGGCCTGGCGACCGACGTTGCGCAAATACTAAACGATAACGATTCGCGTTTGTTGGGATTTCCGCACAGCCCTCCTGGGTGGAGGGGGCTTTTGGGGACGGTCGGCTGGCCGGAAGACGCTTGGCTTGCAACCGTAGCGGCTGCGCTCGCCGGCAGCCGGGAATCGGGCCCGCACCATGCGGGCCGCGGGCATGGGCCGGCGCCACGGAACTGCAGGCCGGGACCCGCCGCGCGCCAGGCTCACCCCAAGGCCATCGGCGCCGTCTCGGCATAGCCCCGGGCCGGCAGCCACAGGTCGAACACCGCGCCGCCGCCGGGCGCGTTGGCGGCGGTGATGCGACCGCCGTGGGCCTCGACGATCTTGCGGCAGATGGCCAGGCCCAGGCCGGTGCCGCCGGAGCCGTCCTTGGTGGTGGACGACTGCACGAAGGCCTCGAAGATCTGGTCGACCTCGGCCGGCGGGATGCCCGGGCCGTGGTCGCGCACGCGCCAGTGGATCTGGCCGTCGGGCGTGGCCTCGCCCAGCAGTTCGATGGCGCGCTCGGGCGGGCTGAACTTGATGGCGTTGGCCAGGATGTTGCGCATGACCTGCTGGAAGCGCAGCGGGTCCACCTTGACCACCAGCGGCGCGTCGGAGACGGTCTCGTCCATGCGCAGCCGCTTGCGCGTGAGCAGCGGGTCGAGCTCGCGCACGACGGCGCGCACCAGGCCGCGCAGGTCGGTGCGCTCCAGGTGGAAGGTGCCCACCGTGCTTTCGATCTTGGCCACGTCCAGCAGGTCGTTGACCAGGGCCAGCATGCGCTCGCCGGAGGCGTGGATGTCGCGGAACATGGCCGCCAGCTTCGGGCTGTCGGCGCCGCGCACCAGGCCCAGCTCGGAGAAGCCGAGGATGGACTGCAGCGGCGTGCGCAGCTCATGGCTGATGTTGGCGACGAACTCGCTCTTGGAGCGCGAGGCCTCCTCGGCCGCGTCGCGGGCGTCGCGCGTGGCGCGCTCGGCTTCGCGGAACTCGCTGACGTCCATCAGCGCGCACAGGATGCCGCGGGCCTGGCCGGCTTCGCCGGGCACGCGCACCTTGGTGACGACGACGTCGCGCAGGCTGCCGTCGGCATGCAGGATGCGCGACTCGTAGCGCAGCTCATGGTCGGCGTCCACGCCGGGCACGGTGGGCGCGAGCAGCCGGTGGTCGTGCTGGCGGTGGCGGATCTGCTCTTCCAGCGGCTGCTGCGGCAGCCCCGGCGCGCCGCTGTCCAGCGGCATGCCGGCCGGTGCGGCGAGCTGGGCGTCCCGGTGGCCCAGGAAGGCCTGCCAGGCGCGGTTGACGCTGATCAGCCGCCCCTGCGCGTCGCTCAGCGCGGTGGGCAACGGGCTGATCTCCAGCAGCAGCGCGCTGAAGGCGAGCTGGGCCTGCAGCTGCTGCTCGGCGGCATGGCGCTCGGTGACGTCCACGGCGCTGCCGGCATAGCCGATCACCTGGCCGCCGCTGCGCAGCGCGGTCAAGGCGAAGTCCACCACCCGCGGCGGGCCGTCGACGCTGGGCAGGCTGGCGCGCACGGTACGCATGCCGGTGGCGGTGGGCGCGGCGAAGAGCCGGCGCACGGCATCGACGTCAGCCGGGCTGACCAGCTCGGCCAGCTCGCGGCCGAGGATGTCGTCGGCGCTGCGGCCGGTGGCGGCCCGCCAGCGCGCATTGACGAAGCTCAGCCGGCCGCGCGCATCGGTGCGGAAGATCAGCTCCTGCAGGCTCTTGACCAGCACGCGCAGCTGGCGCTCGTTCTGCACCACCTGGGCCTGGGCGGCGTCGCGCTCGCGGCGGGCGGCCTCACGGGCGCGCAGGCTGCGCCAGGCGGCCACGCCCATCGCCAGCAGCAGCACGGCGGCCACGCCGGCGGCCGCCAGGAACCAGCGCACCGACTGCCACCAGCGCTGCACCACGGCGTCCAGCGGCTCTTCCACCAGCGCGACCAGCGGCTGCGTGCGCGCGGCGCGGAAGGCGACGATCTGCGGCGCATCGCCCGCCAGGCCGCGGCCGACATAGCTGCCGTGCTCGTTGCGCGGCAGGTGCTGCGCCCACACCGGATGCGCCTTGAGGCTGCTGCCAGGCGCTGGCGTGTCGGCCGTGGCGGCCAGCACCTGGCCGTCGTAGGTGGCCAGCACGGCCAGTCGGCCGCTGTCGCCGGTGGCCAGCTGCTGGTAGGTGGCGAAGCTGTCGGGGTTGAGCACGGCCACCAGCCACACCGGCGTGGCGTCGGCCAGCGTGGCGCCCAGGCGCAGCGGGATGAAGCCCGGGCCGCGCGCGTCGGCCGGCTGGGGCGGGGCCGCAGCAGCCGGCGCCGGCACGTCGGCCAGGCCGCGGCCGGCGACGAAGCTGCCCAGCGCCACGCTGCCCGGCACGGCCGCGGGGGCGATGCGCAGCAGATCGACGCGGTGGCCGGCATCGGCCGCGCTGGTGGCGATCAGCACGCGGCCCTGGGTGTCGAGCACCGCGAAGCTGCGCACATGCGGCAGGCCCACCAGTGCCTGCTGCAGCAGCGGGCGCACGCGTGCGGCGTCGGTCAGGTCGGCGCGGCGCGACAGGTCGTCGGCCAGCGCATGCAGGGCCACGGCCACGGTGTCCACGCTGCGCGCGGCCTGGTCGTCGAGCACCCGCGCCAGCAGCGCGGCGCGCTCCACCGCGTTGTCCTCGATCTCGCGCCGCTGGTACCAGGCCACCAGGGCCACGGCCGCCATCACCAGCGCGGCCAGCAGCACGCCCGACAGCAGGGCGACGATGCTTGCGCCGCTGGCCGGGCGGGAGGGTCGGCCGGGCGTGCTCATCGGGCGACGATGGGCTCCAGCCCGTGGCGGCGCGCGGCGGCCAGCAGCCGGCCGTCGGCCTTGATGCGCGCAACGAAGGCGTCGAGCTGCGCCAGCCACTGCGCATCGCCGGGCTTGGCCGCATAGGCATAGGGCAGCACGTGGAAGGGCCGCGACGGCGCGATCAGCCGCGCCCAGTCGGCGTTGTCCAGCAGACGGCGGCTGTAGGGGAAGTCGGTCATGAAGACATCGACGCGGCCGGCCTGCAGCTCGCGCTCGCGCGTGGCCGGCGGCTGCACCACCACCATCTGCGCGCGGTGCAGGCTGGCGGCCATCACCGGCTCCATGAAGGTGCCGGCCTGCACGGCCACCAGCACGCCGGGGCGGTCGATGTCGTCCCACTCGCGCACGACCCGGTTGGCGCGGGTGGTGATGGCGTAGATGTCGCTCTGCAGGTAGGGCTGGGTGAAGGCCAGCTTGTCCAGGCGCTGCGGCAGCCGGCCCACGGCGAACATGGCCACGTCGCAGCGGTCGCCGCGCAGGTCGTCGATCAGCTGGGTGAAGGACGAGTCCACGTACTGCAGCGTCACGCCCAGGTCGCGGGCCAGCGCAGCCGACAGGTCGATGTCGATGCCGCTCAACTGCCCGGTGCGCGGGTGGCGGTAGGTGATGCCGTAGTAGTCGGGCCAGATGCACACGCGCAGCACGCCGCTGGCGCGCACGCGGTCAGCCACCTCGCCGGCGCGGGCGGGCGCCGCGGCATGCAGGGCCAAGGCAAACAGCATCCACGCGGCAAGCAGGAAGAGGCGGGAGGATCTCATGGGAGGGGAGGCAGGTCGCGCGGGTCGGGCCCGGCTCGCGCGCCGGCTTCAGACGGTGGCCACCAGCTCGGCGAAGCTCGGCCGCGCGGCGTTGAGCCGGTCGCGCAGCGCCAGCAGCTGGCCGGCATGGGCGATGAAGGCGTCCACCACGCGCGGGTCGAAGGCCGCGCCCGACTGCTCGGCCAGCATCTCCAGCGCCTGCTCGTCATCGTAGGCCGGGCGGTAGCAGCGCGACATGGTGAGGGCATCGATGAAGTCCACCACGGCCACGATGCGCCCGGCCAGCGGGATGGCCTCGCAGGCCAGGCCGTGCGGATAGCCGCGGCCGTCCCAGCGCTCGTGGTGGCTCAGCGCGATGCTGGCGGCCAGCTGGAACAGCGGGATGCGCGACTGGCCCAGGATGGCTGCGCCGATCTCCGGGTGGCGGTTCATCGCCACGCGCTCGTCGGGCGCCAGCGGGCCGGGCTTCTTGAGCACGCCGTCGGCGATGCCGATCTTGCCCACGTCGTGCATGGGCGCGGCGCGGCGCAGCATGGCGGCAGAGTCGGCGCGCTCGCCCAGCATCAGCGCCAGGGCCTCGGCCAGGTAGCCGATGCGCACGATGTGCACGCCGGTGTCGTCATCCTTGAACTCGGCCGCCAGCGACAGGCGCAGCAGCGCCTCGTGATGCGCGCGGGCCACTTCCTGCAGCGCCTCGTTGCGCTCGCGGTACATGCGGCCGAAGTCGGCCACCAGCCGCTCCATCTGCGCGGTGGCCGCATCGGCGAAGCACAGCGGCTCGGCGCCGGCCTGGCCCGGGGTCGCCTCGCGCGGCTCGGGGCTCATCTCGGAGCTCATCCTGGGGCTCAGCATGCCGCCCCCGAGGCACCGGCCGCGGCCTCGGCCGGCACCGCCGGCATGGCCCGGGCGTGGGCGCCGCGCGCCGCCGGCGGCTGCACGATCTGGCGCAGCACCTCGATCAGCTGCAGCGGGCTGAAGGGCTTGATCAGGTAGGCGTCGGCACCGGCGGCCAGCCCCGCCTCGCAGTCGTGGCTGTGGCCGCGGGCGGTGAGCATGACCACGCGCACGTTGCGGGTCGCCGGGTCGGCCTTCAGGCGGCGGCAGCACTCCAGGCCGTCGAAGGCGCCGAGCATCATCACGTCCAGCAGCACGATGTCCGGGCGCAGCTCGCGCGCGGCGGCCAGGCCCACCGGGCCGCTGGCGGCCTCGTGGATGGCGTAGTCCTCCAGCTCCAGCGTCAGGCGCAGCAGCCGGCGGATGTCGGCTTGGTCTTCGATGATGAGGACGGACTTCATGGCGCGGGCCGGCAAATCTGCAACAGCGCGCATCATATCTATCATTTAAAGCACTCGTCCTGCCGCAGGACGGTGCAAGCCGGCCATTCCGGCAGAATCGGCGGCATGCCCGTGCCAGATCGCGATGACGCCCTGCCCTCGCCCGCCGGCGCGGCCGGCGACACCTGCACCACCATCGAGGTGGCCCGCATGCTGGGCCTGGCCGTGCGCTCGGTGCAGCTGATGGTGGACCGCGGCGAGCTCGACGCCTGGAAGACGCCCGGCGGCCACCGGCGCATCTCGCGCGCCTCGGTCGAGCGCTGGATCGCGGCCCGCGAGGTCGCCCGCCCCCCGGCTGCCCGCAGCGAGGCGCCGCGCGCCCCGCGCGTGCTGCTGATCGAGGACTCGGCCCACTTCCAGAACCTCACCTCGCTGCTGATGCGCCAGCACGTGCCCGGCGCCGAGCTGCACGTGGCCGACGACGGCATCGCCGGGCTGGCGCTCTACGGCCAGCTGCAGCCCGACGTGCTGATCGTCGACATCCTGCTGCCCGGCATCGACGGCGCCACGCTGATCACCAGCCTGCGCTCGCACCCGCAGTTCGCGCGCAGCCGGCTGATCGTCGTCACCTCGCTGGCCGAGGCCGACCGCGGTCCCTATGCCTTCGCCCTGCAGGGCGTGCCGGTCATCCACAAGCCGCGCCTGGTGCTGGACCTGCCGCCGCTGCTGACCGGCTGGCTGCCGGCCGCGACCCGGGCCACCGCGCCGGCAGCCGTGGCGGCCGGCGCACCCGCACCCGCACCCGCACCCGCACCTGCATCGGCTCCCGCCCCGGCTTCCGCGCAAGCGCCGCCTCCAGCCGCGGGCGTGGTGGCTGCTGCCGAGCCCGCAGCCCCGGCCGACGGCACGAAGCCGGCCGCCGGCGACCCGTCCGCGCCGCGCGGCTGAACTCCACCGGCCCGCCACCTGCCTGCCTTGCGCGCATGAACCCGCCCCGCGTCATCCTGGTCGAGGACGACGCCTCGGTGCGGCGCTTCGTCGCCCTGGCGCTGGAGGAGCTGCCCATCGAGCTGCTCGCCTTCGACACCGTGGCTGCGGCCCTGGCCGCGCTGGCCCAGGCCCCCGCCTGCCTGGTGCTGACCGACCTGATGCTGCCCGGCGAATCCGGCCAGGCCCTGGTCGAGCGCCTGACCGCCGACCCCGCGCTGCGCGGCCCGGCGCGGGTGGCGGTCTTCAGCGCCGGGCTGACGCCCGAGGTGCGCGACCGCCTGGGCGCCCTGGGCGTGTGGCGGCTGCTGAGCAAGCCGGTGTCCCTGGCCGAGCTGGAAGGCTGCGTGCGCGAGGCGATAGGCTCCGCGGCGGGCGAGGCACGCACCTGCCCCACCCCTGCACCCGCACCCGCACCCGCACCCGCACCCGCACCCGCACCCGCACCCGCCCCGCCGGCCGCCGGCCGTGCGTCCCACCGACCTGACGGCGCCCCGGGCGGCCTACCCCGCCCGCCTGCCCAGCCCGGTGCTCTGGTGGCCGCCCGCACCGAGCGCCGTGCAGCCGCAGTACACACTCACTTCGGCGGCGACGCCGAGCTCTTCGACACCTATCTCGCCAGCTGCCGGCAGCAGTTCCCCGCCGACTGCCGCACGGGCGACAAGGCCCTGGCCGCGGCCGACTGGCCGGCGCTGCGCCGCCTGGCCCATTCGCTCAAGACCGTGCTGCTGACGCTGGGCGAGCCGGCCGCCGGCGCCCAGGCCGCCGCCCTGGAAGCCGCCTGCGCCCGCAGCGACACGGCCGCCGCCACCGAGCTCTGGCCCGCGGTGCGCGCGCAACTGCAGCAACTGAGCAGCGAGCCCGCCTGAGCGCCCCGGCCCCTCATAGAGCCGTCCAGCCGCCCGATCCACCCGATCCGCGCCCGCCCGCCTGCCGGCCTGACCGCCCGCGCCGGGCCATGCACGGCCCCGCCCAGCCGGACGATCACCGCTGCCCCGGGCAGCGCCCCGCCCACGCGGCCGGTGAAATGATGAAACTGCCACAACTGTGGCGAGGCCGCATCAGGGCCGCAGCGGGCGCCCAGCTCACATCAGCGCCGGCAGCCGGGCTGCCCAGCCGCGGTCGCCATGCCGGCGGGCTTTCCGGCCGCATCCGCGCAGCGGCGTGCCGCCGGGCCCGCGATCAGCGCGGCGCCGCACCCCGGGCCAGGGCCCGCTCGATGGCCGCGGCCACCGCCTCGGGCTGCTCGTGCACCAGCCAGTGGCTGGCATCAGGCAGGCGCTCGACGTGCAGGTCGGCCACGTAGCGCTCCAGCCCGTCGAGCAGGGCCGGCGGCAGCGCGGTGTCGGCCTCGCCCCAGATCACGTCGGTGGGCACGCGCACCTGCAGCGCCTCGTCGGGCAGGCGCAGCGCGTGCACCGCATCGTCCGGCCCGGTGGGCGGGTGCAGCGGCGAGGCGCGGTAGTAGTTCAGCGGCCCCTCCAGCCCGGCCGACCAGGCTTGGCGGTAGGCCGCGCGCTGGGCGTCGGTCAGCCACGGTGCGCCGCCGAACTGGGTGAAGAGCCGCCACAGCAGCGCGAAGTCGTCGGCCGCGAGCTTCTGCGCGGCGTCCGGGCGGCGCAGCATGTTCATGTAGGCGCTGGCAGCCTGCTGGGCCGCGTCCTGCTGCAGGGCCTTCAGGAACACGCCCGGGTGCGGCGAGTTGAGGATCACCAGCCGCTGCAGCAGCTGCGGCTTTTGCATCGCCAGTGCCCAGGCCACGGCGCCGCCCCAATCGTGGGCGATCACCGCGTGCGCGCGGCCGCCGCACTGCTCGATCAGGCCGGCAACATCACCGATCAGGTGCTCGGCACGGTAGGCCGACACCGCCGCCGGCGCGGCCGAGCCGGCATAGCCGCGCAGGTTGGGCGCCACGCAGTGAAAGCGCCCGGCGAAGCGGCTCATCAACCCGTCCCAGACGAAGGCCGCCTCCGGAAAGCCGTGCAGGAAAACCAGCAGCGGCGCGCCGGCGGAGCCCGCCTCACGGCAATCGAGCCACAGCGGCTGATCAGCGCCGGTGGCAGCGGGCAGGTCGATGCGGCGGGTGGTGATGGCGGCCATCGCGGGCTCCGGTAGAGGCGGGGTGTGCAGCATGGCAGATCCGCGGTGGCGCCGCGGCAGACGGCGCGCCGGCCAGTGGCCGCGAGCGGCGCGCGGCCACCCGCACGTCCGTCAGGCCGGCGGCGCGTCGGGATTGCTGGCGCCGGGGCCGCCGTCCGGCGCGGGCTCGTCGAGCGCCGGCACGTCCACCGCCGGCAGCACCGGCGCAGCCTGCACCCATTCGCGCACGGCCAGGGCCACGTCGTCCAGCCCGGTGCGGTCCAGCGCGGAGAACACGGCCAGGCCGATGTCGGCCTCGTCGGTGGCGAACTCGCCCAGCACCGCCTGCGCCGCCTGCACGGCCTTGGCCCGGTCGTTGCGCGTGAGCTTGTCGGCCTTGGTCAGCACCACCAGCAGCCTGACCTCGCCAGTACCCACGCGCGGGGCGACGAACTCCAGCAGCGTGCGGTCCAGCGCGGTGATGCCGTGGCGCGGGTCGACCATCATCACCACGCCGGCCAGGTTGCGCCTTACCTCCAGGTACTGCGCCATCACGCGCTGCCAGCGGTGCTTGGCCGCCTCGGGCACGGCCGCATAGCCGTAGCCCGGCAAGTCGGCCCACAGCGCGTCGGGCGCATCGGCCGGGCCCAGCTGGAAGAGGTTGATGTGCTGCGTGCGGCCGGGCGTCTTGGAGGCGAACGCCAACCGGCGGGTCTGCGCCAGCGTGTTGATCGCGGTGGACTTGCCGGCATTGGAGCGGCCGACGAAGGCGATCTCCGGCAGATCGCTCTGCGGCAGCTGGTGGAGCTCGGCGGCGGTGGTGAAGAAGCGCGCTGTGTGCGCCCAGGCCAGGGCGTCGCGCGCGGCGGGTGAGGCGGCGATGTCGCGCCCGCTGGCCGGCTGGGCGGCCGGGCCGGCGCGGCTGGGGGCAGCCGCCGATGCAGCCGGGGCGGTGCGCCCACCGCCCTTGCGTGCGGAAGTCGAGGCGGGCGCGCAACGGCGTCGGGGGGCGTCAGGCTTGGCGGTCATGGGCCATTGTAAAATCGGCGGGTTTTGCGTCCCCGTGGCGGTGGTCCGATCCCCGCTTGCAACCCGGGCGGCGCATGCCGATGAACCGACCAGCCTTCGCCCACGCCTGCCCCATGAAGCCCTTCTCGAACCGCCTGCTGCCCCTCGTTTCGGCCACGCTGACCGCGGCCGCGGCCCTGGTTGCCACGGGCGCCCAGGCCAACCCGGCCACGCTGGTGCGTGGCGATGCCAAGAAGGGCGAGGCCGTGGCCCAGGTCTGCATGGCCTGCCACACCGCCGACGGCTCGCGCGGCGCCCCGGCCCAGCCCATCATCGCCGGCCAGCATCCGCAGTACATCGTCAAGCAGCTGCAGGAGTTCAAGGCCGGCGTGCGCCAGAACCCGATCATGCAGGGCATGGCCGCCCCGCTCACCGAGGAGCAGATGCGCGACGTGGCCGCCTTCTACGCCAGCAAGAAGGCGCCCAACGGCACGGCCAAGGGCAAGGACACCGTGATGCTGGGTGAGAAGATCTACCGCGGCGGCATCGCCGGCATCAGCGTGCCGGCCTGCGCCGGCTGCCACAGCCCCAACGGCGCGGGCATCCCCGCGCAATACCCGCGCCTGGCCGGCCAGCATGCCGAGTACACCGATGCGCAGCTCAAGGCCTTCCGTGCCGGCCAGCGCACCAACAGCCCGCAGATGACGGCCATCGCCGCCCGCATGAGCGACAAGGAGATCGCCGCGGTCGCCGACTACATCGCCGGGCTGCGCTGATCACACTTGCGGCGGCGCATCGCGCCGCCAGCGGCCCCGCCGCCCGTGGCATGTCACACGCCCGGGCCGCGGCCGCCGCGAAACCTGGCACAAGCAAAACACACAAAGACGGGGCGGGCTCTGCACGGGGCGCCGCCCTTTTTCGTTCAATGGTCCGGACCCTCCCTTTCCACCGGCCGCGCGCCTACCGCCCCGCTCCATGACCTCTCCGGCCGCCACCCTGCCCCCGACCCCGCGCCCGTCCGGCCCGTCCTCAGCCGCCGCTGCATGGCGCGACACGGTCGAGCTGCTGTCGTCGATGCGCTTTGCCATCGCGCTGCTGACGGTGATCTGCATCGCCTCGGTCATCGGCACCGTGATCCAGCAGGGCCAGCCGGCCAACAACTACGTCAACCAGTTCGGCCCGTTCTGGGCCGAGGTCTTCGGCGCGCTGGGCCTCTACACGGTCTACAGCGCCTGGTGGTTCCTGCTCATCCTGGGCTTTCTGGTCGTCTCCACCAGCCTGTGCATCGCGCGCAATGCGCCCAAGATCGCGCATGAGCTGCGCACCTTCAAGGAACACGTGCGCGAGACCAGCCTGCTGGCCTTCCCGCACAAGGCCGAGGGCGTGGTGGCCGCGGCGCCGCAGGCCGAGCGCGAGCGCATCAGCCGCCTGCTGACCGAGCGCGGCTGGGCCTGGCGCGCCGACGAGCGCGCCGGCGGCGTGATGCTGGCCGCGCGCAAGGGCGCGGCCAATAAGATCGGCTACCTGGCCGCCCACGGCGCCATCGTGCTGATCTGCATCGGCGGCCTGCTGGACGGCGACCTGATGACGCGCATCCAGATGTGGACGCGCGGGCTCACGCCCTTTGGCGGCGGTGCGCTGACGGCCGAGCAGGCTGCCCGCCACAGCCTGCCGCAGAGCAACCCGGCCTACCGCGCCAACCTGCCGGTGACCGAGGGCAAGCGCAGCGACATCGCGCTGATCACCCAGCCCGGCGGGCTGCTGCTGCAGCCGCTGCCCTTCGAGGTGGAGCTCAAGAAGTTCACGGTGGAGTTCTATCCCACCGGCATGCCCAAGCTGTTCGCCAGCGACATCGTCATCCACGACCAGGGCAAGAGCATCCCGGCGCGGGTGGAGGTCAACAAGCCGGTCATCCACGACGGCATCGCCATCTACCAGAGCAGCTTCGAGGACGGCGGCTCACGCCTGACGCTCAAGGCCCATGCCCTGGGCGGCGGTGTGGCCGAGCTGCGCGGCGAGATCGGCTCGTCGCAGCCGCTGCCGCCGCAGCTGGCCGGCGGCCAGAAGCTGACGCTGGAGCTGGCCGAGCTGCGGGTCTTCAACGTCGAGGACTTCGGCCAGGGGGCGCAGGGCGAGCAGCCCGCGCAGCCGGGTCCGGCCGCCTCGGGCGCGGTGGACGCGCGCGGCGTCAACTTCGCGCAGCAGCTGCAGCAGCACCTGGGCGCCGACAAGAGCGGGCAGCGCAAGCACCTGCGCAACGTCGGCCCGTCGGTCACCTACAAGCTGCGCGACGCCGCCGGCCAGGCGCGCGAGTTCCACAACTACATGGCGCCGATGGAGCTGGACGGCCAGCGCGTCTTCCTGGCTGGCATGCGCGAGTCGCAGATGGACGAGATGCGCTATCTGCGCATCCCCGCGGACCGTGACGACCGCCCGGACGACTGGCTGCGCCTGCGCGCTGCGCTGGCCGACCCCGCGCTGCGCGACGAGGCGGTGCGCCGCTACGTGGCGCTGGCCACGCCGGCCGGCCGGCCGGAGCTGGCCGCTCAGCTCGCTCTGTCGGCCGGCCAGGCGCTCAAGCTCTTCGCCGGCGCCGAGCCGGCGCCGCGCAGCCCCGGCCAGCCCGAGCTGCCCGTGCCGCCGGGCGGGCTGCCCGCGCTGTCCAACCATCTGGAAGCCCGCGTGCCGCCGGGGCAGCGCGAGGCGGCCACCGACATCGTGCTGCGCATCCTCAACGGCACGCTGTTCGAGCTGCTCAACACCAGCCGCGAGCATGCCGGGCTGACCGCCCTGCCGGCCGACGAGCGCACCCGCGCCTTCATGACGCAGGCGGTGCTGTCGCTGTCGGACGCCTTCTTCTACCCGGCGCCGGTGTGGATCGAGCTGACCGGCTTCGAGCAGGTGCAGGCCAGCGTCTTCCAGGTGGCGCGTGCACCGGGGCAGAAAGTGGTCTATCTGGGCTGCCTGCTGCTGGCCGTCGGCGTCTTTGCCATGCTCTACATCCGCGAGCGTCGGCTGTGGGTGTGGCTCTCGCCCGACGAGGCCGGCGGCACGCGGCTGCGCGCCGCGCTGTCGGCCACGCGCCAGACGCTGGACACCGACCGCGAATTCGACACCCTCAAGACCCTGTTGCTGAACGATCCTGCCGGGACACGAGCATGAACACCGCCACCCTTGCCGACCGGGCATCGCCCTCTTCCACGGCCGCGTCGCCGTCCACCTGGGCCCGCCTGCTGCGCGGGCGCAGCGCCTTCGACTGGGTCTTCGCGCTGCTGGTCGTGGCCGGCGCGGCCTATGCCCTGCACCGCTACGGCCCGCACCTGGACGTCTACGAGACCGGCATCCTGCTGGGCGCCGTGCCGTCGCTGATCGCCCTGGGCTGGTATTGGGGCCCGATCCGGCCGCTGACGCTGGCCGTGGGCGCCGCCGCACTTACGGCCATCGGCCTGTATAGCCAGGTGCAGGACGGCTTCGGCGCGGATCTGTCGCGCGCCGATCAGGTGTTCGTGCTCAAGTACCTGCTCTCCAGCCAGAGCGCCATCTTGTGGATGGGCGTGCTGTTCTTCATGAGCACCGCCTTCTACTGGCTGGGGCTGCTGGCGCGCAGCGGCGTGGCCCAGGGCATCGGCTCCAAGCTGGCCTGGGGCGGCGTGTTCATGGCGCTCACCGGCACCATGGTGCGCTGGTTCGAGAGCCACCAGATCGCGCCCGACATCGGCCACATCCCGGTCAGCAACCTCTACGAGGTCTTCGTCCTCTTCTCGTGGATGACCACGTTGTTCTGGCTCTACTACGAGGCCCGGTTCGCCAGCCGCGACCGCGCGGTGCGCAGCGTCGGCGCTTTCGTGATGCTGGTGGTCAGCGCGGCGGTGGGCTTCCTGTGGTGGTACACGGTCTCGCGCGGCGCGCAGGAGATCCAGCCGCTGGTGCCGGCGCTGCAGAGCTGGTGGATGAAGGTCCACGTGCCGGCCAACTTCGTCGGCTACGGCACGTTCGCCATGTCGGCCATGGTGGCTCTTGCCTATCTGCTCAAGACCGCCTCCACGCGCTCGCTGGTGATCGGCCTGGTGGCCGTGCCGGCGGCGGTGTGCGCGGTGATCGCCGCCTTCTGGGGCCTGGGCGACCTGCCCGCGCAGGCCCAGGACGGCCTGGCCCGTGCGCTGCGCCTGGCCGGCGGGCTGACGCTGTTCTTTGCCGCCTGCGTGCTGCTGCGCCCGCGCCTGGCCGACCGGCTGCCGCCGGCCGAGCTGCTGGACGACGTGATGTACAAGGCCATCGCCGTGGGCTTTGCCTTCTTCACCATCGCCACCATCCTGGGCGCGCTGTGGGCGGCCGAGGCCTGGGGCGGCTACTGGAGCTGGGACCCGAAGGAGACCTGGGCGCTGATCGTCTGGCTCAACTACGCCGCCTGGCTGCACATGCGGCTGATGAAGGGCCTGCGCGGCGCCGTGGCCTGCTGGTGGGCGCTGGTGGGGCTGCTGGTGACGACCTTCGCCTTCCTGGGCGTCAACATGTTCCTGTCCGGCCTGCACTCCTACGGCGAGCTGTGAGGCGCTGAACACCGCAATGAAAAGGGCCTGCGTCGCAGGCCCTTTTTCTTTTTGCGGGCAGCAGTCGCGCCGCTCGGGGAGCAGGCTGGAGTCCGGCGCTCAGCCGCGCCGTTCGGGAGCGGACCTGCGAGCGACGCTCAGCCGCGGCGCTCGGTGTTGCGCGTCGTCACCATCAGCGTGGCACACAGGCGCTCGCGGCCGTCCTTGACGACGAACACGTCGCTGGCGGCCACGCCGATGGAGCGGCCGGGCGAGACGGCGCGGCCGCGGGCGATCAACTTGTCGCCCTCGGCCGCGGCCAGGTACTTGATGGTGTGATCCAGCGACATGCCGACGATGCCGGCGGGCAGCAGGGTGTTGAGCGAGGCGGTGGCGGCGTAGTAGCCGGCCGCCGAGACGGCCGCGCCCTGGAAGTGGCCGGGCCGCCAGCTCAGCTCGTCCTTGTAGGGCAGCACCAGCTCCACCCGCCCGGGCTCGATGGACAGCGGCTGCACGCCCAGGAAGCGGACGATGGGCATGGCAAACGTGCCCTGCAGCACCTGCTGCACGTAGTCGGGATGGGCGGGCTCGAAGCGGTCGCGGGCGGACATGGGATCAAAAAACCTAGGGAAAACGCGAAGGGCGTGATCCTAGGTGCAAGGCAAGGGAAACCGGCTGTGCGGCGTCAATAACCGAGCGCGGTGGGCGGGCAGCCCGCGCGACCCAGGCGGCGGCGCCCCGGAAGGGGTGATCGGCCCCGGCAGGCCTGAGCGGTCAGAGCAGGGCGGGTTGGTTCACACCTGCTCAAGGATGCTGCGCGCCGGGCACCGCTTGCACCACGGCGAAGACGCCGCTGGCGCGCAGGATGCGGCGCTCGCCGACGTGCAGATAGCAGTTGGCAAAGGCCATGCGGCCGCCCACGCGCTGGATGTCCACGTCCGCCTCGATCCAGTCGCCCAGGCGGGCGGTCTCGACGAAGTCGGTGGCCAGGCTCACCGTGACCACGCCCAGCGGCTGCTGGCGCGCATGGTTGATGGCATGGCCCAGGGCCGAGTCGGCCAGCGTGACCAGCAGCCCGCCGTGGACGATGCCGCGCAGGTTGAGGTGCTTGGGCTGCACGCGCAGCGCCAGCACCGGCGCTCGGCCGTCGTCGCGGCGGCGCTGGTAGATGGGGCCGCACAGGCCGAGGAAGCTGCCGGCCTCGATGAAGGCGGGCTCGAAGCCCGGGGGCACGGCATCGTCCGCGTGCGTGCACTCGTCCATCGCGGCCCCGTCCAGCGCCCGGCTCACGCCGCCAGCAGCAGCTCGGAGAAGCGGCCCAGGTGGTGGTCCGCGTCGCCCAGGCTGGCGTTGATCAGGGTCAGGCGCTTGAAGTGGTGGCTGACGATGAGCTCGTCGGTCACGCCCATGCCGCCGTGCAGCTGCACCGCCTGCTGGCCGACGAAGCGCGCCTGCTGGCCCACATAGGCCTTGGCCGCGGACACCGCGCGGCGGCGCTGCACGGCGTCCGGCGCATCGGCCTTGACCGCCGCCAGCAGGGCCATCGAGCGCGCCTGCTCGGCCGCCATCGCCATCTCGGCCATGCGGTGCTTGAGCGCCTGGAAGGTGCCGATGGCCACGCCGAACTGCTTGCGCGTCTTGAGGTACTCCAGCGTGGCGTCATTGAGCGCGGCCATGATGCCCACGGCCTCGGCGCAGAGCACCGCGCGGGCCTGGTCGAGCACGCGCTCCAGGGCGGGCAGGGCCTGGCCCACGGCTCCCAGGCGGGCGCTGTCCGGCAGCGTCAAGCCCTGCAGCGTCACGTCGGCAGCGCGCGTGGCGTCGTGGTTGACGTAAGGCCGCAGCGACACGCCGGCCGCATCCCGCGGCACGAGGAACAGGCTGATGCCCTCGGCATCGCGCACGCCGCCGGCGGTGCGGGCGGAGACGATGAGCACATCGGCCGCGGCGGCGGCCAGCACCACGGTCTTGTGGCCGTCGAGCACCCAGCCGTCGCCCTGGCGGGCTGCGGTGGTGGCCACATAGCTGTCGGCGTAGCGGCTGCCGGCTTCATGGTGGGCCAGGGTCAGGATCTGCTCGCCGGCCATCAGCGGGGCCAGATGCGCCTCGCGCTGGGCCTCGTTGCCCACATCGCGCAGCAGGCCGCCGGCCAGCACCACAGTGGGCACGAAGGGCTCCAGCGCCAGGTGTGCGCCCAGGGTCTGCGCGATCAGGGCGGCGTCCACGGTACGGCCGCCCAGGCCGCCCAGCTCTTCGGCAAACGGCAGGGCCAGCAGGCCCAGCTCGGCATAGGTGGCCCAGGCGGCGCGGCTGAAGCCGGGGTCGTCAGCCGCGATGCGACGGCGCTGCTCGAAGCCGTAGTCGCGCGCCAGGAAGCGGCGCAGGCTGTCCTGCAGGGCCAGTTGGTCTTCGGTGTGGCTCAGGTTCATGGTCACAGGCCCAGGATCATCTGGGAAATGATGTTCTTCTGGATCTCGCTGGAGCCGCCGTAGATGGTGGTCTTGCGGTAGTTGAAGTAGGTGCCGGTCAGCGCCTCGTCACCCGCATCGAAGCCGGCCACGGGCGAGCGGTCTGCGGTCACGCCCCCCGGCAGATGGGCCAGCGCCTGCGGGCCCAGGCACTGCATGGCCAGCTCGGCCAGAGTCTGCTGGATCTCCGAGCCCTTGATCTTCAGGAAGGACGCCTCGGGCCCCGGCGCATGGCCCTGGTCCTCTTGCGCGATGAGCTTGAGGTTGGTGATCTCCAGCGCCATCAGCTCCATCTCGACCTGCGCCACGCGGTCACGGAAGCGCAGCTCGTCGATCAGCGGGCGGCCGTCGTCGCCCGGGAAGCGGCTGGCCAGCTCCTTGAGCTTGCGCAGCGCGGCCTTGGAGCGGCCCACGCCGGCGATGCCGGTGCGCTCGTGGCCGAGCAGGAACTTGGCATAGGTCCAGCCCTTGTTCTCCTCGCCCACCAGATTGGCCACGGGCACGCGCACGTCCTCGAACCAGACCTCGTTCACCTCGTGCTCGCCGTCGAGCATGATGATCGGCCGCACGGTGATGCCCGGCGTCTTCATGTCGATCAGCAGGAAGCTGATGCCCGACTGCGGGCGGGCCTCGGCCGAGGTGCGCACCAGGCAGAAGATCCAGTCGGCATGCTGGCCCAGCGTGGTCCAGGTCTTCTGGCCGTTGACGATGTAGTGGTCACCGTCGCGCACGGCGCGGGTCTTGAGCGACGCCAGGTCCGAGCCGGAGCCGGGCTCGGAGTAGCCCTGGCACCACCAGTCGCGGCCTTCGATGATCCCGGGCAGGAAGCGCTGCTGGATCTCCGCGCTGCCGAAGTGCTGGATCACCGGGGCCACCATCTTCAGGCCGAAGGGCAGCTGCATGGGCGCGCCGGCGGCCGCACTTTCCTCATCGAAGATGTGGCGCTGCACGGCGTCCCAGCCGGTGCCGCCGAAGCGCTCTGGCCAGCTGCTGGCGCCCCAGCCGCGCGCATGCAGGATGCGCTGCCAGCGCAGGATGTCCTCCTTGCCCAGGCGCTGGCCGGTCTTGACCTTGTGGCTCAGGTCGGCCGGCAGCTCGGCCTGCAGGAAGGCCCGCACCTCGGCGCGGAAGGCTTCTTGTTGGGGGGTGAAATCGAGATCCATGCGGGGGCGTGCGCAAGCACGGCGGGTGGGACGAGGACAAAGCGCAGCCGGGGCGGCACCCCGGCAGGCACGCGCTGCAGGCCGGCCTCAAAAGCGGTCGGGCAGGCGCAGGCTGAGCCCGACACGGTAGAGGGCACATGCCCCCGGGCCGCCGGATCGGCAGCCCGGGCATGCCGCGCATTCCGTTATGCAGAATGCGCGCGCTAAGCGTGGAATGGGCGGCGACATGATGGCCTGTGGGTCAGGCGGCGTCAATATCGGGTGTTTACCCTGTATGACCCACTGATGCGCCGACCTAGCATCGGTCAGCCAAAACAAAACGGTGTTCTGCTATGCAGTCTATGACTGTGCGGAATGCCGCTCGACCCCTCCCAAGGAGCACTCCATGTCCAGCGCGCCCTATCAGGTGCACGGCTCTGTGGCCGTCATCACCCTCGACAACCCGCCGGTCAACGGCCTGGGCCTGGCCTTGCGCCGCGGCATCGTGGCCGGCATCGACAAGGCGGAAAGCGACGCGCAGGTCAAGGCCGTCGTGATCATCGGCAGCGACCGCGCGTTTTCCGGCGGCGCGGATGTGCGCGAGTTCGGCACGCCGCTGGCCGGCCGGGAGCCCACGCTGCTGAGCGTGATCGCCGCGGTGGAGCGCTGCAGCAAGCCGGTGGTCGCGGCCATCAGCGGCGTGTGCCTGGGCGGCGGCCTGGAGCTGGCGCTGGGCTGCCACTTCCGCATTGCCCGCGCGGATGCGCAGCTGGGCCTGCCCGAGGTCAAGCTCGGCCTGCTGCCCGGTGCCGGCGGCACGCAGCGCCTGCCGCGTGCCATCGGCGTGGAGGCCGCGCTCAACATGATCGTCTCCGGCGCCAGCGTGCCGGCCAAGAGCTTTGCCGGCACGCCGCTGCTGGATGAAGTGACCGACGGCGAGCTGCTGCCCGCCGCACTGGCCCTGGCCGAGAAGATCGCCGCCGAGGCCCGCCCGCTCAAGCGCCTGCGCGACGTGAAGCTCAAGGCGCTGGACAGCGAGGCCTTCCTGCAGTTCGCCCGCAACATGGTCGGCGGCGCATCCAAGGGCTTCCCGGCGCCGATGAAGTGCCTGGAGGCCGTGGCCGCGGCCACCACCAAGCCGTTCGACGAAGGCATGAAGGTCGAGCGCGAGCTGTTCATCGCGTTGATGCAGACGCCCGAGTCGCGCGCGCTGCGCCATGTCTTCGCCGCCGAGCGCGCGGCGTCCAAGATCCCCGACGTGCCGGCCGACACGCCGGTGCGCACCATCAAAAAGGTGGGCGTCATCGGCGCCGGCACGATGGGCGGCGGCATCGCGATGAACTTCCTCAACGCCGGCATCCCGGTGGTCATCCTGGAGATGAAGCCCGAGGCGCTGGAGCGCGGCGTGGCCACCATCCGCAAGAACTACGAAAACTCGCTCAAGAAGGGCAAGCTCACGCAGGACAAGCTCGATGCCCGCATGGGCCTGCTGACGCCGACGCTGCAGTACGGCGACCTCAAGGACGTGGACCTGGTGATCGAGGCCGTCTATGAAGAGATCGGCGTCAAGGAGCAGGTGTTCAAGACGCTGGACGAGGTGTGCAAGAGCGGCGCCATCCTGGCGTCCAACACCTCGACGCTGGACCTCAACAAGATCGCCAGCTTCACCAAGCGCCCGCAGGACGTGGTGGGCCTGCACTTCTTCAGCCCGGCCAACGTGATGCGTCTGCTGGAAGTGGTGCGCGGCGCCGCCACGGCCAAGGACGTGATGGCCACGTCCATGCAGCTGGCCAAGACGATCAAGAAGGTGGCCGTGGTCTCCGGCGTGTGCGACGGCTTCATCGGCAACCGCATGATCGCCCGCTACGGCCAAGCGGCCAACGACCTGATCACCGAGGGCGCCTCGCCGCAGCAGGTGGACCGTGCGCTGGAGCAGTTCGGCATGGCGATGGGCCCCTTCCGCATGGGCGATCTGGCGGGCCTGGACATCGGCTGGGCCATCCGCAAGCGCCGCGCGCAGGAGAACCCGGCCACGGCCGCGCCCATCGTGGCCGACCGCATCTGCGAGGCCGGCCGCTTCGGCCAGAAGACGGGTGCGGGCTGGTACCGCTACGAGGCCGGCAAGCGCGACGCGCTGGTGGACCCGGCGGTGGAGCAGATCATCGAGCAGTTCCGCACCGACCAGGGCATCACGCCGCGCGCCATCACCGCCGAGGAGATCGTCGAGCGCTGCATCTACGCGCTGGTCAACGAGGGCGCGCGCATCCTGCAAGAAGGCATCGCTGCGCGCGCGTCGGACATCGACCTGGTCTACCTCAACGGCTATGGCTTTCCGCTCAAGCGCGGCGGCCCGATGCTCTATGCCGACAGCGTGGGCCTGCCCAACGTGGCCCGGGCGCTGACGCGCATCGCCGCGCAGCCGGGTGCCGACGCCGCCTTCTGGACGCCGGCGCCGCTGCTGGCCCGGCTGGCCGACGAAGGCAAGAGCTTCAACTGACGGACCGGCACGCGGCCTGAGCGCCGCGCCCGTCCCCTCCACAAACCCGGCCGCTGCGACGTGATGAAGCAAGCGCTCGCAGCCGCCGCACCGAACCGTATCGAGGCATCCACATGACCGACGCCGTCATCGTCTCCACCGCCCGCACCGGCCTGGCCAAATCCTGGAAGGGCGCCTTCAACATGACCTATGGCCCCACGCTGGGCGCCCATGCCGTGCAGCATGCCGTGGCCCGCGCGGGCATCGACCCGGCCCAGGTCGAGGACGTGATCATGGGCGGCACCTTCGGCGAGGGCACCACCGGCGGCAACGTCGCCCGCCAGATCGCCCTGCGCGCCGGCCTGCCCGTGACCACCGCGGGCATGACGGTCAACCGCTTCTGCTCCTCCGGCCTGCAGACCATCGCCCTGGCCGCGCAGCGCATCATCGCCGGCGAGGGCCAGGTGTACGTGGCCGGCGGCGTGGAGAGCATCTCCTGCGTGCAGAACGAGTCCAACGCGCACATGCGCCGCGACCCCTGGCTGGTGGAGCACAAGCCCGAGATCTACTGGAGCATGCTGCAGACGGCCGAGCAGGTGGCCAAGCGCTACAACGTGCCCAAGCAGGCGCAGGACGAGTACGGCGTGCGCAGCCAGCTGCGCGCCGCCGCCGCCCAGGCCGCCGGCAAGTTCAATGACGAGATCGTGCCGATGACGACCGTCATGGGCGTGGTCGACAAGGCCACCGGCCGGCTGATGAAGAAGGAAGTGACCATCGCCGCCGACGAGGGCATCCGCCCGGACACGACCATCGAAGGCGTGCAGAAGATCCGCTCGGCCCTGCCCGGCGGCGTGATCACGGCGGGCAATGCCAGCCAGTTCTCCGACGGCTCGTCGGCCTGCGTGGTGATGGACGCCAAGCTGGCCGAGCAGAAGGGCCTGCAGCCGCTGGGCATCTTCCGCGGCTTTGCCATTGCCGGCTGCGAGCCCGACGAGATGGGCATCGGCCCGGTCTTCGCCGTGCCCAAGCTGCTGGCCAAGGCGGGCCTGAAGGTCAGCGACATCGGCCTGTGGGAGCTCAACGAAGCGTTCGCCGTGCAGGTGCTGTACTGCCGCGACAAGCTGGGCATCCCGGACGAGCTGCTCAACGTCAACGGCGGCGCCATCGCCGTGGGCCACCCCTACGGCGTGTCCGGCTCGCGCCTGACCGGCCATGCGCTGATCGAAGGCAAGCGCCGCGGCGCCAAGTTCGTCGTGGTGACGATGTGCATCGGCGGCGGCCAGGGCGCGGCTGGGTTGTTCGAGGTTTGCTGAGCCGTTTGGGCTTTAACGGATGAGCGCAATGGCCGCCGGCTGGAGCGTGCGGGATGCTGCGGCTTGCGGCGGCTTGCGCGGGACCGGAGGCCGGCCGGGGTGCCGGCGCGCGACAGCGGCGGTCCGGCCGGTGGCCGGACTGCCCTGCGCTGCTCGCCCGGGCGGGCGGCTGCGGTGGCTTCGGATCGGCGGCGTTCAGGACGGGGGAAGGTGGGAGCGGACCCGGCGCGTCCGAGCAGGCCGTCCAGGTGTGTCCGATCTAGGCGCAGAGCGCAGCCGTAGTGCCACTACGGCGAG
>JACRNC010000001.1 GCA_016219375.1 Burkholderiales bacterium
AGGCGCCGGTGACGGTGTTGAGCAGCAGGCTGCCGTGGGCAACGCCGGACTCGATGACATAGGTGAGCCGCTCGCCATCGGCATCGCTGGCGACGATGCGGCCGGAGACGGCCGTGTCTTCCAGCGTCGTCACGGCGTAGTTGCCGGCCGGATTGGCCGCCGGGTCGGTGATCACCGGCGCGTCGTTCACCGGCGTGACGCTCAGCGTGAACGTGTTGGGCGCGGCGTCGAAGGCGCCCGCGTTGTCCTGCACGCTGAAGGTGAAGGAGCCGTAGGGGCTGCCGCTGGCGTTGTCGGCCGGCTGGAAGACCAGCTTGCCGGCCGTGATGTCGGCCAGGCTGACCACCGCGCCGGCCGTGATGGCGGTGCCGTCCAGCAGCAGCGTGCCGGCCGTCGGCAGCGTGTCGATGCGCACGCCCTGCAGCGAGGCGCCCGCATCCGCGTCGCTGAACGCGAAGTCCGCCGAGGTCAGCGTGTAGCCGTTGTCCTCGGCGGTCGTGCGGCTCACGTCCGCGCTACTGGGCAGGTCATTGGCGTCGATGACGCCGATGGACACCACCGAGCTCACCGTGCCGCCGTGGCCGTCGGAGATGGTGACGGTGAAGCTGTCCCGGCCGGTGTAGTCGGCCGCGGGCGTGTAGGTCCAGGTGCCGGTGGCGGTGTTGAGCACCACGCTGCCGTTGGCCGGCCCTCGGGCCAGCGCGTAGCCCAGCGTGTCGCCGTCGATATCGCTGGCGATCACCTGGCCGGAGACGGGCGTGTCCTCAGGCGTGGTGACGCTGTAGTTGCCGGTGGCCGGATCGGCTGCCGGGTCGCTGACGACCGGCGCGTCGTTGGCCGGCGTGACGCTCAGCGTGAAGGTGTTGGGGCTGGCATCGAAGCTGCCGGCATCGTCCTGCACGCTGAAGGTGAAGGAGCCGTAAGGGCTGCCGTTGGCGTTGTCGGCCGGCTGGAAGACCAGCTTGCCCGCGGCGATGTCGGCCGCGCTGATGACGGCGCCCGCCGTAACGGCCACGCCATCGAGCAGCAGCGTACCGGCCGCCGGCAGCGTGTCGATGCGCACGCCCTGCAGCGAGCTGCCGGCGTCCACGTCGGTGAAGGCGAAGTCGGCCGTCGTGACCGTGTAGCCCACGTCCTCGGCCGTGCTGCGGCTCACGTCGGCACTGCTGGGCAGGTCGTTGGCCGGCGTGACGCTCAGCGTGAAGCTGTTGGGCGCGGCGTCGAAGGCGCCAGCGTTGTCCTGCACGCTGAAGGTGAAGGAGCCGTAAGGGCTGCCGGTGGCATCGGCCGCGGGCTGGAAGACCAGCTTGCCGGCGGCGATGTCGGCCAGGCTGACCACCGCGCCGGCACTGACGGCCGCGCCGTCCAGCAGCAGCGTGCCGGCCGTGGGCAGCGTGTCGATGCGCACGCCCTGCAGCGAGGCGCCGGCATCCACGTCGCTGAAGGCGAAGTCGCCGGCCGCGAGCGTGTAGCCGCTGTCCTCGACCGTGGTGCGGGCCACGTCGGCGCTGGTCGGCAGATCGTTGACGGCGGTCACGCCGACGGTGATCACCGAGGTGACGCTGACGCCCTGGCCGTCGGTGACGGTGACGCTGAAGCTGTCCGGGCCCACGTAGTCGGCCGCCGGCACATAGACCCAGCCGCCGTCGGCGTCCACCGTGACGCTGCCGTGCGCCGGGTCGCTGGCCTTGGCATAGGTGAGGGTGTCGCCGTCCCGGTCGCTGGCGACGACGCGGCCGACCAGCGGCGTGTCCTCGGGCGTGGTAACGGCGTAGTTGCCGGCTGCGTCGGCACCGGGGCCATCGACGGCCGGCGCGTCGTTGACCGGCGTGACGTTCAGCGTGAAGGTATTGGGCGTGGCGTCGAAGGCGCCCGCATCGTCCTGCACGCTGAAGTTGAAGGAGCCGTAAGGGCTGCCGTTGGCATCGCCGTCCGGCTGGAAGACCAGCTTGCCGGCGGCGATGTCGGCCAGGCTGACCACCGCGCCGGCGCTGACGGCCACCCCGTCCAGCAGCAGCGTGCCAGCCGTCGGCAGGGTGTCGATGCGCATGCCCTGCAGCGTGCTGCCGCTGTCCACGTCGCTGAAGCCGAGGTCGGCCGCGCTGACGGTGTAGGCGTCGCCTTCGGCGATGGTGCGGCTCGCGTCCGCGCCCTCGGGCAGGTCGTTGACGGGCGTGACCGCGACCAGGATGGTCGACGTGGCCGTGCCGCCCTTGCCGTCGGAGACGGTGATGACGAAGCGGTCGCTGCCGTTGTAATCAGCGGCCGGGGTGTAGGTCCAGCGGCCGGTGGCATCCACCGTGACCGCGCCGTTGGCCGGGGCCTGGCCGATGCCGAAGGCCAGCGTGTCGCCGTTCAGGTCGCTGGCATTCACGACACCGGTCACCGGCGTGTCCTCGGCCGTGCGGGCACTGGCGTCGGCGGCCGACGGGGCGGTGTTGACCTCGCCCTGCGCGGCCGTGGTGGCGTCGGCCGCCTCGGCGCTGCTGATGGCGGCAGGCGTCGCACCGGTGGTGTCGCCAGCCGGCGATGAGACCGACTCCGCCACGCGCTCCACGCGCAGGCCCGGAGTCATGCTGCCGTCGCCGCCGGCCAGGCCGGCTGCCGGGGCCTCGAACTCCAGCGGCTGGTCGATCTGCGCGATCACGCGCTCCACGTCGGCCGGCGCCGCCTCTGCCGTGCGCGGGGCCGCTGCCTGCGGCTCGCCGTCGCCGCGGATCTCGACGATGCCGTTCTGCGAGGTGACGATCCGGTCGCCCTGATGCACCACGTCGCCCACCTTCAGCGGGCGCTCGGAGCCGTCCGGCGCGACCAGGATGGCGGTGCCCCAGAGGGCGACGACTTTGCCGTTGGGGACGTGGGCGAGGACGGGCATGGAGACGGCTTTCTTCTGCTTACAACTTGGGCCACGATCAGCATAGAGACACCCCGGCGCTTAGCGCGCGAGCTGCGATGCACGAGCGTGAAGTCATTCACCGATCCGCGCCGTTCGTCGCGGCTTAGGCGCACGACGCAGCCAGCCATGCGGCGGCGGGCAGGGCGGCGAGCTGCGGGGCGGTAGGGAGTCGGAACGGCGCAGGAACGGCTTCGCGGGCAGGGCGATGTGCCGGCGCCGCGATGTGAAATGGCTGCAGCGGTGAATCACGTCGCCCGGCGCCTGAGGCGGCAGCGGGCGACCCGTGGGACGCCCAGGCGTGGTCAGGGTGCGCCGTGGCCGGGGCGGCGAGGCCTGCCGGGGGTGCGCCGCGCTACGACGGCGCAGGGCGGAGCGGGCCGCCTGGGTCAGGCCCTGGGCCCAGGCCGATCGACCGGGCCCGCTGCCGCGTTCACGGCCGGCGCGGGCGGCTCAGCGCTCGCGCAGCGCGTTGGCCTGGGCCTTGAGCACCGGCTTGAGCAGGTAGGACAGCACGGTCTTGCGGCCGGTCAGCACGTCCACTTCGGCCGTCATGCCCGGGATGATGGGCAGCTTGTCGTGGAAGCCCGACGAGTCGGTGCGCACGCGCACCACATAGAAGGCGTTGCCGCGTTCGTCCGTCTCGGTGTCCGGGCTGATGTTCTCCACCGTGGCCGACATGCCGCCGTAGATGGAGAAGTCGTACGCCGTGAACTTGACCGTGGCCGGCTGCCCCGGGCGGATGAAGGCGATGTCCTTGGGCGCCACGCGGGCCTCCAGCACCAGCGCGTCGTCCAGCGGCACGATCTCGACGATGTCCTTGCCCGGCTGCACCACGCCGCCCACGGTGTTGGCCAGCAGGCGCTGCACGCGGCCGCGCACCGGCGACTTGACCTGGGCCTTGCTCACCCGGTCGGCCAGGGCCACGGCGCCTTCGTTGAGCGCATTGAGCTTGCCCAGCGTCTCGGCCAGGTCGCGCCGCGCCTCGTTGCGAAAGGACAGGGACGTCTCCTGGATCTTGCGCTGCGCCTCGGCAATCGCCGCGCTGACGCGGGCGATCTGCGCCGTGGCCTGCTCCACCTCGCCGCGGGCGCGGGTCACGTCGCGCTCCAGGCGCAGCAGCTCCACCTCGGACACCGCGCCGGTGGCCAGCAGCGGCCGGGTGCGGGCCAGCTCCTGCTGCGACAGATCCAGCGCCGACTGTGCCGCGGCGCGGCGGGCGCGCATCTCGGCCAGCTCCTGCTGGCGCTGGGCGAGCTGCTGCTCGCTGATGCCCACCAGCGCGTGGTACTCCGACATCTTCGATTCATAGAGGCGGCTTTCCTCCTCGACGATGCGCAGCTGCTCCGGGTCGCCGGGCTGGGCGGCAGGCGGGTTGAAGGGCGTGCCCTCGGCCAGCGCGCGTAGCCGCGCCTGCTTGGCCAGCAAGGAGAACGCCGTGGCCGCGCTCTCGCGCACGCCGGAGGTGGCGCGTGTCTCGTCCACCTTCAGCAGCAGCTGGCCGGCCTCGACCACCTGGCCTTCCTTGACCAGGATCTCGCTGACCACGCCGCCGTCCAGCGACTGGATGACCTGCAGCTGGCGCGACGGGATCACCTTGGCATCGCCCTTGGTCACCTCGTCCACCTTGGCCAGCGCGGCCCAGACGAGCAGCAGCACGATGACCAGGGCGGCGGTGCGCACGATGGCCTGGGCGCGCTGCGTGCGCTGGCGGGTCATCACCGCGTCGGCCTCGGCCTCGAAGGTGGCGAAGCCGGCGGCGAGCGCGTCCTGCTCGCTCAAACCCGGGCCGAAGACGCGGCGCGTCAGCGGCTCCAGCAGGCGGCGGATGCGCTCCAGCAGCGCCAGCAGGCGCAGCGCGGCGCCGCGCAGCCGGCGGCCGGGCAGGTCGGCGGGCGCATCAGCCGGCGCGGCGCGCACGGCGGTACGGGCTTCAGCGGCCGGCTGGGCGATGTCGCGGGGCAGGGGTGCGTTCATGGTCCGGTCCTCCTGCCTCATGCGGCGCGGGCGATGCGCCCGGCGGCCAGGGCCTGCAGGATGCGCTCGCGCGGGCCGTCGGCCACGATGCGGCCGCCGTCGACCACGATCACGCGGTCCACCATCGCCAGCATGGACGTACGGTGCGTCACCAGCACCACGGTGCGGCCGCGGGCGTAGTCGGTGATGCGGGCGGTGACCTGCGCCTCGGTGGAGAAGTCCATCGCGCTGGTCGGCTCGTCCAGCAGCAGCATGGGCGCCTGGTGCAGCACCGCGCGCGCCAGGCCCACGCCCTGGCGCTGCCCGCCGGACAGCAGCTCGCCTCGCTCGCCCACCGGCATGTCGAAGCCCTTGGGATGCCGGTTGACGAACTCCGTCAGCCCGGCGATGTCGGCCGCGGCCACCACGGCGGCATCGTCCGCATGCGGCAGGCCGAAGGTGATGTTCTCGCGCAGCGTGCCCCAGAAGAGCGTCACGTCCTGCGACACATAGCCCATGTTGCGGCGCACGTCGGCCGGGTCGAGCTGGCGCAGGTCGATGCCGTCGAGCAGCACCGCGCCCTCGGCCGGCTGGTACAGGCCCATCATCAGCTTCTGCAGCGTGGTGTTGCCCGAGCCCACCTTGCCGATCAGCGCCACCTTCTCGCCCGGCGCGATGCGCAGGCTCACGCCGTCCAGCGCGGCGTCCTCGCGGCCCGGGTAGGCGAACTTGACGTTGCGGAACTCGATCTCCCCGCGCAGCTCCGGCCGGTGGATGAAGCGGCTGCCCTGCGGGCGCTCCACCGGCTGGGCCATCACCGTGTTGAGCGACTCCAACGCCGTGCGTGCGCCCTGGTACTGCATCAAGAGGCCCACCACCTGCCCGGCCGGCGCCAGCGCGCGGCCGGCCAGCATGGTGCAGGCCACCAGCGCGCCGGTCGTCAGCTGCCGCTCGGCGATCAGGTAGACGCCCACGATCACCACGATCACCGACACCAGCTGCTGCAGCCAGGCGGTGCTGTAGAGCGCGCTGCTGGACAGGCCGCGCATCTTCACGTTGAGCTCGGCCAGGTAGGCGTTGGTGCGCTCCCAGCGTGCCTGGATCTGGCCCTCGGCGCCTTGCGACTTGATGGTCTCGATGCCCGAGAGCGCCTCCACCAGCGTGCCGTTGCGCAGCGCGCTGGCCTGGTAGGTGGTCTGCGACAGCTCGTGCAGCCGGTGCTGCAGCACGTAACCCAGCACCACCACGATGGCAAAGCAGGCCACCGGCACGATGGCCAGCCAGGGCGAGATGACCGCCATCACGATGACGAAGAGCAGCGCGAACGGCAGGTCGATCAGCGCCGTGACCGTGCTGGATGCGATGAAGTCCCGCACCTGCTCGAAGCCGCGCAGGTTGGACGCGAAGGAGCCCACCGACTGCGGCCGGTGCTCCAGCCGCATGCCCAGCACCCGCTCCATGATGGTGGCGGAGATGCCCACGTCGATGCGCGCGCTGGCTTCGTCCACGAAGTGGCTGCGCAGCAGGCGCAGCGCCAGGTCGCCGCACAGCACCAGCACGATGCCCGCGGCCAGCGCCCACAGCGTCTCCACCGCATGGTTGGGCACCACGCGGTCGTAGACGTTCATCGTGAACAGCGGCAGGGCCAGGGCGAACAGGTTGACCAGCAGCGCGGCCCAGAGCACGTCGCGCCAGACGAAGCGCTGGGCCAGCACCGCGCTCCAGAACCAGTGGCCCGAGCGCGTGGGCCGCACCTGCGGCGTGCGGGCGTCGAAGCGGAACGGCGGCCGCGCGAACACCGCCACGCCGCTGTAGCGGGCCTGCAGCTCGGTCAGCGGCAGGCGCACCTCGCCCTGGGCCGTCTCGGGCAGCAGCACACGGGCCTCATCGCCGTCCACGCCCAGCAGCACGCAGGCCTGGTTGCCGTGCAGCAGCAGGATGGCCGGCAGGGTGGCTGTGTCGATGCGGGGCAGGACGATGCGCTGCAGCCGCGTGGCCAGGCCGGCGCGTGCGGCGGCACGCTCCAGCAGGCCGGGTGTCAGCACGCCCTGCACCGGCAGGCCGGCGGCCAGCGAGGCGCGCGACGCGGCCAGCCCGTGCAGGCGGCACACCTGCAGCAGGCAGTCCAGCAGCGGATCGGGGTGGATCAGGTCTTCGCGCAGGCGCGGGCCGGCGGCGGCAGCCACCGCGGCAGGGGCAACGGGTTCGGACATGTCGAAGGGGTCTAGAGGCCCCGGGCAGGGCGGGCCCGGCGGGCGCGCCGGCAGCTCAGCGCCATCGCGGCGCGGCGGGCACCTTCAGCCGATGTCGGCGCAGTGCACGCCGAACCGCCCGGTCGGCCGGTCCATAAAGTAACGCCGCAGCGTCTCGGCGACCGTGCGAAAAGCGAGGTCTTCCCACGGGATCTCGTCCTCACGGAAGAGCCGGGCCTCGATCGTCTCCGGCCCCGGGGCGAAGTTCACGTCCAGCAGCCGGGCGCGGTAGTACAGGTGCACCTGGCCGGCGCTGACCACGTTGAGCACGGTGTAGAGGCCCTGCAGCTCGATGCGCGCGCCGGCTTCCTCGTCGGTCTCGCGGCAGGCGCCCTGCTCGGTGGTCTCGCCCAGCTCCATGAAGCCCGCCGGCAGCGTCCACTTGCCCCAGCGCGGCTCGATGTTGCGCTTGCACAGCAGCACCTGGTCGCCCCAGACGGGCAGGGTGCCGACCACGTTGAGCGGGTTGACGTAATGCACCAGGCCGCAGGCCGGGCACACCGCCCGCTCGCGGTTGTCGTCGAGCGGGATGCGCAGGTCCACCGGGGTGCCGCAGGCTTGGCAATGCTGGATACGGCGCGCGGCGAACATAAGGCGGGCAGTGTATCGCCCGGGCTCGAAGGGCCGGTCCTGCCGCATGGGCTCCGGCGCGCGGGCACACTGCAGGAGGCCGCGCATCCGCGCCGGCCATCTCTCGTCGCCCGGGGCTCGGCGTGCCCGTCCCCTGCGGCGCCAGCCCGCTCCACCGTGCCATGACCGACTACGTCTTTCCTCCGCCCGCGCCAGCCAGCCTGGCCGTCCACGGCTCGCCCGCGCGCTTCGCGGTGCACCGCATCTACTGCATCGCGCTGAACTACGCGGCGCACGACATCGAGATGGGCGGCAGCGGCCGCACCCCGCCCAGCTTCTTCATGAAGCCGGCCGACGCGGTGGTGGCCGCAGGCGGCCCGCAGCCGGTGGACGTGCCCTATCCCAGCGTCACGCAGGACCTGCACCACGAGGTGGAGCTGGTGGTGGCCATCGGCCGCGGCGGCAGCGACATCCCGCTGGAGCAGGCCCTGGACCACGTCTGGGGCTATGCCGTGGGCCTGGACATGACGCGGCGCGACCTGCAGGCCCAGGCCAAGCAAGGCGGCCGGCCCTGGTGCGTGGCCAAGGGCTTCGACGCCTCGGCGCCCGTCGGCCCGCTGACGCCGGCCGCGCAGGTGCGGCTGGATGACGCTGGCATCGCCCTGTCGGTCAACGGCCAGCCGCGCCAGGCCAGCACGCTGGCCCGCATGACGTGGAAGGTGCCGGAGATCATTGCCCAGCTCTCCCGCGCCTGGGCGCTGCAGCCGGGCGACCTGATCTTCACCGGCACGCCCGAAGGCGTGGGCCCGGTGCAGCGCGGCGACCTGATCGAGGCCCGCATCGACGGGCTGGTGCCACTGGCTGCGCGCATCGTCTGAGGGATCCCTCGGGTCGGGTCAGGTCCCAAGCCGGGCCCCGTGTGGGCGCGGCGGGGCCCACGTCGGCTTCAGCAGCCGTTCAGCTGTCCTGCCGCGGAGGGCCCTGCATCAGATGCCGCGCCGCGCCCGTGGCCGTGCGGTGCCGCCCCACTGCGGGCAGAAAGGCCTCCAGCACCCGCAGCCGCTGCCCGCCCTTGCAGAACACCGACCAGCGGGCCCACACGCCGCGCGCGGCGGCCAGCTCCGGGGCCGCGTGGCGGCACTGCCGGGCCAGATGCCGCTGCCAGGGCGACGCGGGCGCCAGCCGCGCGGCCCGCAATGCCGATCGCTCCACATGGGGCGAGGCGAACAGCAGCTCCGCCAGCGGCCGTGAGCCCAGCCCCTTGAGCGCCCGCCACGGCCCGCCCACCGCCCGGGCGCAGGCCACGCTGCGCGCCCACACCAGCGGGCGGCCATCGACCACCAGCAGCACCTCGCGCACATGGGCACGCGGCGGTGCACCGCGCAGGCCCAGGTCGCGCGCCTCGCCGGGCAGCAGCGGCGCGCTGCCCTGCGCCAGGCGGATCACCTCCAGGCGGTGCCCGGTAAGCCGCAGCCGCTGTGTGAGCGAGCCCGGTGCCGTCAGCCAGGCGGCCAGGCGGGGCGAGCAAGGCAGCGGCTGGCGGGGCGAGCACGGCGGCAGGCCGGCGGTACGGCAGGGCAGGGGCATCGGGGCGGGCGTGAGAGGCAGGCCGGGGCGTGGGCAGCGCGCCCCGGCCGGCATCGCACGGCGCCGGAGCGTCACAGCGGCCGGGGATGATAGTCAGCCCGCCTGCCCGCCCTGCCGTGCACCGGCTGCCTACACTGCCGTGATGCATCCCGACTGGCTCGTGCCCGCCGATCTGCCTGCCGGCGTCGGCGCCGTCTTCACCACCCGCGCAGGCGGCGTCAGCGCAGCGCCGTGGAGCGGCCTCAACCTGGGCGACCACGTGGGCGACGACCCCGCCGCGGTGGCCGACAACCGCCGCCGCCTGGCCGCGGCACTCGGCGCGCGGCCGGTCTTCCTGCGCCAGGTCCACGGCTGCGAGGTGGTACGGCTGGATGCCGCGTCGGCCGATGCGCCGGTGTGCTCGGCCGACGCCTGCTGGACCACCGAGCCGGGCGTGGCCTGCTGCATCCTGGTGGCCGACTGCCTGCCGGTGCTCTTCGCGGCGCCCAATGGCCGCGGCGTGGCCGCTGCCCACGCCGGCTGGCGTGGCCTGGCCGCCGGTGTGCTGCAGGCCACCGCCCGGGCGCTGGCCGATGGCGTCGGCTGCGGCACGAATGAGCTGCGCGCCTGGCTGGGCCCATGCATCGCCCAGGCCGATTTCGAGGTCGGCGCCGACGTGCTGCAGGCCTTCGGCGTCCGAGCCGACGAGGTTGCCGCGCGGGCGGCTGCGGCGCGGCCCCAGCGGGTGGACGAGCAGGCGGGCAAAAAGGCGGGCGAGCAGGCGGCAGACCGCGCCGCGCATCCGGGCGCCGCTGCGCGCCTGCCTTCGGGCGGCGATGCGTGGGGCCCGGCCCGGCATTTCACGCCCGGCCGTGCGGGCAGGCCCGGCCGGTGGCAGGCCGATCTGGCCGGCCTGGCCCTGGACCGGCTGGCGGCCCTGGGCATCGCCGCATCGGGCCAGACGCTGCGCACCGATGATGCGCGGCTCTATTCCTATCGTCGCCAGGGCGCATGCGGCCGCTTTGCCGGCTGCATCTGGCTGCGCTGAAGCCGCACGAGCCGGCGGGGGCACAGGCGGCTCAGCCGCCGGATGGGCGGGCCGACGCGTCGTCGCCCGCCGCCGCGCCCCCGGCGGCCTCGCCACCCCCGGGCGCAGGCGCCGGCTGCTGCTGCGCCTGCTCGGCCTGCTCCCGCGCCCGCCGCGCCTGGCGCCGGGCGGGCGTGCCCAGCACATAGAGGATCAGCGCCACCGGCGCCAAGCCGTAGGCCAGCAAGACGAAAGCGGCCGACAGCAGGCCGCCCTCGGGATGGAAGGCCTGGGCCAGGGCCATCATCACGGCCACGTAGAGCCAGCCCAACACGATCAAGACACGCCACATGTCCGCAGTGTGCGTCAAGCGCCGCCGTCAAGGGCGTTTCACAGGGCGAGTGACAGAATCGACGAAACGCACAGCGCGCAGGCCCCGGCGGGGCATTGAAGTTGCTTTGGCTCGCCGCGGGGCGCGCGGATGGCGCGTCACATCGACAAACGAGGAGACTCATGGCCGTCACGTCCCGCCCGCGCCAGGCGCGCGCCGCTGCATCGTCTGCCCGATCCACCGCGTCTGCCGGTGCCGCTGCGCCGTCCCGAAGCCGCGGCAAGGCCGGCGCCGCGTCGTCTCGCCCGTCGGCCGGTGCCGCCGCTTCTGTCGCTTCCGTTGCTTCCGTTGCCGCAGGGGCTGCGGCAGCGGCCGGCGCCGCCCCGCAGCCCGACGCCGCCGCCCTGTCCCCGGCTGCGCAGGCCTTCGGCAGCAGCGTGGGCCTGACGCTGCAGAGCCTGGCCAGCCTGAGCCTGCCCTCCGATGCGCTGGAGCAGCTGCGCGCCGACTATCTGGAGCAGGCCCGTCAGCTGTGGAACCGCTGCATGGATCCGTCCACCGGTACGCCGCCGTCTCTGGACGATCGCCGCTTCGCCGCGCCGCAGTGGGGCGCAAGCCCGCTGGCGGCCTTCCAAGCAGGGCTGTATCTGCTCAATGCGCGCACGCTGGTCCGGCTGGCCGATGCGCTGCAGGGCGACGACAAGCAGCGCCAGCGCGTGCGCTTCGCGGTGCAGCAACTGATCGACGCGGCCAGCCCGTCCAACTACCTGGCGCTCAATCCGGAGGCCCTGGCCCGCGCGGTCGAGACCAAGGGCGAGAGCCTGCGCGCCGGCCTGCAGATGCTCATGCGCGACCTGCAGCAGGGCCGCGTGTCGCAGACCGACGAGACGGTCTTCGAGGTCGGCCGCAACGTGGCCACGACCGAGGGCGCCGTGGTGTTCGAAAACGAGCTGATCCAGCTGATCGAATACCGCCCGCTGACCGAGCAGGTGCACGAGCGGCCCATCCTCTTCGTGCCGCCGTGCATCAACAAGTACTACATCCTCGACCTGCAGCCCGAGAACTCCCTGGTGCGCCATGCGGTGGAGCAGGGCCACCGCGTCTTCGTGGTGAGCTGGGTCAACCCGGACGACAGCCTGGCCGCCAAGACCTGGGACGACTACGTGCAGCACGGCGTGATCCAGGCCATCGACGTGGTGCGCGACATCGCCGGCCAGCGGCAGGTCAACGCGCTGGGCTTTTGCGTCGGCGGCACGCTGCTGGCCACGGCCGCGGCGGTGATGAAGGCCCGCGGTGACGATGCGCTGGCCAGCCTGACGCTGCTGACCTCCTTCCTCGACTTCTCGCGCACCGGGGTGCTGGACATCTTCGTCGACGAGGCCTCGGTGCAGCTGCGCGAGGCCACCATCGGCCCGGGCGCACCGGGCGGGCCCAAGCTGCTCAAGGGCCAGGAGCTGGCGACCACGTTTTCCTTCCTGCGGCCCAACGATCTGGTGTGGAACTACGTCGTCGGCAACTACCTCAAGGGCGAGACGCCGCCGGCCTTCGACCTGCTGTACTGGAACGGCGACTCCACCAACCTGCCCGGGCCCATGTACTGCTGGTACCTGCGCCACACCTACCTGCAAAACGAGCTGATCCAGCCAGGCCGGCTCAGCGTGTGCGGCGTGCCGGTGGACCTGTCGCTGCTCGACATGCCGGCCTTCATCTACGGCTCGCGCGAGGACCACATCGTGCCCTGGGAGTCGGCCTATGCGTCCACCCGCGTGCTGCGCGGCCCGCGCCGCTTCGTGCTGGGCGCCTCCGGCCACATCGCCGGTGTCATCAACCCGCCGGCCAAGGGCAAGCGCAGCCACTGGACGCGCAGCCTGCCCGGCGGCCCGGGCACGCCCGGTGCGCAGGCGCAGGACGTGGAGGACGGCAGCCTGGACGCCGCCGGCTGGCTGCAGCAGGCCACCGAGCGCCCGGGCAGCTGGTGGCCCGAGTGGACCGCATGGCTGGCCTCGCACGCCGGCCGCAAGGTGCCCGCCCCGCGCACGCCGGGCAATGCCCGCCACCAGCCCATCGAACCCGCGCCCGGCCGCTACGTCAAACGCCGGGCCTGAACGAGCTGCGCCTGACGTCGCTGCGATGCCGTTGCGAAGGCCGCCCCGATGCGGCCGTCATGCGGCTTGATGCGGTCCTGTACACCCGGGGCCCGGCTGGACTAAGGTGCAGTCTTGCGGCCGGTCACCGGCCGCGTCTCTTGATCCTTTTGCCTTCTTGATACCTGGAGTTCCGCCATGACCGACATCGTGATCGTTGCAGCCGCCCGCACCGCCGTGGGCAAGTTCGGGGGCAGCCTGGCCAAGACCCCGGCGGCCGAACTCGGTGCGGTCGTCATCCGCGCGCTGCTGGAGCGCAGCGGGCTGGCCGGCGACCAGGTCAGCGAGGTGATCCTGGGCCAGGTGCTGCAGGCCGGCTGCGGCCAGAACCCGGCGCGGCAGGCGGTCATCAAGTCCGGCCTGCCGCAGGCCGTGCCGGCCATGACCATCAACAAGGTCTGCGGCTCCGGCCTGAAGGCCGTGATGCTGGCCGCGCAGGCCATCCGCGACGGCGATGCCGACGTGGTGATCGCCGGCGGGCAAGAGAACATGAGCCTGTCGCCCCACGTGCTGCCCGGCTCGCGCGACGGCCAGCGCATGGGCGACTGGAAGCTGGTGGATTCCATGATCGTTGACGGCCTGTGGGATGTGTACAACCAGTACCACATGGGCATCACGGCCGAGAACGTCGCCAAGAAGTACGGCATCAGCCGCGAACAGCAGGACGCCCTGGCGCTGGCTTCGCAACAGAAGGCGGCGGCCGCGCAGGACGCCGGCCGCTTCAAGGACGAGATCGTGCCCGTCACCATCCCGCAGAAGAAGGGCGACCCGCTCGTCTTCGACGCGGACGAATTCATCAACCGCAAGACCGGCGCCGACGCGCTGGCCGGCCTGCGCCCGGCCTTCGACAAGGCGGGCAGCGTGACCGCCGGCAATGCCTCTGGCATCAACGACGGCGCCGCAGCCGTGATGGTCATGTCGGCCAAGCGCGCCGAGCAGCTGGGCTTGAAGCCCCTGGCCCGCATCGCCTCCTATGCCAGCGCCGCGCTGGACCCGGCCTACATGGGCATGGGCCCGGTGCCGGCGTCGCGCCGCGCCCTGGAGCGCGCCGGCTGGCAGGCGTCAGATCTGGACCTGCTGGAGGTCAACGAGGCCTTCGCGGCCCAGGCCTGCGCCGTGCACCAGGAAATGGGCTGGGACACGAGCAAGGTCAACGTCAACGGCGGTGCCATCGCCATCGGCCACCCCATCGGCGCATCGGGCTGCCGCATCCTCGTCACGCTGCTGCACGAGATGCAGCGCCGCGATGCGAAGAAGGGCCTGGCCTCGCTGTGCATCGGCGGCGGCATGGGCGTGGCGCTGACGGTCGAGCGCTGACGGCCGCGACGAGACACACACACCAACCGAGAGACAAACCAAGGAGTCCAGCATGAGCAAGAAGATCGCCTACGTCACCGGCGGCATGGGCGGCATCGGCACCGCCATCTGCCAGCGCCTGCACAAGGACGGCTTCACCGTCGTGGCCGGCTGCGGGCCCAGCCGCGACCATGCCAAGTGGCTGGCGGAGCAGGCCGCGCTGGGCTACCAGTTCCATGTCTCGGTGGGCAACGTGTCGGACTGGGAGTCCACCAAGGCGGCGTTCGCCAAGGTCAAGGCCGAGCTCGGCCCGGTGGACGTGCTGGTCAACAACGCCGGCATCACGCGCGACGGCTTGTTCCGCAAGATGAGCCGCGACGACTGGATGGCGGTGATCGACACCAACCTCAACAGCCTGTTCAACGTCACCAAGCAGGTGATCGACGACATGCTCGACCGGGGCTGGGGCCGCATCATCAACATCTCGTCGGTCAACGGCGAGAAGGGCCAGTTCGGCCAGACCAACTACTCCGCGGCCAAGGCCGGCATGCACGGCTTCACGATGGCGCTGGCGCAGGAAGTGGCCAACAAGGGCGTGACGGTCAACACCGTCTCGCCCGGCTACATCGGCACCGAGATGGTCCGCGCCATCCGCCAGGACGTGCTGGACAAGATCGTCGCCACCATCCCGGTCAAGCGCCTGGGCACGCCCGAGGAGATCGCCTCCATGGTGGCCTGGGTGGCGTCGGACGATGCGGGCTTTGCCACGGGGGCGGATTTCTCCGTCAACGGCGGCCTGCACATGGGCTGATCGCGGCTTTGGCCGGCTGCCGGGATGGCGCCGGCGCAAACCGCGCGCGGCTGCGCATCGGGTGGCCGGCTATGAAGCGGGCCGCGTGTTCCTGCCGCCCCGGCCGTGGCGCCGCTCAGGCCGCCATGCTGCCTTCGTGGCGGGCCACCAGCCGCTCCAGCGTGTCGCAGACGTCTGCGAGCCGGCCGCTGATGCGCACTCGCTGGGGATCCTGCGGATCCCGGCGCAGCGTGGCCGTCTGACCGGGCGCAAAGGCCGCCTCCGGAAGGCGGCAGGGCGAGCGCCTGATGATGGCCGGCACGCGTGCGGCCAGCGAGCGGCTGGGCTGCACGGCGCGCGTGATCCTCAGCCCGGTGAAGCACGCGGCGGGGTTTGCCGCGGCATCAGCCCTGCCGCGTGCCGGGATGATGGCGGTGGCGGTGGCGGTGGCGGTGGCGGTAGCGGTAGCGGTAGCGGTAGCGGTAGCGGTGGCGGTGGCGGTGGTGCCCACAGCGGCGATTGCGGCGATCGCAGTGGTGCCGGAGCAGGGGGCTGCAGCGGTGGGCCGCCCGGCAACAGTGGCGGACGGCTCAATGAAGGACGCCACGCTGCGCACCGAGCGGCGCAGCGGCCACTGAAGCGACAGGGGCCAGGGCAGGCGGGAAGCAGGCATCGTGGATCTCCGAATTTCAAGAACAGCTATGAAGTTCGGCAGGATTGGCAACGACACACCTGCTGCGGGATCGTGCGGCCCTGTGGCGCCATGCAGCGCCTGACCGCACCAATGCCCGCCACCCGCAGCAGGCGAAAAGGATGGGGCTAGAAGGCCATGCCGTTGCGGATCAGGCCCACGGCCAGGCCTTCGAGCGTGAAGTCGGCGCTGTCCGGCGGCACGACGATGGGGCGGAAGTCCGGGTTCTCGGGCAGCAGCTCGATACCGGCCTTGGTGCGCTGCAGGCGCTTGACGGTCACCTCGTCGCCCAGGCGGGCGACCACGATCTGGCCGTTGCGCGCCTCGGTGGTCTTCTGCACGGCGAGCAGGTCACCGTCGAGGATGCCGGCGTCGCGCATGCTCATGCCGCGCACGCGCAGCAGGTAGTCGGGGCGGCGGGAAAAGAGGTGAGGCTCCACCATCACGGTCTGGTCCACGTGCTCCTGAGCCAGGATGGGGCTGCCGGCGGCCACGCGGCCGACCAGCGGCAGGGCGAGCTGGGCCATGCCGGGCAGCGGCAGGCTGGTCAGCGCGCCCGCACCGGCCCGGCTGCGCGCGGCGCTGCGCAGCCGGATGCCGCGCGAGGTGCCGCCGACCAGCTCGATGGCGCCCTTGCGCGCCAGCGCCTGCAGGTGCTCCTCGGCCGCGTTGGCCGAGCGGAAGCCCAGCTGCGCGGCGATCTCGGCCCGCGTGGGCGGGGCGCCGGTGCGCTCAATGGCCTGGCGGATCAGGTCCAGGATCTCTTGCTGGCGGGCGGTGAGTTTGGGGGTATCGTCCACATCGACCTCGTCTGGTGGGCCACGCAGCCTGCCCGGGGTGGCGCCCAGGGGCTGCCTCCAGGGGCTGCCTTGACCCGGGCGGGACAGCGACGGCCGCACGGCCGCCGCTGCCGGGTTCACCGCGGCGCCGGCCACATGGCCGCCGCCGCCCGGGGCGTACTGCTGGTGCCCTTCTTTTGCACTCCCTGAGCTGGTGCCTCGTCTGGTCAACCCGTGCGCTGCGCGGCCGCTCCCGGTGGCCGGGGCATCGGCCGGGCTGGCGCCCGGGTTGGCGAGGAGCCCGGCTGCGCGCCGCGCCCGAAGGCCGGCTGCAGCAGAACTGTTTATCCATCCAGTAGCTGTATTTTTATCCAGATCTTTGCGAGATGACCAGCCCTTCAGGAAAAAAAACGAGCTCCGGCCGCGCCGAGCCTCCCGGCAGGTCCGGCCGGGTGGTGCTGCTGGCCACGGGCGGCACCATCGCCGGTGCGGCCTGCCAGACCGAGCCCTCGGGCTACCGCGCCGCGCAGCTCGATGTGGCGGCGCTGGTGGCCGCCGTGCCGCCGCTGCAGGGGCTGGCGGCTGACGGCCGGCTGGAGGCGCTGCAGGTGGCGCAGGTGGACAGCAAGGACATGGGCCCGGCCGTCTGGCGGGCGCTGCTGGCTGCCGTGCAGGACGCGCTGGCGCGGCCCGAGGTGGCCGGCGTGGTGGTCACCCACGGCACGGACACGCTGGAGGAGACGGCCTACCTGCTGCACCGCCTGCTGGCGCCGGCCAAGCCGGTGGTGCTGACCGCTGCGATGCGCCCGGCCACCGATCCGTCGGCCGACGGGCCGGCCAACCTGCTGGATGCCGTGCGCGTGGCCGCCTGGCCCGGTGCCCGCGGCGTGCTGGCCGTGCTGGACCAGCAGGTCTGGGCGGGTGCGCAGGTGCGCAAGCAGCACACCTGGCGCATGCCGGCCTTCGGGGCCGATGCCGGGCCGTTGGCCTGGGTGGAGCGAGCTTTGGTGCGACCGCTGCGCGCCTGGCCCGGGCCGGCAGATGAGGCGGACGCGCCGGTACGGCGGCAGGTGCAGATGCCGCGCGAGCAGTCGTCAGGCGCGCCCGACGACGCAGCAGACGTCGACACGCAAGCCGCTCGCGACGATGCATTGAAGGCCGCGCTGGGTGCCGCCCGGGACGCCGCGCTCGATCCGGCGCGCACCTGGCCCTGGGTCGAGATCGTCCACAGCCATGCCGGCGCCGATGGCCGCGTGGTGCGCCTGCTGCTGCAGGCCGGCGTGCAGGGCCTGGTCGTGGCGGGCACAGGCCACGGCACGCTGCATCAGGATCTGGAGGCCGAACTGCTGCGCGCAGCCGCGCAAGGCGTGCCGGTGGTGCGCGCCTCGCGCGTCGGCCAGGGGGCGGTATGGGCGCGCGACGGCGACCGGCTGCCCGCGGCCGGCGCATGCTCGCCGGCGCAGGCGCGGGTGGAGCTGATGATCCGTCTGCTGGCGGCGGGCCAGACAGCGGGCTGAGGTCTGGCTACCGCCTACCGGGGCTTGGCGGGCAAACCGCGCCGTCCGTGATGCGGCGCCGCAAGCCACGAAGGCGCTGAACAGGCTAGGCAGGCTGTCCGCCCCCGGCTGGTTCGGCGCAGGCGGGCGGGCGCGGGAGGGCCCGGGAGGCGCGGCCGGATCTCAGGCCACGCAGGTGCGGTTCTTCCCGGTGCGCTTGGCTTCGTAGAGGGCCAGGTCGGCGCGGTCCAGCGCGGCCTCCAGCGCCTCGCCGGCGCGGTAGGGCGTCACGCCGGCGGAGAAGGTGATGAAGACCTTGTCGCCGCCCTGCTGCATGAACAACTCGGCGCTGAGCTCGCGCTGCAGCCGCGTGACCACGCGCTGCGCCTCCTCAGCCGGCGTGTCGGGCAGCAGGATGACGAACTCTTCTCCGCCATAGCGGGCCAGCACGTCCACCGGCCGCAGGCGGCTGCGTACCTGGTCAGCCAGGAAGCGCAGCGCGTCGTCGCCCACCTGGTGGCCCAGGGTGTCGTTGAGCTTCTTGAAGTTGTCCACGTCGAGCAGGGCAATGGACAGCGGCGCGGACTGGCGCTCGGCACGCGACTGCTCGGCCTCGAACGCGCGCATCAGCCCGCGGCGGTTGGCGATCTGGGTGAGCGGGTCGGTGGAGACCTCGTCGGACAGGCGGCGGATCTCGTCCTCCAGCTCGCGCACGCGGTCGGTGAGCTCGGTGGCGCGGGCGTGCTCGCTCTGCAGCCGCTGCTGGGCCTGGCTGACCACGGCCTGCACCGCGCGGCTGTCTTCCAGCATCTCGCGCACCACGCCGGCCAGGCTCTGCAGCGAGTCGGCGCTGCCGATGACCTCGGCATAGCGGCCCAGGTTGCCGGTGAAGCGGTCGGTGTGGCTGCCCAGCTCGGCGATCTCCTGCAGCATCTGGTGGATGAGCTGCTTGAGCGCCTGGCGGGCCTCGTTGCGCTCGGCGCGCAGGCGCTGCTGGCGCTCGCGGGTGTCGTGCAGCAGCTGGCTGATGCGGCGCACGCCGCGGGTGTTGAGGCCTTCCGTGATCTGGTGGCGCATGGCCTCGCACTGGCCGCGCACCCAGGACTCGTCCTCGGCCAGGTCGCACAGGCTGTCGGTCAGCTCCTCGCATAGGCCGGTGAGCTGCTGCAGCAGGTTGCGGCGGTGCTGCAGCACGCGGCGCGCATCGCCGCAGACGGCCTGCAGCGTGGCAGCCAGCTCCTCGGGGGGCGGCAGCACCGGCGGCTCGGGCGCGAGCGGGGCAGTGGCCTGGGCCAGGGCATCGACCACCTCGCGCGATGCGGCGTCGGCCGGCAGCAGCGCGGCCTGCACCGTCTGGTGCAGCTCGTCGACGATGCGGCTCCAGGTGGCCGTGCCGCCCTCGGCCAGCAGGGCGGGGCCGGCTTCGGTGAAGGCGGGGTCGGGGATGGCGGAGTCGGCTGCGGCGCCGGTGTCGTCGTCCAGCGGCAGCAGTGCGGCCATGTCGGTGTCCGGCGCGTCGTCCAGCGGCTCGCCGTCCCAGCTGGAGGCCAGCTGGCGCAGCCGCTGGCGCAGGCGCTCGGGGCGGCTGCGGCTGCCGTCCAGCACGCGCTGCAGGCTGTCCTTCTTGCGGCCGGTGGTCCATTGCCGGCTGCCGCGCTCGATGCCGCGCAGCAGCTTGGCGATGGTGGTGGCCCATTCCTCGGCTTCCGCCGCCGGGTCGGCGGCGGGCTCGCCGGATGCGGGCGTGGCCGGCGCCGGCGGGGCGGCGGGCGGCGCGCCGCCTTCGGCCTGCCAGGCGCGGGCGTAGTTCTCGGGCGTGGGCTCCAGCCGGTTGACGGCCAGGTGACGCAGCGCCGCCTTGGCGATCTGCGCGGGCGTGGGCGGCGCGGCCGCATCCGTTGCGGCGCTGCCGGGTGCTGCTGGTGGCGACATGGTGTGGGGCGCGATCGGTGATTCGATCGGGGCGCGGTCAGGCGTAAGGGCAGGCGGGGATCAGGCGGATCGACGGGCCCCGCTCACGGCGCATGCAGCCGTGCCGCGGGCGGCTCCGCCAGCACGGAGGTGGCCGCGCAGGCGCCGATCCACGGTGCCTGGCCGGTCTGCACCACATCGCGCAGCCAGCGCTCGATGCAGTCGGCGGGCTGGGCCTTGCTGAAGAGGAAGCCCTGCATGATGTGGCAGCCCAGCTGATCCAGCACCTGCATCTGGCGCATGTCCTCCACGCCTTCGGCGATCACGCGCAGGCCCAGCGAGCGGCTCAGCGCAATGATGGCCGTGACCACCGCCGAGCTCTGCGGCGTGACACCCAGGTCGCGCACGAAGGAGCGGTCGATCTTGAGCTCGCTGATGGGCAGCGTGGTCAGGTAGGCCAGGGACGAATAGCCGGTGCCGAAGTCGTCGATCGAGACCTCCACGCCGAAGCGCGTGAGCTCGTTCAAGCCCGGGATCACGCTCTGCAGATCCTTCATCAGGCCGGTCTCGGTGATCTCGAGCTCCAGCGCGCTGTGCTCGATGCCGGCCTCGGTGACGGCGTCCTGGATGTGGGCGACCAGGTCCTCGCGCTCGAACAGCCGGCTGGGCAGGTTGACGGCGATGGAGGCATCGAAGCCGAAGCTGTCCTTCCAGCGCCGGGCCTGGCGGGCGGCCTCGCGGATGGCCCATTCGCTGATCGGGATGATCAGCCCGGTCTCCTCGGCCAGCGGGATGAACTCGCCGGGCGCCACCAGCATGCCGTTGCGCTGCCAGCGCATCAGCGCCTCCGCACCCACCATGCGGCAGGTGCGCACGTCGATCTTGGGCTGGTAGTGCAGCACCAGCTCCTCGCGCTCCAGCGCCTTGTGCAGCGCGGTCTCCAGCTCCAGCCGCTCGCGGCCCTTGCCGGCCAGGTGCGGGGCGTAGAGCAGGGCGGTGTTGCGGCCCTGGCTCTTGGCCGTGTACATGGCCACGTCGGATGCGCGCAGCAGGTCGGCCACGTTGTGCCCGCCGCTGGGGAACATGGCGATGCCCACGCTGGCGGTGACGAAGCACTCCTGCCCGCCCACCAGGATGGGCTCGCGCAGGGCGTCGAGGATGTGGTCGGCCACGCGCTGGGCGTCTTCGTCGTGATGCACCTCGGGCAGCAGGGCGACGAACTCGTCGCCGCCCAGGCGGCCCACGGCCTCCAGCGTGCGGTGCCAGCGGCTGCTGGCGTTCTCCATCGCGCCGTCGAGCACCTGGTCGGTGTGGGCCACGCAGCTGCGCAGCCGCCGGGCGACCTCCATCAGCAGCTCGTCGCCCGCGCCGTGGCCCAGGGTGTCGTTGATGACCTTGAAGCGGTCCAGGTCGATCAGCAGCAGGGCCACGCGGTGGTTGAGCCGCTTGGCGAAGTCGATGGCCCGCTCGGCGCGCCAGATCAGCTGACGGCGGTTGGGCAGGCCGGTCAGCACGTCGAAGTTGGCCAGGTGGCGGATCTTGTCCTCGGCGATGCGCCGGTCGGTCACGTCCTGCACGATGCCGGTGTAGCCCGACAGCAGGCCCTGCTCGTTGAACTCGGGCTCGGCTTCGATGTGCACGATGCGCTGGCGGCCGTCGTGCAGCTGCACCGGCACGTCGGTGCAGACGATGGTGCTGTGCTTGAGCACCTCGTGCAGGATCTGCAGGAAGCCCTGGCGGTCGTCGCCGGACATCATGCGCAGCACGCGGCGCAGGCCCAGGCGGTCGCCGGCGCCCAGGCCGAACACGCGCAGGCCCTCCACCGAGAACACCAGGTCGCCGTGGGTGCGCCGCCAGTCGAAGCTGCCCATGCGCGCCAGATCCTGCGCGCGGGCCAGCTTGGCCTTGCTGCGCTCCAGCTCATGCCGGGTGCGCGAGGAACGCAGCAGGTAGCGCAGCCGTCCGGCCAGCAGGCTCCACTGCGTGGACTTGACGAAGAAGTCGGTGGCGCCGGCCTCGTAGGCGCGGGCGATGGAGGCGTCGTCGTCCAGGCCGGTGAGCATGAGCACCGGCAGCGATTCATAGCCCGGCAGCTGCCGCATCTCGCGGCAGGTGGTGAAGCCATCCATGCCCGGCATGATGGCGTCGAGCACCACGATGTCGGGCAGCCATTCGGTCAGTACCTGCAGCGCCTGCTCGCCGCTGGAGGCCTCGGTGATGGAAAACCCGCGTTCGCGCAGTGCGATCGAGGTCAGCAGCAGGTTGACCTCGTCGTCATCGACCAGCAGGACGCGCGGCTGCTCCAGGCCGTCGTCCTCCGCGAACAGGGGTTGGGAAGTCATCAGTCGTGTTCTAACAGGGATCGCAGGCTCTGGATCACGGCCCCGATCTCCCTGGTGAGGTCATCGACCCGCGTGCCCAGGGCATGGCCCTCGCCACGGCGGATCATCTGCTCGATTTCGGCACAGAGCTGAGACAACTTGATGGCGCCGATGCTCGCGGATGAACTCTTAAGGGTATGCGCGACATGGCCGATGCCGGCCAGGTCATTGTCCTGCTGCGCCTCCTGCAGCATGGGCAGCAGCCGGCCCACGGAAGCTTGGAAAGCCTTGAGCACGCGCTCCATCAGGTGGTTGCTGCCGGTCGGGTCCAGCGCGCGCAGCCGCTCCAGCGCATCGGCGTCGAGCACCGAGGCGGCGGCGGCCGTGAACGGGTTCACACGCCCTTCGGCAGGCTCGGGGGGCGCGCCGGGCGCGGCGGCCGGTGCGGGCCAGCCGGCGGAAGGGCCCGCCAAAGCGCCTGCAGAAGCACCCGCAGAAGAGCCGGCCGACGCCGCCGCCGGCGCCGGGTCGTCCGTCAGCTTCAGTCGCTTGCTCAGCACGGCCAGCAGCTGGCTCTGCCGGAAGGGCTTGGAGAGGTAGTCGTCGAAGCCGAGATCCAAGAACCGCTCCTCGTCCCCGTCCAGGGCGTTTGCCGTCACGGCGATCACCGGCGTGGCCGGCGGCGTCACGAAGGCAAATCGGCTGTTCGGGCCGCGTCTGAAGAGGCTCAGGGCCTCGACGCCGTCCATTCCGGGCATTTGTATGTCCATCAGGATGGCGTCGAAGCGCTTCTCGCACAGCGCGCGCAGGCCTTCCAGGGCGCTGGCGGCCATGACGATCTGGCAGCCCAGGCGGCGCAGCATGTGGCAGATGACCTCCTGGTTGACCGGGTTGTCCTCGACCACCAGCACGCTGCGCTGCAGCCGCGGCAGGCCTTGCTGCACCTCGCCGCGCGCCGGGGTGACGCCGATGATGGCCTGGCGCAGTTCCGCCTTGCGCACCGGCTTGGAGACGAAGCGCTGGAAGCCCGCCTCCTGTGCGCGGCGCACATCGTCGGGCGTGGAGACGGAAGACAGCAGGATCAGCTTGAGCTCCGGCAGCCGGCCGCTGGCCCGCCAGGCCTCGGCCAGACCGATGCCGTCCAGGTGCGGCATCTGCATGTCGATCAACGCCAGGTCGAAGTCGGCACCCGGCGCCTGAAGCATCTGCAGCGCGCGGCGGCCGTCCTCAGCCAGCGCCACGCGCATGCCCCAGGCATGCAGCATGTTCTCGATGATGGTGCGGTTGGTCTCGTTGTCGTCGGCCACCAGCACGCGCAGGGCGGGCATGGCCGCGCCCTCGGCCTCGGCATCCACGCCTGCTGCCTCGGGCGAGCCCGGCTGCAAGGGCAGGCTGAAGCTGAAGGCCGAGCCCACGCCCGGCGAGCTGTGCGCCGTGATCTGCCCGCCCATCAGCTCCACCAGCTGCTTGGAGATCGCCAGCCCCAGCCCGGTGCCGCCATAGCGCCGCGCCATGCCGGTATTGGCCTGGGTGAAGGCCGAAAAGAGCTTGGGCAGCACGTCGGCCGGGATGCCGATGCCGGTGTCGCGTACGGTGAATTCCAGCAGCGACGGCGTGGCCGAGCCAGGCGGGGCGGGGATCTGCCGCAGATCCACCACCACCTCGCCCGACTCGGTGAACTTGATGCCGTTGGCCACCAGATTGGTGATCACCTGGCGCAGCCGCAGCGGATCGCCGCGCACCACCTGCGGCAGGCCCAGCTCCTCGCGGAAGCTGATCTCCAGGCCCTTCTCGTGCGCCCGCGGGGCCAGCAGCTCCAGCGTGTCCTCGATCACCGAGCGCAGCGTGAAGTCCACCGGCGCCAGCTCCAGCTTGCCGGCCTCGATCTTGGCGAAGTCCAGGATGTCGTTGATGATCTCCAGCAGGCTCTCGCCGGAGCGGTAGACGGCATGGGCGAAGCGGCGCTGCTTGTCATTGAGCGGCGTGCCCAGCAGCAGCTCGGTCATGCCCAGGATGCCGTTCATCGGCGTGCGGATCTCATGGCTCATGTTGGCCATGAACTGGCTCTTGGCCTGGCTGGCGGCCTCGGCCAGGTCGCGTGCGTGCTGCAGCTCAAGGGCATGCTCGCGCTGCGCCGTCACGTCCGACACCAGGCCGTAGACGCGCGCCTCCTGGCTGGGCAGGCGGCGGGTGCGGGTGCGGTGGCGCAGCCAGCGCCGGCCGTGGCGCGGATGGTCGATGCGCAGCGTCTCGTCGGTGGGCTCGAACCGGGCCTCGCGCTGCTGCTGCGCGGCCACCAGCGGGCGGTCTTCTTCCAGCACGTGGCGGAAGAGGGCGGCCGGGTCGGCGCGCACCTCGGCTTCCGTCACGCCCCACAGCTCCTCGGTCAGCGGGCCCAGGTAGAGATAGGCATCGCGTGCCGGGGTGGTGACGTAGACGCCGTCTTCCATCGCCTCGACCAGCTCGCGGTAGCGCAGCTCGGATTCCTCCAGGTCGGCCTGCGCGCGGCGCGCGGCGGTGATGTCGCGCGCCAGCGTGATCAGCAGCCGCGGCGTGCCGTCGGCATGGCGCAGCGCGAAGTGGCGCGCGTTGATCGTGAGCTGGCGGCCGCCGCTGCGCCACTGGAGTTCACGCTCCACGGTGGCATCGCGCTCGATGGCCTCCTGCATGGCCGGCAGCACCAGGTGCAGGATGCGCCGGCCCATGGCCTGCTGCACCGTCTTGCCGATGACGGCCGGGCGGCGCACGCCGAACTCCAGCTCGGCATAGCGGTTGATGGCGATCAGCCGCAGGCTCTCCGGGTCCATCACGAACAGGCTGACCGGCAGGTTCTCCATCAGCGCTTCGAGGAACTCGCGCTCCAGCTCGCGCTGGCGCTCGCGCTGCTTGCGCTCGGTGATGTCGGTGAACAGGCACACCACCTGGCGATGCCAGGCGTGCGCGTCCTGCATGGGGATGGCGTCCACCTCGCCCCAGTAGCGCTGGCCGGCGCCGTGGCCGCCGCGGCGCAGGGCCTCGAACTCGATGCGGAAGGGCTGGCCGGCGGCAATCTGCTCGCCCAGCCGGGCCAGCGTGCTGTGGCCGACCTCATCGGCAGCCAGCAGCTCGCACACATGGCGGCCGATCACACCGCCCGAAGGCCAGCCGGTGATCTGCAGCAGGGCGGGGTTGCACCACTCGATCTCGCCGGACTGGTTGGTGATCAGCGCGCCGCCGGCAATGCGCCCGGCCACGCGCTCCAGCCGGTTGAGCTGGGCCAGGCGGCTGGCCATGTCGGCCTGCTCGGACTCGCGCTGCGCCACCACCGACAGCTGCAGCCGCGCGATGTCCAGCGCCTGCGCGGTGCCCGGCATGTCGGTGCGCGGGTCGTGCAGCTCCAGTGCCGCAACTGGGGTGGACTGGGCAAACACCGGGATGACCGCCACGCGCCGCACGCCGTCGGGTCGCCACTGGGCTGATGCGGCCGCGCCGGGCGCCGCCTCCAGGTCCATGTAGGCCACCTGCTGCAGCCCCACCGCGCTGCCGATGGGCCGCTCGTCGCGCCGGGCCGAGCCCAGGGCAGTGACGTCGATCAGGTCGCCCGCGCCGGGCTGCGCACTCCAGGGGTGGATCAGCACCGTCTCGCCGTCCCAGCCGTGCAGGCGCAGCACGGCCACGCCGCTGCCCTGCAGGTGACGCTGCAGCAGCTGCGCGGCCTGCGGCAGGGCTTCGTCCAGCGTGGCCGCGCCGTGAGCCAGGCGGGCCAGCTCGACGCAGACCTCCAGCACGGAAGGCCGCCGCGCGCCGGCATCGGCCGGCCCCGAGCCCCAGGGCAGCGTGGGCGAGAAGCCGTCCTGGCTCATGGCGCTGCTCCAGCATCGGCCGGCCGTCGGTTCGGTGCGGTCCTCCACTGCATGGTGGTCCTGCCTATCTTTCTTGAGGGCACGTTGTTGGTTCACGGCGGCCTGCCCGGGCCGCCGCCACATGGCGGAGGGATGCAAGCGCGGCGGCCGGCGCAAATGTGCGCTAGTGCACGGTCTCGCACGGCCGCGAGCTTGACCCGAGCCCGGACTTTACAAAGGCCGGAATAGGGCAATCCACGGGGCTTTGCCGCTGCGATTGCACCGGCAATATGAAGGCCCATCCTTACAATTTGCCGCATGAGCGGTGCCCCCCACCCAGAGCTGGCCGGCCACGATGGCGGCTGGATGTGGCTTGCCGCCGCTGCTGCGGCCGCGGCACTGCTGATCGCGGGCCTGTGGCTGGCGCGGCTGATGGCCGCCACGCAGGCCGATGCGCTGCCCACCACCGACTGGCTCAGCCCTGCCGCAGTGCTTGCCCTGGCGGCCTGCGCCGTCGGCTTTGCGCGCCGCGGCCAGCGCGAGCAGCGCTGGCAAGCGGACCAGGCGGCCACCCGGCGCCTGGTCGACCTGCTGGATGTGTGGTTCTGGCAGACCGATGCCGACCACCGTCTCACCGTGCTGCGCCCGCCCGCGCAGGCGCATGACGGCCAGTGGCAGGCCGCGCGTGCGGTGCAGGGCCGGCTGTGGGAGGCGTTCTCGGCAAGCAGCGCCGCGACCGATCCGGCGGTCAACCCCGCTGCCGCGCTGCAGGCCCGGCTGGAAAGCGGCGCGCCGCTGCACGACCTGGAGGTCTCCTGGGCCGCGCCTGCCGGCAGCGGCGACGCGGCCGGTGCGCAGGGCTGGCGCCTGCGCGGCGTGCCGCGCTTCGATGCGCGGGGCCGCTTCCTAGGCTATGAGGGCACGCTCAAGCCTGTCGAGGCACCCCCCGCAGCCTCCGCTCCCGCCCCCACTGCCGCAGCGCCCGCGGCCGATGACCCGGAGCGCGCCGACCAGGAGGCCTTCGCCTACGCGGTGTCCCACGACCTGCGTGCGCCGCTGCGCGTGGTGGAGGGCTTCACCCGCATCGTCAAGGAGGACTACGGCTCGCTGCTCGACCGCATCGGCAACGACCATCTGGACCGCGTGCTGGGCGCGGCCACGCGCATGAACGGAATGATCGACGCGCTGCTGGAGCAGGCCCGGCTGTCCACGCAGCCGATGGCGCGCGAGCCGGTCAACCTGTCGCAGCTGGCCATGCTGGTGATGGACGACCTGCGCCGCACCTGCCCGGATCGCCAGGCCGAGGTGCAGATCGAAGACGGCCTGTGCGCCCAGGGCGACCCGCTGCTGCTGCGCCTGGTGCTGGAGAACCTGCTGGGCAACGCCTGGAAGTACTCGTCCTGCCGCGAGTGCGCCAGCATCGCGCTGTGCTGCGAGCAGCGTGCGGGCGAGGACGGCAAGGTGCACCGCATCTACTGCGTCAGCGACAACGGCGTGGGCTTCGATGCGCGCTATGCGCAGCGCCTGTTCGGCATGTTCCAGCGCCTGCACAGCGCCACCGACTATCCCGGCACGGGCGTGGGGCTGGCCTCGGTGCGGCGCATCATCCACCGCCACGGCGGCGAGATCTGGGCCGAGTCGCAGGTGGACCGCGGCTCGCGCTTCTACTTCACGCTCGAAGGCGGGGCGCCGCCGCGCGGCGAGGCGGGCTGAGCAACCGTCTTGAAGGTCAAGCGTCGTGAAGCATCGGAATCCACCTGGAGCGATGTTTAGCGATGGCGTTGAGCACGCCGACGAGCTTGCGCATGGTGGCGACTAGGGCGACCTTCTTGCGCTTGCCGTTGGCC